>CAWCTS010000001.1:0-153519 GCA_963798515.1 uncultured Alphaproteobacteria bacterium
CTTCTTATATTTCAGCCGATGCGGGATGACGGAATCCGTCCCCAGGCGCCGCTTCTTGTCTTCCTCGTAATCGGCGAAATTGCCCTCGAACCACTCGACATGCGAGTCGCCCTCGTAGGCCAGCATATGCGTGGCGATGCGGTCGAGGAAGAAGCGATCGTGCGAGATCACCACCGCGCAGCCGGCGAAATCGACGAGCGCTTCCTCCAGCGCGCGCAAGGTCTCCACGTCGAGGTCGTTCGTCGGCTCGTCGAGAAGCAGCACATTCGCGCCGCTCTTCAGCATTTTGGCGAGATGCACGCGGTTGCGCTCGCCGCCCGAGAGGCTCCCGACCTTCTTCTGCTGATCGCCGCCCTTGAAGTTGAAGTTCGAGCAATAGGCGCGAGAATTGATCTCGCGCTTGCCGAGATAGATGACCTCATTGCCGCCGGAGATTTCCTCCCAGACGGTCTTCTTGCCGTCGAGCGAATCGCGGGACTGATCGATGTAGCCGAGATGCACGCTGTCGCCGACGGTGATCGAGCCCTTGTCGGGCTTCTCCTGGCCGGTGATCATGCGAAACAGCGTCGTCTTGCCGGCGCCGTTCGGGCCGATCACGCCGACGATGCCGCCGGGCGGCAGCTTGAAGGAGAGATCGTCGATGAGAAGGCGATCGCCATAGGCCTTGGAGAGATGATCGAAGTCGATGACGTTCTCGCCGAGCCGTTCCGCGATGGGAATGATGATCTGTGCGCTCGTCGGGGCCTTTTCGCTCGACTTCTGGACGAGCTCCTCATAGCGCTGGATGCGCGCCTTGTTCTTGGCCTGCCGCGCCTTGGGCGAGGCCGCGATCCACTCCGACTCGGCTTCGAGCGCGCGCTGGCGGGCCTTGTCCTCGGAGGCTTCCTGCATGAGCCGCTTCTGCTTCTGCTTCAGCCAGCTCGTGTAATTGCCCTCATAGGGAATGCCGCGGCCGCGATCGAGCTCGAGAATCCAGCCCGTCACATTGTCGAGGAAGTAGCGGTCGTGGGTGACGATCAGGATCGCGCCGGGATAGTTGCGCAAATGGCCCTCGAGCCAATTGACCGTCTCGGCGTCGAGATGGTTCGTCGGCTCGTCGAGCAGCAGCAGATCGGGCTGCTCGAGCAGCAGTCGGCAGAGCGCGACGCGGCGCCGCTCGCCGCCCGAGAGCTTCGTCACATCGGCGTCGTCGGGCGGACAGCCGAGCGCTTCCATGGCCTGATCGACCTGGCTGTCGAGGTCCCAGAGGTTCTTGGCCTCGATCTCGTCTTGCAGCCGCGTCATCTCGTCGGCGGTCTCGTCGGAATAATTCATGGCGAGGTCGTTGTAGCGATCGAGGAGATCCTTCTTCTCCTTGACGCCGAGCATGACATTGCCGCGCACGTCGAGCTCGGGGTCGAGCTGCGGCTCCTGCGCCAGATAGCCGACCCGCGCGCCCTCGGCGACGAAGCCCTCGCCGACGAACTCCTTGTCGATGCCCGACATGATGCGCAGAAGCGTCGATTTGCCCGAGCCGTTGATGCCGAGCACGCCGATCTTGGCGTCGGGGTAGAAGGAGAGATGGATATTGTCCAAGACCTTCTTGCCGCCGGGCCAGGTCTTGGTGAGGCCTTGCATGTGATAGATGAACTGACGCGCCATTGAGTGCGGGTCCCGCCGTTAAGGGAATGTCGGCGGGCTGTTTAGCGCCTTTCGTCGCGCCAGGGGAAGGGAATTCGCGGTCGAGCGCCAATCTGCAGGGCGCCCCGGGCCGGCTTGACAGCCCCTGCGCTCATTCTCCATAAGCCCGGTTTCGCGGCTGCGCCTCGCGCGGCCTCGATGGGGGAATGTCCCGAGCGGCAAAGGGGGCGGACTGTAAATCCGCTGGCTAGGCCTTCGTAGGTTCGAGTCCTACTTCCCCCACCACTATCCTACCTAAGCGCCTAATTTTATTTCGGTTTCGTCCAGACGGCGCGGATCGGTCCCCCAGTTTGTCCCCCATGTCGGCGCCAGTAGAGGCGAACGCCAGCGAAGCATAGTCCGCGCCGGGACCAGTCGTCAGTCACGATCCATCTCGTTGAAGTCATCCGCAGCGGCCTCGGGTGATCACGGAGGCGGCAAGGCGAGCACGCTCGCCCGACGATCGGTCGAAGCGCGCGCCTTACCGACGGTGCAGCGGCTTCTTCTTCCTTCCGGGAGCGATCTCGCTCACGCGTAGCGCCATGAGGGCAGGGAGGCCAAAGAGCTGGGGCGGCGGCGTCTGGTCAAGGCCGCAAGCCGGCGGAGCCGGGCGCGCGAAGCGCGAGCCTTCAGGGGAGGACGGCGCGCCGGCTAGCCTCTCCCGCGCCCTCATGGCTCACCGCCTCCAGCTTCGTCCCCCGACCACGGACTCGTCGAAGGTGGCGGCGCGAAATTTGTCGTCGGGCTCGATAGCCAAAAGCCGGGCGAGGTGAAGAAAGGCCCTCCCGCGGAAGAACTTGCTCAGATTGGCAGGCTGGGCGGCGAAACCGCAGCCTGCGCGAAGACGTTGATGCTTCAAAGAATGCCCTACGCCAGAACACGCCGCAGGCTGTCCCTTTATCTTGCCCATCAAACCAATGTCGCCGATCACGCGAGTTTGCACGCCAAGCCGGAATTGGTCACGCGCGAAGTACTATGGGCTTTTCGAGCAGTTGCTCAGAGAGAATTGCGCGTCCGAGCCGCAGCGGATCGTGCAAAGAGTGCGCCGATTTCCTGCGCTGAACGAGCAGACCGATAGCGCGGAGAATGGAGGTTCAAAGATTGCTGCCGCGTTCAAAGTTAGCAAGCGCGGCCCGATTCTGAGGACCAAATTTTGCGCTTCCGGCGACCGTTAGCCTGCGTCAGAATTGTTGTCGGCACGCGCCGATTTCTCGCGTTCGGAGCGTCGTCGGCTCGCTGTCGGCGTGTCGGTTTTCGTCCGTAGGCGATGGCCGTGAAGAGCTCTGTCGCGCGCTCGGCTCATGGCTTTTCTTCCGCCAGCCGCGTCTTGAACCGGAACGTCGCGCAGTCGCGCCCATTCGTCGAGCTTCGCTGGCTCACAGAGCGCCACCACGCGGCGCCGCCACCGTTTTAGCCCGGCGGCGCATCGTGTATGCTTGCGCCACTGCAGGCGCGTCAGAGAGCGCTTCTTCAGCGAGGGATAAGGCCATGGGTGTTCTTGCTGGCCTATTGGGTTGTGTCTTTGGGGTTCTCGGGATTCTGACGTGGGGAATATTTTTTGTTCCTTTGGCAGCGTTATGCGCGATCGTCGGTCTCCTTAGAGGGATCGTTGGGGGGAGCGCGGCAGGCATTGGAACATCGCTGTTGGCAGGGATCCTTGCCGCGATAGGTTTCGCCACCTCTCCCAGCCTGTGGCTACTGACCGCCGGCCTAATAGGCGCTGCTTTGCCGGATCAACCATCAACTCCCGCACACAGAGCAGACACAGCAGCGAAGCCTGCGCCAAGCGAGTTTCCGCCTTCAGGTAGGGTGAAGGGTCCGGATCAATTAACAGATGTACAGTTGTTCTATGAATATGGCCATACTGCACAAGTCGAAAGACGATATGATGACGCGCTGGAATGGTATCGCAAGGCCGCTGACCTTGGTAGTGACAGAGCGCAATATGATCTTGGGATCATATATGAACAGGGCCATGGCGTGCCACAGAATCTCGATGAAGCGGTAAAGTGGTATCGCATGGCCGCCGATCAGGGAAACGCAGGGGCGCGAGACAAACTCGCTCTCCTCAATCCCGGCCAGCGGAAAGATGACCAGGATAGGCCAGAGCCGCCTTTGTCGGCAGAGAAACAAAACACTAAGCCGGAGTCAACGCCAAACAACGAAGAGTCCACTGTTCCTGGTAGAATAGCTTTAAGTCTTCAATGCACACCAGAGGCAACGTCTTCGACTAATCCGAAGGATCCCATCGTCACCGTGGTTATCTCCCTTCAAGGACAGGACTGGCGAGTGACGCATATCGCCGCAAGCGGCGCACGGCATGAACGAAACGCGCAATACCTGATCCATGACGTTTCAAATTCGGAAGCTGCTACTTGGGAAGGAAAAAACCTAACGCGAGCTCATCTCAAGATGGTCGGACAGGTATTCAGTGCTGGAAGCGGAAGCGGAAAATTCACCTACGTCGAAAAAATTTACGATGCCAACTCAGGTGGCAGGCAGACCTATGAGGGAAGGGCGTCATGCACGACTAGCAGTTCGAGGCCGACAGAGAATGAGATTAAACATGGATTGAATGATCGGCAAGATTATGAACAAGTGCTTAGACAATCAGAGATAGACTATGGCGCGAAGTGCGACCAAAGCGGAGCCAACCCAAATGATCCACGTAAACCACAAAACGTTCCCGGAGTTCCTTACGAACTACTGAGAGCTAATCCGAAGGACGCGCTTGATGCGTGCCGAAATGCGTTAGCAAGGTTTCCTCAAGAAGCAAGATATAAATATCAGTTTGCACGCGCTTTGGATGTTGATGAACCTGACAAGGCAATTCCTATTTACAAACAGCTTATTCATGAAAATTACCCGGCGGCATACGACAACTTGGCAAGCATATACATACGAAAGCAGAATATCACCGCAGCAGTATCGGTCTTAAAGTCAGGTGTGACTGCAAACGACCCGGATTCTATGGTTACTTTAGTAAGCCTGATCGAACAAGGCTACCTTCCAGTCGGTAATCCAACGGCCGCAACATTTGCATTGCTTCAGCGTGCCGCGCAGTTAGGTCACTCCGGAGCCCAGCGCGCTCTTGAGAGGAAGAGATTGGACTTTGAAAATGAGCAACGGAAGCAAGCCTTTCAGCAGCAAGAGCGGCAGATGATGCAAAATTTTTTTGGAACTATTCTTCGAGGGGTGGGTCACTGAATTGCCTTTAGATGATCTCCTCAAGCTGTCTGACGATCTCCGCAAATTGCTCGCGGGTCATGGTGTGCACGTCGTTCGCGCCCATCTGGTGGGCCTGTGCGGTTGCACGTTCTAGCAGCGCTTCGTCAAGTTCGCCGGGTTCGCGCGCGACCGTCACCGCCGGCCGCGGTGGGTGGGTGTGGAAGCTAATCTCAGCATGATCGTCGAACGCGCAAATGACAACGGTTAACTTGGGCTGCAGCGCCAGCTCCAGGGCTCGGCGCTCTCCCGCGGCTTCAAGGCGCTCAAGCCGGCGGAGGCGTTGTTCAAGCCTCACGACACCGCCCCAGTCGATTGAGCAACTCGCGCTCGCGAGGCGAAAGCTCACGCCCGTTGGACTTCGCGCGGGCCATTTCCTCGAGTGAGACAACAACGGCGTTCCAAGCCTCGTCGCCATCGGGCGCGGGCTCTGGACTCGCGGAAATCGAAGCCCGTTCAAGGCGCGCGAGGCGCAAGAGCGTTGATCGGTTCACAATTCCCTCGCGTCGAACTGAAGCATCAGGACGTGCATGGCACCGCGGCGGGCCTCTTCGCAAACACGATGCTCGAAACTCTCAGCGCGCTCATTCGGCTGGCGTTCCCAGGATCGAGAGCTGTCCAGAGTCACGATACGCTCATCGCAAATGCGGCAGAGCACGACGATCGACAGGCGCTTGGCGGCGCGGCGCTCGATTTTTGACAGCCGATCTTCGAGTTGCTTCGTCATTGCGCTTCGCTTCGTTTTTCCAGCGCGCGCAGCCGCGCCTCGAATTCCATCGCCTCCAGGGTTTTAGTGAAGGCGCCGACGATCTTGGCGATTTGGTCCGCTTCGCTCGGCGTTACGCTGCCATCGGCGACCGCCGCAAGGATGTAAGCCATAGCCCGCACTGCGTCCGCGGCGCTGTCGATCGGGGGCAGGTCGAGGCTCACCGGACTGTCGCGCCGGGCAGGCGCGATGCGGTCGAGAACGAGCCGCGCCGCAGCCATGTCGCCCCGTTTCGCGGCTTTGATCACGGCTTTGACGACCTCGCCCGCGTCGTCATGCATCATGCGCTCAGCAAGCAGCGTTGCCCGGTGGCGGGCGCCCTTTGGCTTGCCGGCGGGGTTGCCGCTTTGCCCGGGCTGAAAGCGTCCACCCTGATTTTGACCTGAATTTTCAGACGCCGCATTGCTCGTGGCCTTGTCGACGCTGGTGATTGCCGAGCGGTCCGAATGGTCAGTCATCGATCACGGTCCCGTCCCGAGATATAGAGGTAGTGAGTGTTTCCCCCACCGGGCTGGTAGTGAGGGAATCCCCCACCGGGGATTTTGATTTTCGGTGGGGGTTTCTCCCACTGATTTTGGTGGAATCCCCCACTGGGATTTTGTTTTCGGAGCCCGCCCGTCGCGGCCGATGGTTGGAAGGCTCCAGCGGCGTTTGTCGTGCTGCGTCGGCGATCCGGCGCGCATCTTCGATGGTCGTGATGCGCCGCCATTCGTGAGAACCATCGCCGGTCGCTCCCTCGCGCGGGCGGTAGGTCAGGCCATACTTGCTCGGCGCGCGATAGCCGGCATTCCCCGCGCAGCCGCTCTCCACCGAGACGAGCCCGAGCGCCACAAGCTCCCGAATTGCAGGGCCTATTGAGTGTCGATCCACCCCGAATTCCACGAAATGATCGTAGGTTATCGGTAGCGCTCCGTTGTCGCGTCCGCCGTGATGCGCATGCTCAACTTCGATCCTGGACAGCACGCGATGAGCGGAGAGGGTCAGCACGCGATACGCAGGGCTTTCTAGCAGCTCAACGAGCCGGGCTGAGAATTGGCCGGATATCCGATTTCGACGATGGCGTTTCATCAGCTCTTCGGACGTCGCCGCGGCGCCGACGGCAGCCTGAGTTTCAGCAAGCCCTGCCGGTCCAGCGCCTCCAACGCTCTATCGATGGCGCCCGGGACGGGCTTCCCGGCGCGAAAGCGCGCAACCAGGCGGGCCAGAAGCGCGGGCGGAATGAGTCCTGCGTCCGGCCATCCGCCGCACCGTAGCAGCGCCGCGACGGCGGCGCCTATCTTCGATTCCTGTGCGGGCGCCATCGTCAGGCCTCGCTCTCAGGCAGCGGTCGCCCCGCAATGTAGGCTTTCGCGATCTCGCCGGGCACGACGCTCTTGCGGCCGATCTTTCGCACTGCGACGAGGCCGGCCTTCAGGTCTGCGTAAAAGCCCGTCTTTGAGCGCGAGGCGAGCGCGCAAACTTCCTCGATCGTGAGATTGCCAGCGTTGAGCCGCACTTCGATCGGAAGCGAGGGTTTTTCTTTGCGAGCGGACATTCTGCTTTCTCCCATGGGCGCCAGCCTTCGCCAGCGGACACGGAAGAAATTCGCGCGGCCTTCGCAGCCAAAATAGATGCGGACGATTTATTGGCCGGACGATTCCGGACCGGATGATTTTCTTGGCCGTCCTGGGCTGCTCCACTCGGGGCTTGGAGCGGCTTCCTGAGCCTCTTTCCAAGCGCTTCGGAATTGATCCGGGCCAACGTCAAAGCGTTCTTTCGCTTCCCGCTTGTACTCGTCTTTAGTTTTCAATGGTTTTCCGTCATTCCGTAAGCCAATAAGCCAATCACGGCATTGGGTTTTTGTAGACGCATTCGCAGGTGCCTTCCTGGGCGCTTTCCAGTTCGCCAAGACATCTTCTCTCGGGATCAGCACGCCCGAGTAAGCGTTCGTCCTTGGCCACGGAAAGCTCGCCAGGTCCGCGCTATGGGGATCGAAACACATCTCGTGCCATTCCAGAGCCGGAATAACCACGCGCGAACCGCTCCAATCTTTGAAGCCGCTCGCCACAATCGCTCCGCTTATCAAGCGCGCCTGCAACTCCTTCGCGGCCTGAACCGACTTTTTGTTTTCTTCCCGGAACAATTCGGCAAAAGACGCGGGCGGGACGAGCGCAAGGTCCCAGCCCCGAAATATCGGCGGGTCTTTCAGGCCCATATCGCATCCCGAGATGATCGCCCCTTCAAACAAGATAAAGGGGCCTGGATCGCGCCAAATGCGCCAGTGATCGCGAAACGCCTGCGAAACGTCACGAACTCTTTCAACGTCCCGATATGCAATCCAGGCGACGGCTTGGAGCGGAGTCCAGGCAAGCTGGCCCAACGGGTCGAATATCGACGCCTCAGGGCGCCCGGCAAAGAGAGGCAGATTCCGTTCGGTTGCCCATTGTTCCGCGGCCTCCGGCGAGATTTTGCCAAATCTAACGAGCAATTGAACGTTGTCGGAATTTTCAGCGCCCGCCAGCCCCATTTGGCAGAGGCGGGCGAACTGGCGCGCATCTATCCCCAGCATCGCGAGCCCTCCGCGAGCGCCCATTCGAGCGCAAGGGAAGCGAGCGGGCTTGTCTCGCTTGTCGGCTGGCCGGCCTATCCCTCGCGCGTATGGTCACGCCTGCCTGAGTTGCACGACGTTCTCGGCGTCCTTCCGTCCGCAGTGTTGATCCCACGCGGTCATGAGCGCTCGGCGCTTCTTGAGGGCGTCGCTGCGCCGATAGGCTTGCTCGGCCTTGTCGCCGAGACGATGGGCGAGCGCCGCCTCGGCGACCTCGCGCGGGAAATGCGTTTCGTCGCCCGCCCAATCCCGGAAGCTCGAACGGAAACCGTGCACGGTCGCGCCCTCGCCGCCATTGCGCGCCAGCGCTCGCTGCATGACAATGTGAGAGAGTCGCTTCGCGCCTTGCGGGCTTGGGAAAACCGCGTCGCAGGTGCGGACCGTTTCCAGAGCTTCGATGATCTCCAGCGCCCGCCCCGCCAACGGCACGATGTGCTCGCGCTCGGCCTTCATGCGGTCAGCTGGTATCGTCCACACTGCGGCCTTGATATCGATCTCGCCCCACGTCGCGCCGAGAACTTCGTTTGTTCGCGCCGCCGTCAGGATGGCGAACTCCAGAGCGCGCGCGCCAGTCGAGGCGTCATTGCGAAGGCGCTCCAGGAAGGCGGGAACGGCGTCGTAAGCCATCGCGGCATGATGGCCCTTGGTCAGCTTGGGCGGCTTCGGCAAAAGGTGCTTCAAGTGTCCGCGCCAGCGCGCCGGGTTCTCGCCTGTGCGATGGCCTTGGGCGCCGGCGGCGTCGAGAACTGCCTCGATGCGCCCGCGCAGCCGGCTCGCAAGGTCCCGTTTCTCGTTCCAAAGCGGCGTGAGTGTTTCCAGCACGGCGGCGGTGTCGATCTCGTCAACCCGTCGAGACCAGAGACGGGCCGCGCCCTGGCGCAGCGACGCGCGCCATTGGTCGAGATTGCGCGCGCTGCGGATTTCCTTCTCCTTGGCCTCGAGAAGCCGTTCCGCGACGGCTCCGAACGTCGGGACTTCATCCGCCTCAGCTCTCGCGTGCCGCCGCGCGACGATCGGATTCTGACCGGCCCGCTTCACGCGGCGCGCCTCGTCGCGCAGCGTGCGGGCCTCAGCAAGGCTCACCCCTTCGTCGAAGGAGCCGAGCCCCATTTCCGGGCGCTTCCCCTTCCAAGAGAATCTGTAGACCCATGATCGCCGCAGCGTCGGCGAGACACAGAGGTAAAGCCCGCCGCCGTCCAGATGATAGCCCGGCGTCGCGGTCGCGACCTTCCTCGCGTTCAATTTGCCGCTCAAGCCCATGCGCTGGTCCCCCATCTGGTCCCCCATACGTGAGCGGATTATAGCGAACGTTGGCGAACGCGCAAGAATGCTGAGCGGAATTTCTCCTTGATTTTTCGCGGTTTCGAAAACGCTGGCGAACGTCCGCGCGCCCTGAGTGGCGGGACTACTTCCCCCACCATTTTTCTCATGACCTTCGTCCTCGCCCAGGGAAGGGACAGCGCGCTCACGTGAGCGCATGACCGCGCTCGTGGGGGCCTGCGCCTTTCGCGTGCCCTTCGACGATGAGGCTCATCGCCCGGCGCAAATGGCCTTCGGCGCGATGCAGGGCCTGGTCGGCTTCCTCGCGCTCGTATCCCTGCAGGAGGAGAAAGGCGAGCTTCACGCTACCGTCCGCCCGCTCCAGCGCCTCATGAATCTCGGCGCCGCTGCGGCCGGAAAGGCGCGAGAGGATCTTCTCGCTTCGGCGCACGAGCTTTTTGTTCGAGGCCTGCACGTCCACCATCAGCCCGTCATAGACGCGGCCCATCAAGATCATCACGAGGGAGGAGAGCAGCAGCAGCGCGACGCGCTGCGCCGTTCCCGCCTTCATGCGCGTCGAGCCGGCGATGGGCTCGGGCCCCGTGTCGAGAAAGATCGCATGATCCGCCTCGTGCAGCAGAGGCGCGCCGTGGTTGTTGGCGACGCCGATGGTCAGCGCGCCTCGGCGCTTGGCTTCCCGGAGGCTCGCCAGCGTGAAGGGCGTGGTGCCGCTCGCGGCCAAAGCGATCATCGCGTCGGCCGGCCCTATCTCATGGTGGCGAATGAGCTCGACCGCCTGCGTATCCTCGTCCTCCGCGCCTTCGACGGCCTGCAGCAGCGCGCTTTCTCCGCCCGCGATCAGCAGCAGCAGGCGGTCCTGGGGCCAGCCGAAAGTCGGCATGAGCTCGGCCCCGTCCTGCGCCGCGAGGCGCCCCGAGGTGCCGGCGCCGACGTAAACGAGGCGGCCGCGACCGCGCAGGCGCCGCTCGATCGCGAGGCTCGCCTTCTCGATCGCCGGCCGCGCCGCCCGCACGGCGGCGACAGCGCTGAACTGCCCCTCGATCATGCTTTCGAGGATCTCGGCGGGCTCCCAGAGATCGATCTTGGCGTAGCGTGGGCTCTGTCTTTCGGTATCCATCGGACCTATCGGCGCGGGAACTAGCGCCCGCATATGCTGAACATAGCAGGAAATTCAAGCAAGGCTGCCTTTCGCACGTTTTAGAAAAATCTGCGACGGTTGAGCGCGCCGTCTCGTCGGCGGGCTTTCGCTCGCCCCGCCGGCCTACTTGTGAGATGATCCCCTTTGCGATGATCCCCCGGACGGGGCGTTGGAAAAAGAGCGGATGAGCCTTCTCGACGTTCAGATGAGCGCCGATCTGCGGGCGGCCCCAGAGGCCGTGCGGCGCCAGAAGGCCGTTCTCCCCGACGTCGTCGCCGCGCTCGTCGAGCGACTGCGGTGGCGTCCGCCCCAAGTCGTGGTCACTTGCGCGCGCGGCAGCTCCGCGCACGCCGCGACCTACGGCAAATATCTCATCGAGCGCTATTTCGGCATCCCCGTCGCCGCCGCCGCGCCGAGCGTCACCACGCTCTATCATCAGCGTCTGCGCCTAGCGGATCAGTTCTTTCTCGCCGTCTCGCAATCGGGCAAGAGCGGCGATCTCATCGAGCTCGCCGCCGCGGCGCGCGCCTGCGGCGCCGCAACCGCCTGCATCACAAATGACCCCGAGAGCGAGCTGGCGCAGGCCTGCGAATTCGTCCTGCCGATGGCGGCGGGGCCGGAGCTCAGCATTCCCGCGACCAAGACGTTCATCGCGTCGCTTTCCGCGCTTGTGCAGCTGACGGCGTCATGGGCCGTCGACGGGGCTCTCGCCGCCGCGCTGGAGCGCCTGCCCGAACGCTTGGAGATGGCCTGCGGCCTCGATTGGAGCGCGCTCGTCGGAGCGTTGAGCGGCGCGAGCAGCCTCGTCACCATCGGGCGCGGCCCGACGCTCGCCATCGCGCGCGAGGCGGCGTTGAAGCTCAAGGAGACCTCCGACCTTCACGCCGAGGCCTTCTCCTCGGCGGAATTCCTGCACGGGCCCGTCGCTCTGGTGAGCCCGCGCTATCCCGTTTTGATGTTCGCGCCGACCGACGCCGCCGCGCAGGGGATGGTCCAGCTCGCCGACGATCTGCAAGCGAAGGGCGCGCAGCTTTTCATCACCGACTCAGAGGCGGGAACCCCCGGTCGGCTCGCGGCGCTGGCGCCGGATCATCCCGACACCGACGCGATCTGTTTGGTCCAAAGTTTCTACGCCATGGTCGTTCATGTCGCGGCGGCGCGCGGGGTCAATGCGGACCAGCCGCGTCATTTGCGCAAGGTCACGCGGACGCGATGACGAACCCCAAGCGATATGCGATCGCCGCCGACATCGTCTTCGACGGCGCGACGTCTCACCGCGACAGCGTGGTTATCGTCGAGGGCTCAAAGATCGCGGCGGTCGTCGCGCGCGCCGACCTGCCCGCGTCGATCGAGATTGATGCGGCGCCCCGCGGCGCCTGGCTCGCGCCGGGCTTCATCGACGTTCAGGTCAATGGCGGCGGGGATATCCTCTTCAACGACGATCCGACGCCGGAAGGGATCGCGAGGATCGTCGCGGCGCATCGCAAGTTCGGCGCGACTTCGATCCTGCCGACCCTCATCACCGACACCGACGAGACCATGGCGGCGGCGCTGAAGGCCGTCGAGATCATGTTCGAGCGCGAGCCAGGCGTTCTCGGCCTGCATCTCGAAGGGCCGTTCCTCTCGCCCGAAAAGCCCGGCGTGCATCGCCGCGACCTGATCCGCCGACCGGAGACGCATCACGAAAGCATGCTGACGTCGTTCAACAGCGGCGTTCTGCTCGTGACGCTGGCGCCGGAGGAGGCGCCGGCGGGCTTCATCGCGAGGCTCGCCGCTGCAGGCGTGAAAGTGGCGCTCGGCCATTCTCAGGCGAGCTATGAGGAGACGCGCGCCGCCCTGGCGGAAGGGCTCACCGGCTTCACGCATTTGTTCAACGCCATGCCGCCGCTCTCGGCGCGCGAGCCCGGTCCCGTCGCGGCGGCGCTTGAGGATGAGAACGCTTATTACGGATTGATCGTGGACGGCTGGCACGTCGCGCCGGCCATGCTGAAGCTCGCCTTGCGCGGCGCAGGACACGCCATGCTCGTGAGCGACGCCATGCCACCCGTTGGCGGAACTCTGGGCGGCTTCATGCTGCAGGGCGTGTCGATTGAGCTCCGCGACGGCCGCTGCGCCACCTCGCAGGACGTGCTGGCGGGCTCGGCGATCGGGATCTCGACGGCGGTTGGAAATTGCGTCCGGCTGCTCGGGACGCCGCTCGAACAGGCGTTGCGGCTGGCGAGCGCCGTCCCCGCCGATTTTCTGGGCCTTGGGCATCGGCTCGGCCGCCTCGCGGCGGGCTATCGCGCCGACATGGTCGCCTTCGACCCCGGCGACATCACGGTTTTTGCGACCTGGGTCACGGGGCGGAGATTCGACGCGTAAGCGCCCTCCTATTCGTTTCTTTCCTTGCCTTGCCCACTCAACCCGCAGGATTTACACGGGAGCGGGGTCCCATGCATTTCGGAGCGAGTGGAATGTTGCAGTCAACGGCCGCGCCGGGTTTCTTCAGTCGCGAGCGCACGGTTGCGGGGCGGGGTTTCAATCGCTGGCTGGTTCCGCCGGCGGCCCTGGCCATCCATCTCTGCATCGGCATGATCTACGGCTTCAGCGTGTTCTGGCTGCCGCTCTCCAAGGCGATCGGCGTCACCTCCGCCAAGACCTGCCCCGCCGACATGAGCCTCCTCGCCGAGGCTTTCGCGAGAGACTGCGACTGGAAGGTCGGCTCTCTCACCTGGACCTTCACGCTCGCCATCGTCTTTCTCGGCTCCTCCGCCGCCGTGTTCGGCCATTGGCTGGAGACGGCCGGTCCGCGCAAGGCCGGACTCGCCTCGGCCTTCTGCTGGTGCGGCGGGCTCCTGATCTCGGCGCTCGGGGTTTATTGGCATCAGCTCTGGCTGATCTGGCTTGGTTCCGGCGTGATCGGAGGCATAGGTCTGGGACTGGGCTACATCTCCCCGGTCTCGACGCTGATCAAATGGTTTCCCGACCGACGCGGCATGGCGACGGGTCTCGCCATCATGGGCTTCGGCGGCGGCGCGATGATCGGCGCGCCGCTCGCCAATTATCTCATGGCCTATTTCACGAGCGCGTCCCCTTCCGCGCCGGCCGCGCTCGCGCCGCTCAACGCCGTCTTCGGGCGTCTCGCCACGCCCAACGAGGTCGGCGTCTGGCAGACCTTCCTGGCCCTGGCGCTGATCTACTTCGTCTTCATGCTTTCCGGCGCCTTCGGCTATCGGGTGCCGCGCGATGGCTGGACGCCCGCCGGCTGGACGCCGCCCGCCGCTACCGCCAACGCCATGGTGACGCATCGCCATGTGCATCTCGAAACTTCTTGGAAGACGCCGCAGTTCTGGCTGCTCTGGGCCGTGCTCTGCATGAATGTGAGCGCCGGCATCGGCGTGCTGAGCATGGCCTCGCCCATGCTGCAGGAAGTCTTCGGGGGGCGGCTCATCGGGCAGGACATCGGCTTCGACAGCCTCAGCGCGGCGCAAAGGATGCAGGTAGCGGCGATCGCCGCGGGCTTCACCGGCCTTCTTTCCCTTTGCAATATCTTCGGCCGCATCGGCTGGGCGAGCTTCTCCGACCGGCTCGGCCGCAAGCTGACCTACGCCATCTTCTTCCTGCTCGGCGGCGTGCTCTACGCTTTCGCGCCCGCGGCCGCGCGCGCGGGGATGCTGGCGGCCTTCGTGCTCGCCTTCAGCGTGATACTGACGATGTATGGCGGCGGCTTCTCGACCATTCCCGCCTATCTCGCAGATCTGTTTGGCACGCATATGGTCGGCGCGATCCACGGCCGTCTGCTGACAGCCTGGTCCACTGCGGGCGTGCTGGGTCCGTGGCTCGTCACCTCCTTTCGCGAGCGTCAGCTCGCCGCCGGCGCCCCGCGGGAGGCCGTCTACGATCAGACGATGTATGTGCTGGTCGGACTTCTCGTTGTCGGGCTCGTCTGCGATCTCCTCGTGCGCCCCGTCGCCTCGAAACATTTCATGACCGACGAGGAGCTGGCGGCCGAGAAGAAGACGACGGTCGCGGCTGTCCGGCACGAAGAGGAAGACACGCACGCCGACTTCGAGGACTTCGAGGAGGAAGAGCGCGAGGGACTGCCCGTCCCCGGCGTTCGACGCGGACCGGTCGAGCCGCCGGGTCTGGGGGTGAGCGGCGCGCTGCTGATGGGCCTCGCTTGGCTCGCCGTCGGCGCGCCCTTGGCCTGGGGCGTCTGGGTCACGCTGCAAAAAACCGCGGCGATGTTCCTATAGAGCTTTCCCAGAGTCGGCGCTGTGAAAATCCCCATGCTATTCTGTAGCGGTAGGGTGAGCGCCGTCTCGGCGGATTGCTCCCGACTTTGCGAGGAGATCGAAAATTGAGAAGGATTTCCCTTGGCCTGTTGATCGGCGCCGCCGTATCTTTTCTTGGGTTCGAAGCGGACGCCTGCACGCGCATCCTCTACGAGACCGGCGTGAAAACCTTTCTCGTCGGCCGCACCATGGATTGGATGGAGGACCCCAAGACCGACTTGTGGTCCTTTCCTAAAGGTCTCCCGCGGGATGGAGGCGTGGGGCCCGGGTCGATCAAATGGACCGCCAAGCACGGTTCGGTCGCGAGCTCCTTTTACAATATCGGCACGGTCGATGGCCTAAACGACGCCGGCCTCGTCGCCAATGCGCTCTATCTCGTCGAGTCCGACTATGGCGACGCGGCGACCTCCAAAAAACCGAAGCTCTCCATCGGCGCCTGGACCCAATATGCGCTCGACAATTTCGCGACGGTGAACGAGGCGGTCGCCGCGCTGCAGAAGGAGCCTTTCGTCATCGTCGCGCCCGAGCTGCCGGGCGGGCACAAGGCCGGCGCGCATCTCGCCCTCGCCGACGCCTCGGGCGACAGCGCGATCTTCGAATATCTCGGCGGCAAGCTGGTCATCCATCACGGTCCGCAATATCGCGTGATGACCAATTCTCCGAGCTACGATCAGCAGCTCGCCATCAACTCCTATTGGAAGGATGTTGGCGGCCTGAAATTCCTGCCCGGCACGGTGCGCGCCGCGGACCGCTTCGCTCGCATGAGCTGGTTTCTCGACGCGGCGGCGAAAGCGAACAATTCCGAGTTCGCCACGGCCACGACCTTCTCGCTCATCCGCGCCATTTCCGTTCCGCTGGGCATTGCGGATCCGGAACGGCCGAACATCGCCTCGACGATTTGGCGCACGGTCGCCGACACGCATGCGCGGCGCTACTATTTCGAGTCGGTCTACACGCCGGCGATTTTCTGGGTGGACGTCGACCGGCTAAACCTTGCGCCGGGGGCGAAGCCTGCGCGGCTCGATCTGCGCGATAAGCCCATCTTCTCCGGCGAGGTCTCGGACAAATTTGCGCCGGCGGAACCCTTCAAGTTTCTTTCGCCCTGAGCCCGCTGGCGAGGGGGAAAGCATCGTCGGGAGAAGAGAGGTCCACGTGCGTCGTCCCCTCATCGGGCTTCTCCTCGCCGCTTCGATCGCGCCGACGGCGCAGGCTTCCGTAAAAGTGGCGGCGACGCCCGCCTATGTCGCGCAGGCGGAGCGCAATTACCGGCGCGCGCAAGCGGCGTTGAAGGCGTCGGAGAGCTCTCTCTTGCGGCTGCAGCGGCAGGAGGCGCGGCAGGAACGCGGGGCCCTGCGGTTGCGAGGGCAGTGGATCGAGCCGTCCACGCTCTGGCAGGCCGAATTGGCGGCGCGACAAAGGCTGGCTTTCGCGCAGCAGGCCGCGAACCAATCCCTCGCGGAGCTGAACGAGGCGCGCGACGCGGCCCGCCGTGCGAGAGTGGGGCCCTTGTCGCAGCCCGAGCCCTTGTCAACGCCTTTCTGGTGGTTCTGAGACCCGCCGCGCTAACGCCCTACCGCGCAGAGCCCCAGGCCGACTGCCCCCACCGCCGTGCCGGAATCGCCGGCCGGGCGCAGGGCCGCAGTGAATCTCGCCGTCGCCATTGCCTCGGGCGACAGCGCAGTCTTCGCGCGGGCGGGCGTGACAGCTGCTCGACGCCGGTCGGCGCGGGAACCCGCGTCAGCCAGGGGAGCCGCAGCTTGAGGTTCGTCAGGGATCGCGCGCGCGACATCGCCTCCAGCCTGAGCTTGACTGCAAACTCCTGCTGCAACCCCCAGCACACCAGCGTTCTCATTACCTGTTTCATCGAGACAGTCCTCTTCACGTCGCTCTTGGCAGGTAAAGCTCGATCGCACCCGCAGCGCAGGGTTCCGCTGTCCTTTCGGCAGTGGATTCCAGGCAATGCGTCAGTGCCAAAGTGAGAGCGCTTATAGGCTCGAGGACGAGTATTATGAACTGAAAGGCTACGTCTTCATTTCTTGTTAGGTTTAATCTCTGCAGAACGCGCTTAAATTCGTGATTGTATACGTTTATGCGTGCGCCGCCGCTTTGTCAATACACGGCTAAAGTAGGTCTGGGCTTCAATTTTGCCGATGGCGCCTGTGCAATACGCAAATATGCGTACGTGCGTGGCGCCACACTTTCGAGTGGCGTGAGCCGCCACGGGAACCGTGGCGCGCGAAAGCGACAGCCGTAATACGGGCGCGTGCGGCGCTTTGCATCCGCGCAAATGCGATCTAATGATCAGCCGATGGCTGTAACCGCCAATGAGCCGGAGCCTGGCGCAAATCGACGCATTTGCTGTCTCGGCAGCATCAATGCCGACATAACGCTACGTCTGGATAGGCTCCCGGACCGGCATGAGAAAATTGCGGCGCGAGAGACGCGCGTCGGCGGTGGCGGTTCCGCCGCCAATACGGCCGTCTGGCTCTCGCGCCAAGGGCTGAGCGTCAGCATGCTCGGCTGGGTCGGAGACGACGCTTTAGGGGCGCTTGCTCTCGCCGATCTTCGCACCAATGGCGTCGATACAGGCGGCGTCAAAGTGCTGCCCGTCGCCTCGCCCATCGCCGTTTGCCTGTCGCCTCCCGATGACAACAGGATCATCGTCAGCCCCGTCATCGCGGCGCCCTGGTCCCCCTATGACGTCGTCGACCTTTTTGCCGGCGCCGGCTGGCTGCACACCACGCTCTGCGAGGTCTCGTTTCTGCGCGACGCGAGAGGCGCGCTCGCTGCGCCGCAAGCTGTTCTGTCCCTCGAGTTGAACGGACGCTACGATCCCGCTTTCGCGAGCCTCGCGGATTATCTCTTCACGAACTACGACGAACTGGCCCGAAGGCTGAATACGGACGATCCTGTCGGCTTCATCCGGGAGAAGCACGCGGCGGATCGCGCCACTTGGTTCGTCACTCAGGGCATGAAAGGAGTGACGATCATCGCCGGGGGAAGGGTCGAGACAGCCGCGGCCATTCCTGTCGAGCCGGTCGATCGGACCGGCGGCGGCGACGCGTTCAACGCGGGAGCCATCGCGGCTTTGTCGTCGGGCGCGGATGTCGCGTCTGCCGCGCGGGCCGGGCTCGGCTTGGCCGCGCAGGCTCTGCTCCGTCTCGGCGCACATTGAGCTCGAGGTTCGCGATCAGAAGCGCGAGCGCGCAAGCGCGGCGCGATGCGTCGAGGACAGCACCTGCACGAACTCGCCGTTCGATTCGTCGAGAGCGAAAAGGCTTGCATCCTCGATGCGGAAGAAGGCCCCGTGGAGCGCCAGCGTTCCGCCTCTCTCGGCTGAGGCGACCCTTTCGAAGCTTCGCAGATTCGTCAGCCCCTGCTTGATCGACTCGCGCGCGAGACGATCGGCGTAGAGCTCATCGAAGACGGCCGGCGGCGGGGCGATGCGTCCGGCAGCCTGCGCGAGAATCGAGATCCAATTGCCGATATAGTCCTCCTTGGACGGGGCGGCCTTGTCTGCATAGTGATCGAGAAAAGCGCGTACGCCCCCGCAGCGAGCGTGGCCGAGCACGACGATCTGGCTCACACGCAAGATGGAGACCGCATAATCGATGGCTGCCCAGGAACCGTGCGAGTAGCTGTCCGAACCATGCGGCGGCACGAGGTTGGCGATATTGCGGGCGTCGAAGATCTCGCCGGGCTCGGCGTCGAAGATCTCTTCCGGGGTCACGCGCGAATCGCAACAGCCGATGACGAGCGTGTGAGGATGCTGGCCGCGCTCCGCAAGGTCTCGGAATTTCCGCTGCTCGCGCTGGAAGCGTCCGGAAAGGAAGCTGTCGTAGCCCTCGAGAAGAATGGGGCTGAGCAAGGGTGTTTGACGGTCCTGATCGGTCATGGCCTCAGCCGGTCTCCAGAGTGACGGTTACAAATTGCGAGCCGCAATTTTTTCGCTTCGCGCCTCGGCGATCACGTGATTGAGGGCGGCGCCCAGGAGCAGCATCGCGGCGAGCGAGTTCAAGAAGACGATCGCGATCATGATCGACGCGAGGCCGGCGTAGGTGGATACGTAGTTCTGCGCGAAGCCGAGGAGATAAGCGCCGAAAGCCGCGCCGAAACCGAGCCAGGACGCCATCGTGAGCAGGATGCCTGGCGCGATCATCGAAAGCGACAGCGTGCGGGCCGGCAGATATCGATGCGCGAAAAGAAGCACTATCAGGATGACGGCGGAGGAGACGCCATAACGCACAGGCGTGTAAGAGATCGCCAGCCGCCGCGCGGTTTCCGGCGCGGCCGCTTGCAAATGCGCCCAAAGGAGCGGCGCCACCAGCATCAGAAATGTGAAGGCGAGAAGCGCCAGCGCCGCGATCAACACGAAGAGCGTCGATTCCAGTCGCAGCAGCCACCAGGGCCTCGAGTCGCTCAGCGCATAGGCTCTATTCAATCCGATGCGCAGCGCCTCAACAGCGCTCGTCGAGAAAAACAGGGAGAGCAGAGCGCCGATCGTCAGCAGCCCGCCGCGCGGCTGAGTTAGAACACGATGGATTTCCGCGCTGATCGGGCCGGCGATGTTCGGGGGCCAAGCGTCGAAGAGCAGTTCGGCCGCCTTGTCCGCGATCTCGGGGGTGCCGAAGAAGCCCGCGACCGCTCCGACGAATATCAGAAAAGGAAAGACGGAGGTGAGCAGCGAGAGCGAAATATAGCTCGCGATCGGCCAACCATCGTCCTCCAGGAATTTGACATAGGAGGCGTAGGCTAGGTTCATGACGCGAGACATCGAACCTCGAATGAAGCGGTGGTTGCAGGACGACGCCCATATGGACCCAGAACTGCTAATGTGCAACGCCCCAACGCCGATCTCCGGCGCGTGCTGATTTCTTCTTGTGTCCATGAAAATTGATGCAGAGCCTCGGGCCTCGATCGGCGCTCGTGCGGCCGTGCGTGGCGGCCGCCCGCCATGCGGGAGATCGGACGCCTATTTTTCGGCGTCGCCTTTGTCGCGCTGGAGATAGCTGCGGGAGCTTGCATCGGTGGAGGACACGGGGATTGGCGGCCTCACCTCATGGTCGGCCTTCGCAGGCTCCGTGTAGCCCGGCATCCCCGGCGTGTTTGGCGGCGCCCAATTGCCTGAGTCCGCCGCGGAAGACTTACCGCTGAAGCCGGCGAGAGCCGAAATCGCGACAACAGTGAAGAGCGCGGAACGCTTGAAGACCATCGTTGTCTCCTCTTGAGATAGAAGCTTTCGCTTCCGCGCAAATGATCATGGCGCATCGCGAACTTAATTTGACATGGATGCGACTGCCCCTGACTTCAATTTGAATTGCTATGATACAGCTCGCACGTTCAAAATGATTCGCGGGCGGGATCGACAGGCCCGCCCGCTCAGCCGCTGCGATGTTTCCAATTCCTGCAGCGCGAATGGCGACCGCAGGGCGCAATAGCTGCGAGGATAGCGCGTTCCGTGCGTCAGCCGGTGAAGGCGTTTACGAAGATGGAATTCGCGATCTGGTTCCCGAGCGCCACGCCCGCGTCGGCGTCGAATTGCCAATGCACGCCGATCCAAATACGGCTGCGCGCATTTTCATATTCCGCGTCTGTTAGACTAGTGAATTTGCGCACCACGCGCGGACGTGGGTTGCCGTCCGGCCCCTTGTTGATCCCATTATATTCGTCGGAAACGAAGCTGAAGCTGATGTCGCCCTTATGCGCCGTGTCGAAGTAAAGACGCAAAATCTGAAACAGCGTGCCCCCGAATGTGGCGTGGCCCGAGGGATAGGCGGGAAATGGCGGCGTGAGATTGGCCGCGGCCTGCGTCGCGTTCGTTGCGGGGGCGCCGAGCGGCGTCCACTGGCTGTCCGGCGCGCCCAGCACCTTTTGGCTCGCGCCGAGCGAGCGGATGTAAGTGACGGGGCGCGCATAATGATAGTGGTATTTCGCGTTCCAGGCGACGATGCCGGCTTCAGCCATCGCGACGTTCACAAGCGCAAGATAATAAGCGAACTCGCTTACGCTTGTGATGGGGCGCTCCTGAAGCGCGAGCGAGGTCGCGAGCTCGTTATAGAGGCGCGGCGGCGCGCAAAGCAGCGCGGTGCCGTCATAGCCCCAGAAGCGACCGTTGAACGTGCTGTTGTCGGGAGTCAGCGGGGCCTTCGGCGCGGCGCCAGAGCGCAGCGTTTTGGTCGGAAACCGCAACGCGTCCGCGATGGCGTTCGGGTCGCCCCCTTGCGTGGCCGCGTCGGAGAAATAGTCCTGGAAGCTCGTGTCGCTAGGCTTCGGCGGCGCCGGAGGAAGCGGCAGGCTCGTCAAGACGAAGGGCTTGACTTGATTCCAATCAGCGCCGAGCGCGAAGGGAAGCTGCGAGATCGGATCTTGCTGCCAGTCGATGGCTGTCGGCGCTCCGCTGTATATCGAGTTCCACGAGACCTCGAGGTCGAGGCTCGACTGGCCGGGGCCTGGGTTTGGCGCGTTGTCGCCGAAATTCGTTCCGTTCCAACCGCGCGTCGCGAGCACCTCGGCGGCGGCGGCCTGACCGATCGCGGCGCCGAGCGCCTGCACGGCCGCTGTCTCGCCTGTGGCGAGCAACACGAATTTGTTGAAGGCGAGGCTCGTGAACGCCGACTTTCGCGGATAGACCGCGTTGAGCGTGTCGAGCGCGGCGTATGCGATTGCAAAACGCGTCGATGCGGTTGCGGGCGTGGCGCCGCTGGCGTTGGCGTCCACGAGGATCTTCGCTTGCAAGCCCTTATATGACTTGTGTGTGCGAGAAATCGCGTCGACCGCCTCGAAGATCGCAAGATGCACGATGCCGAGCGCGCGTGACGTGCGCACCGGCCCGAACTGCTCCGCGAAAAAGGGAGAGGTCTAACCGGCGACGGTCGCGTGATCCTGAGCGCTGAGGTCGAGCGAGAGCGCATGCCAGAGAAGTAGGCTGTAGAGTTCCGGAGACTCTCCTTGCCCCAGGCGTTGGAAGATCGCATTCTGATCGATATAGGCTTGGAAGTCGTCAATGTTGATTGGCGCCGGGGTCGCGTTCTGCTGCGACTTCAACAGAAATTCCAAATCGACCGAGCTATGGCGCAGATTTGGCGTGCCCAGAATTTTTGACGCCGCGTCTGTGTTCGAGCCGACCCCGGCATGCGCATTCTGGTTCATTGCGAGCGTGGCTGCGGCGGAAACCGAGCCCAAAAGAAACTGGCGACGACGCATATTCACGAAATCCTCCCCCGATTTTTATATTTTCGGCCCCTCGGCGGAAGAATTTAGTCTATGGACTTCTAGTAGAGAAGCAATCGCTTCGCGAGAGCAAGTCGAGATCAACTGTTTCTATCTGTTGTCAGCCCGCCGAGCCTGGCTTGGAGGCGGCGGCGAGCCAGAGCAGCGCGGTCGCGCCGAGAACGGCGACAAGCGGCAAGGCCGCAGTCCACGCCGCCTGCGTGGCGAGCAGACCGCAAATTCCGGCTCCGAGGCCATAGATCAGGAACATTCCGATCTGCCGCCAGGCGGCAAGGGGAAGGCGGCGCGGCCGCCGCAGCAGGGCCTCGGTCGTCGTGGCTACGATCGACGTCAGCGTGCTGGTGAAGACGACGGTCGTAATCCCCGGGCGCCCGAGGAGCCGAGCAGCGACGCTCTGAATGCCCATCGCCGATGAGGCCACGACGATGATCGGGTAGTCGACGAGGTCGGCGATTGGACGTTCGACGAGCGTCCAGGCGACCGTGAAGACCGCAAGCAGGCACGCCTCGAGCGCGAGGAGCCGCCAAACAGCCTGCGGCTTCGTAACGGCCTTCAGCCTGAGCTCGAGGCTCGCGGAGGCCAGGGCGCCGCCAGCGAGAAAGCCCACAAAGGCGACGAAGGGGCGCGACGCCCGCGTCAGATGTCCCTGCCCGAGCGCCAGGCCGAGCAAAGCCGTGTTGCCCGTCATCGCCGACGGAAAGACCTCGCCAAGACTGAAAAAAGCGAGCGCGTCCATGGCGCCAGCCGCGAAGCTGAGCAGCGCCAGCGCCACGTCGACCAATTCGAGACGTTCTTCGGGGGCCTGGACGGGTGTCGTGCTCATGGCGTGCATGCCTCCGATCCGCGCACCTTTGCCAGCCAAAAAACCACCATCTACCCAGTCAATGCTTTGCGAGAAACCCAACCGGCGCAAGACGCGACAGCTGCTCCCTCAAGAACGCTGTAATGACGGTGTCGGCGGCATAGGCGCTGATGTGATTTCCATCCCCATAGAGCGATCGCAGGCCCTGCTGAGGAGGGCATTTGCCGCCGGCGCATAGGGCGTCGGACAACTCTATGAGCTTGACGTTTGGGGCGTCTTCGCAAACCTTAAAGGCGTAGGGCAAGCTACTCGGCTGAATTAGCTTGAAGGATCCGTTCAAGGCTAAAACTTTCGGCACATTAAAGCCCGGAATCGGATTATCGCCGACAATGATTACATATTTTTCTTTCAGATTGTCGAGCAGATAACGAATATCGTCCTCGTTGAATTTATAATTCGACCAAAATGCAGCAATGATAACGATATCGATGCCGCGATCGTTTCGGATTCTTTCCAAAAGCGCCCGATTCCGGGCTTCGCAATTCGGCTGATCATCACCCCGCAGGCCCTGGGGAGTGACGGAGGGGAGCGGCGGACAGGCGTTGAAGATCGCATAGAGGCCGGGGCCACTGACGACATTGGAGATCGCGGGCGAGAGCGCGCCCGCATGCGAATCGCCCCAAACGACGTATCTGGCTTGGCCTGATCCCACTTGGCAAAGAAACCGATCCACGCGAGCGCAACCGTCGGGATGCTCTGCAATGCGAGCCTGGGCCAGTGTGAGAGAGTCGCGGGAAAAGCGACCGGGGAGCCCCTGCAACACAAATATCCCGATCCCGACCGCCGTCAAGCTGCCGACGAGAGCGCCGGCGCCGAAAAACAGGCGCATGCGAGGCATGGGCATTCTTCGAAAGCGCGTTTCGACGAACCGCCAGGAAAGCGTCGCCAAAAGAAAAGTCGCCAGTATACAGCCGACTGTTTGGGCTAAGCTTAGCCGCTCTGAAATCAACGCCTGCTTCGCATACACGAGAATTGGCCAATGCCACAGGTATAAGGAATAGGATATCAGTCCGATCCATACGAAGGGGCGCTGCGACAAAATTCTGCCGACCAGAGTCTGCCCGCCGCCATAGATCACCGCCGCAGAGCCAAGCACGGGCGCAAGCGCGGCGTAACCAGGAAACGGCGTCATCCGATCGAAGATGAAGAAGGACATGATGATCGCCGTCGAGCCTGCGATTGACGCCGTCTCGCGCAGAGGGCGAACTCCGGTTTCCGTCAAGGCGAGGCCGGCGCCTACGAGCAACTCCCATGCTCGCGTTGGCCAGTAGAAGGCGACGCCTGGCGAGTGGATTGTCAGATATACGCTGAGCATGAACATGCTGACGGCGAGAACTAGGATAGTCGACTGCTGAACGATGCGTCCTTGTTTGCCTATGAGTATCATAAGTAGCGGAAATGCGATATAAAACTGCTCTTCGACAGCGAGCGACCAAGTATGGAGCAGCGGCATGGACTCGGCTGCTCCCGCAAAATATCCGGATTGTGACCAGAACCAAAAATTCGAAACAAAAAGCATAGCCGCAATGGCTGATTTCGATAGCGCAATCAAATCCATTGGCAACAAAAGACCGATGCCCACGGCTACAGTCATCCCGACCACCAAGGTAAGGGCGGGAATAATTCGTCTAATCCTGCGCTCATAGAATCGAGCAATGCGATCCAATGGCGAGAAATCTTCATCCCCTACGATTGTCTGCGTGATCAAAAATCCAGATATGACAAAAAAAATGTCTACTCCGACATATCCGCCGGTAATAAAAGGCAGGCCAGCGTGGAAAAGCATCACGGGAATGATGGCTACAGCACGTAGTCCATCGATTTCTGGGCGATACCGCATCACTCTTTCCTGCATTTTATGTTCTACTAGCGGCTGATGGCAAGTGACGTCTCTACAAAAAACTCTGATGATAAGTCCGGTCCCGAGTTGGGAAGAAGTTGCCGAAGCTAATCCCCCATTCGGTCCGCTTCGAGGTTGTCATCCATGTTCTTGGATCCTATCGCTGGTTTCCCAGCCTTCGGTGCAGACGAGGGCCCTACTGGCGGAAGGGGTGAGATTCGAACTCACGGTGAGGTTGCCCCCACGGCGGTTTTCAAGACCGCTGCCTTAAACCACTCGGCCACCCTTCCAAGCCGTCTAGATCGGAGAAACGGCGTTGTCGCCGCGTGTCTCTCGCCGATTTGGACGCAAGATGCAACGTTCGCCCGCCTGGCGCCGCGAGGCCGTTTACCATATCTCCCGGCCAGCCGCACCGCGCCCCTCGCCTGCGGCTTCGATAGCTCGCGCGGCCTTGCAGAGTCTGCCGGTTCGAGAGCCTCTAAACGCTCGGCGCGACGACGAAGCCCGCCCCGCCGGCCTCTTCCGCCCGCGCCTCTTCCTCGCGATAGTTCTCGACATGCGCGCCCGGCGGCCCGCGGCGCGCGAGCCGCGCGAATTCTTCCAGCGCCGCACCCTCGCCGGAAACGAGCGTCTCGACCTCGTTCGAGCCGCGATTGCGCGCAAATCCCGAAAGCTCAAGGCGCGCCGCGGCATGCGCGAGGAAGGCGCGGAAGCCCACGCCCTGCACGCGCCCAGTCAAGACGATGCGCACCGCCTTATGCGTCATGGGGAACCGCCAGATTGTCGATGAGCCGCGTTGCGCCGAGCCGCGCCGCCGCAAGCAGCCGAATGGGGCCATCGCGCCGGCCATCGATGCGCGCGAGCGTTTTTGCGTGTCGCGCCTCGACGTAATCCACAATGAACCCCGATGCTGTAAGCTCGGCGCTCGCTTGCGCGAGCGTCGCCTCGATCGGCTCGCCTGCGCCGATGCGGCGCGCGGCTTCCTTCAGCACACGGTGCAAAGCCGGCGCCGCGGCGCGCTCGGCTTTGGAGAGATAGACGTTGCGCGACGACATGGCGAGACCGTCGGCTTCCCGCAGCGTCGGCGCGCCGAGGATCTCGGTCGCGATGTCGAGATCGCGCGCGAGGCGCTGAATGACCAGCAATTGCTGATAGTCCTTTTCGCCGAAGACGGCGACGTCGGCCTGCGCCTGGTTCAGGAGCTTGGCGACGACGGTGGCGACTCCGCAAAAATGCGTCGGGCGGAAGCGATCGTCGAGATCGGCGTGCGCCGGTCCGTCGACCTCGATGCGCGTCGAGAAGCCCGGCGGATAGATCGCCTCCAGGGTTGGCGCAAAGCAGAGGTCGGCCTTGGCTCCAGCGAGCTTCTCCAGGTCGGCTGCGAGCGTGCGCGGATATTTCGCGAAATCCTCGGAGGGGCCGAATTGCGCGGGATTGACGAAAATTGTCGCCACTACGCGCTCGGCGTGGCGACGCGCCTCCCGCACGAGCGAGATGTGGCCGTCGTGCAGCGCGCCCATCGTCGGAACGAGCGCGATTCTCTCGCCCTTCTTGCGATACTCCTTGAGCCGCTCGCGCAGCGCCGGAACGGTGTCGACGACGGGAACATCGCTCATGATGCGGCTCGCTTAAAGGCTTGCGAGAGCTGATGCAGATAGGCGAGATGCGCGGGCGGCAGCGCCCAGTCCTGCGCGGCGGCGAGGATCGCCGCGAGATGCTCCGCGCGCGGCGCGCCGGGCGTTCGCTCCGCGCCCACATAGATCAACGCCTGTGACGAGCCCGTCGGCTCGCGCAGCACCGGCGTCAGGCGTTTGCGATAGAGCCCGCGTCCGATCTCCTCATATCGGTCGAGCGCGCTGACGTCGCTTGGCGCGAGCTCCCACAGCACCCCATAGACGCAGGCTTTCGCATCGGGCATGACGCTGGCGAATCCGCAGTCCATGAAGAACAGCCGATGGCGCGCCAGCCGGGCGCGGCTCAAAGCGCGCGAGCGCGGGCAGCGCTGCGCCATGGCGCGCCGGTCCATGTTGGTTCCATAGGCGAAGTAGAGCGGCATGAGGCCTTTCCGATCCTCCGGGGCCAAGCCGCGGAGAACGGCTCTTATATCGCGGCAGCCGAAAAATTTCAGGGCTCCGGCGGACAACCTTTTGCGAAGGGGCCGCTGAAGGACTCGAGGCGCAGCAAGCCGGGAATCCTCACCAGCACCAGAGTCTGGACGAATTTGTCATATTCTTCGGCGCGGGCGGCGTCAGAGAGGGATGATGCGTCATCCGCGACGGGAAAGGGTATGATGTCGCGATTTCGCGCCGTTCGCGACAGAAGCCCGAGCGCGCGAGCCATATGCATGCGGCTGGTGACGAGGAGAATCGGCCCCTCGATCGACCGCCGCGTCAGCCAGCACTGCGTCTCCAGCGCGTTCTGGATCGTGCTCTCCGCTGCCTCACCCATCTCGACGCAGCAGGCGACGAGCTTGTCCAAATGCGCGATCTCGGGGTTGCGTCGCGAGAATTGCGTGACGAAATTCTGCTTTATGAGCCCCGCGCCGACGTTGACCCCAGAGATATAGACTTTTCGAACACGGCCGGCCGCCAGCAGCTTCAAGGCTGCGTCGATGCGGGTGAAGTCGCCGGTAAAGACCACTGCGGCCGCCGCGCGGCGGATGTCGGCGTCGCTCGGCGGCTCGGCGGCGTCGAACTGCGCAAGCTTCCAGGCGAAGGACGCCAGCGCGCCAATGACGAGCGCCAGCGCCAAGACCAGCAATGAGACTGTGCGTGTCCTCATATTCGATGCGCCTGTTAGGGGCCTGCGCTCAGAAAGGCAAGCCGCGACCGGCCGCGCCGGCTCGATGCTTTGCGGCGCGCGTGCAGTAGCTTAAACTGGCCCCATGGCCGGTCGGGAAATCGACGACATACGGGCGCTGCTCGGTTCCAAGCCAAGGCCCGTCGGCTGGGCGGAGCGGCGCGCGCGCATCGAGGAGGTCGGCGCCGTCTGGCCCGTCGCGTATGACGTCAGCCTTACGACAGTCGACCTCGACGGCCTCCCCGTGGAATGGTCTGAAACCCCGGGCGCCGATCGTGACGGCGCGCTGCTGTATTTCCACGGCGGCGGCTATTGCTCGGGCTCGATCCTCAGTCACCGGCGACTCGTCACCGAGGCCGGCCGCGCCGCGGGCGTTCGGACCTTGGCGGTGGGATTTCGGCTCGCGCCCGAGCATCCGTTTCCGGCGGCCTTCGACGATGCGCTCACGGCGTGGCGATACTTGCGAAGCCAGGGGTTCGAGCCGGGACGCATTGCCGTCGGGGGCGACAGCGCCGGCGGCGGCCTCACGATCGCGCTGATCAATCGCTTGCGCGAGTCCGGCGAGGCGCTCCCCGGCTGCGCTTGGCTCATTTCTCCCTGGACGGACCTCACTCTCTCGGGCGAGACGCTCGCAACCAAGGATGCGGTCGATCCGCTCATCCACAAGCCCTATCTCGCCGAGCTTGCCGCAGCCTATCTCGCTGGCGGCGTCTCTGCGGAAGATCCGCGCGTCTCGCCGCTCTTCTCCAAGCTCGCGGGCTTTCCACCGACGCTCATTCAGGTGGGGTCCGAGGAGACGCTGCTTTCCGACTCGACGCGTCTCGCGGCGCGGCTCGGCGAGGCGGATGTGCGCATCACCTTGGAGATCTGGCCGCATATGATCCACGCTTGGCCGCTGTGGAACGCGCATCTCGAGGAAGGCCGGCGCGCGCTTGCAATCGCCGGAGCCTTCATGCGTAGCTTTCTCTCTCGCTGATTGACGAAATCGGACTTGCTCATGGCGGCAAGCTCCTCGGCGTCGATCCGTTCTCTCAGTCGCCTTCGCCGGCGCCTTCCGGGCTGTGTGTTTTCGCCGGCGGCTCGCATTTTGGAAACCGCAGGATAAAACGCGTTCCGCCCTCGGGGAGTGACTCGCAGTCGATGGCGCCCTCATGCTCGCGCACGATGGAATAAGCGATCCAAAGACCCAGACCCGTGCCTTCGCCCACGGGCTTCGTCGTAAAGAAGGGCTCGAAGATTCGCGCGCGAACTTCCATGGACACGCCCGGCCCATTGTCGGTCACCTCGACGACCGCGAGCTTCGCCTCCGAGCGGGTCTCGATTCGCACCAGGGGGGTTTGGACGCTCTTGACCGCATCGAGCGCATTGTCGATCAGATTGCCGATCGCGGAGTGGATTTGAGCCGCATGGCCGAAGGCGAAGAGTTCGGCTTCGAGATGCGCCTCGATCCTGGCTTTCGCCTTCTTGCTGCGCGAGGCCCAATGCGACGCGGTTTGAACGACTTTCGAGAGCTCGACGGGAGCGGGCTTGGCGTTGGAGCTGAAGGACAGCCGGCGCAAATTCTTGACCACATCGCTGATGCGCACCGCGCCTTCCAGCGTGCCCTCGATGAGCGGCTCGAGATCTTCGAGTAGCGCGTCGATCTTCAGGCGTCGCCGCAGCGCCTCGCGCGCTTCCGCGGAAAGACCGGAGTGAACACCCTCGAGATAAGTTGCGAGACCCGTCCTGTAGCGGTTGAGCGTATGGACATTGCCATAGACGAAGCTCACGGGATTGTTGAGTTCATGCGCGACGCCCGCCACCAGCCGGCCGAGGCTCGCCATTTTCTCCTGCTCGATCAAGCGCGCTTGCGCCTGCTGCAGCTCGATATGGGCGCGATGCAGGGCCTCATAGGCGCGTCGCAGCTCGCCAATCGGCCGCCCGGTGAAAACCGCGCCCGCGCGCCGCCCCTGGGCGTCGATGCGCGCAGAACAATTGACCGCCATGAGATCCGACGGTCCTGAGGCGGTCTCAAAACGCAGCTCTAGGCTGTCTTCTCTGCTCGCGCGAGTCGGCTCCAGCATCGCCTCGACCGCCGCGCGGCACTCCCCGGCGACGCAATCGACCAAGGGCTTGTCCAGCAGGGCGGGCTCCGGCAATCCCATCAAGGTCTGGAAGGCTGGATTGATCTGAACGACCACGCCCTTCTCATCGCAGACGAGCAGCACGTCGGAGACCGAGGCGACGACCCCCGCGATGAAATTGCGCGCTTCCTCGAGCTCGGCGTTTTTCTTCTCCAGGTCAGTCTCATAGACGAGAAGGTCGGCGTAGACCTCATCCATCTTGCGGATGACTTCCAGCCACATCGACTCGCTGTCCTCAGACAGCAGGATTTCCTGCTTGCCGCCGATCTGCGCGATCAGCTCGCCGCGTCTCGTGAAGCGAAAGGCGTCAGGATTCATCATCCACGGTCCGGCAGATGTCGTAGCGCGCGATCTTGCTGCGAAGCCCGACGCGGGAGAGCCCCAGTTCCTCAGCGACGCGGCTGATGTTGCGCCCGTTGCGCTGCAAAAACTCCAGGATCACCTCGCGCTCGAGGGTCTCGACGCGCTCCTTCAGCGTGAGCGGCGTCGCGTCGCCGCGCGTTTGCAGGGTCAAGACGCGATTGGCGATGGGCGCCGACAGGAGATCGGGGCCGAGCGGCGCCTCGCTGTCGCACAGCACGCACATGCGCTGGATCTCGTTGAAGAGCTCACGGATGTTGCCCGGCCAGGCGTATTGCTGCATGAGGCGCAGCGTTTCCGGATCGAAGCCGGGAATACGCCTATTGAAGGTGCGGTTGACCTCGACGAGAATGCGCGCCGCGATGATCGGAATGTCGCTTGGACGCTCCGCGAGCGGCGGCAGATGGATGGGGAAGGCGGCGAGGCGATAATAGAGATCGCGGCGGAAGCGCCCGGCGGCGACCTCGGCTTCGATATTGCGGTTTGTCGCGGCGATGACGCGCACATTGACGCGCCGCGAGCGTTGCGCGCCGAGCGGCCTGATCTCACCCTCCTGCAACACGCGAAGAAGCTTGACCTGAAAGGCGGGCGAGGTTTCTCCGATCTCATCGAGGAAAATCGAGCCGCCGTCGGCGACCTCGAACAGGCCGATGCGGTCCTGATAGGCGCCGGTGTAAGCCCCCTTCTTGCAGCCGAAGAGCTCGCTTTCGAGCAACTCGTCCGGCAGCGCGCCGCAATTCTCGATGACGAAGGATTTATCGGCGCGCGCCGAGCCGTGATGGATCGCCCGCGCCAACAGCTCTTTCCCGGTTCCCGACTCGCCCGTGATCAGCACCGAGACGTCGTAGCCCGCCGCGCGCCGCCCCAAGGCTATGGTCTCGCGCAGAATGCTGTCCGGCGCATGAACAATGCGCTCGAACTCATAGCGCCGGCGCTCGCTCCGCCTTCTATCGCCGACGAGGGCGCGCATCTGCAGCTGCGACGGCTTCGCTTCAATAAGCGGCGCCCTGGCGCCTTCCTTTTGCAGTCGATAAAGCTCGACCGCTTCGCGCACGCTGCCGACGAGCTTCTCCGGGTCCCAGGGCTTGGTGATGTATTGGAAGACACCCGCCTCATTCACGCCGGCGATGATGTCCTCCGCGTCGGTGTAGCCGGAGATGATGATGCGCACCGGGTCTGGCCACTGGTCGCGCACGCGCTTCAGAAAATCGACGCCGTTCTCCTCCGGCATGCGCTGATCGCACAGGATCACCTGCACGAGATCGCCCGCAAGGATCGCCGCCGCCTCTTGCGCGCTTCCCGCGCAGAGCACCTCGAATTCGAGACTCAGCACACGACGCAGAGACTCGAGCGAGCGCCGCTCGTCGTCGATGACCAGCACGGTCGCGCCCGTTCTTTGCGCAACCTCCACCTCTGTCTCGTCGAGCATCTTGTTCATGCGCGGCTCTCAGCCCCAATCTCTCAACAGATGCGCGGCAATTGCTCGCCCGAAAGCCAGTCCACGATCCGCCCGCCGCCGAAGGCCGTGGTCATCTGCACGAAGCGGTAATCGTCGGCGACGATCTCGCCGATCTGCACGGCCTCGGAGCCGAGCGGATGCGCGCGCATCGCGGCCAGTATTCTGTCCGCTGCGTGCTTCTCGACGATCGCGACGAGCTTGCCTTCATTGGCGACATTGAGGACGTCGAGCCCCAGCAGCTCGCAGGCCGCCGCCACTTGCGGCTTGATGGGCAGAGCCGCCTCGTCGATGCGCACGCCGACACCGGATTGATGTGCGATTTCATTGAGGGTCGCGGCAAGACCGCCGCGCGTCGGGTCGCGCATTGCGCGAATCGAAGCGCCGGCGGACGCCATCATCGCCGCCACGAGGCCATGCAGCGCGGCCGTGTCAGAGAGCACGTCTGTGTCGAACCCAAGGTCCTGCCGGCGCGACATGACGGCTACGCCATGATCGCCGATCGAGCCCGAGAGCAGGATCACATCGCCGGGCTGCGCCTTGTCTCCCGAGAGCTCGAGACCTGCGGGAGCAGAGCCGACGCAGGCCGTGGAGATGAACACGCCGTCCGCCTTGCCGCGCTCGACGACCTTGGTGTCGCCGGTGATGATCGGCACGCCCGCCGCGCGCGACGCCGCGCCCATGCTCTGCGCGATGCGCTGCAGATCGGAGAGCGGAAAACCTTCCTCGATGACGAAGCTCGCTGACATATAGAGCGGCGTCGCGCCCGCCATGGCGATGTCGTTGATCGTGCCGTTGACCGCGAGCAGGCCGATGTCGCCACCGGGAAAGAATAGCGGAGACACCACATAGGCGTCGGTCGTCATGACCATGCGGCCGCCCGCGACGACGAAGGTCGACTGATCGTTTCCGGCGCGCAGCATGTCATTGTCGAAAGCGGCGACGAAGATGTCGCCGATGAGCCGCGCCATGGCGCGCCCGCCCGCGCCATGCGAGAGATCGACGAGGCCGCGTCGCAGGTCGAGCTTGCGGCCGACGGGATCCATCTTGTTCATTCCGCCGCCCTTCTCTGAGACTCGCGGAAGCGTCCATAGGCCCAATAGGCCGCGCAGGAGCCCTCGGAGGAAACCATGCAGGCGCCGATCGGCGTTTCTGGCGTGCAGGCCGTTCCGAAGAGCTTGCAGTCGCGAGGCTGCTTCAACCCTCGCAGAATCGGCCCGCATTCGCAGGCCGGGTTGTCGCGCGCGAAGCGCTGCTGAATGGGGAAGCGGCGCTCCGCATCATAGTCGCCATAGGCCTCGCGCAGGCGCAGCGCGCTCTTGGGAATTTCGCCGAGCCCGCGCCAGTCGAAGCTCTCGCGCAGTTCCAGGACGTCGGCGATCTCCTGTTGCGCGATGAGGTTTCCCTCTTTCGTGACGGCGCGGATATATTCGTTCTCGACCTCGGCGCGGCCATCGTTGACTTGTCGAACGAGCATCAGGATCGCCTGCATGACGTCGAGCGGCTCGAAGCCGGCGATAACGACGGGCTTTGCGAACTCCCGCGCGAAAACCTCATAGGGCGCGGTTCCGATGACCGTCGAGACATGCGCCGGGCCGATGAACCCTTCGAGCGGGAGCGGATCGCTCGCCACGAGAATCTGGCGCATGGCCGCGGGAGTCAGCACATGGTTGCAGAAGATCGAAAAATTCTTCAGGCCCCTTTTTTGCGCGAGACGGATCGCCATGACCGTCGGTGGCGTCGTCGTTTCAAAGCCGATCGCGAAGAACACGATCTCTCGCGAGGGCTCGCGTACGGCGATGTCGATGGCCTCCAAAGTCGAATAGACCATGCGGATGTCGGCGCCGCCCGCCTTGGCTTTCGTCAGGCTCGCGCCATTAGAGCCGGGCACGCGCATGAGATCGCCATAGACGCAAAGCGTCACAAGCGGGTTGCGCGCAAGCTCGATCGCCTCGTCGATGCGCCCGATCGGCAGGACGCAAACCGGACAGCCGGGGCCGTGAATGAGGCGGATATTCTGAGGCAGAATGTCCTCGAGGCCATAGCGCGAGATGGCGTGCGTGTGGCCGCCGCAAAACTCCATGAAGGAATAAGAGCGATTCGACCGCGCCTCGCTCGCGATGCGCGCGGCGATGCCCCGGGCGAGAGTTCCGTCGCGATATTCGTCGAGATGCTTCATGCGAGCGCGCCTAATTTTGCAGCTTCCTGCAAGAGCGCCAGCGTGCGCTGCGCCTCGTCCTCATCGATCTTCGCCAGCGCATAGCCGACATGCAGGACGATATAGTCGCCGACGCTGACATCTTCGACGAAGGCGAGCGACGCCGACTTCAACACGCCGTCGAGACTGACCTGCGCCATATTGTCGGGCAGAAGCTCGACGACGCGCGCGGGTATGGCGAGACACATGCTACTGCTCCCATCCTGCAACCATGGCGCGGCGCGCCAAAACAGCCTGGCCGAGCGAAAGGCCGCCGTCATTTGAAGGAAGCCGGCGCGCGAACAAGGATTCGAGTCCCGCTTTTCGAAGCTGCGACGCGACGCCCTCCGCGAGGCTGGCGTTCATGAAGCAGCCGCCGCCGAGCGCGACGCGATTTTGGGGCGAGCCCTGCGCCGCTTCGACGATCCAAGCCGCGAGCGCCACGATCAGCGTCCCGTGAAAGCGCTCTGCGCCCTCAGCCTTCGAGGGCCTCTCCTCGACGAAATAGCGGAAGAGGGGGGAAAGATCGAGCACGCCGCCCTCAAGCGCAAAGCCTCCCGGCAGCGGCCTTGGCGCGCGGCAGAGCGCCTCGAGCTCCATGGCCGCCTGCCCCTCGTAGTTTTGCTCCAGCCGCACGCCCAGGAGGGCCGCCGCCGCGTCGAAAATCCGGCCGAGGCTTGTCGTGCGCGAAACCCCGGGCGTCGAGGCGAGCCGCGCCACGGCGCGTGCCGACGTCTGCTGCGGGAAAAAGGCCTCCGCTTCCTCGCCGCGCCCGATATGCGCGAGCATGGCGACGCCCATGCGCCAGGGGCTGCGCGCCGCGCTGTCGCCGCCGGGTAAGGGTACAGGAGAGAGGTGGCCGAGACGGCGCCATTCGGCGCCCTCGATCCGCATCAGCTCGCCTCCCCAGGCGCCGCCGTCATCGCCATAGCCGTAGCCGTCGAGCGCCGCGCCCAGCGTATCCTCCTCCACGCCATGCTCGGCGAGGATCGCGGCGACATGCGCGGCGTGATGCTGCGCGCGAAACACCGGCAGACCGCTCGCCTCGGCGATGCGACTCGTGTGAAGATCCGGATGCAGATCGCAGGCGACGCATTCGGGCCGCACGTCGAGAATATCCAGCATGCGCGCGACGGTTTCGGCATGGTGGCACGCGGTCGCCGCGTCGCCGAGACTGCCGATATGGGTCGAAACGAAGGCTTCCCGGCCGCGCGTCACCGTCACGCTCGTCTTGAGGTGCGCGCCGAGAGCGAGCGTGTCTGGACCGTCGCTTAAGAGCGGGACGGGTTCGGGAACGAAGCCGCGCGCCCGGCGCAGAAATGCAGGCGCGCCGGCGATGAAGGCCATCACGCTATCGTCCGCCCGCGCGACGATCTCCCGGTCGAAGCCCACGATCAGATCGGCGACGCTGGAGAGTTTCTCGAGGGCCTCGGCGTCATCGATAACGAGAGGCTCGCCGCTCATATTGGCGCTGGTGGCCACGAGCGCGTGATCGAACGGCGCCTCGCGCCACGCGGGACCGCCGGGGCTTCCAGCGAGCGCATGGAATATCAGGTGATGCGTCGGCGTATAGGCGAGCATGACGCCAAGTCGCGACAGGCCGGGCGCGACCGATGGCGCAAGAGGCTCTGCCTTGTCGACTATGACGATGGGGCGCGCGGGGAGGCTCAAAAGCGCGCGCGCCGGCTCGCTGAAAACACCGATGCGCGCGGCCGACGCGGTGTTGAGGACCATGACGGCGAAAGGCTTGGCGTCGCGCTGCTTGCGTCGGCGGAGCTCTTGAACCGCAAACTCATTGCGGGCGTCGCAAAGGAGATGGAATCCGCCGACCCCCTTCAAGGCGACGATGCCGCCCTCGCGCAGGCATGCGGCAATCTCGTCAATCGAGGCGTCGAGCCGCGGGCCGCAGTGCGGGCAGGCGGTCGTCTGCGCGTGAAAGCGCCGGCTCGCGGGCTCGCGGAAGTCGCTTTCGCAGGCCTCGCACATAGGAAAAGGCGCCATCGCCGTTTGCGCGCGATCGAAGGGAAGCCGGCGCGTCAGCGTGTAGCGAGGCCCGCAATGCGTGCAATTGACGAAGGGATAGCGATAAAAGCGGCTTTGCGAATCGAAGAGCTCGTCAAGGCAGTCTTCGCAGACGGCGGCGTCTGCGGGGACCCGCGTTCGCGTCTCGCCCGCAAGGCTCGTCTCGATGAGGAAATCTTTTTCAGCCTTGGGCGAGACGTTTTGCGCCTCAACGGCGTCGATGCGCGCCAAAGGCGGGGGGCTATGCCGCAGCGTCGCGACGAATTCGCGCGCGCGCGCGCCTTCGATCTCCAGCAGGACTCCTTCGGCGTCGTTGCGCACGAAGCCCCCGAGATCGAGCTCGCGCGCGAGGCCGTGCACGAAGGGTCGAAAGCCGACGCCCTGCACCGCGCCGCGCACCCTGACGCGCAGGCGTTCCGACGCTTCCTTCGTTGCTTGCGCCGGCTGCATGGCGTCTATTCCGCGACAGCGGCCTGCGCCGCGGCGCGGGCCCAACGCGCGGCGCGCGCCTCGATCCAAGCGTAGAAAGCTGGAAGTCCCTCACCGGTCTTGGCCGAAACCACGAGCGTCTGCAAATCGGGATTGACCTTCAGCGCATGGGCGACGCATTGGCTGACGTCGAAGTCGAGATGCGGCAGGAGGTCGGCCTTGTTTATCAGCATGAGATCCGAGACGGCGAACATCTCCGGATATTTGAGCGGCTTGTCCTCGCCCTCGGTGGTGGAGAGCACCACGATCTTATGCGCCTCGCCAAGGTCGAAAGCCGCCGGACAGACGAGATTGCCGACATTCTCGATGAACAGCAGCCCGCCCGGCTCGAGAGTCAGAGCGTCGAGGCCATGCGCGACCATATGCGCGTCGAGATGGCAGCCCTTGCCCGTATTGATCTGAACGGCGGGCGCCCCGGCGGAACGGATGCGCGCCGCGTCGTTCGAGGTCTGCTGGTCGCCCTCGATCACAGAGATCGGAAAGCGCGCGCCAAGATCGCCAATGGCGCGCACGAGCAGCGAGGTCTTTCCGGAGCCGGGACTGGAGACGAAGTTCAGCGCGAAGGTGCGCGTCTTCGCGAAGCGCGCACGGTTCACTGCCGCGTGATCGTTGTTCTTGCCGAGAATGTCGCGCTCGATGCGCAGAATGCGCTCCTGCGAGAGCCCGGCGACATGCGCGCCCGCCGCGCCGGCGCCGAAGTCGATCACGCCGGCGTCTTTTTCATGCGTGTGGTCGGCGGCGTGATGATGGTGATCGTGATCATGCCCATGATGATGATCATGATCATGCTCATGAGGGTGGTGATGATCGTGAGGATGCGCGTGTTTATGCTCAGGCGTCTTTTCGCCTTCGACGCTCGACGAGCCGCAGCCGCAAACCGTGCACATCACTCGACCTCCAGTTCCGTGAGGCGCAGATCGTCACCCGCATCGACCTGCACATGATAGCGCCCGCATTCGGGGCAGGCGCCGAAACGCTCGAACATCTCGACGGTCTTGGCGCAGTCGAGGCACCACCCTTCGCCGGGCGTGACGTTAATGTCGAGCTTGGCGCCCTCCACAAGCGTTCCCCTGGTGACCGCGTCGAAGCAAAAGCGCATCGCCTCGCCATCGACGCCGCCGAGCGCGCCGAGCGCCAGCCGCACCACGCGCACGCGGGAAAAACCGCGGCTGCGGCTCTCGCTCTGGATGAGCTCGACGAGGCTTTCGGTCAGCGCCAGCTCATGCATGGCCGTGTTCTCTGACTTCGACGCGAAAGGGCACGCAGGGGTCGAAGAGACCCGCGAGCTGCGCGATCCGCCGGTCTGCGCGATCAGGCTCCATAGTAGCGCCGAGCAAAGCCTCTATGAAAGGCCCCGTCGGGTGGAAATTCCACTCTGTCGGCGCGACGATCTGATGGTCCTCGATGCGACCGTCGGCGGAAAGCCTTGTCCAGTGGTAGAGGCGGCCACGCGCGGTTTCCGCGGCGGCGAAGCCTTCGCGCGGCGATGGGGAAAAGGCCTGGAACGCAGGCGCGTCCTTTTCCGGCGCCTCGAGCTCGGCGAAGCATTGCGCAATATCGATCATACGCGCCTCGAAGCGGGCGGCAAGCGTGCCCTTCGAGAGGTCCGTTCGCGCCCAGCAGCGCGCAAAAGCGCCGGTTTCCGGGGCGCGGCCGTCGAGCGACGGGCTGGCGGCAAAGCTCGCGCCTCCGTCGCGAATCCCCTGCAGGACCTCATCGTCGTCGGCGTCGCCGAGCGGGTCGGGAGCGACGGCGGCTAAGTTTCCGCTGCCGGCGAATTCCTTCTCCAGAGGCTTGAAGGCGGAGCCAGAAGCGGCGGCGCGCAGCTCCCGCAAGGAGAGGTCACGGCCCCGCGCGCAAATCTCGCCGATGAGCGATCGAGTTGTTCCACAATCGAGGCTCTCCCTTTCGGAACACGCCAGCGCTTCGCCATAAAGCTCGCGCGCCAGCGACAGGAGCTCGCTTTTGGGCCGGATGAGATCGGGATTGATCACCCCGGCGCCGGCCTGCAATGCCAGGATCATGTTGGACTGCAGCGACGCGCAGAGCCTCTCGGCGATGAGCGCCGTTGTCTCTAGGCCGTTGCGCTTTGCGCTGATCGCCTCTCCGCGTGCGCTCGCTATGGCCCGTGCCGCGACCAGCCGATGCGAGACGCCGCAAAGCGCGAAGATGCGTTGCGCCAGGAGCGGCGCCTCCTGCGCGGGCCGGCCGATGAAAAGACGCGAAAGATGAGTCGCCCGCGTGGAGGAGATGCGGACCGCGCAGACGCGCGCGTCGGCGAGCGCCACGCGGATCGTCAGGGAGTCCTGCCCTGCGCCGGCGCCGGCGCCGGCGTTCATGACGCCGCGCCTTGTGGCGCGCGGGCTCCGCGCAGGAAGGCGCGGCGGTCGAGCGGCGGACGCGGCTCCGGTTTCGCGGCGTGTAGATCGGGGTCGAAGACGGCGTCGAGGGCCTCTTGCGCCACGGCGCAGGCGGTTTCCTGATCGGGAAATTCAGAGAGCGGGGAGAAGAGCGAACAGCTCGCGAGCGGGCCAAAGCCTTCGAGCTCTACGACGTTGAACTCGATCGAACCGGCGGGGAGAGAGATGCGCAAGGCGCCGAGCGGTAGCGCAGCGCCGCGTGGCGTCTGCGCGGCGACGAGATTGATGAACCAAGGCGTGAGGATGATTCCGACGGCATAGCCGTCGTGCTCACGAAAGCCGATGGCCTCCACCTGCAGGGCCGCGTTGCAGATCGGCGCGTCGCGCATCGCCTTGAATTCTATCTCGCGATAGCGGGCCGCGAGCGCGTCTCCGATCGCTTGGGCGTTCATGGCTGCGCTTTGAGAAATTTTTCGCGCGGCGCGTCGCAATGGGGGCAGCGCCAGTCTTCGGGAAGCTCGGCGAAAGGCGTTCCCGGCTCCACCTGCCAGACGGGATCGCCTTCGGCGGGATCATAGACATGCCAGCAGACGCCGCATTCCATGCGCTGCGTCGGCGCGAGGTCGACGGCATCGCTCATGTGAAATAGGCCTCGTGGATTTCGCGCAGCCGCTCCGCCGAATCGCGAAAATCCTCCTCGGCGGCGCAGGCCGCAGAGGGAACTTCACCGATCTCCAAAGTGTCGAGAATGATTGCGTCGGTCGCGTTGAAGAATTGCACGGACCAGACGTTGCGCGCGCCCGTCGCTGTGACCTTGCACGTGCCATAGCCGCGCGAGAGCAGTTGCACCGAACCCTCGCCCAGCGTCTGCTGCAGGAAGGTCATGTCGACCTCGTTCATCGGCAGGAGCGAGAAATTGATCACATGCGGAGCGGAGCCGACGGGCTGGCTCATGCGCTCGTTGATCTCGGCGAGCAGCGGCATGACATTCATCGCGCCTGGCGGCGACGTGCCGAAGGCGAGACGCTCGGCGCCGAGGCTCGCCGCGCGGCGCACGATTTCCGGAATGGCGGCGATCTCGAGATAATCGGCGGCGAGCCGCCGCGAGGCGTCGAAGAAGCGCACGCGCCACAGGCCGGCGACGGTCGCCTCCTGGATTTCGGCCGTGACGCCATCCGGCAGAGCGGCGGCGCCGCTGACCTCGCCTTGGCCGAGCACCTGGCCGATGAGCTCGAGATCGTCGCCGTCATAATCCGTAATGTCGAAGAGCCGGCCGGGCTCGGAGGCTTTCTGCACGGCCAGCGCTTCGGCGAGCTGCGGCAGCAGCGCCGCGGCGCGCGGGCAGGCTGCGACCGCCTCGGCGCCTGCGGCGGTGGCGAGGAAGGAAAGGCTGTTGCGACCCCTCGTATCCTCCTCGACGGAGCCGAGGGGAACGAGCGTCATATTTTCCTCGACGCCTTCCGGCGCTTCCCAGAATCCCGTCTTCATCGCGCCGCCTCCCTCGAGGAAAAAACAATCTCGGCGCGCGGGGCGGAGCTCGCGACAACGGCCGGCGCATCCGGCAGAAGCATCGCCTCGAGACGGGCGACGTAGTCGGCCCAGTCGTAGACCTTCGGCAGCACACCGAGGACCTCCGATCCGCGCAGCACGACGAGGCTCGGCAGCACGCGCACGTGGAAGCGCTGCTTCAGCGCGGCCTCAGCTTCCATTGCGACGAGCGCGCCGCGTAGCCGACCTGGAAAGGCTGCGAGCAGCTGCGGCAGGATGACAGCGACATCGCGCGTCTCCGGGCGCTCCGTCGGATCGCCGGCGAAGAACAGCACCGAGTGCGTTGGGGTCGCAGCGAGAAAATCCTCGACGCTGGCCTCGTCGACCAGAGGGAGACGATGACGCTCGTGAAGCGTTTTGCGCAGCGACGCCGGCATGAGGACGTTTCCTGTTTTCATGCAGTCCGGCAAAGGACGTGCCAGCGCGCAGCGGTTGCCGCCGGTAAGGAAGCTTGCGGAACTGCAAAGGCTTTTTCGCCGCCGCGAATGGGTCGGAAAGGAGCCGGCTGACAGCTTATGTGGCGCCGCTGGTAAGGAAGATTGCAGACGCTCAGCGCGCCTGCTGGCGCAGGAATTCCGGCAGTTCAGGCTCTCGGTCGACGAGGTCCGCGAAAAGGTGATCGACGTTCTCGCCGCGTAGCGCGGCTTCGAGAGCGCTGAGCGCATCGTCGATCTGCCGCGCTTCGAGATCGTCCAGCACGCGCACCGCCGCGCCGAGATGGGCGAGAACTTTGGTTCCCGCCGGCTGCGGTCCGACGAGCAGCATCGAGACGCGCTCGCGCGCGCCGTGGCGCTCGCAAAGCGCTTCCGAGCCGAGGTCCTCGACCACCGTCATGGGAAAGCCGATGCACATCTTTCGTCAGCGCTGTGCTTGAAGAGCAAACAGCGCCGCGGAGCCGAGCGCGATTGCAACGCCAACACTGATCAAGAGCAGGTGATCGGAGTTGCTCACGACGTGCGGCAGGGCCCAGGCGGCGTCGCCATGGTGCGGGCCGGGGTGTGCGAAGGCCGTCGCCGGCGCAAGAGCGGTGAGGGCGATGAAGGGAAGTTTGGTCAAACGGCGCATTATCTTCTCCTATTCGGCTAAGAGCGTGGGATTTCGCCGCTCATAGGCGCAAAGGTCGAGATCGTGCGCGAGCAGCGGCGCCGCGGCGCCGATGCGCTCGCGGCACGCCACGCCCCACTCGCCGAGCACCGCGCGGGCCGTCTCGCAGGCGGGGCCGATGGCGGCGCGCGCCGGCGGCGTGAGCGGTCCGCCCCAATCCTCCAGATCCTGCGGCTGCACGCCGATCAGAGCGAGGCGCTTGGGGTAGCGGCCGAGAAGGTCGGCGGCGCTCAGCACCTCCTGGAAGCCCGTCTGATGCAGGCTCATTTTCTTCGCGCCGGTGAAGCGCGGGACGGCCTCGTCGCGAATGACGCGCAGCTCTCCGGGCGCGAGGCCGTAATCGATGGCGTCGAAGATGAGAAGCTGATCGCAGGCTTCCACGAATTGGACCAGATAAAGTCCCTGCGTGCCGCCGTCGAGCACGGTGACATTGTCGTCCATTTCGTATCGCGCGTGGAAAGCTTCCAGCGCGCGCACGCCGAAGGCCTCATCGGCCCAGAGAATATTGCCGATGCCGAGAACGAGGGTCTTGGGCGCGCCGGTCATGGCTTTTAGTCGTCGCTGTCGCGGAAGACGCGTTCGCCCGAGATCATCGAGGAGATGAGGCTCTGGCGCGACATGATGTCCTCACGCACCGCGGTGTAGATATGGACCATGACGAAGACGACGACGGCCCACATGCCGAGATGATGCCAGGTGTGGATGTCCTGGCTGTTCGGCCAGATCGAGAACACCCAGCCGAAGAGCTTATATTGCCAGCTGTCGCGCCCGGCGCCTTCGGAATAGAGCGCGAAGCCCGTGACCACCATGAAGGTGACGAGCAGCATGAAGATGAACATCACCAGATGCGCGAGCGGGTTATGCCCGATGTATTTCTGCGGCCGTAACACCAGGAAGAGGTACCAGCGCAGCTCATAGAGCACGCCCCACCACCATTTGAGGTCGGTGAGCGGAAGCGTGAAGATCTGCCGCGCATAGGGGTTGCCGACGAAAGCCCAATAGAGGCGGCCAAGGAGCCCGATGGCCAGCACATAGCCCGCCGCGAAATGCGCGAAACGGATGTAGCCCAGAGCAAAATTGTCGCTCGCCTCGCCCGGCGTCGACCAGAGCGGCGTCGCGATGAAATAGCCGGTGGTGGCCAGCACCAGGATCGCCGCCGCATTGACCCAGTGCCAAAGCCGCACCGGCGCTTCATAGACATAGAAGGTCTGGAGCTCCTCGGCCTTCTCGCCGTGGCTGTCCAGGATTCCGGAAGCCTCTGCCGTGTCGGTCATGAAGGCGTCTCCCTCTAACTTGATCTCAGCGCACCTTGACCTGGCTCATCTCCTGACCGTCCTCGCTCATGACATGCGTCGAGCAGGCGAGGCAGGGATCGAAGGAGTGGATCGTGCGCAGGATTTCGAGCGGCTTTTGCGGATCGGCCAACGGCGTGTCCATGAGCGAGGCCTCGAAGGCGCCGATATTGCCTTTGGGATCGCGCGGGCTGCCGTTCCAAGTGGTCGGCACGACGCACTGATAGTTGTCGATCTTGCCGTCCTTGACCTTGATCCAATGCGCGAGCGCGCCGCGCGGCGCCTCGGTGAAGCCATAGCCCTTCGCTTCCTTCGGCCAGCTTTCGGGCTTCCACTTCTCAACATTGGCGGTCGAGGAATCGCCCGCCTTGATCGTCGCGACGAGCTTGTCCTGGAAATGCCGGAGCTTCCCGGCGGCCCATTGACACTCAAGCGCGCGCGCGGCGGTGCGTCCGAGCGTCGAGAACAGCGCGGTGACCGGAAGATCGAGCTGCTTGAGAAGCTTCTCGGTCGGCTCCTTGAACTCCGGATTGCCCTGGGCATAGCCGATGATGAAGCGCGCAAGCGGACCGACCTCGACCGCATTGCCGCGCCAGCGCGGCGATTTGATCCAGGAATATTTGCCGTCCTCGTCGAGCGCCTCGATGTTCGTCGGCGTTCCCTTGGCGTTGGGGCCGAGCTTGTAGTTCGGCTCGGTCACGCCGTCCCAAGGATGGAGGCCCCGGGTCTCGTCGGGATATTTGTACCAGGAATGGGTGACGAACTCCTGGATCTGCTCGGGATCGCCGTGATCGATCGGGAGGACCTCCTTGAGGTTTCCGTTGAGGATCACGCCGCGCGGCAGGAGCAGGCTCTTGTCGGAATGGTCGTTTGCATGTTCCGGTATGTCGCCATAGCTCATGACGCTCTTGCCGGAGAGGCCGCCGCCATAGAGCCAGTCCTTGTAGAAGGAGCCGATCGCCGCGACGTCGGGCAGATAGACCTTCTCCACGAAGTCGATCGAGCGGTCGATGATCGAGCTGACCTCGTTCAGGCGCTCCATGTTGATCGCGCCGACGGCGCCCGTGCCGTCCACGTTGATCGCGCAAGGCACGCCGCCGACAAGCCAGTTCGGATGCGGATTCTTGCCGCCGTAGATCGTGTGGATCTTCACGATCTCTTTCTGGAAGTCGAGCGCCTCGAGATAATGCGCGACCGCCATCAGATTGGCTTCCGGCGGCAGCTTATAGGCGGGATGCCCCCAATAGGCGTTCTTGAACGGCCCGAGCTGGCCCGACTCGACGAATTTCTTCAGCCGGATCTGCAGATCCTTGAAATAGCCGGGCGAGGAGAGCGGCCAGTCGGAGATCGACTGCGCCAGAGCCGATGTGGCCTTGGGATCGGCGGAAAGCGCCGAGACGACGTCCACCCAGTCGAGCGCATGCAGATGATAGAAATGCACGAGATGGTCGTGCACCTGCAGCGTGAGCTGCATGATGTTGCGGATCGAGTTGGCGTTCTCGGGGATCGTGATGCCGACCGCGTTCTCGACCGCGCGGACCGAGGTCAGCGCATGCGTGCCGGTGCAGACGCCGCATATCCGCTCGGTGAAGGCCCAGGCGTCGCGCGGGTCGCGATTGCGCAGGATCACCTCGATGCCGCGCCACATCGTCCCCGTCGAGACGGCGTTGCGAATGACATTGTCTTTATCGACGTTGACCTCGACTCGCAGATGTCCCTCGATGCGCGTGAGCGGATCGACGACGATGCGCTGGCCGGAGTTGTCGAGGTTGAAGCCGTTCGGCGTCTGAAGGGCCATGATTGCGCTTCCTTTAAGAGGACTTGCCGGTGAGGCGCTTGATGGCGGTCGCGCCCGCATGCGCGGCGACGAGGCCGCCGACGACGCCGACCGCCGCAAGTCCGACCTCGTCGGCGTTGTGCTCGATGCCGAACTGCTTGATCGTCGTCAGCCGATCGTAAAAGGGCCCCTTGTCCCAGAAGCCCTCTTCCGAGCAGCCGATGCAGCCGTGGCCGGATTGGATGGGGAAGGACACGCCGCCGTTCCAGCGCACTGTCGAGCAGGCGTTGTAGGTCGTCGGTCCCTTGCAACCCATCTTGTAGAGACAATAGCCCTTGCGCGCGTTCTCGTCGTCCCATTGCTCGACGAATTGCCCCGCGTCGAAATGCGGGCGGCGATAGCATTTGTCGTGGATGCGCTGCGAGTAGAACATTTTTGGCCGCCCCTGGCGGTCGAGCTCCGGCAGACGGCCGAAGGTCGTGACAAAGGTCACGACGCCGGTCATGACCTCGGCGATCGGCGGACAGCCCGGCACTTTTATGATGGGCTTGTCCAGAATGACCTTGTCGATCGGAACGGCCCGCGTCGGATTGGGCTTCGCCGCCTGCACGCACCCCCAGGAGGCGCACGCGCCCCAGGCGATGATCGCCATCGCGTCCTGCGCCATCCATTTCAGCTTCTCGACGAAGGGCTTGCCACCGTCAATGCAATACATGCCGCCCTCGTTGAGCGGCGGATTGCCCTCGACGGCGAGGATGTATTTGCCTTTGTATTTCTCTTTCGTCTCGACGAGGATTTCCTCGGCCTGATGGCCGGCCGCGGCCATGATCGTGTCGTCGTAGTCGAGCGAGATCATCGACAGCACGACATCCTTGACGAGCGGATGCGCGGAACGGATGAAGCTCTCCGAGCAGCAGGTGCATTCGAGCCCGTGCATCCAGATGACGGGCGTGCGCGGGTTCGTCTCGAGCGCTTTGGCCATCGTCGCCGCCGCGGTCGAGCCCAGTCCCATGCTGGCGGCCGTGAGCGAGCAAAATTTGGTGAAGCTGCGCCGCGTGACCCCTTGGCGGCGGATCACGTCGTAAAAGGTCTCGATGGCGGCCATGGTCCTCCCCGCAGCGTTATTTTGCACGGCGGCAAACCGCTCTTTGGCGGCGGCGTCAGCAAGGCCGCAAAAAGCGGACCAGCGGTCCAAGGCCAAGAGTCGCGGCGGTCGCGCCAAAGGCGCCTCGGCGAGAGATGAGAGCTTGCTTTCCAGCACGGAAAAGCAAGCGACCAATCAATGCGCCGTGCAGACGATGCAGGGATCGAAGGAGCGCACGATGTGCTGCACTGCAGCACTGCCGGCGCCGTCATCGCCGACCTCCAGCCCTTCCAGAGCGGATTCGAGCGGACCCGGCCGGCCGGCGGCGCAGCGCGGCGAGAAGTTCCAGGTCGTCGGCGCGACGATCTGATAGACCGTGTAGCGGTCGTCACGCAGGGTCGCCCAATGGCCGAGCGTGCCGCGCGCCGCCTCGATACAGCCGAGCGCAGGACCGTCTTGCGCCGGCGCGTCGGGCGCGCAGAATTTCTCCTTGAGATTGATTTGGTCCACCCAGGCTTCGGCCGCTTGCGTGAGCAGCGCGATCTCGAGCAGCCGCGCGACCACGCGCGCGAAGACGTTGGAGGCGCCGGCGCGGGCGATGAGCTCGCGGATCAGCGGATGACCCGCCACGGCCTGCCGCGCCAGCGCGCCGACCTCGACGGGCTCGCCAGACAGGCGCGGCGCCTTGGCGAAGCTATAAGCCCCGTCGCGGTCGAGCGCGGGCAGAGTCTGCGCTTTGGCGGGCTCGGGATCGCTTTCGCGCAGGAAACTATGCGCGACGTCCTCGCGCACGTCGGCGAGACTGACGTCGCGCAGCCGGCCCGTGCGCGCGTCGAATAGGCCTTTGGGAAAATGATGCCCTTGCGCGCCGAGGTAGGCGCCGCCCGACATCATAAGCCCTGGACCGCGACCCATCGCTTCGAGCGACAGATCGCGCGCCATTCTCACGAAGCTCGCGAAGTCTCCTGCGTTTCCTTGGCCCTCGACGAGAGCGTCGAGATCGGCGGCGGATTGGAGCGCCGTCACCGCCTCGAGCGGCGCGGCAAAGAGGGTTCTCTCCAGAAAGGCGCGAAAGCGCGCGAGAATGGCGAACAGGCGAACCTTCTCGCTCAGCTCCGGCGCATGGGCGACTCCTCCTGCGCGAAAAGCGAGGCTGTGCGGCCATTTTCCCGCGATGATCCCCATGATCTCGAGGAGGCCGGCGCGGGCCGGCAAGGCCTCGCGCGCGCCCGTTCCGACCGTCGCCTTGAACCGCGCCTCGGTCGCCTCGAACCAGGGCCGTCCCCCGTAACAAGCGCGCGCGAAGTCCGGCATGAAGAACACGTAGAAATGCGTCAGATGATCGGCGATGTTCTCCGCGGCGTGCGCGACATTCGTCAGCAGCAGCCCGTTTTCCGCAGGCGTCACGCCTTGCGCCGCGCGCAACATGGCCGCGACGGCGAGCGACTGCGAGACCGAGCAGATGCCGCAGATGCGCGGCGCGATCACGAGCGCATCCTCGCTGGGCCGCCCGATGAGAATCTGCTCGAACCCGCGGTAGAGATTGGCCGAAACGCGCGCCTCGCGCACGACGCCGTCAACGACGTCGAGCGCCAGCTCCAGATCGCCCTCCACGCGATTGAACGGCCCGACGATGATGCGGGTCATGTCTTCTTCTCGGCCCCAGGCTCCGGCGCGCGCTCGATGCGATCCGACCGCGCATTTTTGCTGACGCGCTTCGGCGTCGCCGATTTCGACAGCGCGGCGAGCGCGACGAACCAGGCTTTCGGCATGTCGAGCGGCAAGCCGACCGGAATGCCCGCGACCTTCGGCGTGTGCATGAAGCCCGTTGCGGCCTCGAAGCCCGGCGAGGTGCAGGCGATGCAGGTCGAGCCGCTGTGCGTGCAGGAGCCGGAGCCGTTCCAGGCGCGCTGATTGCAGTCGCCGACGGCCTGCGTCGCTTTGCAGCCGAGGTGTTCCATCAGGCAGCCGCGCTCGAAGGACTCCTCGGCGCTCGCCTTGAACTCATAGAACTCATTGCGGCTACAGCCGTGATGCGCGAGATGGTCGGCGAAGAGTTTTGGTCGCCCGAAGCTGTCCATATCCGCTTGGGTGAACAGACCCAGCGAGAGCGCCTGCAGCGTCTCCATGATCCAGCCGGGATGCGGCGCGCAGCCGGAGATGTTGATGACCGGCAGCCCGGCGCGGGAGCGATAGTCGGGGCCGAGCGCGCCGCCCGTTTCGCGCGCTCGATATTGCAGCCCGCGCGCGTCGGTCGGATCGGGCGCGGCGGCCGGTATCCCGCCGAAGGCCGCGCAGCTGCCGACGGCGACGCAATAGGCCGCGAGCGGGGCGAGGCTCGAAATCCAGTCGAGGAGGCTGCGCCCGCTCCCCGACAAAATGTTGAATCGGCCGGTTCCGTCAGGTCCGCACAGCACCGAGCCTTCCACGACGAGCGCGTCGAGACGCAGCGCGCCGCGCTCGACGCGCTCGAGGATCGCGAGCGCTTCCGCGCCGGTCGCCTCGCTCACGCTCGGATGCCAGATGAGCTCAATGCCGAAAGCGCGCAACTCCTCGAACCACCCGGCGGCGCCGCTCTCCAGCGCCGACATCGTGCAGCCGCCGCAGCTTGCAGCCTGCAGCCAAAGCACGTTGAAGGGCTCGACGCGTCTCATGGGCGCATTCAAGCGGATGTCGGCGGATTTCACAAGAAGCGGGGGCCGTCAGCGAAGGCGACTGAAGGCTGCGCCTTGCCCCGGATGGCGGCGGGCGCAGACGTTCATCAGTGGCCGATCTCGTGGCTGATCGTGTTTTCCTGCTGATTCAGCACGCGCTGCTCGCCGCGTGTGATGTGGCCGCCGTTCTGCGACGCCATGTCACGTTCCTCTTGGCGTACGGCGTGATCCTGCTGATGCAATGCATGCGCCTGGCCTTTGGTGATCTCGCCTTCCTTCAGCTCCTTGTTGATGCGGGCGTTCTGATTACCCAGGCGCGCGTTGACCTCCGCGCGGCGGGGATGTTTCTGCGCCCAGGTCTCGGCCGAGGCTGCGTTGAATCCTGCGCCGAGAGAGAGGGCGAGAGCGGCGGCGGCGACGCGCGCCAGATTTGAGAAGCGGATCATCGATGGTCTCCTTGCGCAGCAGGCAGACCGCCTGAGCGTGCAAAGAGTCGCTTCTTGCGCCTGAACCCAACCTGAACGCGCGGTTCCTACCTCCTTGATGGGGAAAAGTCCTTTACCCGAGATTCGCCGCGTCTTCTCAAGATCGCAAGCGGACGCGTTTGTAATGCGCAAATGCACGCTCCGCCCGCGTCAGCGCGAGAGCAGCGAGGCGCGCCGCTTTTTCGCGGTCGCGCGTGTGAACACGGCGACGAGCTCGACATGGGCGGCGTAGCGGAACTGGTCGATCGGGGTCACGCTTTGCAGCGCTAATCCGCCGTCGAGCAGGAGCTTCGCGTCGCGCGCAAAGCTCTGCGCATTGCAGGAGATCGCGACGACGGCTGGAACCTTGGAGCGCGCGATCTCGGAAGCCTGCGCGGCCGCGCCGACGCGCGGCGGATCGAAGACGACGGCGTCGAACGCCTCCAACTCGTCCGCGCGCAAAGGATTGTCGAAGAGATTGCGTCGATGCGCCACCAGAGGCTTGGCGCCGGTCAAGGTTCGGGTGGCCTCCTCCAGAGCCGCGATGGCTTCGGCGTTCTCATCGAAGGCGTCGATGCGCGCGCTTTCGCAAAGTCGCAAAGCGAAAGCCCCCGAGCCGCAAAAAAGATCGGCGACGCGCTTGGCCGTGCCCAAACCTTGCTGCGTCAGGCTGGAAATCGCCTCTTCACCCTGCGCAGTGGCCTGCAAGAAGCCTCCGGGCGGCGGCGAGAGCGTCGCCCGCCCGACCGAAATCGTCGGCCGGCGTTGCAGCGCCAGGATGCGCCCGTGGTTGGAGAGGCGCGCAAGGTCCAGGGCCTCCGCGAGCTCGACGAGCGCGCGCGCGTCTTTTTCCTTCAGCGCGCCGCAGCCTCGAAGATCGATGTCGAGCCCCTCCAATGTTGCGGTCACGGCGATATCGAGCGGCTTGTCTGTGCTCTTGAGCGCCTGCGCCAAAGCGCGAGCGGCTTGGAGCGCCGAGGCAAGGCCGCTTTCCAGCAGCGGGCAGGCGTCGATCTCGACAATTCTGTGCGCGCGCGCCTCCATGAAGCCGACGGCGCCGTCGCGCGCGTGAAAAACGACGCGGCGCCGTCCCGCGCCATGCGCATCGACGGCCGGCGCGACCTCGGCGGGAATTCCGGCGTTGGCGAGCGCGGTCGCCACGAGCCCGCGCTTCCACACCGCATAGGCTGAGGGCGCGAGCGTCTGCACCGCGCATCCGCCGCAAACGCCATAATGCGCACAGATCGGAGCGATGCGATCGGGAGACGGCGTGAGGACTTCGAGAAGCCGGCCGCGCTCACCCTCGACTTCCGCGAGCACGCGCTCTCCGCCGAGCGCGAAGGGCACGAAGACCGCGCGGCCGGAGAGTTTTGCGACGCCTTCGCCGCGCTGTCCCAGCCGCTCGATCTCCAGCGTGACGGCCGTCATGACCGCTGACCGCAGATGAGGAATTCGCGGTTGCCGTCGCCGCCTTGGATCGGCGAAGCCGTAATCCCTACAACGCGCCAGCCGAGCCCGGCGAGGGCGCCGGCGATTTTTTCGCAGGCCGCCTCATGCGCGTTGGCGTCTCGCACGACGCCTTTCTTGCCCGCCCCGCGCCCGGCCTCGAACTGTGGCTTGATCAGCGCGACGAGCGTTGCCTCCTTCGCGGAGAGCGACAGCGGGCGCTCCAGCAGAAGGGTGAGCGAGATGAAGCTGGCGTCGCAGACGACGAGAGAGGGCGGCTCGGCGAGATGCTTGGGCTCGAGCGCGCGCGCGTCGAGCTTCTCGAAGGATGTCACGCGCGCATCCTGCGCGATGCGCGGATGCAGCTGTCCGGAGCCCACATCGACTGAGACGACATGGCGCGCGCCGCGCTGGAGCAGTGCGTCGGTGAAGCCGCCCGTCGAGGCGCCGAGATCGAGGCAATAGCGATCCATGACGTCGATTGCGAAATGTTCGAGAGCGAAATCGAGCTTCACGCCGCCGCGCGAGACGAAAGGATGCGGGCTTTCTGCGACGATCTCGGCGTGCGGCGCGATATCCTGCGACGGCTTGACGATCGTGATCCCGTCGGCCGAGACGAGCCCGGCCCGGATCGCCGCGCGCGCCTTGGCGCGACTTTCGAAGAAGCCGCGTTCGGCGAGCAAAGTGTCGGCCCGCGGCACTTCATTCCCCCGTTTGCAGGAGCGAGCCGACTTCGCGCGCCTTGGCGAGCAAATGGGAAAAGGCCAGCAGGGCGGCCGCGAAGTAAATGGCGTCGAGCGCGAAGGCCGTGAGCATTAGGTCCGACCGATAGACGTGATCGATGAGCAGGGCGCGCAGGCCCTCGAAAACATAGGTGGGCGGCAGCGCGAGAGCCAAAGGCTGCAGCCAGGCGGGCAGCGTCGAGACCGGGAAATAGACGCAGCCGAAGGGCTGCACGATGAACATCAGCGACCAGGCGAGACTCTCGGCGCCGAGACCATAGCGCATGAGCATGCCGCTGACCACGAGCCCGATGCTCCAGGCGAAAAGCGCAAGGGCTATGAAAAAGGCGCCGACGGCCGCGCCGAGCGACCAGAGATTGAAGTCGAAGAGCGCGATCGCCAGAAAGATCACCGGCACCACGCCGATGGCGAGACGGATGACGCTCATCGCCATCAGCGCGACGACGAACTCGCTCATCCGCAGGGGGCTCATCAAGAGATTCGCGAGATTTCGCGACCAGATCTCCTCGAGAAAGGAGAAGGAAAATCCCTGCTGCGTGCGTAGCAGAATGTCCCAGAGCAGCACGGCGCCGATCAATGTGCCGGCGAGGCGCGCCGGCCCGCTTTGCGCCACGCCGGCGGAGGCGAAATAGGTCTGCAAAAAGCCCCAGGTCAGCAATTGCACCGCCGGCCAATAGGCCGCCTCCAGCGCTCGCAGCCAGGACGAGCGGAGCACATAGATATAGCGCAGCATCATCGCGCCGACGCGGCCGAGGGAGAATGAGCTCACGCCGCTTCTCCATCGGCGCGTCCGCGCGCCACGTCGAGAAAGACCTCTTCCAGCGTTCGACGTCCATAGCGCGCCAGCAACGCGGCGGGCGTCTCGTCGTCGACCAGCGTTCCCTGCCGCAGCATCAGCACGCGATCGCAGAGCCGCTCGACTTCCATCATATTGTGCGAGGCGAGGAGGATCGTGGAGTCGTGCTTGGCGCGCTGCTGCTCGAGGCGCGAGCGCACCCAGTCCGCCGTGTCGGGATCGAGCGAGGCGGTGGGCTCATCGAGGAGCAGCACCTCCGGATCGTTGATGAGCGCCTTGGCGAGGGAAACCCGCGTTTTTTGCCCCGCTGAGAGGCGTCCGGTGGGGCGGTCGAGAAAATCGCGAAGCGCGAAATCCTCGGCGAGCCGAGCAATCTTCCCCTTGACGTCCTGAACGCCATAAAGCAGCGCGAACACGCGCAAATTCTGGCGCACGGTCAGCCGGTGCGGCAGATCGACGTAAGGACTTTCGAAATTCATGCGGCCGAGCACGGATTCGCGATCCGTCGCCATGTCGGCCCCGAGCGCATGGATCGAGCCGGCCGAGGGCTTGATCAAGCCCATGATCATGCCGATCGTCGTCGTCTTGCCGGCGCCATTGCCGCCGAGCAGCGCGGTCACCGATCCTTTCGCGATCTCGACATCGAGCGGACCGACGACACGCTTGAAGCCGTATGACTTGCAGAGGCCGCGCAGGCTGAGCGCGGCGGCGGGCGGGGAGGTGAGCATCGCGGGGCTTTTAGCCCTGCCGGGCGGGCCCGGGCAAGCGGCGGGTTTTCGGGGCCCTAAGGCGGATTCGCCACCGTGCTTGCCACATCGCCGCGCGCGCCATGTATAGTTACGCCATATGTCATGGCGAAGCCCATGCCCATCGAAGAAGGAAATGCGGCCCATGCAACAGGAGAAATGGAGCGCCTGCGACGCCTATATCGCGAGGCACCTGATCGGCGCCGGCGAGGCGCAGGAAGCGACGGTCTTGGCCAATACGGCGGCGGGCCTGCCGCAGATCGACGTCTCGCCCCCGCAGGGCAAGATGCTTTATCTGCTCGCGCGCTCCCTGCATCCGCAGCGCATTCTGGAAATCGGGACGCTCGGTGGCTACTCCACTGTCTGGCTCGCACGGGCGCTGGCGCCGGGCGGACGGCTGGTCAGCTTCGAGATCGAGCGCCATCATGCCGAAATCGCGGCGAGCAATGTCGCCCGCGAGGGTCTCGGCGCGAGCGTCGACATCCGGCTCGGCGCGGCGCTCGAGCTTTTGCCGGGCCTTGCGGTCGAGGGCTTCTCTCCGATCGACTTCGCCTTCATCGACGCCGACAAGGAGAATAACGCGGCCTACTTCCGTCACGCCGTGAAGCTCGTGCGCAGCGGCGGCTTCATCATCGTCGACAATGTCATTCGCGAGGGCGCGGTGATCGACGAGAAAAACGACCACCCGATGATCGCCGGCACGCGCGCCCTCTACGAAGCGGTGGCTGCAGAGCCGCGCGTCTCGGCGACGGTCATCCAGACCGTCGGCTCCAAGGGATGGGACGGTTTCCTGCTCGCCAGCGTGAATTGAAGCATGTTCCCAAAAAGTGCGAAGCGGTTTTTGGAAAAGAACATGCTGAATCAAAGATCGCGACGTTACCTAATCGGCACTTCGTGCGTCTTCTTGCGGTTCTGCCGGTCCAACTCATACTCCAGATAATGGAGATCGGTCGGTTCTGCGGCCGCGGTCGCATCCTTTTGCAGGCAGAAGGACGGGATCGGGTGATAGGTTCCGTCGTCGGCCTTGAAGCAGTCGGTGAACTGCGTCTCGCATGTGACCGAATTGTCGAGACCCGTGGTCGCGCGCTTGGCGATGGCGCGCGCCTTGCCGACGACGGCCTCGCAGGTCGATGCGTCGAAGCCCCAGGATTTGCACTCGCTGATCGTCGACATGATCTGGCCTTTGCCGCCGCAGGCGGGCGCGCGCCGCGTCATGACGAAGGTCGTGAGCGCCACGGCCACGAGCGCCGCTGCGATGATGAAGCCTTTGGAGGGCGTAACGATCATTGAGCTTCCCCTTTTTGCGATCTCTTTCGTCGCTTTGGCGCGGAACATAGCGCGCTTTGCGCTCGAACGGAATCGGACGAGGCTCACTCGTTGCGGGGGCCGGCCCACAAGTGGTCCGGCGGCCCGGCGCCGGCGCCGAGCCGCACATTGGCGCCGGCCACGAGCGCCTGCGTGAGCCAGCGCTTCGCCTCTTCGATCGATGCCTCCAAGTCGCGCCCGCGCGCCAGGAGACAGGCGATGGCCGAGGAAAGCGCGCAACCCGTTCCATGGGCGTTCCGCGTTTCGACCCGCGCGCCTTGAAAAACGCGCGTCGCGCCTCGAATGCAGAGCACGTCGAGCGGCGCGCCGTCGAGATGACCGCCCTTCACAAGCGCCGCTCTCGCGCCGGCCGCGACGAGCGCGCGCGCTTGCGCCTCCATGTCCTGCACATTTCGCGCGACCCCTGTCCCGGTCAGCACGGCGGCTTCGTGAAGATTGGGCGTGATCAGAGTCGCGAGCGGCGCCAGATGCGCGAGAACGCCTCGCGGCAATCCGGCGGCGCTCAGATCCGCGCCCTGTGTCGCGCGCAGCACCGGATCGAGCACAATGTTTTGCGCGCCCGCGCGTTGCAAGGAGATCGCGACGGCTTTGGCCGTAGATGGACGCGCCAGCATGCCGATCTTCACGGCGGCGACGGCGATGTCGGCGAAGACCGCGTCGATCTGCGCGGCGACGAGCGCGGCGGAGACGGGCGTGACCCTCAAGACGCCCGTCGTGTTTTGCACGGTGAGCGCGGTGACGGCAGCCATGCCATAGGCGCCGAAGGCGGCGAATGTCTTCAGATCGGCCTGCAGGCCCGCGCCGCCGGAAGGATCAGAGCCCGCAATGGAGAGAAGCTTGGGGCGAGGGGCGTCGCCCGTCACTTCGCCTTGGGCTCCGGAACAGACGCGCTCAGCATGCCGTCGAGCCGCGCGTCCTTGAGGCCAGCCTGGGTCGCTCGGTCGCGCCATTGCTTCGCCTTGGCGAGATCCTTCTCTACGCCGCGCCCCTGCACATAGAGATAGGCGAGACGATTTTGCGCCACGGCGTTGCCGAGCGTCGCGGCCTTTTGGAAGAGCTTGGCGGCGCCGGCCTCGTCGCGGTCGACCCCGAGACCGTTGAATTTCAGAATCGCCAGCTCGACCATGGCGCCGGCGTGGTCGTCATTGGCTGCGAGCTCGAACCAATGCGCGGCCTCGCCACCGTCCTTGGCGACGCCCTTGCCGTGCAGATAGAGCTCGCCCAAGGCATAGCGCGCGTCGGTGTCGCCGAGATCGGCGGCGCGTTTGAAATAGTCTGCGGCCTTCTCGAGATCGGCGAAAGCGCCGTTGTTCTCGAGGGCGATCTCGCCGAGGAGATTGATCGCCGCCGCATTGTTCTTCGCCGCCGCCTTCTCGAGATAGCTTTGCGCGGTCTTGCGGTCGCGCGTCGCCGGCGTGTTGGCGAGAAGCGCCGCAGCGTAGAGATAGGCTCCCTGGGCGTCGCCTAAATCCGCCGCGCGGCGGAACCAGACGCCCGCCTCTTTCTGGTCGCGCGCAACCCCGGCGCCTTCCGCATGCATGCGGCCGATCAGCAGGAGCGCCGGCGTGTCCGAGGGATCGGCGGCGAGACGCGCCTTCGCCTCGCGCATGGCGCGCGAAAAGTCGCCGGCTTCATAGGCCTGGAAGGCGGCGTCGGCTCCCTTGGCCGGTTGAGGGGCAGGAGCCGGAGCGGGGCCGGCGGCTGGAGAGGAAGCGGACGGTTGCGCCCAGACGTCGGAAGAAAGCGTGAGGAGCAGCAGGGCGAGCAGGGCCAAGGCGCGCATGATCAGGCCTCCACCCGTGCGAGAGCGTCCTGCGCATCCTGCATGGCCGCCCCAGGGCCGCGCGCATCGTTCCAGAGGAAATCGCCGAGCATGACGAAATCCGCGCCCGCCCGCGCGAAGCGCGTCACTTGCGCCGGCGTCGAGGCGAAGGCGACGCAGGGGGTCGTGAAGACCTCGGACCACCAGTTCACGCGCTCCTCGACCGCGTCTTCGGAGAGCGGCGCGCTCCAATCGCCGAAGACGATGTAATCGGCCCCAGTTTCTCCCGCGACCATCGCGTCATGGCGCGTCGCAAGCCCTCCCGCCCCGACGATGTGGCGCGGGGACAAACGCTCCACGGCCGATTTCAGCGCGGGCCCGCTTCCGGCGATCTGCGCCCCGTCGGCGTTGGCGTACAGGGCGAGGTCCACGGAGCCGTCGATCACCAGCGCCACGCCGAGCGGCTCGGTTCGAAGCGCGACCTTCCGGACGATGCGCTTGGCGCTCTCCGCGTCCTGGGACGCGAGGCGAAGCAGCAGGCTCGCGGGCCTCCCGGCGGCGAGCGCCGTGTCCAGCGCGGGCAGGAAGGATTCAGCCTCGGCGAGGGCAGGCGTGGCGAGATAGAGTTGCGGATGTGTCATCGGCTCGCGGGGTTCGGAAGACGCCTCTCGCGTCAATCCAGCTTAGCGCAGGCTCCTTAGCCCAAAATCGGCTCGGCGTCGCGCGGGATCGACGGCGCTGCGCCCGAGATCACGCCGTGACTCGCGCGCTCGCGGACCGAGGAGCGCATGACGACGGACAAGACGAGGCTCGAGCCGCGCCGGCCGGAGGAATTTCCGCACTGGCGCTTCGACTACCTCGACATCGGCTATGAGGGCGCCACGCGCTCCTTATGGATGGACTACAAAGCGACGGCGCCGCATTGCTTCCCGCTGGATATGTTCAAGGAGATCGTCGCGGTGCGGCGCTCGCTGCTGCGCCTCGTCGAAAGCGACAAGAAGGGCTGCTGGCCTATCCGCTATTTCGTGATCGCCTCGCGCCGTCCCGGCGTGTTCGGGCTTGGCGGAGACCTCGCCGCCTTCGCCGCGGCGGTGCGGCGCCGCCAGCGCGAGCCCTTGCGCGCGCACGCCGAGATTTGCGTCGACATCATGCATGGGCTCGCCACCGGCTTCGGCCTGCCGATCGTGACGCTCTCGGCCGTGCACGGGCAATGCCTGGGCGGCGCCTTCGAGGGCGCGCTCGTGACCGATTTCCTGATCGCCGAGGAGACGGCGCGCTTGGGACTTCCGGAGATCGCTTTCAACACTTTCCCCGGAATGGGCGCCGTCTCCCTTCTCAGCAGGCGCCTTCCCAGCGCCTTGGCGCAGCGCCTCGTCTCGAGCGGCGAAATCCATACGGGCCGGGAGATGCACGAACTCTGCGTCGTGCACGCGCTCGCGCCCGACGGCGGGATCAGAGAGGCCGCGCGTGCCTGGATGTCCTCCGACGAAGCTCTCTGGCGACGACGCTTTGCGCTCGCCGAGGCGCGCCGTCTTCACTATGGCGTGAGCCGCGCGGAGCTTTCGGAGGTCGTCGAGGCCTGGGTTGACTGTGTTCTCGGCTTGGGCGAGCACGATCTTCGCCATCTCGACCGGCTCGTGGCGGCGCAGAAGCGCCTGCGCGCGCAAGCGTCAGAGAAAGAGAGTCCCGCGCCGCTGAGCGCTCAGCCCGTTTGCGAGTTCGATTCCGGCGTCTCGCGTTGACGAGCGTAGGCGTCGCGGATCGCCTCGAGCATCGGGCCAAATCGTTCTTTGAGCTCGGCGCAGCGCGTCGAATTGATGAGCTCCACGCCCTTACGTTCGCTGCGGATGAGCCCGGCTTCGCGCAAAATGCGAAAATGCTGGGAAAGCGTGGATTTCGGCAGGACGTCTTGGTTGATCTGGGCGAAGGCCGAGCAATTTTTCGCGCATTCGGAAGCGGCGAGGCGGCCGAAGATTTCCATGCGGATCGGGTCCGAGAGGGCGTGGAGAATGCCCTCCACGGTGATTTCGTCCAGCTTGGGATGCGGCAGCGGTCTCATAGTTGTCGTCTTATGGCACGGATTGACAATTGGCGCATTAGTTCCGTATTATTGAACTACAGAACTAAGCCGGCGCGGGGCGCGCATCACCACGGAGATCGACATGGGCAAGCTTTCCGGAAAAGTCGCCGTCGTCACGGGCGGCAACAGCGGTATCGGACTGTCGACGGCGCAGCTCTTCGCCGCGGAGGGCGCGCAAGTGGTCGTGACCGGCCGCCGCAAGGCCGAGCTCGACGCGGCCGTCGCCGCGATCGGTCATGGCGCGGTGGGCGTGCAGGGCGACGTGGCGAAGCTCGCCGACCTCGATAGGCTCTACGCCGAGGTGAAAGCGAAATTCGGCCGCATCGACGTTCTTTTCGCCAACGCCGGCGTCTGCGAACTCGCGCCGCTCGACGGCGTCTCCGAGGAGCACTTCGACAAGGTCTTTGACATCAATGTGAAGGGCCTGCTCTTCACGGTTCAAAAGGCGCTGCCGCTCTTTTCCGACGGCGGCTCGGTCATTCTCAACTCCTCGGTCGCGAACACGACGGGCATCCCGGCCTTCGGCGTCTATTCGGCCACAAAGGCCGCCGTGCGCTCCTTCGCCAGAACCTGGACAGCCGAGTTGAAGGACCGAAAAATTCGCGTCAACGTCATCAGCCCGGGGCCCATCGAGACCCCGATCTTCAACAAGGTTGGGCTCTCCGCCGAGCAGCTGCAGCAATTCGACGCGCAGATTTCCGCGCAGGTTCCGCTCGGCCGCTTCGGCAAGCCGGAGGAAATCGCCAAAGCCGCGTTGTTCCTGGCGTCGGACGACGCGAGCTATGTCGCCGGCGCCGATCTTTACGTCGATGGCGGCCTGGTCGCCGTATGATCTCAAGGCGGCCCTTCGCTTGACGACTTGCGGCGCCTTGGCGATTCTCTGCGAAGGCAGCGCCTAGACGAGAGAAAGGTCCGGGGTGGAGCACGCGCTTGATACGGCGGTCGATCATGAAAAGGGCTCGCAACGCCCGATCGTCGTCGTATCCGATCTGAACAAAATCTACGCCGGCGGTTTTCGCGCGTTGAAGGCGATCAATCTCGAAATCCGCGCAGGCGAGATATTCGCTTTGCTCGGGCCGAACGGCGCAGGGAAGACGACGCTGATCGGCGCCATTGCGGGGCTCGTGCGTCCAACTTCGGGAGCCGTCACCGTCGACGGCTGCGACACGGTCAAAGACTATCGCGCCGCGCGGGCCAAGATCGGCCTCGTGCCGCAGGAATTGTCGACCGACATGTTTTCGCGGGTGCGCGACACCGTCGCCTTCAGCCGCGGCCTGTTCGGCTTCGCCCCGAACCCGGACTATATCGAGAAAATTCTGCGCGATCTCTCGCTTTGGGAAAAGCGGGACGACAGAATCCTCACGCTGTCCGGCGGCATGAAGCGTCGCGTGCTGATCGCCAAGGCGCTCGCGCATGAGCCCCGGATTCTCTTCCTCGACGAGCCGACCGCGGGCGTCGACGTCGACCTACGCCGCGACATGTGGGCCATGGTCCGCCGTCTGCGCGAGCAGGGCGTCACCATCATCCTCACCACGCATTATCTCGAGGAAGCCGAGGAGATGGCGGACCGCGTGGGCGTCATCGACGGCGGCGAGATCATCCTCGTGGAGGAAAAGAGCGCCCTGATGCGAAAATTGGGGCGCCAGACCGTAACGATCGGCCTCAAGCATCCGCTTTCGGAGGTTCCCGCAGATTTCCTCGGACATGCCGTGAGTCTCTCGGCGGATGGCAGGACGCTCACCGTCGCCTTCGCGGGCGAGGAAGAGGAGCGAAACGGCGGCGTCGTGGATTTCATTCGCCGGCTCGCCGAGAGCGGCGTCGATTTCAGCAGCGTCGACATGAACCGTTCCTCGCTGGAGGATATTTTCGTGAGCCTCGTGAGGAGACGGACATGAACGTCCATGCGATCCGCGCGATCTACATCAACGAACTCGCGCGCACGCGACGCACGCTCTTCCAGAGCATCGCCGCCCCCGTGCTCTCGACATCGCTCTATTTCGTCGTTTTCGGTTCGGCGATTGGCGGCCGCATCGCCATGATCGACGGCGTGGCCTATGGCGCCTTCATCGTGCCCGGCCTGATCCTGCTGGCGGTCCTCTCCGAAAGCGTGTCGAACGCCTCATTCGGAATCTACATTCCGCGCTTCACGGGCACCATCTATGAGCTGCTCTCCGCGCCGGTGTCGGTCGTTGAATTTCTGGCGGGCTTCGTCGGCGCCGCCGCGACCAAATCGATCCTTCTCGGCATTCTGATCATGGCGACCGCCCGGCTTTTCGTGCCTTTCGAGATCCTGCACCCGATCTGGGCCGCCGCCTTTCTGCTGCTGGTCTCGGTCGCCTTCAGCCTCTTGGGGTTCATCATCGGCATTTGGGCCGACGGCTTTGAAAAATTGCAGGTCGTGCCCTTGATGGTCATCTCGCCTTTGACCTTCCTCGGGGGCACCTTCTATTCGATCGACATGCTCCCGCCGCTCTGGCGCCAGATCGCCTTGTTCAATCCGATTGTCTACCTCGTGAGCGGCTTCCGCTGGGCCTTTTACGGAAAGGCGGACGTCGCGGTCATCGTGAGCCTCGGCATGACGGTCGCGTTCATGACGGTCTGCGTCGGAGCGATCGCTTGGATCTTCAAGACGGGCTATCGCTTGCGCGCCTGAGCCTGACGGCAGCCTTTGCGGCGCGTCGCGGCGATCGCGTCGCGGCGGGGCCGTCCGCTAGGCCGTCTCGACCGGCCTTAGAGGAACTGTCGAAGCCTCTTTCGGCCATGCGCTGCGCGCGCAGGATCGCGAGATTGCCGTTGTAACGGCGCGCATAGCACAAGAGGTAGGGCTCGATCGCCGCGAGCCCGTCATGCGTGTCGACGAGGTCCTTCACGAGACAGAGATCCCGCATCGCCGCCGCGTCGAGCGTGTCGCCGGACTCAAGCAGCCGCTCGGTCCGCACCTGGCCGAGACGGCGCGTCAGAACCGCGTAGAGGCTGCCGATCCGCTCCGGCGCGCAGTCGAAGGAGAATGTCGCGGCCGGATCGGCGAGCAACGCCGAGCAGCGCAATGCGAATTCGAGATCGGCGCCCCGCATTTTCCCGCGGGCCCAGGCGATGGTGATGACCGGCGAGGCGACGACCAAGTCGATGAGCCGCTCCATCAGCCTTTCGAAGCCGCTTCCCTTGGGCTCCGCGCGATCGTCAGCGTGAGCGAAGTCGAAGACGACGAATTTCAACTCGCCCAACCTCCCCGCTTCGATGTCACCGAAGGTCTGCTGCAGGGTCCGCACGCAGCTTTCGGGGAAACCTGCGGAGATCTTTCGAATGACCACCGTGTTTATGTTTGTAAGTCTCGAAAGGAATAGGATCTGCCGATGTTGCGGCGCCAGAGCATTCGGGTTCGCTGGTCTATTCTGGTATTCCGGCTTGAGCTTGCCGAAAGAGCGCAGCCGATTCGCCAGATTATGACCGTCTTGCAGGATATTACGCATGACGCTGCCGTAGTCACATGGAGATTCACGATTATTATCTACAAGTTAATTCAAATTAATCTCTATTTGCAACCAAAAGTTGAAAGCATACGCGCGCCATGGTTAACGCGAGCAGGGCGTCGCGCGCCGGTCGGCTGGGGGCGTCCGCCTGCCCGACGCAGTCGCGGACGCCTCGGATCACAGGCCCAATCGCTTGGGATTGAGGAAGCTTAGCCCCGCCGTGGGCCCATCGGGCTTGGTCGACGGGTTCAGCGAAGGTCCGGCGCTGCGCGGCGGCTCGGACTCATTCACGTCGCGGGCGAGGTCCTTGGGCTTAAAGGCCTCGGCCATCGCCCTGGCGGTCGCGAGGCCGTGGGCGTCGAGTCGCGCGGCGACCTCGTCGCGCTTCTTGGCGGCCTCGGGGTCGCCCTGAGCGGCGGCGACCGCGAACCACATGTAGGATTGCATGAGGTTCTGCTCGACTCCCATGCCGCGCGCGTAAAGCACGGCGAGGTTGAACTGGCTGTCGCGCACGCCATATTCCGCGGCCTTGCGGAACCAAGCGGCGGCGGATGCGTAATCGGGCCAGCCGTCTCCATTCTGGACGAAGAGCACGCCAAGATTATGCATGGCGCGGGCGTTTCCGGCGCTGGCCGCCTTTTCGTAGAGGCTGCGCGCGTGCTCTGCGTTGCGCTCGACCCCGAGGCCCTTCTCGTAAAGAGAGCCAAGGCGATATTGCGCCGTGGCCACGCCTTGCTCGGCCGCCTTGGCGAGCCATTGCGCCGCAAGCTTCAGGTCGCGAGACAGCCCGCCGCGCCCCTCAGCGTAGCGGACGCCAAGCTCGAATTGCGCTCTGGCGTCGCCGCGCTGCGCCGCGGCCTGCAGCGGCGTGATTTCCTGCGGCGGCGCCTTCTCGATCGCGTCGACAGGCGTCCTGTCCAGCGGCGCTGCGGCGAAGCTCTTCGCTTCAGGCTTCGCGGCGGGCGCGTCGGTTGGATCGGAGGTCGCAGCGAGATCGGCGCCTTCGCCGTTGAATTTATCCGCGCCGGCGTCCTGCGGCGTGCTGAACTTCGGTGTCAGGGAGGAAGGCGCTTGGAGCGCGAATGTCGGGCGGCTCACTGCGCCGTCCTGAGTCGGCGCCGCCGCCGCCCGTGACGCGGTGCGAGTCTGATCGAAGACGGTGCGGCCGATGGGCGCCGCCGCCAGGAGGAGCGCGACGCCTGTCAGGCCGGCGAGAATGAGGGCTTTGCGACTGGGCGCAGCCGGGGTCTTCCCCTCCAAAGAAGCGCGCGGCGCTTGGCGCGCCTCGGTCTCTCCCGTGGACGCCTTGAGATCTTGCGCTCCGGCGCGCTCGGCGGCTCGGCGTGCTGCGGCGATGAATTCCGCCTGTCGCCGCAATTCGAGATCGACGCCCACGGCGCGAACGGAAACCGCCGCTCTCGCGCCCGCGCCAGATACATCCTCGGGCCTTTGCTCACGCTGCGCCTCAAAGCGCGCGGCCTCAGGTTCGAAACGCGGCGTCGCGTCTTCGTCGTCGAGCGCGCTCTCGTTATAGTCCTGCGCGCCGAAGCTTTCCTGCGCTTCCAAAGGATGGTCGAGGGCGTCGGGCTGTCGCTCCGCGGACCCTGCCGTCCAGCTCGCGGCGCTCACCAGTGAATTCTCGATTTTTTCGCAGAGCTCGGCGATCTTTCTCTCGATCGAGGCGAGCGTCGCCCCGTCATTCATCGATCGATCGAGCCGCGCTGAAAGCTGCCGCACCTGCTCGCTCAACGCATTCACCGCAGTGGGATCCGCGCCGGGACCGCAAGCCTCGGCGCTTCGGTTGGCGAGCTGCTCCAAAAGCGCAGAGAGCTGCGCCTTATGCGACTCGTCCTTGCGACAACGCGCGCTCTCCTCAACCTGGGCGGCGAGCGTGCGCTGCATGGCGTCGAGTCGCTCCGCGATTTCGCTCAGGCGGCTGTCATCGTGCGGCTTGGCTTTCGCGAGGAACTCAGCGAGCTGCTGGGCCAAAGCGGCGGGTCCCAGCCGATCGAGCTTCTCGTCGAGCCGATCCACCTTGTCCTCGAGCGCGGCGTCGACGCGAGGGGCTCTGTCGATTGACAAGGCCCGGCCGACTTTGTTGGCGAGGTCGGCGAGCAGTCCCTCGAGCGCGGCCACCTTTGGGGAGGCCTGTGATATCCCTTGGTCGATGCGTTGCGCGAGCGACTGATGCATCTCATCGATGCGCGCGCCGAGCGCCTCGAAGCGGTCGCCGTCGAATCGTGCGAGCGCTTCCTCGAGCCCCGCGGAGAGGCGATCGAGACGCTGGTTGAAGGCGTCCGAGCCGGTCTCGGCGGAGAGGATCGCGCGAATGGCCTTCGCCGTCTCGACCAGATCGCGGGAGCGCTCCTCTGGAGAAGGCCCGCAAGTGAGCGCGTCGACACGCCGTGTCAGATCGCGCAGGCTCGTTTCGATACGCTCCAGTGGAAGCGGCCGCGCCGTCAAGGACGAGAGAGTTTCCTTGATTTCGGCGGTGCGCCGAGCGAGCGCCTGCAGAGAGGCTTCGTCCGCTTCGCCTGACGCCTCTAGGCGATCGGCCAACCTGCGGATGTCCGCCTCGAGCTCGCGCACGTGCGGGCGCGGGTCGATCTCCTGCAGCACCGCGCGCAGCTCTCCCGCGATTCTCTCGGCCGGCGCCAGCGCCTTATCCTCGACGCCCCGGTCGCGTTGCGCATCGACGCGCGCCGCAAGCTCCGCAAGCGCGCCCTCGATCGCTTCGACCGACGCGCGCGGCGCAAGCGCGCCGACCTCGCGCGTGAGGCCGCGGATTTCCGCGCGCAGCCCGTCGAGTTGGAGCATGATCTGCTCTTCGCGCTCGGCGCCGCCGTCGATATCTTCACGCAAAGCGCCGATCTCGCGCGCGAGAGCCTCCACCTCGCCGAAAAGGCGCCGCGGACCGTTTCCGGAAGAGGCGCGGTCTTTCCGTTCATCCTCATCCTGCGCCGGCGCGTCCACATCGCTGGCCGGCTGTCTGCGTGTGATGTCGAGTACAGCCTCGGCGAGCGGAAGCTTGACCACGGAAGATTTGGATTCGGCGCTGCGATCCCTTGGCGCGTCCTCGCCCGACGGTTCGTCCTCGGCGAACGCCTCGCGCTCACGCTCCGGCGCTTCAGTCGACGCGCGTCGCGAGGGCTTCCGGCGCCGCGCCGTCGCCGGCAAGCCGAAATCCTCATCGATGAGCTTGGCGACAATCGTTTCAAGGGCTCGAGCGGCTCTTCGCTCGCTCGCGCTGATGCTTCGAACTCAGGGCGTCGAGCGCCTGATCCAGACCGCGCGAGCGCCCAAAACCATAGCGGCTCTCGTCGACGAGCTGGGCAATCTTATGCAAGACCCGCGCGTGGCGCTCGCTCGCCGATATCCGTCGCGCGACGATACGACGCGGCGAGTCCGTAAAGGGAGGCTCTTCCTCCGCCTCGACCGAGAATTCCGTCTCATCGTCCTCGAAGAGGAAGCCGTCCTCGGTCGCATCTTCGTCATAGAAATCGAGCCAGTCGTCGTCCCTGCGCTCCGCCGCCCTGCGGGCGCGACCGCGCGCGCGCGACAGATCTTGAATCTCCGCTCTCAATTGTCTGTAATTCGGCTTGCTCATCGGTGATTCCAGCGGATCCCGGCCGGCGAGGGACAGTCGAGGAGGGGAGTGACGCAGACGCGAACGAATCGCGCGGAACGCGCGGCCGCGAGGACCGCCGCCGCGACTTTCAGATGAACATAGTAAACAAGCGGTTAAGTATTTGCCGGAAAGCGCTCATGCGAAAACCCTCGCAAAAGGCTGGGCTCTGCAGCTGCTCTTCCCGCGCGCAAGGGTCCGGCTATTGCGCCTCGCCCAGGCTCTCTCTAGGTAACTTTTGCGTGTTTCATTGTGCGACCGAGACAGCGTAGCGGGACGGCCTCCCGCGTCTCCACCGAAAGGCATGAGCGGAGACCGCGATGACGACATATAAGGCCCCTGTCGAGGAGGCGGTCTTTCTTCTTGAGGACGTGCTCGGATTCGGCGCTTACAGCCAGCTTCCCGGCTTCTCCGAGGTCAGCGGCGGCCTGCTCGCGCCAATCCTCGAAGAGGCGGGGCGCCTTTGCGAAGAGGTGCTGCATCCGCTCAACGCGGTCGGCGACCGTTACGGCTGCCGGCGGCAGGAGGACGGCTCCGTCGCGACGCCCAAAGGTTTTCTCGACGCCTATCGCGCGGTTGCAGACGGCGGCTGGATCGGACTGTCCATTCCGACCGAATACGGCGGCCAGGGTTTGCCCTTTGTGCTGACCGCGCTCACCAATGAATTCGCCTCCTCGGCCAATATGGCTTTCGCCATGTATTTCGGGCTGAGCCAGGGGGCGATGGCGGCGCTGCTGCGTCACGGCAGCGAGGCGCAAAAGCAGCTCTATCTGCCGAAAATGACGACGGGCGAGTGGAGCGGCACGATGAACCTGACCGAGCCGCAATGCGGCACGGACCTCGGCCTGCTCACGACAAAGGCCACTCCGCTTCCCGATGGCGGCTACGCGCTGACGGGCCAGAAGATTTACATTTCGGCGGGCGAGCACGATCTCTCCGAGAATATCGTGCATCTGGCGCTCGCGCGCATCGAGGGCGCGCCCGCGGGCGTGAAGGGCATCTCTCTCTTTCTTGCGCCGAAATTCCTCGTCAATCCGGATGGTTCGCTGGGGCCTCGCAACAAGCTCTCCTGCGGCTCGATCGAGCACAAGATGGGCATTCACGGCAACGCCACCTGCGTGATGAATTACGAGGGCGCGCGCGCCGAGCTCGTCGGCGAGGCCAATCGCGGCCTGAATGCGATGTTCGTGATGATGAACGAGGCGCGGCTCGGCGTCGCCAATCAGGGCCTCGGCATTTCCGAGATCGCCTATCAGAACGCTGCGGCCTATGCGCGCGAGCGTCTGCAGGGGCGTTCGCTGTCCGGGGCCAAAAATCCCGACGGCAAGGCCGATCCGATCATCGTGCATCCCGACGTGCGCCGGATGCTCCTCGAGGTCAAAGCCTTCAATCAGGCGGCGCGCGCGCTGTCGCTCGCTGTCGCGCTCGACAGCGACGTGGCGCATCGCTCGCATGACGCCGCGGCGCGGCAGGCGGCGGAGGATCGTCTCGGCCTGCTCACGCCCGTGCTGAAATGTTTCTTTACCGAGCGCGGTTTCGAGAACGCCGTCAGGGCGCAGCAGGTATACGGCGGCATGGGCTACATCGTGGAGACGGGCGTGGAGCAATTCGTCCGCGACGCACGCATCACAATGGTCTATGAGGGTGCGAACGGCATTCAGGCGCTCGATCTCGTCGGACGCAAGCTGCCCAAGGACGGCGGTCGCGCCATCACCGCCTACTTCAAGGATCTTCAGGGCTTCATCGCGTCGAACGAAAAGCCGGACCTCGAGCCTTTCGTCAAGCCGCTGCAGGCGGCCATCGGCGATTTGCAGAAAGCGACGCTGTGGCTGATGCAGAACGCCCTGACCAAGCCCGACAACGCCGGCGCCGCCTCGATGGACTATCTGCATCTCTTCGCGCTGGTCGCGCTCGGCCACACTTCGGCGCGCATCGCCAAGGCGGCGCTCGAGAAGAAGGCGCGCGAGCCCGAGACGGCGAAGGCGATGGACGCGAAGCTCATCGCCGCGAGATTTTTCATGGAGCGCATGCTGCCGGAAACGAGCCTGCGCCTCGCACGGCTTTCGACCGGCGCCGACACGATGATGTCGCTCGAGGCGGAGATGTTCTAGGAGCGAGTGGCGAATAGGGAATAGCGAGGAGAAGACGCTCGACCCAATTCGCCATTCGCTATTCGCTGCTCCCCCTTCTCAAGGAGGCGTGATGACGGACGCTTACATCTATGACGCCGTGCGCACGCCGCGCGGACGCGGCAAGGTCGACGGTTCCTTGCATGAAGTCTCGACGCTTGGGCTTGCGGTGACGGCGCTCGCGGCGATCAAGTCGCGCAACGGCCTCGCGGGCCCCGAGGTCGACGACGTGGTCTTGGGCTGCGTCGATCCCGTCGGCGAAGCGGGTGGAGACATCGCGCGCGCCGGCGCGCTCGCCGCGGGCTTTGGCGACAAGGTTCCCGGTGTGCAGATCAACCGCTTCTGCGCTTCGGGCCTTGACGCCGTGAATTTCGCGGCCGCCGAGATCATGTCCGGCCAGCACGATCTCGCGATCGGCGGCGGCGTCGAGAGCATGAGCCGCGTCGGCATCGGCGCCTCGGGCGGCGCCTGGCCGGTCGATCCGGCCATCGCCATTCCGTCTTACTTCATGCCGCAAGGCGTCTCGGCCGACCTCATCGCGACGAAATATGGTTTTTCGCGCGACGATGTGGACGCGTACGCCGTTCAGTCGCAGAAGCGCGCGGCGCGCGCCTGGGAGGAGAAGCGCTTCGCGCGCTCCATCGCGCCGGTCAAGGACGTGAATGGTATCACCATTCTCGATCGCGACGAGCACATGCGTCCCGAGACGGACATGCAGGGGCTCGCGGCGCTGAAGCCTTCCTTCATCATGCTGGCGGAGATGGGGGGGTTCGATGCGGTGGCGATCCAGTCGCATCCCGAGATCGAGGCGATCAAGCATGTGCATCACGCCGGCAATTCCTCCGGCATCGTCGACGGCGCGGCGGCCGTGCTGGTCGGCTCGAAGGAGGCGGGACAGCGCCTTGGCGTCAAGCCGCGCGCGAAAATTCGCGCTTTCGCGAATATCGGCTCGGAGCCCGCGATGATGCTGACCGGTCCGATGGACGTGACGCGCAAGCTCCTCGCGCGCGCCAAGATGACGCTCGCGGACATCGACCTCTTCGAGGTCAACGAGGCCTTCGCCGCCGTCGTGCTGCGCTATCTGCAGGCCTTCGATCTCGATCCCGAGAAGGTCAACGTCAATGGCGGGGCGATTGCGCTGGGCCACCCGCTCGGCGCGACGGGCGCGATGCTGCTCGGGACCGCGCTCGACGAATTGGAGCGCAGCGGCAAGAGCGTCGCGCTCGTGACGCTCTGCATCGGCGCCGGCATGGGCACGGCGACGGTCATCGAACGGGTGTGAGAGACGAGGGCCGGATGCGGCTTGCTAATCGAGCAGCTCCGCCGGCGTGTCGATGATGATCTCGGCGCCGGCGGTCGTCAGCTCCTCCCGGCCGCCGTAGCCCCACAACACGCCGACTGTCGGCGCGCGGTTGCGGCGCGCGGCAAGCACGTCCTGCGCGCGGTCGCCCACCATGCAAACTTCGTCCTTCTCGAGGCGCTCCGCTTCCATCAGATGCGCGATGAGATCGCCCTTCTCGTCGAACCTTCCGTCGAGCTCCGGGCCATAGACGCCGTCGAGCAGATCGGCGAAGCCAAAGACCTCGACGACGCGTTTGGCGAAGACGGCCGGTTTTGCCGTACAGAGGAAGAGACGCGTCCCGCCGGCTCGGCGCGCAGCTAGGACCTCGCGGACGTCGGGATAGGGCGTCGCCGCGGTGAGCCCCCATTCCCGGTAGCGTTCGCGATAGTGACGAACCGCGATTTCCGGGTCTCCGCGCGAGCCGAGCAGCCGCGCGAAAGTCACCCGCAGCGGCGGGCCGATAATCCATTCGAGGTTCTCATCATCGGCGATCGGATGGCCCATGCGCGCCATTGCATAGCGGCAGCTTCCGATGATTCCCTCGGCCGGATCGACGAGCGTGCCGTCGAGGTCGAGCAGGAGGGTTTTGCGTCGACGCACGGCCATGTGAGCTTCGCTCCACTGGAAAGCTCCACCATTTTGAGCGATGATCGTCTTGTCGAGCAACCCGCCGCGGTCGCGCCACGCCAAGGGGCATGTTTATTTCTCAAGGATGAGGAAAGCGACGCCCCATGCTCCGCAAAATCTCACCCTCTATTACCTTCCTCGCTGCGGGGGCGGCGGTCCTCGCTTCCACCTGGGGCGGAGCCGCGCGCGCAGAAGACCCTGTGCCGCCATCGTCCACGCAGCCTTCCTCCATCCTGTCGTCGCTGCCCACGCAGCCGACGCTGACCGACACGCCCGGCGGACCGAAAGAAGCGCTGCGCGACTTCGGGATCATGCCCGATTTCTGGATCACGCAGTTCTATCAAGGGCAGACGCAGGGCAGCGGCAGCGACAGCTGGCGCTACGGCGGCAAGACCGACGCCTTTCTCAAGGTCGATGCGGAAAAGCTCGGTCTTTGGCCAGGTCTTCACGCCGATGTGCAATATGAGCACTACCTCGGCGACAATCTCAACAGCGAGCTCGGGCAGCCGATAAACCGGAAAAATTATACGCTGCTCCCCGTCAACACGGCCGAGGCCTATGTGCGGGAGGATGGCTATCACTCCGCTCTCTCGATCAGCCTCACCCAGGATTTCGGGGACCACGTTTCTCTCAGCGCCGGCAAGTTCAACATGATGACGCTCGCCTCGCGGACCCCTCTGCTGGGCGGCGGCGGCATCGACACTTTCATGAACAGAGCTTTCGCGTTGCCCTCGACCGGCGTGTCCTACACCGCGCGACGCGGCGGTCCCGGCGACAGGGTCGTGATTTCCGCGCCCTATCTCATCGGCGGCATCGCGAGCGTGAAGACCGACCCCGTCACATTCGCTTTGGCCATCGTCGATCCGCGCAGCGCGATCGATCCTCGAGTGATCGAGCGTCCCTTTGAAAGAGGCGTGGCGGTGGGCGGGGCGGCGACTTTGAACACCAACTTCGCCGATTTGCAGGGCTATCACACGGCGCGCGTCGCCTACAGCAATGCGCGGGGCATCGACCTCGACAGCGTCGATGGGCGCCCGCCGGTCAGCCCCGGCGCTCCGGCGACGAAAAAAGGATTCTGGTTCGCTTCTTACGCGATCGAGCAGAACCTCTTTCAAAGCCGGGAGAATCCGAATGTGGGATGGGGGCTGTTCGGGCTCGGCAATGTGACGGACGGCAATCCGAGCCCGGTCAAATGGAGCGTCATCGCGGGCCTTGCCGGAAACAACCTGATCGAGGGACGCGAGAACGACCGCTGGGGCGCCGGTTTCTTTCACTATGCGCTCACCGAGCCGCTGCTCGCCGGTCTGGCCGCGGTGCGCGTCAACCGACGCAGCGAGGGTGGAGTGGAGACATTCTACAATTATGCAATCACACCCTGGCTGCGCCTCTCCGGCGACTGCCAAGTCATCGACCCCTGGATTCCGAGCGCGTCGCGCGCCGTCTATCTCGCGCTACGCTTGCAGACGAAATTCTGACGCCGGCTCGAACTCTTCCCGCGCCTGCGCTTGCCGATTCGTATGCGCCGCGCCACGACAGCGCCTCATTCCCGCACGATGGTACATTAATAAAAACACAAACAATTCCTTAGTTTACTGAAACTGGAGGAACTATGAAGCACCGATCATCCGTCCGGCTTGCTCTTCTCTTGGGCTGGGCGACCGTGCTCCCGCTCGCTTGGTCGGCGCCGACCTTCGCGCAGTATGACGTGAGCGTCTCCGCCGACGTGCCGCCGCCGCCTCTTCCCGTATACATCCAACCGCCGATTCCGGACGAGGGCTATCTCTGGGTTCCCGGCTACTGGTCCTGGAACGGATACGATTATTTCTGGGTTCCGGGTTATTGGACGCTGCCGCCCGAGCCCGGACTGCTGTGGACGCCAGGTTACTGGGGCTGGCATAACGGCGCCTATGTGTTCAACCCAGGCTATTGGGCGACGACCATCGGCTTCTACGGCGGCGTCAACTATGGCTATGGCTATTTCGGCAACGGTTTCGAGGGCGGATATTGGAGAAGCGGGCGCTTCTTCTACAACAGCGCCGTCATGAACGTCGGCGCAGCGCACATCACCAATGTCTACGTCAACAACGTCACCGTCAATCGCAATGTCACCAATGTGAGCTTCAATGGCGGGCCAGGAGGGTTGAGGGTTGAGCCGACCCCCGCGGAGCGGGCGGCCTTGAGCCAGGCGCGCATCGCGCCGACGCCGGCGCAGGTGCAGCATTACAACGCCGCGCGCGCCGACGGCGCCCTGGCCGCGAGCGCCAATCACGGCGTGCCCCCGATCGCCGCGACGCCGACGGCCGGCCATTTGCACGGCCCCGGCGTGACCGGCGCCGAGATGCATCATGGCGTGGTCCCCGGCGGAGTCGCGCCCGGCGCGGGAGGACACGCGCTGCCGCCGCCCGTCGGCGTTCCGAACGGCGTCCCGGCCGATCACGCCTTGCCCGCGCCGCCGCATCCGGCGGCGGCAGGAGGCGCGCCGGGCTCGGCCCCTTACGGCGAGCCCGGCGGTCACGCCTATCCGGCCTCGCAACATCCGGGGGCGAATTACGAGCACGCCGCGCCGCCGAACGAGGGCGCTCCGATGGCGCCGCATTCCATGGCGCCGCCGGCCGAGCCGCGTTTCGGGGGAGAGCAGCCGCCGGCCGGCCACCCGGGGTCGGCGAACCCGCAGGGTTTCCGCGCCCCTCCAGGGCAACATCCCGCAAACCCGCAGGCCGGCGGCCCGCCTCAGGCTCCTCATCCGGCGTCGAATGCAAGGCCGCCCGCGCCGCCACATCCCAGCGAAGAGCGTCGGGAGCCGGAAGGCGAACACAGGGGGCCGCGCTAAGGCGCTCGAAGCTTCCGTTTCGATCGTGCCGTCTGCGTTTGAGCGCGTCTTCGCTCAAACGCAGCGCCGCTTAGTCCTGGTCGCTCAGAAGCAGATTGAGCAGGGCGTCGCGATCGCCGCGCAGACGCACGAGATGCAGGGCGGCGAGCTTCGCCAGAGCGCGGTGCGCCAAAGGCGTCATCAGCACGAGCGAGCGGCGGCGATCGGCCGGGTCGACGCGCCGCCGAACGAGCTTCGCTTCGACGAGACGGGAAACGAGCTCGGCGGCGCTGTGATCCTTGATCATCAGCTCTTCGGCGAGTTCGCCCACGCTGAGGGGCCGCTCGGCGCCGCGCGTCTTGATCACGAGCAACGCCTGATACCATTGCGTCGTCATGCCTAGGTCGGCGGCCGCCTGCTCGCTGAAGGCCAGAAACTGGCGGAGCGTGGAGCGGAAGCGCGCGAGAGCGGCGAAATCGTCCAGTGTCGGCGTCGCCTCTCCATCTCCCGCGAAACGCGGGGCGACTGCGAAGGACTTGGTCATGCAATTCTCTCCCGTGGCGCCCTGCCGAGCCTTCGGCGGCCACGCTTCGAAATCTGCGCCGGGGCGCCCCGCGACTAGAAAGCCAACATAATCGCAGCTTGTAAACACGAGCATGACCGTCGAAAGCAAATTTTTTTCAGCACGTTGCAGATTGCAACTAGGTATTAGTACTTAACGCTCCTACAAATAGCTGGGATTGCCGAGGTTCGGAGCGTCCGTTCCTTTCCGCAAGAAAATCGGGTCGCTCGCCGCGAGAGTTGGGTTGGTCGCCGAGCGGAGGCGTCTCAGCCGAGACCTTCCGCCGCCAGGGCGCGGCGCACGCCCTCGTCGCGCGCGAGCGCCTCATGCTGGCCGCGAATCAGAGGAAAATCCGCCAGGCCTCCAGGGAGCGTCGCCTGACCCCAGCGCACCATCGGAAAGGCGTAGGCGTCGACAATCGAGCGCGCGTCGCCGATAAAGCAGGCTCGGCCTTCAAGATGCGCCTCCATGATCGCGAAGCGCTTGCGCACGAGCGCCAGACCGGCCTCGCGCACCGCCTTCAACGAGGCCGCGTCGGTCGACGTGGTGTAGCGCTGCGTGATGAAGACCGGAAAGAACGCCGGATGCAGGTCGCCTGTGAAGAAGGAAAGCCAGCGGTCGAGCTCGGCCTGCTCGCGGGGGCTTTCGCCGCCGGCAAGACGCGCCTGCGGATGGAGGCGCGCCAAATAGCGCAGGATCGCGGCGGCTTGCGTCAAAATCCACCCTTCGCCGGTGTCGAGCGCCGGCACGGCGCCAGAAGGATTGACCTTCAGGAGCTCGGGCGAGCCGGGCTTGACGGCTTGCGCCTCATAGGGCGCGCCGATCCATTCGAGAACGATATGGGCGGCGAGCGAGCAGGCGCCGGGAGCGTAATAGAGCTTCATGTTGCTGATCCTCGTGCTTTGGCCTCGTTGAGGGATTAACCCTGAGCCTGGGAGCGTTAGATCGGCTTCCCTTCGCTCGCAGCCCAGGCCTCAGCGAGAAGTTCGTTGCTGGGTCGCGTGTCGTCATGGACCTTGCGCGCCGTCTGCGCTGCGAGATAGGGGGCGGCATCGTCGGCTGCGCTCCTGTCTTCGGATTGTCGCTAAAGGGAAGGCCTCTGCGAACCTGCTTGTTTTTAGGCGCTCCACATCCTAGTTTCACGCCTGTCTGGCGGGGCGGGCGCCCGAGCGGCGGTCTTGGAGGTTGCGAGATGGGTGGCTTGTCGATCTGGCACTGGATCGTCGTCGGCGCAGTGGTTTTCGTGTTCTTTGGCGGCAAGTTCAAGATCTCGGACGTGATGGGCGACGTCGCCAAGGGGATCAAGGCCTTCAAGAAGGGGCTCGCTGAGCCCGACGCGCCGGGAGAAGAGCCCGCCAAGCCGCTCGACCGCTTGACGCAGGACCAGATCCCGCTCGACAAGACCGGCGACGCCAAGAAAGTCTAAGGGCGTCCTCTCGCGCCGCAGCCCTCCCGGATGGGACCATGTTCGATTTCGACGCCGGCAAGCTGGTTGTGATCGGCATCGTGGCGCTTGTCGCGATTCCGTCGAAGGATTTGCCGCGCGTGCTGCGCCAGCTCGGCCAGTGGACCGCCCAAGCCCGCCGCATGGCCGCCGAGTTTCAAAACCAGCTCATGGAGGCGATTCGCGAGGCCGATCTCGAGGAGACGAAGCGCGACGTTCAATCGGCCTTCGACGGCGCGGCGCATGCGGCCTCCTTCAACCCGCTGGCCGCCGCCAAGCAGGAGATCGCCTCCGCGCTCGAGGGACCGCCGGCCCCAGCGCCGAAAAAGCCCGAGCCTGAGGCCCAAAAGGCAGACCCCAGCGCATGACCGACGCGGATATCGAGGCGACCAAGGCGCCGCTGATAGAGCACCTGATGGAACTGCGCGAGCGTCTGATCCGCGCGCTGCTCGCCTTCCTCGTGATGTTCATCATCGCCTTCTTCTTCGCCAAGGACATCTACAACCTTTTGCTCATCCCCTACACGCAAGCGGCGGGGCCCGAGGCGAAGCTCATCTACACGGCGCCGCAGGAATATTTCTTCACGCAGATTCGCGTCGCGCTTTTCGCAGCGGCTTTCCTTTCCTGCCCCGTGGTCTTCAGCCAGCTCTACGGTTTCGTGGCGCCGGGCCTCTACAAGCATGAGCGCGCGGTGTTCCGGCCCTATTTGATCGCGACGCCGATCTTCTTCGCGATGGGCGCGCTGCTCGTCTATTTCGTCGTGACGCCCAATCTGCTGCGCTTCTTCATGGGCATGCAGCAGGCCAACGAGCCGGGGCGCGCGCAGATCGAGCTATTGCCGCGCGTCTCCGAATATCTCTCGCTGATCATGACGCTGGTGCTGGCTTTCGGCGCCGTGTTCCAGCTGCCCGTCGTGCTCACTTTGCTCGGGCAGGTCGGGCTCGTCTCCTCGCAATTCCTCGTCGAGAAGCGGCGTTATGCGATCGTGCTCGTCTTCATCGTCGCGGCGGTGCTGACGCCGCCCGACGTGTTCAGCCAGCTCGCGCTCGCGATACCGGGCATGCTGCTCTACGAGGCGTCGATCTTTTCCGTACGCTACATCGAGAGGAAGCGCGCCGCCGAGGCGAAGGCGGCGTCGGAAGACGCGTCGAGCTGAGCGCCGTCATTGCGAGGAACGCAGCGGCGAGGCACTTCAGGGCGGCAAGAGACAATCGCTGGCCTTGCCCTGGATCGTTTCGTCTCGCTCGCAATGACCCGTGGAGCAGCGACGTCGCGCCCCCTCACATCGCTTCGCGCGGCTCTTTCTCCGGCGCGGCTTTTTCATGAGCCGCCGGCTTGTGTGTCTCGTGCTGCTTGGCCTTGAGGATCTTCTCGACGATCGGCGCCGTCGTCGACTTCCAATCCGCGCCGGCTTCCTCGATCGGCGTCTTGCCCGAGCCTGCGATGAGGTGCACGACCTTGAAGCCCCGTTCTTTCAGCGCGCGCAGGAAGTCGGGCAGCATCTTCGCCGTCACGGGCTTGTTGTCGTGGAAGAGCACGATGCCCTTCTTTTCCTTCTCGAGCCGGTCGAGAACCAGCTTCAACTCCTCCTGAGGCGTCATCTTGCGCCAATCCGAGGCCCAGACGTCGGAGCCGAACACGGCCATGCCGCGACCGTGCACATAGTCGAGCAGCTGCGGCGTGTCGGCGAAGCCGGGGAAGCGGAAGAAGGGCTGCGGACGCTCGCCGACCTTGCCGAAGGCGGCCGTGTCCACGGCCGCCACGCCTTGGTCGATGTCGGCCTTGGCTTCTTCGAAGCTCATCAGCCGCAAGGTTTTGTCGGGATGAGTCATGGAGTGGTAGCCGACGGTATGACCCTCCTCGATCTCTTTCTGGACGAGACGCGGCATCTCCTTGGCGTTCTTGCCGATGATGAAGAAGGTCGCCTTCACGCATTCGCGCTTCAGGGCCTCGAGGATCTGCGGCGTCGGCTCGGCCGGCCCGTCGTCGAAGGTCAGCACGACCTCGCCGTCGCTGAGCTCGAGCGTGCGCGGGTAGCTCTGCAGCCCGACGGACAGCCCTTCGGCGCCGTTGATCTCGATGTTTCGCGCCGTCCCGAGCTTGTCGGAGCCACAGTCGGCCGCCGCGCTCGCCATTGGCAGCACGGCGAGAAGCGTCGCGAGAATGAAAAGGTGATGCGTCTCTATCACGGGCGGATTCCCCGTTGCATTTATCGGCCCGCCGGTTATGCCACGAAACGCCTGCGGAGCCGAATCTGCCCATGGACCTCGATCAAGCCGAAATAGAGACCGGGCCCGAGACCTTCCGCGACGAGGAGGGACGGCCGCGGCAACAATTCGTTGAAAGCGTCGCCGAGGCCATCGCCTCAGGTGACGCCGAGGCGACGCGCGCCTGGGTCGGCCCGCTGCACGAGGCGGATCTCGGCGCGCTGCTCGAGCTGCTCGATCACGACGCGCGCCAGCAGCTCATCGCGCTGATGGGCGAGGAGTTCGACTTCGCCTCGCTGACCGAGGTCGGCGAGACGACGCGCGAGGAGATCCTCGAGGAGCTGCCGGTCGAGACGCTCGCAGAGGCGGTGCGCGATCTCGAAAGCGACGACGCGGTCGCCATTCTCGACACGCTGGAGCCCGAAGAGCAGGCGGAAGTGCTCGACGCGCTGCCCGCGCATGAGCGCGTGCTGCTCTCCCGCTCGCTCAACTACCCAGACGACAGCGCCGGCCGTCTCATGCAGACGTCGCTGATCGCCGTCCCGCCCTTCTGGACGGCGGGCCAAGTGCTGGATTTCTTCCGCGAGACCGACCCGGATCTCCTGCCCGACAATTTCTTCGAGGTCTTCGTCGTCAACTCCGGCTATCGCTTCCTCGGCACCGTCTTCCTCGATGCGCTGGTGCGCGCGCGCCCCGACCGGCGCGTCGATCAGATCATGCAGGCGGACCGGCGCCGCCTCAAGGATACGGACGACCGCGACGAGGCGGCGCGCATGTTCGAGCGCTACAATCTCGTCTCCGTTCCGGTCGTCGACGAGACAGAGCGGCTCGTCGGCGTCATCATGATCGACGACATCGTCGACGTGATGCAGGAGGCGGCCTCCGAGGAGATCAAGGCGCTTGGCGGCGTCAGCGCGCGGGAAGAGCTCTCCGACGACTTCTGGATGACGGCGAGGAGCCGATTCTGGTGGCTTCTCGTCAATCTCGCCACGGCCTTCCTCGCCTCCGCGGTGCTGCGGCTCTTCGAGAACCAGATCGAGAAGATGGTGGCGCTGGCGGTGCTCGCGCCCATCGTCGCGAGCCAGGGCGGCAATTCCGCGACGCAAACGATGACCGTGGCCGTGCGGGCGCTGGCCACCCAGGAGCTTTCCCGCGCCAATGCGATGCGGGTGATCCTGCGCGAAGCCGCCGCCGGAGCCGTGAACGGCGCCGCCTTCGGCCTCATTACCGGCGTCGTCGCCGCGAACTGGTTCCAGAATGTGGGCATTGCGCCGGTGATGGCGCTGGCGATGCTGACCAATCTGCTGGCCGGCGCGCTGGGCGGCATATTGATTCCATTGGCGCTCGAGCAATTCAAGGTCGACCCGGCGGTCTCGGCCTCGGCTTTCGTGACGACGGTGACCGACGTGATCGGCTATGGGGCGTTTCTTTCTATCGCCACGATTTGGTTTCATCTGTCCTGAATTGATTCCGCTCGAAACGGAGCGGAAACCAAACCCGCAAACGCTCGCAAAGATGAGCCCGGACGCGGGGCCGATTAACGCCTCGTTACCGCCACTGGGGGTATTTGAACGCTATGTGCGCATTGAAATGCTCCCCCAGGGCGATGCTCGCCGCGCTTGCGGCCGTAGCCCTCCTCACGCCGCTCGCCGGCTGCAACAGCGGTCTCGACCCGAATTTCGAGGGACGCTCGCCGCGCTTTGCGACGAGTGCGCCGCTCAAGAACGCGAAGAAGGACCCCGACTTCCTCGCCTATGCGGTGCCGGAGACCGAGCTGCATCTCTACCCGGCCACGCGCAGCAGCGAATTCTCCGTGCACGGGATCGACGTCTCCAAATATCAGGGAGATATCGACTGGAACGCCGTGAAGGAGTCGGGCGTCGCCTTCGCCTTCATCAAGGCCACCGAAGGCGGCGACAGCGTCGACGCGAAGTTTCAGCGCAATTGGGCCCTCGCGAAGGCCGCCGGCGTGCCGCGCGGCGCCTATCATTTCGTCTATTGGTGCCGTCCGCCGCACGAAGAGATCGCCAATTTCAAGAGCGTCGTGCCCGCTGATCCTGACGCCCTGCCGCCGGTCCTCGATCTCGAAGCGACGCCGGAATCGAAGAGCTGCAAGCGCACGCTGACGCGCGAGGAAGTTCTGCCGGATCTGCGCAAGATGCTCGAGGCGCTCGAGGCGCATTACGGCAAGCGCCCGATCATCTACACCTCGGTCGACTTCTACCAGGCGATCCTGCATTCCGACGCGCTTTCGGACTATCCGATCTGGGTGCGTTCGACCAAATATCACCCGGCGGTGCGCTACGGCTCGCGCAACTGGACCTTCTGGCAATATCGCTCGGACGGCGCGGTGCCGGGCATACCAGGCAATGTCGATCAGAACGCGTTCCGCGGCACGCAGGCGGAATGGCAGAAGTGGCTCGCTGGGCAAACGCGAGGCTAAACGAAATTCAGGGCGCGTCGGAAGTTCCGGCGCGCCCTCAAATCCTTCACAAAGCTGATCCGCGCCGCGGCGTTTACTGCCCCTCGGGCCGGCCGAGCAGGCGGGCCATCTCGGCCTCGAGCGACTCCAGAGATTCCAGCGACTCGCGCGTTGGGCGGCTGGGCGATGCGTCCTGCGGCGGCGGCGGGTTTTCGGCCGCAGGCGGACCCGACGGCGGCGCGGGCGGCGGGGCGTTGGGACGCGGCGGCCGCGGCGCGAGGCCCGGGGCGGCCGGACGCGGCGGAGCCGCGGGGCGAGGGCCGAGACCCGGCGCCGCAGGGCGCGGCGGCGGCGGCCCCTCGGGGCGCGGTCCGGGAGCCGGCGGCGCGCCGGGGGCGTCCCACTGCTGCGGCTGCTGAGGTCCCGGCGCTCCCACACGACCCCCCGGCGCTGGCGGCGCGGGCGGGCGGACTCCCGGCGCGGGCGGAACGCCAGGAGCGCGCGGCGGCTCCGGCGGGCGGGGGCCCGGCCGGGCGGGCTCGGGGAAACGGCGGCGCAGACCGTCGGCGAGGGAGGGCTGCGGCTCGCGCGGCGCTGGCGCCGGCGAGGGAACACGGGGGGCGGTCTCTCGCGCCGCGACGGGCGTCTCTTCCGCCTCCTCCTCCGGCTGGGGAGGGGTGGGCCAGCTCGGCGCCACGCCGGGCGCGGTCGGACGTCCCTCGCGGCCTTCCGGCTTCGTCTCGATCTGGGCGCCGGCGGGGCGTTCGATCGAGGCTTCGATGAGCACGTCGCTCGGACCGCCGATGAGCAGCAGATGCTCGACATTGTCGCGGCGAACGATGACCAGCTGGCGCTCGCGGTCGAGATCGAAGGCGTCCACGATGTCGAGACGCTTGGGGCGATTGCGGCCGCCCGAAACGCGGATGCGCCGCCCAAACAGCATTCGTACAATGTAGAGGGTGAGCAGGATCGCGACCAAAAAGGCCGCGAGCGCGAGCACCGCAGGGAGAAGCTGCATTTGCATGACGCTGGCTAACATCTACTCGTCGACTTTCTTCTTTCGGCCGCCTGGGCCGCAGGTTCTACGCCGTCGGCGACGCTTTGACAATTTACCAGCTTCTTACCCGAAATCCCCAGGAAAGGTTAATAGATGGTTAATGAGCGGGGCTCCAAGTCGAGCGGCCCGATTGCCTCCGGCCGCGCGGAGAGCCATTGTGAGCGCGTGATTCTCACGCTCCCGGCCGCGGCCGGCGCGAGCCCGCCGGAAGACGCTGCGCATGCCCGAAAATTCGGCATCCTCCGCCTATGACCGCTCCGAGCGGCCCGGCAATGCGGGGCTCGTTCTGTTGCTCGCCGCTGCGCTCGTGGCGGTGGCCGCGGTATTCTTCCTCGCGCCCGCCCAGGCGCCGCGCTTCACGCTGCTGGCGCTTTCGATTTTCGCCATGGCGGGCGTTTTCGCGCTCTTTGCTTATGCCGTCGGCCTGCTCCAATTCGCGAGCCGCGCCTCGCGCAACGATCTCACCAAGCTCATCTCCGACACGAGCGGCGAAGGAACCGTCGTCACCTTGGGCGATCTACAGATCGTCTATGCGAACGAAGCCTATATGGAGTTTTGCGGCGCGTCCGAGGTCGGCGGCCTCATGACGGTCGAGCGGCTCTTCGCCGGGCCGCCCGAAGTCTCCGAGGCGATCTACCGCCTCGCGCAAGCCGCACGCGAAGGCCGACGTCATGTCGAGGACCTGCGCCTCTCTCCGCCGCTCGGCGGAGCGGGCGATGCGGGCTGGTATCGCATCAAGGTCAGCCCCCTCAAGCGCTACGCCGAGGGCGCGACGCTTTGGTGCGTGGCCGACGTCACGGCCGACCGTCAGCGCCAGGAGAACAGCTTCCTTGAGCTGCAACATGCGATCGACTTTCTCGATCACGCGCCGGCGGGCTTCTTCTCGGCCGCGCCCAGCGGCGCCATCCCCTATATGAACAAGACGCTCGCGGGATGGCTCGGCTACGACCTCACCGGCGCCGGCGCCGGCGGGCTCGCTCTGAGCGACATCGTCGCCAACAATGGCGCGGCGCTGCTCTCCGTCGACGCCGGGGCGCCGGGCGAGGTGCGCACGCAGCAGATCGATCTCGATTTCAAGCGGCGGGACGGACGCTCGCTGCCCGTGAGGCTCCTGCATCGCGTCGCCTTCGGACAGGATGGCTCGCCGGGCCACTCACGCACGCTCGTGCTCAATCGGACCTCGGGCGAGCGTTCGGAGGAGGATCTGCGCGCCGTCGAGGTGAAATTCGCGCGCTTCTTCAACTCGACGCCCATGGCGATCGCGACGCTGGACGAGACGGGGCGCATGCGGCGCGCCAATGCGGCCTTCGCGCGGCTCTTCCCCTATGCCCTCAAACCGCCGGCCGCCAAGAGCGATGGCGCCTGGCCGCTGCTCGAGGGCGTGGGAGAGCGCGACAGGGGGGCGCTGCAAGGGGCGATCCTCGCCGCCTTCGAGGGGCAGGGCGACATCAAGCCGGTCGATGCGGTTTTCGAGGAAGGCTCCGGCGCGACGGTCAAATCGGCGCGCTTCTTCTTCTCTCCGGACGAGGAGGCGGGCCGGCGCGGCGCGATGATCTATGCGCTCGACACCACCGAGCAGCGCAAGCTCCAGGAGGAATTCGCGCAATCACAAAAGATGCAGGCGGTCGGACAGCTCGCCGGCGGCGTCGCGCATGACTTCAACAATATGCTGACGGCGATCATCGGCTATTCCGATCTGCTGCTCGCCAATCACCGGCCGACGGATCCGTCCTTCCAGGACATCATGCAGATCAAGCAGACGGCCAATCGTGCAGCGGGACTTACGCGCCAGCTTCTTGCCTTCTCGCGCCGTCAGACGCTGCGTCCGCAAGTTCTGCAGCTCGGCGACGTGCTGTCGGAATTGCAAATCCTGCTGCGCCGGCTCGTCGGCGAGAAGGTCGAGGTCGATCTCCGCCACGGCCGCGACCTCTGGCAGGTGAAGGCCGACATCAATCAATTCGAGCAGGTCATCATCAATCTCGTGGTCAATGCGCGCGACGCCGCGCCCGAGCATGGCGGCAAGATCCAGCTGCGCACGCGCAATGTTTCCGCCGCCGAATGCGCGGAGCTGAAGGAGCCGGCGCTGCCCGCGGCCGATTATGTGCTCGTCGAGGTGGAGGACAATGGCTGCGGGATTCCGCCCGAGCTGCAGACGAAAATCTTCGAGCCCTTCTTCACGACGAAAGAGGTCGGAAAGGGCACGGGCCTCGGCCTTTCCATGGTGTTTGGCATCGTCAAGCAGTCGGGCGGCTTCGTTTTCGTCGTGAGCGAGGTCGGCCGGGGCACGACCTTCCGCATCCTGCTGCCGCGCTTCACGCCCGACGTCGTGGAGGCCGCGCCCAAGGCCGAAGCGGCGAAGCCCTCCTCGGACTACACCGGCCAGGGCGTCATCCTGCTCGTCGAGGATGAGGACGCGGTGCGCGCCTTCGGCATGCGCGCGCTCGCCTCGCGCGGCTACACCGTGCTCGAGGCGGCGTCGGGTCTCGAGGCGCTCGAGGTCGTCGAGCGCGAAGGTGGAAAGATCGACCTCATCGTCTCGGACGTCGTCATGCCGGAGATGGACGGCCCGGCGATGTTCGCGGAGCTGCGCAAGCGCGGCGTGCCAGCGAAGGTGATCTTCGTCTCCGGCTATGCCGAGGAGGCCTTCGCGAAGAACCTCCCCGAGGGCGAGTTCGGCTTCCTCCCGAAACCCTTCACGCTGAAGCAGCTCATCGAGACCGTGAAGAGTAATCTGGGCTGAGGCGGCCCTGAGCCGCGCGCTCGCCAGTCGTGGGGTTGAGAGTGACGAAACGGGCCAGAGCCCGTTTCGTCGTTCTTGCGCGAATCCTCCGCCGCCGAGGTTGGAACTCCTGCGTCAGGCTGATTTCAGAGCGGATCGACCACGACGTAATAGACGCCGTTGTTCCCAAATCTCGGCACGAACCATGTGCCGTTGCAGACATAATAGGCGTCGCCGCCGATGAGGCGCCTGTCGCATGCGGGAGGGAGCGTTGCGAGCGTCGCGCCGACCGCCATTGTCGCGGCCGCTGCGCCGACGGCCGCCCCAGCGGCTGCGGCCGCAGCGACGCCAGCGCCTCCGCAGTTGTAGCAGCCCCCGCCGTAATAGCTGTTGACGACAGTGGCGTCGTGATAGCCGTAGCCGCCCCCGACAGCCGCCGCATGGTAGCCGTCGTTGTGCCAGGTGCCCCCGTTACCGTCGACGCCGCCTGCGTGCCACGCGCCGCCCTCTCCGGCGACGCCTGCCGCCTGGTAATGTTCTCCGCCGGCTGTCGTGCCGCCGGCGTGATAGGCGCCGTCATCGCCGCCCGCATGCCATGTGCCGCCATCGTGCGTCACACCGCCCGCGTGGAAGCCGCCCTCCGGCCCGCGAACGGCGGCAAAGCCACCCCCGCCCCGGGCGAAGCCGCCGCCGCCGAAGCCGCCGCGAAAGGCGAGAGCTGGCGTCATCAGGGTCGCCGCAAGCGCGACGAGAGAGATTGAAACCATGACCTTCTTCATCTCGAACGTCTCCCGAAGTTAGCGCTTGGCGGCTTGAGCCGCGCCGGGCTTCTCGAATTTGATGCGTCCGGCTTTCGCCGCGCCCGGCGCGCGCGCGAGATTGAGCTTCGGGGTGTCGAGCAGCCAGTTCGAGAATTCGATCATGCTGCGCGATTTGGATTTTGCGCTCGTCGGATTGATCCAGACGAGCCGCGGCAGCCGGTCCTTCGCGCCGATCCAGAGCTGCGCCTGAAAGTCGGGATTGGCGATGGCGACAATGTCCGTCGTGGTCCCGCCGACCGCCTTCGACTGGCCGACGACAAAGGCGGAAGTCAGCTTCTCCGTGACGGCCGTGTAGGGATCGTCGACGATGAAATCCACGAAGGGAAAGTAGATCCCCGCCTTGGCGAAGGCGGCCTCTAGCATTTCCTCGAGTTGCGGCGGCGCCGTCTCGGCCGCGAGAAGGCCTTGGTCCGGGAAATAGACCGCGAACTCCTTGCCGTCGTAATAGAAATCGGAGCGCGGACCGTCCCCCAGCACTTCCACCTTCAATTGGTCGGGGCGGCGCAGGCTCACCTTCGAGTCGACCATATAGAAGAGAGGCTGTCCGTTGGCGGCGGGCTCGTCGAAGGCGCGGCGCACGTTGAAGGATAGCGACTTGGCCTTCGCGAGCCTGTCGCTCATCTCCTTGAGGATTTTCAGAGCCGCCGGAGCGACGGCTTCCGAGCTCGCGGCGGCGGCCGGCGCGGGGGCTTGCGGCGTCTCCGCCTGCAGCGGGCCGACGAGGCCCGTCGCGCAGACCGCGCCCAACACTAGAGTGCGAAATGCTTTCATTCTGTCCTCTGTTCCCCTCAGGTCGAAGGTTTCAAAATCGCCCGGTGCAGGAAGCGCCGGGCGGACTTGGCGATTACAAAACGCTTGTCGGCGAGATCGCATTCCTGGCGGCGGCGCCCGTCTCGCGCAGCCTCCGGCCGTCGCGTCGGAGCGCCCATAACGTAGCTATATGCCGCCAAGCTTGTGTAGCATGGCGTGCGGGCGGCCACAGGGCGATTCTTTCCGTCTTCTTAGAGAATTGAGAATCGTTCCAGGGTCACGCCCGATGCGGGACCGTCGCTTGCGTAAGCGATTTTCCTCTCTTAGTCTGACTCTCCAGATGCGCGCTCTCTCCCCGGTACACCTTCTGTGAGTCTCGTCGAGCTCTTCAATTCCCTCGGTCGCGGTTCCTCGGCGGCCTCGGCCCCTGAGGTCGATGCGGTCCCCGCCGCTCCGCAGGTCAAGCCGCCCTGGCTCGGCCCGACGGTCTTCGGCGCGGCGCTTCTCGCCCATGCGAGCATCGCCTTCTGGCTCGCCTACCATCCGCTGGATATGGCGAATGCGCCGCCGGTGGAGGAGATCGGGCTGGAGCTCATCCCGCAGGGAGACGAGTTCGAGAGCGAGGAGGTCGCGCCCTCGGACGAAGCGCCGGCCCCCATGGTCATGGCCACCCAGAGCCAGATCGAGGTTCCGTTGCCGCAATCGATGGACCCCGAGGCGCTGGCCGCGACGCCGAAAGCCGACCGGGTCAATCGTGAGAGCAGCGACGAGGCCCGCGAGCGCCGCGACGCGCAGGAGCGCCATCGCCTCGGACAAAAGGAAAAGCCCGCCGAAAACGCCGGCGTCGCGCAGCTCGCCTATGCGACGCAACTCGCCAAGGCGGTGCGCAAGAACGTGGCGAGCCGGGGCTCGCCGGGAACGGGCGAGGCCTATTGCACCTTCCACGTCGACGGGCAGGGCGCGCTCTCCGTCGAATCCTGCAAGGCGAGCACGCATGCGCATGAGGCCGTCCTGCGCGGCGCGATAGCCGCGACGCACGCGCCGCCCCCGCCGGAGGGGGCCTTCTTCGCCTCCCAGCGCATCCACTTCCAATAGTCGACCGAGTCGGACGGCCCGGCCGGCTCAGCGCGCGGCGTCGGCCTGGCCCTCGGCGCTCCGCAGGGCGTCGAAGAGCATGAGCGCCACGCCGAGCGTGATGAATGCGTCGGCGACGTTGAAGACGTAATTGGCGAGCGGCCCGACCGGCAGGCTCGTATGGAAGAAGAAGAAATCCGCCACTGCGCCATAGCGCAGCCGATCCAGCGCATTGCCCAGTGCGCCCCCGACGATCAGCCCGAGGGCGAGAGCGGTCAGACGGCGTGGCGTGCGCCACAGCCACAGGCAAAGACCCGCGACGATCGCGATCTGCAGGGCCAGAAGGCCAAAACGCGCGAGGTCGCCTTGCGCCGTGAGCAGCGAATAAGAGATCCCGCGGTTCCAGGAGAGCGTGACGTCGAGAAAGGGCGTGAGACGTGTCGGCTCGCGTCCCGCGACGCCAAAGACCTCGAGCATCCAGAGTTTATGCGCTTGATCCACGAGAAAAGCCGCGGCGGCCGCGACGGCGCCCAGAACCCTGGTGGAGCGAAGCGTGAAGGCGGGGGTCTGCGAAAAGGTCATGAGGCTCGTTCTGCGTCGCGGCCGGCTTGTCCCGCGAGCCCCGCGCCGCGCTCCCCATAACAGAACGAGCCGGCGAGAGGGATACCCTCTGCCGACTCGTCCATCGCCTCGAACGCGCCGGAGCGCCAGTCGCGAGCCTTCCGGGGGCTGGGGGGCTGACGAAAACCGGAAGGCCAGCGACACCGCACGGGGCAATGACCTTCATATTGGAACGCAGATGCGGCTCGCCAATGGCTCAAAGCTGGCGAAATCATGAAATCTTGTTAAACCATTGTAATGATCCAGACAAAAATTTTGCTCGGCCTGTTTCAAAATGAAAAGGCCTCGCTTGCGCGAGGCCTTGAAAGGTCATTACGGCGACCGCGTCAGTCGCTACGCTGTTGGCCGAAGAGGTAGAGCAGCGACTGGAACATGTTGATGAAGTCCAGGTAGAGCATCAACGCGCCGAAGATGCTCTTTTTCTGCGTCACTTCCCAGCCATCGCTCTCGTAATACTGATCCTTGATGGCCTGCGTGTCATAGGCGGTCAGGCCGGAGAAGATGAGCACGGCGAGGATCGACAGGCCGAACTGCAGGCTCGAGCTGTGCAGGAACAGATTGACCACGCCCGCAATCACCAGCCCCCACACGCCCATGATCAGGAAGGAGCCCATCGCCGAGAGGTCGCGCCGCGTCATGTAGCCATAGAGGCTCAAGCCGCCGAACGCCGCCGCCGTGACGAAGAACACCTGCGCGACCGAAGCGCCCGTGTAGACGACGAGCAGCGACGACATCGACATGCCGACAAGCGCCGCGAAGACGAGAAAAAGCGTCCGCGCGGTCGCGGCCGACATGGAGTTGGCCTTGGCGCCGAGGAACATCACGAATCCCAGGGGCGCGAGCACGATCACCCAGCGCAGCGGGCTCAAATAGATGGCCTGGCCGAAGGACGACAAGCCCACGAGCCTGTGGCCTTCGAACTGCGGATTTGCCAGCATGAAGGTTCCGAGCGCGGCAAGGCCCGTGATGCCGAGGCCTAGCGTCATGTAATTGTAGACGCCGATCATGTAGGCGCGCAGGCCCTGGTCGATCTCAGCGGCCGCTTTTTGGCCGACTTGCGCGCCAAATCTGTAATTGCGGTCGTAATTGGACATGGTTTCCTCGTTAGGCTGGGCCGTCTGCGCCGTTGAAAACCGGTCGCAGCGGGCCGCTGGCGCGAATATGGCGCGCGTCCGGAGGCGTGACAAGGCCCAAAAGGATGAACTCTCCGTAAGCTATCGGGCGGTAATACGCGGATGACCTTGCGGTGAATCGCCCCGAAGCGAACTTGAATGAAAGTTGACAGTTTCTTGTGCTCGGAATGCGTTCAGGAATACCGTTCCGGCGCGAATCTGGATTCCGTTCGGGCCAAAAGCGCGCTAAGTCTCTCCGCGTTTTGGCGGGAACGCCCGAACGCCGCCCGTCACGCAAGGACATCCGATGACGCTTCCTCGCTTCGCCCTGATCGCCCTCGCCCTGCCCTTCGCCACGCCGGCGCTGGCCGCCGACGCCCTTCCGACGAAGGTGGGCGACTGCGTGGCCACGACGATCACAGCCATCGAGACCCGCCTGCAGGACGACATGACTCACGAGCCGGTGCCGGGCTCTGGAAGCGCAGTGCGCTTCGCCAACGGCGGCTATCAGGTCTCCTACGACACGATCCCGGAGATCGATGAGTCGAAGCAGGGCGACAAGGCGCGCATGTGCCTCGTGAGCACGCCGCAGGGCTGCCCCAAGGGCGACGAGCGCGGCAAGATCTACCGCACCACGAATCTGCGCACGAAGAAGAGCTGGAAGCTTCCAGACTCCGAGCACAATTGCGGCGGCGCCTGAAACGCGCCGCTGCTCAATATTTGGCGACGATCGCCTCCGGCGCGGCCAGATCGAAGTGGTAGTTGAGACCGGCGCGCAGGAGCTGGCCGTTGGCTCTGCCGCGGAACGAGGTCGCGACGTCGGCGAAGGCCGCTCCATTGGTGAGGTTCACAGCATACTGCGGCAGCGAGGCGCTGTAGGAGCCGAGGTCGTAGTAAAGATATTCGGCCTTGGCGCTCCAGCCGGGGCTGAACATCCACTCGAAGCCGCCGCCCGCCGCAAAGCCCGCCCGCGTTCGTGAGCCATTGGCCTGCCCCCCGCTGAACCCGACGATGTTGCCCGCGCCGTCGATGGTCATGACCTGAGCATTGGTCGCGAGATTGGTCCGCCCATAGGCGAGGCCGCCCGTCCCATAGGCCAGCAGGCTCGGGCGCAGCACATAGCCGAACCGCAGGCGCGCCGTTCCGAGATAATCGAGGGTCTCGCTCGCGCCGACATTGCCGAGGAGCGCGCCGCCGGGCAGCAGATAGCTCGGCCGCGCGCCCAATTCGTTCGACGCTCCTGTGCCACCGATGACGCCTTGGAAGTCCGTCTCAACGCCGACCACCGCGCGAGGGCTGACCTGCAAATTGTAGCCCGCCGTGCCGCCGCCGATGAAGCCCACATTGCTGTTGCCGAGATTTCCGCTTCCGAGCAGAGCCACGCCAGGGTCAGAGGGGGAGCCAATTGGCGTGTTGGCGTAATAGATGTTGTTGTTCGCGCCCCAGGCGGCGCCGGTCGTCGCGCCGAGATAAAGGCCGGTCCAGCGCGTCAGCGGCGCGACGAGGAGCGGGCCCTTCGTGTTCGGCAGGCCCGAAACGACCTCCGGCTGCGGCGGCTCGGTGAGGGTGTCGACGAGCGCGTAGAAATCTCCCGACGGCGTGTGCGCGCCGGTCTGTGGCGCAAAGAGCGGATCGAAGGCGCCGAAGGTCAGCGGTCCGCTCAGCGTCACCCGCGCCGCTGTTGGCTCCAGCGGATGGAAATGCCGGTCCATCACGCCGATGGCGCAGACCGCAGCCGGCGCCGTTCCAGTCTGGCATGGCAGATAGAGCGGATCGGTCTGCAAGAGCGAGCCATAGGCGTAAGAAATCTGATCCGTCCGCGAATTCAGCGCGTTGAAGACGTCGAGATGCAGCTTCAGCCCATTTTCCCAGGCGTAGCCGACGCGCAGATCGAGCCACCCTGACGCGGGGGCTTTGAAATAGCCGTCCTCGGTCAAGGGATAGGCGCCCTTGAAGATGTATTTCGAGGAGCCGAACCAGCCGGTCTTTTTGCCGACTTCGAGCGCCACCGAGGCGACGAGCGGCGGCCCTTCCGGAATATAATTGCCCGGCGCATTGCCGAGATAGGTGAAATAGCCGATCGCGTCAGGTGTGATGAGCGAGGCATAGGCGAGCGTCTGCGGCGTGTCCCATCCGCGGTAGCGGGCGTGACTGACGGAAAGATTGGCGTCGAGGCGCATCCAATCTGAGAAGGTGTAGCGGTTGGTGAGCTCGATGCCGTAGCGCCGGCTCGGCCGTCCGAACTGCGTTGAGCCGGTGTCGCCGTCAAAGAAGCTTTCCGAGTCGAAATTCAGCCACCAGAGGCTGAGCGTCGTGTCGAGCCCGTCGATGAATTTGGAGCGAACGCCGCCTTCGGCCCCGTGCGACTTGGTGAGGAAGGGCACGGGCGCGGATTGCGAGCCGTCGGTCGGATTGAGGGTCGTGACCGTGGCGCGCGCGTCGTTGGAGTGGAAGCCCTCGCCGAAGTTGAGGAAGAACTCCGTCTTCTCCCAAGGGCCGAAAATGATGCTCGCCTTGGGGCTCTCGATGAAGGCGCCCTTGTGGCCCGAGTTCCACGGCCCGGTCCAGAGCGGCCCCAGGGGGAAGTTCGGCGTTTGCGGCCAGGCCCAAAAGGCCGATCCCGTCGGCGCGAAGCCAGGGACCTGATAATCGCCGATGCTCGCCGCGAAGACATCGCCGCGAAAGCCCGCGACCGTCCTCAGCCAGGGCGTCCATTTGATCGTCGTGTCGGTCCAAAGCCCGACATTCCCCTCCGGGACAAGATCGTTGGTCAGCGTGTCGTAGGGCGTCGTCTGATAGGTGTCCTGGATGCCGACGCGGATATTGTCGTAGCGCGACTGCAAGCCAACTCGGGTCTCGACGGGAATTCCGTCGACGTCGTATTTCCAGCCGTGCTCGGCCTTTAGCCCGAGTATGTAGCGGCGATCGAACTGGCGGAACTGATCGTTGATCAGCGGCTGTGTGAGGGAATAGTCGAAGTCGTTGAAGAGGTTTAGCGTCGAATGGACCGCGAAGGCCTCGACGATCGAGTGGCTGTTGGCGTCGGTCTCGGCCCAGCGACCGGAGAGGCTGAAGCGTGTCGTGTTTCCGCGATCGGTGGGATCGATGCTGCCCCACAGCGGGATGAAGCCTTCCGTCACCGCGCGCTGAGGGATCTGATTGGTCGCGTGCCAATGGTTCGCGTAGGCCATGGCGTCGATCGAGAGGCCGTTGTCGGGCGTGCCTGTCGACCAGCGCCAGACGCCGTTGATCTTGTGCGCTTGGTCTGGGGTGGTCCAGGGTCCGTTGTAGATGCCGAGCTCGATCGCCGTGATCAGATTGCCGCCGTTGACCTTGTTGTTGTCGATCGCGAGCAGCCGTCCATAGTCGAAGCTGCCCATCGTCGCCGAGACGAGGCCCTTCGGAACTTCATCCTTGTAATAGATGTGCACGGCGCCGGCCGAGGAGAAATCGCCTTCGTCCGCAAAGTATGGCCCCTTGCGCGCCACGACATAGGACATGAGCTCGGGGATCAGAAAGTTGGCGTCGGCATAGCCCTGCCCGTGGCCGTGGGTCGGCATGTTGAGCGGCATGCCGTCGAGCGTGATCTCGAAATCGGTGCCGTGGTCGAGCTGGAAGCCGCGCAGCTGATATTGGTTGGCCTTGCCCTCGCCGCTGTGCTGCGTGACGACGAGGCCCGGAACGGCTGTCTCGAGCGCCTCGCCCGGCCGGCTGGCGGGCACGGCGTTGATCTCCTTGCCCGTCGTGAAGAGCTCGCTCGACGAAGATTGCGTCGCGTTGAAGCGCTGTTCGGCCTGCTCCACGCGGGTTTGCTCGGGAGAGGCGGGGGCAGGCTGAGGCGCCGCAATGCTGGGCGCGGGAGCGCGCGCCGGGGCGGGGGCGGGACGGTTCTGAGTGAGTCGCTGAGGTGGCGCCGTGGACCGGGACGGAGCCGCGGAGACGACGGGTTTCGCCGCCGGCGGCGCCGCATGATGCACGACTTTTGGTTTCGGCTTGGCGATCGTGATGTCGGGGAGCTGCGTCTGCGCCCAAGCGCCGCCCGTAAGGCAGGCCAGGCTCAGCGCCAGCAGAGAAGTCTCGGCAATTTGCGCGCGGCGGCTCATCTGGGGCTCCCGTCATGTATGACGAATTTTCTGAGCTGTCATACCTGCGGATATTTCCCTGCGGAGGCGTCGCCGTCAACGAACCAAAAGGCGTTGCTGCACGAATCTCTGAGGCCGTTGCATTAATGTCACAGCATTGGGCGGCGCGCGGCGGCCGCGCGCAAGTCGCCAAAGCCGAGTAAGCATGGGTTGCATTTTCCGCATATTGCGACAATTCTGTCGAGGCCACGGCGCCCCTTGGAGGGGTCGGCATGGCCAATCTGAGGAGAGAGAGATGCAGAACAAGGTTCTTTCCGGCGCCGCAATCGCCGCCGCCGCCGTGTCGCTGGCGCTCGCCGGGGCCGCCACGCCAACTCCGGCTTCCGCCCATTCCATGGCGGCCAAGTCCTACAACCACTGCAAGACGCAAAAACACCATTGCAAGGCCAAGACCCATTGCAAGACGCAAAAGTCTCATTGCAAGGGCATGTCATCCTGCAAGAGCAAGTAGGCGCGAAGGTTTCGTTTGTTTGGAAGCCGCTGAACGCGCCCCTCTCGGGCGCGTTTTTCGTGGCGGTCTTTATTCGCTCAGCATGCCCAGGCGCACGAGCAGCCAATAGGCGCCGAAGCTCGCGATGATCGCGGAGCAGGCATAGACGAGACGCGGGCTGCGCTCGCCCTGGCTGAATCGCTTGTCGATGAAATTCAAGAGGGGGATGACGATCATCACGACGCCGATCTGCCCGGCCTCGACGCCGAGGTTGAAGCTCGCGAGCGCCGGCACGATGGCGCGCTGCGGCACGCCGAGCTCGATGAGCCCGCTCGCGAAGCCGAAGCCGTGGATGAAGCCGAAGACGAAAGTGTCGCGCCAGCGCCCATCGACCTTGCGCGTGAAAAAATTCTCAACGGCGACATAGATGATGGAGAGCGCGATGGCGACCTCGGTCCAGGCGCTCGGCAGATTGACGATCTGCAACGCCGCGAGCGTCAGCGTGATCGAGTGCGAGACCGTGAAGGCCGTTACGATCTTGACGACCGGCCAGGCGCGCGACGCCCAGAGCACAACCGCCAGCAGGAAGCAAATGTGATCGTAGCCGGTCATGATGTGCTCGACGCCGGCCGCGAAGAATTTCGGCGCGAGCTGCCAGGGCGTCAGCAGGGGCTTGGCGACGTCGATCGGCGCGTCGCCGGGAAAGATCATGATTTGGCCGGGCGCCGGCTCGCCGCCTAAGCGCTGCGCCTCGGTAAGCTTGGATTCGTCGCCCTTCTCGCCGATGCTGACGAGATGCTTGGCGCGGGCGCCCTGCGCCTCGAGCAGCTTGTAAGGGTTGTAGAGGATCGGGCCGGGAACGCCGCTGCAGTCGAAGCGCAGGACGGCTTTCGAATCGGTGGGGTTCGCCGGATCCTCGCCGACCGAGACGACCGCGCTGGGGCACTTCTGGCCTTCGGCGTTCTCCATGGCGACGCGGCCCTGGATGAACTTGCCGAGCAGGCCTTCGATGAGGCCGGGCTCGGTGAGGTCGGCGCCCTTGAGCGCCTCCTTGTTCTCGGCGAGCATCCGCTCAATGTCGGTCCCGAGAAACCCCACTTCGACGCGGTAGCGGTCGTCGGCCTCGGACACGATGCGGCTGCTGGAGATGTTCGCCGTGTGAGCCCAGGCCGTCGAGGCGAGGCCAATCAGCGCCAGCGCGATAATGACTGCATTTCTACCCGCGCGCGCCATCCGGTAGCTCCCTTGACGCTGCGCGAGCCTGCAGCGTATGCATTACTCGTATAAACCGCATACCTGAAAAGGTCCACGGAGAAGGTGGGGCTTGCGCACGCTCGAACGCTGTCGGAAACACACGAAAGACCGTTGGTCGAAATGGCGCAGCGTAAAGGTTGATCCGCATGCCGCAAGTCCAAGCCACTGACGCGAGAGGCGCCGCCCCGCGAGCGAATCCGCGCCGCGAGCGAAGAGCCCGGGCTATGATTCATTGCGCTGCGCTGCTCTGGCTTGCCGCCGGCCTTCAAGACGCGACCGCCTTTCCGCAGACGGACGCGCCGGTGCGAGAGTTCTCGAAGCTCCCGCGCCTCGTTCCGGCGCATGCGATCATCGTCCGCACCTCGCCGCCGCAGGGCGGGACGGCGCCGGGCAGCATCGGAAAGGTCGACGTCTGGTACGACGCCGCCATCCGCGATTCCCTCGCCGCGCTCGCCGTGGTGAGCGCGGAAGGCGCGCGCGTCGACAAGCGCGACGCCGCGATCGACAGCGCCGACGGGGCGCATGTTTCGGTCAGCGTCAATCCGCTCACCCCCGGCAAATATACGGTGCGCTATCGGGCGCTCTCGGCCGACGGCCATATGGTGAGCGGCGCCTGGGAGTTTGAGGTCGCGCCCTAGGGCGAGGAAGAAAAAACATGAGCCCCACCGCCCGCCTGAACCTGCTCCTCTTCATCGGCATCGTCGCGCTCGCCGGCGCGAGCGGCGCGGCCTTCACCTACCGCCTTTGGGGGCCGGCCTTCGAGCTTTATTGGACCGAGCATTTTGCGCCGAAAGCCGTGAAGCCCGCGACGAAGGCCGGCGATCGCGTCATCTCCGACTGCCTGGGCGTCAGCGACTTCTATTCGGTGCATCTGACGACCTATTTCCTCGCCGACTCCGACGAGAGCGCGGGTGGCGCGGTGGACGATTTGCGCAAATACGACGAATATTGCGATCACGTTCCGGGGACGGGCAAGGTCATCTTCGCCCTCACCTTCATGGAAAAGGAAGTGCGCAACCAGCCGATCTCGCTGTGGTTCTATCAATTGGACGCGGCGGGACAGAGGAAGGAGATCTTCTCCAAGCCTCCAACGCGCTACCCGAGCGGGATGATGTCGGTCAACTCGGCGCTGCCCCATAGAGGGAAATATCTTCTCAAGGTCGGCTTCGGAGAAGCCACAGAGAAGGAAGACATCATCGAGATGCCCATCGTCGCGGGACAATAGTCACAGCGCCGGCGGCGCCCGCCCGCGCCGCTTCTGCCGCCAGCGCAGAAAGCCCGTGACAAAGAGGGCGAGCGGGACGACGCCAACGAGCAGCGTGAGCGGACGGCCGATGGCGCCGAAGGCCTCGCCGCTGTGCAGCGGGAAAAGCCATTCGAGAAAGCGCTCGCCGCTCGTGAAGGCGTGACGATCCTGAACCTGCAGGACTTGGCCCGTATATTGGTCCACGCCGACGTTTCTATAAGTCTTCGTTCGGTTCGGCTCGCTCTCCGATTGCTTGCCCACAACATAGACGCCGCTCGGCGTGCTGGGCAGCAGCACCCAGTGCAGCCGTCCATCCGGAAACACGGCATTCGCGGCGGCGACGGCGGCGTCGACGCCGATCGGCGCGCCGTTGGGGATGGGTTTCGATTTTCCGAAATCTGGATCGGGACGCACCGGGGAGAAGAGGGCCGTCACCCCGCGAGTCGCCGGCTTGAAGGTCATCGCCACGCCGGTGAGCAGCATCACCAGGAGGATCGCCGCGCCGTAGATTCCAACGCTCCTGTGCAGGTCGTAGACGACCCGCTCGCGGCTGGCGTTCCATTTCACCTGCAAGCCGAGGCGCCACGGGCCGTTCGCCGACGCCCAGAGGTAGAGCCCGACGAGAACGGAGAAACACAGGAAAATGCCGAGGAAGCCGACGAGATAGGCGTTGTTGGCGCCAAGCAGCAGCGCCGAGTGAAAGGCCAGAAGGATCGGGATGAAGGGCTGCGAGAAGGTCTTGTCGCCATGCAGCAGCAGCCGGCGCCCTTTGACCCGCGCCGTATAGGGATCGACAAAGAGCTCGTAGAAGTCGCTTTCGAGATCGTCGCTATCGACCATATAGGTGACCGACGCGGCGGCGCGCGCGTGGCGCGGGAGGGTGAGCCTCTCCAATTTGGCGTCGGGCGGCATGGCGGCGACCGCCGCCGCCAGGATCTCGTCAAGAGGTTTCAGCAAAGCCTGCGCGGGCGGCGCAACCCGCATGATGGACGCGTTCAGCTGCTCGTCGATGTCCTCGCGAAAGGCAAGCAGGCCGCCGCTAAGCCCGATCAGAACAAAGAGCGCGCCGGCGAGAAGCCCGATCCGGCGATGGAGGCGCAGGAAGAGTCGGCGCAGGGCCGGGCGTCGCCGCCCGCTTTGACGCAGCCGAACATTTGACGACGCAGAGTTCGCAGCCATGGCTGGCGGTCAGGATACTTCGCGACGGAGCATAGCGCCAGGGCGGCTCACGCCGCCCGATAAAACGTCTCGCCCTCGCGCGCCATGTCGCGCAGCAATTGCGGCGGCGCGAAGCGCGGGCCGTATTTCGCCGCGAGCGTGTCGCAGAGCGCTACAAACGCCTTGAGGCCCATGCCGTCGATGTAGGAGAGCGCGCCGCCCGTAAATGGCGCGAAGCCGAAGCCCAGAACCGAGCCCACGTCCGCCTCGCGCGGGTCGGTCACGACATGCTCCGCGAGCGTGCGGGAGGCCTCCACCGCCTGTGCGACGAGGAAGCGCCGCTCCAGCTCCTTCACGTCGAGCGTGTCAGGATCGAGCTTCTTCTCGGCGAGCTCGGAGAGGCCCGGCCACAGCGTCTTCTTGCCGCTCGCCGGATAGTCGTAAAAGCCCTTGCCGTTCTTGCGGCCGAAGCGCCCGTTCTTCTCAACGAGGAAGCCGAGCACGCGCTCCTGCGCCGGATCGACCGCCGCGGCGCCGAGATCCTTCTTCGTCGCCTGCAGAATCTTCCAGCCGAGATCGAGGCCGACCTCGTCGTTGAGCGAAAGCGGCCCGACCGGCATGCCGGCCATGCGCGCGGCGTTCTCGATCATCGCGGGCGGCACGCCCTCGACGAGCATGGTCTGTCCCTCCCGCACATAGGCGAGCACGCAGCGATTGGCGAAGAAGCCGCGCGAGTCGTTCACCACAATGGGCGTCTTCTTGATGATCCGCACGAAATCCAGCGCCGCGGCGAGCGCCTTGTCGCCCGTCTTCTCGCCGTGAATGATCTCGACGAGCAGCATCTTCTCGACGGGCGAGAAGAAATGCACGCCGATGAAGTTCTCAGGCTTGAGCGAGGTTTCGGCGAGCGAGGTGATCGGCAGCGTCGAGGTGTTGGAGGCGAAGACGACATCGGGGCCGACGACCGCTTGCGCGCGCTTCGTCGCCTCGGCCTTCACCGCGCGGTCCTCGAACACGGCCTCCAGGATGAGATCGCATCCCTTGAGCCGCGCGTAATCGGGCGTCGCCTCGACGCGCGCGAGCAGCGCCTCCTTGGCGGAGGCCGTCGCCTTGCCGCGCGAGACCTGGCCGGAGATGAGCTTGTCGATCGTGGCCTTGCCCTTGTCAGCGCTTTCCTGATCGCGGTCGATGAGCACGACCTCGAGCCCGTTCAACGCCGCGACATAGCCAATGCCTGCGCCCATGAAGCCCGCGCCGAGAATGCCGATCTTGTTGAGCTGCGACGGCGGCTCGTCCTTGGGGCGGCGCGCGCCTTTCTCGAGCTCGTTCTTGGAGAGGAAGAGCGTGCGGATCATCGCCGCCGCCTCCTTCGAGCGCAGAATATGCGCAAACCACCGCGCCTCGACAGTCAGACCCTGATCCATCGGCAGCTGCAGGCCTTCATAGACGCAGTGCAGGATTGCCTTCACGGCGGGATAATTGTCGTAGGTCTCGCGCCGGTAGATGGCGTTGGCCGGCATCCAGATCATCATGCCGCCGGGCGAGAAGATGCGGCCGGACGGCGGCTTGAAATCCTTCTGATCCCAGGGCGCGACGGCCTTGCCGCCGCTAACGATCCAGTCCTTGGCGCGTTGGACGATCTCGCCTTGCGGCGCAAGCTCATGCGCGAGGCCTACGGCCTTGGCGGCTTTGGCGGGTATCTGCTCGCCCTTGAAGAGGAATTGCAGCGCGTCGCCCGTCGGCAGAAGCCGCGCGATTCGCTGCGTGCCGCCGGCGCCGGGAAAGAGTCCGACCTTGACCTCGGGCAGGCCGACCTTGGTCTTGTCGTCGTCGGCAAGGACGCGATGATGGCAGGCGAGCGCGAGCTCAAAGGCGCCGCCGAGGCAGACGCCGTGAATCGCGATGGCGAAGGGCTTGCCGCAAGTCTCGAGGCGCCGGTAGAGTTGCGAGAGCTTGCGCGCGCTCTCGAAGAAGAGCCTGTTGGCCTCTTCCGCGCCTTTCTCGGCATGCGCCTTACCATGCGCCGCGCGGCTCTTCTGCAAAATCGACAGATCGGCGCCGCCCGAGAAAGCGCTCTTGCCCGAGGCGATGACGCAGCCCTTGATCGCCGTATCCGCCGCGACCTTTTCGACGGCTCGAGAAAGCTCGCTCATCACCTCCTCGGTGATGACATTCATCGAGCGTCCCGGCATGTCCCAGGTCAAAAGGGCGACGCCGTCGGCGCCGACATCGAAGCGGAAGTTTTGCAGATTCATGGGGTGCTCCCGTTGAATATTGTCCGGCGGCCGATGGTTAGTCCGACGCTCTAAGTCTCTGAGGCCCTGCGTTGCGCTCTCGTCTCATCCTTCGAAGGGCGTCTCGCCGTCTGGGCTCGCTCACGGCATGCGACTTGTCCTGCGTTGCGCCCTTTATTCATTTTCCGCGAATCGTCCTGCAGGGGCCTTGCAATAAGTAAAGCTCATAAGCTCCCTCTGTTTCAAATGGAGCGCTCCATCCCGGGCGGCCACCGGGCGGTCGATCATAGCACCCGGGCGGCCAGCGTCGCCATCGCTGCCGGCTCGACGCCGGGCCCTTTTCGTGAGCCATGCTATCCTCCCCCTCCGACTCACCCGCCAAATGGGCTCAATCCCCTCGACGCCATGCCCTTGCTTATCCTCTATCGCTTTGCGACGACGGCGCTGTTTCCGTTGGCCCGACCGCTCCTGCTCGCGCGCGCCCGTGTCGGCAAGGAGGACCCCGCGCGGCTCCCAGAGCGCATGGGCTTGCCGAGCGAGATGCGGCCGGAGGGGCCGCTTGTCTGGCTGCATGGGGCGAGCGTCGGCGAGGGACTCTCGCTCTTGCCGCTCGTCGACCGGCTGCTGTCGCGCGGCTTCTCTGCGCTCATCACGACCGGCACGAAGAGCTCGGCGCAAGTGCTCCGCGAGAGGCTTCCGCCCGGCGCCTTCCACCAATATGCGCCGCTCAACTCCTGGCCCTTCGTCGCAAGATTCCTCGACCATTGGCGCCCGGACCTCGCGCTCTTCGCCGAATCGGAAATCTGGCCAAACATGCTGCTGGCCTCGAAGGCGCGCGATGTTCCCTTCGCGCTCGTCAACGCCCGCATCTCCGAGACGTCGCTCGCGCGCTGGCGTAAGGCGCCGGGCGTCGCCGAGCGCCTTTTCTCGCGGATCGACCTCTGCTTCGCGCAGGATGCGGCCAACGCCGCGCGCTTTATCGGTCTCGGCGTCAAGGCCGTGACGGTCGCGGGCAATCTGAAGTTCGATTCCGATGCGCTTCGCGCCGATCCCATCGCGCTCGCGGAATTGCGCGGGGCGCTCGGCGCGCGGCCGGTCTTCGCCGCGATCTCGACGCATCGCGGCGAGGAAGCGATCGCTTTCGACGCGCATTTCGAGATCGCTAGCGCCTTTCCCGATCTTCTCACCATCGTCGCGCCGCGCCATCCCGACCGCGCCGAGGAGATCATGAGCCTTGCAGCGGAGCGCGGCTTGGCGGTCGCGCGCCGCTCGCAGGGCGAGCGCCCGCAAAAGGAGACGGCGATCTATCTCTTCGACACGCTGGGGGAGCTGGGTTTGGCCTTTCCGCTCGCCGGCGTCGTCTTCATGGGCCGCTCCTTCTCGCCTGGCGGGGGGCATAATCCGATCGAGCCGGCGCGCTTCGGCTGCGCCCTGCTGCACGGCCCGAATGTCGCCGACTTCGAGGAAATATACGCCGCGCTCGATACTGCCGGCGGCGCGCTGGCCTGCGCGGATGCACGCGATCTCGCGCGTTCCGCCAAGCGTCTCTTCGCCGAACCGCGGCGGCTGCGCGAGATGGGGCGGCGCGCGCGCGGCGTCGTCGAGAAGCTCGGCGGCGCCTCGCAGCGAATCGTGGCCGCGCTGGAGCCTCTGCTCGCAGTTCGCGAGGAGGCGTGATGCTGTGCTCCCACGCGCCGCAGTTCTGGGGCAGGCCTCCAGGGCCGCTGGCTCTGGCGCTTGCGCCGTTGGGCGCGCTTTACGGGGCGGTCGCGCAGGTGCGTCTGCAAAGAAACGCGCCCCGCGCGGAACTGCCGACGATCGTAATCGGCGGGCTGACACTCGGCGGCGACGGCAAGACGCCCACAGCGCTCGCGCTCGCGCAAATGCTCATCGCGATGGAGGAGAGGCCGGCCTTTCTGACGCGCGGTTACGGCAGCGCGGGCGCGCGAGGCGCGTCGCTGCGCGTCGATCTCTCCCGCCATACTGCGCGCGACGTGGGCGACGAGGCGCTGCTGCTGGCGGGCGTCGCTCCGACTTTCGTCGGAGGCGACCGTATTGCCTCGGCTCGGCTTGCGGCGCGCGCAGGCGCGACCGCGTTCATACTCGACGATGGGCTGCATTCGCGCAGCCTGGCGCCCGATCTCGCAATCCTCGTCGTCGATGCGGCCTACGGCGCTGGCAACGGGCTCTGTCCGCCCGCAGGGCCCCTGCGCGCGCCGCTCGCCGCGCAGCTCGAAGCCGCAGACGCAGCGATCTTGATCGGCCACGGCGAAAGTCCCTCCTGGCTCAGGGATGCGAAGGCTGTGTTGCGCGGCCGCCTTGCGCCCGATCCCGACGCCGCGGCGCGCCTCTCGGATGCGCGTGTCTTCGCCTTCGCCGGCGTCGGGCGCCCTCAAAAATTCCTGGCGACCCTGGAGGAAATCGGCGCGTGCGTGGCGGGTTGGCGCTGGTTTCCCGACCACCATTTCTATTCGGCGGCCGAGCTTTCGAGACTCTCGAGAGCGGCGGAGAGCTGCTCCGCCCGGCTCGTCACGACCGAGAAGGACGCGCGGCGCTTGGGCTCGGGCGACACAATGGAGTCGCTGCCGGTCCGGCTGGCGTTCCAACAGCCGGAGGCGGTCGAGGCGCTGCTGCGCCGCTCGATTGCGCATGCGCGATCCGCGTCTGTCGAAACGACGTGAAGCCTCTGGGGGAGATGCGCAAATATCGCCTCCGAACCCGCTCGACGCGCCGCCAGCTCGCCGCGATGAGGCGAGTGTTTACAATACACCGTGCGGTCCCTCGCGTTATTTAATACAGCAACTGAAATTCACGACTTTGCAAGTGCGGAAAAATAGCGCATTGACCGCGTCCTGGTTTTGGGTCTTTTATAGACAATACGGTGTTGCACGAATCGGGGCTCAGGATATTGCGCAACGGCAACCGGGCAGGCTAGGCTGCGAAGCTCAAGTTTACTACAGCGCCTTATCCGGTGCCGGTAGAAAAGCATATAAGTGGGATTATCGAGATGCTTTATTCGTATTTCCGGCAGGAATCCTGCCACAATTTGCCAACTCAGAGGCTTCTGAAAAGTGATCCTCTTGAGAAATGCGGCGCTTTAATAAGAAAAAACTACAAGATTGCTATATTTAAGCTTTATTCCCTCGGGGGAATCGCAAAGAAAATCCAGGCGACTCTGGCGTCGAATTTAGCGGTTGTCTCCGTTATGTCATTGCTATGCGGAGCGCCCGCTGCCTACCTCGTCGTGAGTGGGCGCTACCTCCTCGCCGCTTGGGCGGTAAGCGTGTTCTTGGCCTGGGTGTTCTTGTTCGGAGCCGCGATTGCGACGAAGAAGGCCGCTCGCGACAAGGACAGTGCGGGAAAAGCTCGCTCGCACGACATAATAAGCACAATCGCCGAATTTCGGCCCGAGGCTTTGGATCCGAAGACAAGCGGCCGCGCGTCGCTTCAACGGAGATCAGCGGACAAATTCTTTCCGTTTGCCGAATCTGACGCTTCGAAGCAATCTTCGCCTTTGTGGTTCACGGAGGAGGAGAAGCTCTCCCGACTGCGGACCGTCGCTGTTTCGGGCCGTTCACGAAGCAGGCTATAGCGCCGGTTTGAAAATTACGCTGCTTGTTCAGGCAAATACAAATAGATGGAGACTGTTATGGGGAGCCAGCTTAAATCCAGCGACGCCCACCTCGAGCCGCGAAGCGGCCCATTCCAGAGCGAAGATTATCTCACCGATGAGCGTTGGGGGCTGATCGCTTCCCACCTCCCCGGCAAGAAGGGCGATCCCGGCCGTCAGGCCCGCGACAACCGCCTCTTTATCGAAGCCGTGTTCTGGGTCGTTCGCAATCATGCGAGCTGGCGCAGCCTGCCGGCCGACTTCGGCAAGTGGTACACCGCATACACGCGCTACCGCAGGTGGACGCTGGACGGCCGGTGGCCCGAAGTTCTCACCGCGCTGGCGGCCAGTGACGGCTGCGAATTCTATTACGAGAATGGCGAGATCCGCTACGGGGAGCGGAAACCCCACCCGCAAGGGGAAGGCTCGGATTCGCCCGCGGACAGGGGCGTTTCAGGCTCAGAAGATCACGACGTGGGCGCGCGAAATTGAGAAGGCTCAGGGTTCGCGCCCTTCCTCGGCCTTGAGCCTCTGCAGTCGCGCCGCGGGGCTGCTGTAGGCTTCCTGCCTATCGACGCTCCAGTAGTGCAGCTCCTCGAGCGGTATCGGCTGGCCGGTCACGGCGCAGCGCACATAGGCTCCCGCCTTGCGGACGCGATAGTCGCCGTCCCTATATTCGAGCTCGGCCAGCCCGGCGGGCTGGGGAGCGCGTTCAAATCGATTCATGCGCGGGCGCCTCGTCACGCGGTGGAGGAGTAGTCTCAGGGAGGAGATAAGCAAGTTATCGCGCATCTTTCAATGATTCGCGCTGCTGTGGCGGGATTGTGACGATATATGGGAGCGGCGGCGCAAGGCCAGCTTCGCCGCGCGGAGAAGGCGCATTGCGCTTCCGGCCGGCTCCTTGCTATGGCCTCGCCTAGGAGTCGAGTCGAGGGAAAATATGCGCGAGGTCACGCCCGTCAGGCGCAAGGCGGCCTTTATTTTCATCCTCATCACCGTCGCGCTCGACATGCTGGCGCTCGGCGTGATGATTCCCGTTCTGCCCAAGCTCATCACTGAATTCGAGGGCGGCGACATCTCGCGCGCAGCGGCCGTCACGGGCGTTTTCGGCTTCGCATGGGCCTTGATGCAGTTCCTCTTCCAGCCCGTGCTGGGATCGCTTTCCGACCATTTCGGACGGCGGCCCGTCGTGCTCGCCTCCAATCTCGGCCTGGGGCTGGATTACATCTTCATGGCGCTCGCCCCGTCGCTGACGGTTCTCTTCATCGGGCGGCTGATCTCGGGGGCGACGGCCGCCAGCATGTCGACGGCGGGCGCCTATGTCGCCGACATCACCACGCCGGAGAAGCGGGCGGGGCGGTTCGGTCTGCTCGGCGCGGCTTTCGGCTTCGGCTTCATTCTGGGGCCGGCGATCGGCGGCTGGCTCGGCGGCTACGACCTGCGCCTGCCCTTCTGGGCCGCGGCGGGGCTGAGCCTCGCCAACGCGCTATACGGCTTCGTCATTCTCCCCGAGTCGCTTCCCGAAGAGAAGCGCACGCCGAAGATCGCCTGGCGCAGCGCCAATGTGTTCGGCGCGCTGCGGCTGCTGGGCTCGCAGCGCGAGCTCGCGCTCATCGCCGGCGCGGCCTTCCTCTCCTATCTGGCGCATGAGTCGCTGCCGAGCCTTTTCGTGCTCTATGCCGACTACCGCTATCACTGGGACGCAGGAAAAACGGGTCTCGCGCTCGCGGTCGTCGGCGTCTCGCAGACGATCGTCTCGGGCGGGCTCGTGCGGCCCGCGGTGGCGCGGCTCGGCGAGCGGGCGACAGTGACGATCGGGCTGCTGTTCGGGGCGGCGGGCTTCCTGCTCTACGCCTTTGCGAGCGACGACGCGTTGTTTATCGCGGCGGCGCCGCTTATCGCGATGCTCGGGCTGGTGAACCCCTCGCTGCAGGGCCTCGCCACGCGCCTACGCGACGCCTCCGAGCAGGGGCGCCTGCAGGGCGCGCTTTCGAGCCTGCGCGGCGTTTCCGGCATGATCGGGCCGCTGCTCTTTACGCAGATTTTCTCGCTGAGCGTCGGGGCGGGCGTCTTTCCCGGCGGCGTCTATCTGCTCTCGGCGGCGCTCGTGGGCGGGAGTCTTTCCGCCGCGCTCGCCGCCACCGCGTCAAGGGAGAGGCGGCTGGCCTGAGGGCAAAAGCGGCCTATTCAGCACGCTCGTAGCCTCATCATGGCCGGGACAAGCCCGGCCCTGACGACTTTGGGAACAGGAGAAGAGGCGCGCAAATTGCCTTGCCCCGCTTCGCTCTCAGCGCGCGAGCAGACCGCGCGCCCGCCCCGCCGCGCCGGCAAGGAGCAGGAAGGCGAAAGCCGCCAGCCCCGCGCCGGGCGTGGGGCCCGGAGCCTGGAAAGCGCCAGTGCCGCCGGTGAAAAAATCGCCGTCTGGCGTTCCGATGCTGAAATTGTATGTCTCCGGGGGATCCTTGATGTTGAGGTAGGCGATCGTCGGAAAGATAGGCGTAGTCAAAGCGAAGGTGATGCCGAGGCTGTCAAGCTGATGCGGAGCAGAGGCATAGGGAAACACAAGGTTGTCGTTGCCGGTGGGGGTCGGAAAAGTGTTCGGCGAGGCGTAGCCGAGGCCATAGTACCCTGAGGCCTCGCTTGTCTTGATGAATAGCGAGCCGCCGGTCACATTGTAGACTAGCCATTGCCCAGCCGGATCCGTGGAAAGTCTTTTCGCGTCCAGGACGCCCGATCCTAGGAGTGTTGCGGAGCCTATGGGAAGCGATAACGTTGTGTCGAAGGTGAAGGCGAACTCGGCATAGTAGGTGGGCGTGGTGATCACCAACGCTCGAGCGTCTCGGGCGCCGGCCCCCAAGGAGAGGAAGGCGGTCAGCGCGAGGACCGCGCCGAGGCGGGGGGGCAGGGCGACGCTGCGGCATCTTGTGAAAAGCGAAATCGTCACAGGTCGTCTCCAAATCCGCAAGGCTCCGCGCGAGCAAGGAAGCGGCTCGATATCGCGCTCCGCCGGCATTCTTGCAGACTAAATCCACGACTTCGAGACTGTAAACCGCCGATCGAAAATATTCCTGGGTTGGCGGAGACGGCCGACATGGCTGGCGGGCTGGAAATTCCCGCCCGCCGCCGTCGCGCCGGGCGCGTCCCCGCTCGCCAACGCCTTGCGCGGCATCGGAAAGCTCGTCTACAAGGCCTCGTTTCGCAGGAGGCGTCGAGGAGGCCATATGCACGCTCTGGTCGCTTTGGGGATCAAATATCCCTTCGTGCCCGTGGGATTGACGATCGCCCTCATCGTGCTGGCTGCGGGGGTCGCCGCCTTTTACGATCTGAAGCTACGGCGGCGGCGCAAGATCGGCCCGCTCGACTGGTTGTGGCGCTTCGCCTTTCTCTATCTGCTGCCGGCGCTTGTTATTGCGGGGGTCGTCGCCTATTCCTTCTCGACCTTCGTGATCATTCCCTACCATCCGGGCTCCACGGCGCTCTGCCACATGCATGATCCCGTCTGCCGCGCGCGCATCGATCCGGTCGGCAATCAGATCTATTCGATGATCGGCCTTGCCCTGGCCCTCGTGCCGGCCTTGCTCTACCTAGCGGTGGTGGTCTGGCGCAGGGGCGTGAACCGGCCCTATTCCGTCTACTGACTGCTTCCCGCGCAATCGCGCCCCGGAAGGGAGGGATTCTGCCGTCCCGCGAAATGCGCTAATTTCCGCCTATCATCCGAGATGGAGCGCGCATGAACCCCGGCGAACCCAGAGCTCCATCCTCGAGCGGCGACGGAGCGCCGCCGCCGCGCGGGCGGGTTCTCTCTCTCGTGCCGCCGACGGACGCAGGAACGGGCGCGAGCCCGATCGCCGTGGCGAGCGGGGCCTCGCGCCGGACGCCAAAGGAACCTCGACTCGAGCCCGAGGAGGACTCTTTCGCCGCGACGGCCTTGAGCGACGTCATCGACCGCAGCCTGCACGCCTCGCTGGCCTATTTCACCTTGGGACTCTCGCCGGCGGCTCTCGGCAGCGCCTATCTGGACTGGGCGACGCATCTCGCGGCGAGCCCCGGCAAGCAGGCGCAGCTCGCGGTGAAGGCCTCGCGCAAGGCGTTGCGCCTCGCGCGCTGGATGGGCCAATGCGCGCTGGAAGGCGGCGTGAGCGAGCCCTGCATCGAGCCGCTGCCGCAAGACCATCGTTTCGTGGGCGAGGCCTGGCGGCGATGGCCCTACAATCTGCTTTATCAAAGCTTCCTGCTGCAGCAGCAGTGGTGGCACAATGCGACGACGAGCGTGCGCGGCGTCACACAGCAGCATGAGAACGCCGTCGACTTCATGTCGCGCCAGCTCTTGGATATGGTTTCGCCCTTCAACTATCTGCCGACGAATCCCGAGCTGATGCATCAGACGCTGCGCGAGGGCGGCTGGAACCTCGTGCGCGGCGCTCGCAACTTCGCCGAGGACTGGACGCGCGCGATCAATGGAAAAGCGCCGGTCGGCGCCGAGGACTTCGCGGCGGGAAAGAACGTCGCCGTCACGCCCGGCAAGGTCGTGTTCCGCAATCGGCTGATAGAGCTCATTCAATATGCGCCGACGACGGCGAAGACGCGGCCAGAGCCTGTGCTGATCGTGCCGGCCTGGATCATGAAATATTACATCCTCGATCTGTCGCCGGAGAATTCCCTCGTCAAATATCTCGTCGACCAGGGTTTCACGGTCTTCATGATCTCCTGGAAGAATCCCGATCCGCAGGATCGCGATCTCGGCATGGAGGATTATCGCAAACTCGGCGTGATGGCGGCGCTCGACGCGGCGACGGCGATCGCGCCAGGCGAACGCGTGCACAGCGTCGGCTATTGCATCGGCGGAACGCTGCTCTCGATCGCGGCGGCGGCGATGGCGCGCGACGGGGACGAGCGCTTGAAGTCCGTCACGCTTTTCGCCGCGCAGACCGATTTCGACGAGGCCGGCGAGCTCATGCTCTTCATCAATGAGAGCCAGATCGCCTTTCTCGAGGACATGATGTGGGAGAAGGGCTATCTCGACGCCAAGCAGATGGCCGGCGCCTTTCAAATGCTTCGCTCCAACGATCTCATCTGGTCGAAGCTCGTGCGCGACTATCTGATGGGCGAACGGCAGAAGATGACCGATCTGATGGCCTGGAACGCCGATGCGACCCGCATGCCCTATCGCATGCATTCGGAATATCTGCGCCGCCTCTTCCTCAACGACGAGCTCGCCGAGGGCCATTATCTCGTCGATGGAAAGCCCGTGGTGTTGAGCGACATTCGCGCGCCGATGTTCGTCGTCGGGACGTCGCGCGATCACGTGGCGCCCTGGCGCTCCGTTTTCAAGATTCATCTTCTGACCGAGACCGAGGTGACGTTTGTGCTCACCTCGGGCGGGCATAATGTCGGCATCGTCTCCCCGCCGACGCGCGACATCGCGAGCTATCAGGTCGCGACGCGCGAGGACGGCGGCCATTACCACGATCCCGACTCCTGGATTGCTCTTGCGCAAAAGAAGTCGGGCTCCTGGTGGCCGGAGTGGTCGAAGTGGCTGCAGGCGCGCTCAGGAGAGCTGAGCGAGCCGCCGCCGATGGGAGCGCCCGAGAAGGGATATGCGCCGATCGCCGAGGCGCCCGGTTTATACGTGCTGCAGTCCTGAGCGAGAGCGGCGCGCGCCTGTCGCTAGAACGAACGACGCTCCGCCATGAGCGAAGAGTTTCGCATCGCGACCTTCAATCTGGAGAATCTCGATTGGACCGCCGCGGACGAGCGCGCGTTCGAGCGCCGGATCGCCGTGCTGCGGCCGCTCCTCATGGATCTGCGCGCCGATGTTCTCTGCCTGCAGGAGATCGCCGGCCGGAAGAGCGAGAAGCACGGCCCGCGCCGCCTCATCGCCCTCGAGCGGCTGCTCGATGAAACGCCCTATTCCGCTTTTTTCCGCGCGAGCAGCACGCGCCCCGGAACTGACGCTCCGGCAGACGTTCACAACCTCGCGATTTTGAGCCGCTGGCGCTTCGTGACGACGCGGCAGTTTCATCACGACCTCGTCGGGAAATGGCGGTGGAGTCCGCTTGGCGAGGAGTCGGATGACATCGAGATCGCCTTCGATCGCCCGCTTCTTTACGCGGCGATCGACGCGCCGGGAGCAGGGCCGCTGCATCTCATCAATTTGCATCTGCGCGCGCCGCGCCCCGTGCCGCTGCCGGGCGGCTCCGGCTCGAGTCGCAAGCGCGTGGAGGGCCTTTTCCTCGCGGCGCAAAAGCGCGAGCGTCAGGCGCTCGAGGCGCGGCTCTGCGTTGAAAACCTCTTCGATGCCAATGAAAGGGCGGCGATTGCGCTCTGCGGTGATCTCAACGTCGACGAGCATGACGCCGCGTCGACGATTCTCGAAGCGAACTTCAACGGCGGCGTTCGGGCTTTGGAGCCGTTGGAGACCCGCGTTCCGCTCAATCGCCGATATAGCGTTCTGCATGGCGGCGAGCCGCGCCTCATCGATCACATCCTCGCCTCGGCCTCGCTTGCGGGGCGCTGCGTGAGCGTCGATATTTTCAACGCGGGACTGCCGGATGAAGCCTATGCGCAGGATCCGATCGAGGGCTCGCTGCACGCGCCCGTCGTCGCGACTTTTCGCGCGTCTTGATGCGTTGCAGTTTTGGCCGCAATGACGGCTCGCTACTTCGCCAGCCATTGCGCGATGCGGGGCCATTCTTCGGCCAGCGTGCGGCGTCCCATGAAGAGCGCCAGGTGACCGGATGGCGCGAGCGACGTCTCGACCTCGAGCTCCGCCGCCACGTGGGAGATGAGCGCGAAGAGCTGAGGCGGCGGGGCGACATCGTCCTCGGCGCCTGCCAGCAGGAAGAGAGGGCAGGTGAGCGCGGCGAGATCGACGGGGCGGCCAAGCGCCGGGAATGTGCCCGCGATCAGCCGGTTTTCGCGATAGAGCCAAGCCGCGACCTCGCTGTAATAGGCTCCCGGCAGATCGAGCAGGCGATGATCCCAACGCTCGAATATCTCCGCGAGCCGCAGCTCTTCAGGCGACGCTGGGACCTCGGCAATCTGCAGGAAATCCGCACGGCGCTGTCCTTCGTCAGTCTCGCGGGGCCAAAGCCGCGACAGATGTCGTCCGAGAACGAGGCCGTCGCCGAGCCGCAGCAGTTCCGCCTGGATCGCTTCGTTGAGCGGCGTGCCTGGGCCGTCGATTGCGGAAGGGGCCGCCCGCGTGTCGACCGGCGCGCCGGCGAGAACGAGCTTGCGCACCTTGCCGGGAAAACGTGCGGCATAGACGAGCGAAAGCCAACCGCCCTGGCAAACGCCGACGAGATCCGCAGGCGCGCCGATCTCGTCGATGGCGACATTGAGCAAAGCGAGCTGAGCGTCGATCCCTTGATCGCGCATGCTGGGCGTCGCCCGCTTCCACTCGATGAGGAAGACGCGGTCGCAACCGTTCGACTTGAAAGTCTCGACGAGGCTGTGGCCGGGCGCGAGATCGAGGAAGCCGGCGTCATGAAGCGCGCGCGGCGCGACGATGAGAAGCGGAGGCTCCTTTTCCTTCGGTTTTGAGAATTGGCGGAGCCGAAGCGCGTCGAGGTCGAGCCGCACGCTATTGTCGGTGTGCCATTCAATCTCGTCTCCGCCGCGGCCCTCTCCAGCGACCTCTGCCGGCGCGCTCGCTTCCGCAAGCGCGTCGAGCAGCCGCTGGTAGAAGTCGAAGGAGGTCGTCCATGGCCATGTCCAGAGCGCATAGGGATTCATGGTGTCACCCGCCGGGCGCGCTACGCACGAGCTCGATGATCTCTTCCGTGATCTCCGCCTGTCGCTGGCGACGATGCCGGGCCTCGAGCTCTTCCAGCGATTTTTGCACATTGCTGCGCGCTGCGATCATCGCCTGCATTCGCGCCTCGTTCTCTGCCGCGAAGGACAAGGTCGCCGCCGCGCACAGCTCGGCAAAGACATATTCCTGCGCGAGGCTCTCGATCAACGCCGCCTGCGGCAGATTGAGGAGCGGGGGAGAGCGGCGGGACGCAGGAAAGCGCGACAGATCGAGCGGGATCAGCGGCCGTTCGACGATCGAAAAGCCCGTCGCGCCGTCGGGCGCGCCGTGAATGAGCGTGACTCGCTCGGCGCGATCGGCGCCCAGCGGCTCGTAAAGGGCCGCCGCAATCCGGTCCGCGAGGGCCGGCATTTCATCGACATGCGCCGCCATTGGCGCCGTCCACGCCAGCCTAAGTCCTCTTTCTTCGGCGAGGGTCGCGCCGCGCTCGCCGACGACATAGAGCACCGTGCGTCCTGTCGGCGACGCGGCCAATATTTTTTTTGCCGCCGCAAGCAAGCGTTCGTTGAAGGCGCCGACGAAGCCCTGCGCGGAGCAGAAAGCGAGCAGGATATGGCCGGGGTGGCGCTCCCGCGCGGCCACCGGCGCCTCGCGCTCGCCGAAATGCAGCGACAGCGCCGCGCCGATCGCCTCGCCCAGGGTCTCCGAATAGGCGCGCACGCCCTCGAGCCGCGCCTGCGCCTCGCGCGCGCGCGCCGCAGCCACGCCGCGCATCGCCGTGATCACCGTCTCCAATTGGCGCGTCGCGACGATATGGGCGCGGATGTCGCTCAGGCGCTCGCTCATGGCGAACGCGCCTGGAGTTCTTTGACGAGATCGCAGACCTTGGCCATGAGCGTCTCGCGCTGCGCGTCGTCGAGCGGCGCGCCGCCTGTGAGCGCTGCGACGCTTTGCGGCGCGCAGGCGTCGAGATGGGCGGGAAGCTTCGTCCTCACCTCCGCGACGACTTCGACCGGCGCTGCGTCCAGCACGCCGGCTTCGAGCGCCGCGAGCAGCGCCACCTGATCGGCGAGCCGCAGCGGCGCGTAGCGCGGCTGGATCAGGAGAGCGCGAATGCGCTCGCCGCGCACGAGCTCGTTCTTGATGCGCGCGCTCGACATGCCGCCAAAGCGCGTGAACATCTCGAGCTCGAGGAACTGCGTGTATTGCAGCCGCAATCGCCCCGAGACGGCGCGCAGCGACTCCGGTTGCGCCTTGCCGCCGACGCGGCTGACGGACAGGCCCACGTCAACGGCCGGACGGCGATTTGCGGCGAAAAGTCGCTGATCCAAGACGATCTGCCCGTCGGTGATCGAGATCAGATTGGTGGGGATATAGGCCGAGAGATTGCCCGCGTCGGTCTCGGCGATGGGGAGCGCCGTGAGCGAGCCGCCGCCGAATTCCTTTGAGAGCTTGGCGGCGCGCTCCAAGAGCCGCGCATGCAGATAGAAGATGTCGCCGGGATAGGCCTCGCGTCCCGGCGGCTCATGCGTCAGCAGCGCGAGCTCGCGGTGCGTCGCGGCGTGCTTGCTCAAATCGTCAATCACGACGAGCGCGTCGCCGCCGCGGTCGCGGAAATACTCGGCCATGGTGAAGCCGGCGAAGGGCGCGATCCATTGCAGACCCGCCGGCGCCGCCGCAGAGGCGACGACGAAGATGGTGCGCTCGAAGGCGCCATTGGCGCGCACGGCTTCAATGGCGCGCTCTATGGCCGTGGCGCGCTGCCCGACGGCGACATAGACGCAGAAAATGTCCGAGCGTCTCTGATTGATGACGACGTCTATCGCCATTGACGTCTTGCCGGTGGCGCGGTCGCCGATGATGAGCTCCCGCTGGCCGCGCCCTAGAGCAAACATCGCGTCGACGGCCAGAAGGCCCGTTTCGACCGCCTCGCTGACGCGGTCGCGCGCGATGATGGCCGGCGCGTCGCGTTCGATCGGGTGGAAGGCTTCCGCGACGATCGCCTCGCCGCCGTCGAGCGGACGTCCCAGCGGATCGACGATGCGGCCGAGAAGTCCGGGGCCCACCGGCGCGCGCGCAACCTCGCCCGTTCCTATGACGCGCTCGCCCGCCTCGATGACGCGCCCCGCATCGAGCAAAACGACGCCGATCCGATCGGCTTCGAGAGAGAGGGCGAAGCCCAGCTCGCCGTGCTCGAATCGCAAAAGCTCGTTGAGCTCGACCTGCGGCAGTCCGGAGACGAAGGCGACGCCGTCGGCGAAGCTCTCGACGCGCCCCACGGTTTCGATTCTCGGGCCGAGCTCGGCCTTGCCTAAGGCCTCGCGACCCCGCACGAGCCAATCGGACTCGGCGCCGAGCGCTTCCTCATCCATCGTCACGCTCCTTGAGGAGCGCGGCCGAGACGCGCTCCAGATCCGCGCGCAGGCTGTTGCGGATGCACGTGTGCTCATTTTCGAGCTCGAGACCCGCGAGCAAAGAAGGATCGGCGCGCAGCGAGAAGGTCACGGGACCTCCGAAGGCTTTCGCCAGCGCGTCGCGCAGCAGCGTCTGTTCGTCTTCGTCGAGGGGACGCGGGGCGGAAAGGACAGCGTCCGCGCGTTGGCGAAATTCCGCGCGCGTTTCTTCGGAAAGCGCGCCGATGACTTCCACGAGGCCGTCGAGAAAGCCCGCCACTTGAGCCGCTGGCGGCAATCTCTCGAGCAGGCGGCGGGCGATGTCGAGCGAAAGGAGGTTGGCGCGCTCGCTCTGCGCCCGCGCCTCCGACTTTTTGAGGCGTTCGATCTCCGCCTGCGTATTGGCGCGCAGACGTTCGGCCTCCGCATGGGCGGCCTCGAGCAGAACGCGCCGCGCTTCCTCCGCCTCCGTCGTGGCGGCGCGCACCGACGCCGCGCGATCGGCGGCCAGCGCGTCGAGCGCCGCCTGAGCCTTCGCCTCAAGCGCCTCGGCTGCAGCCTCTTTTGCGGCGGCGTCCTCCAGGAGACGCGCCGCCGCCGCGCGCCGCTCGGCAAGGATCGACGCGATGGGGCGAAACAGAAAGCGCGAGAGCAGCCAGATGAGGACGAGCGCGTTGACCGTTTGCAGGCCGAGCGTCCACCAATCGATCTGCATGCGGGCCTGCCGCCTTACTTGGAGATGAAGGGGTTGGCGAAAAGCAGCAGCAGCGCGATGACGAGACAGTAGATCGCCATCGTCTCGATCATCGCGAGCCCGACGAACAGCGTGCGCGAGAGGACGCCAGCCGCCTCGGGCTGGCGCGCGATGGCCTCCATGGCCGCGGCGACGGCTTTTCCCTCGGCGAGCGCCGGGCCGAGCGCGCCGAAAGAGACGGCGATGGCGGCGCAGATGACGCTGAGGCTTTCAATGTCGTACATCCCAGGGCCTTTCCTTGCTCGCTTAGGAACTCGTGTCCGTCGACCGCCGAGCCGATGAACACCGTCGCGAGCGTCGCGAAAATATAGGCTTGCACGGCGCCCGTGAGCAAATCGAGCGCCATCAGCGGGATCGGCACGAGCAGGCCCGCGATGGACAGGATAATGCCGACGACGAAGACGCCGCTCATGATATTGCCGAACAGGCGCACGATGAGCGAGAAGCTGCGCGTGAGCTGCTCGACGAGATTGAGCGGAACCATGATGATGCTCGGCTCCGCGAAGGTTTTCAGATAGCCCAGGACGCCTCGCGTGCGCAGCCCGTAATAGATCGTCGAGAAAAACACGATGAGCGCCAGCGCCGCATCCGTTTCGAGCCGCGCCGTCGGCGGCTCGACGCCCGGAATGAGCGACGACCAGTTGGCGAGAAGCACGAAGACGAAGATGGTCCCGATCAGGGCGCGATAGGGCGCGGGATCGGCGCGCAACGTGTCCCTGATTTGCGCGTCGAGCGTTTCGACGAAGAGTTCTAAGGCCGACTGTCCGCTGCGCGGCGAGAGCGACAGGCGTCGCGTGAGCAGCGCGCTGATGAGCACGAGCGCCGCCATGAGGCACCAGGTGACGATGACGGGCTTGCTGATGGGGATGGGCCCGAGCTGAAAGCCGGGCTCCAGCGCGAGCGGGGAGGCTTTCACTTGAGGCCTCCGAGACGGCGCAGCGTCACGCGCCGCGCCGCGAGCAGTCCCAGGGCCGCCGCAAGCAGAGCCGGCGCGCCGATCTTCGCGAGTCCGATGAAGAGCGCGGCGAGCAGCGCGAAGCGCGTCACGAGCAGCAGAATCGCGCCCGGCGTCGCGCCGCGCTCGAAGAGATCGACGTTCCAGCGCAAGGCCGTGAAATAAGCGAAGCCCGCCGCAGCGCCCGCGACGACGCCAAGCGCGATCTGAAAGGCGAGCGCGGGAAGCGGGGCGATCATTGACGGGCCATCCATTTCCACGCGAGCCAGAAGCCGACGCCGGCGCCGATCATGACGAGCGGCGCGGAAAAGAACACGCCGGTCTCATAGGTGCGGTCGAGCCAGCGGCCGGCAAAGAGGCCCGCAAGCGCCGGCAACACGATGGCCCAGCCCAAAACGCCGATCTGGCCAAGGCGCCGCCCCAGCGAAGGCTCGGCGTCACGGCGGCGCATCGCTTCGCGCTTGGCGGCGAGGCGCGAGGCGTCGGCCAGGGGGTCGTCGGAGTTTTGGGGTTCGCGCTCGGGCATATCTTCTTCGTCAATATCACGGGACGAGAGCGGCGCCGAAGCGCCGGAAAGTCGCAGAGGCTGCGACGTCAAACCTATGGCTTCACAACTCTTCCTCCTCGCTGAACAGTACCGCCTCGGGCGCGGCGCCGGAGGGGTGCAGATAGCGGATGAGCTGGCGCACCGTGCGCGCGTGCAGGCGGGTCTGCTCGACTCTTGCGCGCGCCGCGGCGTCCAATCTCTCGGCGCGGGCGCGGCGCGCGTCGGCTTCGAGCTTTTGCAGATCCTGGCCCAGGACGCCTTGACGGCAGGCGATCGACACGCGTTCGCCGCGGCTCGCGGTCAAGACGCCGCCGCGCAGCGCGCAATAGGCCTCGATCCCCGATGCGCTTCGCCAACGCACGACGCAGGCCGGCAGAACGGTCAGGAACTCCGCGTGACCCGGCAGAATGCCGAAGCCGCCCGTCTCATCCTCGGCGCGCACGGACTGCACGCCTTTCTCATCGACGAGCAGGACGTTCGGCGTCGTGATGGTGAGCCGCAGGGAAGGCGAGCCTCCAGGCTCGTTCCGATCAGCCTCTAGCGTCATGCCGCCGCTTCCTTGCGCCGCGCGTCCTCGAGCGAGCCCACCATATAGAGCGAGCTTTCGCGCCAGTCGTCACAGGCGCCGGATAGAATCGCGCGGCAGCCCTCCAGCGTGTCGGCGAGCGCGACCGAGCGCCCGGGCGTTCCGGTGAAGGCCTCGGTGACGACGAAGGGCTGCGTGAGGAAGCGTTGCAGGCGCCGCGCGCGGTCAACGAGCTTGCGGTCCTCGGCGCCGAGCTCCTCGACGCCGAGCAGCGCGATGACGTCCTGCAGCTCCCGATAGCGCTCGATGACGCGGCGCACCTCGGTGGCGACGCGCGCATGCTCCTCGCCGACGACGAGCGGATCGAGCAGCACGGAGGAGGAGGCGATCGGGTCGATCGCCGGATACATGCCTTCCGCCGCCATCTGCCGCGACAGCACCACCATGCTGTCGACATGCGCGGCGATCGTCGTCACGGCCGGATCGGTGAAGTCGTCGGCGGGAACATAGACGGCCTCGATCGCCGTCACGGCGACGCCGCCGACCGAAGCGATGCGCTCATGCAGCGCCGCCACCTCGCTCGCGAGCGTGGGCTGATAGCCGACGCGCGACGGCAGGCGCCCGAGCAGCCCCGAGACCTCCGCCCCCGCCTGCACGAAGCGAAAGACATTGTCCATGAGCAGCAAAACGTTGCGCCGCTTCTCGTCGCGGAAATATTCGGCGATGGTGAGCGCGGTTAGCGGCACGCGCCAGCGTGCGCCAGGCGGCTCGTTCATCTGGCCATAGACGAGCACCGTGCGGTCGAGCACGCCGGATTGGCGCATATCGACGAGCATCTCGTGTCCCTCGCGCGAGCGCTCGCCCACGCCTGCGAAGACCGAGACCCCCTGATAGCCCGAAACCATGGCCTGGATCAGCTCCATGACGAGCACGGTCTTGCCGACGCCCGCGCCGCCGAACATCGCCGCCTTGCCGCCTTGGGCGATGGGCGTGAGCAGATCGACGATCTTGATTCCCGTCTGGAAGATGCCGGCGTCGCTCGGCCGCTGCGCGAGGGCCGGCGGACTGCGGTGGATGGAGCGGCGAGGCGCGTCCCGCGGCAGAGCAGGGCCCTGATCCCCGACCTGGCCCACGACGTCGATGACGCGCCCAAGCGTGGCCTCGCCGACGGGAATCTCGATCGGGCCGCCCGTCCGGCGCACGCGGCGCCCGCGCGACAGTCCCACGGTAGACTGCAGGGCGAGGGCGCGCACATTGTTGCGGTCGAGATGCGCTTGGACCTCGGCGTAGATGTTCTCGCCCGCGCTCTTCTCGACGATCAGGGCCTCTTCGATCGCCGGCAGCTCGCCCGAGGCGAAATGCGCGTCGATCACCGCGCCGCGCACGGCGCTCACGCGCCCCGCGGCGCTGGCGTCGTGGCGAAGAAGCTCAACCTGGAACCGCGTCTCTTCCGGCATGTTCTTGCTTAATCTGCAGGGAACTCTGGGACTGCGACAGGCGACCAATGCCAAAACGGCGTATGAGCCTTGAATGCGACGCCGGTAAGGACAGAGACTCGCAAAATTGCGATAGAATGAAGGGGTGAAGCCGGGGGACGGCGCCGGGGCGTTGCGGCGAGGTTTCGGCCCGCGCGGCAAATCAGGGAGTTTAGGAATTGGCGATCAAGGATCTTCTCTTTCATCTGACGCCCGACGAGACGCCTTCCGCGGGAGGCGAATTTGCGGTCTCGCTGGCTCAGGCGCATGGCGCGCATTTGACGGCGGCGAGCCTCGCGATCGACTATCCTCCGCAACTCGCAAATGGCGGAACCTTCGCCGGCGGGCTTGAATTAAGCATGGCGGACAGTTTCGTCGAGCTCACGGAACAGAACCGCAAGGCTGCGCGAGAGGCCTATGATCGTCTGGCCCAAAGCTTCCCCGCCGGACTCGCCTCGGAGTTCGTGACGATCGAAACCTTTCCGCAGCTCGCGAGCGACGACTTCGGGAGGCTCGCGCGGCGGTTCGACCTCGCGATCATCACGCAAAGGGCGCCCTTGGCGCCGGATATTATCACTGGCGCGCTCTTTGGCTCGGGGCGGCCGGCCCTGGTGTTGCCAGCGGGTTTTGCGGGCCCCGCGCGGCTCACGAGGGCCATGATCTGCTGGGATGGCGGCGCGCCAGCAGCCAAGGCCCTGGCAGAAGCGCTTCCTTTGCTCGCGCGGGCCGAAAAGATCGAAATCGTCTGCGTGAAGGATGAGGGAAAGCTGCCCGGCCGCCCCTCCGGCCTTGAGATTCTTCGCCACCTCGAACGGCACGGCGTGGTGGGCGTTCTCTCGGAGCTTCCTGCGTCGGGAGACGAAGGCGCGGCGCTTCTGTCGCATGCGGCCGAAAGCGGCGTCGACTTCATCGTGATGGGCGCCTATGGTCATTGGCGGCTGCGCGAGCTGATCTTCGGCGGAACGACGCAAAAGATTCTCGGCCAGAGCCAATTGCCGCTGTTCCTGGCGCATTGACGCTTTCCGTTCAGAAAGCAAGGTTGTGAGCCGGTTGAACGTGGCCTTGTCAAAGGCGCAGACTTCGGGAAAGAAGCTGCGAACGCAGAAGACGGCGACGAGCCATCAGGAAGGGAGAACGGCATGAGCCATGTGGCCCATGAGCTTCATGAGGAATTTCCGGAGAAGAGCGAGACGATCCACCGTCTCAAGGGCGAGAATGCGCATTTCGCGCGCATCGCGGAACAATATCACGAGCTCAATCGCGCCATTCACCGCATGGAGACCGATGTCGAGCCGGTCGCCGACGAGACCCTTGAGCAGCTGAAGAAGCAGCGTCTCACGCTCAAGGATGAGATCGCCCAGTTGCTCGAGACGGCTTAGAGCGCGCGAGCGGGAAATCTTCTCTGCGACTCGCGGTGGTCTGTGGAAAGCGGCTGCGACCCCAACTCGCTGGAATTGCGGACGCCCGCCAGGCAGACTTGGCGGGCGTTTCGATTCGCGCGAGCCCGCATTGGCTTTGCCGTAGCTTCGCCTGGCGCGAGGCGCATCTCGAGAAAGACCCATTCTTTGACACGGACGCTTCCGATCCTCGCGCTTCTGGCCTCGGCCTCGATCGCACAAGCCGCAAGTCTTCCGCTCAATTCGGACGTCACGCAAGCGACCATAGACGCGACGATTTGCGTGCGCGGCTGGACCAAAACCGTGCGGCCGCCCTTCGCGGTCACGAACGCGATCAAGCTCGCAAAGCTGCGCGAACGCGGACTGACGGAGGCGGACAAGAGCCGCTTCGAACTGGATCATGTCATCCCGCTCGCGCTCGGCGGCGCGCCCGACGACCCGCGTAACCTGCGGCTCGAACCTTGGGCCGAAGCCGATCGGAAAGACGGGGTGGAGGCGTGCCTTGCGCGCGCTGTTTGCGACGGCCGCATTTCATTGAGCGAAGCGCGCCGCCGCATCTGGACAGACTGGCGCCGGGCGGCGAAGGCCTGCGGCTCGAGACCTTCCGAACGGCGGGCGCGCAGGCAGCAATCTCGGCGCAGTCTCGACTGGCCTTTCTGAAGAGACCCGTCGCGTTGAATCAATCGTCCGGGGGCTGCGCTAGGGCCGGCGAAAGCCGCGATGGATCGTGGCGCGACCTATGTGATTGATGATAGCGCCAGCCAGCAGTTCGCTCTTGCAGTGTTGCCAAAATATCACTCCGTCTGGAAATAATCGCGAGACGGCAGGAAATGATGAGCCGTCGCCTTGACTGTACAATCGCTATCGCCGATTTTCCTAAGACGTTCAAAGCGCCAAAATCTTCTCATTCGTGCGGCGCAGAGTGAGGGAGCCGCATGGTTAAGCGTTCATTGATTGGCTCTTTGCTCATGGCCAGCCTGACGATGTCGCTGGAGCCGCCTCTCGCTTTAGCCGCCGACCTGCTTCCTTCGACCAAGGCTCCGCCGGTCGTGGTCCCCGCGCCTTACACCTGGACCGGCTTCTATTTGGGAAGCAACTTCACCTATACCTGGACCGACGATCGCTGGATCGACCTGGCGTCGGCGAATGTTTTCGACGGAACGCGGCTTCGCTGGGGCGCGCCGTCGGCGCTCGGCGCCACGGGCGTGGCGGGCGCACGCCTCGACGGCTTCCTGAGCGGAATCACCGCGGGCTACAATTGGGAATTCGCCGATCGGGTCGTCGCGGGCTTCGAGGCGGACATCGCGGGCGCCGGGGTGCGCGGCGGCGGCGGGGTCAACAATATCCTGGCCAACCCCGCGCAGCCTGGCCCCATCCTCGCCCGTCTCGTGGGGGCCGACGGCTTCGTGGTGACGGGCTCGAGGCTCAGCCGCAATCTTGAATATCTCGGAACAGCGCGCACGCGCCTGGGCTATGCCTTGACGCCGAAGCTTCTCACCTATGCGACGGCCGGCCTCGCCTATGGCGGCGTCAATGAGAACGTCACCATCGGGCAGAATGTGTCGCCGTCCTTGCTCTTCAGCAACACGGCCAAAGGCAATGTGTTCGAGAACCGCATCGGCTGGACGGCTGGCGCGGGCCTCGAATATGCGATCACGCCCAGTCTGAGCGCAAAGCTCGAATATCTCTATTACGATCTGGGCTCGATCGGCATGACCAATGCGAACATCAGCCCCCTTGCTTTTCGCGGGATCCTGCTCGGACGCCAGGTCACCGACGCCAGCGCCGCCTGGACGCGCTACGACGGCCATAGTGTGCGGATCGGCGCAAACTACCGGTTCGACTGGAGCGTGCCGAACGCCTCGCCGGAAGGCGCCACGCCGCTTCTCGCCTCGCCGCATGTCGTCGCGCTGGAGAGACCGAGCTTCGGCGATTGGCGCGTCACGGCGACCTCCTACAACTGGGCGATCGGCATCAACGGAGACGCGCTCGCCAACAATCAGACGATCGGCCTGGACGCCTCCTTCATCGATTTCGTGGCGAAGAGCAGCGCGTTCCCGCTGCAATTCGCCGGACGCGTCGAGGCGAGCGACGGGCCGGTGTCCGTCTATGGCGACCTGATCTGGATGCAGCTGCGCGCGTCGGGATCGCTGCTGCAGCTGCGTTCGCCCGTCGCCGACGTTGGCATCGCCGCAAACGCCGATGCGCATATGAGAATGACGATGGCGGTCGGAGAGGCGGGCGGCGCCTATGAGCTCGCGCGCTGGAAGCTCACCGATGCGCCGGGAGCTTTCACGGCCTTCGACGGCTATGCGGGCATCCGTTACATGTATGTCGGCATCGATGCGAATCTCGACGCGATCGGCTTCGCCAATTCGGAGGCGCTCGGCCTGGAGCAGATTGGAGCCAAGGCGATCGCGCAGTCCGGCGCAATGAAGTGGGTCGACCCGACGATCGGAATGCGCGTGCGGCACGACATTGCGCCAGGCCAGGAGTTTCAGTTCCGCGGCGACATCGGCGGCTTCGGCGCGGGCAGCAAATTCGCCTGGGAAGCCTACGGCGGATACAGCTATGATTTCAACATCGCCGGACGGACGATCACAGGCACCCTCGGATACCGCGCCTTAGCCGTCGATTATGTGCAGCAGAACAGCAATGGTCACACGTCGGGAATCAACGCGATCCTCCACGGGCCGGTGTTTGGCTTCGGCTCGCGATTCTGAGGCCTCGCGGACAAAGGATCCTTGCGCGCCCGGGGCAAAAGCCTGAGCCTTGCCTTGGTTAACGCCTCCCGGTAGAATCGAGGCAAGGGCCTTCCGGTCGGTGGCGGAATGGCCCGGCTGTGCGCGACAACTGCGCATTTATCGGGAAGGAAATCTAATGCGAAAGACCTTGCTCATGACCGTGGCGCTTGCCGCGGGCTTTGCCACGAGCGCCTATGCCAATGAGGAGCTGAACAAATACGCCAATGCCGAGGGCTATATCGACGTGCAGGCCATCACCTGCGCCGAGCTCGCAAACACGTTCCAGGAAGACGCGAACTACCTGACGGCTTGGTACAGCGGCTGGTACAACGGCCTGGGTCACAAGCACTTCGCGAACATTCCGCGCAGCAAGGAAATCGAGCACGAGGTCATCGTCTACTGCAAGGAGCATCCGGGCGATGAGAAGGTCATCAAGGTCATGAGCCACATCTTCGACGAATACCGGAAAAAGAACGGCATCGAAGTCAACAAGTGACGCGCTTCGCATAGGGGCGTGAGGGCGCGTTTGGAATCGTAGCGCGCCCTCCGCTTATCGATTTGATTTTTGCTTTTCTCGAACCGCGTTGGCGTTGAGCTTTTTCGACGAGTTTCAAACATACGTCTACCCCATCGGCCACGCGCGCTACGCAAACGCCAAGCAGTGAGAGTTCTTGCCGCGGAATGCGACGCAGGTAAGCTGACTTTGGCGCGTCTCTCTGCGGAACATTATCGCCGCCCCGAGGTTTAAAGCCGCTGCTGAACTCCTGCCGCTTGGTGAAGAATGAAAGCTCCGCTCATGTTCGACGCGCTCTTGAGCGTCGCGCTTGTTGCGTCAGGACCCGCGCAGGCATGCGGCTGTCTCAAAGGCGCTTTGGTCGGTGGCCTCGCGGGCCATTACATGGGCCATCATGGTTTTCTGGGCGCCGCCGCCGGCCGCCTCATCGGTCGCCATGAGTTGCAAAAGTCGGCGCAGCACCACAGTCTTGATCGGCCTTACGGCGGCCCGCGCAGCTGACCCAGGCGAAGGCCGTAACGGCGCCATCGCAGCCGGGCAGGCTCTCACCGCAGCCCGCGGACCTCGCGGTTGCCGCGGCCGCGCAGCGAGGCGATGCTGGTGCGGTCGAGGATCAGCGCGATCGCCTCGCGCACGTCCAGCATCACGTCGTGTATCGCGCAGGCGTCCTCGTCCGGGCAGTCGGCGCAACGCTGGTAGGCGGTCTTGCTCGCGCAGGGAATGGGCGCCAGCGGACCGTCGAGGATGCGGATGATCTGCCCGACGGTGATGTTTTCCGGCGGGCGGGCCAGGCGATGGCCGCCGCCCTTGCCCTTGCGGCTGTTAACAATGCCGGCGTTGCGCAGCTCGACCAAGATGGCGTCGAGGAATTTGCGAGGGATGTTGTTGTCTTTGGCGATGTCGCTTGCGAGGCATTGGTCTTCGGCGCCAGCGAGGTGGATCAGCGCCTTGAGGCCGTATTTCGCCTTGTTGGACAGCATCGAAGGGAAGTATCCCCGCCGGCGCCGGCTGCATCGAATCGCGGCAGGTCGCTTCGGCGCGGAAACCATAAAGGGTGATTAGACCATTTCCTATCGGAAAAAGACGCCTCCCCGGCCGCCGGGTCGGCGGAACGGGGAGGGTAGCGGGTCGAGACCAGGAATGCGGCGCGAGCCGGGGAGGTCATGACGATCTCTCGCCACGGTCCTTGGCATGAGAGATAAGGGCGACGATGAGAAGCGTCGCCCTTGCGACCGACTTTGCTCCGGCTCGCGCAGCCCGGGACGCGCCCTTGAGCGGGAGGCTCATCGCAAATGCGCCGGCGGCTGCGGATTGTTCGCCGGGTTGGTGTCGTGCTTCGTCAATGCGAGAAGAACGCCGGCGTCGAGGAGCGGACGCAGATCCCGCTCGAGAGCATTCGCAGCGGTCTCGTCATAGACTTCCTCACCCTTGACATAAATCGCGAAGGCGGTGGAGTGCTTGGCTTTCTTCGCTGGATCGTCAATTGTGGCTTTCGTCCATCGATAGAGGGGGTAGCGCTCGACGCCGTTTTTTTCAGCCTCGGCAACGTAATTCGCAAAGGCGTCGAACTGGCTGACGGCGGTCGCGCCGTGCTGCGCGAGCACATCCGCCACCGGCTTGTAACCGCTGTTGCCGTCACCCGCGCGCGCACTCTCGGCGAGTTCAGGTGCGAGCTTGAAGCGGAGCTGATATTCCCATTGTTCAGCCATGACGAACTCCTCGCTTGAGAGGGAAGATTGAAGGAGACATTTCAGACTCGTGTTCACCGCGATGGTCCGGTCCGGACAGCGGTCGTCTCCCCAATATTTAGCCCCTTCCGGTCCAAGTCTCCTGTTGGAGCCGGACAAGGCCCACGCACTTTCCGCCGCAGCGAGAGCGGTTTTTCGGTCGCAATCGCAAGGCGGGCCGGGAAGTTGGGAGCTTAAGCGCATCAAAAAAGTAGGATTAACTTCCCGCGGCTGTCAATCCTCAAGCGACCCGGCGCCTTGCAGCTTCGCCGAAATCGTCGAGGGAGGCTCTCATATCGCTTCCTTAACGCCAAACCACACCACATAAAGGGCGGGCGTGACGATGAGCGTCAGGACCGTCGCGACCAGCAAGCCGCCCATGACGGCGAAAGCCATGGGACCCCAAAAGACCGTTGGCGCGATGGGGATGAGGCCGAGCACGGTCGATACGGCCGTCAGCACGATGGGCCGGAATCGCGAGACGGTCGCGTCCACCACCGCCTTCCAGGGATGAGGCTGCTGGCCACGCTCGATCTCGATCTGCTCCACCAGAATGACGGCGTTGCGCGCGATCATGCCGAGTAGCGACAAAATGCCGAGGATGGCGACGAAGCCCAGCGGCTTGTTGGCGATGAGCAGAGCGGCGATGATGCCGATGAGGCCCATCGGCACGATCGCCAGGACGAGAAACATTCTGCTGAAGCTCTGCAGCTGGATCATCAGGAAAGTGGTCATGAGAAAGAGCATCAGCGGAATGCGCGCGAAGACGGAGCCCTGCAACTCGGTGCTCTCCTCGACGGTTCCCCCCGTCGCGATGTGATAGGGCGCGGGCAGGCTCGCGTTCAGCGCGGCGACGGCGGGCGCAAGCGCCGCGACCGCTGTTTCCGGCGTCAGACCCGGCGCGGGATCGGCTTGCACGGTCAAAGTCGGCATGCGGTCGCGCCGCCAGATCAACGGCCGCTCCAGACCGAAATCGAATGTCGCGATCTGGCTCAAGGGCGCAACGCCGCCGTCGGGAAGCGGGAGCTGCAAGGACTGCAGCGTGTCGAGCGACATCCTCTGCTCGTCCTGCGCGCGCGCCACGACATCGACGAGATAAATGTCGTCACGAACCTGCGTGACCGTTTGGCCCGTCGCCACGCCTTGCAACGCGTTGGCGACGGCCTGCGAGCTCAGTCCGAGGAGACGCGCCTTATCCTGATCGATTTTCACATGCACCGCGCGCGCCGGCTCGATCCAGTCGAAATTGATGCGCGTGACCGACGGGCTTTCACCCATGGTTTTGGCGAGGCTGAGCGCGAGATCGCGCACTTTCTCCTCGTCCGGCCCGCTCACCCTGTATTGCACGGGCCAGCCCACGGGCGGGCCGAGCTCGAGCGGAGCGATCCGCGTCACGACGCCGGGAAAGTGGTCGGCCAGTATCGTCGCCAGTTTCTTGTGGAGCCTATCGCGAGCGTCCACGTCCTTGGCGATGATCACCAATTGCGAGAAAAAGTCATGAGCGAGCTGGACATTCAGCGGCAGGTAAAAGCGGATGGCGCCGCGGCCGACATAGGCGCTCCAGCTCGCGATATCGGGATCGCCCTTTAGGAATCCTTCGAGACGTTCGACGGTCTCCTGGCTTGCCGCGATCGACGCGTTCTGGCGCAAAGAGAGGTCGACGACGAGCTCGGGACGGTCGGAGGCGGGGAAGAACTGCCGGGGAACGAGCGGCGAGAGAAGCAGCGCAAAGACAAAACATGCGAGCGTCGCGCCGATCGTTATCCAGGGATTGCGCATGGCGCACAGAAGAATGCCGCGAAAGGCCTGCATGACTGGGCCTTCCTCCGCCGCCGCGGTCGTTTCCGGCTTCTTGAGCAGGAAGACGCCGACGAGCGGCGTGAAGAGCACGGCGACGAACCAGGAGACGATGAGCGCGATCGACACCACCGCAAAGATCGAGAAGGTGTATTCGCCCGCCGAGCTCTTCGCCAGCCCGATCGGCACGAAGCCCGCGGCGGAAACGAAGGAGCCGGTCAGCATCGCCATCGCCACGCTGTCATAAGCGTAGCTCGCCGCCGCTTCCTTGTCGTCGCCGGCGGCGAGGCGCGAGGTCATCACATCCACGGTCGTCATCGCGTCGTCGACGAGCAATCCGAGCGCGATAATCAGCGCGCCGAGCGAGATTCTCTGCAGATCGATGCCCGCCATCTGCATGATCGGGAAAATGATGGCGAGGGTCAGAGGAATGGAGATGGCGACGACGGCCCCGGCGCGAACCCCGAGGCTCACGAAGCTCACGCCCATGATGATCGCGATCGCTTGCCACAAGGAGCTCATGAAGTCGCCGATGGCGTGATCCACGATCTTGGGCTGGTTCGCGACAAGGATCGGCTCGATGCCGACCGGCAGATCGGCGGTCGCCTCCTTCATGGCTTTGGCGATGTTGCGACCGAGCGCGAGCACGTCGCCGCCCGGGCGCATGGCGATGGCCAAGCCGATTGCCGGATGCCCGTTGACGCGAAACATGGGCTGTGGCGGATCGACGAAACCCCGCCTGATCTGGGCGATGTCGCGCAGTCGGATCAGGCGGCCGTTCGCCAGAATATTGACGGAGAGGAGATCCTTCTCGGAGTCGAACCCGCCGGAAACGCGCAGCGAAACCTTCTCGTCTCCAGTCTGCAGCACGCCCGAAGGGCTGATCGCATTCTGCTGCTGCAGCGCCGCTATGACCTGAGAACGGTCGATGCCGAGCCCCGCCAGCTGCCGCGTCGAGAACTCTACGAAGATTCGTTCATCCTGCGCGCCGAGCAACTCGATCTTCGAAACGTCGGGAACGGAAAGCAGCTTTGTGCGGACGGTCTCGACATAGTCGCGCAATTCGCGCTGCGTGAAGCCGTCGGCCGTGAAGCCATAAATAATGCCATAGGTATCGCCGAAGTCGTCGTTGAAGCCGGGGCCGACGACCCCCGCCGGAAGCGTATGGCGAATGTCGCCGATGTTCTTGCGCACCTGGTACCAGATGTCGGGCACTTGCGAGGGCGGCGTCGCGCCTTTCAGATTGACGAAGATCGTCGTGGACCCGGCCGTCGTATAGCTGCGAATGAAATCGAGGCTCTTCGTCTCCTGCAGCTTGCGCTCGATGCGCTCCGTCACCTGCTTGAGCGTCTCCTCGACAGTGGCGCCCGGCCAGGCCGCCTGCACGACCATCGTGCGGAAGGTGAAATTGGGGTCTTCGTCGCGTCCCAGGCTGAGATAGGAGCTCAATCCGGCGACGACGACGGCGATCATGCAATAGAGCATGAAGGAGCGGTGCCGCAGCGCCCATACAGAAAGATTGAAGCCGCTCATTGCGCGGCGTCCAGCAATCGGACCTTCTGCCCCGGATGCAGCGCCTGCACGCCCGCCGTCACAATCATGTCCTCGGGCCTGAGCCCCTCCGTGACGACGACCGCTTCGCTGGAGAAGCGTGCAACCTTGATGTTGCGAAGCGATACGGTCAGCGTCGCGGGATCGACGATCCAGACGCTGGGGCGCCCGTCGGTTTCGGACAGGGCGGTGGCAGGAATCGTGATGCCGGCTGACGGATCGAGGTGGATGCGGCCGGAAAGCGTGTCTCCAAGGCGCATCGCCGAGGGCGGAGAGAGGATGGTCACGCGCACGCGAAAGCTCCGCGTCGTGGGATCGGCTTGCGGATCGACCTGACGAACGCGGCCAATCGCGGTCACCCTCGGATCGTCGGTCAAAGCCAGATCCACCCGCGCATCGCGCGGCGCCACGCGCAGAAGGCGCGCGGGAACGTCGAAGACCGCATCCCATCCGCCGGCTTGGGCGAGGCGGAAGATCACCTGGCCGGCCTGAACCACCTCGCCGGCCTCCGCTGAGCGTGCGACGATCGTCCCGGGCGTGTCCGGCTTGAGCTCCGTGTAGCTCAAATTATCCTGCGCGATCTTCAGCCGCGCGGTCGCGTCTTCAATGTCCGACTCCGCTGTCTGAACGGCGGTCTGGGCCTGATCGAAATTGGTTTGCGTCGTGTAGCGTCGCGGCAGCAGCGCGCTCTCGCGCGCGAAGGCGTTGCGCGCCTCCCGCAAGCGCCCTTGCGCAGCCGTGAGCCGCGCCTGCGCGGAGCGCAGAGAATTCGCTTCATTTTGTGGATCGAGCCGCGCGAGAAGCTGGCCCGCTCGGACGGTGTCGCCCGTCCCCACAAAGCGTTCGGTCATTCGGCCGCCGATGCGGAACGACAGGGCCACCTCGTTTTCCGGCTGAATATTGCCCGTGAGCTCGACGATTTCGCCGAGCTTGCTCTTCTCCACGACAAGGGCGCGAACCGGGCGAGGATCGCGCGCCTCCTCGCCCGCATCGCGGCCGCAGCCCGCGAGCATGAGGAGAAGCGTTAGCGCAGCTCCGCAAGAGCCTCTCGAGACCGATCTCACCGCTTTGTCCCAGACATGTGTCTTCAATCCAAGCGAGAGGCTAACAGAAAAATAGGTCGCTTCGCCATTCGCCGTTTCAGAAGGAGCCGAATGCGGAACCCAATACGATGACCGCAATCAGAGCCAGGATCGCGCTCAGGATCGCGACAACGACGATGTCGAGATAGCTCTCCTTGTGCGTGCAGCCGCAGACGGCGAGCAGGGTGACGATCGCCCCATTGTGGGGGAGGCTGTCGAGCGTTCCCGCCCCGATGACCGCCACGCGGTGCAGGAGCGCGGGATCGATGCCGCGCTGCTCGGCGATGCGCAGATAGGTCGCGCCGAGCGTGTCCAGGGCGATGGTGAGGCCGCCCGAGGCCGAGCCGGTCAAGGACGCCAGCACATTGGTGGCGACGGCGAGCGACACGAGCGGGCCGCCGCCGATCCCGAGCACCCAGTTCCGCACGCCTTCGAAAGCCGGCATGGCCGCGACGACGGCGCCGAAACCCACGAGGCTCGCGACGCTCAGCAGCGGCAGCACGGAGGCCGTCACGCCCGCGTCGACGCTTTCGCGGATTTCCGTGAGGCGGCGACGGTTCAGGACGATGAGCGTCACGATCGCGACGGCCAGCGCCACAATCACCGACCAGACGCCGCCGACGGCCGCGAGCGTCGTATATCCCCAGCGCTCCTCGGCGAGGAAGGAGTCGTCCATCCGCGGTATCAGGCCAAGCGACATGACGAGATTGACGCCGACGACGACGATGAGGGGTAGGGCGGCGATGAGAATGCTGGGCGCGCCGCCGCGATGGCCGTGCGGAAGCTCGGCGAGATCGAATTCCGTTGCGAGCGCCGCGCGCTCGCGCATCGGCTGATCTTCCGTCACGTCGGCGTGCAGGCTCGGGCCGTCGCCATACCCCTCGCCGCGTCTGCGCGCCGCGTTTTCCGCGCGCGCCAGCCACCACATCCCGAAGCCGAGCATGATGAGCGCGGCAATGACGCCCAGCCCCGGAGCTGCGAAGGCCGTCGTCCCGAAGAAGGGCATGGGGATGGCGTTCTGAATGGCCGGCGTTCCCGGCAAGGCCGACATTGTGAAAGTCGAGGTTCCCAAAGCAATGGCCGCAGGAGCGAGGCGACGCGGCGTGCCGGCCTTGCGAAACAGCTCTTGCGCCATTGGCGCAAGCACGAAGAAAGCGACAAAAAGGCTCACGCCGCCATAGGTGACGAAGGCGCCGGCGAGGACAACGGAGAGAATAGCCCGGCGCGGTCCGAGCTTCTCGGCCATGAAATGCGCGATCGCCGTGACCGAGCCGCTGTCGTCCATGAGCTTTCCAAACAGCGCCCCGAGCAGGAAGATGGGAAAAAACTGCGCCACGAAGCGCGCGGCGCCCTCCATAAAGGTCACGGTCCAATGGGCGAGCAGAGGCTCGCGGGCAAAAGCGGCGGCGATGAGCGCAGCCGCGGGCGCCAGCAGCAGGACGCTCCACCCTCGGTAGGCGAGCCAGATGAGGACGCCCAGCGCAACGAGAATTCCGAGAAGGCCCATTCGTTCAGCTTCCTTCGAGCAAGGCGTCGAGGTCGAGCGTCGAGCGCGTTCCGATGTCCGCCTCATGCAGATCGAGAAACTCCTGTGTCGAGCGACGCCCTTCGTCGCGCAACATGCACAGGAAGTCCCACTCGGCGAGGAGCTTGGAGGAAGCGCTGAGGGCGGTCATCATCTCGCTCGAGATGCGATGAATGCGCATCCCCGCCCATTGCGCGCCTTCCCGATCCCCCGGATTGGCGGCCTGGCGCAGCAGCGCGATCATGCGAAGCTCTTTCAGCAGGACCGCGTTGAACGAGACTTCATTGAGGCGGTTGGCGATTTCTGTCGCCGAACGCGGTTGCTCCCGTCGCGCGATCGGGTTGATCTGAACGAGAAGCGTATCCCGCGAGACGCATTCGCGCACGAGCGGCGTGATCGTCGGATTGCCGGAATAGCCGCCGTCCCAGTAAAATTCCCCATCGATCTCGATGGCGCGGAACATCGTGGGAAGGCACGCCGAGGCGAGAAGCGCCTCGGGCGAAACTTCGGCGTTGCGAAAAACGCGGGCGCGCCCGGTTGAAACGCTCGTCGCCGTGACGAAAATTTTGATCGGGGCGCGTGCGAGCTTCTCGAAGTCGATGACCTCGGAGAGTATCCGACGTAGCGGATTGACGTCCATCGGATGCAGGTCATAGGGGGAGAGAAGCCGCGATATCAGGTCCGTCGCAATGAAGATGGGAGAGCTGTCGAGCGTCCAGCGGCCGAGCAGGACATCCATGGGACTGCGCTGCAGCGGGCTATAGCGCGCGGCTTCCGAAACGCGGCGCCAGAACAGCTCAAGCGTTTGGCGTGCGCCTGGCGCGCCACCCGCAACATAACCGCTGATGAAGGCCGCCGCGTTCATCGCTCCCGCCGAAGTGCCGGAGACGCCCTCGACTTTCAGCCACTCTTCTTCCAGGAGACGATCCAGCACGCCCCAAGTGAAGGCGCCATGCGCCCCCCCGCCTTGCAAGGCGAGGTCGATCGGGATCGTCTCGCGCGTCATTCGAAATCTTCCATCTTTCGCCATCGGCCTAACGCCGAGGGCGCTCCGGGAGGTAAACAAATTCGAGGAGATGTGCAATCTGGCGTGGTCAATATCGTCGATGCGCCGCCTGCCCAACAAATCGACACAGCAAATTTTCGCAGCCGGTTGCAAAAATGGGCAAGGACACGGCTTCAAGGGCTTGCAGGAGGCTCGACGAACGCCTTCATTGGCGTCGTGGTCTCGGCGTCGATCTCGACGGCCGAGGTCAGGTGACGTGCGCGAGCGAAACCCGAGGCGGGCTTGCTGCGGCTCCGCGCTTCGGCGGCGTTGCATTCGCGCCGTCCATCACAACCTCGCGCATCGTGCGTCCTCCTGCGCGGATCTGGCTTGCATCGCGTCCGCTCGCGTCACAATGACGCGTCTTTCGGCTATGATCCGCTCTTCCAGAAGCTGCTCGTCGCGCCGCAGTTTTTCCTCGGCGAGCGCCGCTCGCAAGATCTCTCTTGCGCATTCCGGCGACCAAGGCGGAAGGCTCCATCCAAATCGTCATTGAGGACGGCGGCCCCGGCCTGCCGGAGGGGACCGAGCGGATCATCCGGCGGCGCGGCGGTCGCGCCTCGACGAAAGCGGGAGCGCCGGCCTCGGTCTGGCGATCGGCCAGGACGTGCTCGACGCCTACGGAGCGACAATCGATTTCTCGCGTTCGGATCTCGGCGGGTTGCGCGTGTCGGTCACCCTGCCCGCACGCGACGAGCCGTTGAGCGGCGGAGGCAGAACTGCTCTGGGAACTGGTCCCGCCACACCCTAGACGCGAAAGATTGGCGATGCTCGCCTCTCAGAATTCTGGAATGCGGGAAGCCGGCTTCAAAATTTGACGTTTGTTCGCAACCCAAGAATGAAAGCATTCGGGATCGCGCGCCTTCCTGAAGGATCATCGGGAAAGGGAATATGTCCCCCCGGATGGATCACGTATTGAATATTCGGCTGAAGCTTGAAGCCGGGAATGAGGGCGAAGCTATACGTGGCCTGCGCTGCGGCTTCGTAGTCGCGGACAGGCGCGGAGACGTCTTCGACAAGATTCATGTCCAAATCCGCGCCCCTTGCGTTTCCCGAGACTTTTGCGAAAGTGTAGGCAAAGCCGAAGGAGTCTTCGGGCCTCTCATCAACCATGCCCTGAAAATTCAGACCGGCGTCGGTGTAGAGATCGACCAGATTGCGGTCCGGCGGGGAAAGGGCGAGACGCGCGAAGGCATAGACGCCGGGGCCGGCGTCCGCGCCCTTGCGAAAAATCTGCTGGTCGATCAGCCCATAGATCCCGTAGTCGCCCTGATATTGCCGCGGCAGGCCCAGGCTCTCAGGATCGGCCAGGGGCAGTCCGTCGAATCCGAAGCGCAAGTCGTGGAACTGCCCGAAATGTCTCCATCCGCCGAGCTTGATCGTGCCGCCGAGACCGTCGCCCTTGGCGTCGCGCCCGTATTTGAACTGCAGTTCGCTCATGAAGAATGGCGGATCGCTCATCCGGAAGTTGATCCCGTAGCGGTTCCGCCGCTGCGGGTCGCCTGGGCCCGGTCCAGCCGGGTCGCCGTTGAACACCGCTGCGAGAAACGCGAGATTGTCGGTCGGCTCGAATTTCCAGCGCACGGCGGGCGTTGCGAAGGGGTAGGCGGGCCCTCCGCTCGGCAGGTTCTCGGAAAAAGCCGGGTGCCAGCCGAAGGCCCCGCCAATGATCAGCTCCAGCGACGGACTCGTCGAGAATTCGACATCGGCGGCAAGCTGCCCGACGCGAAGGCTCGCTCTGTCGTTCAGCAGCTTCTGCTCCAGCCAGACTTCATCGAGGCGGGTTGTCGGCAGCGCCTCGACGTCGCTTTCGAAGGCGAAGTCTCCGATGAAGTTCTGCGACGGGCCGTTACCGTGGATCTGATAGGCGCCGAGATGAAAAGTCATGCCCTTAAGAGCGAGCGTCTTTTCGAGATCCGCCTCCAAGACCGCCTCGAAGCGGCCAGCATAGGGCGCTCCCTGCTTCAGTCCCCCGCTGACGACGCCGATCGTGTCGCCAAGGTAGTTCATCTCCAAAGAGACGCCTTCATCGGCGAGGATCGGCCGCAATCCCCCGAGACTTTGCAGAGGTTCAAAGGAAATCCTGGCGGAGGACCCCGCCGCTTCTTGCGCCAGGGAAGGCCCTGAGGCGCAGACCCCCGCGGCGAGCAGGGCCCAAAGACCAGGAAGTCGAGCCGCCGGAGGCATGGCTTGGAGATCCCAACGATTGAAGGACCGGCGGCGCCGGGTTGGCCGCGGTCCGGAGTGGGCGGTGGCGCCCGGCCCTCGACGCATGGAGGAGTCGTAAAACCGGTTCATTTTCCCCGCCGCATTTAACCCTTTTAAGACAGCCGCATGGCGGAGGAAATAGGGCGAGCGGGCTCCAGGCGTCCCTGCCGGCTGCGGTTCAACTTTGCTCACCAAGGCGAGCCGCGCTCATGTCATCAAAATTTGATCGTCGCCCCCTAGCCGAGGATTGGAGCCAGCCATGATCACAGTTCACTCTCAGACCGCGACGCCGTCAACCGAATCCGAAGCCCCGAAGGCGCCGCAGATCGCCTCACGCCCTTTGGGATCGCGCGAAGCCATAACGTCCAATCCGCTCTGGATCGATCTTTACAGACCGACCGCGGAAGAGGACCGCAAATGTGAAGCCCACCTTGGCATCGACATCCCCACGCGTGCCGACATCAATTACGTCGAGCCTGCCGGCTCTCTCTATGCGAGCCAAGGCGTGCGATACCTGTGCGCGCGGCTAATCCATGATGTCGAGGGCTCGACCTCGACCTCTTCCGTCATTTTCATTCTGACATCGATGAGCATGGTTACCGTCCGCTATCAGGACTATGCAGCCTTCAATTCATTTGCGCGCCGTTTAGCCGAAGCCAATGCCGAAGACATCCCGCCGGAAGCCATCCTCGCAGGCCTGATCAACACGCTCGTGGACTGGACAGCGCAGCAGATCGACCTCGCCGCTCACCAACTCGAAGAGGTCTCGACAAAAATATTCGCCACCAACGACAGCACGAAAAATCACGACACGTTGTTCAAAGCTTCGCTGCAGGAGCTCGGCGAGCAGAGCAAGCGCATATCCAACATAAGGGAAAGCCTCGTCTCACTCGAGCGCGTGTTGCTGTTTCTCGCCCCTGATTATCAGAGCTCTCGCATCCCGGCCCAGCTACGCGACGACGTGCGCGCTACGCTGCGCGACCTCCAGTCTCTCGAGGAACATGCGACCTTTCAGACGCAGAAGGTTCAGTTCCTGCTCGACACGACGATGGGTTTCATCAATCTCGAGCAGAGCCACATCATCAAGCTGTTTTCAGTCCTGGCGGTGATCTTCATGCCTCCGACGCTGATCGCGTCCATCTATGGAATGAATTTCAAAAACCTTCCCGAGTTGGACTGGAGCTATGGCTATCCCATCGCGCTCGGCTTGATGGCGCTTTCCTCAGCTCTGCTTTACCTCTATTTTCGCCGGAAACGCTGGCTCTAAAGGGCGTTTTGCGAAGAGGCGCCGAGGAGGATTCGCCGCCGGCCCGCATGCTCAAGCGACGTTGTGAAGGCCCGCATCAACGTAAATCGTGTCTCCGGACATGCCCGAGGCGCCGCCGCTCACGAGAAAAGCGACAACCCGCCCCACCTCCGCGATATCAACGAGGCGGCGGCCGGGACTGCGCGAGACAGCCGTTTCGATGAGCTCGTCGAAATGAGCGATTCCGCTCGCCGCGCGGGTGTTCAGAGGACCGGGAGAGACGGCGAAGACGCGTATGTTTTTTTCTCCAAGCTCAGCGGACAGATAGCGCGTCGACGCTTCGAGCGCCGCCTTGACGGGTCCCATGATGTTGTAATGATTGACGACTTTGTCCGCCCCGTAATAGCTCATCGTCAGCAGCGCGCCCCCCTCCGTCATCAAGGGCTCGGCGCGTCTTGCGAGATCGATGAATGAATAACAGGAGATGCGCATCGCCTGCTGAAATCCCTCCAGCGAGCAATCGACGACGCGTCCATGAAGATCGTCGCGCGGAGCAAATGCGACGGAGTGAATGACGAAATCGAGCCTTCCCCAGTCGGCGCGGATGCGCTCGAACACCGCGTCCATCTCTTCCGAATTCTCGACATTCATCGGCAGCAGAAATTTCGCTTGAATTTGCTCGGCGAGCGGCTGCACGAAGCGCTTCGTCTTTTCATTTGCGTAGGTCAATCCAATTTCTGCGCCGAAGCCCCGCAGCTTTGACGCGCAGCCGAACGCAATGCTCTGCTCATTGGCGACGCCGACCACGAGCCCACGCTTGCCGAGCAGCATGTCGCCGATGCGCAAATTGGGGTCCCAGACCTTGGGCAGCGCATCGATTGGCTTGTCGTCGTCAACCATGGTCATGGGCGTGGCTCCCTTCGGCGGTTCTCTTCAGCTGCACTAAGCTTAAACGCCGCGATGACGCGGTTGTGAAGGTCCGGCGCGGCACAAGGCCGCATGGCGCGCTCGGGGTCTCTACGGCCAACGGACGCCGCTTGCGACGCGCGCGACGCTCGAACGAAAGCCGCGAAAGCCTCACATTCACACCGCTGTCAAATCGGAGGCCCAGACTTGGCTTGAGAGTCCTCGACGCTTGGCGTGGCCGACTGCGCCAGTCCTGATGCGGATGGGAGCGGATCCCATGAAGTCAAAAAATGCAATCTGCAATGTCACCTGGGATGAACTTCAGGTCGGCGCGGCGGCGCGAATCGAACGGATTTGTCACGCCGACGATCTCGTGCTCTTCGCGCACGCCTCGGGCAACGTAAACCCACTGACCTTGCCTTCGCGGACGGGTGAAGCCGACGATCATCCCGTTGCGCCCTCCCTCTGGGTGGGATCGCTGGTGTCTGCCGTTCTCGGGAATATCCTTCCCGGCGCGGGAACGATGTATCTGTCGCAAAATTTCCGCTTCGGAGCGCGCGTCCACCCTGGCGACGCATTGTCCGTCGAAGTTCGCTGTGTGGAGCTCCGCGAGAGGCCCGTAGCGGTTTTCGAGGTGCGGGTTTGCAAGGGCGATGGCGAAATGGCCTGCGAAGGCGTGGCGGAGGTCGCGGCTCCCGTTCAAACCATCGTCACCAGTCGTGAGGAGCTGCCCGCCCTCATTCTTGACCGCCATGACCACTTCGCCAAGCTTCTCGCCCGCGCCGCGACGCTCGAGCCGTTGCGCACGGCCGTCGTGTGGCCGGACGACCGCCACTCGCTGGCGGGCGCGCTTCTCGCCGAGAGCCATGGGCTGATCGAGCCCATTCTGATCGGCCCGCGCGCGCAAATCCTCGAGCTCGCGGCCGCCGAGTCTCTCGCGCTCAAGGACAGCTGGATCGTCGACGCGGCGGACCATCGCGAGGCTTGCGCGCGCGCCGTCGAGATGACGCGCGAGGGTCAGTCGCGCGCGATCATGAAGGGAAACATCCATTCGGATGAGATTCTTGGCGCCGTATTGCGCAAGGAGGCGGGTCTTCGCGGCGAGCGTCGTATCAGCCACGTGTTCGCCATGGACGCGCCGACGCTCGACCGTCTTCTTTTCATTTCGGACGCAGCCGTAAACATCGCGCCGGATCTGTCGGTCAAAGTTGACATCGTTCAGAACGCCATCGACCTTGCGCGCGCCTGCCTCGTTGAAAAGCCCAAGGTCGGCGTGCTGTCGGCGGTCGAGACGGTCAACATCGCAATCCCGTCGACGCTCGACGCCGCCATTCTTTCAAAAATGGCGGACCGCGGCCAGATCAAAGGCGGGATCGTCGACGGGCCGCTGGCGATGGACAATGCGGTCGACGCCGGCGCGGCGGGCACCAAGGGCATTGCGTCGCTCGTCGCGGGCCACGCCGATATCCTCATCGCGCCCAATATCGAAGCCGGCAACATGCTCGCCAAAGAGCTGACGTTCGTGGCGAGAGCCGAAGCGGCGGGCCTCGTGATCGGCGCAAAAGTCCCCATCATGCTGACCAGCCGCGCCGACAATGAGCGGGCGCGTTTGGCGTCGAGCGCGCTTGCCGCGCTCTACGATCATTGGCGCAGAACCGGATCGGCGGCTAAGGATGCGCCGACAATGTCCGAGGCGGCGGAGTAGCGCGAGTGTCCGAATTAATCCTCACCCTAAACGCCGGATCCTCCTCGATCAAATTTGCGCTTTTCGCTCTCGAGCCAGGGGGGCCCCTCCTCGTCGCCAACGGGCAGGCGGAAGGCCTTGGCGCGGAGCCCCGCTTTCGTGCGCGCAGCAACGGAAGGGACTGGCGCGAATGGCCCCTGCAAGACGCCGGACACGCTGAAGCGCTCCAGTCGATCGTCGACTGGATCGAGGACGAATTTCCGCGCGCCGTGGTCGCTGGCGTCGGCCATCGCGTCGTCCATGGGGGCGTCGCCTTCGGAGCGCCGGTCATCGTCGACGACAATATTCTCGATGCGTTGGAGGCCTTGGCGCCGCTCGCGCCCTTGCACCAGCCGCACAATGTCGCCGGTCTGCGCGCCGCGCGCGACGCCTTTCCGGGCGTTCCGCAGGTCGCGTGTTTCGATACGGCCTTCCATCGCGGTCATGACTTCGTGAACGACAGCTATGGATTGCCCCGCCGCTATTTCGACCGCGGCCTGCGTCGATACGGCTTTCATGGGCTTTCCTATGAATATGTGTCGCATCGGCTGCGCGAGCTTGATCCGGTCATCGCTTCCGGGCGCGTCATCGTCGCGCATCTGGGCAATGGCGCGTCGCTCTGCGCGCTCCACAACGGAGGCTCCAAGGCCTCGACAATGGGCTTTTCGGCTCTCGAGGGGCTGCCGATGGGCACTCGTTGTGGTCGCATCGACCCTGGGATTCTGCTCTACCTTCTCGAGCAGGACAAACTGTCGCTCGAACAACTGACCGATCTGCTCTACCGGGAATCCGGGCTTCTCGGACTTTCTGGACTTTCGCAGGATATGAGAACGCTCGAGGCCTCGGATTCGCCCGCGGCCAACGAGGCGATCCAGTATTTCACACATCAGATCCGGATCGAGATCGCGGGTCTTACGGCGGTTTTAGGCGGGCTCGACGCGCTCGTATTCACGGGCGGCATCGGCGAGCATTCCGCGCGCGTCCGTCGTGACGTCGTGTCCAAGCTGGCCTGGCTCGGCTTCGAGCTCGACGAGGACGCGAATGCGCGCAACGGATCGTGCATTTCCACGGGAGAGTCGCGCGCTCCCATCTATGTCGTCGCCACAGATGAAGAACTGATGATCGCGCGGCACGCGATCGTTGCCGCCGGGCTCTTGCGCGCTGCGGCTTGAGAGAATTTGGAGAGAGAGATGGAGCCGACGTTCAGCCCCGTGGACCTGCCCACGCGCTTCGCAGAATCCTGGACCATAACGGGCCAGCAATCGGAACACATGCTCGTCGCGACGGCACGCCACCTAGAGCGCATCGGTCGGACGCATAGCGTGCGGACCCAAGCCTTCTGGCGGGATTTTTCCAGTTTCCTCGCCGCCTTCAACGCCGCCCATGCGCGCGGCGGGCTCGAAAAGGCCGCGAGCGACTATGTTCAAGATGCGGGTCGCCGCGCGATCCTGACCCTGGACGTGCTGCGAGAGCGCGCAGAAAACGATGCGGCGCATGAAAAGGCCGGCTCGCCGCCTGTCCTCTCCTATGAATCCGAAGTCGTCGTCGATGGGCGCAGCCTGCCGCGTCCCGTGAATTATCAGCTGGTGCGCATCATCCCGCCCGCCGGCGTCGAGACTTTCGAGTGGAAGCGCCCCTATCTCATCATCGACCCGCGCGCGGGTCATGGCGCGGGCATCGGCGGATTCAAGTCCGACAGCCAGGTCGGCGTTGCGCTGCACGACGGACATCCCGTCTATTTCCTCGTGTTCCGGCCGCACCCTGAGCCTACCCAGACGCTGGCCGACGTCATGCGCGCCGAGGCGACGTTTGTCCGCGAAATCGGCCAACGTCATCCGAAGTCGCCGAAACCGATCATCGTCGGCAATTGCCAGGGCGGATGGGCGACGATGGTTCTCGCCGCCGCAAACCCCGACATCACCGGGCCGCTCGTCATCAACGGCGCGCCTCTCGCCTATTGGTCGGGCCGGCTGGGCGAGAACCCCATGCGATACAATGGCGGGCTGCTCGGGGGGCTGACGAGCGTCCTGTTGCTCGCGGATCTCGGACATGGCGAATTCGACGGGGCCCACCTTGTCTCGAATTTCGAGCTGCTCAATCCCAGCCGCAATTTCTTCGGTAAATATTATGATTTGTTCGCCGATGTCGAACGCGGTCGCGAGCGCTTTCTGGAGTTCGAACGCTGGTGGGGCGGCTTCCACTATATGACCGAAGCCGAAATTCGCTGGATCGTCGAGCAGCTTTTCGTCGGCAACAAGCTGTCCCGCGGCGAGGCGCGCATCGAGCGCGGGCGCCGGCTGGATTTCAAAGCGATCCAATCTCCGATCATCGTTTTTGCGAGCTGGGGCGACAACATCACTCCCCCGCAGCAGGCGCTCAATTGGATCGTCGATACTTACGCCGACGAGCATGAAATCAAGATCTGCGGCCAGCGCATCGTCTATATGGTCCACGAAAAAGTCGGGCACCTCGGAATCTTCGTTTCTTCCTCCGTCGCCAAGAAGGAACATGCGGAGGTGACCTCGACGATGAAGACGATCGAGGCGCTCGCGCCCGGTCTCTATGAGATGAAGATCGAGGAAGAGTCGGGAGAAGGCGTGCATAAGCGCTTCAGCGTCAGTTTCGCCGAGCGCCGCATGTCCGACATCCTGGCGATGGATGAAGATGACCGCTCCGAGGAGCCCGACTTCGCCGCGGTGGCTCGCGTATCGCAATTGAATGCCGACGCCTATGATTTGCTGCTGCGACCGTTCATTCAATCCATGGTCACGCCGCAAGCGGCGGCGTGGGCGCGAGAGTTGCATCCCGCCAGGGTGCAGCGACGTATGTTCACTGTCGAGAAAAATCCGATGATGGCTTGGCTTCCGGCAGCCGCCGCGAACGTCTCTAAGCCGGGTGCGGCGCCCGTCGATGCGACGAACCCCTTTCTTCTCGGCGAACGTCTTTGGGCCGCCGCCGTCGAGCAGACGCTCGATTTCTGGCGCGACGTGCGGGACGCCTCTTACGAAGCCTCCTTCTTTGGCCTTTACGGCGGGCCTTTCATGCGCTGGGCGGGGCGTTTCAACAATTTCGTTCGCACGCACAAGGACGACGAAGAATTGAGGCTCATGCCGCAGGCTCAAGCGGCGCTCATGAATATCAAGCGCGGCGGCTTTGCGGAGGCCGTGATCCGCATGTTGCTGTTGCTGAGCGAGGCGCGAGGCTCGGTGCGGCGAGATCGGCTCGAGCGCTCGGCGCATATGTTGAGCCACGACGAGCCTTTCGTGTCCCTGGGGGCGCAAAGGCGGTCGCAACTCATCCATGAGCAGTCGATCATCGTCGAATTCGCGCGCGACGAGGCGATCGAGACGCTCGCGCTCCTGCTGCCTACGGCGGACGAACGCTCCAAAGCGGTCAGCGCGGTGGAATTCGTCGCCGGCTCGCTCGAGGAGATGGAGTCGCGCACCCTGCAGATGCTGCAGTCGGTCCGCAAGGCTCTTGGGCTTGAACCCATTGCCACCAACCTGGCTGCGCAGAACCCGCTCATTGAAGTCGACGTCGCGGCAGACGCGGCCTGAGCAAAGAGGGAGCGGCCGCGCTCTCCTGTCATCCAACTGACAAGCTAAAGGCTTACCAAATTTTAATGAAGCATCAGCGCCGCCCCAGAAAGTCAAGGAGCGAGCGCGCAGATAGGCCCGGCTTCATAAGCGAAACGGGTTGTTCAGGTCATCTTTGGCCTAGAGGGTGGAGTCGTTGATGAGATCACGCGTCCCGGTCGCCGTTCTGGCTCTCGTGCTTGTGGCCTGCTCCTACGGCGCGGCTTTCGCCGCCGATCTGCGGCTCATCGGCTCCGGCGCGAGCTTTCCTTTCCCGCTCTACTCCGCGTGGTTCAAGGACTTCAGCCGCAAGACCCCGGGAGTCACCGTCGACTATCAGGCCAAGGGCAGCGGCGCCGGAATTCAGGATTTGATCAACAAGACGGTGGATTTCGCCGCGAGCGACGCAGCGATGACGCCCGAGCAAATCGCCCAGGTGCCCGGAGGGGTCGTGCTTCTGCCGATGACGGCGGGCGAGATCGTCCTCGCTTACAATCTCCCCGGTCTGGACAAGCCGCTCCGATTGTCGCGCGACGTCTACCCCGACATTTTCCTCGGCAAGATCACCAATTGGTCGGACCCGCGCATCGCGGCCGCCAATCCCGGCGTCAAGCTTCCCAATCTTCCAATCACCGTCGTGAGGCGCTCCGACTCGAGCGGAACGACCTTCGTCTTCACCAAGCATTTGGCGGCGATCAGCCCCGCCTTCCGCGAGGCGGTGGGTTTCGGCACGACCGTGCCTTGGCCCAACAGCGACAAGATCGTCGCGGCGCCGAAGAACGATGGCGTCACCGCCACCATCAAGCAAACTCCTGGCGCGATCGGCTACATCGAATATGGCTACGCGAAGCTGACCCGCGCCGCGACGGCTCTGCTGCAAAACAAGGCGGGGCAATTCGTGGCGCCAGGCGACGCGTCTGGCGCGGCCGCGCTCGCCAGCGCCGAGCTTCCCGAGGATCTCATCGCCTGGGTCGACGATCCCAAGTCGCCCGAGTCCTATCCGATCGTCAGCTTCACCTGGCTGCTGGCCTACAAGAAACAGGATCCGGCCAAGGCGGAAGCGCTGCGCAAGCTCGTCGCCTATGGGCTGACCGAAGGCCAGAAGCTGTCTGACCGCATGGGGTACATCCCGCTGCCTCAGAAGGTGATCGAGAAGGTGTCCGCCGCCTCGGCCAAGATTCAGTAAGCCCTCGCGTCAACGACGCTACTACAGCGTCTCATCTGTCGCACAAAAAGTCGTGGAGTGAGAAAAGTCATGGCGGTCGATCTGGAGGCCTTGCAAAGCGACAGCTCCCTTGCCCGTCCGCCATCCTCCCTTGCTATTGTCGTCGATCGGCTGTTTCTCGCCCTCGCAACTCTTGCCGCCTTTGCGCTCGTCGCTCTCGTCGCCTTCATTGTCTATGAGATTGCGCGTCAGGCAATGCCCGCGATCTCAGCCTATGGAGCGCGGTTTCTCGTCGACCTGAACTGGGACGTGCAAAAGAGCCACTTCGGCATCTTGCCGCAGATCTGGGGCACGCTCTACAGCTCCCTGCTGGCCTTGCTGATTGGCGGTTTCGTCGGCATCACGATCGCAATCTTTCTGACGCAAGATTTCATGCCGCCGCAATTGGCCGTGACCTTCCGCACCTTGATCGAAATGCTCGCCGCGATTCCGAGCGTCGTTTTCGGTCTCTGGGGCATCTTCGTCGTCATTCCCTTCCTGCGCCCGCCGGCGGCGTGGCTGCACGAGCATCTTGGCGGAACTCCCTTCTTCTCCACCTCGCTGAGCGGGCCGGGATTGCTGCCGGCGGCGATCGTCCTCGCCATCATGATCCTACCGACGGTTGCGGCGATCTCCCAGGATGCGATCAGTCTCGTGCCCTACAAGACCAAGGAGGCCGCCTACGGCCTGGGGACGACGCGCTGGGAGGCGATCCTCAAGGTGATCGTGCCGACGGCCGCCGCCGGAATCTCCAGCGCTTTGGTGCTGGGCTTCGGCCGCGCCCTCGGGGAGACGATGGCCCTCGCCATGCTGATCGGAAATTCCAATCAGCTGTCCCTATCGCTCTTCTCTCCCGCCAACACTCTGGCGGCGTTGCTCGCGTCGAACTTTCCGGAGGCCGCACAGACCGAACGGCAGGCGCTGATGTATGCGGCGTTGGTGCTGCTCGCGATCACGCTCATCGTCAATGTTATCGGCGCGTTGATCCTGGCGTGGACTTCGCGGAAGATGGGGAAAGCCTGATGACTCTGGCGAATACGCAGACGCCGTTCGTGCGCGGCGGGACACTGTCGGCTCCAACGCTCAACCTCAGTCGAAATCCGTTCGAGGCGCGCTCTCTCGCAAACGTGTTGCTGACTCTCGGCGCCTGGCTCGTTGCTCTGCTTGGGGCCGTACCGCTGTTTTCTGTCGTCTATATGCTCGTCACGAAGGGCGGCGCGCGGCTCGGACTCGAGCTTTTCACTGGCCTGCCGCCAGCGGGCTTCGAAGAGGGCGGCGGCATCGGCAACGCCATTCAAGGAACTCTCGTAACGGTCGGCATCGCCTCGTTGATCAGCATCCCGGTCTCGCTTTTCACCGCGATCTATCTGGCGGAAATGCGCCCCGACGGACGGCTCGCCAAGCTAACCCGTTTCCTCGCCAAGGTGCTGACCGGCTTTCCCTCAATTCTCGCCGGCGTCTTCGTCTATGCGGCGGTGGTTCTGGCGATGGGCGGCTATTCCGCCTTGGCGGGCGGCGTGGCGCTCGCCGTGCTGATGCTCCCCACCGTGACGCTCACCGCCGAAGGCGCGATGAGCATGGTCCCGCAGAGAATGAAGGACGCCGCCATCGGCATGGGTTGCACGAAGGCCCAGGTGGTTTGGAGCGTCACTCTGCCCACCGCGCTGCCGAGCGTGCTGACCGGCATCATCCTCTCTGTCGCTCGCGTCGCCGGTGAATCCGCGCCGCTGCTGTTCACGGCGCTGTTCAGCAATTACTGGCTGCGTAGCGTGACGGAGCCTGTCGCGTCGCTTTCCATCCTCATCTACAATTTTTCAAGCATGCCTTTCGACAATCAGATTGAGCTCGCCTGGGCGGCCTCGCTGGTACTCGTGATGATCGTGCTCGGCTTCAATATTCTTAGTCGCTTCATCGGACGTCCCAAGGTCTAAGGAGCTCCCCATGTCCGTCGCCGAAACTTTCAGTCCGCCGCCAGCGCCCGCCGACGCGTCAGATATTGTGATCGACTGCAAGGTGCAGAAGATCATGTATGGCTCCTTTCTCGCCGTTCGCGACAGCGCGGTTCCGATCGAGCGCGGGAAGATCACGGGATTCATCGGCCCTTCGGGATGCGGCAAGAGCACGGTGCTGCGCAGCCTCAACCGGATGAACGATCTCATCAAGGGCTTTCGCCTCGAGGGAGCCGTACATTTTCACGGGCACAACGTATATGAGAAGCACATCGATCCGGTCGTCGTGCGGCGCTTCATCGGCATGGTGTTCCAGCAGCCCAATCCGTTCTCCATGAGCATCTTCGACAATGTCGCCTTTGGACTGCGCCTCAATCGCTACAAGGGGAACATCAAGGAGAAGGTCGAGCAGTCCCTGCGCCGGGCCGCCTTGTGGGACGAGGTGAAGGACAAGCTCAAAGAAAGCGGCTTGTCTCTCTCCGGTGGACAGCAACAGCGTCTCTGCATCGCGCGCGCCATCGCCCCTGAACCGAGCGTGCTGCTCATGGACGAGCCTTGCTCCGCGCTCGATCCCATCGCGACGCGCCGCGTCGAAGAATTGATGCTGGAACTCAAGAAGGATTACACGATCGCGCTCGTCACGCACAATATGCAGCAGGCGCGTCGTGTGGCGGATGTGACCGCCTTCTTCTCGGTCGACATCTCGCATGGCGGAAGAACCGGCTATTTGGTCGAGATGGGTGAGACGGATCAGGTGTTCGACGGGCCGCGCGAGCAGCTGACGAAAGAATACATCCGCGGCGAATTCAGCTGATTTCCGCTGACAGAGGGTTGCATGATGATGCTCGCTTTGAGAAATCCTCCAATGCGCGGAGTCCGTGGCCTCGTGAGAACGCTTTCAATCGCAATCGCCGCATTCATGCTGGGCGGCGGCGTCGGGCAGGCGGTCGAGCTTCACGGCGCAGGCTCGACCTTCATCGCGCCGCTCATGGACGGTTGGATCAACTATTTCGATCTGTCGCAGCCCGACATCGTCATTCATTATGACGCTATCGGCTCGGGTCAGGGCGTCGCGCGCTTTGCGTCGGGCGCGATCGATTTCGGAGCGACCGACAATTACATTTCCGCGGCTGACGCCCCCGCCGGGGAGCGTGGGACCGTCGAGCTGCCCAGCGCCGCCGGCATGATCGTTCTCGCTTACAACCTGCCGGGCCTGAAGGGTCGCTTGAACCTGCCTCGCGACGTCTACGTCGACATCTTCCGCGGAAAAATCCGGACCTGGGACGATCCCAAAATCGTCGCCGCGAACCCCGGCCTCAAGCTTCCGCCGATCAGCATCGCCACGGTGGTTCGCCAAGACGCGAGCGGCACGACATACGCCTTCACCGACCATCTCGCCGCCATCAGCGCGGAGTGGGCGGAGAAGCCAGGGGTCGGCAAGACCGTCGATTGGCCGCATGTCGCGATGCTCGCGAGAGGCAATGAGGGTGTCGCCTCCAAGATCAGAATCTCGCAGGGAGCCATCGGCTATATCGAATACACCTTTGCCCTTCGCTTAGGATTGGCGATGGCGGCCCTGCAGAATAAGGCTGGCAAGTTTGTCGCGCCGACGCCGCTTGCCGGCGCGGCGGCCCTCGAGCCCTCGGCGAGCGTAGACCTCGAAAAGCTGGACAGATCCACCCTCGATCCCGCGGGCCCCAAAGCCTACCCGATCGTCACCTATAGCTGGCTCTTGTTCCATCGCAGCTATCCCAAAGAGCAGGCGGCCGCGGCGACCGCCTTTTTGGATTTCGCCTTGGACGAGGGTCAGAGCTATGCGCCGTTCTTCGGCTACTTGCCGCTGCCGGCGCCGGTCGTCGAGCGCGCAAAGGCCCTGGTCGGGGAGATAAGAGCGGCCAATGGCCTCGCGTCGGCGGCCCCGCCTGCGGAAGTTCCGGCCCCCGCCAAAGCCTCCGTGGACACCGGCCCGCGCGTTCCCGTTGCGCCGGCCCGCGCTCCTGCGCCCGCCAGCGTCTACACCGTCGGCGGCGGGGAAAACCTGCAGGCGATCGCCGTCAAGCTCTACCGCGACCCGGCGCGTTGGCGCGATATTGTGGCGGCGAACCCGGGCGTGGACCTCCGTCATTTGCACGCGGGCCAGGTGATCAAGCTGCCGGTCGCCGCTGGCGCGGCCGCCGCGCCCTGAACGTTAGGAGCGGCGGCGCCGATCGGCGCATGGACGCGGGCAACCATTCAGAATCCCGCTCGAGCGCGATCTTTCGCGCTCGACGGTGAGCGTGGCTTGGGCGGTGTCGACCAGCCCGTCTGCCCGCTCGATCTCACCACGAATGGAGGGGCCGAGCTCGGGAATTGCGGACGGCGGCAAAGCTTCGGCCGCGATCCGAGAGCCGAGAGACATCCGCGACGAAGGCTTCACCAAGGGCCGACTCAGAGGCCCCGCTTCGACTATCGCCCATAAATGAGCGTCAGTTTCAGCGTGATTTCGTGCGGCGGCGGCTCGAAAGGCGCCGAGGCGCGGACCGTGTCCAGCGCACTCTGGTCGAGCTTGGGCGAGCCGCTGCTCGTAACGAGCTTGAGCGAATTCGGGTCCAACGCGCCGTCCATGCGTATGATGAAGGCCACCGTGGGCCATCCGTGCAGGCCTGCCTGTCGACCGGACTCCGGATAGACGAGCTTGGCCTCCAACCTTTTGGTCAGGGCCTTCACATATGTGCGCAACGGATCGACGGGGTTCTCGACGCGCGGACGAAGCCTGTGCGCCTCCTGCTGCTGCTCCACTCCCCGAATGTTCACAGAGCCTGGCGAGCCGGTGGCCGTTTTCGCCGGCGTCGTCTTTTGAGGGCTCGCGGCGATCGCAGGCCCAGCTTCCGTCGGCGCTTCGTCCGTCTGGCGCTCGCCGGCCTGCGCGACCCGGGTCTCCTGCGCGCTCGTCGCCTGCGAGGCTGTCGACCCAGCGGTCTGCTCGGTCACCCGCTCTTCCGATTGATCGTCCGCCGTGACGCCTCTGAGATCGACGACGAGCGTCTCGTCTTCATCGGGCTCCGCCGGCCACATTCCAATCGCCAGCGGGAGGATGATCGCCGCATGAACGGCGAGGGACAGAGCGAAGGCGCGCTCGATCGTGAGCTTCACGCGTCTTGCTCTTGCTTTGCGGCGGCGCCCGTCATTTCGAGGCGCTCTCGGTCTGCACGCCGACCTTAGACAGCTTCAACCTCTTCAATATGTCCGCGATGTCGATGAAGCTCTGGAAGCGAATCGTGCGATCCGCGCGGATCATGATCGATGTGTCGGGCGGCAGTTCTTTGAGCTTCGCTTCGAGCGCTTCCTTCGACAAAGACTTGCCCTCGAAAAAAATCTCGCCGTTCGCAGGCAGCTCGATGATTTGATCCTTGCGCTTCTCGACGTCGGCCTTCGCGACCTGCGGAAGCGAAACCGGGATGCGTCCTGTGGAAATGAAGCTCGCCGTCGTCAGCACGATCGCGAGCAGCACAAGCATGATGTCCACGAAGGGGATGACGTTGATCGACTCGAACGGCCTGTCATCCATGCGCGATCTCCCACTGCAGCATTAGCACTTTGATCTTGCGCCACAGGACGTTGTAGCCCGTCACGGCGACGAGCGCGACGATCAGTCCTGCGGCTGTCGCTTTAAGCGCGAGCGCGAGACCGCTCATGATGCGGCCCACGTCAGCGGTCGAGTCGAGCCCCATGTTGTAGAAGGTCAACATGATGCCGAGCACCGTGCCGAGCAGCCCGATGTAAGGCGCGTTGGCGGCCACCGAAGCGACGATGAACATGCGCTGCGTGAGCGCCAGCTCGAGCGCTTTCGAGCTTTTGAAGGTCTCGAGTTCGACCGAGCGGAAGAACGCCAAGCGCTCCAGGAGAATAGCGACGACTGCGACGCTCAAACTCAAAAGCAGACCGAGGACGCAGACGTCGATCAGCGTGGACACCCATTCTATTCTCATGATTCAGGATTCCAGTTTTTCGCGCTTCCGATCGCTTCCAAAGCCGCAACCCCAAGACCGCGGGGCTGAGCGCGGCTCGCCTTGAACCCGCAACGGCGCGTCGTCAGCGCAAGCGTAACCAAGCAAACGCCGCGCCGCGGCTGAAGGCGCCGTGCTTCTGGCAGCGAGAAGGCGACCCGCGCCAAACGTTATATAAACAGATATTTGTTATAGATATAGGCCGACAGGTTCTTCAAGCGATCGAGCATAGATGGCTATCTGCCGGGAAATGCGGAACATGTTGCAAACTTACAACAGCACTTGACATAGTCATATGTGCTTAAGCTTTAGGCTCGACAACGAAGCATACCGGATATATCAAGACAAGGCTTAGCAGGAAATCGAAATGAGCCGCGAAACTCGGGAAGATCTAGAGAAAAACCTATCATCACGGGAATCTCTATATAGAGCGAAAAATGTTGTTGAAAGTGTGGCGAAGCCCGCGCGGCTGAGTTTGCTCTTTCTAACCGGCATGGGCTCACTGCTTCCGGCCGCCTCGTCCCTTGCAGGGCCGCAGGGCGGCGTCGTCGTTTCGGGGCAGGCCAATATTTCCGCCAATGGCTCCACCACCAATATCAACCAGTCCTCCAATCAAGCGATCATCAACTGGCAGCTTTTCTCGATCGCGCCGAATGAGACGGTCAATTTCAATCAGCCGAGCGCGACGTCAGTCACGCTCAACCGCGTCATCGGCAATGAGAAGAGCGTCATCGAGGGCGCGCTCAACGCCAACGGGCAGGTGTTCATCGTCAACTCGGCCGGCGTCGTCTTCACCAAGAGCGCTCAGGTCAATGTCGGCGGGCTTGTCGCCTCGACGCTCGACATCTCGAACAGCAACTTCCTCGCCGGGAAATACCAATTTTCCGGAAATTCCCACGCCTCCGTCGTCAATCTGGGCAATATCCAGGCAAATCCCGGCGGCTATGTCGCGTTGCTAGGCAACACCGTCTCCAACCAAGGAACGATCACGGCGACGCTCGGCACGGTGTCGATGGCCTCGGGCAATCAGGTCACCTTGAACATCGGGGGCAATGCGCTCGTCGATGTGACGACGGACAAGGGCACGCTGAACGCGCTCGTCGAAAACAAGGGCGCGATCGTCGCCGACGGCGGCAAAGTGATCCTGACGGCGCGCGCGGCCGACGCGCTGCTTTCGGCGCAGGTCAACAACACCGGCGTGATCCAGGCGCGGACCCTGGCGAGCCTGACGGGCGGACAGACGCGCACCGGCTCGATCAAGCTCGTCGCGACCGGCGGCAAGGTGAAGGTCGCGGGGCGCCTGGACGCTTCTGCGCCCAATGGCGGCAATGGTGGAACGATCGAGACGAGCGGCGCGAAGGTCAGCGTGGCGAATGACGCCGTCGTCACGACCGACGCCCCGAGCGGCAAGAAGGGCCTGTGGCTCATCGATCCCGACGGCTTCACCATCGCCGCGAGCGGCGGTGACATCACAGGCACCGCGCTGGGGAACGAACTCAACAGTAACAACGTCACCATTCTGTCGACCCAGGGCAGCGGGACAGACGGCAACGTCAACGTGAATGCTCCGGTGAACTGGTCGGCCGACACAACGCTGTCGCTCACCGCGACGAACAGCATCAACGTGAACGCGCCGATCACAGCGACGAGTCCCGCGGCCAGCCTCGTGCTGACCGCGGGCAAGGACCTCAACGTCAATGTGGTCGATGCGCTAAACGTCGCCACGATCAGCGGGTCCATCGGTAACAACTTCAACATTCAGCAGGCTCAGAACTGGACGACGCCGCCGGATCTGACCAATTTGACAACGGCGATAAACACCAATGTTAATGCGCCTCTGACATGGACGACGGGCACGCTGACTCTGCAGGGCGGCGACGTCAACCTGAACGCCTCGGTCACTGGGCCCGCCCTCGCGCTGAACACCGGCGTGGACGTCAACGTCAATGCGGTCAACGCGCTCAACGTCCTGACGATCAGCGGGTTGATCAACGAAGACTTCAACATTCAGCAGGCGCAGAACTGGACCATGCCGCCTGATCTGACGGGGCTGTCGGTGACGCGCAATTTCAACGTCAACGCCCCTCTGTCATGGACGTCGGCGGATACGCTGACGCTCGCTTCACAGAATACGATCAACATAAACGCGCCGATCACAGCGACGGATATGAACGCCGTCCTCTCGCTGAACACGTTCGTTAACGTCAATGTCAATGCAGCCAACGCGCTCAACGTCGCGACAATCAGCGGGTCTATTTACAACAACCTCAACATCCAGCAGGCGCAGAGTTGGACGACGCCGACGCCGCCGGACTTTAGCGGGCTCGCGGTGAACGCCAGCATCAATGTCAATGCGCCGTTGACGTGGTCGACGGGCACGCTGGCGCTTGCCTCCACAAATAGCATCAACCTGAACGCGTCGCTCACTGCGACGGGAGCGGGCGCGGGTCTCGCTCTGACCACAGGCAACAGCATCAACGTCAACGCGCCGATCGCCGCCAAGGGCGCTGCGGCCGGCATCGTGCTGAACGCCGCGGACATCATAAACATAGCGGCGCCGATCACGGCGACCGACGCTGCTTCCATCCTCACGCTGAACGCGGGCGTGGACGTCAATGTCAATGCAGCCAACGCGCTCAATGTCTCGACGATCAACGGGCTGATCGGCAACAATTTCAACATTCAGCAGGCGCAGAGCTGGGCGACGCCGCCGGACTTCACTGGGTTGACGGTAGCGAATGACGTCAATGTCAATGGCGCTCTCACATGGTCCGCGGGTCCGCTGACATTCACCGCCACGAACAACGTCAACGTCAACGCTCCCATCAACTGGTCCACTGACACGCTGACGCTAACCGCCGGCCAGAACGTCAATGTCAACGCCGTAATGACCGCGAGCGGCGCGGCGAATTTCATCGCCAACTACGGCTCGGGCGTCAATCCCGACGGAACGCCCTACGGGCTTTACACGGGCATCGCCTCGACCGGCGCATATGCCGGGCGGATCGATTTCTCCGGCAGCGGGACCGTGATGCTAAACGGCCAGGGCTACATGGTGATCAATTCCAAGGCGGGCCTGGATGCGGCAGGAGCCAATCCGGGATATTACGTGCTCGGCAGCGACATCGCGATTTCGAGCCTAGGGGACATTCCGCAATTCACTAACAATTATAACGGTTTCGGTCATGCGCTCCCGGTGGCGTCCGTGTCGACGCTGTCGGTCAACGCGCCGCTGACGATTGGTCCGCTGCAGAACACCAATGTCGTGTTGAATTCTTCCGGCGACATCTCGATCAATGCGCCCGTGACCTCAGGCGCTGGCATCCTCACCTTCAACGCCGGGGGCGCCATCAATCTCAACGCGTCGCTGCAAAGCGTAAGCCCCAACCTCGGCTCCTTCGTGTTCAACGGCCGGAGCATGGCGCTCGACACGACGGCCAGCGTGAGCGGCGCGAACATCGTTCTCAACGCGCCCACCAGCTGGTCAACCGACGACACGCTGACGCTCGCCGCAAACCACTATATCTACATCAACAGCTCCATCACGGCCTCCGGCGATAATGCGGGGCTGATGCTTAGTGCCGGCGACGATTATGTGTTCAATAATTCGTCGACCACGATCAACCTGAGCGGCGCCAATCCATCGCTCATGATCAACGGCCAGACCTATGAGGTCATCACGACGCTGGCGCAGCTTATGGCGATCTCGCCCGATCCGGCCACGCCGTCGCCCGCGGATAAAAACTATGCGCTCGGCGGCGACATCAACGCCGGAAGCGTCGCCTTTTCGGGACCGGTCATCTGGGAGCTCGATGGAACGCTCGCCGGGTTCAACCACAAGATCAATTATCTCAACATCAACGATCCAACTGCCATCAACACGCTGAACGCCAATCAGCCCCCTGATGCGCTGATCGGCTACTTGGGCGGCAATACAAACGGACCAACTACGGGGCCTGCGGCAGTCGTTCGCGACATCGGCATGTTCAACACCAACGTCAACGGCGGGTTGAGCAACGACGGCGTGTACGGCGGCACAGCCGCCGCGCTGGTGAATTTCAGCTATGGGACGATCAAGAACAGCTATGCGTTTGGAGGAACGATCTCGGGTCAAGCCGATATCGGCGGGCTGGTCGCTTGGAACCTGGGCTCGATCAGCAATTCATACACCAACATTTCGGTCTCGGGTCAAAGCGCGCTCGGCGGGCTGGTGGGCTTCAATATTGGCACGATCGACAATTCCTGGGCCGCTGGCCCTGTGACCGCCTCTGGTCCGACAATCAACGGAACGGGCCTACAAAACAGCACGAGCATCGGCGGTCTCGTCGGCGTCAACTCCGGCGTCATCAATAATTCCCATGCAACAGGCTCGGTGACGGGCGCCGACAGCTATGACGTCGGCGGACTCGTCGGCACGAATACCAATTTCATTGGATCAACGGATCAATACGGCAACATCAATCAAGGGGTCATCACGAACTCTTACGCCACTGGGTCGGTGGCTGTAACCCTCGTCAATTCCGAGGGAGGGGTTAATTTCGGCACGCAGGGCTTCGGAGGGCTGGTGGGCTCCAATACGGGCGGCCTCATCAGCAATGTCAGCGCGAGCGGCAATGTGACCGTGGCCGCCCTCGGGCTCAATGTATCGGGCACCAATGTCGGCGGTCTGGTCGGCTACAACGGAAGCAGTCTTTTCGGCACCGGCGGCACCGTCGATCATGCGACCGCGACGGGCGCCGTCACGGCCGCTGTGGGCGTGAACTTCGACGTCGGCGGGCTGGTCGGGAACAACGCCGATCCCTACACGAGCATAAGCAACTCCTCGGCGAGCGGATATGTGGCCATCGGCGAATACGCCACGGCTGCGCTCAACGTGGGTGGTCTGGTCGGCAACGCCGCGGACGGCGGTAGCTACGGCAACAACAGCTGGAGCGTCTCGGGCACAGGTCAAACCAACGCCGCGGGCACAGCTCCCGGGACCGACTCCACCGTCGGCGACGCGACCGGAACCGATCTCCCGCCGGCGCGGCGGCCGTCCGCGCCCAACTTCACGCCGGCGCCGCAGCCGCTCGTCGAGCAGAGCTCGGCCGCGAATGTCGCGGCCACCGTCGACACCACTTATTCGGCGGCCACGCCGCCGCGTCCGCGCGTCGCCGCTTCGGCCGGAACGAGCAAGACATCCGCGCTCGCCGGTCCCTCCTTCTCCGACCTCGTCAGCGCGCCCACGAACCAGACGGAGGGCGAGTGGCTGCAAAGCAAGCAGGCGATCGACGCAGCGAACGCGCGCGCCGAGCGCGCCAGGGCGGCCTCGCTCAGCCAGCCCAGCCGCTCGAATGCAGCCGCCGAGGTGAAGGAAGCGCCGCCGCCGCGCCGCCACGCCTTCACGCCGCCGCCGCGTCCGGTGGCCAAGCCGAAAGGCGCGGGCTTCGGCGCGACGATCCACAGCATCGAGATCGAGGGCAAGCAATACGAGCTTCATGACAAGCCCGGCGCCAAGCCTGAAACCCAAGAGACCAAGCCTCAATCTCCCGAGAGCAAGCCGCTCACGCCGGACAGCAAGCCACTGGCGCCCGAGAGCAAGCCCGCAACTCCAGAGATCAAGCCCCAGGCTCCCGAGAGCAAGCCCCAAACTCCGGGCGAGCACAACTGAGGCACAGCGAGATGAAGAACAAAATCGCCACCCTCGGCTCCGTGAGCCTCGCCGCCCTCGCCCTCGCGACGCAAGCGCAAGCGCAGTCAATCGGACTGCCCTACAACGCCGGCGACGCGCTCCGTCAATCCGAGATGGCGCGCCGGGAAGCGCCGACGGCGCCGAAGCCGCAGATCTCCGTTCCCCAGTTCGCCCAGCCGCGCCTATCGATCCCGGGGAATGAAAAGCTCTTCGTTCGGCGTTTCGTGGTGGACGCTCCGAGCGGGCTGATGCCGCTAGACGAAACGGGAGAGATTCTCGCGCCCTTCGAGAACCGCAAGCTCACGCTCAATGAGATCTACGACGCGGCGGACCAGATCACCAATCTCTACCGCAGCCACGGCTATATCGTCGCCAAGGCCTATGTTCCGGAGCAGGACGCGCGAAGCGGCATGCTGCGCATCAAGCTGCTCATCGGACAGCGGGCCGCCGTCACGCTGGAGAACAATTCGCTCGTCGACAGCGCGCTGCTGCAGGGGGTCATCGATCACGCTCTGGAGCCGTCGCCGTATCTCCACCAGGATGAGATCGAGCGCGCCATGCTGCTGATCTCCGATCTTCCCGGCGCCGGGGTTCCGCGCATCGCGGTGGCGCCCGGCAAGCAGCCGGAGACCTCGGACCTGACCTTCGTCACGCCGGAAATGCCCCGCTACGAAGGCTATGTGCTCGGCGACAATTACGGCTACCCTTACACTGGCCGGCTCAGGATGAGCGGCGCGGTCGCCGTGAACTCGCCTTTGGGTTGGGGCGACAAGCTGTCGCTCTTCGGACTGCTAACGGAAAACACCGAGCTCGCAAATTGGCGGGCGGCTTACGCTTTCCCCATCGGTTTCGATGGGCTGAAGGCCGAGATCAGCGCTTTTCAGACGGACTATGCGTTGGGCGGACTCTACAAGTCGTCCAACGCCGCAGGCCTCGCGAACGGCGCCGCCGCAAATCTGACTTATGCGCTCAAGCGGCAGCGCGACGACAGCATTTTCCTCTTCTCGAATTTCACGCACAAATATCTCGACGACAAGGTGCTCAACACGTCCACCGCATCACGAACCATCAACTCCGGGACCGTCGGCATCACGCGAACCACCGTCGGCTCGCTCTTCGACTTTCCGCTCGTGACGGAATCGACCCTCTCCGCCACGACCGGCTATGTGAACTTTCCCGATCCCGCGGAGAAGGCCGTCAACATCGCCGGCGTCAACACCGCCGGGTCCTATGCGAGGCTGAATTTCAACTTCAATTCGACTCTCGCCTTCAACCCCTGGCTCTCGCTGACGACGACCTTGCGCGCGCAAAAGTCGCTCGGCCGCAATCTCGACGCCAGCGAAAAAATCGAGGTGACCGGCTTCTACGGCGTGAAATCCTATGACGAAGGCCTGGCGGGCGACAGCGGTTACGTCCTGACGCCCGAGCTCAAATTCGCGCTGCCGGAGATTGCTGAGAACTACAAACACTCGTTCGGAGTTTTCACCGATGTCGGCGCCGCTTGGCTGCAGAACGGATCGTGGACAACGACCCAGTACGGCTATTCGCCGGTGAGCGACGCCGGCGCCGGCTACTACGGGACCTACCAGTTCGGGCCGGCCCAATCGATTTTTCTCAAGGCGCAAGTCGCGCACACCTATGGCTCGGAGAGCATTGCGCCCGCTTATGACAGGCACACCAAGGGATTGGTGCAGATCGGCATGAGCACCGCCACGGAGCCGACGCATGGCGGCTTGTTCTCCGAGGCGCCGTCGCCGGATTTCGGCGAGAAGCTCGCCGCATGGCTGCCGGACGGGCCTGCTGAGCAGTCGTCCTCTTCTCCTCCGAAACCGCCGCAGCCCGCGTCGCCGCTCGGCGTCTTCGGCGCCGACATGCCCGGTCGCGGAGCGATGGTCTTCTCGGCAATTCCCTATTTCTCGAATTTCTCGCACAGCCAGATCGGGCGGCAGTATGTTTCGCCGCAACAGATCGCGGCGAACACGGGCTGGTACTTTAATCCATGGCTGAACGTGCGCGTCGTCCCGATCGACATGGCCGTGGCGCAGCAATCGCTGACGCTCGCCTATGGACTGACCGACACTCTGGCGATCCACATAGGCACGGGCTTCATCGAGAAGCACAGCCACATGGAGACCTTCAACGGCGGCGCCACTCTCAGCCCGCCCTTCTCGAATATCTTGCCCGCCGGCATGAGCTTCCCCGCGGACGATAGCCTGACGGATACGACGCTCTCGGGAATCTGGCGCTTCTATGAGGACCCGATCAATAAACTTCAACTCCATGTGGGCATGTCCTTTCCGACGGGGAGCGCCAATGAGCCGGGCACGCTCCTGCAACCGAACGGGACCTATCAAACCGCCCGCGACTTCTATGGCATGGAGACAGGCACCGGCACTTTCGACGTCATGCCGGGCATTTCCTACAAAGGCGTTCTGAACGACTGGTCGTGGGGCCTCTCCTATCGCGCGCGCCTGCCGCTCGCCCCCAATCCCGAGGGCTATGCCTGGGGCGATCTGCAGGAGTTCAACGCCTGGGGCGGCTATAGCTGGATCCCGGGCCTGACCACGACGCTGCGTCTCGTCGGCACGTTACAAGGATCGATCATCGGTCACGATCCGCAAGTCGTCGGCAAGGTCCAGACGGCAAACCCCAACTCCTACGGGGGCCAGCGCGCCGAAATTTTCGGCGGCGCGACGATCCTGGGCTCGCTGCTCGGCGTTCCTGCCTTTGAGTTTGCGGTCGAAGGCGGCGTCCCCGTCTATCAGAGCCTCAACGGCCCGCAGATGGGCCGGAACTGGCAAGCCCAGATGGCCGTGCGTTACAAGGTCGGCAAAGAGGACCGTTCGGTCCTGCCCTTCGGCTTTGGGAACTATCTGCCTCAACCGGCGCCGGAGCCGGGAGCCCC
>CAWCTS010000002.1:0-119771 GCA_963798515.1 uncultured Alphaproteobacteria bacterium
GGCAAGGCCCGTCGGCCGATCCGTCTCAACGGAGCCGCACAGGAGCTTCCGCAACCGCGCCTCGACCGCCCGTCACCAAAGCAATTATGGCGCCGCTCTTTGGATTTGATCCAGATCCAATCTTCGCCGGTCCGTTCTCCGCGGGCTCCGCCGGATAGGCGCGATTCTAGGCGCGACCGCGACATCGATTTCTTGCAGAAAATTATGAGCGCGACGATCCGCCAGCATGGACCACGATTGTCGCTGCGAGAGAGGATCTCAAAATCCAGAGAGAGGAAGCGGTAGCCGCGCCTTCGGCGGAATTGCGCATGCAAAACGCCGCCGAAGACGAACTGGCCAGTAGCGAGAGCGCTTCCCCGGCCGCTCAGCCGTGGGATGCGGCCGTGTCATTGCTGGGGAGCACGTCGCGCAAGCGCTTGCCCTCGGCCCAAACAAAGCCGCCCATCGGTTCGGCGCAATCGATGTGCTCCGCCTCGATGAGCTGATCGCACAGCATGACGCAAATCACATCCATCGGCGCGCTTCGGTCGTTTTCCTCCGTCATGCGGTCGATGGAGATTTCTCCCATCTCTTCATCGTCGACCAGATGGATGATGAAGACCTCCTCCGAACCCGCGACGCCATGCGCGTTCACACGGAAAGTCTCGCCCTTGTATTTGAACTCCCGTATCATTCCTGCCCCTCTGACTTGTTGTCGTTAGGAATGCGCTCAAGCAACCCGCTTCAATTCGTTTCAGCTCAAATCGCCTGGCTGAGCGCCGTGTCTTAGGCTAGGCCCATAAGCCCGGCGGATGCTCCCAGCCTTAGAGCGCGCCAGACGTCCAAAAGGCCTCTGGAGTCCACCGCGAGTTTTCTGCGTTGGACGCGCGGAAAAAGCAGGATTTGTGCCGATTCTGAACAATAGTTTTTGCCTGCTTTACGACAATCGACCCCCGCGACCCGTCACATTAGGAACAGACGCGAGGGCTTTACGACGTTCGAACCCTACTCGGCATCCGGAATCACTTGCCTGGACGGACACATGTCGAAGGCGACCGCTCGCGCCAGCAACGGCAAATCGGGCTGCGCCCGCCGGGCGCCAGGCGCGCGGTACCGCCCGCGAGAATGAATTGTCGACGGCCTCGGCGACCGCCACGAAATGACCGGAATTCCGGATCACAACCTTAACATTATCTACATTCCTGAACGCCTAACTTCCGCTCAGCCCAGCGATAGACATGGGAAGCTTCGAATCATGATCATGAAGGACGCGATCGCCGGCTTCGGCGAAGGAAACGGGGAAACTCTGCTCGGGCTCCCGCCGGGGCGCCTCGATCGTCGGGCGTTTCTGCTTGGCTCCGCCGCGCTCGGCGCGGTCGGGCTCACGGGTTGCGCGACCTCCGAGCTCATGATTCCCCCTGAGGTGGCGGCGCTCTACGGCCCGGTGCCCAACGAGAAGTTTCCGATTCCCGCGGTCGATCTCAGGAAGGTCGATCCGAAATATTATCGCAGGACGGTGCGTTACGAGAGCAAGGAAGCTCCCGGCACGATCATCATCGATCCCGCCAATTACTTCGTCTACCGCCTTGAAGGCGAAGGGAACGCCACTCGCTACGGCGCCAATGTAAGCCGGCCTGGTTTCCTGTGGAGCGGTGAGGCCTATGTCGGGCGCAAGGCCGAATGGCCCACCTGGACGCCGCCCAAGGAGATGATCGCGCGCCAGCCAGAGGCGCGCAAATACGCCTCTGGCATGCCTGGAGGTCTCGACAATCCGTTGGGCGCCCGCGTGCTCTATCTCTATCAGAACGGACGCTACACGGTCTGCACGATCTACAGCACCAGCGACCCCGAATCGATCGGGACCGGCGTCACAAGCGGCTGCACGGGCCTGCTCAGCCAGGACATGATCCACCTTTACGCGCGAACCCCGGTCAAAACGAAGGTGCTCATCCTTCCGGCTTAGCCAGCGGCGCGCTCTCCCCGCGCTTCTCCATGGGCTCATAGTCGCGCTGCGGCTCACCGACATAGAGCTGGCTTGGATGTCCCATGCGGAGCTTGGGGTCCTCGATCATCTCCTTCCACTGCGCAATCCAGCCCACCGTGCGCGCGACCGCGAAGAGCACGGGGAACATCGTCGTTGGAAAGCCCATCGCGTTGAGGATGATGCCGGAATAGAAATCTATGTTCGGAAAGAGTCTGCGCGAGACGAAATAATCGTCGGAAAGCGCGATGCGTTCGAGCTCCAGCGCGACGTCAAGCAGAGGGTCCTTCGCGTTCAGCTCCGCCAGCACCTCGCGCGCCGTGCGCTGCATGATCTTTGCGCGCGGATCGTAGTTCTTGAAGATGCGATGCCCGAAGCCCATCAAGCGGAAGGGGTCGGACTTGTCCTTGGCGCGCGCGAGAAAATGCGGGATGCGGTCGGGCGCGCCGATCTGAGCGAGCATGCGCAGCACCGCTTCATTCGCGCCGCCATGCGACGGACCCCAGAGCGAGGCGATGCCCGCGGCGATGCAGGCGAAGGGATCGGCGCCCGATGAGCCCGCGAGCCGCACCGTCGAGGTCGAAGCGACCTGCGCGAGATCAGCGTGCAGGATGAAGATGCGATCGAGTGCGCGCGCAACGACGGGATGCTGCACATAAGGCTCGGTCGGCACAGAGAAGCACATATGCAGGAAGTTCGCGGCATAGCCGAGATCGTTCTTCGGATAGTTGAAGGGCTGGCCGATGGAGTATTTATAGGCCATCGCCGCGAGCGTCGGCGCTTTGGCGATGAGCCGCATCGACGCGATCATGCGCTGATGCGGATCATAAATGTCGGTTGAGTCGTGATAGAAGGCTGAGAGCGCGCCTACCGACGCAACCATGATCGACATCGGATGCGCGTCGCGCCGAAAGCCCTGGAAGAAGCGGGACATCTGCTCATGCACCATCGTGTGATGCGTGACGCGATAATCGAAATCCTCTTTCTGCGCCGCGCTCGGCAGCTGGCCATAGAGCAGCAGATAGCAGACCTCGAGATAATCCGAATGCTCGGCGAGTTGTTCGATCGGATAGCCGCAATGCAGCAGGACGCTCGCGTCGCCGTCGATATAGGTGATCTTTGTTTCGCAGCTGGCTGTCGATATGAAGCCGGGGTCGAAGCTGCACAGCCCCGTTTGCGCCTGCAAGGCGCGCATATCGATCACCGGGGCCCCGAGCGTCGCCTGCTTGATCGGAAGCTCGACCGTCTTGCCGTCAACTTCTATACGGCCCGTCGCATGCTGCTCCATCGGCCGCCTCGCGTCGCTTTGGCGATTAAATGACCTCCTAAATTAAGCAATATTTGCGCCATTCCGAAGGGGATTCCGAGCCGCCGCGATGCGGTCAGTCAATTCGAGTTGAACCAGACCAAGGACAGCGACAAAGCGAGTCTCTCGACGCTTGCGCGCGTCTTCCCGGCTTTGGGTAGCCTGTGGCCAGAAGGCGACCATGTGCCGCTGGTCAAAGGGGGCATCGTCGAGGAGGTTCTTGCTGCTGATCGGCGTCTTGGACTTCGGCAAAGATCTCCTCGCGAAATGCGCCGTCTCGCTCTTGCGGACGCGGGGCGAGCACAAGTCGCTTGTCGGCGAGTTCGCGTTCCCGGCGAAATCCGACGATCGGGAGAGCGTCGGCGCCAAGTGAAAGAAACGCTGCGCCGACGTCTACCTCGCCCTGCGATCGGCCGTCGCCGATTGGCTCCCCCTCGGCGCGACGAAAAGCTCTGGAAACGACCGGAGCGATGGCCCTGGCGAAGGTCGATCCAGGAGAAATGCGCAACGAAAAGCCCAGCCCCGTTTCCAGGGCTGGGCTTGTTGGCTGCACGGAGGAGAGGCCGTTGGCCCCGCTCCGATCAGTATTTGGCGAGAACCGGAGCGGGGGCCGCCCAGTTGAAGTGATAGTTCACACCCGCGCGGACGATGTTGATCTCGGGGTGGAAGTGGTAGCCGTAGTTGTAGCCGAAGGTTCCCGTGATGCCGCCGCTCTGCAGATCGGCATAGAGATACTCGACCTTCGCCGACCAGTTGGGGGCGAACATCCACTCCAGGCCGCCGCCGGCGGTCCAGCCGGAACGGATGTTGGTCTGGCTCCAGGCGCTCACGCCGCCGTAGGCGAAGCCCGCCGTGCCGTAGACGAGCAGGGTGGGGGTGAACAGCCAGCCAGCGCGGCCGCGCACCGTGCCGATGTAGTCGAGGCTCAGATTGCCGCCGTTGATCGCCGCGACCGGGATCAGCTGGCCGTTGAAGGTGAGGTTCGGCTGCAGGTAGGGCGAGGGATAGAAGGCGTAGTTGCTGGGGCCCTGGCCGCTCAGGCTCGAGCCCTGGAAGTCGGTTTCGACGCCAACCACGATCGACGGGTTGAACTGGAAGTTGTAGCCGAGCTGCAGACCGCCGATGACGCCGCCATTGTTGCCCGTCTGGTTGTTGTTGGGCAGGAAGAACAGGTTCGGCGTGCCCGGCTGGCCGGGGATGCCGCTCGAGCCGAAGGCGTAGTTCGGATCCCAATAGGCGGAAACCAGATTTTGACCGCTGTTGGCGTCCCAGCCGCCGCCGATGTTCAGACCGGCGTAGAAGCCGTTCCAGGTCAGCGGGGGCGGCGGGGGAACGTAAGCCGGAGGAGCCTTGCGCGACGGCAGGTCGGCCGCGAGCGCGGAGCCCATGCCGAGCGCCATAGCCAGCGCCGCGATCGAGATGCGAGTTTTCATGGTAAAATCTCCGTTTCAGTCTGCAAGTTCGTGAAACCGATGCGGTCCCAGAAACTCTGAGGACTACTTTTCATCAAACACCCGGGAGCGACTACCGAATTCGTGACAAGAAAGCTTGCGGATGCTCATTTCCCTGAGGTGTGGTAATTTGGCAACACTTTCTCTCGTCTGCGAAAAACATGTCATTCGCGTTCATGGAAAGGCTATGTGATTGCTGCGAGCCAGGGGACTATGTTATCAGAAATTGTTGAGCTTATGCTGTACGCGCTCTCTGGCGCGTTTGGCCCGATTGCGAAGCGCGACCTTGGGCGGATTTTGTGACTGTGCAACGGATTTTGGGCTCGAAAGCCCCTCAACGCATGAACGCCTTGGTCGGCATCCCGGCGCTCCTCGGCGAATTCGGGGTGAAGCTGCATGACGCCCTGGATGGGATCGCGATCGATCCGCGCGCCTTCGACGACCAGGATTACCGCATCCCCTATTCACTCGGCGGACGACTGCTCGAACGCTGCGCCACACTCACCGGTTGTTCCTATTTTGGGCTGCTGCTCGGCTCTCGATACGATCATCGAACTCTCGGATTTCCCGGGGAATTCATGGCCAACTCGCCCAATCTGGGCGCCGCGCTGACAGGCTTCGTTAGCCTTCAGCACAGCAATTCCCGCGGCGCGTCGGCCTATCTCCACCAAGCCGGCGATTGCTGGGTGCTGGGCTACGGCATCTATGAACCAGACACCATCGGGCGCGACGACATCTATGCGTTGAGCGTCGCGCTCATGCTCAACGCGATCCGCTCCCTCACCGGAGGCGCCGCGGAGCCAAACGAAATCCTTTTTTCGATCCGGAAGCCGGCGGAGGTTGGACAATACGCCGCTCTCTTACGCCATGGGCAGGTCCGGTTCGACGAGCTTCAAACGGCCCTGGTTTTTCCGCGATCGGCTCTGGACGCCCCCATCCAGGGAGCGCGACCCTCGGAATTGGAGCGGCTAATAAAGCTTGCAATCGCCGCAAGCCCGGCAAGCGATACGGTTTGGATCGATCGTGTAAGGCACGCGATGCGGCCTCTACTCCTGCAAGGCGAGCCGACGAGCGCCACCATGGCGGCGTTTCTGGGCGTCTCGAAGCGAACGCTGTATCGGCATCTCGAGGCCGAAGGCGCAAGCTTTCAGCCTCTGCTCGATCAGGTGCGTTACGGCATGGCGAGAGAGCTGTTGACCATCACCGAACTGTCGATAAGCGAAATTGCCGACGCGCTGGCCTACTCGTCGCATTCTCACTTCACAGGCGCTTTCCGCCGGTGGAGCGGGGCCACCCCGAGCGAATGGCGGGCGGCTCTGCGCAATGGCGTCGAAGCCGGCGGGTCCGATGCGCCGCCTCCAAGTGAGTGAATCCCCTACGCGTCGGCGCGGCGCTCAACCCAGCAGGCGCAGGCGCTCGTGCGAGCAACGACGGACGCGGCGGCGTTCATGAATGTCGGAATCCCTCGGCCATCCCTGTGGATCATGGCGCTCGTCGCCGTTGCGCTGGGGTCGCAATTTCTGCAACGCAGATCTCCGGTCCAACCCGCGACGCGACGCAATGCGCCGAAATGTCCCTCGGCGCGCGGGAGCACGTCGCGGCGGATACGGTCGCGCCCGGGAGCGCGGAGCTGTAAGGTTTCACGCGGCGGCCAAGCTTTACCTTTCCGCTTCGATAGCGCAGTTCTGCGCCTTTCATGACTGATGGGCCGACGTCATGGCTCAGAAAGACAGGATCGCCGGGATGACGAAACGCCTCCTGTTGCTTCTTTCTTTAGGCATTTTGCCAATGCTCGCCGCCTGCGGCAGCGCGATCGAGGACGAGCGCACGCCGACATCGGTCGCTTGCAGGCTTGGACCCGACTGCGACCACAAATGGGCGAGAGCGGTTTTCTGGGTTCAGCAAAACGCCTGCTACAAAATCGAGAAGGTCGACCCGGCGCGCATCCAAACCTTCGGTCCCTATGGAAAGAGCGAGGGGACCGCGATCACGATCCAGAAGATCCTGACAGGAGACGGAGGGGCGCAGCTCTACATCAACGTCAGTTGCGCCAACATCGTCACCTGCTATCCGAGCGTCGCGGCGCAGAAAATATCTTTCCTGGAATATGTGAGCGGGGCCTCGAATCTCGTCGTCCCCATGCACCCTCCATTTCCGCAAGCCCATCCGATCCCGGGACTCGGCGATCCGCTCGTGCTGTTGCGCTGAGCCGGGGAAAAGCAACTGGCCGGCTTGATGGAACGCGGCGCGACCCTACCTCCCGCGTGTCCTATCCGCCCAGCGTAAAGCGACGTCATGACGTCCTCTAGCTCATACGCAGCACTCGATCAGCGCTGCATCAACGCGATTCGCTTTCTCGCGGTCGACATGGTGCAGAAGGCCGACAGCGGCCATCCCGGCCTGCCCCTTGGCGCCGCGCCGATGGCCTATGTGCTCTGGTCGCGCTTTCTGAAGCACAATCCCAAAGATCCGAAGTGGAACGATCGGGATCGCTTCGTTCTCTCGGCGGGACACGGCTCCGCTTTGCTCTATGCTCTGCTGCACCTCTCCGGCTACGATCTGCCGCTCGAGGAAATCCAGCGCTTTCGGCAATGGGAGAGCAAGGCGCCGGGCCATCCCGAACGGGGGCTCACTCCGGGCGTCGAGATCACGACCGGACCGCTCGGCCAGGGATTCGCCAACGCCGTGGGCCTCGCCATCGCAGAGCGCCATCTGGCCGCGACATTCAACCGTCCAGGCTTCGAGATTGTCGATCACCGCACTTTTTCGATCGTGAGCGACGGAGACATGATGGAGGGCGTCGCCTCCGAGGCCGCCTCGCTCGCAGGTCACCTGCGACTCGGCAAGCTTATCTGCCTTTACGACGAGAATCACGTCACGCTCTCCGCAGGCGCCGATGTGGCCTACACAGAAGACTGCGGCGAGCGCTTCGAGGCCTATGGCTGGCATGTGCAGAAGGTTTACGACGGCAATGATCTCGCGGCGCTCCACGCCGCCCTCACGGCGGCCTGCGAAGAGACGGAACGCCCTTCGCTCATTCGCGTGCGCACGCATCTCGGCTACGGCTCGCCGCACAAGCAGGACACGTTTGAGGCGCATGGCTCGCCTTTGGGCGAGGACGAGGTGCGTTTGACGAAGCAAAATCTCGGCTGGCCCACCGAACCGACATTTTTCGTGCCGGAGGACGTCGCCCGCCACATGCGCGAGGCGATCGATCGCGGCGGACAGAAGCAAAGCGACTGGATCGACGACTTCGAATCCTACGAAGAGAAATACTCCGACCTCGCCAACTCCCTGCAGCAGGCGTGGCGCGGGGAGCTGCCCGAAGGCTGGGACAGTGATATCCCTGAGTTCAAGCCCGACGCGAAGGGCGAAGCCACGCGCGTCTCCGGCGGCAGGGTCATGAACGCGATCGCCCCGAAGCTCCCTGCGCTCATCGGCGGCTCGGCGGATCTCAATCCGTCAACCTACACCGCGCTGAAGGGACTAGGCGACTTCGAACCGCCCAACATGCCCCCGACGCAGCAGACCAACGGCGTTTGGAGCTATGCTGGCCGCAACATCTGGTTCGGCGTGCGCGAACATGCGATGGGAGCTGTGGCCAATGGCCTGGCGGCGCATGGCGGCGCCCTGCCCTTCGGCGCGACTTTCCTCATCTTCTCCGACTACATGCGCCCGCCGATCCGGCTTGCGTCGCTCATGCAGCTGCATGTCGTCTTCGTCTTCACGCATGACAGCATCGCGCTCGGCGAGGACGGGCCGACGCATCAGCCAATCGAGCAGCTCGCAAGCCTGCGCGCCATTCCTGGGCTCACGGTTATCCGGCCAGCCGACGCCAATGAGACGGCGCAGGCCTGGCGCGTCGCCGTCGCCGCGGAAAACCGGCCCGTCGCGCTGGCGCTCTCGCGCCAGAAAGTCCCGACGCTCGATCGCAGACGCTACGCGCCAGCTGAGGGACTGCGCAGGGGAGCCTATGTGCTGGCCGATACGCCAAACGGCAAGGCCGATGCGGTGCTGATCGCATCGGGCAGCGAGGTCAATCTGATCGTCGAAGCGCAGAAGAAGCTGGAGGAGCGGGGCATGCACGTGCGCGCGGTCTCCATGCCGAGCTGGGAGCTCTTCGACGCGCAGCCGAAAGCCTATCGCGACGAGGTTCTCCCGCGAGACGTTCCCGCGCGGCTCGCGGTCGAAGCCGGCGCCTCGCAAGGCTGGCGGCGTTATGTCGGCGACTGCGGCGACGTCCTGGGCCTCGACCATTTCGGCGCCTCCGCGCCGGGTGAGATTGCTCTGAGAGAATTTGGCTTCACCGTGGAGAATGTCTGCAGGCGCATCGAGGCCCTGCTCTGAGCCCACGGAACATCGAGGGTCGCCTTATGAGTCCACTGAACGCCCTGAGCGACTGCGGCCAGTCGATATGGATCGACTTCCTCAAGCGAAGCTTTGTCGAGGGAGGCGAGCTGCGCATGCGCATGCAGCGCGACGCGCTGACAGGCGCGACCTCCAATCCGTCAATCTTCGAAAAGGCGATCGGCGAGAGCAATGAATATGACTCCGCGCTCAAGGATTTTCAGTCGAAGGGCGATCACTGCATATCGGAGATCTTCGAGGCTCTGGCCTTCGAGGATATTCGCAACGCCGCGGATACGCTGCGCCCGGTCTACGATCGAACGCAAGGGGCCGATGGATACATCAGCCTCGAATGTTCGCCGTATGTCGCGAATGACACCGAAGCCACGCTGAAGGAAGCGGAGCACCTCTGGCGCGCCGTCGGGCGGCCCAATCTGATGGTCAAGGTCCCCGCGACGAAGGCCGGCCTGCCGGCCATCCGCGCGCTCATCGCGCAGGGGATCAACGTCAACATCACCTTGCTGTTCTCGGTCGACGTCTATGAGCAAGTCGCCGACGCCTACATGTCCGGGCTCGAGGATCTGCACAAAGCGGGCGGCGACGTGTCGAAGGTCGCGAGCGTCGCGAGCTTTTTTGTAAGCCGCATCGACACTGCCGTCGACGCGCGACTCGAGGACGAAGGGAAAGAAGGCTCCGCACAACTCAAGGGCAAGGCGGCGATCGCGAACGCCAAAATCGCCTATGCGCTGTTCAAATCGCTTGTCGCTGGGGCTCGCTGGGAACGGCTCGCAAAGGCCGGGGCAAAAGCGCAGCGGTTGCTCTGGGCTTCGACGAGCACGAAGAACCCGGAGTATCGCGATACGCTTTATGTCGAAGAGCTGGTAGGGCGGGACACGGTCAACACTTTGCCGCCGGCGACGCTGGACGCCTTCCGGGACCATGGCGTCGTCACGGCGGATGCAATCGAGCGCGACTTGCCTCAGGCGCGCGCCGACCTCGCGGCGCTCGCCGATCATGGGGTAAACCTCGAGGAGGTCACGACCGAGCTCACGGAAAACGGCGTCCGCCTCTTCGCCGACGCCTTCGACAAGCTGCTCGGCGCGGTGGCGCAACGGCGGCTGGGGCTGCTCGACGGCCCGCAACCCGGCTTCGCCATCGGCATGAATTCTTGCGAAGCGCAAAATCGCTATGAGGATGAGCTCGAGGCTTGGCGCAGGAAGGGCTCCATCCGCCGCCTCTGGTCGGGCGACGCATCACTCTGGACCGGCGCCGACGAGGCCCGTTGGCTCGGCTGGCTGCGTATCGTCGACTGCGAGCTCGCGGGCGCCGCCGAGCTCGAAGACTTCGCCGCCCACATCCAGCGACAAGGCTATACCGACGTGCTTCTCGTCGGCATGGGCGGCTCGAGCCTCGCGCCGGAAGTCTTAGGCGAAACCTTCGGGCGTCAGCCAGGATGGCCGAAGCTGCATGTGCTCGACAGCACCGATCCGGCGCAGATCGCGGCAACCGAAGCGGCGCTCGACCTCTCCAAGACCCTGGTGATCGTCTCGTCGAAATCGGGCGGCACGCTGGAGCCGAACATTCTGCTCGATTATTTCTTCGAGCGCATCGCGGCCCTGCATGGACGCCAGCAGGCCGGCGAGCATTTCGTCGCCGTGACCGACAAGGGCTCGTCGCTCGAGAAGCGCTCCCGGGAGCTGGGTTTCGCGCGTGTCTTCTTCGGCGATGCCGAGATCGGCGGCCGCTATTCGGCCTTGTCGCGTTTCGGTCTTGTCCCCGCCGCGGCGATGGGACTAGAGGTGCGCCGTCTGCTCGAGAACGCCAAGGTGATGATGCGCTCCTGCGGGCCAGACGTCCCCCCGGCGCAGAATCCCAGCGTTAGGCTCGGCGTCGCCATGGGCGTCGCCGCGCGCTGGCTGCAGCGAGACAAGGTCACGATCGTCGCATCGCCGGCATTGGCTGCGCTCGGCGCATGGCTGGAACAGCTCTTCGCGGAAAGCACCGGCAAGCAGGGGAAAGGGCTGATCCCGATCGCCGACGAGCCGCTTGCGGCCGTGGACCGCTACGGCCGCGACCGCTTCTTCGTTTATGTCGCGCTGGAAGGGAACGAAGACACGCGCCAGCGGCAGCTCATCGAAGGGCTGGGCAGAGCCGGTCATCCCGTCGCGCGCATCGTCGTGAAGGACCTCTGGAATTTGGGCCAGGAGTTCTTCCGCTTCGAGATCGCGACCGCCGTCGCTGGCGCGGTGCTCGGCGTCAATCCCTTCGACCAGCCCGACGTCGAGACGAGCAAGGAGAAGACGCGCGCCTTGAGCGCGGAATACGAGAAGACGCATCGGCTGCCCGACCAGGATCCGCTTTTCAGCGAAAACGGCCTCGCGCTCTATGCCGATGCGCAATACGGCGCCCGGCTCGGAAGGCACAACACGCTGACCGGCTATCTGCGCAGCCATCTCGGCGAAGCTGACGCAGCGCGGGGCGACTACATCGCGCTTCTTGCCTATGTCGAACGAAATGAGGCGCATTTGCGCGCGCTCGAGGAGCTGCGGGCGTTGATCCACGAACGCACACTGAGCGCCTCATGTCTGGGGTTCGGCCCGCGCTTCCAGCATTCGACGGGACAGGCTTATAAAGGCGGACCGAATTCCGGCGTGTTTCTGCAGATCACCTGCCAGGACGCCAAGGACATCGGCGTCCCGGGTCACGCCTATTCATTCGGCGTCGTGAAGGACGCGCAGGCCCGCGGCGATTTCGAGGCCATGGTCGAGCGGGGACGTCGCGCGCTGCGCGTGCATCTTCAGGACGCCGACAAGGGCCTCGCGGGTCTGCGCGACGCGATGGAGTCAGCGCTGCGCTAGCTTTCAAGGAGAAGCTCTATGCAGATTGGCATTGTGGGACTTGGCCGCATGGGCGGGAACATCGGCCGCCGCCTCATGCGCGCGGGTCACGCCGCGGTCGTCTTCGACTCCGACGCAAAGACGCGCACGGCCCTCGCTCAGGAGGGCGCCACAGCCGCAGCCTCGCTCGCCGAGCTCGTCAAGGCGCTCGAAAAGCCGCGCGCCGTCTGGGTCATGCTGCCGGCAGGAGAAGTGACGGAAGAGACCGTCAAAGAACTCGGTAGGCTGCTCGAGGCGGAAGACGTCATCATCGACGGCGGCAACACCTTCTACAAGGACGACATCCGTCGCGCCAAGGCGTTACAGGAGAAGCGCGTTCATTATGTGGACTGCGGCACCTCGGGCGGCGTCTGGGGGCTCGAGCGCGGCTATTGCATGATGATCGGCGGACCAAAGTCCACCGTTGACCGTCTCGATCCAATCTTCTCGGCGCTCGCGCCGGGCCTCGGCGACATTCCCCGCACGCCGGATCGCGACGAGGCCGACACGCGCGCCGAGCGCGGCTACATTCACGCCGGCCCCGCAGGCGCCGGGCATTTCGTGAAAATGGTGCACAATGGCGTGGAATACGGCCTCATGCAGGCCTACGCCGAAGGCTTCGACATTCTGCGAACCAAGGATTCGAACGAGCTGCCCGAAGACGAACGTTTCGTCCTGAACATTCCCGACATTGCTGAAGTGTGGCGACGCGGCAGCGTGATCTCCTCCTGGCTGCTCGACCTTTCCGCCGCGGCGCTCGCCAAGGACCCCGATCTGCAAGGCTTCTCCGGTTTCGTCGAGGACTCGGGCGAAGGCCGCTGGACGATCGAGGCGGCGATCGAGCAGGCGACGCCGGCGGAGGTGCTGTCCTCCGCGCTCTATGCGCGCTTCCGCTCGCGTCGCGAGCGGGGCTTTGGCGATAGGCTGCTTTCCGCCATGCGCTTCAGCTTTGGCGGGCATGTCGAAAAGAAGGACGCCGGGGGCGAGGCGAAAACCGCGCCGCCCAAGGCCGCGGAGTAGCGCCATGAGCGACCCGCTCGAGGGAGGATGTCAGGATGGCGCGGCGCGACACGCGCGAAAGCGCCCCGATCCTTGCGTGATGGTGATCTTCGGCGCCGAGGGCGATCTGACGAACCGGCTGTTGACCCCGGCTCTCTACAATCTCGCCCGCACGAATTCCCTGCCGGATGAGTTCGCCTTGGTTGGCGTTAGCCGAGGCGATATCTCGACGCAAGCGTGGCGCGATCAGCTGCACGCGACGCTCGAACGCTTCATCGGCTCGCGCGCCGAGTTCAGCGCGGCCGGCATCGACGAGCGGGCCTGGGCCAGGCTCGCGGACAAAATGACCTATCTCAAGGGCGACGTCACCCAGGCGGAAACCTATGAACGACTGACCAGCGAGTTGCAGAAGCTCGAGGCGCGCAACGTCATCTTCTACCTCGCCGTCGCCGATCGTTTCTTCGAGACCATCGTCGAGGAGCTCGGGGCTGCGGGACTCGCGCGCGAGCATCCCCACGCCAACGGCGCCGAGCCTTATTGGCGGCGCGTCGTGATCGAGAAGCCCTTCGGCCACGACCTCCCATCGGCGCAGCTCCTCGACGCCCGTATCCTGCGGGTGCTCCGCGAGGATCAGATCTTCCGCATCGATCATTTCCTCGGCAAGGACACGGTCCAAAGCATCATGGCGTTGCGCTTCGCCAACGGCTTTTTCGAGCCGATCTGGAACAGGGATCGCATCGATCACGTGCAGATTACGGTGTCCGAAACGGTTGGCGTCGAGGGACGCGGGAACTTCTACGAGGCGACCGGCGCGTTGCGCGACATGGTCCCCAACCATGTATTCTCGCTCGTGTCGATGATCGCCATGGAGCCGCCGGTCGGCTTCGACGCAAAGTCGATCCGGGCCAAGAAGGCCGAAGTCTTCATGGCCATGCCGCCCGTGAAGCCGCAAGACGCGGTGCGCGGCCAATATGGCGCGGGCGTGGTCATGAACCAGCAGAAGCGCGCCTATCGAGACGAGCCTCGCGTCTCGCCCTCTTCCAATGTCGAGACCTATGTCGCCATGCGGCTGGAGATCGACAATTGGCGCTGGGCTGGCGTCCCCTTCTATATCCGCACCGGCAAGCACATGTCGCAGCGTTCGACCGAGGTCGCGATCTGCTTCAAGAAGGCGCCCGCCACCACCTTCCAGCACACCCCCGTGGAGTGTCTCAAGCCGAATTGGCTCGTGCTGAGCATCGCGCCCAAGGAGGCGATCTCACTACAATTCGACGTCAAGCATCCCGGCCCCCTGGTCGAGCTCGCCGCCGTGAGAATGGACTTTCGCTACGAAGACTGGTTCCCCAAGGAACCCAATGTCGGCTACGAGACGTTGATCTACGACGTCATGATCGGCGACCAAACTCTCTTCATGCGCGCCGATATGGTCGAAGAGGCGTGGCGCGTCGTGCAGCCCGTGCTCGACGCCTGGGGAGCGACTGACGCCCAGCCCCCGCTGTATCCGTCAGGTCAGGACGGGCCCACCGCCGCGAACGAATTGCTGAACCGGGAGGGCCGCCGCTGGCGCACGATCGCCGCGCAATTGGAAGCGGCGCGATGAGCGAACATCGCAAGCCACGCCTCGTGCGCGCCGACGTCGACGGCACGCTCGTCACGAATGAGAGGCTTCTAACGGAAGAGGCGAAAGCTCAGTCGGTGGAGTGGCCGACAGCAATGAGAGCGAAGGCTTCGCCAAGGCGATGCGGAAATATGTCCTGAGCGCCGCCGCAGCCTAGCCACAGTCTTTTCGAGAGGCGAAAATGATGAAGCCGTCGCAAGCGGAGCTGGAGGTTCTGCTCGACGCCGGGGCGCTCGCGGAGGCTGCGGCGAACTGGCTGACCGGGCTGGCACGATCGAGGGACGGGCGCCTCGCGATCGCGCTCTCTGGAGGCTCCACGCCCAAGCGGTTTTACGAACTGCTCGCAGCGCCACGCTTTCGGGATGCGTTTCCGTGGTCTCGCACGCATTGGTTCTGGGGCGACGAGCGCTACGTTCCGCATGACGATCCGCGCAGCAATTATCTCATAGCGCAAAAGGCTCTGCTTTCGCGGGCCCCAGTTCCTCAATCCAACATTCATCCCATCCCGACAACGGGGCTTTCGACACAAGCGGCGGCGGAAGCCTACGAGAGGGAGCTGAAATCTTTCTATGGCGCCGATCGTCTGGATGCGTCCCGGCCACTCTTTGACGCGGTCATTCTGGGACTCGGAGACAATGGTCACACGGCCTCGCTGATGCCGGGCTCGCCTGCGCTGGATGAGCGGAGGCGATGGGTGACTGCTGACGAAGGCGCCGCGCCCGAGGCTCGGATCACGCTGACCTACCCCGCGCTCGAGAGCGCTTACGAGACGGCTTTTCTCATCGCCGGCGTGGAGAAAAAGGGCGCATTGACGCGCCTGCGCGCCGACGATGCGACCATCCCGGCCGGAAGGCTGCGCTCCGAGGGCGCGTTACGCATCTTTGCGGATGTCGAGGCCGCCGGGACTGTCCTGGGGTAGTTGCTGCTTGGCCCGCGCGAAGCGCACGGCCGTGTTGATGAGCCCGATATGGCTGAAGGCTTGCGGAAAATTGCCGAGCTGCCGGCGCGTGCGGGGGTCGTATTCTTCCGCGAGCAAACCCAGGTCGTTACGCATCGACAGAAGATTTTTAAACAAGGCGCTCGCCTCACCAAATCGCCCCTGCTGGATGTAATTTTCGACGAGCCAGAAGCTGCAGGCTAGGAACGCTCCCTCGCCCGGCGGCAGGGCATCCACGCCGCTTTGGCTCTCGTAGCGCATCACGAGCCCGGACTCATGCATGAGCCGGCGCTCTACCGCGGCGAGCGTCCCCCGCACGTGCGGGTGGTCGGGCGGCAGAAAGCCGACGAGCGGAATCTGCAGCAGGCTCGCGTCGAGCAGACGCGACCCGTAATACTGAACGAAGCTGCCAAGCTCTTCGTCGAAACCACGGACACAGACCTCTGCGCGAATTTCATCGGCGTTCCGGCGCCAGCGTTGAGACATCTCTGGGCTGCCGATGGTGGCCGCCATATCGGCGGCGCGGTCGAACGCGACCCACGCCATGACCTTGGAATGCGTGAAGTGTCGTGGCGGCCCACGCACTTCCCAGATACCTTCGTCAGGCTCGCGCCAGATCAACTCAAGATGCTCGAGTATGACGCGACCGACAGACGCGCCATGCGGCGTCGCGGGCATGCCGCCGAGCAACGCCTCGTGCAGCGCATGCAGCACCTCGCCGTAAACGTCGAGCTGCCGCTGATCCACTGCCGCGTTTCCGATCCGCACCGGACGCGAGTCGCCGTAGCCCGAAAGCCAGGGCAGCTCGCGTTCCGGCAATTGCTTGGCGCCGTCCACGGAATAAAGAATTTGCATCTGCGCAGGACTGCCAGCCACTGCGCGCAAGAGCCAATCTCGCCACGCCTTGGCCTCATCGTAATAGCCGAGGCTCATCAACGCCCCGAGCGTGAAGGCTGCGTCGCGCAACCAGCAATATCGGTAATCCCAGTTGCGGGGACCGCCGATGTATTCAGGAAGAGAGGTCGTCGGCGCCGCGACGACGCCTCCTGTCGGCTCGTAATTCAGCGCCTTTAGCGTCAACAGAGATCGTCTTACCTCGTCTCCCCAATCGCCGACGGATGGACAGTTGTAGAGCCATTGCCGCCAGAATTTCTCCGTGTCCGCTAGAACCTGCCGGGCGTCGAGAGGCGCCGGCAGCGGTCCGTAAGACGGCGCATAGCTCAGCACGAAGGGAACGCATTCGCCGCTCGTGACCGAGAAGGCGCTGACGGTTCGCATGTCCTCGTTCTCGAGCGGCGCCGAGCTTCTCAGCACGAGCCTGTCTGGGCCCGCCACCGCGCTGAGGCCGGGCTCGTCCTCCAGGCGCCGGACCCAAGGAATGCTGACGCCGTAATCGAAGCGAATGATGAGCTCGCTCTCAAACTCCACACGTCCGCGTTCGCCCACGACGAGGCGCACAATGTCGCAACCTCCGGATTTCGGCATGAAGTCGATGAGGGTCGCTCCCCCTTCGGGAGTCTCGAAAGTCGTCTCCAGGATCAAGGTGCCGTCGCGATACTGGCGCGTGACTTGCGCGGAAGGATCTTTGGGCGCGATCAAAAACCGTCCGTTCTGCGGCGTGCCCAGCAGCGCTGCGAAACAGGCGGCCGAGTCGAAGCGCGGCGGACAGAACCAATCGATCGAGCCGGATTTCGACACGAGCGCGGCGGTTTCGCAATTGCCGATGAGACCATAGTCTTCGATTGGCGTCGCCATGCCGCGGCCCCCAACTCATCCCGATTCTACACACCCTAGCGGGCGCGCCGCGCCGTTCCACGGTCATGACCGAAATAGTTGGGAAAGCTTGGCCACAGCATTCACTCGCCGGGCGGCCGCACCGTCGCTTTCATTCCCGGCTTTAGCGTCCCATCCGGGTTCTTCGCCCTCACGACGACCTGACCGCCTTGGCCAATGGAGAGGACCTCGCCTTCAAAGCTGCGGCCCCGCAGCGCCTCGACGGTGAAGACCACTCTGTCGCCCGGCTTGAGCGAGGCGAGGGACCCCGGCGACGATGCTTTGAACTCCACCGTGTCGGCCGGCGCGAACAGGAAGAGCGGCTGCTGCGCATTTGCGGCGACCGCCTGGCCTGGCGCGACATTGCGCGCCACGACAACACCATCCGCCGGCGCGACAATCGTCCTTGCGTCGTCGAGCCGCGCTTTCGCTCCATCGAGCTCCTGCTGAGCCGCGCTCACGGCGCGTTCGTCGCGAAGTAGCGTTTGCTGCAAATCGCCGATGCGCTTCTTCGCGGCGGGGTGGCGATCCGGTTTCACCTGCGCCGCCGCGAGCGCGGTCCGATCCTGCATCATGTGCGCCTGCGCCGCGCGCAGGACTTTCTCGCCCTGCGCGACCGCCTGTGTGAGGGAGGGCGCTTCGATCGTCGCGCAAGTCTGGCCCTGGCGGACCTGAGCGCCAACCTCGCAGTCGACCGAACGGACGATACCGTCGAACCGGGCTGTCAGCGGCGTCGGGCTCGCGGGTTCGATGATGCCAGTCGCGCTCGGAGAAGCCGCGGCGCCCGGCGCCATCGACGTCATCGGCGCCATGTTCAGATTCATGTGGTACATGATCCAAAGCGTGCCGCCGATCACCAGCGCCACGATCAGCGTGCCGAAAGCAAGCGCCAGAGAATTGTTCACGCTGTCCGGCGCCGTGGTCAGATGCAGGAAGAAGGCGAGATGCACCCCGATCTGCGCAACGGCGAGCACGCTGAGCGCCACGGGAATGCTCGGTCCCCAAAGCCAATCCGAACCCGTGAAGTAAAACGCCAACGCCGTCAGCAGCGCAGAGAGGACGAGACCCAGAAGATAGGCTTGCGCCCCGCTCAAAATATGCTCGCTGCCGGGAGCTTCGGATCCGGGCGCCGCATCGAGCTCCATGAGCTTTTCGTGACTTGCTGTCATCGCGCGACTCCGACGAGATAGACAAGCGTGAAAATCGCGACCCAGACAATGTCGAGCATGTGCCAGAACATGTTGAAGCAGAGCAGACGCCGGCGAATGTCGGCGCGGAAGCCCTTGACGTAGAGTTGCGCCATCATCGTTCCAAGCCACAAGAGACCGATGCTCACATGCGCGCCGTGAAGCCCAACGAGCGCGAAAAAGGACGACAGAAAGGCGCTGCGTTGCGGACCGGCGCCCGCCTCGATCATCGACGCGAACTCGCCCATCTCCAGGACGAGGAAGGCGAAGCCCAATAGCCCCGTCACGAGCAGCGCCGCCTGCGTCCAGCCCATTCGGCGCGCCTCGGCGCCAAGCGCCGACAGCCCGCAGGTGAAGCTCGACAGAAGCAAGCAGGCCGTCTCCAATGCGACACGCCGGAGATCGAAAAAATCGCGGCCCGCGGGACCGCCGTCCGTCGCCGTCTGCAACACCGCATGCGCCGCAAAGAAGGCGGAGAACATGACGATATCGCTGATGAGGAAGATCCAGAAGCCATAGGCGACGATCACGAGCGTCGAAGCTGGCCCTCCTTCTCCGTGACCGCGCGCCTCGGCGCCCGCTTGAAGCCCTGGAGCGCCGGGCAAAATTGCTGTCGCTGTCGCCGTCATACCGCCTCCCTGGCGCCGGAGAGGCGCTTCAACCATTGCTCGCGCGCACGCCGCCTTTCGCCGTCGATCCGCTGCACCTCGCTTGCGGGAATTGCGTATTCATCCTCGTCGCGCCAGGCGAAAACGACGAAACCCGCATAGGCGAGAACGAGCCCGAGCACGACCAACCACCAAATGTGCCAGATCAGGCCGAAACCCGTGAGGGTCGCGAAGAAGGCGGTCATGAAGCCGGTGGCGCTGTTCTTGGGCATTTCGATCGCCCGATACTCGCCCGCCGCCGCGAGATGCTGATTCTCGATCGCGCGCTGCTTGATCGCCCAATAGGCCTCCTGGCCCCTGACGTCGGGCAGAAAGGCGAAATTGAACACCGGCGGCGGCGACGCCGTCGCCCATTCGAGCGAACGTCCGTCCCAGGGATCGCCCGTCTCGTCGCGAAGCTTGGCGCGATCGCGAATGCTGAAGACGAGTTGCGCCATCTGGCACAGCATCGCAATGAAGAGGAGAACTATTCCCGCGGTCGCCGCCAGCACCCAAGGCCGCCATTCGGCAACGTCGTAATGCTGCAGGCGCCGCGTCATGCCGAGCAGGCCCGCGACATAGAGCGGCAGGAAGGTCACGTAGAAACCAAGCGTCGTGAACCAGAAGGCTGCCTTCCCCCAGCCCTCATAAAGGCGAAAGCCGAAGGCCTTCGGGAACCAGTAGGTGACGCCCGCAAAAGCCGCGAACACCACGCCGCCGATGATGACATTGTGGAAATGCGCGACGAGAAAGAGGCTGTTGTGGAGCTGAAAATCGGCTGGCGGGACAGCGAGCAGCACGCCCGTCATGCCGCCGATGACGAAGGTCGGGATGAAGCCGAGCGACCACAGCATCGGCGTATCGTAGCGAATGCGGCCGCCATACATCGTGAACATCCAGTTGAAGATCTTCACGCCCGTCATGATCGCGATGACGCTTGTCGCGATGCCGAAGAACGCGTTGACGTCGGCGCCGGCGCCCATGGTGAAGAAGTGGTGCAGCCAAACGATGAAGGAGACGATGCAAATGCCGAGCGTCGCGATGACCATGGAGCGATAGCCGAACAGAGGCTTGCCGGAGAAGGTCGAGATCACCTCGGAGAAGATGCCGAAGGATGGCAGCACGAGGATATAGACCTCGGGATGCCCCCAGGCCCAGATCAGATTGACGAACAGCGCCATGTTGCCGCCGCCCTCATTGCCGAAGAAGTGGAAGCCGAGATAGCGGTCGAGCGCCAGCATGATCAGTGTCGCAGTCAGGAGCGGGAAGGCCGCGACGATGAGGAGATTGGAGGCGAGCGCGGTCCAGCAGAACATGGACATGCGCAAATAGCTCATCCCCGGCGCGCGCATCTTGAGGATCGTCGTGACGAAATTGACGCCCGTCATGAGCGTGCCGACGCCGGAGATCAGCAGCGACCAGATGTAGTAGTCGACGCCGACCCCTGGAGAGAAAGGAAGCTCGGACAGCGGCGGATAGGGCAGCCAGCCTGTTTGCGCGAATTCGCCCACGACAAGCGAGATATTGACGAGAAGCGCGCCGGTCGCGGTCAACCAGAAGCTCGTGGAGTTCAGCGTCGGAAAGGCCACGTCGCGCACGCCGAGCTGCAGCGGAACGACGAAATTCATGAGGCCGATGATGATCGGCATCGCCGCAAAGAAGATCATGATCGTCCCGTGGGCGGAGAAGATCTGATCGAAATGATGCGGGGGGAGATAGCCCGGAGCGTGATAGGCCAGGGCTTGCTGCGAGCGCATCATGATCGCGTCGATGAAGCCGCGCAGCAGCATGACGAGACCGAGCAGCACATACATGACGCCGATGCGCTTGTGGTCGACGCTCGTGATCCATTCGCGCCACAGGTAAGGGAGATGACCCTTTGCGCCGACCCAGGCGAGGGTGGCGAGCAGGATGACGATGACGACGGCGCCCGCGACCAACGGAATTGGCTGGTCCCAGGGAATGGCGTCGAGGGTGAGCTTGCCGAACATCGTCACTCCATCCTATGGGCCTGCCCGCTCGCAGACCCGCCGTCGCTCGAGAGACGACGCGATGCAACATTGTCGAAGAGCGCGCGATCGATCGAGCCATAGAGCCGCGTCGGCGACGCCGCGCGCTCACGTGCGAGCGCCAGATAGGCGTCTTCGTCGAGGGCGGCACCCGACTTTCGCGCCTCGTCCGTCCATTGCGCGAAAGAGTCCGGAGGAAGGGCGCGCAGCACGAAATGCATGTCGGAGAATCCGGCGCCGCTGAATTGGGCCGATTGACCGTAATAGTCGCCGGGCCGGTCCGCCTTGAGATGCAGCTCCGTCGTCATGCCGTTCATCGTGGCGATCATGCTGCCAAGCTGCGGCACGTAGAACATGTTCATGACGGTGCCCGAGGTCAGCGAAAAATGCGCCGGTCGGCCGGCGGGCATGACGAGCTCATTGACGCTGGCGACGCCTTCTTCCGGGTAGATGAAGAGCCATTTCCAGTCGAGCGAGACGACCTGGATCTCGACCGGCTTCGTCTCGCCGGCGAGCGGTCGCGACGGGTCCTGGTCGTGCGAGCCGATCCAGATCACGCCGCTCAGAAACAGCACGACGAGAAGCGGAATGCCCCAGACGATGAGCTCGATGCGCCCTGAATAGGTCCAGTCGGGCCGATAGGTCGCCGTTTGGTTCGAGGCGCGAAACCACCAGGCGAAAGCGAAGGTCGCGAGGATCGTCGGAACGACGATCACCAACATGATCGCCACGGCGTTGAGCAGGATTTGCGCGTTGCCGGCGCCGACCGGCCCCTGCGGCTCGAGCACGCCGCCCCCAACCGCGAGGCGGTCCAGCGCTGCGCTCGCCTTGGTCGCCATTGGCGCAAAGGGCGGGAAGTGAAGCTGCATCATCTCGGCCGCCCCCTCGGGCCGAAGCTTCGGCCACTCGCGGAACCAGTCTATAGTGGAACCTAGCCCGAGGGGACCCCCTCCCCGCCGCGGTGCAACAAATTTCTTCCCAATGGAGAAACGGATACGCGTCCGCTTCGGCCGGTCGAGCGCCCGAACTGCCGGACTGGATATGATTTGCAGCCGAACTTCCCGGCGTTAACGATCATTGCTGGATCAGCGCCAGGATGATGATGGGGACGGGGAATGTTCCGGCAATCGCTGGATATCAAGCGCCGCTTCAAGACGCGGCTCTCAAGGTGGCCCCGCGCGGCGCCGCTTCCCGTTGCGCTTGATCGGCGCGCCCGCCGCGTGCTCGTCGGCGATCGGGCTGAGGCATTCCGCGAGCACGAGCAGTCACTCGGCGGCGTGCGCGCCTTCCTCGAGGCTTCGCGCGTTTTCTTGCACGAGCTTGATCACGAACTCGATTTTTTGAGCGACCTTGGCGGAAAGCACGAAGGGATAAAGATCCGGCTGCCCCATCGATCGGTTCAGGTTGTTGACCGCGAAGGCGAGGTGCAGCCATGTCTCGACGAGATCTCTCACGTCGAGGGTGCGATAGGGATCGAAAGCGACGGCCAGCTCCGCCTTGTTGAACGGCCGCAGCGAAACACCCATGGCGCGCGCCGTTTCAAGCGTATCGACGATGTGCAAGTAATGAGCGAAGGTTTCCGCAAAATCCTCCCAGGGATGGCTTGTGGCATAGGCGCTGATAAAGCCATCGCTTAGCTCGACGACGTTACGGTCGTAATAGTTTTTCAAAGCTGCGGCATAGTCCGTCCTTTCGTCTCCAAAGAGCGAACGAAAGGAGTCCTGCTGGCCCCCATCCCGAACGAGAAGATCCCAGTAGTAATGTCCGATCTCGTGGCGGAAATGACCGAGCAGCGTGCGGTAGGGTTCGCCCATGGCGTTGCGATGCTCCTCGCGGGTCGCGTCATCGCCTTCCTCCACCGTTATGGTGATGACTCCATTATCGTGACCCATCACGGGCTTGGGAGCGACAGGGGTGCGCGCCACGAAATCGAAGACCAGAGGCTCTTGCATGGACTCGAGCGGCAAGCGCAGTCTCAAAAGGCTGTAAAAGAGGCGCCGCTTGGCTTGCTCCGTCTTCTGCCACATGCGGTGGCGACGAGCGTCCGAGAGGTCAGGGATTGTGCGATTGTGCCGGCACGCCAGGCAGAACTCCTCCCCGGGCGTCGTCAACCAGTTGCAACCATACAGCTCCCAATTCTTGCAGAAGCGATATCGGCCGAGGTCCCTGGCCGCAAGCGCGATCCAGCGCTCACCCTCCGGCTCGACGGCGGTCATGTCGCAGATGTCCGGCAGGAACCCCAGGTGATGGCCGCAATTTCCGCAATGCGTGTTCTCGAACACGATCGTCTGGTCACAGGCCGTGCAACGAAAGTTCTTCATGAAGCAGTCGCCTCCGCTGAAGGGGTCGCCTTCCCGCCCCGGAAAGCTTCGCCGCGCGAACATCTCCTCAACGCGCACGCCTCTATGTTGTTCCCTGAATTCTAGGCCCAGCCAAACCGCCTCTCCAACCGCATTCGCAGCACGTGCAGATCGAGGGAAACTATTCGTCCGGAGCGTAGGTCACATCGCAAGCGCAACCTTCACCTAACCAGTGCGCATCTCAAACGCCTCGCCTTTTCGTGCAGCCCGACAGAATGGCGACGGCTCGCTGCCGGGAGCATTTTTGCGAAGCAGGGTTTAGCCCTTGGATGGAAGGAATCTCTACAACTTTAGCCCTTGCCGGCGGGCGCCAGCCGCTCCCCTGGAGCAGCGCGCGAGGTTCGGCTGCTCGCCTATCCGATGGGCATTGACGATGAAAATTGCGGAAATCTCGCCGCTGATAGAAAGCGTGCTGATCGAGCAATTCCGGCGCGACGGACAGAGCCATTCAGACTTCGCCGCGTTATTGCGCGACCTACCAACACGCAGGCGCGTATTTGCAGCGCCGCCTCAGCCAAGACAGGCGACGCCAGCCAAAGGGCGCGCAGTCTCTCCCGCCGTCCTGCGCGACCGCAGGAGCGAGGAGAAAATTGTTGCCGCGAGGTAGTGTGACAGCTAGAAAATGCCGAGCGTGTAAAGCCGCTCGTCGGCGACGGCAGCGCCCGTCTTCGCGAATTCGCCACGGGCGGCTGCGCGGCTATCGAGGGGATCCAATGCACAAATCCGCGAGGCTTGCTCTGGCGTTTGCTCTGGCGCTCGCTTTCCCGGTTCCGGGACATGCGCTCATTGACGTGCGGCCAGATGGGCTGAAGTTCTATTCCTGGTGCGTGAATCAAGCCAAGGACGCCGGCACGGCCTATGTGCTCGACCGGCACATCCTCTATCGCTGCCACGACGATGTTGCGGTTTCCTATTTTAACTATCTCGGCGACCGTCGCGTGCGTGACGAGGTCGGCGACGAGCCGGACGGCACTTTCGTTTACCGTCACATCAGCGGCGTCGGGCGCTGCTGGAACAAGATCGCCGATGCCTTCGGCAATCCTGTCTCCACTTATGGCTGCGATATTTACGTCGCCATCTAACGCTTGATCGATCCGCAGCGCCTCATGATCAGCCCTGCGCTTTGTGCAAGGCCTCGCGCTTGGACACCGCCATCGACACCGCTTCCGCGTCGCCGGGCTCGACGAGGTCGAAGAGATCGACTCCGTCTCGCTTCGCCTCCTCGACGGGGGCCTCCTCGGGCTTGACGCTGGCTTCGCGCGGGCTCCCCGCCCCTTCGCTGCCCCCCCTCGCGGGCGTCAGAACTTTATCCTTCTTGCGCATGAGGGAGGCGAGCCGGTTCAAATCGCCTGCGGGCGCCGCGACGCTCTCATCCGCGAAAACCCCAGCCGGCAAGTCCCCGTCGACCGGCGCCGAGGCGGGCGTCGACGCCGCGCTGCGCTTCGCTTGGCGAGCCAGTGTCAAAATCGACTTCGCCCCCTGCACCGGCTCGGTCCTCGCTTCGGCGTCGATCTCGGCCCGAAGATCGGCCGTCTTCTCGCTTTTGCGCCGCAGGCGCACTTTGAGGACAAATAATTTTGCAGAGAGCTTTTCCACCCAAGCAGGAAAACGGACCTTCGGCCGCGCCGTAGGCGAAGGCTGTGTGGTCCCAGCGGGCGCGGCTCGCGGCTCGATACGGCGCGCCGGCGCCGGCGCCTTTTCAAACAGGCGGCGCAGGCCGCCGCGCCCCGCCCATAAGGCGGCTTTCCAAAACGGCATGTGCGCCGTCGGGCGCGACGCGTCGGTTTCCTGCGCGCCCCGCGGTCAATTCCGCAGGAACCAATAGATTCCGAGCGCGGGGGCGATCAGCGCGGTCAGTAGTGCTTCCCAATAGTCAACTATTCGGTAGAGCAGCAGATCCTGAGCCTTGCCGGCGCCCGCAGCGGCGACTGACGCCGCGATGCTTTTCAACCCCACAATGCCGCCAGCAAGGGAGACGAGCCCGTAGCCGGCGTCGTCATCCACGCCGGGGAGGTAGCGCTCATAAGCGGCGTCAGGGTCGTAGGTGAGCTTCTCGCCGAGAGCCACGGCCTCCCTCTCGAAGGAAACCAGGTTAGGAAGCGCGCCGGCGACGAGGATCTCGATCGCGCCGCGACGACCGAGCCAGAGCGAGGCGCAATTGACCAAGCGGGCCTGCGGATCGAGGGCGGCGCCGTCGATGACGCTCAGGCAGGAGCTCAGACTGTGCCTGGCTGGCAGATACTTCGGGGTCGCGATCCAGTCGCTGACGGTGAGCGGCGCCAATCCGTTGCGCCCTCGCTCGACGTTTTGCGCTACGGTAGCGGTCGCGAGGGCCGGCAACAGCCTCGCCGGCGAGAGCGCTTTGGCGTCATCCTCCTTGATGTTGCCCTGCTCGATCAAGTCGACATAGGCCATCCAGGTCGGCGACCGCGTCGAGGGCAGGATCACCCCGAAATTGCCCTCATCGAGCGCCCCCTCGTCGCCATCCAGAAGATCGCGCGCCTTCTCGGCGTCGAGAAAGACGTAGCCGTAGGGAAGCGAGAGCGTCGCGCGGTCGCCGATGCGCAACTGTGTCGGCCCGCGCACGCCCTCCTGCAGAAGCGCGGCATAGGCCTGTTCCGCCGGCGTCTCCGGCGTCCCGCCAAAAAGCTGCCTGAAGGCCCTCAGCAGCTTGGATTGGCCCGCGGCCTCTTCGGGCTTGTCGGCCGCCTGCGTCTGAACGAGACGCCGCCAAAACTGAGACTTGCGCTCGGGCTCGGCTTTTTGGGCGCTTCGATCCTCCATTTCGGCCGAGGACTCGCCCGGCTTGCGCCCAAGCGCTGCGGCGGAGGCCGCCGCCGGCTCCGCAGAGGGCTGGCTGAGCCACGCCGTGGGCAATTGGAGGCTCGCCCCGCTCCGCTCCCAGGCTTTGGAAACGATGGAGAGAGCCGCGTCGCCCTCGCCCGACGCGGACTTCGGCGGTTGCATGGCCGGGACGACGGTCGAGATCAACTGAACGTCATTTGCAAAGGCGGAGAGAGCCGGGGAGCGTTTCGACCCGCGAGCCTCTCCGTGGGGAGCCACCGCATAGGGAGCCGAAGCGGCCGTGGCGCCCGGCTCTGCGAGGGAGTCGCCGGGCGAGGCTCCGACCACCGGGCTCGCCTCCCGCTCTCCAGCGATGCGTTGGCTTGACTCCGAAGGCGCCGTCAGTGGCAGGTCTTTCGCTCCGGCGGTCGGGTCCAGGATCGAAGGCCGCATTTCGGCGAGAGCTGGGTCTTGCTTGACGTCAAAGCCAAGCCCGATGCGTTCCACAACGACTTCGCTGGGAGTTGATGCGGGAATCCAATGGGTCCGCGCCGACGGCGCCAAGACGATCGAGCCAGTTCCCCCTGGCTCTACGACGTTCTGCCCGTCCAGCGAGACTTCAGCTGAAGCATGGTCGATGCGCCGCGTGTCTCCGGTCGCGGCGGTCGCAGGCGACGGGTCGGCGAGCGCCTTTTCCACGCCGGCCTTGGTGTCGGGACCGTGTTCGGCGCTTTGCCTCGATCGATCGCTGGCCGCCCGCGGCGGAGAGCCCTCCAGAGGCTGCAAGGGCGCGATGTCGACAATGATGCTTCGATGCGCGCGCGCCTCTGCGGAGGGGGCCGATAGGCAGCCGCTCGCCAACAGGGCGCCGAGGCCAGCGAGAAGGCGACCGCGCGACTGGAAAGGGGACATCAGGCCGCTCCGATTTTTAAAATCTCGGAGAGCCTGCAATTAGAGGTTGAACAAAGGCTTTAAGATCGGGGCTAGACGAGGCCGGCGCGATTTACGGTGAATGAATGGGCTTCCGTCTTCCCAGGGCGCGCGGGACGGCGCAGGCGCCTATCCTGCGGCGCCAACCGACGCGGGGGTGAGCGTCACGCTTTCTCCGCAGCCGCAGCTCGCCGTCTCGTTCGGGTTCTCAAACACGAAGGATGAGGAAAAACGGTCGGTCTTCACGTCCATGCGCGTGCCCAGGAGGTAGAGCACGGCAGAGGCGTCGACAATGACGCGCGCCCCGCCTTGCTCCACGACATCGTCGCCGGGCTCGGGCCGCGCGAGCTCCATCTTGTAGCTCATGCCCGCGCAGCCGCCCTTCTCGACGCTGATGCGCAGCCCCATATCGGCGCTTTCCGCCTTGACGAGCAGGCCGCGGATGCGGTCGATGGCGGCATCGCTCAAAGTGATGACCGCAGGCGCGTTGAAGCTCATGTTCCAGTCTCCTTGCCGCTGGCGTCTCTCGGCAAAAGCCATGCCGATCCCTATGTCGGGTCACGCACGACCTTTTTGTAGGGGTTGCTGACGGGCCTTCGCCAGCCTGATGCGGGCGCAATTTCTTTTTCTTTTCGCTCAAAATGCGGACATAAGTCAAAGTCGTCGGAGCCGAGAGCAGCCCAGAATGGCGGGATCGCGCGTCTATATGGACTACAACGCCACCGCGCCCTTGCGGCCTGCGGCGCGCGACGCGACGATCGTGGCCATGGAGACGCTCGGCAACCCGTCTTCAATCCACGCCGAAGGCCGGGCCGCAAGAACCGTCTTGGAGGAGGCGCGCGCGCGCGTCGCCGCGAGAATTGGCGCCGCGCCGGAGAACATCGTGTTCACGAGTGGCGCCACCGAATGCGCCAATCTCGCGCTGACGCCCGCGCTCCTCGCCGGTGGGGAGAAGCGCCCTTGCGAAGCGCTGCTCATTGCCGGCGGCGAGCATCCTTGCGTGCTCAATGGCTCGCGCTTTCCCGCTGGCTCGATCAGCATTCTGCCTCTAGAAGCGGAGGGTGCGCTCTCGCTCGAAAGGCTCGCCGAAGCGCTGCGGGAGCTCTCCGGCAGGCAAGTCATGGTCGCGCTGCAGGCGGCGAACCACGAGACGGGCGTGCTGCAGCCCGTCGGGGAAGCCGCCGACCTCGTTCATGCGGCGGGAGGCATGCTCGTCTGCGACGCCTCGCAGGCTATGGGCCGCCGGGAGACGACATTCGAGACGACGCAGGCCGACCTTCTGTTCTTTTCTTCCCACAAGATCGGCGGTCCCTCCGGCGCCGGCGTTCTGGCCTTCGCCCGGGACGATATCCATATAAACGGTGCGCTCCTGCGCGGCGGCGGGCAGGAGAGCGGGCGGCGCGCGGGGACCGAAAACCTCGCCGCTGTCGCTGGACTCGCGGTCGCGCTGAATGAGGCCTGTGACGCGCTCGCGCAAGAGGCGGATCGCCTCGGCGCGCTGCGCGACAAGGTCGAGCGTCGAATCCAGGAAACGCTGCCCGAAGCGCGAATTCTGGGCAGAGGCGCCGACAGGCTGCCGAACACGACAGCGTGGCTCGCCGAGGGCTTCGAGGCCCGCACGCTCGCCATGGCGCTCGACCTCGAAGGCGTCGCCGTCTCGCCCGGCGCGGCGTGCTCGTCTGGCAAGACCTCGGCGTCGACCGTGCTCGCCGCCATGGGAATGCCTGACGCGGCAAGCGTGAGAGCAAGTCTGGGTTGGCGCACCGACGCAAAGGATGTAGAATTGTTCGGCATCGCTCTTGCAAGGGTTGTCGCGCGAATTCGATCGCGAAGGACGGCGGCCTGAGCAAGGCTATGCGTCATCGGCCGACGGGCCTTGCCCCCGTCGTGACGAGGAGAGGGATCTATGGCGGCTCTGAAGGAGACCGTGGAGGTTGTCGAGTCGATAGACGTCGACGCCTATAAGTATGGGTTTGTGACCGACATTGAGTCGGAGAAGGCTCCGAAGGGTCTCTCGGAAGAGATCGTGCGGTTTATTTCGGCGAAGAAGAACGAGCCGGAATGGCTGACGGAGTGGCGTCTTGCGGCCTATCGTCGGTGGCTGACGATGGACGAGCCGCTCTGGGCTCGGGTCGAGCATCCTGCGATCGACTATCAGGATCTTTATTACTACTCCGCGCCGAAATCGACGCCGGGTCCGGCGACGCTGGACGAGGTCGATCCCGAGCTGTTGCGCACATACGAGAAGCTTGGAATTCCGCTGCGCGAGCAGGAGATATTGGCGGGCGTCGAGACGCGCAAGATCGCGGTGGACGCGGTGTTCGACAGCGTGTCGGTGGCGACGACCTTCAAGGAGGAGCTGGCGAAGGCGGGCGTGATCTTCTGCCCGATTTCGGAAGCCGTGCGCACGCATCCCGAGCTTGTGCAGAAATATCTGGGCTCGGTCGTTCCGGTCACCGACAATTTCTTCGCGACGCTGAACTCGGCGGTGTATTCCGACGGCTCCTTCGTCTATGTGCCGAAGGGCGTGCGCTGCCCGATGGAGCTGTCGACCTATTTCCGCATCAACGAGAAGAACACGGGGCAGTTCGAGCGCACGCTGATCATCGCGGACGAAGGCGCCTATGTGAGCTATCTCGAGGGCTGCACGGCGCCCAAGCGCGACGAGAACCAGCTGCATGCGGCGGTGGTCGAGCTTGTCGCGCTCGACGACGCGGAGATCAAATATTCGACGGTGCAGAACTGGTATCCCGGCGACAGCGAGGGCAAAGGCGGCATCTATAACTTCGTGACGAAGCGCGGCGACTGCCGCGGCAAGAACGCGCATATCAGCTGGACGCAAGTGGAGACGGGCTCGGCGATCACCTGGAAATATCCGTCCTGCATCCTGCGCGGCGACGGCTCGCAGGGCGAGTTCTATTCGATCGCGGTGTCGAACGGCATGCAGCAGGTCGACAGCGGCACGAAGATGATCCATCTGGGGAAGAACACCAAGAGCCGCATCATCTCCAAGGGCATATCGGCGGGACGCTCGCAGAACACCTATCGCGGACAGGTGTCGGCGCATCGCAAGGCGGAAGGCGCAAGGAACTTCACCAATTGCGACAGCCTGCTCATCGGCGACCGCTGCGGCGCGCACACCGTGCCCTATATCGAGAGCAAGAACCCGAGCGCGCAGATCGAGCATGAGGCGACGACCTCGAAGATCAGCGAGGACCAGCTGTTTTACGCCATGCAGCGCGGGCTCTCGGCGGAAGAGGCGACGGCGCTGATCGTCAACGGCTTCGTGCGCGACGTGCTGCAGCAGCTGCCCATGGAGTTTGCGGTCGAGGCGCAAAAGCTGATCTCGATCTCGCTCGAAGGGAGCGTGGGCTGAGTTTTTTCTTTAAGCCTCACGCCGGAACGCGACGCTAAACTGGGATAGGTCATGCTGGAAATCAAAAACCTCCACGTCTCGATCGGCGAGCGCAAGATCCTCGACGGGCTCAACCTCACCGTGGCGGACGGCGAGGTCGCCGCCATCATGGGCCCGAACGGCACGGGCAAGTCGACCTTGTCCTATGTCACCGCCGGACGCGCGGGCTATGACGTGACGCAGGGCGAGATCCTGCTCGACGGCGAGAATCTCCTGGGCCTCGCGCCCTGGGAGCGCGCGGCCAAGGGCGTGTTCCTGGCCTTTCAATATCCGGTCGAGATCCCGGGCGTCGCGACGATGACCTTTCTGAAGGCCGCGCTGAATGCGCAAAGACGCGCGCGCGGCGAGGAGGAGATGCAGACGCCCGAGCTCATGAAGCGCGTCAACGCCGCCGCCGAGAAGCTTGGCGTGGGCAAGGAGATGCTGCGCCGTCCCTTAAACAGCGGCTTCTCGGGCGGCGAGAAGAAGCGCATGGACATTCTGCAGATGGCGCTGCTCGAGCCCTCGCTCGGCATATTGGACGAGACCGACTCCGGCCTTGACATCGACGCGCTGCGCGTCGTCTCGGAGGGCGTGAACTCCTTGCGCGACAAGAAGCGCAGCTTCCTCGTCATCACCCATTATCAGCGCCTGCTCGACTACATCAAGCCGGACACGGTGCATGTGATGGCCAAGGGCCGCATCCAGCGCAGCGGCGGGCCGGAGCTCGCTCTGGAGCTGGAGGAGAGCGGCTATAAGGACTATATCGGCGAGGCGGCGTGACCATGGCGAACCCGGCCCTTTCCGCCGCCGAGGCGGGCTTCGCCTCGATTTTCGAGACAAGGAAGAACGAAGGCGCGCGCGATCTGCGCGAGCGGAGCTGGCTCGCCTTCCAGCGCGACGGCCTGCCCAATCGGCGCCGCGAAAGCTGGCACTATACGGATCTGCGCGGCGCGCTGCGCGACTTTGCGCCCACAGCGACGCAGAGCTCTGCTTCTCTCGAGATCGGCGACCTGCCGGCGGGGGTGACGCGCTTATCGCTCAGCGAAGCCTTGCAGCGGCTGGATGAGGACGCGCTGGCGGCGCTGGCGCCGCGCGTCGACGATCCCGCCGTGGCGCTCAACGGCGCGCTGATGACGGATGGCGTGGCGCTCTTCGTCGCGCCGGGCGCTCAGATCGAGGCGCCGCTGTCGCTCTCGCGCCGCTTCTCCGGCGCGGGGCTTTCGGTGACGCGCTCGCTCATCGTCGTGGGCGCGGGCGCGCGCGTGTCGATCGTCGAGCAGGCGGCGGCGGGCGAGGAGAAGGGCGGCTTCGAGAACGACGTGCTGATCCTGGCGCTCGGCGCGGGCGCGACGGTCGAGCATTGCCTCATCAGCGAGGCGCGCGCTTCGGGCGCGGCGAGCGTGCTGAGCCTTGTCGCCACGCTCGAGGAGGAGGCGTCGCTCGACTCCTTCGCGCTGATCGAGGGCGGCGGGCTTTTGCGCCGGCAGATCTTCGCCAAGCTCACGGGCGCGCGGGCGCGGGCGCGCTTCAACGGCGCTTCTCTGCTGCGCGGGACGAGCTTTTCCGACACGACGCTCGTCGTCGAGCATCTGGCGCCGAATGGCGAGAGCCGCGAGGCGTTCCGTTCGATCGTGGACGATCATGCGACGGGCGTGTTCCAGGGCAAGATCAGCGTGGCGCGCGAGGCGCAGAAGACCGACGGATCGATGCAATCCAAGGCGCTGCTGCTTGCGGACACGGCCACGATGAACAACAAGCCGGAGCTCGAGATCTTCGCCGACGACGTGGCCTGCGGGCATGGCGCGACCTGCGGGCGTCTCGACGCGGACCAGCTCTTCTATCTCACGGCGCGCGGCATTCCCGAGGCGCAGGCCGAAGCGCTGCTCATCGAAGGCTTCGCCAATGAGGCTTTTGCGCAACTGCAGGCGGAGCCGCTGCGCGAGGCGCTGGCGGCGCGCGTGTCGGCGTGGCTCGGCCAGCGCAAGATCCCGGCAGAAAAGATTCCGGCAGGCGGGAGCAGCGCGCGATGAACATGCCCCTTGGCGCGGTCGCGGGCGCGCCGCTCTTCGACGTCGCGGCCCTGCGCAAGGATTTTCCGATCCTTTCCGAGCAGCCCTACGGCAAGCCGCTCATCTATCTCGACAACGCCGCCTCGGCGCAGAAGCCGCGTCAGGTGATCGAGCGGCTGACGCGTTTTTACGAGCATGAATACGCCAATGTGCATCGCGGGCTGCACTATCTCGCCAACGCCTCGACGGAAGCCTATGAGGGCGCGCGCGAGAGCGTGCGGCGCTTCCTCAACGCCGAGTCCCTGGACGAGATCGTGTTCACGCGGGGCGCGACGGAGGCGATCAATCTCGTCGCGGCGTCCTATGGGCTGGCGCATATTGGCGAGGGCGACGAGATCATTCTGTCGGTGATGGAGCATCACTCCAACATCGTGCCCTGGCATTATCTGCGCGAGCGCAAGGGCGCGGTGCTGAAATGGATCGAGGTGGACGACGACGGGCGCTTCGCGCTCGAAGACGTCGAGAAGCTCTTCACCGCGCGCACGAAGATCGTGGCGCTGACGCATATGTCGAATGTGGTGGCGACGCCGACGCCGATCGCCGAGATCGCGCGCCTCGCGCATGCGCATGGGGTTCCCGTTCTCGTCGACGGCTCGCAGGGCGCGGTGCATCTCGACGTCGACGTGCAGGCGCTCGACGTGGATTTTTATGTCGTCACCGGGCACAAGCTCTATGGCCCGACGGGCATTGGCGCGCTCTACGGCAAGAAGAAATGGCTGGAAAGCCTGCCGCCCTTCGCCGGCGGCGGCGAGATGATCGAGACGGTGACGCGCGACAGCGTGACCTACAACACGCCGCCGCAGCGCTTCGAGGCGGGCACGCCGCCGATCGCGCAGGCGGTGGGGCTCGGCGCGGCGCTCGACTATATGGAGAGCGTGGGGCGCGCCGCCATTCGCGCGCATGAGGCGGATCTGACCCGCTACGCGCATGAGGTTCTCTCGAGCCTCGAGGGGATCGCCATCTACGGGCGCGCGCCCGACAAGGGGCCGATCGTCGCCTTCAATCTCGACAACGCTCATGCGCATGACGTCGCCACGGTCATCGACCGCTCCGGCGTCGCCGTGCGCGCCGGCACGCATTGCGCCATGCCGCTCCTCGCCCAGTTCGGCCAGACCTCGAGCTGCCGAGCCTCCTTCGCCCTCTACAACACAAAAGACGAAATCAATCGCCTCGCCGAAGTCCTCATCAAAACAAGAGCCCTCTTCGCCTAAGGAGGATATGGTGCAGAAAGTCGACACGCTCGAAAAGCAGCCCGAGTCCGCCGCCAACGCGCCGCGGATCGAGACCGGGTCCGCCCGCGATCCGGAGGAGATGGAGCGTCTCTCCGGTGAGATCGTCAAGGCGCTGAAGACCATCTACGATCCGGAAATCCCCGCCGACGTTTATGAGCTCGGGCTGATTTACAAGGTGGATATCGGCGACGACGGCCTGGTCGAGATCGACATGACCTTGACCGCGCCCGGTTGCCCCGTGGCGGGCGAAATGCCGGTTTGGGTGCGCAACGCGGTCAACGCCGTTCCGGGCGTCTCCGACACCAAGGTCAACATGGTCTTCACCCCGCCTTGGGATCAAAGCCGCATGTCCGACGAAGCGCGCATCGCGCTCGACATGTGGTGACGCGTGCCCCGGGAAACACGGATGCCTGCAAGCGTGGGCGCGACTATCCGACCATTTTTATAGACTTTTGAGCCACAAAAGCTATCGTTTGAGGGCCAGCGACGGGAACAAGTCGCGCTCAAGCGGAGATCATCCAATGAATAGAAGAACTTTTGCCGCCGTCCTCGCGCTCGGCCTCGCCGCGCTCTTCCCGGGGGCGGCTTTCGCCGAGGATCACTTGGCCGAGGCTATCAGCCACACGAAAGAAGCCATCGAGAGCGGCCTGAAGGGGCGCGCCGACGAGCTCACGAAGCATGCCGAGGCCGCTCTGGCCCACGCGACCGCAGCGGAGAAGGAAAAGGACAATCCGCACACCAAGGAAGGCATCACCCACCTCAACGCAGCCATCGACCACGGCAAGCAGGGCCATGCCGATATCGCGGCGGGACACGCCAAAGAGGCGCTCACGCATCTCGAAGCGGCGACGAAATAGGCGAAACCAGCCCCGTCCCGGTCCGCGAGACGGGGCCCCCTCCCCAAGCACCAATCGCGCGCCGCCGAAAGCTCGTCTATAAACCGCTGCGACGGGCCATCGCAGCTTGGGCCGGCCCCGCTTAGAGCGTCGAGACAAGGGAGAAGCCCCGATGTGCTTAGCTTGTGGAGATTCCGGCGTCTGGCATGGCCGAGGCATAGCCCGCCGCTCCCTTATTGTGGGCCCGGCTGCGGTGGCGGCTTCGGCTCTGGCCGGCGGAGCCCTCGCCAAGACGACCGGGCGAGTCGCGAAGCCCGTAAAGGCGCCGCCCAAGCCCGACAACGTCCTGAGCCCCGACGCGGCGCTCGCCCGTCTCCTGGAAGGAAACAAGCGCTATCAGAGCGGCGTGGTGAAACGGCATGACTTCGTCTCGGAGAGGGAAGCGCTCGTCGCCGGTCAAAACCCCTTTGCGGCGGTCCTCAGCTGCTCGGATTCCCGAATTGTGCCGGAATATGCCTTCGACAGCGGTCGCGGCGATCTTTTCGTCGTTCGGGTCGCCGGCAATTTCGCCGCTCCCGAAGGGATCGCCAGCCTGGAATATGCGGTCGCGGAGCTGAAGACGCCGCTGCTGCTGGTGCTGGGCCACGAGGCCTGCGGCGCCGTGAAGGCGACGATCGGGTCTCTGCGGGACGGCGCGACCCTGCCCGGGCATTTGCCCTCGCTGGTCGAGGCGCTCGCCCCCGCCGTCAAGGCCTCGGCCGGCCAGCCGGGCGACGCGCTGACGAATGCGATCCGAGAGAATGTGCGGCTGACGGGCGAAGCGCTCCAGTCCGCAACGCCCATTCTCTCCGCCGCCGTGGCGGAAAAGCGCATCAAGATTGTCGGGGGCGTCTATCGCCTGTCGGACGGCGCGGTCGAATTGCTGGCCTGAGCGGTTTCGCGGCGCTAAGGGTCGCGCTGCGGCGCGGGAGCCCTAGCCCCCTCAAATTTGACAGCGCCCCTCGGCTTGCCCATGTTCCCGGCGCGCCGCCGGGTCCCGGCGCCCCTTTTGGGGCGGAGCGCCGGGCAGATTGCGTCGCGTTTGAAGGCAGGAGCACATGAACGTCGTCATCGTCGAGTCAGCCGCCAAGGCCAAGACGATCAACAAATATCTCGGCAAAGACTTCAGCGTGATCCCCTGCTACGGGCATGTGCGTGACCTTCCGCCCAAGGACGGCTCCGTCGATCCGGAAGACGATTTCGCCATGGTCTGGGAGATGGACGCCAAAGGGGCGAAGCGCATCTCCGCCATCGCCGAGGAGGTCAAGAACGCCAAGAAGGTCATTCTGGCGACCGACCCGGATCGCGAAGGCGAGGCCATCTCCTGGCACCTGCTGGACATTCTCAACAAGAAGCGCGCGCTGAAAGACAAGCAGATCGAGCGCGTCGTTTTCAACGCCGTGACCAAGGACGCGATCCGCGAGGCGATGGCCAATCCGCGCGCCATAGACCAGGCGCTCGTCGACGCCTATCTGGCGCGCCGCGCGCTGGATTATCTCGTTGGCTTCACGCTCTCGCCCGTGCTGTGGCGCAAGCTCCCCGGCGCGCGCTCGGCTGGCCGGGTGCAATCCGTGGCGCTGCGCCTCGTCTGCGACCGCGAGCTGGAGATCGAGAAATTCGTCTCGCGCGAATATTGGTCGCTCGTCGCGCATCTCAAAACCAAGGCCGGCGAGCCCTTCACCGCCCGGCTCGTCGGCGCCGACGGCAAGAAGATCGCGCGCCTCGACATTGGCGCGGGCGAGGAGGCCGAAGCCTTCAAGAAGGCGCTGGAGCAGGCCACGTTCGAGGTGCGCTCGGTCGAGGCGAAGCCCGTCAAGCGCCACCCCTATGCGCCCTTCACCACCTCGACGCTGCAGCAGGAGGCCTCGCGCAAACTGGGCCTCGCCCCCGCCTCGACCATGCGCATCGCGCAGCGGCTCTATGAGGGCGTCGACATCGGCGGCGAGACGACCGGCCTCATCACCTATATGCGAACAGACGGCGTCGATCTCGCGCCCGAGGCCGTGGCCTCGCTGCGCAAGGTGATCGCCAAGCAATATGGCGAGCGCTTCGTGCCGCAGGCGCCGCGCAAATACACCGCCAAGACCAAGAACGCCCAGGAGGCCCATGAGGCGATCCGGCCGACAGACGCGGCGCGGCTCCCCAAGGACATGGCCAAGCATCTCGAGCCAGAGCAGGCCAAGCTCTATGAACTCATCTGGACGCGCGCGATCGCGAGCCAGATGGAATCGGCCGAGCTCGAGCGCACCACGGTCGAGATCGAGGGCAAGGCCGGCGCCCGCGCGCTCGACCTGCGCGCAACGGGCCAGGTGGTGCGCTTCTCGGGCTTTCTCGAGCTCTATCAGGAAGGGCGCGACGACGAGGAGGACGAAGAGAGCGGCCGCCTCCCCGCCATGGCCGAGGGTGAGCCGGTCACGCGCGAAAAGATCGACGCGACTCAGCATTTCACCGAGCCGCCGCCGCGCTTCACCGAGGCGACGCTCGTCAAGCGCATGGAGGAACTCGGCATCGGCCGCCCTTCGACCTACGCTTCCACGTTGGCGGTGCTGCGCGAGCGCGACTATGTGCGGCTCGACAAAAAGCGCCTCGTTCCCGAGGACAAGGGCCGGCTCGTCGTCGCCTTTCTCGAGAGCTTCTTCTCGCGCTACGTCGAATATGACTTCACCGCCGATCTTGAGGAGAAGCTCGATCTCGTCTCGAACAATGAGATCGACTGGAAGACGGTGCTGCGCGATTTCTGGCGGGATTTTTCGGCCGCCGTCGACGGCACGAAGGATCTGCGCACATCGCAGGTGCTCGACAGCCTCAACGACCTCCTGGGGCCGCACGTGTTTCCGGCGAAAGGCGACGGCTCGGACCCGCGCGCTTGCCCGTCCTGCGGCGGGGGCCGACTGTCGCTGAAGCTCGGCAAGTTCGGCGCCTTCATCGGCTGCTCCAACTATCCCGAATGCCGCTTCACGCGCACGCTGTCGCCGCCGACCGGCGACGGCGCGGAAGGCGCGCGGCCGGGCGTCAGGGTTCTGGGACAGGACCCCGAGAGCGGCGCGGAGATCACGCTGCGCGACGGACAATTCGGCGCCTATGTGCAGGAGGGCGAGGGCAGCGACGACGAGAAGCCGAAGCGCGCGTCTGTGCCGAAGAGCCTGAAGTCCGACGAGCTGACCTTGGCGCAGGCGATCGCGCTGCTGTCGCTGCCGCGACCGGTGGCGAAACATCCGACCTCGGGCGAGCCCATCGTCGCGGGGATCGGGCGTTTCGGCCCCTATGTGCAGCACGGCAAGACCTATGCGAATCTGACACGCGACGACGACGTGCTGACGATCGGCGCCAATCGCGCCATCGATCTCATCGTCGAGAAGGAATCGGGCGGCGGCGGTTCGCGTTTCGGCCGCGCCGCGGACCCGGGCCGCCCGCTCGGGGATCACCCGGAAGGCGGCGCGGTGACGGTGAAGTCCGGCCGCTTCGGCCCCTATGTCAATTGGGGCAAGATCAATGCGACGATCCCCAAGGGAACCGATCAGGCCGCGCTGACGCTTGCCGACGCCGTGGCGCTGCTCGCGGCGAAGGCCGCCGGCGGCGGGGCCGGCGGCAAGGCGCTCGGCGACCATCCCGACGGCGGCCCGATCACCCTGCGGGAGGGGCGCTTCGGCCCCTATGTGGCCTGGGGCAAGGTCTTTGCGACGCTCCCCAAGAGCATGAGCCCCGAGGAGGTCTCGCTCGACGAGGCCATCCGCATGATCGACGCCAAGGCGGCGGCGGGCGGCGGCGGTAAGGCGCCCAAAAAGGCCGCGGCGAAGAAGCCTTCCGCCAAGGCCGGCGCGGCCAAAAGCAAGAAAATCGAGGAAAGCGACGAGGCGCCTTTCGAGGGCGGCAAGGCCGTGAAGGCCGCGACGAAGAAGGCGCCGACCAAGAAGGCGCCGGCGAAAACGCTGGAGAAGAAAGCGGTGCGGAAATAGTTCTCTTTGCCGGACGATATGCCGCTTTCTGCAATTGTGTCATAGCGCCAAATGCGAGGCCGTTGAGGATGACGCTATTGACAAAGGGGTGCGCCGCCTATTCCCTTTGAAGCACGATGACTGAAACGGCTGTGCCGCGACGGCGGCGACTGCGCCACGCGCTGGCGCTGCCCAATCTCCTGACCTACGGGCGGCTCCTCGCCGTTCCGGTAGTAGCCTTTCTATTGCAGAGCCCTGACGCCGACTGGGCGCATTGGGCGGCGCTCGGCGTCTACACCATCGCCTGCGTCACGGATTTTTTCGACGGCTATCTCGCCCGCATCTGGAAGCAGCAGTCGCCGCTCGGCCGGATGCTCGACCCCATCGCCGACAAGCTCCTCGTCGCGGCGACCCTGCTCGCCGTCACGGCCAATGGGACGCTCAACGGCTGGACGGTCTGGGCCGCGATCATCATTTTATGCCGCGAGCTGCTCGTCTCGGGCCTGCGCGAATATCTCGCCGACGCGAAGGTCGTGCTGCCGGTGAGCGCCATCGCCAAGTGGAAAACGACGGCGCAGATGTTCGCGCTCGGCTTCTTCATCGCCGGCCGGGCGGGGGAGATCGTGCTGCCGGGCTCCATCAGGATCGGCGAGGCGCTGCTCTGGGTAGCCGCGGCGCTGACACTCTATACAGCCGTCGACTACGCCCTCGCGGGGTGGCCGCATATGGGCGAGGAGGAGGAAGAGGCGTGAGGGTCCGCTATTTCGCCTCCGTACGCGAACGCATCGGCCTTGCGGAGGAGGACGTCGCTCCCCCGAGCGAGGTCGCGACCGTCGGCGATCTGATCGCCTGGCTTTCAGCTCGTGGCGAGGGCTACGCCTTGGCCTTCACGGAGGCGGCGAAGATCCGCGCGGCGCTGGACCAGACCCACGCGCGTCTGGACGCGCCGATCGGCTCCGCCCGCGAAGTCGCCTTCTTTCCGCCGATGACGGGCGGCTGAGCCGCCGCAGCCGCCGGCCTCCTGCGGCTTACCACTCGCGAAACCTCAAGATCCGGCAGAGGTCTCCGGCCTTGGCGGGACCCTCCGCGATCTCGCGCACGATGAGCGCCTGCGAGCGGGAGAGCTCCGTGAGGAGAGACGAATCCTGCAAGGGCTGCGGACTCGCAACAATCTCCCCGTCGGAATCCCACGTCAGGCGGGCGCGGAGATAATCGCGGCGACCCTTATTGGCGGGGAGGTCCGAGCCGAGCTGCACGATTTCGGTGCGATCGGCGTCGGCCTCGGGATCGCCCTGCAAGGCCCGCAGCAGAGGCTTGAGAAACAGCAATCCGCAAACGAAGGCGGCCACGGGATTGCCAGGAAGTCCAAGCACCAACGCATGCCCCAACCGCCCGAAAATCAAGGGCTTTCCGGGGCGCATGGCGATACGCCAGAAGTCGAGGGTCATGCCCTCCTTCTCGAGCGCCGGCCGCAAGAGATCGCGATCCCCGACGGAGGCGCCGCCGAGCGTCACGATCACATCGGCCCTGGCCTGACGCGCAAGCCCAAGCCCGCGCTGAAGATCGGCAAGCTCGTCGCGGAAGATGCCGAGGTCGATCGGTGCGCCGCCCGCCTCTCGGACGAGCGCGGCGGCCGTGAGATTGTTGGTGCTGACGATCTGCGCCGGCCCTAGCTCTGAGCCAGGAGGCGCAAGCTCATCGCCGCTCGCGATGATCGCGACGCGCGGCCGCCGCGCCACTTCGACTGTCGCCGTGTTGGTCGACGCCGCCAGCGCGAGTTCCGGGGCTCCGAGCCGCGTCCCCGCGGAGAGCGCGATCTCGCCTTGCGAGAAGTCCAGCCCCTTCGTGCGGATATGCGGGCCGGGCGGCGCCTTGGCCGAAACCCAGCCGTCCTCGACCGAGGCGTCCTCCTGCAACAGAATCGCGTCTGCGCCCGGCGGCACCGGCGCGCCGGTGAAGATGCGCACGGTCTCGCCGGCGCCGAGCGGCGCGTCATAACCCTTGCCAGCCGCGCTCTCGCCGACGAGCCGAACGCGCTTCCCTGGCGCCAGCTCCACGGCGCGCACCGCATAGCCGTCCATCGCCGAGACGTCGAACGGCGGCTGCGTTCGTCTTGCAATCACATCGGCAGCGAGCGTGCGGCCAAGCGCCTCGGCGAGCGGGACGCTTTCGCTTTCGAGCGGCGCGCCGACGCTCGCCAATATGCGTTCCAGCGCCTCGTCGACGCTAAGCAGCGCCTTTTCACCCGCCATCGCTCTGCCCGTCCTGACGCCACATCCCGCTGCGGCCGCCTCGCTTCTCGACGAGTCCGACGCCATCAATTCGCATGCCGCGGTCGGCCGCCTTCAGCATGTCGTAGATCGTCAGGCAGGCGACGGAGACGGCCGTCAGCGCCTCCATCTCGACGCCCGTCTTGCCGACGAGACTGGCCTGCGCCGTGACGCGAAACCCGGGAAGGCTTTCGTCCGGCTCGATCTCGACGGTGACTTTCGAGAGCGCGAGCGGATGGCAAAGCGGGATCAGATCCGACGTCTTTTTCGCCGCCATGACGCCGGCGATGCGCGCGGTTCCTAGCACGTCACCCTTTTTAGCGTCGCCCGAGAGCGCGAGACTGAGCGTCTCTGGGGCCATGACGATGCGCCCTTCGGCTATGGCCGAACGCGCGCTGTCGGGCTTTTCCGACACATCGACCATATGCGCCTCTCCAGAGAGCGCGATGTGGGTAAGCCGGCTCATTTGCCCACCGTGAAGCGCTAAACGTCTACGCCCGGACTTTCGCCGGCGCGCCTTGCAGCAGCTCGCGCGTCGCGGACTCGACATTGGGCTTGCGCATCAGGCTCTCGCCAACGAGGAAGGCGAAGATGTGCGACTTTTCCAATCGCAGACAATCTTCATGCGTCTCGATGCCGCTCTCGGAGACGAGGATTTTGTCTTTGGGGGCGAGTTCCGCGAGCCGTTCGCTCGTCTCGAGGGAGACCTTGAAGTCATGGAGATTGCGATTGTTGAAGCCAATGAGACGCGTCTCCAACGCCAGCGCGCGATCGAGCTCGCGTTCGTCATGCACCTCGACGAGCACGTCCATTCTCAAATCATGGGCTGCCGTGTTCAGGGCTCTCGCCTCCGAGTTGCTGACCGCCGCCATGATGATCAAGATGCAGTCTGCGCCGAAGGCGCGCGCCTCGTAGACTTGATAGGGATCGAACATGAAGTCTTTGCGCAGCGCCGGAAGATGCGTCGCCTTGCGGGCGCTCTCCAGATAGTCGAGGCTTCCCTGGAAGGAGGGGCCGTCGGTGAGCACCGAAAGGCAGGCCGCGCCGCCGGCTTCAAAGGCTTTGCCGAGCGCTGGCGGATCGAAGTCGGGGCGGATGACGCCCTTCGAGGGGCTCGCCTTCTTAATCTCGGCGATTAATGCGATGCGGCGCTCGTTGAGCTTCTGCTCGATCGCGTGGACGAAGCCGCGCGGCGGATCATGGTCCTGGATTTTGCGCTCGAGCGTCGAACGCGGCATGCGCACCTTGGCCTCGGCGATTTCCGTGCGCTTGTAGGTTTCGATCTTGTGAAGAATGTCGCTCATCTTCTCTGCCTGGAGAGCCGCCGTTCGTCCCACTGGGGACGATGCTAGCATAATTCCGGTCCGCGCGGGCAACGCCCTGGCGCCCGCGACATTTGGCCCATAGTCCGGCCAAGCTGGCGCGCAGGGGCGCTAAGCTGAAAGCGTTGGATAATCCGTATAGCCCTTGGCGCCCTGTGCGTAGAAGGTCTGAGAATCCGGCTCGTTCAGCGGCGCGCCGCGGCAAATCCGTTCGACGAGATCCGGATTGGCGATGAAGGTCTTGCCGAAGGCTGCAGCGTCCGCCTCGCCCTTCTCGATCGCCGCCTCCGCCAACTGCGGCGTGAAGCTTTCATTGACGACATAGGCGCCTCCGAAGCGCGCCTTGAGCTGCGGCCCCAGCGCATCCGGCCCTGAATGCTCGCGCGCGCAGAGGAAGGCGATCCTGCGTTCGCCCAACGCCTGCGCGACATAACCAAAGGTCGCCGCGGGGTCCGAGTCGCTCATCGAATGCGCGTCGCCGCGCGGCGCCAGATGCATACCGACGCGACCCGCGCCCCAGACGCCGATGACGGCGTCGGTCACCTCGAGCAGCAGGCGCGCGCGATTTTCAATCGAGCCGCCATAGCGGTCCGTGCGCTTGTTTGAGCCGTCCTGAAGGAACTGATCGAGAAGATAGCCATTGGCGCCATGAATCTCGACGCCGTCGAATCCGGCGAGCCGGGCGTTCTCCGCTCCCTGGCGATAGGCTTCCACAACGCCGGCTAGCTCCTCGAGCGCGAGAGCGCGTGGGACCGGATAGGACTGCTTGGGCCTCATCAGGCTGACGTGACCCTCAACCGCGATGGCGCTCGGGGCGACGGGCAACGAACCATCCAGATAATGGGGATGAGAAACACGGCCGACATGCCAGAGCTGCAACAAAATGCGCCCGCCCGCCGAATGCACCGCGCGGGTGATCTCGCTCCAACCCTTGATCTGCTCTGTCGACCAGACGCCCGGCGTGTCGGGATAGCCGACGCCCATCGGCGCGACCGAGGTTGCTTCAGACAGGATGAGGCCGGCCGAAGCGCGCTGAACGTAATAGTCGCGCATCAATTCGTTCGGGACACGGCCAGCGCTCGCCCGACAGCGAGTCAGCGGGGCCATGATGACGCGATTGGGTAGAGAAAGTTCGCCGAGCTGAATGGGCTCGAGAAGTTTTGACAAGGCCGCCTCCCTCGTCTGCTTTGGAGCGCGAACGTTTGCGTGGCGCGCCGTTCGCGCGCTCATCGTCTTTAGCAACGCCCGGCCGCGGAGACAATCGCCCTCATCCGCTCGCCTTACACCGAGGACGCAACGTTCATCTCGCCCTCGCCCGTCGCGGCGATCGCCTCGTGCAACCTCGCGAATATCCCCTCCTCTCCGATGGCCGCCGCGACGCCGTGCCGCTCCATATCGGAGCGCAGATAGGGACTGACTCGGGCAAACCACAGCCGCGTTCCTCGATGATGGAAATCGTCGAGCAGGACGCGAAGCGACTGAGCGGCGGAATAGTCGAGATCGGTCATGGCGGCTGCGTCGACGATGAGCCATTTCACCTTCGTTGGGGCCTGCTCGACGAGCGCCCTGATCTCACTCGCGAAGCGCTGTTCGTTCGCATAGAAGAGATCTGAGCCGAAACGGTAGACGATCAGTCCTGGTTTCGTCTCGAAGCCGGGCGTCGCCGGCGCCGGCATCCAGCGGCCCGACGCGTCCGGCACCAGCATATCCGTATGCGGACGGTAGCTGTGCTTCACATGCCGAATGAGCGAGAGAACGATCGCCGCTAATATGCCCTGCTCGACGCCGATGAAGACGACGGACGCTGCAGTGAAGATTGCGAGGTAGAACTCGCCTCGGCTTTCGCCAAAGATCGATCTCAGACCTTTGACGTCCACCATGCCCACGGCGATCGTGAAGACGATGCTCCCGAGCACGCAGCGCGGCAGATATTGCAGCGGCCCCGTGAGGAACAGCAGAACGACGAGGACGACGGCTGAGAAGACCAGCTGCGCCAGCTGGCTGCGCGCGCCCGCGCGGTCGGCCATGGCCGTCTGCGTCGGGCTGCCGTTCACGACGAAGGCGCCGCTGATTGCGGCGGCGGCGTTGGCGGCGGAGAGCCCGAGGATGTCGGCGTTTCCGTCTACGGTCTCTTCATAGCGGGCCGCATAGGCTCTCGACGTCGCCGCGCTCTGCGCGATAATCATGACGAAGCATGAGCCGGCGACGGGCAGGAGCGCCGTAATCTCCCTGAGCGAGGCTTGCGGCAGCCTGATGGAAGGCAAGCCCCCCGGCACCTCGCCGATGACAGCGATGCCGCGCGCCGCAAAGTGAAATTTTGCGCTCGCCGCAATCATCCCGATCACGATGACGAGAGCGACCGGGATTTGCGGGGCGAACCAGCGTCCGAGCAGAATGGCGGTCACCACGAAAAGCGATATTCCAAAAGTTTGGAGGTCGAACTCCCACCGGTTTTCGAGGAGTTCTCCGACTTGGCTGAGCGTGCGATGCGAGGGCGTGTCGATGCCCAGCATGTCGCCGAGCATCGCGATTCCGACCTGAAAGCCAACGCCGGTGAGAAATCCAATCAAGACCGTGCGGGAAAGAAAGTTGGCGAGAAACCCGAGCTTGAAGATGCGCGCAAGCAGCAGCAGTGCTGCTGTCAGAAGCGCGAGCATGGCCACGAGGTCTGCATATTTCGCGCTGTCGGGCTCGGCCATCTTGGAGAGCGAGCTTGCAAAGATGGCGGCTGTCGCCGAATCCGCGGCGACGACGAGATGCCGGGAAGAGCCGAAAATCGCGAAAGCGACGAGAGGCAGCAACACCGTATAGAGGCCCGTGACGACGGGCATGGCGGCGATGCGCGTGTAGCCGAGCACCTGCGGCACGTTCATGGAGGCGAGCGTGAGGCCCGCCAGCGCGTCGCGACCGCTCTCGCGCGGATTGAACCGCCGAAACCCTCCGAAGATGTTGAGTGGCATCAGCGCTCCGCTCGTTTCCCGCAGTTGAACGAGCGGGACGGCAGTCCGCGTCGCTTCAAAAGCAAACAGGCTCCTGCGTCGAGGCTTGCGCTTTCGGTCGGGAGCCCATGAATACGATCAATGGCCGTTCGGGCGCCATGTCCGCCCGACTGGCCTCACTCCGAAATCCCGCGCAGCTTCAGGCCCAGGGCGATGATCGCGGCGCCTTTGAGCATCAGGTCTATGCCGAGAAAGAGACCGATCGCGAAAATGCCGGACAGTGGCCAGCCCACGAGCAGCAAAGCGCCAAGGAACACGCTTGTGAGACCCTGGAAGACATAGAGCCACAAATTCTCGATATGGGCGGTGAAGGCGAAGCCGATGCCGAATATGCCGGTCGCGATCAGGTAGAGCGCGATCATCAATGTGATGGCTTCGGCGCTGATCCCTGGGCGCGTCACCAGGGTCAAGCCGACGATAGCGAGCAAGACCGCCCACAGCACATGGACGAAAAAGTCGGTCCAATAGCCCGTGAGCGAGAAGGCGAAAATCAAGACGGCGACAGCGCCCACGAGCAGCAAGGCGCCGATGAAACCGACATAGAGAAAAGTCGCGGTTCTCGCGCGCCAGATGGCGGCGAGGCCGAGCAGGCCGATGAGCGCCCCCAGCGCGATCACCCATCCCCAATGGACCGTAAGAAGATCGGGCGCTTCGTTGACGAAGATATCGAATTGACGCGGCATGGTGCTTCTCCTTCAGCGAGCGAGCCTTGTGGCTGGGGTGGCTATCGGCCGAGCCGACGTCCCCTGCGCGGATGATCGGGAATTTTCGCGGAGACGAAGTCGCGCGTGCGCAAGCCGCCGCTCCAGCACCGATGCGGATTCAAGACTTTCTTGAACTGTTCCTCTTTCAGGAAAGCCGCATTGCTGGGGACGCCGCTGACGGGCGCCATGCGACAGCATCTAAGAAGCTGAGAACCCTGCTTCAGGGTCGCGCCCGCCGGCGTCTTGACGCCTGAGGACGCATCGACGCAGTAGCCTTGCTGGGCTTGAGCCGCCGGGGCGAAGACCGTGACCAGCAAAGCGGTCAACGTCGAGACTCCCAGAACGCGCAAACGGGTGGAGATCACCGATGCAATCATGTCGAGGGAGGATGCTCTCCTCGCCGCGCCCGCGCTCGTCGCCATTGTTGTCATCGTCAGACGCTCTTTCGATCGCAGATGGGAGTTGTGGGGGCTTAAGCCTGACGCGTGCTGCAAAATCTCGTAACGGAAATGAGCTTTCCATCGGCCAAATTACAAATGGCAGACCGAGCGCTGCGCGATCTGCCATGAGTTGCAAGCGGCGAGGGGACGGGAGCTAAGCACCCGCTTCCCGGGACATCATTGAGCCGGCATCGGCATCTCATGCGGCCGCGCGCGCCCGGTCTTTCTGACGCGCGCAACGCGGCGATGACGACGACCGCTGGTGGGGCGCGAAACACGCGGCGAATGATGGAAAGAGGTGAATTGACGCTCCTGCGCCTCGGCTTCCGACGGCTGACCAGCGGCCAGCACCGCCGCGGACGCTCCCGCTAGGACCGCAGCCAAGAAAGAGCGGCGCGAAAACTTGCTCTCTTCAGGGATGGTGTCTTTTGTCATTTTATAATTCCTCCCATAGCCGAACGTATTGGCCATAGAAAGCCTATGGCTGAGCCTGGTTCAAGTCAAGCCGCTCCTTGGGTTCCGGTGCGGCGATTCTCCAGGAAAAACCTGTTTCGGTAAACGCGGCTCCGCGGCGGTTTACAAAGCCTGCTTTTCGTGTCGGATGTTCTTTAGAGGTCGCGCGCCCCGGCATTTAAGCGTGTCGACAGGCGCTGCGCTGCTCGAAAACATTTCTTGAAATAACAGAGAAAGCTTAAGCGAGCCCCGGCGCAACTCGCACCAGAAAAGGACACCGCCCCGTATTCGGGGCGGCGCAGCCTGATCATCGGAGAGAGTGTCAGACGTGAGCGGCGATCGCGTCGCGCAGCGCCTTTTCCTTGCTGTCGTCGAGAGAGGTCTTGAGAACCGTTCCTCCCGTGCCCTTCAAGGCTTCGAGAACCTTGTCGGCCGTGAATTTCTTGATCAGGAGAAACAGAGCCGCGTTCCCCGGCTGCAGGGAATCGGACAGCTTCTTCATGAAATCATCGTTGATCCCGTAATCGGAGAGCGCGCCAGCAAGAGCGCCCGAGGCGGCTCCGAGCGCAACGCCCAGAAGCGGATTCAGGAAGACCAAGCCGATGAGCAGACCCCACAGGCCTCCGCTCGAGGCGCCTGCGGCCGTCGTGCTGAAAAGCTGATTGAGCTTCACGTGGCCGTCTTCCTGTTTGACGGCGATGACAGCGTCGCTGATCTCGATCAAATATTCCTTTTGGAGGCCGAGTATCTTTTGACGCATCTCCTCAGCTTTCGCTTCGGTCGGATAGGTTATGACGACCAGATCGGACATCGCTGCGTACTCCTCAAGGAGCCACTCGGGCTTCTAAATTAAGTCTCAGAACACGTGCGACGCACGTGCGGGATCCGCTTAACGCGTCGTATGTGGGAAGGCAAGGACCGAACGCCTCAGCGCCGCCTTCCTATTGACCGCGTTCCAAAAGAATTTCCGCGCGAAGCGTCTGATCCTGCTTGAGCAGTCCGCGAGGATCGGCTGCGTCAACGACGAGTTCGGAACGGCTCGCGCCCTGGGCCGAGGGCGAAACGCTGCGGACAACGCCATAAAACTGTTCCGCCCCGAGTTCGCTGAAGCGCATTGCGAACTCCTGATTTGGCGCCAGCGCGGCTGCGTCTCGCGCATTTGCGTCCATCTTCACGCGGACCGTTCCGCTATTCGGCGCAATGACGAAAAGAGCGGGTCCCTTGCCCGCTTCTATGCGCAGGCCCGGAGACGCCGTGGCGTCGACAATGCGCCCGTCGATGGGCGACATAACCTGCGTCTTCTGGAGCTCGGTTTCGACGGCCTCAACCTCCGCTCGACGCCGATCGACGGTCTCGCGGGCGGCGCGGTTGCGGCCTTCCGCTTGCGTCAACTCTATACGCGAGCGGGAAAGCGCGGCGACGCCGGCTCTCCCAGGCGTTTGCAAGGTCTGCTTGCGGTTCAAAGCCTCCTGCGCCGTTGCGAGCGCCGCCGAGCTCTTTTCCACCTCCCGCTCGGCGGCCGCCAGCGCCTCCCTGCCGCGCTTGACCGCCTCCTCGAGTTGCGGCGCGGCAATCGCCGCGCAACGCTGCCCGGCCGTCACCGCCTCACCCGCTTTGCAATCGACTGATGCGATCACGCCGGCGACTTCCGCCCTCAGTTCGGATGTCTCGCGCTCGAGCACGACGACTGTCGCCGGAAAGTTGTGTCGAGCGGCGCCGTCATCGATCTTTTCGACGACAGGCGCGTCGGCCGGACGTTCGCGCAGCAGCGTGTAAATCTCGCCGCCGATCAGCCCCAAAACGGCTAGTCCGCCGAGAATGGCCGCCCATTTGTCAGAGCCTTCGAAGAGCCCGTGCGGCGCACCTTCGCGCGCTTGTGAAACCGGTAGCGCGGTCGGCCTATCCTCGGATGTCTCGACCGGCCGATCGAGCCAGAATCTTCGAACGAGGAACTTCTCCGCTTCGACCACCGGGAAAAAGATCGCTCCCGCCAGCAGGAGCCAGGGCCACACGGCGAGAGGAATGGGAGCGACGGCGAACATGCGCTGAAAGGGCGGCGCATAAGTGAAGAGGAGCTGCAGCACGACCACCGCGCCGACGCCCAGGGGTAAATAGCGGTTGCCCTTGTGAGCGCTCAAGGAGAGCGACGAATCCGTCTTGTAACGACTGTTCAGCAGATAAAAGACCTGCCCGATAACCAGCGTGTTGACAGCGACCGCGCGAGCGAGCGCATCCGAAGCGTCCTGCGATTTCATCCAGAAGAAGGCCGCCATGGTGATGGCGAGCAGGGCGGCGCCGACGAAGCAAATGCGCCAGATCGCGAATCCGTCCAGCAAAGGATGCGAGACGCTGCGCGGCGGCCGCTCCATCACATCGCGCTCATGCGGCTCGAAGGAAATGACGAGCCCCAGCGCCACCGAGGTCACCATGTTCACCCAAAGGATCTGGGGGGCCGTGATCGGCAACGCGAAGCCGAGGATGATCGCGACGAGAATGACGAGCGCCTGCGCCACATTCGTCGGCAGCATGAAAAGCAGCGCTTTTTCGATGTTGTTGTAGACGGTGCGCCCTTCGCGAACGGCGGCGGTGATCGAGGCGAAATTGTCGTCGGCGAGCACCATGGCCGCCGCCTCCTTCGTAACCTCGGTGCCCTTAACGCCCATGGCGACGCCAATGTCGGCGCGCTTCAGCGCCGGGGCGTCGTTCACGCCGTCGCCAGTCATCGCCACGACCTGGCCATTGGCCTGGATGGCCTTCACGAGACGCAACTTGTGCTCCGGGCTGGCGCGCGCGAACACGTCGACGTCCCGCACCGTCTGCTGCAAGGCGCCGTCGTTCATCTCCTCGATCTCGGCTCCGGCGACCGCCGATCTGCCGTCGCCAATGCCGAGCATCTTTGCGATGGCCGCCGCCGTGATCTTGTGATCGCCGGTGATCATCGTGACGCGAATGCCGCCGGCGTGACACTCCGCGACGGCTTCCACCGCTTCCTTGCGCGGCGGGTCCATGAGCCCGACGAGCCCGAGAAGGATGAGCGACTTCGGCAGATCGGCCGGCGAGAGATTTATAGAGCCGAGGCGCGGGTCGGGCAGCCAGGCGAGGCCCAGAACACGCTCGCCCTGCGCCGCCAGCCGATCCGCAGCCCCTTCCCAGTAGCTGCGGTTCAGCGGCTGCGAGCCTGCGTCGGCCTCCTGACGGTCGCAATGCGAAAGGATCACCTCCGGCGCGCCCTTGACAAGGAGCATCCGCGTCCCGTCTGCGTCCTCATGCACGGTCGCCATGAATTTGTGCTCGGACTCAAAGGGAATGGCGTCCACCCGCCGATGCAGATCCTTCAGCTGACCGCGGTCGACCCCGATCTTCTCGGCGAAGGGATAGAGCGCCGCTTCCGTAGGATCGCCCTCGGCTCTCCAGACGCCTTCCGCTTGCCGCAGCTCCGAGTCGTTGCAAAGCACGCAGACCGAACCCATCCGCTTCAAGACGGGGCTTATGACGGCGGCAGCTCCGTCGTGCTGAACTTCTCCTTCTGGCGCATAGCCGTTTCCCGTCACGTGGTAGTGCGACTGCGCCGTGACGGCGGAGGCGACCATCATTTCCATGAGCGTCAGCGTGCCGGTCTTGTCGGAGCAGATGCGCGACACCGACCCCAACGTCTCGACGGCCGGAAGCCTACGGATGATCGCATTGCGCCGCGCCATGCGCTGCACGCCGATCGCGAGCGTGATGGTGATGAGCGAGGGCAGTCCTTCCGGAATCGCCGAGACTGCAATTCCGACGATGGATTGAAAGGCTTCAACGAATGGAAGATCCCGCACCCAGCGCGCATAGGCGAAGACGAGAATGCTGACGAAGCCGATCACTTTCGCGATGGTGTGACCGAATTCCGCGATCTGGCGCAGAAGGGGGGTTTCGAGCACGCTCACCGACGAGAGCATTTGATTGATGCGGCCCAGTTCCGTTTGCGCGCCCGTGGAAACGACGACGCCGACGGCGCGTCCCGAGACGATGAGCGTGCCGGAAAAGGCCATGTCTTCACGATCACCAACGGTGGAGTTTTCGGCGACGGGATCGATCGACTTGTCGGCGGGAACGGATTCTCCGGTGAGCGCGGCCTCGTCGGCGCGCAAATTCTTCACCTCGACCAGGCGCAGGTCTGCGGGCACGCGGTCGCCGGACTCGAGGAGCACGATGTCGCCAGGGACCAGTTGGTCGGCGGGCGCGATCCGAATCTCACCGTCTCGCCTGACGCGCGCGTCCGCCGACAGCATGTTCCGGATCGAGTCCAGCGCCTTTTCGGCCTTGCCCTCCTGAAGAAATCCAAGAATGGCGTTGATGACCACCACACCCGTGATGATCGAGGCGTCCAGCCAAAGCCCGAGCATCAGCTTCACGAAGCCGGCGGCGAGCAGGATGTAAACGAGGATATTGTCGAATTGCAGCAGGAAACGCATGAGCGGTCCCCGCTTCGCGCCCTCCGGCAATCGGTTCGGCCCGTAGCTCCCCAATCGCCGGGCGGCCTCGTTTTGGTCGAGTCCCCTCGTCGCATCGCTGCCGAGTTCGCGAAGGGCTTGCTCTGCGCTGATAGCGTGCCAGACCGGGGTTTGCTTTATGTCTTGAGCGGCCATGAGTCTCTCGCATGCCTGACGGGGTTGGCCCTCGCTCGGCATTTCACGCCGCGCGAATGGCTTTCGCCTACGCGATGATCGGGGATGTGCGCAGTTGGCCTTCCTCAGCTCACCTTTGAGAGCGGCGCCGGCTCAACCCCCTTGGACGTTTCTCCAGAAAAGATTTCGGAGATCCAGCGCGTCGAGGGGAATTTATCGCAGATGGCGAGCGTGGCGATGGCGATTGGAACTCCCAGAAACGCGCCGAGCATTCCCCAAATATAGGTCCAGAGCAGGACGGAAAACATCACGACAGAGGGAGAAATGGCGAGCGCCGAGCCGGAAAACACGGGCTCGAGATAGCTTCCAATGACGAACTGCATCACCATGAGGAGGGCCAGCACCAGGAAAGCCGTTTCCGGCGATCCCGTCTCGATAAAGGCCGTCACGGCAGGCAATACCGTAACGAGGAGAGACCCGATGTAGGGCAGATAGTTCAGCGCGAAAGCCAATGCTCCCCAGGCGGCGGCGAGTTGCAACCCCAAGAGCTTGATGATGAGCCAGGTGGCGACACCCGTCGCGATGCTGGCGATCGTGCGCACCAGCATATATTTCTGGAACTTCTCAGATATGTCCTTTCCGGCCGCCAATAGGCGGCGCGTCGTGTCTTGGTCGAGACTGGCCACGATTTTCTCCCGCGTTGCGGGCGTCTCGGCCAGTCCCATGACGACGAATAGCAGCACGATGAAGGAGAAGGCCAAGGCCGTATTCACCCTCAAGGCGATGGCGTGCACCAGGCCGATCGCCGCAGTTGGATTGACGTTTTCCTTGATCATCGACATCACATAAATGTCATGCTCTTCGAGCCATGAGGTCGAGGAGACGATCACCTCTTCAGCGCGATCCAGATTTGCCGTGGTCCATTCGGCGACTTGATGACCGCCCCATCCGATCATCCACAGCAACGCGCCAACAGATAGGAGGCTGATCGTGACGGTGATCAGGAGCGCCGCCCATCCGGGAAGCCTCTTTTGCAGAGCGCTGGCCAAGGGCCAAACGATGGCGATGACGAAAAGGGCGAAGACGACGGGCTCGAGAACGGACTGCCCGAGCTTGCAAGCGGCGAGCACGACAAAGATGGATATGAGCGCCGTAGCCCCGCTAGATCGAGCCTTCTCTTCCATAAGTCCCCCCTTTCGAACCGGCCGATCACTCCGTAGAAATATTTTACCGCATTTTTGCTACGCTTTTTTTGTCAGTCGCACGCTCGGCTCCGCCGCCTCGCACTTTCCAAGCCGTAGCGCGCCCAACGAAATTCCAGAAGGAATTATAGTTGAGCCGCAGGATAGGCAAGCGCTCCAGCCCGCCGAGCGTCAACGGTTTTGCGCCAAAGCGGGTTGTCTCGAGAACAAGCGGGGAACCAAGCTCGCGTCTTCGGCCGCTCTCCGTCCACCGAGAAATATTGCAGCGGGCCTCGAAGCTTAGGCCGCCGCAAAGCGACTGCGGCGCACCATGAGGTTCCCCGGATGGCTGGTTTTTCTGGACACAGAAACCCGCTCTCGGAGGTATTGTAAGGGCGACGCCGTGCCTCTATCTTCCTTTTGCGGCGCACACGCCGTTTGAGTTCCTAGAGCGAAAGGCATGGGGGACAAGATGAGCTGGCTTAAGGCGATTATCGGCGGCGTTATCGGCGCCGAAGCGTTGAATCTGGTGAAGGAATACGTTGAGAAGCAGGGGGGCCTCGAGGCCGTCGTTAAAGACTTCCAGTCTTCGGGTTTCGGTCGCCAAGTCAACTCTTGGGTCTCCACCGGCAAGAACGAGGCGATCAGCGCCATCGAGGTCGGCCAGGCCATCGGCGTCAGCAAGCTGCGCGACCTCGCCCAGGCGACCGGCGTGGACTTCGACAAGGCGCGCGACCTGTTGGCGGAGTATCTGCCGATCGCGATCGACAAGGCCACTCCCGACGGCAAGATTCCGCCGGGAGAAGAGCCGGTGAAGCGGTCCTTCTACTGAACGACGCAAATTGAATCCAGGAGCCGTCGGCGGCAGCCGGCGGCTCTTTATTTTTTGGGCGCCTCGAATGGCCGCGCGCCCCGCAGGGCTCCGCCGCCTCGACTGGGATGCGGAGCCCGTCACTGCGCCACTTTTGACTCGGAGAAAGGCAGGAAGGTGAATTCCTGAAAGGCGATGTCCTTCACGACCTCCGCCCGCAGACGCGCATTCACATTCTTGACGAGAGAACGCGCCAGCGCGTTCAGGTCCACCTTCTCTAATCTATTGAAATCTATAGTCTCGTCGTCATAGATGAGGCGGAAGGTTTCGTCCGCGACAAAGACCTCGGAGGGAACGCCCGCTTTCTTCTCGACGGCCGAGTCGACGACATAGACCAGCTGCGTCACCGCATAGCCTTAAATCGCCCCGTTGCGAATCTTCGGAATGTTGATCTCACGCGTCTTATGCGTCTCGACGACGGCCGTAGGCCCCTGGCCCACGGAACTTTCATGAAGCCGTTGGAGGCGATGGAAGCCATATCCCGACCCAACCGTGATCAAAATGGCCCAAACGCCCATGAGAATGAGGCGGATCATGGAGAAACGGTCCTGAACGGCGTGCGCGTATAGGTCCCGTCCGATTGCGCCTCCCGGATCGCTCGCGCGATGATCGCAGCGACGGCTTGCGTGGCTTGGAGCTGCGTTGCGAGGAGTCGATGGTTCGTCTCGAGCGCCGCGACCGCATCCTCGAGAGCCTGCTTCAGAGCGGCGTTGGAGCCGGCGCAGAGCAGCTTGGGGGCGCAGCGGTTCAAAGCCAGCAAAGCCTGGCTCTTCAGGAGATTATATTCGCTGTGATCGATCACGCTGCTGTTGAGGCTCAATTCGGCGTTCTCGCTCTCGAGGGTTCGCAGCAGCCGCCTCACGACGACGAGGGCGGCGTCGGCTCCATCCGCCGGCTTGCGGCTCGCGGCGTGAAGAGACTGGCGAGGTCTATCCCAGGTCATGAGCGGCGGCGGCTCGAAAGGCCTGCCGACCCGGTGCTGAGCGACAAGCTCGTCGGCGACGAAAGCGGGAGCGCGCTCGACTGGGCGACACCCTCGAGCGAAGCCTGAACGCCCCCGGCGCCGGCCGCCTCGCTCAAAGGACCCTTGACGAAGAGACGCCGAGCCAGGCCGAGCGATCCCGATTTCGCGAGCTGATGGGCGATCTGATCCGACAACATCGATTTCCATATGTCGCCCGCCATGCCTTGTCCGTAATAGGCCGAGACGCTCTTCGGCATGGCGTCGTTGATGAAGGCGCTCAGCACCGTCGCCTCGAATTGCTGCGCGACTTCCTTTCCCCGCGCCATTCCCGTGTGGGCTGTGCTCTGCGATCGCGGAGGGAGTTTTACGCCGGCCAGAGTGGCCTCGGCCTGGCGAGCGGTCGTTGACCCCACGCCCTGGAGCGTGACGCCAAAACTGGGCAGATCCGTTGCCTGGCTCGAGGCCAGCGCCTCCAGGCGACGCGTTGCAGTCGCCGCCATGTCGGCGTCCGCATTGCGCGCCACATCGAGAACGATGTCCGACGGAGGCTTAATCGACATTGCGCTTCCCTTTCGCTCGTCCATGCTGGCGCGTCTCTCTTTCGTCTAGCTGGATTTCTTGCGCGGCAAGGCCTGCTCGATCAGCTCGCTGAGCTGCTTGCGCTCGCTGTGGACGCGATGCTCCTGGTCCACCTTTTCCAGCAGACGTTCCGCGAGCCTGAGGCGTCCGCCTCGATCCAAGGCCTCACGCTCGTGTGGGATGCGCGCGGCCGCAGTCGACGAAATCTGCTGCTCGAGCGCGTTCATGCGCCCCTGCATCAAGCGCGCGAGATCGCCTTGGATGAGAGAACAGCTTCCCATGGCTTCGATGAGCGCGTCGCGGGAGGCCGTGAGACTCGCCGCTCTCGCCTCCAGCATGTTCAGTCGCCAAACCGACAAACCGGGCGGCCTCTCCACGCTGGCGCAGACCGTCGACGACAGCGCATCCTCCTCCAGCGTCTCGGGAGCGAACGCCAACGGGCGGTCGCCCTCGGCAATGCTTGCCAATCTGCAGAACGCCTTGCAGACCTATGAGGCCTCGCCGTCAAACGCGAGCCTGGGCCAGGCGGTCGTGACGGCCGCTCAAAACGTCGTGGGCTCGTTGAACTCGGCATCGACGACGGTCGAGCAGGTTCGCGAGGGGACCGACACGAAGATGGCGTCCGCCGTGGCGCAGATCAATGCCTTGCTCGGCCAGTTTCAGTCGGCGAACGCGCAGGTCGTCGCCGGCCTTCACTCCAATGCAAATGTCGCGGGCGCGGAAGACCAGCGCGACCAGATCCTGACGCAGCTTGCGCAGCAAGTCGGCGTGTCGACCACGATCGACGCCAACGGGTCCATGTCGATCTATACCGACAGCGGCGTGACGCTCTTTCAAGACACGCCGAGGACGCTGACCTTCGCCGCCAGCTCCACGCTGCCGGCCGGCGCCTCGGGCGCCCCGGTGCTCGCCGATGGCGTCCCGATCACCGGACCCTCCTCGCCGATGGCCATTCAATCCGGCGCGCTCGCGGGGCTGGCGGCGCTGCGAGACAACATCGCGCCGCAATATCAAGCGCAGCTCGATCAGATCGCCGGCGGTCTGATACAGGCCTTTTCCGAGAGCGACCAATCGACGACCCCGAGCCAGCCCGATCTGCCGGGCCTTTTCACCGTTCCAGGCGCCACGGGCGTGCCGTCGCTCGGCTCGGCGACGGGTCTTGCTGCCGCCATCGAAGTCAACGCGAATGTCGATCCTGCCCAAGGCGGCAACGTTAATCTCCTGCGCGACGGCGGCGTCGCGAGCGCCGGCGCTGCGCCTTACGTCTACAACTCGACGGGCGCTGCAAGCTATACCGGCCGCATCCAAATGCTCATCGACGGCATTAGCGCGGCGCAGTCCTTCGATCCGACGGCGGGCCTCGGCGCGTCGTCGAGCCTATCCGATTACGCCAATGCGTCGGTGAGCTGGCTACAGAACCAGAACCAACAGGCCAGCAGCCAAGCGAGCTACCAGCAGGCCCTAACCTCCCAGGCGACCTCCGCCCTCTCCAACGCAACGGGCGTCAACCTCGATCAGGAGCTCAACAACATGCTCAATATCGAGAACTCCTATCAAACCACCGCCAAATTGCTGACCACCGCCAACACCATGTTCCAAGCTCTGCTGGATGGAGTCTGAAGACATGTCGCTTTCATCCGTTTCGACACTCTCCCTCGCAACCGCCTTGAGCCCGACGATCGAGCGCATTCAATCGACGCTTTCGCAGGAGGAGGTGGAGTCCTCGACCGGTCAATACGCCGATCTCGGCCTCAAGCTCGGCGAGCAATCGGGCTACGAGCTGTCGCTGCGCAATCAGAGCGACTTGCTGACCACGCTCACCGCCGCCAATTCTGTAGCGTCGACCCGGCTGACATCGGTGCAGGACGTGCTCACATCCGTCAGCCAAAGCGCGCAGAGCGTCATCAATCAGCTGACCGGCTGGAACGCAGCCGACAGTTCCGGCGCCATTCTGCAAAATCTCGGCGCCTCCGCATTGCAGGAGCTCACCTCCAACATCAACACAGCCTCGAACGGAGAATATCTTTTCGGCGGCGACAATTCCGGCGTGGCGCCCTTGGCGGATTTTTTCTCGACGCCGCCATCGGCCGCCAAGACGGCGATCGATCAGGCCTTTCAGACAACCTTCGGCGTGAACCCAAACAGCTCCAGCGCGTCGTCCATCTCGACAAGCGCCCTGCAGACCTTTCTCACGGGACCGTTCGCGGCCTTGTTCCAGGGCGCCTCCTGGAGCGCCAATTGGTCTTCGGCGTCGAGCACGAATGCGACCCTCGAAATCGCGCCCGGTGAAAGTGTCGCGGTCACGACGAGCGCCAATCAGCCGGGCGTTCAGGCCTTGGCGCAGGCCTATGCGATGATATCCGAGTTTGCGGGAACCTCGCTGAGCGCTTCGGCGCAGCAGCTCGTCGCCTCCACCGCCGCCTCGCTCGTCAGCCAGGGCATGAGCGGCGTCACCTCGACGCAAGCTGCGATCGGCATGGTGCAGCAACGCATCTCGGACGCGAGCTCTCTCATGGCGTCACAGCAGACGCTGTTGCAGACGCAAGTCGGAAATCTCGACGATGTGAACGCCTCCGAGGTTGCGATGAACATCAATACGCTTTCGACACAATTGCAATCCGCCTATGAGCTGACGGCTCAACTTCAGAAGCTGAGCCTCGCGCAATATCTTCCCGTCACCTGAGCGAGCAGGCCGAAATGTATGAATTCGCTTACAATGAGGTCGTCGAGGAGTCGCCCGGTCTGATGCGCGAGCGAGAGCGCGAGGCCTTCGACAAGGTGCTCAAGCTTCTCGAAGCCGCGCGCGAACGAGGGGTCGGCTCCCGCGAGGGGATCGAGGCGATTTACTATCTGAGACGCCTTTGGTGGATCCTGCTGCAGGATGTGCAGCTCCCGCAAAACGAGCTGCCGCAGGAGTTGCGCGCCGGCATCATCTCAATCGGCCGATGGATGATCCGGGAGATCGACCGCATCGATCTCGGCAAGGCCGACGATCTCTCGCCTCTGATCGAAATCAACGAGATGATCCGCGACGGCCTGACGGGCTCGCCATGAACATATTTTTGCGCGCACGCGAGCGCATCTACATCAATGGCGCGGTCATCCGCGTCGACCGGAAGACGACGCTCGAGCTTCTCAACGAGGCGACCTTCCTGTTGGAGAACCATGTCATGCAGGCGCATGAGGCGACAACGCCGCTGCGGCGCATCTATTTTGCCGTTCAGGTCATGCTGATGGACCCCGCGTCGTCCGCAGAGACCGCCAAGCTCGCGCATCGGCTGATCGAAGACGCAGGCAGCGTCTTTTTGACGCCCGCGATTCAAGCCGGCCTGCAAAGCGTCGCGTCGCTCATCGGCCGCTCGCGCAACTTCGAGGCTTTGAAGACTCTGCGTAGCCTGTTCCCGCTGGAGCAAGCGGAGATGGCCGAGGCGGGATCCCTCCCATCCCCGGCCGCCTGAAAGGATCTTGCGATGACCGTGACAGCAGCTTCAACCCTCTCTAGCGCCGCCGCGGCGGCGAACACGCCGACCGCCGGGGCAAATGCGACGAGCGCGAGCGCTACCCCTTCTCTCAGTTACAATTCCTTCATCTCGCTCCTGATGGCCGAGCTGAAGAATCAGGATCCGACGCAACCCATGGATCCATCCCAGATGGTTTCCCAGCTCGCGACGATCTCTGAGGTGGGGCAGGCCGTGCAGACCAATAGCTCTCTCTCCTCGCTCTTGACCTCCGCCTCTTTGACGCAGGCAGAGCAGCTCATCGGAAAGAGCATCACCTCCGCCGACGGCTCGACCTCTGGACAAGTGACCTCGGTCACCGTCAACGGATCGGGAGCGACCGCCATTCTCTCGAGCGGTCAGCAGGTCTCCTTGGCGAATGGCGCCACGGTCAATTCGCAATGAACGAGGCCGACGCGCTCGATCTGGCCCGCGCCGCGATCTGGCTCGCCATCGTGGGCGCCGGCCCCGCCGTCGGCGCCGCCATGATTGTCGGCACGGTCATCGCGCTCCTTCAGGCGCTCACGCAAATTCAGGAGATGACGCTGACCTTCGTGCCGAAAATCATCGTCGTGCTCGCGGCGCTTTATCTCTCGGCGTCGTTTGTCGGCGGTCAGTTCAACATCTTCACCTCGATGATTTTTTCGCGCATCGAAACCGGCTTCCATAAATAGAGCCTTCGCCTGTCGGAGGCGCAGCGCCTCGAGTTTGACTCGCATTTTACGCAATGCGTGGACGATTTTTCACCACTCTCCGGTATCTCGCGTTTGGCGTTCGAGAGACGCCATGGATTTCGAGGAAGTCGACGTGGCGCAGGTTCAGAAGCTCGACGGATTGGCGATATCCCCTGATTGGCGACCGGTCGCATGGCGGCGGCGCGCAAAGTTTTCGATCATGGCGCCGGTGTTGACGATCGGCCTCTCCCTCGGCCTCTCTTGTCTCGCAAGCGGTCATCCGCTCGCGGGGCTATGGCTGACGGCGGCGTCTCTGGGCTGGGCCTTTCTGATCGGCGCCGCCGATGCAAGCGAGCAATGTTCCCACCCTTCTGCAGTCGATGATGAAGCGCCCATAAACGCGTCTGTCGGCGACGATTACGCGAAAAGCTAGCACGGCTCTCAGGCGTCTTGCCGCTCGCGAGCCGGTTTCTCGGCAGGCGCAGCCTTCGGTCGAAGCCGCCGAAAAATCTCGGGCTCCGCGAGTTCCTCCGGAGCCGCGCAAAGCCCGGCGCGCCGAAACACAGCGCCCAACGCTGGAGCCGCCGTCGCCAACGCAAAAGGTATGGCGACGACAAAGCCAAGCGTGAGCGGCGTCGACCAGAGCGCGAGCGAGGGAGCGACCGTTCCAGCGAAAGCGAAAATTGCGGCGCCGAAAGCGAGATGCGGCCAGAACGCGGAGGCTGTCTCGCGCAGCGAGAGCCCATGCGCGTCGCGCGCCTGTTCCGGCCAGCCGATCGTGCGGCCGAGCAGGAGGCCGGTCAGGAACATCGTCTCGCTGAAGCTCGTGACCGCGCCGATGACGAATGAGGCGACAATCTCGATCGTCGCTCCGAGCCAGAAGCGCGCGGCGCCGCCGTAGCGCGCGATCCCGCCCGGCGTCAGCGCGACATCGGTCAGGCCGGCGAGCTTCGGCGCGAGATGCATCCCGAGGAATGTGAGGTAAAGGGCCGCCATAGATGTCGTTGGAAAGGACGAGACGTCCTCGACGGTCGGCAGCAGCGCCGCAAGGACGATGATCGCGGTTGAAGCCGGCGCGCCGATGAACATGCTGATCGCCCAAACCAACTGAAATCGGCTGACGGGCGCGAGGTCGGGGAGGCCGAGCAGACCGAAATATTGCATATTGCCCTGGCACCAGCGCAGATCGCGCCGCACGAAATCGATGAGAGTCGGCGGGTTTTCCTCGTAGCTTCCGCATTCGACCGGCAGCACGCGCACTTCGAAGCCCGCGCGGCGCATCAGCGCCGCCTCGATCTGATCGTGCGAGAGGATATGGCGATCGCCCTCGAGCTTCGGCAGCACGCAGTGATGCGCGAAGGGAGCGATGCGCATGAGCGCGTTGTGGCCCCAGAAGGGCCCGCAATCGCCGGCCCACCAGGTCGCCCCCATCGTATAGGCGCGCATGCCGTGACGCATGCCGAACTGAAAGATGCGCGCGAAGGCCGAAGCCGAGGGGGCGCCGACGACGAGCGTTTGCACAATGCCGATGCGCTCATGCGCCTCGCCGATGCGCACGAGCCCGACGATCGTCGACCCGTCTATGAGGCTGTCGGCGTCGAGCGGGATCATGAACTCGAAAGCGTCGCCCCAGCGCTCGAGAAAATCGCGAATGTTGCCGGCCTTGTAGCCCTCATTGATGATGCGACGCCGATAATGCAGGCGATGACGCAGCGCCGCGTCTTTGTCGCGCCAAAGGGCTAGCTCTGCCTCTTCCTTCGAAGCGATCTGGGCGTCCGTCGTGTCGCTCAGCACGAAATAATCGAAATGCTCGCCAAAGCCCGTGGCCTCTAAGCTTTCGCGCATCGCGCGCAGCCGCCGGAACGCACGGCTGGGGTCTTCGTTGCGGATCGTCAGCAGCAGCGCGGTGCGGTTCTGCAATGGCGCGTCGGACATCGCGGGGAAGGCGAAAGGCGCAACGGCCGCAAGTCCGTCGCTGCAAAAATGCAGAAGCCAAAAGCCAATAGCGGCGTTGCAAACGCCGAGCACGCTCCAGGGCGCGGCGATCGCGAAGGCGATGAGGATCGCAAGCCGCAGCGCCGTCCAGCCGCCCGCGCCGAGAATGGCGGCAAGCCAGAGAAGCAACGCTACATAGACGACGACGCTCGCGGTCGCCACGAAGAGACGTCGGCGCGCGAGCTCAGCGAGGCTCTGCAGACCCGCCGGCGTCATGGGCGAGATGCGGCCATGCATAAGTCTCTCCTAGTTGAGGGGTAGGAAAATGTCTAGCGTCCGGCTGAGCCTTCGTTTAGCAGAAGGCTCAGCATCGAGAATGGGGATGGGCCGGGGAGGATGAGTCCGCAGCGAGATCAACCGGGAGAAGCGCGCGGGCTCTGGTACGAAGCCCCGGGCGTCGCAGCCTTGCGCGAGGAGCCTCTCAGCGAGCCCGCTCAGGAAGAGGCGCTTGTCGCGATGCGCTGGAGCGCGATCAGCCGCGGCACGGAGCGGCTGATTTTCGAGGGACGCGTTCCCTTAAGCGAACGCCAACGCATGCGCGCGCCCTTCCAGCAAGGCGATTTCCCCTTCCCGGTGAAATACGGCTATTGCGCCGCGGGCGTCGTCGAGGCCGGACCGCCCGAGTGGCGAGGTAAAGCCGTCTTCTGCCTTCACCCGCATCAGGATCGCTTCGTGGCGCCGCTCGCCGCGCTGAGGCCGATCCCTGCAGCGACGCCGTTGCGCCGCGCGCCGCTCGCCGCCAATATGGAGACCGCCCTCAACGCGCTCTGGGATTCCGGCGCGGGACCGGGCGACCGCGTTGTCGTCATCGGCGCCGGCGTGCTGGGTCTCTTCATCGGCTATCTCGCCGCGCGCCTGCCGGGCGCGGACGTGCTGATCATCGATAGAGAGGTCGCGCGTGAAAACGTCGCGACCGCGCTCGGCGCAAAATTCCAGCGCGCAGAGGCGTGCGAGCCCAACTCCCTCGAAGCGGATGTCGTCTTTCACACGAGCGCCACGCCGCAAGGCCTCGCGCTGGCCTTGCTTTCGGCCGGCCTCGAGGCGACCGTCGTCGAGACGAGCTGGCACGGAGACGGCGACACGCCGACGCCGCTCGGCGGCGCCTTCCACGCGAAGCGCCTGCGGCTCATCTCCTCGCAGGTCGGACAGGTCTCGCCCTCGCGCCGCCCGCGCTGGTCCTATGCGCGCCGTCTCGACAAGGCGCTGGAGCTGCTCGCCGATCCGCGCCTCGACGCCTTCATCACCGAGGAGATCGAATTCGCAGCTCTGCCAAGCGCGCTGCCACGTTTACTCGCGCCCGGCGCCGCCGGCCTCGCGACGCTGATACGCTACTGAGAGTCAATCCCACAACAACTCGGAGGAAAGCCTTGTACGCCGTCGAAGTTCGCGACCACATCATGATCGCCCATAGTTTCCGGGGAGAATTGTTCGGGCCGGCGCAAAGGCTGCACGGCGCGACCTTCGTCGTCGACGTGGCCTTCTTTCGGGAAAGCCTGACCGAGGACGCCGTTGTCGTCGACATCGGCCGCGCGCATGATGCGTTGAAAGCCACTCTCGCGCCGCTGAACTACCGCAACCTCGACGAGGTCGACACTTTTAAGGGCAAGCAGACGACGACGGAGTTTCTCTCGCGCCACATCTTCGACGCCATGGCGGCGGCGGCGCGCTCCGGCGCGCTCGGTCCGGGCGGCGACGGCGTCGCGCGCATCCGCGTCACCTTGCACGAGTCGCATGTGGCGCGCGCCTGGTTCGAAGGCTCCGTCTCCCCATGACGCGACTGGTCTTCGCGATTCCCGGCGAGCTCCAAACTCGCAGCGGCGGTTATGAATATGATCGCCGGCTGCTTGCGGCGCTGGGCCCGGCGGGCGTCGCGGCGGTTCATTGTCGCTTGCCCGAGAGCTTTCCGTCGCCAAGCGACGCCGATCTCGAAGCAAGCCTTGCGGCGATCTCGCGCGAGCTTCGTGAGGGCGACGTGGTGATGATCGACGGGCTCGCGCTTGGCGCCTTGCCCGCGCCGACGCTCCGCCGCATCGGCGCGCCGCTCGTCGCGCTCTGTCATCATCCGCTCTGCCTCGAAACAGGCCTCGACCCGCAGCGCGCGGGCCAGCTTCGCCAAAGCGAAGGCGCAGCGCTGGCGCTCGCCCAACGCGTGATCGTCACGAGTCCGCATACGGGAACGCTCTTGGCGCAAGAGTTCTCGGTAGCGCCCGAAAAAATCGCCGTCGCGCCGCCTGGCGTCGATCCTGCGCCACGCGCCCACGGCTCCTCGGGCTCCATCACGCTGCTCGCCGTGGGCTCGATCATTCCCCGCAAAGCTTTCGACCTGCTCGTTGAAGCGCTCTCGAAGCTCGCCGATCTCGATTGGCGCCTGCGCATCGTCGGCAGCACATCAGCGTCGCCACCGACCGAGAGCGCCTTGCGCGCGCTGATCGCGGCCAAGGGTTTGGAGCCGCGCGTCGAGCTTACCGGCGAGCTGAGACCGGAGCGCCTCGCGCCCGCCTTCGACGAAGCCGACCTTTTCGTCTCCTCGTCCCTCTACGAGGGCTATGGCATGGCGCTCGCGCAGGCGCTCGCCCGCGGCCTGCCGATCATCACGACGACGGGAGGGGCCGCGGCGGAGACAGTCCCCGATGACGCGGCCCTAAAGGTCCCGCCGGGCGATGTGGAGGCGCTCGCCGCGACGTTGCGTCAGGCCATCGGTGATGCGCGCCTGCGCGCGCAGCTTTCGGACGCGTCTTGGCGCGCGGGGCAAAGCCTGCCACGCTGGGAAGACACGGCCGCGATCGTGGCGCGCGTCACGGCCGAAGTCGCGGACGCGGCGCCATGACCGGGTTTTCAGCCGACTGGCTGCGGCTGCGCGAACCCGCCGACCAGGCGGCGCGCAATGGGAAGCTGCTCGGCCTTCTCGAAGCGCATTTCGCAGGGCGAGAGCATGTCACGGTCCTCGATCTCGCCTGCGGCGCCGGCTCCAATCTGCGCGGACAGGCGCTGTTCCTGCCGGCCCGCCAGAGCTGGCGGCTCGTCGACCATGATCCAGAGCTGCTGGACGCCGCCCGCGCGGAACTCATCGCCTGGGCGGATCAGGTCGAAAGCGAGCAGCCGCTCACGCTGCTGAAAGCAGATCGAAAGCTTGAGATGGAGTTCCTGCGCGCCGACCTGTCGCGCTTCGATGGGAGGCTGCTCACTCCCGACCTCGATCTCGTCACCGCGGCGGCCTTCTTCGATCTCGTCTCCGCGTCCTGGATCGAGGCCTTTTGCGCGACGCTCGCCGCGCGCCGGCTCCCACTCTACGCGGGCCTCTCATACGACGGCGTCGAGCGCTGGGCGCCCGCTCACGATGCGGACCCGGTGATGCTCGCGGCCTTCAGTCGCCACCAATCACGCGATAAGGGTTTCGGGCCCGCAGCGGGCCCGCGCGGCGCGGCATTGCTCCAGGCGGCGCTGGAGAGTCGCGGCTACTCGGTGGAGACGGGGCTCAGTCCCTGGCGCCTCGCGCCCCCCGAGCAAGAGTTGATCCGGGAGCTTGCCGACGGCTCGGCGACAGCCGTGTTGGAGACGGCGCTCGTTCCTGCCGATGTCGTTGAAGCCTGGCGCGCCGCGCGACGCGCCGCGACGGCATGCGAGATCGGCCATGTCGATCTCTTCGCGCGGCCTGCTCAGGGTTAGCTGTTCTTGCCGGAAATCCGCGGCAGCATGCGCCAGATGAGATCGTCGCGCTTGATGAAAACATGGCGCAACGCGCCGGCGATGTGCAGCGTCACGAGCCCGGCGATGGTGAAGGCGAATGTCTCGTGTATCGCGAAGAGAATCTTGGACAGAGGCTCGTCCTTGGGCAGCAGGCGCGGCAGCTCGCCGAGGCCGAAGAATGAAGGCCCGAGACCATAGGCTGAAAGGGCGAGCCATCCCACAACGGGCGTGATCAGCAGCAGCGCATACAGCGCGCGATGAACGCCCGTCGAAAGACGGAGCTCCCAGGGCTCGAGGCTCGGATAGGGCGCCGGCCGGCCGCGCCATCGCGTGACGGCGCGTAGCAGCATCAGAGTGAACACGACGACGCCGAAGGATTCGTGAATGACGAAGAGGCGGTCCTGCAGAGGACCTTCCTGGAGATCGGCCATGATCGCGCCGACCGGAATGAGGCCGATGACGATGATCGCGACAGCCCAGTGCAGCGATTTAGCGAGCGGCGAATATTGCTGGGTCAATTAGAGGCCCCCATCAGCTCCTTCGCTGACGATACGCCGAAAAATCGCAATCGAACAGCACGTCTCCCCCTTCCAGGAGATGCGCTTGGACACGCGGGCGCAGCGCATCGTCCAGCGCCGCGATAGGCGACAGCTCCAACCCATTGCGTCCGGAGCCGATAATGATCGGCGCGACGAGCAGATGCAGCCGATCCAGCAGCCCCGCCTCGATGAAGCCCGAAAGCGTGCGGGCGCCGCCCTCGATGAGCAGACGCTGCAGGCCGCGCGCGAAGAGCGCTTCCACGATCGCGACCGGCGGAATGACGCCGCCCTGCGCCTCGAGGCGAACGACTTCGGCGACACCGCCGCTGGCCGGCTCCCTCGCCCCGGTGACCACAATGCGGCGCGCGCCGTCCTCCGCCAGCCAATTGCCCTTCGCACCGAGCCTGCCGCTGGGGTCGATCACGACCCGCGCAGGGTTTCTGCCGGGGACCCGCCGAACCGAAAGCCGCGGATCGTCCGCGATGACCGTGCCGGCGCCGACAACCACCGCGTCGACATGCGCGCGGATTCGATGCAGATGAATCAGCGCGGAATCGCCGCTAATGTCGCGCGATTCGCCCGTGAGAGTCGCGATGCGGCCGTCGAGCGACTGCCCGAGCTGGCCGACGACGAAGGGGCGGTCGGGCGAGGCGTCCCGAAAAGGCGCGAAAACGTCCAGGGCGGGCGAAATCGGTCCCGCCCATTCGGCGCCCAGCGCGATCGTGTCGATACGCATTCCGTTCCTTCCGCTCTCGAGCCTTGCGGTGGCTTGGTTGGCTCGCCCCGATATCCTACTCATCAGATAGATTAAACCAGTGTTTCCCTCGACGTCGAACATGGAGGGCCTGCAAACCTACCTAAGAGGCGACTTCCCGCCGGAAAGCGGTCAGGGGCGTTTGGGAGTCTCGCTCGATGAGCGCCCGCCCTCGCGCGCGATCTCGCGCCAGCCGATGTCGCGCCGGCAAAAACCCTCGGGCCAGCGGATGCGATCCACAGCCTCGTAGGCGCGCGCGCGCGCCTTGGTCACCGTATCCGCCAGCGCCGTCACATTCAGCACGCGCCCCCCGGCGGAAAGGAGACGCGCACCGTCAAGGCGCGTCCCCGCGTGGGTCACGATCACATCGGGCAAGGCCTCGGCCTCCTGGAGCCCCTCGATCTCCGTCCCCGTCCGCGGCGAATTCGGATAGCCCTCCGCCGCCAGCACGACCGTCAGGGCGGCGCGCGGCGAGAAGCGGGGCGGCCGGTCCGGCAACGCTCCCTGGGCGGAGGCGAGCATCAGCTCCAGAAGATCGTCCTCCAGGCGCGGCAGGATGACCTGCGCCTCGGGATCTCCGAAACGGCAGTTGTATTCGATGAGCTGTGGCCCCTGCTTGGTCAGCATCAGTCCGGCGTAGAGCACGCCGCGATAGGGCGCCCCCATCTCGCTCATCGCCTGCAGTGTGGGCTCGACGATCCGCGCCATGACCTCGGCTTCGAGTGCTTCCGTCAGCACGCGCGCCGGGGAATAGGCGCCCATGCCGCCGGTATTCGGGCCCGTCTCGCCGTCGCCGACGCGCTTATGGTCCTGCGCCGAGGCGAAGGGCAGCGCGCGCATGCCATCGCAGAGGGCGAAGAAGGACGCCTCCTCGCCTTCGAGGAAATCCTCGATCACGACGCTCGAGCCGGGCCCCGTGGCAAACAGCGCGCGCAACGCCGCTTCGGCCTCCTCGAGGCTTTGCGCCACGACAACGCCTTTGCCGGCCGCGAGCCCATCGGCCTTGAGGACAATCGGCGCGCCCTTGGCGCGAAGATAGGCGAGCGCCGGCCCTTCCTCCTCGAAACGCGCGTAATCGGCCGTAGGGATACCGGCGGCGCGGCAGAGGTCCTTGGTAAAGCCTTTCGAGCCCTCGAGCCTCGCGGCGAGGCGGCTCGGGCCAAAAGCTGAGACATTCGCGGCCTTCAGGGAGTCGACGAGCCCCTCCACGAGCGGCTGCTCGGGGCCGACAACGACGAGGCCGATGCCATTCAAGCGGCAAAAGTCGATGACGGCGCCGTGATCCTTCGCGTCGACCGCGACGCGCTCGGCGATCTTCGAAATCCCCGGATTGCCCGGCGCCACGAAAAGGCGGTCCAGGCGTGGGCTGTTGACGAGCGCGTTGGCGATGGCGTGCTCGCGCCCGCCCGATCCGATCAGCAACGCTTTCATCCCGCCCCCGAGGCCCTCGCGGAAACCGAACGCAACGCATATATTTGGACACGCTCGAAAACAACTCGGCGGCCTTCGCCGCATTGGCTGCAAAAAAACCGCAAAGCGGCTACAAGTCGGGCGAGCCCGGCCTGCTGCGGGGGAAATGTGCTGATGCCCTCATACCGACGGCTGCTGCTGTCGCTCGTGACGCTGCTCTGTCTCGTCGGCTTCGCCGCCCTCGCCAAGACGCACGCGCCTTCTACCGACAAGCCGCGCTCGCCCGCCGCCGAGAAGACGACCGCGCCCTCGGCCGAGAAAACCCCGCCGCACTCCCTGCGCTTCGAGCTCGACGCCGGCCGCATCCTCGTCGCGGCGAGCTTCCGTACGCCCGACGGCGGCACGCGGCGCACCCTCGCCTGGTTCAACATGGGCATGCAGGCGCCCATTCTCACAAAGGGACTCTACGCCGAGCTCGGGATGGCGGCGGGGCAGCCCCTGCGCCTGCTCGTCGGCAACACCGAAATCGAAGCCGACGCGAAGAGCGTGCGCGACGACGGCGACAGCACGGATTTCTTTGCCTTTCCGCAATATTTCGGCCCCCACAAGGTGGAGGCGATGCTTCCGGCGAGCCTCTTCCTCGGCTATCGGCTCACGCTGAATTACAAGACGCGCACTTTGTCTCTGAGCACGCCCGAGAGCCCGCGACCGCCGGGAACGGAAGTGCCCATCGCGCTTAACCCCGAGACGGGGCTCGCCGCAGTGCAGGTTGCCGTCGACGGCCACAATTACCCCTTCGTGATCGACGCCGGCAGCGGATTCAGCTGGATGCGCGGCAGCGTGCTCGCGCCTTGGCTCACGGCGCATCCCGACTGGCGGCGCGCCGACGGCGCGATGGGCGCGGCGAATTACAACATGCTCGATTTCAACTTCGAGAAGCGTGGCACCGTCGCGCGCATTCCGGCGCTCCATCTCGGCGCGCTCGAAATCAAGGATGTGGGCATGCTCGGCTCCGCGCCTTACCTTGCCGGCTGGGTGGACGTGCTGACGGGCGATCTTTTCTGGGACAAGTGGCAGAAGTCGGCCCCTGGCCCAGTCGTCGGCTGGCTCGGCGCCAATGTGCTGGAGCGATATCAACTCACGATCGACTACCCCAACCGCGTCTCCTACTGGAATCCCATTTCCGGTCCCAACACGCGCGATCTCGACAGCGTCGCCTTGACGCTCGTGCGCAAGGACTCCCGCTATCTCGTTGGCGGCCTGCCCAAGGCGGGAGACCAGCCGCCCGCCGAGGGCGTGGAGGTCGGCGACGAGCTCGTCGCGATCGGCCAGCTCGCGGCGACAGGCGCGCCGCGCGGGGCGGTGCTCTCCGCGCTGCACGGCAAGCCGGGCGACAAGCGGCGGCTGACGCTTTCACGCGGCGGCGCGGTGCACGAGGTCGAGCTGCCGGTCATGGACATGCACTGACGCGGCGAGGCGCGGGAGATGGCGAGATCGACATCCGCAGCCGCGCCCGATCTCGACGCAGCGCCCGCCCGAAAGCCGCGCAAGATCATCCACATCGACATGGACGCCTTTTATGCGTCGGTCGAGCAGCGCGACGATCCGGCGCTGCGCGGCAAGCCCGTCGCGGTGGGCGGCGCGCGCGAGCGCGGCGTCGTCGCGGCCGCGAGCTATGAGGCGCGGGCGTTCGGCGTGCGCTCGGCAATGCCCTCGGTCACGGCGCGACGCAAATGTCCGGAGCTCCTGTTCGTTCCACCCCGTTTCGACGTCTATCGCCAGATCTCGCGCCAGATCCGGGCGATCTTCGCGGAGCACACGTCGCTCATCGAGCCCCTGTCGCTCGACGAGGCCTATCTCGACGTGACGGAAAATCGCAAGGGAATCGCTTCGGCGACGGCTGTCGCCGAGGAGATCCGCGAGCGGATACGCGCCGAGACGGGGCTGACGGCCTCGGCCGGCGTCTCCTACAATAAATTCCTTGCCAAGATCGCCTCGGACTACCGCAAACCCGACGGGCTCTTCGTCATCACGCCGCAGATGGGCCCGAGCTTCGTCGAGAGGCTGGAGGTCGGCCGCTTCCATGGGGTCGGCCCCGTCACCCGGGCCAAGATGAACCGGCTTGGCATCGCGACGGGTCTCGATCTGCGCCGGCAATCCCTTGCTTTTCTGGAGCTGCATTTCGGCAAGGCCGGCGCCTATTACTATGCGATCGCGCGCGGCGTCGACGAGCGGCCGGTGCAGGCGAGCCGCGTCCGAAAATCGCTCGGGGCCGAGAACACATTCGGCGACGACATCTTCACCTTCGTCGCCGCGCAGGCGGCGCTCGCGCCCTTGATCGAGAGAGTGTGGCGGGGAGGACAAGGCGCCGGGCTCCGCGCACGGACTGTGACGCTTAAGGTGAAGTATTCGGATTTCCGTCAGATCACGCGCGCCCACACGAGCGCCGCGGCGTTGCAAAGCCGGGATGAGCTCGAGGCCCTCGTCCATGCTTTGCTCGCGACGGTCTTTCCCGCGCCGAGGGGCGTGAGGCTCTTGGGGGTAAGCCTCTCCTCCTTCGATTGCGCGTCGGCCGCAGCGGAAACTTCACAATTGAGTCTCGCAATATGACGCTTGGCGCAAGGCTCGAGCAAGAAGCGCGCGTTTTTTCGCAGGCTCAGTTAATCTCCCCCAAATTCAGGGACGAAGGTTTTCAGCGAAGGCGCGGCGCACAGTCGTTGGGCAGCGACGGCGCGGCGGCGCCTTACGGCCTCGCTCGCGCGGCGGCCCCAAATGAGCCATAATGCTACGGCTCCGTTACGGCTCGTTCGGCTGACGAGAGATAGTCCGCGCTCCGACGCGAAGGTGTCTCCAAACAAGAGGATCGGCTCGGCTTCGCGCCGAGGACAGCTCAAGGCGATCGAGTGACACGAACAGCAAAGCACGGCTTCTCGGCATGACGGCTTTCACGAGCGGGCGCCTTGGGCTTCCGGCGTCCGGTTTCGCGCAGGTGGCGCTTGGCCAGGAACCGCCCATCGAGGCGGACGGCCGCAGACACACCGACGACGATCGCCGCCGCGTTTCGATCCGCTGGCTGGTCGGCACTGTGCTGACCGGTTTTTCCGGCGGGCTGCTCATCGCCTCGGCCGCTTACACGGCGCTCGATCAGCAGACGCATTTCGCCGAGGCGCCGACCAAGGCGCAGATCGCGCACAAGGACGAGCGCGAGAGCCAGCAGACCGTCAACCCCAAGAAGGGCGACAGGCTGCTGCGCGCGGTCGACGTGGTCGCCGCCAAGCAGTCCTTCAAGACAGCCACGACGGTCAAGGTGGGCGACAAGGAAGTCATCCGCACCAAGCAATTCACGCATATCTCCACGACTTTGACGCCCACGCCGACCCAATTCGCCGACGAGGTTCCGGCCTTCAACCCCTTGAAGCTCAACACCGACCCGCGGCACGCCCCGGAGGGTCTCGCGGAATCCGACATCGCGCCGGACGAAGCGGAGGTCTCCTTCAGCACGCGCGAGTTCAGCCTGCCCTCGGGCGAGCGCCAAAGCGCCGAGCTGAGCCCGGAAGAGGCGCAGGCGCAGGTCGTCGAGCAGTCGAAATCCACCGTCGCCGCCGGCGCGCGAGGCGGCTCAGCCTCCGCCCCGCCGCCCTTGCCGGGCCAGATGCTGCTCTCGCGCACGAGCCGCGCCTCCGGTCCGCTCGCTCTGTCTTATGCGGCGCCGGGGGATGCGCCGACGACGCTCTCGGACCCCTTTTCGGCGATCCAGGTGCGCATGGTCGCGGAGAATGTGACGATCGCGCCGCGCGACGACGCCCAGCCGACGCAGATGGAGGAGAAGCTCTTCGTCGCCAAGCACGGCGAGGGGCTCGCCGACATGCTCGCGTCGAACGGCGTGCCGAAGCCGCGCATCGCGGCGGTGCTCGCAGCCTACAAGGGCCATCACGGCGAGCCGGTGCGCGAAGGCCAGCGGGTGAAGCTGCTCTTCGCCGATTTCGAGGGCGCCGGCGCGGAGATGAAGCTCGCGCGAGTCTCCGTCTATAACGACGACACTCTCGATTCGATGGTCGCCGCCACCGATAAGGGCGCCTTCATGCTCGTCCCGACCGCTGCGGAAGCCGCCGGCGCGGCGAAGAAGAAGCGAGTGGCCCGAGCCGCCGAGGACGATGAGGACGAGAGCGACGACCAGGGCGGCATGCGCCTCTACAACTCGCTTTACGAGACCGCGCTCAAGCAGGAGGCGCCGCGGCCGATCATCGCCGAGCTGATCCAGATCTTCGCCAACGACGTCGATCTGCAGCGCAGCGTGCAGCCAGGAGACACGCTCGACATCTTCTACGATGAGGGCGAGGAGCCGGGCCACGATACGCTGCTCTACGCCGCGCTGACGACGCGCGGCGAGACTTGGCGATATTATCGCTTTCAGACGCAGGACGACGGGATCGTCGATTTTTACGACGAGAACGGTCGCTCCAGCCGAAAATTCCTGATCCGCAAGCCGATCGCCACAGGCGAGACCCGCTCGGGCTTCGGCATGCGCCGCCACCCGATCCTCGGCTATTACAAGATGCACACCGGGGTGGACTGGGCGGCTCCCATCGGCACCCCGATCGTCGCCGCCGGCAATGGCGTGATCATCAAGGCGCAGTGGGATTCGGGCTATGGACGGCGCGTCGAGATCCAGCACGCCAACGGCTACATCTCGACCTATAATCACCTGTCAGGCTTTGCGCGCCATGTGGCGGAGGGCACCCGCGTCAAGCAGGGCCAGGTGATCGGCTTCCTTGGTTCCTCCGGCCTCTCGACCGGGCCGCATCTGCATTATGAGGTCATGGTCAACGGCCATTTCGTGGACCCGATGCGCGTAAAGCTCGCGCGCACGCGGGAATTCGACGGCAGGCTTCTCGCCGAATTCAAGCGCGAGCGCGAGCGCATCGACGGTCTGATGGCCAAGGCCCCTAACAATCTGAAAGAGGCGGCGCGCAAGTGAGGGCCCGCCCTCGCGCGAGACGCTCCGGCTAGAGCGCTCCCCGCTCGAACGGGAGGGTTCGAGCGATAAGGAAGCGCTCCAAATCAAAACTTAGAGCATGTCCCGATCGGAAAACCGCTTCGCACTTTTCCGGAACATGCCCTAGGCTCGGCGCTGAAGCCTGCCGCGGCTGTCTTCCGTCGACGAGGGCGCAGCTTTCTCGGTCGTGAGAATCCGCCGCTGCGAGCCTTCTAAAACGACAGCGGTCAACACTGAGCTCGCGAAGGCTCCGGTGTCGACGTTGATGCGGTTCGAGAGAAGCTCGGGTTCGGCCACAGGCGTATGGCCGTGGACGACGACCTTGTCCCAGCCGCCTCGAAACGCCAGAAACTCCTGGCGAATCCAGAGAAGGTCGCCGGGGTCCTGCTGGTCGAGCGGCGTCCCTGGCCGGGCGCCGGCGTGACAAAAGAAATAATCGCCGAAGCTGGTCGAATGAGAGGTTTCGCGTAGGAACTGCAGATGCGAACTGGGGAGGCCCTCCAGCAAGCTCTGCCTCATCTCCTCATAGCCTCGGCCGCGCAGGGCGGGGATAACGTCAATACCATAAGACTGCAGCGTCTCGAGGCCGCCAAAGTTGCGCCAGGAGTCGAGAACCTCCGCGTCTTCGAGGAAGTGCAACATGACTTCCTCGTGATTTCCCCGCAAAGCGACGAATTCGGTCGGGAAATCGCGAGCCGCCAACATGTCGAGCACGCCCGCCGAGTCCGGGCCGCGATCGACGTAATCGCCCAGGAACACCGTGACCGCCGCCTGTGGCGCGTCGATGAGGTCGGCCTCGATTCGCGAAGCAAGCGTCTCCAGCAGGTCGAGGCGGCCGTGAACGTCGCCGATGGCGTAAACGCGCAAGCCCTCGGGGATCGAGGCGGGGATCCGCCTCGCCGATGCGAAGACACGCTTGAAACTCAAGAGCGACATCGATCCACCCGGCGCGAGCTCTTCTCAAAGAAACCGATCGGCCCGATCCTCGCATACGCAGGCGCGCCGCGGGGCGGGCGGTTATCAAGCCAATTTATCTCGCTGTGATGACTGTCATTGTAATCCAGCTTCTGGCGATTGCAACCGCGTTTATAGGACACAAGCGCTTCAAAGACGCCCCTTGGCTGCAGAAAAAATGACTGCGGAAAAGGCGAACTAGCGCGAAATTTGGCGTAGCGGGCGATCGTCTCCAGCAGTCCACGGGAGAAATGTTGTCATTTTGCCACAGCAGGGACAAAATTTGGAGCCATTCGAAGAGCACCGGTCTGATACGTATTGTCCTCCCCACGATTGAGCGATACCCCTTTGGTGCAAAAAGGATTGGATGCAAGACAATGCGTTTGCGCGCTCCGACGTCAAAAACCAAACAGCGCGCTAAGCTCGCTCCGTTCGACGTCCTGTGGGCGATAGCGGCGCCCTTCATCGCGCTCGCGCTCCGAGATCCCGCGCTCCTCGAGCAGAGCGACGGTTTCGGCGATTTCGGCCCGGCCTATCAATACGCCTTCACAACCATGTTTTTCGCCTTCCTGTCCTTTCTGGTGTTTCGCATCAGCGACGGTATGAGCCATTTGGCTTCGGTCAATGACTTGCTGGCCGTCTGCGCGGCAGTGGCGACCACGGTCGCTTCGAGCAGCCTGACGCTGTTCGTGTTGACCCGCATGGACGGGGTGCCTCGCTCGACGCCTGTCATCTATGCGCTCGTGCTCGGCGCCGGACTTGTCCTCGCGCGGACCATGGCCAGGGTTTCCCATGGGGAAGCGACTGCGAATGAGGAGCTGGAAGAAGCCCAGGAGCTAACGCCCGCCTGCATGCGGCGCATTCTGATCATCGGCGCCGATCGTTTCGCCGGCGCCACGATCAAGCTCGTGAACTGTCAACGCCCGCGCACGACGCTGATTGTCGCGGCGCTCGATCCGCGCATGGATTTCCACGGTCGCACCATGAACGGCGTCAAAATCGTCGGCCGGGTCGAGGAGCTGGAAGAGGTCGTCGAGGAGTATCGGGTCCATGGCGTCGACATCGACGAAGTCTGGCTCTCGGACGACGCCGCCGCACTGCCCGCAGAAGCCCTCGATCTGGTCAGCGCGCAATGCGAGAACCGAGGCTTGAAGCTGACGCGCATCTCCACGGCGCTCAACCTGGAGCCGCTGACGCAGGAGGAGCCCCGCCGCGTGGCGCCCGCGCCGGTCAAGGAGATAGCGCTGACCAATTATTTCAAGCTCAAGCGCGCCCTCGACGTGCTCGCGTCCGCGAGCCTGCTGATCGCTTTGCTGCCGCTCGCGGCGCTGGCCGCGGCTCTCGTGCTCTACGACGTCGGCGCGCCCATTCTTTTCTGGCAGCAGCGCATCGGGCGCAATGGCCGGAAGTTCCTGCTTTACAAGTTCCGCACCTATCATGCGCCCTACGATCGAAACGGGAACAAGATCCCCGACGAAGACCGCCTGTCGCGTCTGGGCCGCGGCATCCGCGCCGGACGGCTGGACGAAATTCCCCAACTACTCAACGTGCTGGTGGGCGACATGTCGCTGATCGGGCCGCGACCGCTGCTGCCGGTCGATCAGCCCTCCGACCCGCGTCTGCGCCTCTCGGTGCGGCCGGGCATCACGGGCTGGGCGCAGCTCAATGGCGGCACCTTCGTCACGCCGTCGGAAAAGGACGCGCTCGACATCTGGTACATCACCCACGCTTCGCTGGCGCTCGACATCAAGATCGCCGTCAAGACGCTGCTCTTCTCCGTGACCGGCGGCGAGAAGATGAACCATGCGGCGGTGGAGGAGGCGGTTCGCTGGCGGGAGGCCCACCATCCCCAGCCCGATCCGCCGGCGGAAGAGAGCGCCGAAGGCAAGCTGCGCTCTGCGGCGGAGTAGGCGCCGCCAGCCGAAAACCTCGGCGCGGCGCCGCCCGTCAGACGTATCCGCGGTAGGTTTCGACGTCTGCAGGCTGCCCGACGCTGATTCCCGAGACGTTGGGGTCGATGCGCTTCAGCAGGCCGGCGAGCACTTTCCCGGCGCCGCATTCGACGAATTTCGTCACCCCGGCCTGCGCCATGAAGAGCACGCTCTCGCGCCAGCGCACCGTGCCCGTGACCTGCTCGACGAGAAGGCGGCGGATGTCCTCGGGCTCCTCGACGGCGGCGGCGGTCACATTGGCGACGACGGGAACGACGGGACGCGCGATCGCCGCATCCGCGAGAGCCGCGCGCATCGCGTCGGCGGCGGGCTGCATCAAGGCGCAATGGAAGGGTGCGGAGACAGGCAGCGGCACGGCGCGCTTGACGCCATGCGCCTTGGAAATCTCCATGGCCTTCTCCACGGCGGCTTTGGCGCCGGAAAGCACGACCTGCCCGCCGCCATTGTCATTGGCGATCTGGCAGACGGCGCCCGCGGCCTCCGCGGCCTCCTTGGCGATGGCCCGCGCGCCCTCGAGCTCGACGCCGATGAGAGCGGCCATCGCGCCCTCGCCGACTGGAACCGCCGCCTGCATGGCCGCGCCGCGCAGGCGGAGAAGTCGCGCCGCATCCGTAATGGCGAGCGCCCGCGCCGCGCAAAGCGCCGAATATTCGCCGAGCGAGTGGCCGGCGACGAATTTGGCGGTTTTGCCGAGATCGAACCCAGCTTCGCTTTCCAGGACGCGCAAAGCGGCCAGAGACACGGCCATCAGCGCCGGCTGCGCGTTGGCGGTGAGCGTCAGCTCGGCTTCCGGCCCCTCGAAGATCGTGTGGCTGAGCTTTTCGCTAAGCGCAGCGTCCACCGCCTCAAAAACCTCCCGCGCCTCGGCGAACTGATCCGCGAGCGCCCTGCCCATGCCGACGGTCTGCGAGCCTTGTCCTGGAAAAATATAGGCGATCGCCATCCCTACCCCTCGTTTTGTTGTCGGCTGGCAGTGGCGAAAAGGGCGCAGGGAGTCAAGGCGGTCGCGGGGCCACGGCCTCTCCGCAAGAAAGCAGTGGCTCCAAGGCTAGGCCCGGCGTAAACCAAGGGTCCCCTCCTCTCGCCGCCGGCCAGCCCATGACCTCTACCCCGCCCGTCGCCGTGATCGGCGTCGTTACCGCCTCTGACCGCGCCAGCGCCGGGGTCTATGCGGATGAGAGCGGACCCGCGATCGAGGCCTATTTCCGCAAGGTGCTGACCACGCCTTTTCGCATCGAGCGGCGGGTCGTCCCCGATGGTTTCGAGAGCGTCCGCGACACGCTCATCGATCTCGCCGACACTGTCGGCTGCGATCTCATCGTGACGACCGGCGGCACGGGGCCGGCGCCGCGCGACCTCACCCCCGAGGCGACGCTCGCCGCCGCCCCGCGCGAGCTGCCGGGCTTCGGCGAGCTGATGCGCAAAGTCTCGCTGGAGCAGGTCCCCACGGCGATCCTCTCGCGCCAGCTCGCCGCGCATCGCGGCAAGTGCCTCATCATCAATCTGCCGGGCAAGCCCGCGGCGATCGAGCTTTGCCTCGACGCGGTGATGCCCGCCGTGCCCTATTGCCTAGACCTGATCGGCGCGTCCTTCGTCGACACGGACCCGACTCGGCTGAAATCCTTCAGACCGAAGCCGAAGTGAGGGGCCGCCAAGCACCTACCTTTCCAGGTAGGTACAGGCGGATGACTTCCCTTGTATAGAGGCGGCGCATCTTCACGCAGCGCGCTCGGGCGCCCGCCAAAAAGAGCGAAGGAACAAGCCTATCTCGGGAGGCGGTTGGATGAGCGATTTGCGGTTGGTCGTTACGGGCGCCGCCGGCCGGATGGGGCGCATGCTGGTTCAGACGATCCCCGACACGCTGGGCGTTCGTCTGACCGGCGCCCTGGAGAACCCCGCTTCGCCTATGCTGGGCAAGGATTCGGGCGCGACGGTCGGCGTCGAAGCGAACGGCGTCCCGATTTCAGCTGACTCCGCAGCCGCCCTCGCCGATTGCGATGCTCTCATCGACTTCTCGACGCCCGCCGCAAGCGTCGCGCTTTGCCAGCAGGCTGCGGCGGCCGGCGTCGCCCATGTCATCGGCACGACGGGGCTCTCGGTCGAGGATCTCGCGGCGATCCAGGAGAGCGCGCAAAAGACGGTGGTGGTCCGCTCCGGCAATATGAGCCTCGGGGTCAATCTGCTTGCGGCGCTCGTGGAGCGCGCCGCCCGGACGCTCGGCCCGGCCTGGGACGCGGAGATCGTCGAAATGCACCATCGGATGAAGGTCGACGCCCCCTCGGGGACGGCGCTGCTCCTGGGCGAGGCGGCCGCGCGGGGGCGCGGCGTCAATCTTGCCGATCACAGCGCTCGCGGGCGCGACGGGCTCACCGGGCCGAGGAAGCCCGGCGACATCGGTTTCGCGAGCCTGCGCGGCGGCACGGTCGTGGGCGATCACAGCGTGATCTTCGCCGGCGCCGGCGAGCGCATCGAGTTTTCCCACCGGGCCGAGGACCGCGGCATCTTCGCGCGCGGCGCGCTCGCTGCGGCGCTCTGGACGCGCGGCAAGCCGCCGGGGCTCTATTCCATGACCGACGTTCTGGGTCTTTCGAACGAATGATCGCAACGCATTTCGCCAAGGCCGACAGAATTTTGCGATCGAATTCGCTCCACCCCGCCAAGCGAGGATCAAAGCGCCGATGAACCGTACTCTCGTGCTTGTCCGGCATGGCGAAAGCGAATGGAACGCCAAAAATCTCTTCACGGGATGGAAAAATCCCGATCTCACGCCGAAAGGCGTCGAGGAGGCGCGTCACGCGGGCCGGCAATTGCGGGAGCGCGACATCCTTTTCAGCATCGGCTTCACCTCGTCGCTCAAGCGGGCGCAGCGCACGCTCGATATCATCTTGAGAGAGCTCGGACAGTCCAACGTCTGGACCGTCAAGGACCGCGCGCTCAATGAGCGCCACTACGGCGATCTCTCCGGCCTCAACAAGGATGAGGCGCGGGAGAAATGGGGCGAGGAGCAGGTGCGCCTGTGGCGGCGCTCCTACGACATTCCTCCGCCGGGCGGCGAAAGCCTCAAGGACACGGTGGCGCGGGTCGTCCCCTTCTATTGCCAGCACATTCTGCCGCCGGTCCTGCGCGGCGAGCGCGTGCTCGTCGCCGCGCATGGCAACTCATTGCGCGCGCTGGCCATGGTGCTGGATCAACTGACGCCCGACAGCATACCGGGGCTCGAGCTCGCGACGGGCGTGCCGGTGATCTACACGCTCAACGCGGATTCGACCGTTGCGTCCAAGGAAGTGGTGGTCTGAGGCTGCCGCCGCCCGCCAACGCTTACGCTTCCAGGCCCTGACGCCGCACATGCCGAGCGATGAGATCGCTAAACAGCCTGACCTTCGCCGATAGGAGCCGGTTCGAGGGATAGACCGCGAAGAGCCCGACCGCCGCGGTGGGCCAGTCCTCCAGCACTTGGACCAGCGCGCCGCCCGCAATGTCCTGGCGGACCATCCACTGCGGCAAAGCCGCGAGGCCAAGACCCGCCAGAGCGGCGGCTCGTAAGGTTTCCGCAGCGTCGCTCAGCACCAGGGGCTGGACGGGGACCACAATCGCCTGCCCATCCCTCAGAAATCGCCACTCGCGACCCCAGTGCAAAGGGGTGAACCCTAGCGTGGTGCGCCCGATCAGCTCCTGCGGATGCGTCGGCCGCCCCTGCGCAGCGAGATAGGCCGGTGAAGCGACGATCGTTGCTCGGGAGCTTCCCAATCGGCGCACGATCAGCGCGTCGTTTGGCGTCGCGGTGATGCGGATGGCGAGATCCACGCCGCTCTCCAGAAGGTCGACCGCCGCCGCGCCCTCGACGAACTCGATCTGCAATCCCGGATGAGCCTCGAGGAATTCGGGGAGGAGCGGGACGATGCAGGTCTGGGCGAAGACCGCCGGGGTCGCCACCCGTAGGCGACCTACGGGCTCTTCTTGCAGCGCTCGGGCGTCGGCGACCGCGGCGAGAGCCTCGTCCAGCGCCCTGCGCGCTCGCGCGTAAAAGGCGCGGCCCGCCTCGGTCGTAGAAACGCGGCGGGTCGTGCGGTCCAGCAAGCGGACGCCCAGCCTTTCCTCCAGCCGGCGAACCGTCTCGCTCGCGGTCGACTTCGTGATGGAGAGCTCGCGCGCCGCCCGCGTGAAGCTGCCCGTTTCCACCACCCGCACGAAAGTCGGGATGTCCTCCAGGGGCCTGTCCATTTGTTCGTTTTTTCCGAACAGTATGTCAATTTATAATAGTCTACCGAACAACACTCCTCTGCGCTACTCCTTGCCCGTCCAGTCGCAAAGGAAATGAGCCATGACCAATCCTGAAATCAGCATCGTTGAACCCGGCGAGGGAGAGCTCGTCAGCGTCCTCGGCGCGCCGATCATGATCAAATCCGCCGGTCGCAGCGACCAGCTCTTCTTCGTCGACCATCCGACCCCGCCGGGATACGGCGTGCCGATGCATGTGCATGAGGATGAGGACGAGCTTTTCTATGTGCTGGAGGGCGAGATCACGCTGGAGCACGCCGGCGGTTCGGCGACGGTCGGAGCCGGAACCTTCGTCCACCTGCCGCGCGGCGTGGCGCATGGCTTCCACAACCCCGGACCCGCGCCGGCGCGCATGATCGTGATCGCGACCCCAGGCGGGGGGTTGGAAGGCGTGTTTCGCGGCCTCGACGCCGCGAGTCGCCTCAAGACGCCGCTCGACCCGCAGCGCATCGGCGAGATTTGCGCGGCCAATCGGGTCGCGATGCTCTGAGGGCGCGGCCGCCCCGCTTTACGCGCGGGCCGAGGCCAGAAAAAGCAAGGCCGCGCCCCGGGGCGCGGCCTCGATATTGCGGAATGCTTCAGCCGGCGGAACGCGGCTTAGCGAATGACGTAAGGCAGAAGGCCGAGCGTGCGCGCCAGCTTGATGGCGCGGGCGAGCTCGCGCTGCTTCTTGGCCGACACCGCGGTGATGCGAGACGGCACGATCTTGCCGCGCTCGGAGATGTAGCGGGAGAGCAGGCGCGTGTCCTTATAGTCGATCTTGGGCGCGTTGGCGCCCGAGAAAGGGCAGGACTTGCGGCGGCGGAAAAACGGGCGGCGGGGAGCTGCGGGGGCTGACATCAGATCGTCTCCTCTTCCCTACGCGGTCCGTCCTCGCGACGCGGGCGGCGCTCCGGCCGATCGCCGCGGTCGCCGCGCGGGCCACGGCGGTCGCCGCGCTCGCCTCTCTCGCCGCGCTCGCCATCGTCGTCGCGCTTGCGCAGCTGCGCCGACGGGCCTTCCTCGAGCTCTTCCACGCGAACCGTGAGCGTGCGCAGAACGTCCTCGTTGAGGCTCTCCTGGCGCTCCATCTCCGCGATCGCCGCGGGCGGCGCGTCGATGTTGAGCAGGGTGAAATGCGCCTTGCGGTTCTTCTTGATCCGATAGGCGAGGGACTTGACGCCCCAATATTCCACCTTGTGGACCGTGCCGCCAAGCGAGGTGACGGTGTTCTTGAACTGCCCTGTCAGGGTCTCCACCTGCTGTGCGGAGACGTCCTGGCGGGCAAGATAAATGTGCTCGTAGAGCGGCATTTCGGCTTGCCTTTCCTCATGTTCCTCGATGTCGCCCCGACGCAGAGCCCTTCGAGCCCTCGGATGGAAAGGCTCGGATCGGGAAGTGTCGAAGGCGGGAACACGGGAAGGCGGGCCTCTGGCCCTCCCCAGGGGCGAGCCCCCGAGGCTTCCGTTCAGCCCCCAGCCGGGGCGACGCGAAGCGCGCCTTATAGCCGGTTTCGCGGGGGATGCAAGCCTTAGAAGAAGTGGCTATACTGGCGGGCATGACTGATGCTCTCGAGGGAAAGCCAAGTAACGCGAAGTTGAAACTGCTCATCCCAACCCGGGACAGCGCCCTTTGGATCGGCGAATTTCTCTCGTTTTTCAGACGCCTGGGAGTAGAGCCTTTTTACGTCGTCGATAGCCGCAGCCGCGACGGAACACGCGCCGTGCTGCAAGGAATGAATGCTGATTTCGTGGAATACGCTCCGTCAGCAGATTTTCCCGAAGCGGGCATGATTGAGTATGGCTCTCGGCGATCCGGCGGCAGATGGATTTTGCGTCTAGACGACGACGAGTTCCCGACCCGAGCACTTCTTGACTGGGCTCAAGCGACTGCTACGCACTCTCTTAATCAGCTGTGGTTTGTTTCGCGGCGCGAGCTATTCCGATATAACGGAGAAATATTCTACAGCAGAGCGCCAGCTCGATATTCCCACCGAGAGAACCCTCACTATCTGCAGCCACAAGCGAGGCTACATCACGTCGACCGCAACACATACATAGAACGAATCCATACCACTGGAGTGGAGCACCCGACGTTTTATTCTTTTGCGCCACAAACGGCCTTTATAGCACATTGTCGGTGCCTGCTTCGTTCTTCAGAGGAACGCCTACAGAGGCTGAAGAAGTACGAAAGCATTGAGGAGTTTTCTTCTTGGAAGCTAGCCGATGAATATCTTCCAGAAATTTTCAATCTCGAACACCACAGACCCGCGAATGATGGCCTCAAGGAGTTTGAGGAGCTTTTCTCAAGGCTTCCCCTCATCGGCGGTCGGATGCAGTTTAAGCTCTGTTCATCAGATCAAGAAATAGCGATGCGCAAGCTGGCGGAGCTCCAAGCGGATCTGAGCCGAGCGCGAAGGATCCATAAATCACATGTGCATGATGCAAACTCGTTGCGCTTTCTTCTCCATCTACCCCGTCGCCTTTGGAGACCGCTCGCCGAGTTTCTGTGCACTTTTGGAATCAAGAGACTCGGATCAGCGATTTGGAACTTTCATGCTCTTTACGGGAAAGACGCGCAACTCTCTCCCCGCAAGTCGCGTCATGGGGCCGGCGATACAAAGCTCGCAGCTCTCGCAGCAGATCGCACGAAGGCGCCGTAGGGCTCGCTCGGATTACCATTCCAGTCAGCCAACAACGCAGGCCCTTCACACCCCCCGGCGACGCTCCAATCCCATGCGAGCCAGGACATTTGATACCTCCCGAAAGTCTTCATCAGCGCCGATATGAAGTCTGTCTTGCAATCGTATTGGCCAAATTCTTCCGCCAGCACGACATGGGTGAGAGCGGGAACGCCGAAGGCGCGATCCCAGTCTTTGGGCTGTTTCGGGGGCCAATCGAAGGGATGAGTCGCATAAGCGACATTTTCGGTTTGGAGTGCATAGCCTGACGTGAGGCACGACAGATCATAACCCCAGTCGATACCGCTCACGATAATCACATTGCGGGGCGCGACCGCTCTCACGGCGGCCGCCAGGTCCTTCATGCCAATCGTCGAATATGCGCCGCGAAGGAGCTTTCCTTTTGGATCGTTGAAGAAGTTCACGGCCATGTCGCCACCAGAGTACCACTGCGCGCATGAGACGCTGAAGGGCTCGCTGAAGAGATTGAACAGGACGCGTGCGTCGTCGCGGAACATTCCGGCTACATCCCGCCAGAAGGAGAGGTCCGTTTCGCGACCAGGCATTGGATACTGAGCTCCGCCCGCGGCAGACTTCGCGGAAGTCCCCAAAGGCGCGTTCCATTGCAGGCTCAAGACGACATACATTCCCGCGTCTAGGGCGGCTTTCACGGTGTCCGCGAGAGTCCTTCGGTAGTCCGCGCATCCCCCGTTCCACAGCGCGGAGGAGAGCGTGAACCGTATTGTGTTCATTCCCCAGGAGCGCATCCGCTGTAAATCGCTCGGCGTGGCGTGATCTACATGGCACTGAAACTCGAGAGAGGAGAGGCTGACACCAATCAGACGCACGCTGCGGCCCTCATCATTTGTGAGGCGATTGCCAGCGACCTTGACTTCGACGGCGGCCTCGCTTCGATGAGCCTCGTCCGCATTGAGCGACGGAGGCGCCCCAACAAAAATAAGAGCGAGCGCGAGAATCGCGAGCCAGTTGAATCGCGGCCTAAAGATCACCGCTCTTCGGGTCTCCTTCATGGGTTATCGTCCCGCAGATTTCGGCGGCCGGCGTGGAGGCTTGTCAACGCCGCTCGGACTGTCGCGGCTATCAGCCTTTCGTCTCGACGACAACCTCTTTCGTCGGGCGCCGACCCAATCTTCCCGCGAGGCTCGCGGCCCCTATGTTCGCCCAGGCGCAAGTCCTCGCGCCGATCACGCTACGCGAAACTTTCCGGTGTTCAGCTCGCGCAGCAAGGGATTGGGAAAGCGCCGCCGCCGTGTGATGGCGTAGAAGCTCTCCTTGATTTCCGAAAATCGATGGTGCTCGACGAGGATCCCGGCCTCGATCTCGTCCATCACGACGACGGGCGGGACGAGCGCAAGGCAGCGGCTCTCGCGCGCCATCAAACGCAGCATGGTCATGTCGTCGATCTCGGCGGCGATGATCGGCTCGACGCCGGCCGCCTTCAGCAGCGCGTCGAAGGCCATGCGAACGCTGTTGCCGCGCCCCGGCAAGGCGACCGGAATTTTTGCAAGGTCGCGGGAAAAGCGCATCGTCCGCTTGAGCAGCTCCGGGCGGCCGATGAGGCTGACCGCCTGCTCACCGATCAGGGCGCTCTGCCAATCCATGTCCTGATCCGAAGGCGCCGGCTGATTGGACAGCACGAGATCGAGAGCGTGATGCTCGAGCTGCGTCAGCAGATCGGCGAGCGCGCCCGAGCGAATGATGATCTCGAGGTCGCGCCGTCCAATCAGCGGACGGATCAGCTCGATTTGGAAATTGCGCGACAGCGTCGCGACGGCGCCGATGCGCAGCGTGCGACGCGCTTCGTCGTCGAGACCTTTGAGCGTGTTCAGCAGCTCGTCGCCGGATTTGAACACCGTGTTCGCGTAAGCCAGCGCGACGCGGCCGGCCTCCGTGAGCTGTAGCGCGCGATTGCGGCGCTCGAACAGCGCATGCCCGAGCTGCGCCTCGAGCGCCTTGAGTTGCACCGACAGGGATGACGGCGAGACGTTGAGGCGGCGTGCGGCCTGGGTGAGACCGCCTTCATTGGCGATCGTCCAGAAGTAGCGCAGGTGGTGGTAATTCAGGAAAGGCATGACAAAGTTCTATTTTATAGAACGATATCTTTCAATAATTGAATTTTTCAAAAGCAATCTCCCCGCATAGGCTCTGCTCATGTTCGAGCCTTTCGGGAGTTCCCCATGACGCATCCTGTCGCTTTGATCGCTCTCCTACCCCCCGCAGCCATAGTCGCGGCGGCGCTTGCGCCGACTCCTGCTGACGGCGACGCCCCAAAAATCATGGCGTCGCGATGCCTTTTTGCGGGGCTGGCGGGGCTCGCTGGCGCGCTCGCGCTCGCCGTGCTCGTCGCGACGCGCGGGCCGCTCTTCCTCCAGCTCCTTTCCCTGCGTGGCGTCGGCCTCAGCCTCTATGTCGATGCGCTCTCGGCGATCCTACTCGCGCTCGTCTCCTTCATTGGCTTGGTGGTCTTGCGCTTCAGCCGCAACTATCTCGACGGCGATCCGGGCCAGCTCCGCTTCTTCAAATGGCTGGCGCTGACGCTCGCCTCCGTTCTGACGCTGATCGTCTCCGGAAATCTCGCGCTGCTCATCGCGGCCTGGATCGCCACGAGCCTCGGGCTGCATCAGCTGCTGCTCTTCTATCCCGAACGACCCGCCGCCCAATTCGCGGCGAAGAAGAAATTCGTGGCGAGCCGCATCGGCGATCTCTGCCTGCTTGCGGCCGCCTGGCTGCTCTGGACCCGATTTGGCTCGCTCGAACTGCCGGACCTGATGGCCTCCGCGAAAGCGCTTCTCGCCGAGAGCGACTTGTCGGCGCCTGGTCTCCTCATCGCCTTCGCCGCGCTGCTGAAGTCCGCGCAATTGCCGATGCACGGCTGGCTCATCGAGGTGATGGAGACGCCGACTCCAGTCTCCGCCCTGCTCCATGCCGGAGTCATCAACGCCGGCGGCTTTCTCGTGCTGCGGCTCGCCGACGTGGTCGTTCTCTCCGACGTGGCGATGACGACGCTCGCGCTCATCGGCGGCGCGACGGCGCTCTTCGGCTCGGTCGTGATGCTGACCCAGACCTCGGTGAAAGCCGCGCTCGCCTATTCGACCGTGGCGCAGATGGGCTTCATGATGCTCGAATGCGGCCTCGGCGCCTTTCCGGCCGCCGCGCTGCACATTGTCGCGCACTCCCTCTACAAGGCGCACGCCTTTCTGTCGTCGGGCAGCATCATCGATCTCGCCCGCGCCTCCTGGACGCCGAGCCCCACCGGCCAGCCGCATCCGGCGCGCTATTTGCTGGCGATCGTCGCGACGCCGCTCTTCGCCCTCGTAGTCGGCGCCTTCTTCGGCGCGACGCTGATGGAGAGGCCGGGCGCGATCGTGCTCGCCGCGATCCTGCTGATGGGCCTCGCGCATCTCTTCGCCAACGCCTGGGACGAGCGCGTCAACATGGCTGTGCTCGGCAGAACGGCGGTCATGGCCACGCTCGTCGCCGCGCTGTTCTTTACCCTGCACGCCGGCGCGGAGAAGCTGCTCGCCCAAAGCCTGCCGCTCTCGGCGCCGCTGCGCAGCGCGCTCGAGGCGCTCATCGCTGGCGTCGTCGTGTTCAGCTTCGGCGCGGTGACGCTCTTCCAGAGCGTGATGGCGAGCCACGCGAAATCCGACTTCTGGCAAGCGGCCTACGTCCACCTTTCCCAGGGTCTTTATCTTAACGCCTTCGCCAATCGTCTGATGCTGCGCCTCTGGCCGCGCAGCGCGCTGGCTCACTAACGGGAGACTTCAATGAGCGCCGCCGTCCGTCTTTCCCCCGCTCTCGCAACCGCTTTGCCCGCAGAGACGCCAACGACCTTGCAAATCGAGCGCGCCATCGACGGCGCGTGCAAGAAAATCGCGCCGCTCTGGCCGCTCAAGAACTTCGTTGCGGTCAATCCCTTTCTGGGTTTCAGCGGCCAATCCTTCGAGGCGACGCTCGCCGATCTGAAGCGCGTCGCGCACGTCGATGCGCTGGCGCCGCGCGCATTCTATCGTGAGGCCATCGCTCGCGGCGCGATCGACGATCGCGCGCTCGAGGAGGCGTTGCGCCACGCGACGAGCCGGGTCAATCTGCCGGTTGACGCGGAGGCGTTGAAACGGGCGGCGCAGGCCGAGCCGAAAGCCGCGGCGCGCCCGCCCGGCGCCTTCACGACCGTCGCCGAATTGCTCGACGCGCTCGCCGACGGCGACCGACAGTCCTCGCTCGTCGGCTTCATGATCGACGAAATCTCGAAATGGTGCGCGGCCTATTTCGACGAAGGCCAGGCGAGCTGGCGCATGCCGCAGCGCTCGCTCTCCCCTTATGCCGCCTGGCGCGCCAGCGCGCGCTTCGACCGCAGCGCCGAGGTCATGGGCGTGAAGGGCTTTCGGAACGCCGTGCTGGCCTTGCCGGAAGATCCGGTCGACGCGATCCGCGAGGTTGTCGAGACGCTCGAGATCCCCTCGCGCGCCATCGACGATTATCTCTATCGCGCGCTCTTCGATATTGCAGGCTGGGCCGCCTATGCGCGCTGCCTCGCCTGGAACAGCGAACTTTTGGGCGAGCGCAACGATGTGCTGACAGAGCTCCTCGCCATCCGCGTCGCCTATGGCTACGGCCTTTATCAGGCGCGCGACGACGACGCGTTTCGCGCCGGCTGGGCGCGCGCCATGACGCTGGCGGCGCAGGCGCCGGTCGACCATCGTCTGAACGAGGACGCCGATCTCGCGCTCGATCGCGTTCTGCACGAGGCCTATGAGATCTCCTTCCGCCGCCGCTTCACGTCGAAGCTGATGGCAGGCGCGTCACGCCCTGCGCCAGGCGCGGCGAGAGCCTCCGCGCAGGCCGCCTTCTGCATCGACGTGCGCTCGGAGATCTTCCGCCGCGCGCTCGAGACCGTCGCGCCGCAGATCGAAACGATCGGCTTCGCCGGCTTCTTTGGACTGCCGATCGAATATGTGCCGATCGGGCGGCGACGCGGCGATGCGCATTGTCCCGTGCTGCTCAAGCCGCATTTCGTCGTCTGCGAGGCGGTCGAAGACGCCAGCGAGACGGAGGAGCGCAAGATCCTCGACCTGCGACTCATCCGCCGGCGCGCGACGAAGGCCTGGAAGGCGTTCAAGCTCTCTGCCGTCTCCTCCTTCGCCTATGTCGAGACGCTGGGCCTGTCCTATCTCGTCAAAATTTTCTCCGACAGCCTCGGACTGACGCGGACCGTTCCCGATCCTCATCTCGACGGTCTCGACCGCGCCGTCCTCGAGCGCGTCGGTCCGCGCATAGAAGCCGGCGAGATCGACGGGCGAGACACCGGCTTCAACCACGAGCAGAGCTTAGCGATGGCGCAGGCCGTGCTGCGCGGGATGTCGCTCACCGAAAACTTCGGGCGAGTCGTGCTGCTCGTCGGCCACGCCTCGACGACGGTGAATAATCCTCACGCCTCGGGCCTCGATTGCGGCGCCTGCGGCGGCCACAGCGGCGAGGCCAATGCGCGCGTCGCCGCGGCGATCCTCAACGAGCCGCGTGTGCGCCGAGGATTGGCGATCCAGGGGATCGCCATTCCGCAGGACACGCATTTCCTCGGCGCGCTGCACGACACGACGACCGACGCGGTCAAGATCTTCGACGCCGAGCGCGCGCCGGAGAGCCATCACGAGGAGATCGCGGGGCTCACGGCGTCGCTCGAGAAAGCCGGGGCGCTGGCGCGCGCGGAACGAGCCGTCCTGCTCGGCGCGACGGGAGGCGACGTCGACAGGCGCGTCCGTGCGCGCAGCCGCGACTGGTCGCAGCCGCGCCCCGAATGGGGTCTGGCTGGCAACGCCGCCTTCATCGCCGCGCCGCGCGAGCGCACCAAGGGCTTGGATCTCGCCGGACGCGCCTTTCTGCACAGTTACGATCATCGCTGCGACGAGGACTTCCGCATTCTCGAGCTGATCATGACCGCGCCGATGATCGTCGCGAGCTGGATCAATCTCCAATATTTCGCCTCGACGACGAACAACAAGCTGTTCGGCGCCGGCAACAAGACGCTTCACAATGTCGTGGGGCAGCTCGGCGTGCTCGAAGGCAACGCCGGCGACCTGCGCCTCGGCCTGCCCTGGCAGTCGGTGCATGACGGGCGCCGCTTCGTGCACGAGCCGCTGCGCCTCAACGTCTTCATCGAGGCGCCCGAGGCGGCGATGGAGGCCGTCATCTGCAAGCATGCGGCGGTGCGCGACCTCGTTGAAAATCGCTGGCTCTTTCTGCATGCGATTTCAGACGAGGGTCGGCGCTTGCGCCGCTATCTCGGCGCCGGCGAATGGCGCGACGTTGCGCCGGAAGCCGACGTCGCCGGAAGCTTGGCGCGGTGAGAAATGCGCGTCCCCATCCCTACACAGGGCGTCGGGCGGCGATCGCCACGATGCACGGCAAGGAGCGCGTCATCGCGCCGATCCTGTCGCAATGGTTCGATTTGCGCGTGGAACGCGCCGATGGCGTCGACACCGACGCCCTCGGAACCTTCACCGGCGAGATCGAGCGCAAGGGCTCCATGCTGGAGACGGCGCGGGCCAAGGCGCGGCTCGCCATTGCGAAAACAGGCGCGCGATTTGGGGTTGGCAGCGAAGGGGCCTTCGGGTCGCATCCCGTCCTTCCCGTGCTGCCCTCGGGGGTGGAGGTGATGCTGCTCCTCGACCGCGAGGATGGGAGCGAGATCGTCGCGCAACGGCGGACGTGCGCCAATTACGCCGCGACGGTCGTCGCGCCGAGCGAGGATCTCTCGGCGTTCCTCGCGCGTGTCGGCTTTCCTGAGCAGGGCCTCATCGTGCGCCCCGAGAAGAATGAGGACGGCTTCGTCGCGGTGAAAGGCATCGACGCGGCCGAGGTGCTGCGCGAGGCGATTCATGCGATGGCCGCGCACTCCGCGACGGGAAAAGCTTTCGTGCAGACGGACATGCGCGCCCATCTCAACCCGACGCGCATGCGCGCGATCAAACAGACGACAAAAGCGCTCGCGCTGCGCGTCGCGCGGCTCTGCCCGGCCTGCGAAGCGCCGGGCTTCGGACTCGTCGAACCTGTCCGCGGTCTGCCCTGCCGAGAGTGTGGCTCGCCCACCGATCTCATCCAATCGGAGGTCCACGCCTGCACGCGCTGCGGCCATCGGGAAGAGAAACGAAAGCGACCCTTAACGATCCGCGCGGACCCCGCTTGTTGCCCACTCTGCAATCCCTGAACTGAACAAGGAGAAGCGAATGCTAAAAGATCTTTATGAAATCGGCGAGATCCCGCCGCTCGGGCATGTGCCGAAGAACATGTACGCTTGGACGATCCGCAAGGAGCGACACGGTCCGCCACAGAGCGCGATGCAGATGGAGGTCGTGCCGACCTGGGAACTCGACAGCCACGAGGTGCTCGTTCTGGTGATGGCGGCGGGCGTCAATTACAACGGGATTTGGGCGGCGCTGGGCGAGCCGGTTTCCGTGCTCGACGGGCACTCCTGCCCCTATCACATCGCCGGCTCCGACGCCGCCGGAATCGTTTGGGCGGTGGGCTCCAAGGTCACGCGCTGGAAAGTCGGCGACGAGGTCGTCATCCACTGTAATCAGGACGACGGCGACGACGAGGAGTGCAACGGCGGCGACCCGATGTTCTCCGCTTCTCAGCGCATCTGGGGCTATCAGACGCCGGACGGCTCCTTCGCGCAATTCTGCCGCGTGCAGGCGAGACAATTGATCGATCGGCCGAAGCGCCTCACCTGGGAAGAGTCTGCCTGCTACACGCTGACGCTCGCCACCGCCTATCGCATGCTGTTCGGCCACGATCCGCATCGTCTCAAGCCCGGGGACTATGTGCTAGTTTGGGGCGCGTCTGGGGGCCTGGGCGTCTTCGCGGTGCAGCTTGCCGCGGCGACGGGCGCTCACGCGATCGGCGTGATCTCGGACCCTTCGAAGAGCGATTATGTGAAATCGCTCGGCGCGAAGGGCGTCATCATCCGCAAGGATTTCGAAGGCTGCTGGGGGCAGTTGCCGAAGGTGAACTCGCCTGAGTTCGACGTCTGGACCAAAGCGGCGCGCGCTTTCGGCAAGGCCGTCTGGGACATTACCGGCAAGAAGGACGTCGACATCGTCTTCGAGCATCCCGGCGAGCAGACCTTTCCCTTGTCCTGCTTTCTCGTCAAGCGCGGCGGCATGGTCGTGTTCTGCGCGGGAACGACCGGCTTCAATCTGAGCTTCGACGCGCGCTACGTCTGGATGCGGCAGAAGCGAATCCAGGGATCGCATTTCGCGCATCTCAAGCAGGCGAGCGCCGCCAATCGCTTCGTCATCGACGGGTGCATCGAACCCTGCATGTCCGAAGTGTTTTCCTTCGATGAGATTCCGCTGGCGCACACCAAGATGTGGAAGAACCAGCACGCCCCCGGCAATATGGCCGTGCTGGTCAGCGCGCCGCGGCCTGGCCTTCGCAGCCTCGAGGATGTCTGGGCGGAAGGGAGCACGGGCGCCGCAAGGTCCCCGTGCAAGGCCGAAGTTTAGCCAACGCCGCCGAGCGGCGCATTCGGGCGTCGCGCAACGCCGAATCCCGGGCGCGCTCTCAAGGCGCGACTTGGGATTCTTCAACGTCCGCGACTGCGACGGAGAACGCAAAAATGCCCGCTCCCCTTTCGCATCTTGCGCGCCTCGAGGCGGAAGCGATCCACATCATTCGGGAAACGGTCGCAGAGTTTGAAAATCCGGTGATGTTGTTTTCTGCCGGAAAGGACTCGACGGTCCTGGCCCACCTCGCCCTCAAGGCTTTCTATCCGGCGAAGCCCCCGTTCCCCTTGCTGCACATCGACTCGACATGGGAGTTTCGCGAGCTGCTCGCGTTTCGCGACGCCTTTGCCGCCGAGAACGGATTTCGGCTCATCGTTTACGCCAATGACGAGGGACGCGCCGCCGGCCTAAATCCTTTCGATCATGGCGACTCCTATACGCTGTTGATGCGAACGCAGCCCCTCACAGTGGCTCTCGATATGGGCGGATATGATGTGATCTTCGGCGGCGCCCGACGCGACGAGGAGAAGTCGCGGGCCAAGGAGCGCGTCGTCTCTTTGAGAAACCCTGGCCACAGCTGGGATCCCCGACAACAAAGACCGGAGTTCTGGCGGCTCTACAATTTCCGTTTGGGCCCGCGGCAGACCGTTCGGGTCTTCCCCTTGTCGAACTGGACGGAGACCGACATCTGGGAATATGCGCTTCTGCGCAAGACGCCTCTCGCGCCGCTTTATTTCGCCGCCCCTCGCCCGGTTGTCGTGCGCGGCGCGAACATTATTGTCGTCGATGACGAAGCCCGAATGCGGCTTCTGCCCGGGGAGAAACTGGAAACGCGCGAGGTCCGCTTCAGAACGCTCGGCTGCTGGCCGGTGACCGGCGCCATCGAGTCAAAGGCGAGCGACATCGCTTCTCTTCTGTCTGAAAACCTCGAAGCGAAGAGCTCCGAGCGTCAGGGACGCATCAGTGACGGCGATCTCGGCGGCTCTCTCGAGGAAAAGAAGAAGGAAGGCTATTTCTGATTCGGGCGATGCCAGCAGCCGGTCCAGCGCCATGCACTTCAAGGCGCGCCGGAGCTCATCTCATGGGCAAAGGATGCATGAGGCCGCCCTCGCTCCAGAGCGCGTTCAAACCTCGCTCCAGTCGATAGGGCCTGCCCGTCGTCCGATGAAAGATCTCGCCGTAATTGCCGGTGGCGGCGATGACTTTGGCTGCCCAGTCATGCGCCAAGCCGAGCGCCTGCGCCGTCGCAAAGTCATGTCCAAGCAATTGCTGGGCTCGCAAGTCTTCGCGCTTGGCGGACGTCCCTACGTTCTCCTGGGTGACGCCTAAGGCTTCCGCCTCGATCAGCGCGCCGATCGTCCAGTCGACCACGAGGCCGAAGGTCTGATCGCCGTAGCGATAGGCGGGGACGACGGGGTTCAACCCAAATCTCGCCGGAAGGAATACGAACTCGCTCGTCGGCGCGCGAAAGCCGGCGCGCGATTGCGCGAGCCGCGACTCCATGGCCGTCGCCGCCTCGCAGCGGCGGACAGTCACGGCCGCGTCCATCTCGCCTTGCTCGGAATGCGCCATGAGCCCATAGGGAATCCCCCGCGCCGTCATTTCCTCGCGCAACACGCGCTCCGGCGGAGTCATGTCGAGCGCGCAGACAAGCTTGTCGCGCAGATCGGCGATGTCTGTGACTCCGCTGCGCGTCGAGACCATCAACCGCTGGGAGTCATAAAAAATGGGCGGTCCAAAACCCACGCCGAATCGCACCGCCGTCGAGGTCGAAGGCGTTACTCCGATCGCAAGCTGTATTGCGCCCGCTTTCAGCGCGTTCAGAGCTTCCGGCTCGGCTGGAAAGCTCCGAACCGTCGCGGCGGTCGCGTCACCCAAAACGGCCGCGGCGACCGCGCGGCAAACCTCGGTTTCCAGCGCCGAGAGATTGCCGTGCAGGTCCTCTCCATTCCAGTCGTCCATGCCCAAGACGACGCCGCACTCCAGATGCTTCGCGGCGCGGATAGACTCCAGAGTTTGCGCGTAGGAGGGCCCAGAACAAGCGAAGAGGCAGCATGCGAAAAGGCGCAGAAGCAAGCGAGGCATCCACTCAACCCAAGCTTTCTGGAAAGGAAAGAGGATGGAGGCCGAAACCTCCATCCTCCAGAGTGTCAGCTATGTTTGGCGCGCCGCGGGATCAGGGCGTCCAATTGCCGGACGTGGGCGTGCCCGGCGATTGGCTCGGGCGCGGATTGACGTCCACCGGATAGGGATCGATCGGCGCGCCAGCCTTATAGGCGTCCCAGGAGGGGAAGTCGGTCGGCAGGATGTTGATCGCTAGGCAGGCACCATTGGTGTAGCCGTTTGACGAAGACGTTCCCGCGAGATGCGGCAGCGATTTGACGACATTTGCCGGTATCGCGGCCTTCGAACCGGAGATCGGCGGCTTGTTCCCGCTCAGGATCTCGTAGTCGAATGCCTCCGTCAGATCGCCGATCTCGTTCTCCGGATCATCCGAGGGCCCAAGGTTCGGCTGATTCAGATTCTGCGCGCCCAGCTGGCGCGCTCGAACCTCGTCCGGCAGAGTGGCGAGCGGCCTCAGATCGAAGAGCGCGTTGATGAATTTGATCACCGAGCCGTGCTCGCTATAGCGGTGGGAGATCTTGCCTGCCTTTGCATAGGGCGAAATCACGATCGTCGGAATGCGCGGACCCGCGGCGAGCTGCGAGCCGTCGGCCAAGGCGCTGCGCCGATAGGGCGACACGTGATCGTAGAAGCCGTCGGTTTCGTCATAGGTGATGATGATGGCGCTCTGCGGCCAATAGGGGCTGTTGACGATGTCGTTGATCGCCCTGGCGGCGAAGGCCTCGGATATCTGTTGGTCAGAATAGGCCGGATGATCGTCGTTGCCGAGGAAGGCATGCTGAATGGCCGGCGTGGAATCGACAGGCACGAGCCCGTCATTGTTGTTGTAGCCGCCACGCAGGTAGAACACGCCGCCGCTTGACGGTAGGGTCGCGCTTTCAACCGCCGTGAAGAAGTCCTGCGCGCCGTGCAGATTATTCGCCAGCACATTGGTGTTGTCGCCGAGATAGCCGAAATATTGCGGGCCATTGTGATGGAGTACGTAACCGCTGTAGGGGACCGGCGTGTTATTCGCCGGCACCGGATTCGGCGGGCTACCCGACGGCAGCGGCTCATAGGGGTCGCTCACATCGTTGCCGTTATAGCCCTGCTGATACCAACCCCAGTTGATCGGCCTGTTCGAGGCCTCAATGGCCTTGATGTCGTCCTGAATGTCGGCGAGATCCGCAGTAGCGTTCTCGTCGGACTGGATGATCTTCTTAATGCTGTGCCCCATGAAAGACAGGGGCAGAGAGGCGAAGGTCAGGTTCAGAGCCGGATTGGCCGCGTTCTCGTCGAAGTTATAAGGCGGCTTGGTCGCGCTCGTGTCCAAATTTGAGCCCGGGAACGGGCCGGGATCAGCGACAATCGGCACGAAAGCATTGGTGTCGCCGGTAGCTGGAGGGCTGCTCTGGGCGTAGCTTGCGCCAAGCACGTTCTGGAACGACGGATTCGCATAGGTCGTGGTCGGGCCTTCGCTATTGTGAAGCGCCCATTGCGTCTCGCCGGATTGGCCGGCGATCAACGCGATCGCGTTCGGCGTCGACGGCCCGACGATCGTCTGGCGGAAGTTGTCGAACAGCACGAAGTTCTTCGCCCACGCCCACATGAAGGGAATCGTGTCGCAATCAATGTGGCTGATGTCGACTTCCGCCTTCTGCTTCTGCGCAAGCGAGACTGCTGTAGGCGTCGCGCCCGCTTTCGTCACGATCTGGCCGGATGAATTGGTCGTGAGGCCCTCTTGATTCATCGCGTAACGGTCGTTCGCAGCAACGCCGGTCGTTGGATCGACATTCATGCCGTTCGCCATGCCCTGGTGCGAGTGGTCGACCGAAATCTCGTCGGCGGGATAGATCGGCACGATCGTCCCTATCTGACCTGCGTTCCCCGCCTGTGTCGTGACGACCGCCTGGGGCAACAGGAAGGGCGAGATCGTCGAAGGATTGAGAGACGTATCGAGGTATTTCTGCACGAAGCTCGGCGTCTTATTGGCCGGGGTTGCGCCTTTCGGCGCGCTGAAGAGGCCGTTCGCGCCCGGAAAGGTGCCGAAATAATGATCGAACAACTCGTTCTCATGGAAAATCACGAAGACGTATTTCACTTTTTTGCGCAGCAGCGCGATCTTCTCATCCAAAGATCCGCGGTCGAAGTCGTCGTCTTGCCAGCCCGCGCCGTGATTCCAGTAATGTCCGTGGTCGAAGCCCTCAGAACTCTCCGCAGACGCCGCCGTCGCGTTTGACAGGATCGCTAAAGTACCGATCAGCGCGCTCGCGCGCTTGAGACCTCTCGCAACGGACATGTCGCCCCCTGATGTAAATGCTCACGGAGGTCCGTCGCTAACGAACAAGCTTTGCGGTTTAATGACAACGGCCGAAAATCACCTTGAGAAGTCGACGCCGCGGGACGCCTCGCAGGCGCGAGGCGCAGCGCCAAACCGGCAGCGGAATTTTTAGCCCTTCGCCTCGACCACCGCCTCAAGTCCCAAGAGCCGCCCCAGCGCCTTCATGCGGTTGAGCAGCCGGTCGCTGGCGAGATCGGCGCGCGCGGCGTCGAGGCTCAAGATGAGCCGGCCCGCCGCGCAGCGCAGCGGCGTCTCCCTCAGCACGCCCGGCATCGAGGCGGACAGGAGATAGGCGACGCGCATCGCGGAGCCGAGGATGCGCGCCCGGATGATCTCGCGCGTCGAAAGGAGTGTGCGCAGCGAGGCGCAATCATGCTCGCTGTCCGGGCCTTCGTGCCGAAACACGACGGCGAGGGCGAGAAAGGCGCGGCCGGGGTGGTCGATGCCGGCGAAGGCGCCTTGCGTGACGATATTGGTCGCCTGCAGGGCGCGATAATCGGGGTGCGCGCGCCAGGAAACGTCGGAGAGCAGGCAGGCGGCATGGCGCAGGCGCCTCTCCTCGCCGGTCTCCTCGAGACCGCTCGAGGCCATCAGCGAGTCGGTCCAGAAGATCAACTCGTCGCCATAGGCGGGCGCGCGGGCCAGCAGCGCGCTCTGCTCGCGCGCAGCGGCGAGCAGCGGGTCTGTGGCGCGTTCCGGCTTTGAAAGGCGCTCGAACAGCAAGCCTTCGCGCACCCCCGCGGCCGAGATCACAATGTCCTTGGGCCTCGCGACTCGGATGATCTCGTCGAGCACGACCGCCCCATAGGCGAGCAGGGGACGGCGCGCCATCGAGATGCTCGCAATGTCGGCGAGCGCCTCGCTGTCGACGCGCTCGACGAGCGCCACAAGGTCGGCCGCTTCACTGGCGTTGATGCGATAATCGTGCATCACGTCGAGCGGATAATTGCGCTGGCGCATATGAAGCTTGGCGAGCGCGCGCCAGGTTCCGCCCACCGCATAGAAGGAGCGTCCGCGCAGGCCGGCGAGCGGCGCGGCCTCGGAAACGGCCTTGCGCGCGATGCGGCTCGCCTCGCGCAGCGAGCGCTTCGATGCGTCCATGAGCGCGAGGCCTCCCAGCGGAAGGCTGACGCCTCCGCTGGGCCTCATTCCCTCGAGATCGATGAGCTCGAGCGAGCCGCCGCCCAGATCGCCGACAACTCCGTCGGGCGCGTGGATCGCGGAAGCCACGCCGAGCGCGGAAAGCTCCGCCTCGCGCCCGCCCGAGAGCAGGGCGATCTCGCGACCGATCGCCGATTGAGCGGCGCGCAGAAACTCCGGACCATTGGCGGCGTCGCGCGCGGCCGCCGTCGCGATCACGGTCACGTCGTCGATGCGCATCGTGTCGCAAAGCGCCCGGAATCGCCGCAGAGCCTTCAGCGCCTTGGCGACGCCGTCCTCGGAGAGGCGGCCATTGACCATCACCCCCTTCCCAAGGGCGCACATCGCCTTTTCGTTGAATATCGGCGTCAGCGCGCGCGTCAGCGCCTGATAGGCGACGAGGCGCACCGAATTCGAGCCGATGTCGACGATGGCGACGGGATTCATCTGCTTGCGGTCAGGCATTTTCGCCGCGCTTGAGCAAGGAGCGCGGACGCCACTCCCTGAGAGACTTGCCGCGGCCCGAAAGGCTCGGATTCGTCATGAAATAGCTGTGAGCGTTGAACCGCTCATCTGCGGGCTCTCTCTCTCCCGCCTCCCCCGCCGGAATGACGCGGCGCGACGAGCCGTCGGGAAGAAGGCGGTAGCTCTGTTCATTGTCCATGAGATTGGCGACCATGATCTGATCCAGCACCTGCTGATGCACCGTCGGATTGGTGATCGGCAAAAGCAATTCGACGCGACGGTCGAGGTTGCGCGGCATGAGATCCGCCGAGGAGATGTAGAGGGGGGCGCGCGGATGCGGCAGCCCATATCCGCCGCCGAACGCATAGACGCGCGCATGCTCGAGGAAGCGGCCGACGATGCTTTTGACCCTGATGTGCTCCGACAATCCCGGAACGCCCGGGCGCAGGCAGCAGATGCCGCGCACCACGAGATCGATCGAGACGCCCGCCTGCGAGGCGAGATAGAGCGCGTCGATGATCTCGGGATCGACGAGCGCGTTGCACTTGCCCCATATCGCCGCGGGTTTCCCGGCCTTGGCGAAACCGATCTCCTGCTCGATGTGCTCCAGGAGCTTCTGCTTGAGCGAGATCGGCGAGACCGACATGCGCTCGAGGCCAGCGGGCTCGGCGTAGCCGGTGATGTAGTTGAAGATGCGCGAGACGTCGCGGCCGATCGCGGGATCGGCGGTGAAGAGCGAGATGTCCGTATAGATGCGCGCGGTGACCGGGTGATAGTTTCCGGTGCCGACATGGCAGTAGGTGGCGAGGCCGGAGCCTTCGCGCCGCACCACCATCGAAAGCTTGGCGTGGGTCTTGAGCTCGAGGAATCCGAAGACGACCTGCGCGCCCGCGCGCTCCAGATCGCGCGCCCAGCGAATATTGGCCTCCTCGTCGAAGCGCGCCTTCAATTCGACGAGCGCCGTCACCGATTTGCCAGCCTCCGCCGCCTCGATCAGCGCGCGCACGATCGGGCTGTTCGACGAGGTGCGATAGAGCGTCTGCTTGATCGCGACCACGTTGGGATCGTGCGCCGCCTGCTGCAGGAACTGCACGACGACGTCGAAGGATTCGTAGGGATGGTGGACGACGAGGTCCTTCTGCTTGATCGCAAGGAAGCAGTCGCCGCCATTGTCGCGCACGCGCTCCGGAAAGCGCGGATTATAGGGCGTGAACTTCAGCTCCGGGCGATCGAGCCCGACAAGCTCGGAAAGCTCCGTGAGCGCAAGCATGCCGTCGAGCTCGAAGACCTCGTCGTCCTCGACGTCGAGCTCGGCGGCGACGAGCGCCCGTAGCGCGACCGGCATGTCGGCTGCGACCTCGAGGCGGATCACCGATCCGCGCCGACGCCGCTTCAGCGCTGTCTCGAACAGCCGCACGAGATCTTCGGCCTCCTCCTCGACTTCGATGTCGCTGTCGCGGATCACGCGGAAGAGCCCCTGCCCGCGCAGGACATAGCCGGGGAAAAGGCGCTGCGCATGCATAACGATCAGCGTCTCGAGCGGTATGAAGCGCTCGCGCGGCTGACCCTCGGCGCCAGCCTCTCCCGCCGGCAGGCGCACGAAGCGCTCGATCTTCTGCGGCAGGCGCACCAACGCCTGCAGCGTCTTGCGGTCGCTCTGGCGGATGAGCTCCAACGCCAGCGTCGAGCCGAGATTGGGAATGAAGGGGAAAGGATGGGCGGGGTCCACCGCGAGCGGCGTCAGCACCGGAAAAATGCGGGTTAGAAAATGCTCCTCGAGCCATTCCTTGTCGGACTTTGAGAGCTCCGCGGGCTCGAGGATCGCGATGCCGGCGTCCTTGAGCTCGCCGCGGAGCTCGCGCCAGCGCAGCATCTGCTGGTCCGTCAGCTCGACCACGCGGGCGCTCACTTGTTTGAGCTGCTCGGCCGGGGTGAGGCCATCTTGCGACAAGGCGGTCAGCCCGGCGCGCGCCTGACCGCGCAGGCCGGCCACGCGCACCATGAAGAATTCGTCGAGGTTGTTCGCCGAGATCGAAAGAAAGCGCAGCCTCTCGAGCAACGGATGGTTGCGGTTCGACGCCTCCTCCAGAACGCGCCGGTTGAACTCGAGCCAGGAGAGCTCGCGGTTCACGAAGCGCTTGGGCGAGGACATCAGAGCGCCGGCGTCCTCCCCAAATCCAAACGCCACGACCGCGTCTGCGGCCTCCGCAACCGCTACTTCCGCCTTCACGTCCTGTCGCTTCACGCAACTTCTCCAAGTTTTTCGCCGGCCGTTGCCGCCGAGGGCTGACTCGGCTTTATGTCAGCCCTCTCTCGCGCGGTCGAGAAGCTCGCCCGCAAGCACGCGGGTCAAGCGGCGTCCGCGCATGAGCGCCTCCCGGTCGAGGTCGCGAACGAAAGCGCGGGCGGCCTCGAGCGAGCGCTCCAGCCGGAGCGTCAGATAATCGGCAAGCCCTGGCTCCACGATGAGCTGGCGATCCCGAAAGAGCTTCTCCAGCACGGAGCGGATCAGTTCCTCGTCGGGAGCGCCAATTTCCATCAGCGGCGCACGACGAAGTTCGTGACAGCAGGTCGGGAAGAAACACCCTATCCTCACGCGGCCGCGACCGCGCCGTCAGAAGGACAGGAATACTGTTCTCGTTGGCGTGGTTCAACAGGTGGAACAGCGCAGTCTCGTCCCTTGCTTCCTCGAGCCCATCGACGACGATGGCCTCGGGCTTTCGCCGCGCCAGGCTCTCGAGCGGCGGCAGATCCCTTGGCGAAGCGGCGTAGGCGTTCGCCCGCTCGGCCCAGATGGCGGCCAGATGGCTCTTGCCGCTGCCGGGGGGACCGACAAGCAGCAGAAAGGGGTCCGGCCAGGACGGCCATCGCTCGATCATCGCGAGCGCGTCGGCGTTGGACGGGGCAACCAGAAATTGCTCGCGCGCGAAGCTCGGCTCGAAAGGCAATTCGAGCGCGAACTGCTCTGCGCCTCGCCTCATTTTCTCGCCGCCCTCGGTCAATTGCGCTCACTCCGCCTGCGATGGGGCGTCGCCAGGTCGCAGATAATAGGAGCTTTCGCGATAGCGCTTCAACGCAAAACGCAGGAGCACGCCGGCGGCCGCGGCGGCCGGGGCCGCCACCATGACGCCGAGGAAGCCGAAGAGCGAGCCAAAGGCGAAGAGCGCGAACATGAGCCAGACGGGATGCAATCCGATCGACGCGCCGACGAGACGCGGCGAGAGCACATTGCCGTCGAGAAAAAGGCCGATGCTCACGACGGCGATCGCCTCCAGCGGGAGGCGAAGGTCGGGCCATGATTGCGCGAGTCCGATACTAATCGAAAGCACGAAGGCTGCGATCGAGCCGGCGAAGGGGATGAGGCTCAGCACGCCGGCGACGACGCCGATGAGAAAGCCGAAGTTCAAGCCGATGAAGGAAAGGCCGAAGGCGAACCAGGCGCCGAGGAAGAAGCAGACGGCCCCCTGCCCGCGCAGAAAGCCGCCCATCGCCGCGTCGATCTCCCGCGCCAGCATGCGGACCTCGCTGCGAAAACGGGGCGGCGTGAGGTCGTCGAGCATGCGCACCATCGCGCCCCAATCGAGCAGCATGTAAAAAGCGACGACGGGCGTGACCACGATCATCGACACGACATTGATGATGGCGATGCCGCGCGAGAGCATCGAACGCGCGAAATCGACGAGATGCGGCGCGCTCTCTCCAAAAAAATCGTCTACGTATTTCTTCGCGTCGATCGTCGGGAGAGCGACGTCGAGCCCGTGCTCTTTCAGCACGTCATTGTAGTTTGTAACGAGCTTTTCGCTCCACTCGGCAAAGAGCGTGCGCAGCCCCGCCAGCAGGCCGGGAAGGCTCGCGATGAACTCCTCGAGCTGATGGATGAGCACCGGCACGAGCAGCAGCAGCCCTGCGCCGACGACCAAGACGAAGACGGCAAGCAGCAGCAGCGCCGCGCCGAGCCGGGACAGTCCCAGCCGCTGCAAGCGCTCCGCCACCGGGTTGAGCAGATAGCCGAGCACCGCGCCGGCGACGAAGGGCGTGAGAATGGATTTGAGCGCGGAGGTCGCGACGAGAACCGCGGCGACGGCGAGGCCCCAGAGCAAAAGCTTTCGCTCGAGACGAAAGGAGCCGTCCCGGCCGCCGCTCAGCGATGCGTCTTCGCTCGACATTTCACGCTCCTTAGAGCGAATTTTCGCAAAAGGGGCTGGGCCTCCGCCGGCAACCCGCTCGCGCCGCCCGGCAGAGATAGACGTTTGGAGAAGGCGGGGTCAATGGCGAGGCGTTGCAAGCCGGCGCGGCGGGCGCAAACTGCGACCCAGGACCGCCAAACTTTCAGGGCCGGGTGGGCCCCGATACGCTGATTCGTCCAGAAAGCGGGCGCCTGCAGGCAAAACTCGAAAATCCGCTGCGACCAGAGAGCGCGGGAAAATGCGCGACCGCTCAAAAAGATCGGGCTCCCCGAAGGGAGCCCGAAGGAATTATCTTACCTTTTGTTCTTTTACTTTTTGTGATCGTCGCCGCCGACTTCCTTGAAGTCCGCGTCGATCACATCGTCCTTGCCATGGCCGCCGTCGTGGCCTTCGGGGCCTGCGCCTTCGGCCTGCTGCGCCTTGTACATCGCCTCGCCGAGCTTCATGGAGGCCTGCGCGAGCTCGCTCGTGCGGGTCTTGATGAGCTGCGAATCCTCGCCCGTGAGCGCAGTCTTCAGCGCGTCGATCGCCGCCTCGATCGCGCCGCGGTCGGCGGACGAGACCTTGTCGCCGAACTCCTGCAGCGACTTATGCGCCGTATGCACGGCGGCTTCGCCGTGGTTCCTGGCGTCGACGAGCTCGCGGCGCGCCTTGTCCTCGGCGGCGTGCGACTCGGCGTCCTTGACCATGCGGTCGATGTCGGAGTCGGAGAGACCGCCCGAGGCCTGGATGCGGATCTGCTGTTCCTTGCCGGTGGCCTTGTCCTTCGCCGTGACGCTGACGATGCCGTTGGCGTCGATGTCGAAGGTCACCTCGATCTGCGGCACGCCGCGCGGGGCCGGCGGAATGCCGGCGAGATCGAAGCGCCCCAGGCTCTTATTGTCTTGCGCCATCTCGCGCTCGCCCTGGAACACGTTGATCGTGACCGCGGTCTGGTTGTCCTCGGCGGTCGAGAACACCTGGCTCTTCTTGGTCGGGATCGTCGTGTTGCGGTCGATGAGCCGCGTGAACACGCCGCCGAGCGTCTCGATGCCGAGCGAGAGCGGCGTCACGTCGAGCAACAGCACGTCCTTCACGTCGCCCTGCAGCACGCCGGCCTGCACCGCGGCACCGACCGCGACGACCTCGTCGGGGTTCACGCCCTTATGCGGCTCCTTGCCGAAGAACTGCTTCACGACCTCCTGCACCTTCGGCATGCGCGTCATGCCGCCGACGAGCACCACCTCGCCGATCTCGCCCGCCGTCATGCCGGCGTCCTTGAGCGCCTTGCGGCAGGGCTCGACCGTGCGCTGGATCAGATCGTCGACCAGCGTCTCGAACTTCGCGCGCGTCAGCTTCATCGACAGGTGCTTGGGACCCGTCGCGTCCGCGGTGATGTAGGGCTCGTTGATCTCCGTCTGCGTCGCCGAGGAGAGCGCGATCTTCGCGTCCTCCGCCGCCTTCTTCAGGCGCTGCAGGGCGAGCTTGTCCTTCGTGAGATCGATGCCGTGCTCTTTCTTGAACTCGCCCGCCAGATATTCGACGAGGCGGTTGTCGAAGTCCTCGCCGCCCAGGAAGGTGTCGCCGTTCGTTGACTTCACCTCGAAGACGCCGTCGCCGATCTCGAGGATCGAAATATCGAAGGTGCCGCCGCCGAGGTCATAGACCGCAATCGCGCCCGAGTGCTTCTTGTCGAGGCCATAGGCGAGCGCCGCGGCCGTCGGCTCGTTGATGATGCGAAGCACCTCGAGGCCCGCGATCTTGCCGGCGTCCTTGGTCGCCTGACGCTGCGCGTCGTTGAAATAGGCGGGAACCGTGATGACGGCCTGGGTGACGGGGCCGCCGAGATGCGCCTCCGCCGTCTCCTTCATCTTTTGCAGAATGAAGGCGGAGATCTGCGAGGGCGAATATTGCTTGCCGGCCGCCTCGACCCACGCGTCGCCATTGCCGCCGCGCACGATGTGATAGGGGACGAGGCCCATGTCCTTCTTGGTCAGCGGATCGTCGAAGGTGCGCCCGATCAGTCGCTTGATCGCGAAAAAGGTCTTTTCGGGATTGGTCACCGCCTGGCGCTTGGCCGGCTGGCCGACGAGGCGCTCGCCGTCGTCGGTAAAGGCCACGATGGACGGCGTCGTGCGCGCGCCCTCCGCATTCTCGATGACCTTGGGGGTCGACCCGTCCATGACCGCCACGCAGGAATTGGTGGTGCCGAGGTCGATGCCGATGATTTTCGCCATTTCGCGTCCTTTCTCTACCGAATCTGTAACGGGCCCCGAAGCGGTCCCTTGCCAACAGCTCCGCTTTGGCCCTCAATCAAGCCGTCTGGACGCCGTCGCTCGCTCCCAGACATTGTGCCTCCGCCGGCTGGACGCAAGGGCGCCCAAAGCTTTGAGCCCGGCTTATTTACGGGCGCCGCGAGGGGCGAGCCCGCACGGTCATGCCGACGCCATCCGGGCATAGACCGCGTCGATCCTCGCCCCCCGGTCGAGGGCTTGGAAAATCTCGATCGAGAGTCCCTCGGCCAGGGGCCCCGCTCGGGCGGCGATACGCTCGGCCTCCGTCTGGCTCGCCGCAAAAGCGAAGCCCGTCGGGCCCCAGCTCGTCTGACCGCCGCCCACGGCGCCCGCCGCAACGAGCGCCGCGACCGCCCGCTCCACGGCCGCGCTCAAAAAACGCCCGCCGCCTTGCGCCGGGGCGAAGTAATCCCCAACGGCCTGCTGAATATGCTCGATCGCCTCGCCAAAGCGCGGGAGATCGCGCTCGCAGAGCGCCGGGAGCGCCTGCAGGAGCACGCGGCGGCAGAGCTCTCCCGCCGTCGCCTCGGAAAAGGCCGGCAGGGCGGTAAAGGCCTCGCGCTCGCGCTGGCCATGAACCCCCTCCGCTGCGCGGTCGAAAACCAGGAGAATGCGCCACTCGGGCGGAAAAGCCAGATGCGCGACGACGGGCGCGGTGGGACCGCCTTCGGTCCTGCCGCCATCGACGACGAAGCCGCCCCGCTCGAAGAGCCCGGCGCCGAGCCCCGAGCGCGCGCCGCGCCCCATCGCCGCCGCGTCGCTGGCGGCGTCGCCGGCGACGTCCTCGAGACGGCGCAGCGCCGCAGCAATGGCCAGAGCCAGCTGCGTCCCCGAACCGAGCCCCGCGTGCTCGGGAATAGCCTCATGGATGACGAGCCGCGCCTTGACGCTCGGCGCGAAGGCGGCTCGCGCCGCTTCGAGGAGCGGCGCGGCGCGGTCGGCCTGAGGACCCTCAACCGATACCGCTTCGGCGCGGGTCAGGGTCAATCGCGTCTTCGGCCCGTCGACCGCAAGGCCGAGCCCCCCGAACTTTCGGCCGAGCCCGCCGTGAAGGTCGAGGAAACCCAGATGCAGCCGCGCGCTGGCGGCCACGCGGACCTCGTTGACGCTTTTGTCCGCCGGCATGGGCGACCCGTTGTTTCGCAAGACAGGCGAGGCTTGCGCTCTAAATAGGGAGGGAGATTTCGCGCGAGGCGGCAGCGCCCGCGCTCGGGCGACTAACCCGGCGGAAGGGCGCTTGGCAAGGAGATTTGCTGCGCCGCATTCCGCCCAGACGAGAGGAGAGGGAGCATGGTCACGAAGGATCGCGTCTACACGGAGGCGGAAATCGCCGAGAAGCTCGCCAAGGAGCTGCCCGAATGGCGCTATGAGGGCGGCTGGATCCGCCGCACTTACAAGACGCACACTTGGCCCGGCACGATCCTGCTCATCAACACGATCGGCATGCTCTCGGAGGCGGCCTGGCACCATCCCGACCTCGTCGCCTCCTACGCCTTCGTCGAGGTGAAGCTCGCCACCCATTCGGCGAAGGGCATCACCGACAAGGACTTCGAGCTGGCGAAAAAGCTCGAGGAAACGCTGCTCTGGCACGGGCTGAACGCCGCCGAGGCGCCGCTCGCCAAGCGCGTGCTGCGCGGGCCGAAAGAGGCGCATGGGTGAGGCCGCCCAGGCCGAAAAGCGCGAGCCGTCTCCTCCCCGCCCTTGAACTTCGCCGCAGCGAAGGCCACTCTTGCTGCGTCCTTTTTTCGCTGGCGGCCAGCTCCGCCGGCGAGCGAGCTTCAAGGCGCCGCATGTTCGCATCCTTTCTCGACGGCCTGCTGCAAAACCAGATCCTGACCGGCGCCTTCGGCGCGATGGCGCTCGGCTGGGTCGCCTATCAGGCGAAAGCCCTGCCGGGGGCGATCTACAATTTCGCGAGCGGGCTCTTTTGCGTGCGCGTGACGATGGACAGCAGCCGCGCCTTCTTCCTCGACGTGGACCGCGCCCTCTCGACGCATCGCATCAAGATCAACAAGGCCTTCGAGTTCCAGAACCTGGAGCTGACGACGGGGTTCGGACGCGGCCTCGCCCGCTGGGACGGAATCTGGATCGGCTACAACAAGGCGAAGGACGAATCGGCCCAGTCCTCAGTCAGGATCGTGCTGACCATGACCCTCTATACCTCCGACGTCGAGCGGGTTCGGAGGCTGCTCATGTCGGCGATCCCCGCCGAGGCGAATCACAATTCGATCACCATCGCGATCGAGCGCGGGACCGGCTGGATTGGAACTTATAAGCGTAAGCGGCGCCTCGACACGGTCTTCGTGGAGGGGGACGTCGGCAAAAGGCTCGTCGCGCGTCTCAAATGGTTCGAGGCGAATCCGGAATGGTACGACCGGCGCGGCGTGCCGCGAAAGATCGGCTTCATCCTGCACGGCCCGCCCGGCACCGGAAAGACCTCGCTCATCCACGCGATCGCCTCCGAGCTCAATCTTGACGTCTTCTACGTCACCTCGCTGTCGATGATGGCGCAGAAGATGGACACGATCACCCCACGCTCGCTCCTCGTTATCGAGGACATCGACACGCTGTCGGCGGGACTCAACCGAAAGAGCACGGAGAGCGGCAAGGATGCGGCGCTCTCCTTCTCGCTGCACGAGATCCTGAACACGCTCGACGGCATGCAAACCCCGGACGGGCTGAAGTTCATCATCACGACGAACCATCTCGACCGGCTCGATCCGGCGCTGCTGCGCCCCGGCCGCATCGACGAGATTTACGAGATCGGCCTGCTCGGCATCGAGGAAGCGAGGCGCATGTTCCGCGCCTTCTACGACCGCGACGGCATCACGGCCTATGCGCCGACCTCGGGCGCGCGGCTCCAGCAGATGTTCTCGACGCTCAGCGCCGAGGAGGCGGAAGCCGCGCTGGCGCGGGAGGCGAGAGTGGCGGCGTGAGGCCTTCTCGCCGCTGCCCCGCCTCAGGCCTCTTCGGGCGCCTTGGCCTTGAGCTCCAGCGCATGCATGCCCGCCGCGAAGGCGTCCTTGAGCATGTCATTGACGAGGCGGTGGCGCTCGAGCCGGCTTTTTCCGGAGAAGGCGGGCGAGACGATCTCGACGCGAAAATGCGTCTCGGCGCCCGGCCGGTGGCCTGCGTGCCCCGCGTGACGGCCGGAGTCATCCGAAACGACGAGTTGCGTCGGCGCAAGGCCTTGCCCGAGCCGCGCTTCGATGAGCTGCTTGACGGTTCCCTCGCTCACTTGCGTCATGATTGTCCCTTTCTTGAGCGTCGAAGCAAAAGTCGCGCCCATCGCATCGGCTTCCTGACCGCGATTTCGTCTTGCCGCGGCGCAGCGCTTCCCCATAATGGGCGAGCATGGACCTGAATTCACCCCTCTTCGACCGCATTCGCACCCGCCGCGGCGCCGAGCGCCCCGCCGAGCCTAGCGGGATGCGCTGCGATTCGCCGGGCTGCAACGAGCCGGGCGAGTTTCGTGCGCCCATGGGGCGCCTGCGGGAGGGGCAGTATTTCTGCTTCTGCCTCGCCCATGTCCGGGAATACAATAATTCCTACAATTATTTCAATGGGATGAGCGACGAGGCGGTCGCGCGCTACCTCAAGGACGCCACCGTCGGCCACCGGCCGACCTGGTCGATGGGCGTCAAGCGCGGCGCCGCGGGCTTCCGCCATGACGGGCCGCGCGCCTCGGATCACGCCGATCCGCTTGGCTCCTACCGGCCGCGCCACCATCGCACGCGAGCGACGGACGCGCGGGGACCGCGCTATTCGCCGGTGACGATGCGGGCGCTCGACGCCCTCGGCCTCGACGACGCCGCCACCTCGGACGCGATCACGGCCCGTTATAAGGAGCTGGTCAAGCGCCATCATCCCGACGCCAATGGCGGAGACCGCTCCCGTGAGGAAAAATTGCGGGAGATCATCCACGCCTATAGAACGCTGCGAGCCGCCCGCCTCGTCTGAGGGCATCGCGTCGTCCGCCGCGGGCTGAGTGCCTGACCTGGAGCACGTTCCCAAGATCGCCGGGCGATTTTGGAAAAGAACATGTTCAATCCATAGCGTTCAAAAGCGCGTTCGACGCGTATCCGAACGCGCGCCAAGGAGGATAACGAGTGGTCGCCCTGGAAAAAGCCGCCGCGAATGGTTCGGGATTGCCGGACACGACAGTCTCCGCGCGCGCGCTCTTCAAGATCGACACGGATATGCAGGTCCCGGCCTATTCGCGGCCGGACCCGCATGTCCCGGACCTCGATCCCGACTATCTTTTCGATCGTGAGACGACGCTCGCCATTCTCGCCGGCTTCGCCCACAACCGCCGCGTCATGGTGACCGGCTATCACGGCACCGGCAAGTCGACGCATATCGAGCAGGTCGCGGCGCGCCTGAACTGGCCCTGCGTGCGCGTCAATCTGGACAGCCACGTCTCGCGCATCGACCTCGTCGGCAAGGATGCGATCGTCCTCAAGGAGGGCAAGCAGGTCACGGAGTTCCGCGACGGCATTCTGCCCTGGGCGCTGCAAAACAACATCGCGCTCTGCTTCGACGAATATGACGCGGGCCGTCCCGACGTGATGTTCGTCATTCAGCGCGTGCTCGAGGTCTCCGGCAAGCTTACGCTTCTGGATCAAAATCGCGTGATCCGGCCGCATCCGGCCTTCCGCCTTTTTGCGACGGCCAATACGGTCGGCCTCGGCGACACTTCGGGCCTCTATCACGGCACGCAGCAGATCAATCAGGGACAGATGGACCGCTGGTCGATCGTCACGACGCTGAACTATCTGCCGCACGACGCCGAGACCAACATCGTGCTCGCCAAGATCAAATCGATGCAGAAGACGAAGGAGGGCAAGGACGCCGCGAACAAGATGGTGCGCGTCGCCGATCTGACGCGCAACGCCTTCATGGCCGGCGATCTCTCCACCGTGATGAGCCCGCGCACCGTCATCACCTGGGCCGAGAACGCCGACATCTTCGGCGACATCGGCTTCGCCTTCCGGCTCACCTTCCTCAACCGTTGCGACGAGTTGGAGCGCCCGCTCGTCGCCGAGTTCTATCAGCGCTGCTTCGGCAAGGACTTGCCCGAGAGCGCGGTGAATGTGGTGATGACCTAGGGCGTATCGTTCCCTAGAAACTTTGGGCTCGTTAGACCTTTCCGCGCGGCGTCACATCGAACCGGTGTTGATGACGGGCACGGCCTCGCGGTCGCCGACGAGCACAACGAGAAGATTGGCGATCATTGCTGCGCGTGTTTGCGCATCGAAGCCTTCGCCGAGCGACTTTTGGTCGAGTTCCGCTAGCGCGTTCTCGACGATGCTTACGGCCCCCTTCACGACGAGGCGGCGCGCGGCGAGGACCGCGCCCGCAGTCTGTTTGCGCAACATCGCTCCGGCTATTTCCGAGGCGTAGGCGAGATGGGAAATGCGCGCCTCGATCACGGCGATGCCGATCTGCTCCATGCGCGACCGGAGTTCCGTCAGCAAATTGGCGCTGATGGCGTCGCCGCCGTCGCGCAAGCTGAGGTTGGACACGACATCTTTTGCGGCTCCGGCGTCCAGTCGCAGCGCGCCCTGCTGAAGTGCTTCCTCCACTTCGACTAGATCATAGGGATGCGAGCTGGCCAACCGACGCAGCGCTGTTTCACTTTGAGCTTTGACATAGCTCTGATAGTCGTGGACCTCCAACATCGCTTTTGCCGCATCCTCGACGCGCCAAACGATGACGGCGCCAATGTCCACGGGATTGCCCACGGCGTCATTGACTTTGAGCGGCCCGCTCTCAAGAGTTTCAAGCCGTCGTGAAACCTTCGTCTTCGAATTGAACGGATTGACCCACCAGAATCCTGCGCGATGTTCAGTTCCAGCGTAACTGCCAAAGAGCAGGCAGACGAGACTCTGATTGGGCTGCAAGACCACCAAGCCTCTGAGCAAGATCAAAGCCGCGACAAAGCAGCAAGCGCTCAGCCCGATCTTTTGCAGCGGGGATGGCGCGAGCCAGGCAAAACTCAACCAAACCGAGGCCGCGAGCAGGATCAGCGCGAGCACGAGCATGAGAAATCCATTCAGCGTGTGAAGCGGCCGGTCCTCGATCGTGACTCGCCGAAGCGTCGGTGAAGTTGCAACTGGCATGGCCGCTCCTAGTGCCGTTCGAGGCCCTCTTAATAGGATCTGTAGATGCTCTCACTTTTCTAACGAAAAGAGCCGGTGAAAAAGCGCAAGCTCCGCGGGAGGGTTCTTCGAGCTCCCTCTGGCGGCTAGAAAATGCAGCAGACAGGCGCCTGGAGGGATTCCCTCCAGGCGCTAAGCTTCGAGTGACGCCCTCAGCGCCCCTGAGCCTTCAGCCGCTTGTTGCATTCGCTGAGGTAAGCGGGCCAGGTCGCTTTGGGATTGGCCTTCAGCAGCGCGGCCTTCTTGGCGCGCCACTCGGCGCCGCAGGCTTTCTCGCGATCGATGAACGCCTGTGTTCCAGGGCTGACGGGCTTGCCGCTCTTCGTCGTGACGGGGCTCGCGGGGGCGGCGACGGCCGGTCGCGGGAGCCGCGGGCTCGGCGGCAGGGGCGGCTACGGGCGCAGGCGGCGGGGCAGCGGGCGCGGCTACAGGAGCCGGCGCAGGCGCGGCAGGCGCCGCTGCGGCAGGAGCGGCGTGGCGGGTGCGGCAGGCCTGCAGGAACTGCTGCCAGGTCTCGCCGTTCAGCGAGCCCGCAGCCTTGGCGGCCTGATATTCGGCCCCGCACTGCTTCTGCACGCTCACATGCGCTTCTGCCGGGGCCGCCAGGGACTCTGCCGGGAGCGGCGGGTGAGGTCGCGGCCGGAGTCGAAGCGGGCGCCGCGGCGGGGCGTCTCGCCGGCGCCGCCGCGCCGCCGGAATGGCGCTCGCGGCAGTCATGCAGGAACTCTCCCCAGCTCTGGCCATTCAGCGAGCCCGCAGCCTTGGCCGCCTGATATTCAGCCCCGCACTCCTTCTGCACGCTGACCTCAGCCTGCGCGGAAAAGGCGGCGGCGCTGAGCGCGAGAGACGCAACCGCCAGAGGGACGAGCCGGATCGACATTGTTTTTCTCCAAACTGGAAAGCTCCCCGCGCTCGGGAGAGCGGCAATGAAGAAAGGCGGCGAGCGCGCCTGAAACGCGCCGGACGAATGGTTTCCCGCCTGCCCCATCGCGTATAGTCACGATAATCCCAAGTTCGAGACGAAGGCAATCGGCGCCTCGCCCCATGCCCGCAAACCCCAGAAGCCAGAGCGGCAAAATCCCCAAGCGTGGCGGGAGGCCGAGCTCGCGCGCCACGGCGACGGCAAGGCGCGCTGTCCCTGGTGCGGCGAGGACCCGCTTTACGTCGCCTATCACGACGAGGAATGGGGGCGTCCGGAACATTCGTCGCAAGCGCTGTTCGAGAAGCTCGCGCTCGACGGCTTTCAGGCGGGGCTCTCCTGGATCACCATCCTGCGCAAGCGCGAGGCCTTCCGCCGCGCCTTCGAGGGTTTCGATCCCGAGCGCGTCGCGCGATACGACGCCACGCGCGTCGAGGGCTGATGGGCGACGCGTCGATCGTGCGCAACCGCGCCAAGATCGAAGGCGTGATCGTCTCGGCGCAGGCCTATCTCGAGATCGAGGCGAGGACGGGGTTCTCGCGCTATCTCTGGGACTTCGTGGACGGAGCGCCGATCGTCAACCGGCCGAAGTCCATGCGCGACGTGCCGCCGCAGACACCGCTCTCCGAACGCATCTCGAAAGACCTGCGCGCTAACGGATTCAAATTCTGCGGCCCGACGGTCGTCTACGCCTTCATGCAGGCGGTCGGCATGGTCGACGATCACCTCGCCGACTGTTTTCGCTCGCAGGAGTGAGCCTCAGTCGGACACCGCATCGAGCCTTTTGCCGAGCCTCCCGGCGAGGTCCTGAATGAATTGCCAGGCGACGCGGCCCGACCGCGCGCCGCGCGTCGTCGACCATTCCAGCGCCTCGGCGCGAAGCCGCTCCGGCGCGACGTCGAGGCCGTGGCGGCGCGCATAGCCCGAAACCATCGCGAGATATTCGTCCTGGCTGCATTTGTGGAAACCCAGCCACAGGCCGAAGCGATCGGAGAGCGAGACTTTCTCCTCCACCGTCTCGCCCGGATGAATGGCCGAGCCCTGCTCATTCTCCGCCATCTCGCGCGGCAGCAGATGCCGGCGGTTGGACGTCGCGTAGAACAGCACATTGGCGGGGCGGCCTTCGACGCCGCCCTCGAGCGCGCTCTTCAAGGATTTGTAGCTCGCCTCGCCTGCGTCGAAGGAAAGGTCGTCGCAAAAGACGATGAACTGAAATTTCTTTCCGCTTAGCGCCGCGAGCAGCACGGGCAAGCTCTCGATGTCCTCGCGATGAATCTCGATGAGCTTCAGGCGCCCTTCGCCGGCCAGCGCGCCATGCACGGCCTTGACGAGCGACGACTTGCCCATGCCGCGCGCGCCCCAGAGCAGCGCGTTATTCGCCGGCAAGCCGCGCGCGAAACGCTCAGTGTTGGCGAGAAGCAGATCGCGCGGCCGGTCGATGCCGGCGAGCAGATCGAGCGCGACGCGATTGACCTCGGCGACCGGGGCAAAGACATTCGCCTCGGCGCGCCAGACGAAGGCTTCCGCGCAGGAGAAATCCGGCGCCGGCGCGGGCGGCGGCGCGAGCCGCTCGAGCGCCTCGGCGATGCGCAGGAGAAGAAGCTTTTTGGAGGTTTCCGCCATGCGCGGTTCCACGTAATTCTCTTCACGATTGCCGGAGCGCACAGGCGGCGAAATCGCTCCAATGCCGGCGGGGACAAAAATCACGCCGCCAGCGCGGCTTTCTTCTTCTTCCAGAAAAAGTAGCCCGCGCCGCCGCCAACCACGAGCACGAAAGCCCCAAAGAGCAGATAGGCGGAGGTTTCCGCCGTATCCATCAGCCCGACCGAGAAGGGATGGCGGCCCACATATTCGGTCTTGCCGTCGTCGCTCGTGAGCTTGGCGAGCAGCACGTAATTTCCCGGCCTTGTGGAAGGTGAAGTCGAAATTCACCATGCCGTTGCGGTGCTTCTCGACGGGGAGCTGATAGACGAGGTCCTCCCCCGCGTCGCTGCCGAGGCCATCGCCTTTCGGATCGCCGATCACGCGAATGTCCCAGGTCATCTCGCGCAGCTCGGAGTCGGGCGCGTCGAGAGCGATGACGGTCGGCCCCACGTCGCCGAGCGAGTCGCAGACCCGGTCGATGTTTTTCTTGGGCTGCATCGCCACGAATTTCATCGACTTCGATCCGAGCGCCACGGGGCATTCGGGATCGTAATAATGCCAGCCGGCGGCGCGGCTCGCGCCGGGCGCGAGCGTCGCGCCGATCACGAGCGAGAGCAAAGAGGCTCCATCGCAACATTCTAAGCCTACTCCCCTTGGGCCGTAAGCTCGAGGCTCTCAAAGCTCCTTGTGCGTTCCGTCGCATAAGGGCTCCTTCTTCGTGGCCTTGCAGCCGCAAAAGAACGCCTTGCCGGTCGCCTCCGCCTTATAGGCGACGGGGCCGATGCCCGTTCCCTTATGCGCGCCGTCGCAAAAAGGCTGCTTCTCACTGCGCCCGCAGGCGCACCAATAGTAGACCTTGCCGGCCTCGACCTCGACCGGCATGGACTTTTTCTGAAAGACGACGCGTTCCGTCACGATGATTTTTCTCCTTTAGAGGCTAGGCGCCTCGAGCAAGAATTTCTCGGCCTCGAGCGCCGCCATGCAGCCGAGCCCCGCCGCCGTCACCGCCTGCCTGTAGACTTCATCGGCGACGTCGCCCGCCGCGAAGACGCCCGGCAGGTTCGTGCGCGTCGTGCCTGGCTCGACCTGGATATAGCCGGAAGGCTTCACCGTGACCTGCCCCTTGAACAGATCGGACGCCGGGCTGTGGCCGATCGCGACGAAAAGCCCGTCCGCCTCGAGCGTGGTTTTCGCTCCCGTCGTCACATGCTTCACGCGCACGCCCGTCACGCCGAGCGGAGACTCAACGCCGAGGATCTCATCGACCGCATGATCGAAGAGGATGGACGAGAAGAGCGAGGCGTTTTCTGCCGTATCCACTGCCCGCGAGAAGGGATGCGGCCCCATATTCGGTCTTGCCGTCGTCGCTCGGAGCTTGCGAGCAGCACGTAATTCCGGCCTTGTGGAAGGTGAAGTCGAAATTCACCATGCCGTTGCGGTGCTTCTCGACGGGGAGCTGATAGACGAGGTCCTCCCCCGCGTCGCTGCCGACGCCATCGCCTTTGGGATCGCCGATCACGCGAATGTCCCAGGTCATCTCGCGCAGCTCGGAGTCCGGCGCGTCGAGCGCGATGACGGTCGGCCCCACGTCGCCCAGAGAGTCACACACCCGGTCGATGTTTTTCTTCGGCTGCATCGCCACGAATTTCATCGACTTCGATCCGAGCGCCACGGGGCATTCGGGATCGTAATAATGCCAGCCGGCGGCGCGGCTCGCGCCCGACGCAAACGTCGCGCCGATCAGAGCGAGAGCAAAGAGGCTCCATCGCAACATTTTGGCCTATCTCCCCTTGGGCCTTAAGCTCGAGGCTCTCAAAGCTCCTTGTGCGTTCCGTCGCATAAGGGCTCCTTCTTTGTCGCCTTGCAGCCGCAGAAGAACGCCTTGCCGGTCGCCTCCGCCGTATAGGCGACGGGGCCGATGCCCGTTCCCTTATGCGCGCGGTCGCAAAAAGGCTGCTTCTCGCTGCGTCCGCAGGCGCACCAATAATAGACCTTGCCGGCCTCGACCTCGACCGGCATGGACTTCTTCTGAAAGACGACGCGTTCCGTCACGATGTTTTTTCCCCTTTAGAGGCCAGGAGCCTCGAGTAAGAACTTCTCGGCCTCGAGCGCCGCCATGCAGCCGAGCCCCGCCGCCGTCACCGCCTGCCGATAGACCTCGTCGGCGACGTCACCCGCCGCGAACACACCCGGCAGATTGGTGCGCGTCGTCCCCGGCTCGACCTGGATGTAGCCCGAGGGCTTCACCGCGACCTGCCCTTTGAACAGTTCGGAGGCCGGGCTGTGCCCGATCGCGACGAAGAGCCCGTCCGCCTCCAGCGTGGTTTTCGCGCCGCTCGTCACATGCTTCACGCGTACGCCCGTCACGCCGAGCGGAAACTCGACGCCGAGAATTTCATCGACGGCATGATCGAAGAGGATGGCGACATTGGGCTGCGCTTTGAGCCGCTCCTGCAGCACGCGCTCGCCGCGTAATTCGCCGCGCCGATGTACGAGGGTCACATGCGAAGCGATGTTGGAGAGATAGAGCGCCTCCTCGATCGCCGTGTTGCCGCCGCCGACGACGACGACGCGCTTCTTGCGAAAGAAGAAGCCGTCGCAGGTCGCGCAGGCCGAGACGCCATAGCCCTTGAACTTCTCCTCGCTCGGAATGCCGAGCCAGCGCGCCTTGGCGCCGGTCGCGATGATGAGCGCGTCGCCGGTGTAATGCTGGCCGGAGTCGCCAATGAGCGTGAAGGGGCGGCTTCCCAGCCGCGCCTCGACGATGTGGTCGGAAACGAGCGCCGCGCCCACATGCTCGGCCTGCGCGCGCATCTGCTCCATAAGCCAGGGTCCCTGGATCGGCTCGGGAAAGCCCGGATAGTTCTCGACGTCGGTCGTGATCATGAGCTGCCCGCCCTGGTCGAAGCCGGCTATGAGCAGCGGCTCCAGCATGGCGCGCGCGGCGTAGATCGCCGCCGTATAACCGGCGGGGCCGGAGCCGATGATGATGAGCTTGGCGTGGCGGGGGGCGGTAGAGGTCATGGCGACGGGTTAGCATCCCGACCGCGCGCGGCGCCAGCCCCTAGGGGCCTCAGAGGGCTCACTCGTCTTCCTCCCCCTCGTCATAGTCCAAAAGCTCGTCGCGCGGCGGCCGCCAGGCCGGCAGGGGCGGCAGCTCGCCCTTGTAGACCTGATAGGCCCGTCTTATCGCCGCGGCGACTTTGGCCGTCTCGTTGATCGGCTCGTAGCTCCAGCTCTCGGGCGTTCCGGTCCAGGGCCGCACGGCGCCTTCGCTCTGCAGGCGCTCCAGGAAGAGCTTGATCTTCGGGCTGCCGCCGCTCGGCGCAAAGATGTGGACCGGCGCGCCGGTCGCGACCGCCTCCCCGATCATGCTGACGCTGTCGGCGGAGACAAGGATGAGGTCCGCCGCGGCGAGCATGGAGAAATAGGGATTCTCCCCCTCCCCGTCCCAGAGCCAGCCGTCTACCTCCACCAACGCCGTCCGCAGCGCCTCGACGATCGCCGGCGGCGTGCGCCGCGAGGCGGTGGCCATGACGCGGAACCCCGCCGCGGACAGCGCGCGGACGGCCTCCTGCAGGGCCATCGCGACGGGCGGCGTGAATTTGAAGTGGCGGTTGTCGCCGCCGACGAGCAGCGCCGCGCGCGGCTTGGCGAGGCTGGCGACGCGCGGGTCCGGCTCTCGCCGCGCCCGCGCTAAGAGCTCGGGAGAGACACGGTTCGCCGGCGCGATCGGCGTAACGATGTTGGGGCCGAAAAAGGCGTCGTGCAGCGGCGAGACGATGAGGTCCGCGGCGGCGCGGCCCGTCGCCGGCCGATTCACATAGACGGTGAACACACGGCGATTGGAGGCGAGCTTCAATCGCTTGAGGTAGGGCAGCGTCCGCCGGCCGGCCGCGAGCGCGATGTCCGGCCAGGGCGGCGCGATCGGACTGCCCGGCTGGTTTTCCCGCTCGCGCCAGTCCACCGGCCCGAAAGGCGCGATGAGCTCGAAAAACTTGTGCGGATGGATGCGGCGGATGTCGGGCTCGAGCCCCAGCGCCTCGGCGATGCCAAGCGTCTGCGCGTCATGTCCGGCGAGCCCATCGGAGAGGATGCGCAGCTTTAGGGCTTGCGCCGCCGGGACGAGCGTCTGACCCGGGGAAGGCTTGCGGCGATCGGGGTTCACGGCGGCTCCGTCTCTCTCCTGCGCAGGCTTTTAGCAGCTTGCGGCGATCCGGACAGTGCGCGTTTTGCGCGAAACTGATAGACTCTCTCTGCGGCAGGAGAGCAAGCAATTATGAAGCTCCTTTATAGCAAGGCCATTGTCGCGGATCGCAAGGCGCGGCTCGTTCAAGCCATCTCGACGCTGAAGCTCGACGGGTTGAGGCCGCGGCTCGCGGCGATCGTCTGCTCCGACGATCCCGCGGCGCAGAGCTATGTTGCGGTCAAACGCAAGCATGCGAATGAGATCGGCGCCGATTTCGAATCGGTCGATCTTTCGGGCTTGCAGAGCGAGACCGATGCGGCTCGCGCCATCAAGGCGCTCTGCACGCGGCCCGAGGTCAACGGCGCGATCCTCGTGATGTCGTCGCAGCCGCAGACGGACGAGCTCGATCTCGCCAATGTCATTCCCGCCGAGAAGGACGTCGATGGTCTGTCGGCGTCGAACCTCGGCGCGCTCATGCAGCATGGCGCAAAGCACCGCTTCGTCGCGCCCGCGACGCCGCAAGCCTGCATGGCGCTCGCCTCTTCCGTGACAGAGATCGCGGGCAAGCGCGTCGCCCTGATCGGGCGCGGGCGCACGGTCGGCCGCCCGCTCGCCAACATGCTCATCAACGCCGGCGCCACGCTGACCGTCTGCCACTCGAAGACCAAGGACATTCCGCAGATCACGCGCGAGGCGGAAATCGTCTTCGTCGCGACCGGCCGCCCCAAAGGCTTCGGCAGAGAGTATTTCCGCGCCGGTCAGCTCGTCGTCGACGCCGGGATCGGCTTCATCGACGGAAAGCTCTTCGGCGACGTCGACAGCGCTTCGCTGGAGGACATCGACCTCACGCTCACTCCTGTCCCCGGCGGCGTCGGCCCGCTGACCTCCGTGCTGATTTTGGAGAATCTGCTGCGGCTCATCGAGAACGGGCGCGCGTCCTGAGCATCTCTAGCTTCGCTTCTTCCCCTCATAGGGGTTCTCGCCCATGCGGCGCGAGATGCGGATCGGCACGCCCGGCAGGTCGAAGGACTTTGCGCAGGCTGTTGATCAGATAGCGCTCGTAGCTCGTCGGCAATTCGTCGAGCTGATTGCCGAAGAAGGTGAAATGCGGCGGGCGGCTCTTGGGCTGCGTGACGTAGCGGATCTTGATGCGCCGTCCGGAAACGGCGGGCGGCGGGTTCTCCGAGAGCGCGGTTTCGAGCCAGCGGTTGAGGCGCCCCGTCGAGATGCGCTTGTTCCAGACCTCATGCGTCTCGATGATCGCCTGCATCAGCGCCTCGAGGCCGAAACCCGTCGTCCCCGAGACCGGCACGACCTTGCAGCCGCGCAGCTGCGGCAGCAGGCGCTCGGCCTCCTCGCGCAAGGTCGTGAGCGTCTTGCCGCGATCCTCGACCGCATCCCATTTGTTCAAGCCGATGACGACCGCTCTGCCCTCGGAGGCAGCGATGTCGGCGATGGTCAGATCCTGCTTTTCGAAGGGAATGGCGGAATCGACGAGCAGCACGACGACCTCGGCGAAGCGCACCGCGCGCAAAGCGTCCGCGCCCGCGAGCTTCTCGAGCTTGTCGACGACGCGGGCGCGCTTGCGCAGCCCCGCCGTGTCGAAGAGCTTCATCTTGCGCTCGCGCCATTTGAAGTCGATCCCGATGCTGTCGCGCGTGATCCCGGCCTCGGGGCCCGTGAGCAGCCGCTCCTCGCCGAGCAGCCGGTTGATGAGCGTCGACTTGCCGGCGTTGGGGCGCCCGACCACGGCGATGCGCAAGGGCTTCGAGAGGTCGAGGTCGCTGCCGTCCTCATCCTCCGCGAGCTCGGGGCGCGCAGAGTCTTCGTCCTCCTCCTCGGGCGCTCCCGTCAGCTCGGGCAGCGCGAGGCGCAGCGCGTCGAAGAGGTCGATCATGCCCTCCCCATGCTCGGCGGAGAGCGGCACGGGATCGCCCAAGCCCAGCCCATAGGCTTCGAGCACGCCGGCCTCGCCGACGCGTCCCTCGGCCTTGTTCGCGGCAAGGATGACGGGCTTGTCGGCGCGGCGCACGAGATCGGCGAAATATTTGTCGTCGGGCGTCACGCCGACGCGCGCGTCGATCATGAAGAGGATGGCGTCGGCCTGCTCCACGGCGGCTTCCGTCTGCCGGCGCATGCGCCCGATGAGCGTGCTGTCGGCGCCCTCCTCGAGGCCGGCCGTGTCGATGACGGTGAAGGTGAGATCGGCGAGCTTCGCCTGTCCCTCGCGCCGATCGCGCGTGACGCCCGGCCGGTCGTCGACGAGCGCGAGCTTCTTGCCGACGAGCCGGTTGAACAGCGTCGATTTGCCGACATTGGGTCTGCCGACGATGGCGAGCGAGAAGGTCATTGATTAGAGAAACCCCCTCCCCAACCCTCCCCCGCTCCGCGGGAGAGGGAGCTCATTCGGGGCTTTATTTCCACTCTGCGAAATCTCGATCATTGGGGTCCCCTCTCCCGCGAAAGCGGGGGAGGGACAGGGAGGGGGCGGGGCACACCCTTTCTCCTCCGCTACTTCTTCTCGATTTCCTTCATCTCGACCGTCACGCCGGCGTCGGCCGGGTTCTGGCCGTCGGCCGATTCGACGATCGGCGTGATGGATTTGATCGCACCGGGCTTTGCCTTCACGCCGCGCGCCGCGTGCAGCAGGCCCTGATAGGCCTGCGCGCGCTGGCGCATGCCCGCCGGGGCGCTGGTGTCGCTCAGCAGCATGTTGAACACGCGCTCGGCCTCGTCGAAATCCTTGTCCTCGAGCGCGTCGAGGCCGGTCCACTCCTGCGCGCTGTAGCGGAAGGCGTGGTTCTCGGTCATGAGCTCCCCGATCTTCATCATGCTCTTCTCGCGGTCGCCCAGCTCCATCGTGTAGATGGCGCTGCGCAGATCCGCGACCTGGCGCGTCAGGCCGTCGACCTTCTTATCCTCGGCGAGCGCGTTCAGAAGCTCGATGGCTTTGGGCTTGTCGGTCTTGGCGAGCTCCTCGGCGCCGCGCAGGCGCGCCAGCGTCGCATAGCCGGGCGGGCCGTTCTTGGCGATGGCGTCGAAGGCGGCGACGGCGTCGGCGGTCTTGCCGGCGTCGGCGTCGGCGACCGCCGCGAGGAAGCGCGCATTGGCGGCCTCGGCCTGTTTGGTGTGCTCGGACTTGTAATAGCTCCAGGCGCCTGTGCCCGCGACGATGAGGACGGCCAGCACGATGACCGGCGTCTGATAACGCTTCCAAAGATTTTCGACCTTGTCTCTTTGGACGTCCTCGTCGACCTCACGGAAAATATCGGACATGACCGCTCCGGAACCCCTCTCGCGCCCCCTCGGCGCCTCAGGCGCCTGTTAACATGGCGCGGTCAGGGAAGCCA
>CAWCTS010000003.1:0-16210 GCA_963798515.1 uncultured Alphaproteobacteria bacterium
CTCGAACGGATCGGTCACGGCGGAGGTTGACCCGTACCCGACCTTTGGAGAAGCCGCTCGCGCCTTGCATTTGACCCGAAGACGCGGAAGGGATTGGATGGACGCAAAATAGACCATGGGTAAGCGTATGGCTCAGAATTCGACGCAGCCGACATGGGATGCAGCCGCTCTCGCGACGCAACTGGGCAGGATCGCGGGGCAGAGCCAGCAGCTCGTCCAGGACTTCCTGCTTAATCGGCCGGATATCGCGCGGCTCGGGATGGGCGATGCGACCACTCTCGGCGGCGCCTTCAGCGAATTGACGACGAAGTGGATGGCCGATCCGGGCGCGATCGCCCGCGCACAGATCAATCTCTTCAATGACAGCCTCCGCGTTTGGCAGACGACGGCCGAGCGCTGGTTGGGGCGAGACGCCGGTCCTGAGGAACCGCCGCAGGACAAGCGTTTCAAATATCCCGAATGGACCGACAATGCGGTCTTCTATTTCATCAAAGAGAGTTATCTCATTTGGTCCAAGGCGGTGCTTGCTGCGGTGCGCGGCGTCGAGGGGCTCGATCCGGCGACCGCGCGCAAGATCGACTTCTATACGCGCCAGTTCGTCGATGCGCTCTCCCCTTCGAATTTCATCGCAACCAATCCCGAGGTTCTTGCCGCCACGCTCGAGACGGGGGGACAGAACCTTCTGCGCGGACTCGAGAACCTGCTCGAGGATTTGCAGCGCGGCAAGGGTCGGCTGTCGATTACCATGACCGACATGGAGGCGTTCCGCCTCGGCGAAAACATAGCCGCGACGCCGGGCAAGGTCGTCTTCCAGAATGACCTGATGCAGCTCATCCAATATGCGCCGACGACCCCCGACGTGCGTCGCCGACCGTTGCTGATCGTGCCGCCGTGGATCAACAAATTCTATGTGCTCGATCTGCAGCCGAAAAACTCTTTCATCAAATGGACTGTTGACCAGGGCAATACGGTATTTGTCATCTCCTGGGTCAATCCAGACGAGACGCTCGCCGAGAAGAGTTTTGAAGATTACATGACGGAAGGGCCGCTCGCCGCTCTCGACGCGATCGAGGTGGCGACGGGCGAACGTTCCGTCAACGCCACGAGCTATTGCCTGGGAGGCACGCTGCTAGCATCGACCCTCGCCTACATGACCGCGCGCGGGGACGATCGGATTGCCAGCGCCACTTATTTCGTCACGCTCGTCGATTTCGCGGACGCCGGCGACATGGCGGTGTTCATCGACCAAGAGCAGCTCGCGTCGCTCGATGAGCGCATGAAGGAACGGGGCTATCTTGAGGCGCATGACATGGCGATGTCGTTCAACATGCTACGTGCGAACGATATGATCTGGTCCTATGTCGTCAGGAATTATTTCCTCGGCAAGGAGCATGCGCCGTTCGACCTTCTTTACTGGAACGCTGACTCCACGCGCATGCCGGCAGCCATGCATTCTTACTATCTGCGCAATATGTACCAGATGAATCTGCTGGCGAAGCCCGGCGGTCTCAGCCTCTCCGGCGTGCCGCTCGACCTGACAAAAGTCACGACGCCGACCTTCATCCTGTCGGCGCGGGAGGATCACATCGCCCCTTGGAAGTCCACCTATGCAGCGACCCATCTCTACAAAGGGCCGGTCAAATTCGTTCTGGCGGCCTCGGGTCATATGGCCGGGGTGATCAACGCGCCGGGCGGCAAATATGGTCATTGGACCAACGAGGAGTTGCCGGCGACGCCCGACCAATGGTTCTCTGGCGCTGTTGCCCAAAAGGGCTCGTGGTGGCCGGTCTGGGACGAATGGGTGAGAGGTTTCACCTCCGGCCAGATCACAGCGCGCCAGGCCGGCGACGGCAGGCTGACTGTGATCGAGGACGCGCCGGGCTCTTACGCCCGGCTGAGATCGGACGCGTGAAGCAGCGGCAAGTCCTGGCTTAATGCAAGATGCGGATTTTAGAGGCCTAACCCAAGCTAGTAAGGCTCATGCCAAACAAGACAATGAGATTTGCGCTGCCCGCCCTTCTGGCGGCTGGCGTCGCTGTCCCCGCCTCCGCCTGCTTCTTCGGCTGCCGACCTGGCGAGGCGGAGGCGCGCGCGGTCATGGACCACCTGCTGGCGGCGAGATTCTCTGCAACATACAGGATCGTGGATTTCCGCGTCACGCGCAGCGCGGATTTCGACATGCTCGCCGGTGAAATCCGCGGCTATGAGATTTTCTACAAGGCGACCATCGAGTTTCCGCAAGGCGCGCATCTCGATTGCGAACCGGCGAAGGGCGCGGCGCGGCCGGAGGATTGCTCCGATGATCCCTATTTCTCGCTGGTGCGGGAGACGCGGCCGCTCCCCGGACGGCAATTCGTCGAAGCCGGCGGACGCCACGCTTTTGACGAGGATTTTCGTTTCACGGAAATCAAGGGGCGCTGGCGCGGCCCGGACGGGCAGTTCTACGACGGGCGATAGCGTTTGCGACCTCATTAGCCTCTGCTCGGGAGCCACGTCGACCGCCCCTTGATCTCGTCCGGCGTCGCCAGTATGCGCAAGCAATTGGCGAGATTATAGGCGAGCACATGACGCTGGAGACGGATCGATTCAGGAATGGCCGGTTCTGGCGCGAACCCGAAGCGCGGAAGCCCATGCGCTGCGGCAGCTATCTGGGGAGGAGCGGAGGCGCTCGAACAATGACATAGTAGACCCCACTGATAGTATGGCTCTCATAAGGAGCTAACGACCATGTCGGAACAGCCAGACAGCACTAATGGTAGCGCCCTAGCTGGCTCTCTTATCGCAGCGGCCCTTTTTGATGCTCTGCGGGCCAAGGGAGTCCTGTCTTTCGACGAATGCCGAGAGATTCTCACCACGGCCCTCAACTCCATTGATAGCCAGTCCACCCTCGATGAAGAGCGCGCCGCCGCGACCCTCCTCTCTCGAATGCTGAGCGGCCCTTACGCGGCGCCAGTTCAGGATAAATGACTCAAGAAAGCTTTCCGCCATGGCGCGAACGCGAAGCGCAAGAATGCGTGCGTCGCGGCAGCAATCTGGGGCCAAGCAAACTCGTTTGAATAACCCTATTCCGTTGCAGGTTGACCCAAACCTGACTTTCTGCGCGCCGTGCGCACCTTCCGCGACGCCCGAGCCGTTCAAGGGATGGTTGCTGGGGCCGATAAAGATCGGCGCGAAGGTCTTGAGCCAGGCACGCTATGTCATGTTCAAGATCGCGGATGTAGTCATTCCACGAAAGCTGTTCGCCGACGTCTTGCAGCCCTCTCCGCGACGGCTCCGCCTTGTCAAAAGCGCCAAATTGGAGAATCTTTGGATGCGTGCTGGAGCCCATCGAGGGAATCCCGGTTAAATACGACCGTCTCCCGCCGTCGCGTTTGCATCCTGAAAGAAAAGAGATGTCCGATCACGAGATGCCCGGCCAGAAACTTCGGGATTGGATCACATTTCGAAATTCCGCGCGCTCATCCGCGATCTGTCGACTTACCCATGCAGCCATAAGCAGGCGTCTGGCTCGCTAAGCCAGATCGGACAGAGGAGGCAGACATATGTTAAGCGATGAGAACGCTGAACTCAGCGTGACTCCCATCAGCGGATTTGCTCAGCGCCTTTTCCTTCAAGTCGAAGTCCTCGCATATATGGTTTTGGGCCTGCTTTTGGCGATGACCGCGTTATTGGGCATCGGCGCCGCGGGGATTTCGCTCTGGAAGGCCGTTCTCATGGGCGGCAATGAAAATTCTCTGGTCCTCAGCATTGACCGGCTGCTGTTCGTGTTGATGGTTGTCGAAATCTTGCACACCGTGCGCGTCTCGTTCCGCGAGGGAACGCTAATATGCGAACCGTTCTTGATCGTCGGACTGATCGCTTCGATCAGGCGCGTGCTGGTGATTACACTCGAATCGTCGCAGGCAAATTTGCCGGGGAGTTGGACGCCTGACTCGGAACAATTGCTCAAGTCAGAAATGTTGGAACTCAGCGTGCTTGGAGGCTTGATCCTCATCATGGTCACCTCGATTTACATGCTCCGGCGTAGCAACCGCCGAGAACAGTGATCACGCGGGCGCAGCCGGAGCGGGCTAATTGCGTCACGACCGCTCGATCCGCTGAACCCTAAATTGCCGCCGCCACAGACGTATCCCTATACGGCGGCTTCGCATGGAGCCTGAATTTCAGGAACGTCCGGTCATGACCGATGCCGTTGAAAAACTCCCGTGGATGGGCGTCGCGCCCCGTTTTGGCGGGGCGGGACGGACGGATTCGGGTCAAGTTGATTAGGCTATCGTCGTCCTGCCGAGGTTCTTCTCGTTCCTCCCCCCTTCTTTAGGCCGCTCCAAGTCGCGGCAGCGCCGTTAGCCGGGCGAGGCGCCTCAGATTTTGCGCGATCGCGGCCATCAGGAACTCGTCCCCGGCCCCGGTGAGGCCCCGAAGCCTCATTCTCTCGAAGCGAAGCGTGGTCTTGAGATGCGCAAACAGCATCTCGACCTTCTTTCGTTCGTTCCGCGATTGCTGGAACTCCTGCGTTCCTGCCAACGCCCGCGCCTCGTCGCGGGCTTCTTCATGGACGCTGCGCAAGATACGGCGCGTCGGCGAGTTGGGGCAACAGCGCGCCTTGAGTTCGCAGGATTGGCAATCGCGTTTGCTGGCGCGGTATTTACGAACGCCGTTGCGAGCGTTGTCCGTGCGCGCGACCGTGAAGTTGCGGCGATACTGCTTCAGCGTCTTGCCCGCAGGGCAGGCGTATTGATTCAGAGCAGAGTCAAAGACGAACTCCGATCGGCAGAATGTGCCGTCCTCGCGCTCGCCCTTGTCCCAGACCGGAATGTGCGGCGCGATCTTGCGCCTAACCAGCCAGTTGAGAAACTTGCCCGTTCCGTAGGCCGTATCGGCGGCGAGCCGCTTCGGCTTGAGGCCAAATCGTTTCTGCGCGCGTTCGAGCATGGTCTTTGTGGACCGCACTTCGTCGAAGGTCCGCGCAGGGGTCGGCTCGACATCGACGATGATCGCATGCGCGTTGTCGATCAGATAGTTGAGGCCATAGCCGAACTGCACGCGCTTGTTCGCCTTCGCCGTCCATGCCGAGGCGGGATCGGACGGCGAGACGACTTTCGGCGCCTTGCGGCCTTCTTCTTCCGGCTCCTCGGCTTCATCGAGAGCTTCGAGATATTCCCGAACGGCGCGCGACGGCTTCTCGATCGCGCTCCAGTCGATCTTCTCTGGCGCGATCCCGTGGTAGCGGCTGGCGTCGGCTTCGATGACGCTGGCGTCGACCGAAAAGCCCTCGCCTTTGATGAGCCCGGCGGCGAGACAGATGCCCACGACGCGCTCGAACACTTCGCGCAGAAGCTCGCTGTCGCGGAAGCGACCGTGGCGGTTCTTCGAAAAGCTGGAATGATTTGGCACGGCGTCGTCGAGATCAAGCCGGCAGAACCAGCGATAGGCCAGGTTCAGCGAGACCTCTTCGCAAAGCTTGCGCTCGGAACGGACGCCATAGCAGTAGCCGAGGATCAGCATCCGTAGCAGCAGTTCGGGGTCGATCGAGGGCCGGCCGGTATGGCTGTAAAACGCCGCCATCTCCCGATGAACATTCGCCAGCGCTTGCTTCACAAATACGTCGATGCGGCGCAGGAGATGCGTCTCGGGAATCCGCTCATCGAGCTTGAACGCATAAAAGAACTGACCCTGATCGGCGTTCTGGCGTCCCATCATCGGCGTAATCCCTCGCAAATCCCGAAAAAACGGAATCACACCGAATCGGTCCAGGCAACGAGTTTTTCAACAGCATCGACCCTTTGCGGACTGTGCTGATCCCTGCTTTCGAACGGAAGCGCTGCACTCTACGGCTAGCCTAAACTTGGTGGCACTGGTCAGGACTTGCTGGAGTATTTGTATTCTGGTGCGGCCTTAAGCTGACCAGCGTTTACGTCCATTGTGGCATGCCATTTATTGTCCTTGGCCTTGAAGCTGATTGCCGAGGGGTGCACAACGACATGGTGATCGCCCATCCCGAGAAACTCTCCAACGTTGACAATATAGCCGCTTAGGCCGTTTACGTCTAAGGCGATATCTTTGATCGTGCCGATATTCTGCTTGTCTTTATTGTAGACATCCAAGCCAACCACGTTCGAGCTAAGTTCTTCATGTGGAGGAACGTAAATGAACGGGTCACTGGGGATAGGCTTAGGCCCTCGTATTACGGTATCGCAGACAAAAACCTCGGATATTTCCGAGTGCTTAGCAATTTGCTTGGCTGTGTGAACAGCCGCTAAGAAGGAAAGCTCACTTGCAGTGCTGGCGACCGTAATAGTAAGGCCAAGTGGATGGGTAGTGTGCGCAGACTCTCCGCCATACGTGACAAGCACGTATTTTTGGCCCGCGGGAATCTCGCTTTGTGACGAGATGTATTTTACTTTTGACATTGGTAGGCCTTTGCAGTTCCCACGCCAGGTTCGTTCGGTGCCGGACGGTGATCCCATGAAGACTTATTACAGAGGGGTGGCGCCTTGATGACCCTTTTTTAGAGGCCTCAAACGAGGTCCGGTCGAGCATGTGCCCGCATTTTTGGCGGTGGCCGAGACTGACGAACTTCCGCCCTTGGCGCGAACGCGACGCGCGAGGACGTGCGTGCCGCGGCTGCGATGTGGGGAGGAGCGGACCCGTTCAAATGGAGCACTCGGGTCGTGTCCGTCGTCGAATGATTTTAGACAGCTGGCGGCGTGATTTAAAGGAGGGTGCGGCTCATCCGAGGGTTGATTTTATGCGGCGGTCAGTTGGTGTTGCAAGCGTCGATTTTGGATTGTGACGCGTTTGATCCTTTCCCGTTCGCGCAGGATTTTCGTTCCGCGCCCAAAGTAGACGTCGGCGGGCGTGAGATTGCCCAAGCTCTCATGATAGCGGCGATGATTGTAGTGCTCGACAAAGGCGCCGATCTTCGCCTCGAGCTCGCCAGGAAGATAATAGTTTTCGAGGAGGATGCGGTTCTTGAGCGTCTGATGCCAGCGCTCGATCTTGCCTTGCGTCTGAGGATGGAAGGGCGCGCCGCGGACATGCTCGATGTTGTGGTCGTCGAGCCATGTCGCCAGATCGCCCGAGATGTAGGACGAACCATTGTCCGACAGCAACCGCGGCCGGTGCGCGATGTTGACCTGATCCCGCCCCGACGCTTGCAGCGCCAGGCTCAGCGTTTCCGTGACATCCTCGGCCTTCATCGTCGTGCACAGCTTCCAGGCGACGATGTAGCGCGAGAAGTCGTCGAGGATTGTGCTCAGATAAAACCAGCCCCAGCCGATCACCTTCAGATAGGTGAAGTCGGTCTGCCAGAGCTGGTTTGGCGCCGTGGTCTTGTCCTTGAACTCGTCCGCCGCCTTGACGACGATGAAGGCCGGGCTTGTGATCAGATCATGCGCCTTGAGCAGGCGGTAGACCGAGGCTTCCGAGACGAAGTAACCCTTCGTGTCGACAAAGCGCGCCGCCAGCTCACGCGGCGACAGTTCCGGTTCGTCGAGCGCAAGCCGCACAATCTCGTCCCGCACCTTGTCAGGGATGCGGTTCCAGACGCGCGATGGCCGGGATGGCTTGTCTTCCAGCGCCTCAAGCCCCCCAGCCTGAAAGAGGTCGCACCATCTGTAAAACGCCGCCCGCGACACGCCGAGCTTTTCCAGCGTCCTTTTGACCGGCAGATGCGACTGTTCGACGAGGCGAATGATTTCCAATTTCTCGGAGGCGGGATATCTCATTCCTCGTCTCCCCCATCCGCGATCATGCTTTTTTTAAGCAGCCGCAATTCGAGCGCCTGCTCGGCGACGACTTCCTTCAGCTCTTGCGCCTGCCGACGCAGATCCTTGACCTCGCCGGTCGTCGCCGCCCGCGCCGTGTCGCCGGCCAGGCGCCGCTTGCCGGCCTCCAGGAACTCCTTCGACCAGGAATAATACAGGCCCTCGGCGATCCCTTCGCGTCGGCAAAGTTCCGCGATGCTGTGCTCGCCGCGCAGCCCGTCGAGCACGATGCGAATCTTCTCCTCGGCGGAATATTGCCGGCGGGTCGCGCGGCGGATGTCCTTCACGAACCGCTCGGATGAGGGTTTGGGGCTATCGGATTTCTGGCTCATCTCCACTCCTTGACGGTTACGATGAGCCAGAAATCCTCCTTTCTTCAACTCCGCCAATCTGTCTCAGGGGTGCTGACGCCGGACAACGTTGGGCAGATCGGTTTCGAAGGGCAAGTGCCGCTCGTCCTGGACAAAATTCCTGTCCGGAACGTCTGGCTGCTGTTTCTATATGCCTCAGGCCTCGCGCAATTTCGTGACCGCTTTGAAGCGGAAGTCGAGGACTCCCCAGACTTCAAATCGCTGGTAGCCCGCCTTCTTTGCTACGTCACGGAAAAGCGACTACGCAGGAATTTAAGCTTTGGCTATCGCCGTCGCGAAGATGTCTTGCACCGTGTGAGAGGCCGCATCGATATCCTCGAATCCGTTTCTGCCGAACTTTTCCGCAGGGGCGAAGTCGCCTGCAGGTTTGAAGAACTAACAATCGATACACCACGCAATCGCTATGTGCGCGCCGCGTTGGCTAGTCTCGGCGGCACGCTGGAGAATGCCGATCTCGCAAATCACTGCCGCACCCTCACGAATGCGCTAGGGCGTGTTGGCGTGTCGGCCGAAACACCCGCCCGTTCGGAAATCGCGTCCGACCAGATTGCCCGCCATGAAAGCGAGGATCGGTTGATGATCTCGCTGGCAAAGGCTGTCTTTGATCTTGTGCTGCCGACAGAGACCGCCGGTGCACGGACGCTGCTAAAGGCGCAGCGCAAGGAAACCGAGTTTCGGAAACTGTTCGAAAAAGCTATTGGCAATTTCTTCGCTAGCGAGCTCCAGGACAAAGGATGGCGGGTTGATCCCGGCAAGCAATATCGCTGGCCCGTCAGTGCGGCGTCCCCGAGCATCCGCAGCTACCTGCCGATTATGATCACCGACATCATTCTCGAAAACGACACCGAGGGCCGCCGAATTATAATCGATACCAAGTTCACTGACATTCTGACGCCGTCGCGGCACGGTGGCCACCGCTTCAAGACTGAACACCTTTACCAGCTCTACGCCTATTTGCGCAGTCAAGAGCGCCAGGACGACGCGCTCTCGTTGAGCTCGGAAGGGATGCTGCTTTATCCGGCGATTGCCCTGGATATTGACGAGTGCGCGCTCATTCAAGGCCACCGTTTGCGCTTCGCAACTGTCGATCTTTCGCTGCCGACGGCTCAGGTCATCGCTCGGCTACGAACACTGCCAAAGCGCGGCACGATCTAAATAGCATCGGGCGGGCAATGCGGACCTTGAAGCAGCCCTCTCGCATGGCTCATATGAAAAACGCCCCGCCCGGATCGTCCGGGCGGGGCTTCCTGATCCGGTCAGTCGCCGCTGCGCCGGCCGTTCGGGCGGGACCAGATCAGGCTGTAGCCTTCGCCGTCTTCTTCGTCGAAGAGGTTGGCGAAGATCGGGGCGTTGAAGCTCGGATCGTCGAGCTTGAGGCCCAGATAGTCGCGGCCCTCGTTGGAGCGTTTTGACCAGGCCGCGCCGATCTCAACTCGGCCGCAGTAGACGCGGTGGCTGGGGCTGTTCTCGCCGGAGCGGCTCGTCTCGGGAACGACGCGGACGTTTTTGGCCTGGACCGAGAGGGTGACGATTTCGCCGGTGAACTCGTTCGAGCCGGACTTCTTGAAGGTGCCGATGGTCGCCATGATGGTTCTCCTTGATCTCTGTTTCCGAGCCCGCACCGCGCGGCCTCGATGGTGATCGAAAAGCCGGAGGCGACCGACGGCGCACCCCGAAGGGGCTCGACAGCAAAGGAGGGACTTTCTTGCCTCGCGAGGAATGACGGCGCAGTCGGCAGGGGAAGAAAGTTGCGACGGCGCTGTTGCGCCTAAGACGGTCGAGGCTTCAGCCGGCCTTCGGCTAGATCAACCCATCGCGGAGGCCATTTGGTGCGCTCGGTTCGAACAGAGACGACCTCAGAGAGAACCAGGCGAGTCTCGTACTGTCACAAGGCCCCTGCGACGAAGTTCAGCGGCGATGGCCCGCGCCTTCTGCGGTGACGCTACCTCCGCGCCGTGCTCAGCGCAGCATGTCCGGGAGCTGCTACTCCCGCTACGCGGACCACGGTTGTGACGCTGACGGCGATGGCGCCAATCATCGAGAAGATCGTCTGCCAGGTCGCGGATGGCATGGCCATCTGAGCAATCCCATGCGTGGCGCTGTAGCCGGCGACGGAGGCGGGCGCGACGAAGAGCAGAATGATCAGCAGCCGGAGCCAGTTCCAGGGTGCGAAGGCGAGTAACATTTGACCGACGCCGAAGGTCACGCCTCCAGCGACGGCGCCGACGATGACGCCGCCGAGCACGCCGGCGCCGGTGTGGAAGGCCCACATGCCGACGGTGAGACCCACGAAGATGGGAAGCGCAAAGGCCGCGAGCGTGAACAACAGCCAGCAGAAGGATCCGATGGCGGCGAGGACGAGCAGAGGACCGAGGAAGAGCATGGTGGCAGTCTCCGTGAGATAAAGTTCTGACGGTCGCGCCTTCCACCACCACCGCGGCGCGACGCCGAGCATAGCCGCAAACCGCCCTGGCCGTGAGCGGAAATGCCGGACGCTTTACCCGGCCCCGAGCGCGCCCGCGGTCCAGGGGTTGATCACTTTGAGGCCGGCGGCCGCGAATGCACTGGCGTCGCGCGATGCGACGGCGAAATCGCGTGACGCGGCGATGGCGGCGATATAGCCGTCGGGTGTGGGGAAGCCCTTTCCGGCGGCGCGCGCCTTCACCGCGAGATCGCCATACCGGCGCGCCGCATTCGTATCGAAGGGCAGGATGCGGTCCGCGAACAGCTCCAGCACGCCCTCGCACGCGGCGAAGAGCTTCTCCTTGCGCTTGCCCTTGGGAAGCGCGCCAACGCCGAACATCAACTCGGCGATCGTGACACTCGAGAGAAAGAGCGTCTCCGCCGCCTGCTCGTCGAGCCATCGGCGCACCGCCGGTGCGGGCTCAGGCTTCATCGCCTCGGAGACGACATTCGTGTCGAGCAGGATCATTTGAAGCGCAGCGGCTCTGCGGGCTTGGGGTCGCGGTCCTGCTCGAGGGCCTCGACGTCGGCGTTGGTCAATCCGATCTTCCGGCTCATTTCCGCGAGCGCGCTGCCAAGGAGGAGGCGATTGGCGGGCCGAACGGCGGATTCCAGTATGTCGCGCATCTCCGCTTCCGTGCTGCGGCCGTGCTGCGCCGCGCGAACTTTTAGAGCGCGATGCGTCTCCTCGGAGAGGTTGCGGATGGTGACGGCGGGCATGATGGCGTCTTTACCTCATTTGATAGCGTTGCTATCAATATATGACATATGATAGCATCAAGCAACTGCGCCAGAACGACCCCCTTCGTGCCGCAAAAGTCGGGCGCCGGTATTATCCTCAGGGAGTAACGATTCGTCGTCGAGCGCAGGCTCGCGGCGCACATCGAGGTCGAACGTTGGAAACGAGCCTCTATCAGCCGGTCAAGCGATTCCTCGAAGGGCTGGGTTTCGAGGCGAAAGGCGAGATTTGCGGCTGCGACGTCGTGGCGGTGGATCGCGGCGCGCCCATCGCGCTCGTGATCTGCGAGTTGAAGCTGAGCTTCACGCTCGATCTCGTTCTTCAGGCCGTGGATCGATCCACCGCTTGCGACGAGGTTTGGGTCGCCGTCCGCGCGTCAGTGCGCGGACGCGGACGCGAGTCCGACCCCCGCGTCAAGCGGCTCTGTCGAATGCTCGGCTTCGGGCTAATCAGCGTGTTCAGCTCCGGCAGGGTCGAGGTCCTGGTCGAGCCGGTCTCATGGCGGCCGAGACTTAACGCAAAGCGCCGCTCTCGGATCCTCGAAGAACACCGGCGGCGCAGGGGAGATCCGGCGACTGGCGGGGGCACGCGACGGCCTATCATGACCGCATATCGACAGCAGGCGCTGCAATGCGCCGGGGCAATGGCGCACGCACCCGTCCGCCCAAGCGATCTGAAGGAGGCCATTCCGGACGCGCCGAAGATTTTGCTTCACAACGTCTACGGCTGGTTCATCCGGGTCGAGCGCGGAGTCTATGCGCTCTCAGACGCCGGACGAGCCGCCTTGGTGACGTGGAAGGCGCATCTCCCCGAGCAGTCCGCCACAGGCGGCGCCGAGAACCCAAAGACATCAGTTCGGGCTTGAAGACCTTGCTGCCGGAGCGAGGATAGTGGCCACTCGCTCCCTCGGGATGTCGCCAATTTGATCTGGAGCAAGCCCTGCCGACAGATCGAGGGGTTTGACGAGACATAGTGATATGTGAACGCTAGCTCGGGGCTGGCTACTCAGTGGATGTCTTCCCCGGATAGACAACGGTCCCGGGGCCCTTAGTGCCGGGGAATTGCCAGCCCATTGAAGTGACCGTGTTGATGACATGGCAAGTCAATTCGACTACGGCGCGCTGCGTCTGATGCAGATACTCGACGTCGACCGGCGTGCAAAAGACCTCTTTTTGCCTGTCGACGAAGAGCGGCAGCGAACGCCCTTCAGCGTCCGGGCTTTGCCACGATCCATGGCACAGGACGTTCCGAATCGCCGACGCTCGACGAAGCTCGTTCAGCAGGTCATCAATATTGCTGAACGTAACGTCGGGATGGCTGCGGCAAGCTCTTCCGGTAGATTCGATCAGCCCTCCCAGCGGATCAATCAAGGCGCGTTCCAGGGTGGGAAGCCAGCGTTCAAAGGCGCCCTGCACCTCGGTTTCCTCGTAACGAACCGTCGCCGTCAATGCGAATATCGCCTTGCCCAGAACCTCTTCGAGGTGGCCGAAGGTCGCGACGGTTCGGCCGAACTGCTCCCAGAAATCGGCCGAGTGCAGGTGAGTCGGAAACCCGGGCGGGAGAGAGTTGATGTCGACGACATAGCCTTGCCTTTCTCGGGCATCTCCCAGCGGTTCGTTACCTTCGCGCTCGGCGACGCGAGGGGCACCGTCACGCTCTTGTTGTGGCGAAGAAGGTCGCCCCGTAGTCGAGATTAGCAGAGCGCTGTGGTCGGTAAATCCGTCCTCTCGACTTGAATGGTCGTAGCAGCACGTTGGATCGAAGGCGGCGATGAAAGCAGGGTTGCCGAAAGCATGATCTAGCCGAAAGCCATTGGTCTTCGTCATCCAGCTGTATTCGCGAGCGTCGGCGCCGTGAGTTCGCCGCCAGAGATCGACGAGGCCGTGGGATTCCGAAAGCGCGTCGAAAAGCTCGGCGCAAACGTACTTGTCCCCAGCAGGCGTCCTGTCCGCGTGCTGATTGCCGGTGTTCAGGTCGCCCATCAGGAGAAACGGCTCCGCGGCGGCGGCTCTTGCCCGATCGGTGCAAGCATTGAAGTACCTCGCCTTCGCGTCGCGTTGCGGGAAGTATGCGGCGAGCATAGCCCAACCATCGAAAACAAGGCGAACGAGCGTCCCCGCCGTTTCCCTGTCCGGGGTGGCGCTGGTCCATTCGAAGGGCAACGCTGACGCGACAAAAACGCCGTTCTTTGTAGCGCCTTCGCACGCTTCGTGACACTTCATACCGCGAGACGTCGCCCAGGCTACCGCGGCCCCGGTCGTCTCGCTGCGTCGCCATTCCGTGAAGATGACAACATCAGCGCGATGCCTTTCGACGAAGGCCAAGATTCGGTCCCAGCGAGTTCCGCCTCCGTTTCGCACGTTCAAACAGAGTAGCTTCATGGCGCGGCGCTGAAACTTTGGATGATCCATCAAAACGCAGTTGCATGTTGCCAGATCATTGATGAGGTTCAACCCCACTTGGTTCAAGGGCAAGCGCTAATTGTTCCTGCGTCAAGCCCATCTGAATTTCCACGGGATCTTCCTGTTGACGATCACGTTCGACTTCGACAGCATGTTGGAGTTCCGGAAGATATCGCAAAATTTCTCTCCAAATTAATTCGGGCCGATCGCTCGGGCTCGCTGGCCTGAGCAGACGCGCTCTAAACTCAGCATCGGCTAGTTTGGTTTGCTCCAACTCTTTAAGCGCGCGAAGCACGGTCCGGTAGCCTAGGGCTGGTTCGTCAATTGCGATGTAAGCCTGGCCCAATATAGAAATGCCTTCAAGGCAGGCGTGAAGCGTCTGCTCGGCCTTGGCCAGAGCCTCCCGCATCTTCCGTTCGGGATCACCTACTACCGGGATCCACCAGTCGGGTTGTGAGGGGACCTCTGCGATTTCTCGCTTTAATGCCGCTATGGTTTTTAGAACTGCCCCATTTAGATGGGGGACCGTCGACGTCAGCAACAGTTGCCGATTGTCGTTTCGCCTTGCCTCCACCGCATCCCTTGTGGTGCCGATTGCTGCACGAAGCGTCTGCATACGATCGTCATCGAGGGCTTCGCGGATTTTGTCGACGCTCCCCTGAAGACGATCGAGCTTTTGTGACATCTCCACGAGCATGAGATGGCCCGTAAGCACCCCGGCTGACAAAAAGAGGCGGGAGCCTGCATCCGTGACCTTAAGCCACTTCGCTTGACCCACGATCTTCCCGCTCGGTCCACGAGCGTGGCCGAAAAATAACCCATCCGGCCCCCGATGAAGGTGCGCGATAATTTCCTTCGGGCCAATGGGAGCGTGGAGGTCGGGCTTAGTGAGTTCGGTAAAGATGTTCCGGCCAGCCTGAAGGCTAGCAATTGCTTTGATGATCTCGCTTCGCGTCTCTTGGAGGTCTTGACGAATAGGTGACATCAGCTGATCGCCAAGTCGTGCCGGAAGTTCAAAGCTCATTACGGGTAGGTCCATCGCAGGAAAGCCGCGGAGGATGGATAGGGAACTAGGCCGATTCTTGTTCATCGACATTCCCTGGTACTTTTGTTTCGAAGCCCAGCGTAACCCGAGCAGGTCCTTCCGGCAAACATGGCCAGTTTTTCTGAGCTGCCGCGGCGGTGAGGGCGTCGCCTCTGATGTCGCGCGGCGGATGCATCAGCTCCATGCCTTCCGCGTTCAGAGGCTGGCGCGTCGGTCTACGCCAGAAGAAAGAATGGCGCATCCGTGCCCTTCGCGATGGGGCCGAAGCGGCGCGGGATGAGCCGTCCGTCGGCGCTCGACATGCCGCCTATGAGGCGACCCCGCTCGAGACCCAAACTGGGATGCCGAGCTTGCGCGCCTTGTCGGCAAGATTGGCGGAGATGCCGGAACCGGGGAAGACAATGAGGCCGATCGGCATGGCTTCGAGCATCTGATCGTTGCGCTTGAACGGCGCCGCTTTGGCGTGACGCGTCCAGTCTGGCTTGAAGACGATCTGTGGAACCTTGCGCTTGTCGGCCCAGCAGGCGGCGATGCGCTCGGCGCCTCTTGGGCTTCCACCATGCAGGAGGACCATGTCGGAATGCTTGGCGAGCGCCTTGTCGAGGCGGTCCCAGATCGCGCGATGATCGTTGAAGTCGAGGCCGCCGGTGAAGGCGATCTTGGGCCCGGCGGGGAGCAGCGGCTCGATCTCGGCGCGGCGCTTTGCGGCGAGGAAGTCGCGGCTGTCGATCATCGCCGCGGTCAGTGCGCGGTGGTTGATCTTGGAGCCGGCGCGCGGGCGCCAAGAGGAGCCGGTGTGTCGCTCGAAGGCTTCAGAGGCGTGATCGCAGAAGAGTTCCATGCTCTCGCGGCGCTCGATCAGCGTTTGTCCCTCGGCGATGAGGCGCTCGAGCTCGACCGAGCGCACTTCCGAGCCATCCTGTTCCTTCTGGGCGCGCCGCTGCGCCTGCTCATTGTCGTCGAGCTGGCGCTCGATGCGCGCGACCGCGCGGTGGAACAGGTTGACGGTCGACCAGAGCAACTCCTCGAGATCGGGCTCGAGGCGCGTGTCGCTCAATGTGGCGACGAGGGCGTCGAAGGTGTCGGCGACGGCGCCGACTATTCGTTGCGCCTCCGGCAACGGCCTCGGATCGGGCTCGTCGCAGAAAGGCCGGTAGCCATAGAGCTGGATTTCGTGAAGGACTCGGTCGGTCGGGGATGAACCGTGTTTAGGCTCAAGATCGGAGTCGTGGTCGGTGGTCATAACGGCTTTCCTTCGCCGGTCGGCTGCGCCCATCGCGGCCTTCATGGCGACGAAGGCGGCGAACGGCGCGGATCTGCACCCGAAGCCGAAGCGGAGGGCCGAAGCCTTGGCGGAGGATGGCGCAGGCCGGCGATTTTGCTTGGCGATGGAAAGCGGCCCTCTGGGCCGCGCCGGAAAATCG
>CAWCTS010000004.1:0-45358 GCA_963798515.1 uncultured Alphaproteobacteria bacterium
TGCCGGATTTCTGGTGAAGATGGGCGATCTCGAACAGCCAGCCCCTGGGCTGGCGGCCGGCGTGCTTGCGGGCGACGCGATAGAGCCAGCGCTCGATGCCGCCGCTGAGCCGGAAATAGGCCGGGTCGATGGTGAGGACGAGCGAGCGATCGACGACGCCGCGGTAGAACCAATCGGGGAGAACGAACTCCATGCCCTCGACGCGACCGTCGCGCGTCGCGCATTCCTCCCACTCGTTGATCCAGGAGAACTGGTGGCGGCGCCAATGCTCGCCGTTGCGGATGGTGGTGCGGATGACGGTCGCCTGCAGGCGGGAGAGCGCGCCTTTCAGGAGCTTGTAGTCGCGGGCGCCGGTCTGCCGGCCGATCGAGAGGAGAAGCTGGTAGGGCCTGAAGCGCAGAAAACGCGAGGTCCTCAAGCCAAGGTTTTCGGCCTCGACGAGCTGGCTCGCCGCCCAGATGAGCACATCGGCGTCCCAGATGGTCGCCATGCCGTGCTCGGGCACCGCGTGGACCTCGACCCGGACATCGCCGGCCTCGTAAAGGATCGGCGCGATGCGCTTGGCCTTGGCGAGGGAGAAGAACGGACGCTCCATCAGGTCGCGCTGGTCGCGCGGGCTGGCGTCGCCGGTGGCGACGACGAACGGGTCGAGCTTGCTGCGTTCGCTGACGATGATGGGGCGGCGCGACGACATGGGCGATGCGTCGCTTCAGCGGGACGCTTGGCCGACGGCGCGGGCCTCGACATAGCGAGGATCCGACGTCGAACGGCAAGCCGACTGGTCGGCCCAGGCCTCGAGATCGTCGATGGCATAGACGACACGGCCGCCGAGCTTGCGGAAGGTCGGGCCGCTGCCGTGGCAGCGATATTTTTCCAGCGTGCGCGGCGAGAGGCCGAGAAGGCGCGCGGCTTCATGCGTTCGAAGGAAGCGCGCCGCGAATTCGGCAAGTCTGGCGGACATGAGCGATCTCCGTGTCGGTCGCATGCGCCGCGGGCAAAGCCGCGGCGTGTCTGGACCAGAGTGGCGGAGAAGCCGGGCGCAGGGGGTGGACGAAGATTCGAGCTCTTTCCCTGTCCCCCTCGGAGGCGGACGAGCCGCATTGCGTTGCGGGCAATGAGAATGGGCGCGCGAGGAAGAGTTGGGTTAGTCGCCGCGAAGGAGCTTCAGGTAGCCGCGCTCGACGAGACCGAGTGGCGTCCTGGATCAGGCGCGTGGCCTTGCGGCGCGCCGCCGAATCCTTCCATTCGACGGAAGGAAGATCGCTTGCTCTGAGTTCAAGACTTCACGGGCGACATCGCGCCGGCCTCCGCCGTCGCGGAGAATGTCGAAGGTGTGCAAAAGCTGGATCAGCCGCGCTTTCTGCAACGGCGTGAGGCGCAAGCGCGCGGGAAGCAAGTCGCCGCGCTTTCGGCGGAGACGGCGAACGAAGCTCACGGCGACCTCGAGGCGCGCCTCGATCATGTCGTCGAGGGGAAGAAGGATCGCGGGGCGACTCTCCGCTTCGGCATGTCTCGAGCGAAACGTGAAGCTCTCCCGAAAAGTCGCGTATCACGATCTCTCGGCCTTCGGCGTCGGTGCGGTCTAGAATCACCGGTCCGATTGCCGCCGCAGAAAATGGCGCCGTGGCGAAGCCGGGCGGCGCTTCCGTCAGCAACAAAGCGCCAGGAAAAACTTCGGGCCGCCAGAGAACCTTGTTGTGCCCGGTTGGGATGTCAGGGTCACAAGCGAAAACGCAACCCCCATCGACGAGCGAGGTCAGCGCTCGCCTTGTCGGGATCGACGCGGCGATACGCGATATGCCGCTGCATGCGCGCAAAATCGTCACGATAAGCAGGGTTGCGGCGAAGGAATTCGAGAGCGAAGCCGGCGCGTTCGAGCTGGTTCAGCTGCGCGACCGCGTCTGCCGAGCGCCAGAAGGATTTGGGCATAAGGCGACTCCTTTCCAATGACGTCGTTGTGCAAAGGAGCGCATACGATTCCGAAAAGCTCTAGCAGTTCGATAGACATTAGAATTGCATCACGTTGTCGCTCGCGCCGCGCAACTTTCTGGCGCAATGTCCGGAGACGCCGCAAATTACTGCATTCTCGGTTCCAGCAAGTGGCGGTATCCGCTCTCGGTCATCCAGCGCGCGCGAGCCAAGTGGCTTTCATGAACGGTCTTGGCGCGCTCGGGCTCGCGCGTCGGATCGAGACCGAAGACGATCAGCACGACTTCGCGCCAGTCGGCGCCCTCGGCGTCGGCGTCGAGCAGGCGCAGATAGGTGACGAGGTGCTTTTCGTCATAGGCGTTCACGCGCTCGGTCAGGGGGGGCCGATCCTGGAAAGCCGGTGTGCTCATTTCCAACCTCCTCAATGCCGCCAGGAGGATTTCTCACGGATTTACTAAAAATTTTGCAGGGGTGGGGCTGACCAGCGCTCGATCGGCGATGCGGGCCGCGCATCACGCGCATCACCGCTATGGCAAAGGCGGATGGCGCGCGGTCCCGCGAGTAGCATAGCCTTGCACGAATCGGAATGTTCATTCCTGGAACGATTGTTCCGACGCAGGCTCCATCGTCGCCATGGATCTCAAGGAGGTCGTGGCGGTCAATCTGCGTCGGTTGCGTCATGCGAAGAAAATGACGCAGGAGGAACTGGCCGCGAAGGCCGAACTTAGCGCCCGCTACATCGGCGCGATTGAGCGCGCGGATGTCTCAGCGCGCGTCACTGTTATCGGTAAAATCGCTGATGCGCTCGAAGTGGATGCGTGCGAATTGGTGCGCGCCCTTCCGTCGAGGGGCCGAAAGTAGAGGGCGGCAACGTGGGTGGAGCAATGCCCCGCCCGGTCTGGCCGAGCGGGGCTTCGTGCGCGTTTCAGTCGCCGTTGCGGCGGCCGCTCGGGCGGGACCAGATCAGGCTGTAGCCCTCGCCCTCCTCGTCGTCGAAGAGGTTGGCGAAGATCGGGGCGTTGAAGCTCGGATCGTCGAGCTTGAGGCCCAGATAGTCGCGGCCCTCGTTGGAACGCTTCGACCAGGCGGCGCCGATCTCGACTCGGCCGACGTAGACTCGGTGGCTGGGGCTGTTGTCGCCGGAGCGGCTGGTCTCGGGGACGATGCGGACGGCCTTGGCCTGGACCGAGAGGGTGACGATTTCGCCGGTGAACTCGTTCGAGCCGGTCTTCTTGAAGCTGCCGATGGTCGCCATTATGGTTCTCCTTGATCTCTGTTTCCGAGCCCGCACCACGCGGTCTCGATGGTGATCGAAGAGCCGGAGGCGACCGACGGCGCACCCCGAAGGGGCTCGACAGCAAAGGAGCAACTTTCTTGCCTCGCGAGGAATGACGGCGCAGCCGACAGGGGAAGAAAGTTGCGACGCGGCTGTTGCGCCATAGGCGGTCGAGGCTTCAGCCGGCCTTCGGCTAGATCAACCCATCGCAGAGGCCGTTCGGTGCGCTCGGTCTGAACAGAGGTGGCGTCAGGGGAGAACGTGGCGAATCTCGCGCTGCCGCGAAGGCGCGTGCAACGGATTTCTGTGGCGATGACCCTCCGTCGGCTGCGGTGGGCTACCTCCGCACCGTGACTAATGCCGCAGTTCCGGGGGCTGCCATTCCTGTGAAGCGAATTAAGCTCGCCATGCTGACGGCGATGGCGCCGATCACCGAGAAGATCCCCTGCCAAGTCGCGGATGGCATGGCCATCTGTGCGATCCCATGCGTGGCGTTGTAGCCGGCGACGGGGGCAGGTGCGACGAAGAGCGAAATGATCAGCAGCCTGAGCCAAGTCCAGGGAGCCAAGGCCAGCGCGGTTTGACCGATGCCGAACGTCGCACCGCCAGCGACGGCGGCGACGATGGTGCCCCCGAGTGCGCCGGCGCCGGTTTGGAAGGCCCACATGCCGACTGTCAGACCGACGAAGAAGGGAAGCGCAAAGGCCGCGAGCGTGAACAGCAGCCAGCAGAAAGATGCGATGGCGGCGAGGACGAGCAGAGGACCGAGGAAGAGCATGGTGGCAGTCTCCGTGAGAGCGAGTTCTGACGGTCGCGCCTTCCACCACCACCACGGCGCGACGCCGAGCCTAGCCGCAAAAAGGGGCCATGGCAGGTAGCGAAAACCCGAAGGAGTTGCGTTTTGTCCCGCACGGCGACGAAGCGGTCGCTAACTTTCTGAACGGAAACAAGTTCTGACTGATGCGCGGCGCCGATCGCGCCCATTCAGTAGATTGCATAGACGCCCGGCTTTCGGAGACGTTTCCATGTTTGTCAGCGTTACGCTGGCGTCTTATGTGTGCGAATAATAGCCCCAGACCGTTCATGCGACCAACTTGGGGTGAGTGCCGCGCCGCGGGCTCAGGGAACGACGGGGGAGCGGCGAGTGCTTTGATAAATGAGAGTTCTTGCGAGCTTTCCGCCGCTTAAGAGGCGGCGGCTTCAAGTTGCGGCGCCAAGTCGGGTTTGGTCGGCCCGATAGTCGGACGGGTGTAACTCCTGAAGCATTTTCGCGTCAGCTATTTTTTGTAAACCTAACCAAGTCTAGACCTGCTGTGGGGAGGGATCGATGTGGTCATTAAAAACAATCCACCCAGGCAGCGATCTGGAAGATATTGGCATGCACGAAATATCTAATTACACCGGTGGTCGCCCAACTGATTTCAACAACGATAAAGAGTTAATGGACGAAATTTGTGAGCTGTGCGCACAGATGGATCTGCCAGTGGGCCTTTCTAGAATTCAGTCATATCGTAAAGCGATGCAAGAACTGAGAGACGCTTGGATTGAAAGTAGACCATTAGATAATAGTTTGCAAATTTCTGTCTCAAATACGCTTGTAGATGCCCATGAATTGAGGATAATATTTTCTGCAGCTACAAGGTCTCAGGACATTAATCTGTGGCGACCGCACCTAAAAAAGCTGATGTCTGGTAGCCATCCAAAGCTTGTATCCAAAATTCTTTCCGTATGGGATTTTCAATATGAGGCATTTCTAGCCGGCGTAATGCAGCTCAGTGGAATTAGCACAACATTTGCAGAACCAGATATCGTAATAAACGACCCTCTGAGGACCATCGGAATAGCGGTTAAGCGCCCGCACTCCTTGAAAAATTTCAATAAATTGCTAAAGAAGGCTTCGAATCAGATCAAAAATACCGGGTTAAGCGGTATCATCGCGTTAGATATTTCTCTGGTAATAGGAACGAAGTTTCTATTACGCGACTCCTTAGATCAGGATGGAAGCGTAACAGTTGCTCGGATAATTGTTGACGAATTTATTAAAAATCATTACGTAGAGATAAAGGATAATTGTGGTGGAGAGCATATTATTGGCGTGCTCCTGACTCTAAATTTACCGGTTACTTATAATGCTGCAGACAAAAGTCAAAGTTCCGTTTACTGTGTGTCAAGATGGCAAATAATTGCGACCGCAAATGACTTTGCGGCCACCGGATGGCTTGTGGAACTCGCTAACAAGTGTTCAATAGGATTGTTTGGATCGCATTTTCCTAAAAACGACAAACCAGAGTCTAATTGCTCAGAAAATATTCCCTGAGCTGCGCGCAAATGACATAGACAGAACGCTCGTAAATCGTAATCAGCGGATGGCGTGACGCCATGTCCAACCGGCCCTCCACGGTTCAGGCGCCAGCGGTCCAGGGGTCGATGACGGTGAGGCCGGCGGCCCTGAATGCGGTCGCGTCGCGCGATGCGACCGCGAAGTCGCGGGAAGCGGCGATGGCGGCGATATAGCCGTCCGGTGTGGGGAAGCCCTTTCCGGCGGCGCGCGCCCTCACCGCCAGATCGCCATAGCGGCGCGCCGCATCCGTATCGAACGGGAGGATGCGACCTTCGAACAGCTCCAGCACGCCCTCACACGCGGCGACGAGCTTCTCCTTGCGCTTGCCCTTCGGAAGCGCGCCGATGCCAAACATCAACTCGGCGATCGTGACACTCGAGAGAAAGAGCGTCTCCGCCGCTTGCTCGTCGAGCCATCGGCGAACCGCCGGCGCGGGCTCAGGCTTCATCGCCTCGGAGACGACATTCGTGTCGAGCAGGATCATTTGAATCGAAGCGGCTCTGCAGGCTTGCGGTCACGGGCCTGTTCAAGGGCTTCGACGTCGGCGTTGCTCAGGCCGATCTTCCGGCTCATTTCCGCAAGCGCGCTGCCAAGGCGGAGGCGATCGGCGGGCCGAACAGCTGATTCCAGTATGTCGCGCATTTCCGCTTCCGTGCTGCGACCGTGCTGCGCCGCCCGGACTTTTAGCGCGCGATGCGTCTCTTCGGAGAGGTTGCGGATGGTGACGGCGGGCATGATGGCGTCTCTGTATCATGTGATAGCGTTGCTATCAATATAAGACATATGATATCAGCAGGCAACTGCGCCAGGTCGTCCCCCTTCGTGCCGCGAAATTCGGCGCCGGTATTATCCTCCGGGAGTAACAATTCGTCGTTGAGCGGAGGCTCGCGGCGCGCATCGAAGTCGAAGGTTGGAAACGAGGCTCTATCAGCCGGTCAAGCATTTCCTCGAAGGGCTCGGCTTCGAGGTGAAAGGCGAGGTTTGCGGCTGCGACGTCGTGGCGGTGGATCGCAGCGCACCAATCGCGCTCGTCATCTGCGAGTTGAAGCTGAGCTTCACGCTCGATCTCGTTCTTCAGGCGGTGGATCGATCCACGGCTTGCGACGAGGTTTGGGTCGCGGTCCGCGCGTCAGTGCGCGGACGCGGACGCGAGTCCGACCCCCGGGTCAAGCGGCTCTGTCGAATGCTCGGCGTCGGGCTGCTCAGCGTGTTCAGTTCCGGCAGGGTGGAGGTCTTGGTCGAGCCGGTGCCTTGGCGGCCGAGACTCAACGCAAAACGCCGCTCTCGGATCCTCGAAGAGCACCAGCGTCGCCGGGGAGATCCGGCGACGGGCGGGGGAACGCGACGGCCTATCATGACCGCCTATCGCCAGCAGGCGCTGCAATGCGCCGGGGCAATGGCGCACGCGCCTGCACGCCCACGCGATCTGAAGGAAGCCATTCCGGACGCGCCGAAGATTTTGCTTCGCAACGTCTATGGCTGGTTCATCAGGGTCGAGCGCGGAGTCTATGCGCTCTCGGACGCCGGACAAGCCGCGTTGGTGACGTGGAAGGCGCATCTCCCCGAGCAGTGCCCAACGGGCGGCGCCGAGAACCAAGAGACATCCGTTCCGGCTTGAAGACCCTTGCTGCCGCGGCGAGGATGGTTGCTTCTCCGCCGTTCGGGATGGTCCCAATCTGACCGCAAGCGGTCATGAAACCACCCAAAATAGGCAACGCTTGAAAAGCGCTTCCTCCGAATGTGCCGCAGGTTCGGCTCGGTGGGGGGGCGGCTACTCGAATGCGAAGACTCGCGTCCAGTCATTCTTCATGCTGATCACCGTCCAGTCACTCTTTTTCGCCTCATCATAAAGCGCTTGTGAGAATTTGCCGACCTTGGTGTCGGGCAGCCCCGTTGCCGGACCATAGGCATACTCGCGCGCCGCGTCGTCGTGCAGCACGAGCATCTTCAGGCGCGCGCCGGCGCCGGCGGCCGTCCATTCCAGCATCTGCTGGTCGCCGACCGAGTTGCCGAAGGCTGCGCGAGGCCGGCGACCGATCATCATATGGATGCCCTCGGGCTTGCCGGCGTTGTCGTCATTGAGCAGCAGCTTGGGCTCCTTGGTCAAGACCGGCTTGGCGTCCCTGCCATAGCCAAATTTCGTCCCGCCCATTGTGCCGACCACCTGCTCCGGGGGAATGCCGTAGACGCGGTCGGCATAGACCCGCACGAAATCCTGACCGCCGCCGGTCGCGATATAGGTCTTGTAACCATTGTCGCGCATGTAACGCAGCACTTCGAGCATCGGCTGATAAACCAGCTCGGTATAGAGGCGGTTCCAACGCGGATGCCGAGCCGTATCCAGCCATTTCTTCACTTCGACCGCGAATTCATCCACCGTCATGCCGGTCAAGGTCGCCGCGAGAATTTTCTCGAGGTCAGGCATCGTGAGCCTGGCTATCGCCTCCCGATTTCCCGAGAGCACGGTCTTGAAAGGTTCGACATGCGCCAAGCCTGGGCGCTGCCTCACCACCGCCGGGACGCGCTCCAGGCAATAGACTACTTGCGTATACATCGGGTGCTCGACCCAGAGCGTCCCGTCCTGATCGAACGTGGCGATGCGGTCTTCTGGCGTGACGAAATCTGCGCTTCCTCGATCGGTTGTGACGCGCACGAAGTCGAGGATCGCTTGCTTCGCCGCTCCGTCGTTCCATGACGGCAGCGCGTCGCCGGGCGTCATGGTTTGCGCCAGGGCGGAAGCGGAAAGCAGCGCGCTAGACAAAGCCGGAAGCGCCGCCAGTGTCGAGAGCAGCGCCCGACGGCTGACCGCGCATAAGGGCAAGTTCGACGGCATGGGTGGTTCCTCTTGGACAGAAGGTTCTGACAGAAGTCGAAAAGGGCGTAGTTGGGCAGCTCGCGAAAACAGGCGCCCTTTCGGGGCGCCTGTTCCTCTCGTCATGCTCGCATCATGCTGTCAGTCGGCGGGGTGATTGGCGTGACCCCTCTTGACCGCCTCTATGACCTGCGTGAGATTATAAGTCTCCGCCGGCTGCAACGGCGGGAACTTCTCGTACGAAAGCAGATGCTCCAGCCATAATTGCTGGCCAATCGGCAGCATGTTCCAGTCATAGAGGAACGCGGTGATCGGCCCCCCGAGCGCGCCGCCCAGGGCCATCGCGGACTTCTGGTCGATGCCGACATTCTGCTCGAACGGGTCGCGTTTGATGTTCTGAACCAGCGTGAAATGGAACGGCACGAGCGGAAGGATCCAGCCGGACGGCCCCGGCTGCGACATCGTGTAGTACATCTTCCAATTCTTGTAGCGCACCGCTGACGGCGTCGCGCCTGAGAAGTAGAAGAAATGATCGCGCGCCGAGGTCGGCGACTTGCCTTCGAGATAGTCGCGCTGGTCAAAGCCGTCGAGTGTCGTCTTGACGATGCCTTTGTATTTGCCCCCCTCGATTTGCTTTCTCAGGTCGTCGCCCTTGGGCCCGCCGGCGATGTCGACCAGGGTCGGCAACCAGTCGAGCGCGGCAAAGAGCTGCTTGTGCACGGTTCCCGGCTTGATGTGGCCCGGCCAGCGCACAACCAGCGGCGCCCGATAGCCGCCTTCCCAGGCTTCGCCTTTCTGACCTTTGAACGGGGTAATGCCGCCATCGGGGAAGGAGATTTGCTCGGCGCCATTGTCGGTGGTGAAGACGACGATGGTGTTGTCGAGCTGGCCCATATCCTCGAGTTTTTTCAGCACATAGCCGATGTTGTCGTCCAGCTGCTTCATGCCGGCTTCGTTGACGCCCCAATCCTTGCCGCCCCGCGCGCCCAGCATGGCTTCATACTTCGGCGGCAACACGGTCGTCACATGCATGCGCGCCGGATTGTACCAGACGAAGAAGGGCTTGTTCGTCTTCTTGGGATCGTTGCGGTCGAGGAAGTCGATGACCTTGGCGGAAATTTCTTCGTCCACAGTGCGGGAACGATCGAGCGTCAGCGGACCTTCGTCCTTGCAGCTCTGATTCTTCTCGGTTCCGTCGGAGGAGTGGCACCACAAGACCGGGCGCGGCGGGGTCAGGCAGACCGTCGTTTTCGGGTCGACGGCGCCGGGAACGTCGGGCACGCCGGGGATTGGCGTGTTCTTGCACGGCGGCGCCACGCTCTGCTCGGTCGGGCTCTTGTTGATGTCGGGGAAGCTCACCTGCTGCATCGCGTCGAGGTGGTAGAGATAGCCCCAAAACTCCTGGAAGCCATGCGCCGTCGGCAAGGCGGCGGTGTGGTCGCCCAGATGGTTCTTGCCGAACTCGCCGGTGGTGTAGCCGAGATCATACAGAAACTTGGCGACCGCCGGCGTGCCCGGCCGGAGATATGACGGACTGCCGGGGAGTTGCGGCGGGATCATGCCCGTGCGCAGGGGATACATGCCGGTGAAGAAGGCGTTGCGCCCGGACGTGCAGCTCTGCATGGCGACATAGTCCATGAAGACCGCGCCCTCTTGTCCGATGCGGTCGATGTTGGGCGTTTCGCCCACCATCAAGCCGCGATGGTAGATGCTTGGCTGCATCCAGCCGATATCGTCGCCCATGATGAAGAGAATATTGGGCTTTTCGGAACTGGTCTGGGCCAAAGCCGCGCCGGACATCGCTGCTGCTCCGGCCCCGAAGGCGATCAAAGCGGTTCTTATCATTCCTGCAGGCTTCATCGCATTTCCTCCCGCACACCTTAATTGATCTCTCCGTCGTCGTGGCGCATCGCTGAGACAGCGGACATTGCTCGTTGCAATTATGCGCCGGCGCGATCTCCGACTTTGATGAACGCCGTCTGGGGGCTCCCTCAACGCGAGCCGAAGAGATGCAAAGCGCGATATCTGAGCCCCCCTGGACCGACTTTGCAAGCCGCTAATTCTCAACGATTGGGTCGGCGCCTCGTTCCGCTCGAGAGGGGGACGATTTGTCACAGGCTTGCCGGCTTGTGGCGCATCCATGCCCTTCGCGGTGGAGCCGAAGGGGCGCTGGACAAATCCTCATCGGCACTTCGCCGTGCCGCCTATGAGGCAACCCCGCTTGAGTTCCAGACCGGAATGCCGAGCTTGCGCGCCTTGTCAGCAAGATTGGCGGAAATTCCGGAACCGGGGAAGAGAATGAGGCCAATAGGCATGGCTTCGAGCATCTGGTCGTTGCGCTTGAAAGGCGCCGCCTTGGCGTGACGCGTCCAGTCGGGCCTGAAGGCGATCTGAGGGACCTTGCGATTGTCGGCCCAGCAGGCGGCGATGCGTTCGGCGCCTCTCGGCGAGCCGCCATGCAGCAGCACCATGTCGGGATGCTTGGCGAGCGCCTTGTCGAGACGGCCCCAGATCGCGCGATGATCCTTGAAGTCGAGGCCGCCAGTGAGGGCGATCTTGGGCCCTGCGGGGAGCAACGGCTCGATTTCGGCGCGGCGCTTGGCGGCGAGGAAGTCGCGGCTGTCGATCATCGCCGCGGTCAGCGCGCGATGGTTGACCTTGGAGCCGGCGCGCGGGCGCCAGGATGAGCCGGTATGGCGCTCGAAGGCCTCAGTTGCGTGGTCGCGAAAGAGCTCCATGCTGTCGCGGCGCTCGATCAGAGTCTGCCCTTCGGCGATGAGGCGCTCGAGCTCCACCGAGCGGACTTCCGAGCCGTCCTGTTCCTTCTGGCTGCGCCGCTGCGCCTGCTCATTGTCGTCGAGCTGGCGCTCGATGCGGGCAATGGCGCGATGGAAGAGATTGACGGTCGACCAGAGCAGGTCTTCGAGGTCGGGCTCGAGGCGGGTGTCGCTCAATGTGGCGACGAGGGCGTCGAAGATGTCGGCGACGGCGCCGGCGATTCGTTGCGCCTCCGGCAGCGGCCTCGGATCGGGTTCGTCGCAGAAAGGCCGGTAGCCATAGAGCTGGAGTTCGTGGAGGACGCGGTCGGTCGGGGATGAGCCGTGGTGGGGCTCAAGATCGGAGTCGTGGTCGGTGGTCATAGCGGCTTTCCCTCGCCGGATCGGCCGCGCCCATCGCGGCCTTCATGGCGACGAAGGCGGCGAACGGCGCGGACCTGCACCCGAAGCCGAAGCGAAGGGCCGAAGCCTTGGCGGAGGATGGCGAAGGCCGGCGATTTTGCTTCGCGATGGAAAGCGGCCCTCTGGGCCGCGCCGGAAAATCGTCGGCCGCAGCCATTGCCGGTCCGCGCCGCTTGCCGCCCGATCGCCCTTTGAGAAGGCCGTGGGCGCGGTCCTCTCCGGCGCCGAGGGGAAGCATGGCCGCCGGCTTCTTCGCGACGATGCCGCCGCGCCGCTCTTCCCCGTCCGGCTACGCCGCGAGCTCCATGAAACGGGCGACGTCCTGCGCCGCGATCTGCACCCGAATCGCCGCCCGGAGCGCGTCGATCCCGAGCAGCCGCAGGTCCTCGTTGAAGTCGCTCAAGGCGGGCGACAGCACGAGCGCCTCGATCCCGGCCGACTGCGCCCGGTCGATGAGCGTCGCCGTCGCGCCATCGCCGGCCGGATCGTTGTCGCGGGCGATGTAGAGGCGTCGCAGCGTGTCCGGGAACAGGATGGCGGAGAGATGCGCCGCCGAGAGCGCTGCGACCATCGGCATGGACAGGCAGAGCGCAGCGAAGCGACAGCATCGTCTCGATGCCTTCGCCGGCCGCCAGGACTTCGCCCGCGACGCCGAAGCGCACGGCGTGGCCGAGCAGATCGCCCATCGCCCGTCTCGGCGTGTCGATCGGCGCCTTGCCGAGCGTCGCCTCGCTGAAGCCGCCTGGATCGAGCCAGGTGCGATGCGCGCCGGTGACGGATCCTGAGAGATCGGTGACGGCGGCGATCATGGCGGGCCATGTCTCGGTCGCGCTATGCTCGTCGGGCCGGTAGTAGCAGCGCGGGTGGAAGCGCAGGCTGCCGGTTCCGTGCAAAGCCGTAATGCCGCGTCGGCGCAGATACGCTTCTACGGGAGTGCGCTCGATCGGCTGCGACATGGCGAACAGGCGGCGCGCCGCCTCGGATGATCCTGTCGGCGCGTCGGATCTCGGACGACGAGGAGCGCGTCGCTGTCGGCTCCGGCGCCTGCACGCGGCAGGCTGAGGAACGAACGCGCTTCATCGGCGACGTCCTTGAAATCGACGAGGCCGCGGCTTTCGCGGATGACGTCGAGCAGATCGCCATGCTCGCCGCTGGCGGCGTCGGTCCATTTGCCGGCCGGCCCTTTCGCGGTCTCCTTGAGCCGCACGAACATCGATCGGCCCGGCGTGTTGCGAACATCGCCGACGACCCAGTAGGCGCCTTGGCGGCGACCGTTGGAGAGATAGTGGCGGCACACCGCCTCGGCCTCGCGCGCGAGACGGCGCGCCAGGTCGGATGCGGAACCGGACACGGCGCCCTCCAAGACAAAGGGACCCGCCATCGCTGACGGGTCCCTCGCGGTAGGCCTCTGGGAGGCTACTCGGCGGCGATGTCGGGGTGGTCCGCCGAGGCATCCTCAGCTTCGTCCTCGACGGCGATTTCGTCGATAGCCGTTTCGCTCTCGATCGCCGCCGTTTCTTCGACGGGCGCTTCGTCCGGGGCGGAAGTCGTCACCGTCTGCGATCCCTGCGGCGCGCGGCGCGGCGTGCGCAGCGGTTCGGGGAGCCATCCCGAGCCGGCAAGCAGGTGCTCCGCCTGCGCGGCCATCTCGCCTTTCTTCAGCGTGCTCGATGCGGCGAGCCTGATCCTCGCCGCGCGCCTCGCGGACGGCGTCGAGGATGCGCGCCTTGGTCACACGGCCGAGAAAATTGTCGACGCTCGGCGTCCATCCCGTCGCGGCGATGTCGAGCGACAGCGCCTCGGCGAGACGATCGGCATGGGCGATTGCGCGGGGCCGCCGGTTGTAGGCCTCGTTGACCGCGTTGACGGTGAGCGAGACGCAATGGGCGAACAGCGCCTGCTGCTGCTCGGCGTCGAGCGACGCGAGCGCGTCCCAGAGATCGTCGGGCTCTTCCGGAAGCTGATCGGACCATTGGCGATGGCGCGCATCGACGCTTGCCGCGAGCAAGGTGTCGCCAAGGCCAGGAGCGAGGCTTCCGAAAGCTGGCGGTCTTCGGCTCGATCTCGAGGCAGGAGCCGTAGCCGTAACGATAGAAGAGCTTCAGGCAGAGGACATGCAGCGCCGCGAGGAAGGCGACGTCCGGATGCCGGCCGATCGCCTCGCGCAGCGCGAGCGTCCGATAGGCGGTGAGCTCGGTGAGGAGCTTGTCGGGCAGAGGGCGAAGGCCTTCGTCCTCTTCCTCCGCGGGCTCGGAGTAGATGACGCCGTCGCCGGTTGCTTCGACCGCCCGAGCGGCGCTGATCGGAGCAGACGTTGCGGAGACGCCGTCTTCGCCTTCGTCGACGACGATCTCCGGCTCGGCGAGCGGCGGTTCGTCCTCAGGGCGGACATAGCCACGCTCGATCCGAAGCTTGCCGGAGCCGTCGATGCTGACAAAGGCGCCCGCGCGGGCGACATCTTCGGGGGCATAGAGGACAGGTCGCTGTTCGAAAGCCTCCAGCGCCGTTTCGATCTCGGAAAGTCGGGCGTCGACCTGCTTCCGGGATCTCGTCGGCGTCCGCATAGGTCGCCTCGAGCTCGTCGGCTTCGGAACGAAGCGCCTCGCGCGTCGCGGCTTCCTCCTCGCTCAGAGGCTGGCGTTCGCCTTGGAGATGGCGAAGCCCGTAGGTATGGCCATAGGGAAAGTCGGTCGCGACCTCGACCCATTTCCATCCCTCGGCGCGGATCGCCTCGGCGTCGCGTTCGAGCTTCTCGCTGACGAGCCGGTCGAGGAGCTTTGCGTCCTGCAGCCAGCCGCCGTCGTCGCTCTGGAAGAGATCGCGCATGACCGCGCCGCCCGCGTCGACATAGTTCTCGCCCACATATCGCGCGCGCTTGTCGCAGGCGCGCACGGCGTCCTCGGTGAGCATGCGGCGGATTTGATAGGGCTCCTTGCTGTAGGAGCGCTGTATGGCCTCCCACACCTGCTCCTGGCGCTCGTGGTCCGGGCTGACCGTGAAAGCCATGAGCTGGTCCAAGGTCATGCCGTCTTCGGCATAGACGTCGAGGAGCCTCGGTGAGACAGAAGCGAGCCGCAGCCGCTGCTTGACGACGGCGACGCTGACGAAGAAGGCCGCGGCGATCTCCTCCTCGCTCTGGCCCTTATCGCGTAGCGCCTGAAAGGCTCGGAACTGGTCGAGCGGATGCAAGGGCGCGCGCTGGACGTTTTCGGCGAGGCTGTCCTCCTCCGGCGTTCCCTCCACGCGAACGACGCAAGGGATGGGCGCGGTGCGCGCGAGGCGCTTCTGCTTCACCAGCAGCTCCAGCGCGCGATAGCGGCGGCCGCCGGCCGGGATCTCGAACACACCCGTCTCGGAGCCGTTGTCGTCGAGCACGGGCCGCACGGTGATGCTCTGCAACAGCGTGCGGCGGGCGATGTCCTCGGCGAGTTCCTCGATCGAGACGCCGGCCTTGATGCGCCGGACGTTCGCCTGCGACAGCACGAGCTTGTTGAAGGGGATGTCGCGCGAGGCGCTGAGCATGATTTTCTTGGTTGCGCTGGCCATCTGACCAATCTCCGCGACGGGCGCCGAGAGCCTTTCTCTCAGCACGAAACCCGTCACGAAAACCGGCGCAGCCCTTTTCCTCTGAGGGCCGCGCCCGGAAGCCGACGATCCGGAGAAACGCAAAGACGGAAATCCAGAGAGACGTCCTTGCGTATCGCGGGCTTTGCGGGAATCAGGCTGCGCGGTCGAGCAGCTTTTTTGCCCGCGCCTCAAGGTCGAGCCGCGCGTCCTGTTGGGTCTTGTCGCGCGCGACGGCGGTGATGCCCTGCACGAAATCGAACACGCTCTCGGGCTTGCGCCCTTCCTCGGCCAGCACGGTCTCGATGATCTTCGCCGTCTCGGCCCTGGAGAAGCCGCGCTTACGCAGGAACTCGCTGCGGTCCTCGTCGTTACGGGCGACGATCTTCTCTCGCGCCGCCTTGATGCCGTTGATGAAAGGCATGGGCGAGGAGTTGGCGAAGCGGGTCAGCGCCGGCGCAGCCTCATGCGCAAAGCGGGAAGCGGCGTATTTCGAGTGACGGATGGTGATCTCTTCGAAATCCTCGACGCCCCAGAGATTGCGGTTCTGGCAGACGGCGCGAAGATAGAAGCTCGCCATGCCGAGCGTCTTCGCGCCGACCTCGGAATTCCAACAATAGAACCCGCGGAAGAAGAGGTCGGGCGAGCCGTTTGGCAGCCGGCCAGCCTCGATCGGGTTTAGATCGTCGACCAGGAACATGAAGACGTCGCGGTCGGAGGCGTAGAGCGTCGTTGTGTCCTGGGTGATGTCGACGCACGGATTGTAGACGCCCGTTGACCAGTCGAGCACGCCCGGCACTTTCCAGCGCGTATCGCCCGTGCCATTGCCGGCGATGCGTTGCACGGCTGCGACCAGCTCATGGTCGAAGATGCGGCCATAGTCGGGTCCGGTGACCGCGCGCAACTCGACGCGGCCATCTTCAATCTCGAGCGTCTTCACCTGCTCGGCGCGGTGAGAGGTCAGGCCGTATTGGAGATTGATGCCGGCGAGCGGCGCGGGAAGTTGGCGGAGGTATGAGGCGGGGGCGCCGACCAGGCCGGCGAGCTGTCCAAAGCTCCAATGAGTCGGCGCGATCGGCCGCTCAGAGCCAGGCAGCATCAGCGTCAATCGTTCGGCGTCCTCACGGTTGGCTTCCACCCGGATCGCCGCGCTCTCCACCGTTCGGGTCCGGCTACGCTCGGTCCGTCCGCGCACGGCGGCGAAGAGGTCCGACAAGGACAGGTAACGCTCGTCGGCTGGCCGCGAAAACCATTCCGAGGACACGCGACCGATCCTCTTTCCGCGGCTCGCGTCCACCTTGTAGCCGCCAGCGCAATCACGCGGAGCGTCCAAAACATCCAAGCTGGTCATAGGGCTGATCTCCGTGACGGGCGGCGGAGGCCACTCCTCTCGCCCCCAATCCGTCGCGGAAACTGCTCCAGCCTCTCACTCTTCGGGGCTCGCCTCGCCACAATAGAAGCCTTAAACTGCTTCCCAAAGGAAACGACCCTCTCTTAGACTGCGAAAATGTACAATTCGGCTTTTCATCCCGAGGATCGAGCGCGGTCATCCATCGACCAGACGCTCTCGGCATGCGGCTGGGTGGTTCAATCGAAAGTCGACATGAATCTCGGCGCGGCTGTCGGCGTCGCTGTTCGAGAGTTCCAAACCACCTCGGGGCCAGTCGATTACGGTCTGTTTGTGGATCGAAGGCTCTGCGGCGTCATCGAGGCCAAGCCGGAAGGCACGACTCTTTCAGGATTTTCCGAGCAGGCGGCTCGCTACATCGCAGACGTCCCAAAGAACCTCGTTCGCGAAGAAGGCCAGGTCCGATTTGAATATGTGGCCTCAGGTACGGAAATTCTGTTTCGTGACCACGCCGATCCTGAACCTGCCTCTCGCCGGGTGTTCGCTTTTCATCGCCCCGAGACGCTGCGGCGATGGATCAAGCAACCGGCGACACTCCGCGCCCGGCTCCAGAACCTGCCGCAATTGAGCCCGGAAGGGCTGCGCGGGTGTCAGATCGAAGCGGTTTCGGCTCTCGAACGCTCGATGGCGCAGAACCATCCCCGTGCGCTCGTGCAAATGGCGACGGGTGCAGGAAAGACCTTCACGGCCTGCACTTTGAGCTACCGCATCCTCGCCCATGCGGGATTCCGACGAATTTTGTTTCTCGCCGACCGCGCCAATCTGGTCCGTCAGGCGCGCGATGAATATCTGGCCTAACGGCCGCCCGGCGTCGGCCGCTCCTTCTCGGAGGTCTATAATGTTCAAAAGCTCGGGGCGGCGGGCCTCGATAAGGATGCGCAGGTCGTCGTAGCGACGATCCAACGCGTCTACTCGGTGCTGAGCGGGAAGCAGCTGTCGGAAGAAGAGGAAGAGGCCTCTTCCTTCGAAGGCGGCGCGAGCGCTGTAGACCGCCTCGTCGCTTATAATCCTGCAATTCCTATCGAGAGCTTCGACCTCGTCATCACCGACGAATGCCATCGCTCCATTTATGGGACATGGCGTCAGGTTCTCGAATATTTCGACGCCTTCATCGTCGGCCTGACCGCGACGCCTTCGCTTCACACACTCGGCTTTTTCGGCCGGAATCTCGTTGCGCAATATCCTTATGAGCGTTCGGTCGTAGACGGCGTGAATGTCGCTTTCGAAGTCTTTCGCATCCGCACGGAAATCGGCGAACGCGGCTCGACCGTCAAGGCCGGATATGACCTGCCGGTTCGCGACAAGCGCACCCGCGCCGAGCGCTATGAGACGCTGACCGAAGATTATTCCTACACGCCGGAGCAGATCGACCGCTCGGTCCTGGTCCCGAACCACATTCGAACCATCCTCGAAACCTATCGCGACACACTGTTCACCGAGCTTTTTCCAGGCCGGAAGGAAGTGCCGAAGACGCTCGTTTTCGCCAAGGACGACCATCATGCCGAGGAGATCGTGGGAATTCTCCGCGACGTCTTCGGCAAGGGCAACGACTTTGCAAAGAAGATCACATATCGGACCGACGGCGCCGATCCGGAAACGCTGATCCGCGCCTTTCGCAACGACTATAATCCGCGCATCGCGGTGACCGTCGACATGATCGCAACCGGCACAGATGTGAAGCCGATCGAGGTCCTGATCTTCCTCCGCGACGTGAAATCCGAGCTCTATTTCGAACAGATGAAAGGCCGAGGCGCGCGGACCATCAGCGCCGAGAAGCTGCGCGAAGTCACGCCCGACGCGGAAGCCAAGACCCGCTTCGTGCTGATCGATGCAGTGGGCGTGACGGAAAGCCTGAAAGCTGTTTCGCAGCCGCTCGAGCGGGACCGCGTGGTCTCCTTCGATAAGCTCATCGATCAGATCGCCGCGGGGCGGCGTGACGACGACGCCTTCGCGACCTTGGCGGCGCGGCTCTCGGCGCTCGACCGTCGGATCGGGGAAAAAGATCGGGCGGCCATCGTGAAAGGGTCGGGCGGGATCGACCTTGCCGGCCTTGCCCGCCGGCTGTTGGACGCGATCGATCCGGATGCGCTGGCGGCGCGGACTCCTAAGGACGCGCCCGAGGCGAAGCAACGCGAGGCGCGCGAGGCCGCAAAGGACGAAGCGGCGCTGGTCTTCGACGATCCGACCCTGCGGCGTCTGCTCAAGGATGTGAAAGCCGCCGCCGATATTCGCATCGACACCATCTCGACCGACGCCGTGATCTCTTCCGGGTGGGACGAGAACAAGGCCGCCGATACGGTCGAGCGCTTCCGGCGCTTTCTCGAGGAAAAGCGCGACGCGCTGGTGGCGTTGCAAATCCTGTATCGGCTGCCCTATGCGCAGCGGCGGCTCACCTATGAGGCCGTGGACGATCTGAAGGAGGCGCTGAAGCGCCCGCCGTGGCTGCTGGAGCCGGTCGACGTCTGGCGGGCCTATAAGCGGCTCGACAGCGCGAAAGTGCGCGGCAATCCAGCTGGGACTTTGGCCGACATCGTCATGCTCGTGCGCTATGCGATCGGCCAGAGCGAGGCGCTGGAGCCTCTACCGTCGGTCGTCGCCGGCCGCTTCAACCTCTGGCTCGGCCGCGAGGAGAAGGCCGGCCGCGTCTATAGCGATGAGCAAAAGGAATGGCTCATGGCGATCCGCGACCATCTCGCCGTCAATATCGAGATCAGGCCGCAGGACGTCATGGACGCGCCGGATTTTGCGGCGCGCGGCGGGATCGTCCGGGCGCGGGCGCTGTTCGGCGCTCGCCTGCATGCCTTGCTTGACGAATTGACCGATGCGCTGGTGGCGTGATATCTACCAATGATAGACGCCATTCCGCCGAGGCATAAGATGACCGCTAGCGCCGGCAAGCCCACCGAAGAAAAAGCGACCGCCAAGCTGTTCATGCACGGCCGCAGCCAGGCTGTGCGCCTGCCCAAGGAGTTCCGCTTCGAGGGGAAAGAGGTGCGCGTCAGCAAGGTGGGCGACAAGGTGATTTTGGAGCCATTGGAGAAAGAGCCGTTCGACGTGGAGGCCTGGCGCGCGAGACTTGACGCCTTGGGCGCGCGGGACTTTTTGCCCGAGGGTCTGCCCGACGATCCGCCGCTCGAGCCCGACAACTCGATCTCATTCGATTGACGCGGCCGATGTTTTGCCTCGACACGAACATCGTGATCTTCGCCTTGAACAAACGGAGGCCTTGGATCGCCGCGAGGCTCGAAGACGAGCTGAGGGCGGGAACGGCGCTGATCGTCCCCGCAATCGTGCTGTTCGAGCTCGATTATGGAATCGCCAAGAGCGACCGAGCCGAACAAGCGCGCGTCCTCCTCGATGGCTTTCTGTCCGCCGGAATCGGTCAGCCGGCGTTCGACGCCGAGGATGCGCGCGAAGCGGCGGAGATAAGGGCGTTCCTCGAACGGCAGGGGACGCCGATCGGACCTTTCGACTATCTCGTCGCGGCGCAGGCGCGGCGGCGCGGCGCGGCGCTGGTGACGCTCAACCGCCGCGAGTTCGAGCGCGTGCCGGGCCTCATGGTGACGGATTGGGCGGCATGACGCTCCTGGAATCCATGCCGAAGGCTGAGGACGCGGATGCGGCGCGTAGCGAGGGGCCGTGGGAGCTGCCAAAAGGCTGGGTGTGGGCCAAGTGTGCGGCGATAGCCGACATTAACCCAGCGACGAACTTCGACCACTTCTCTGGAACAGAGTCGATCCCCTTCGTGCCTATGGCCGCTGTCTCGGAAGAAACGGGCCAGGTCGACTTCTCTGTTCGCCGCCCCGTCAATGAAGTCGCGAAGGGCTACGTACGCTTCATCAACGGTGACGTAATCTTCGCGAAGATCACGCCCTGCATGGAGAACGGTAAGGTCGCTCCCGTGACGGGGTTGCCTTCTGGGTATGCCGCAGGCTCGACTGAGTTTCACGTCTTTCGACCGAAGGCGGTAGAACAGCGTTATCTTTGATATTGGCTTGTCAGCCGGGATTTTCGGGGTCGCGCTCAACGAAAAATGAGCGGATCGGCGGGGCAGCTGCGAGTGCCTGTGGGTTATCTGCGAGAATCGGATTTCCCCCTGGCTCCGCTCGCCGAACAGTGGCGCATCGTCGCGCGGATCGACGAATTGTTCGCCGAGATCGCCGAAGGCGAAGCGGCGTTGCGCGAGGCGCGCAAGGGCCTCGATCTGTTTCGCCGCGCGCTCCTTAAATCCGCCGTGACGGGCGAACTGACGAAGGATTGGCGCGCGACGAACTGCTTGAGAGAGACAGCCCACGATCTTCTCGCACGCATCGACGCCGAACGCGCTGCGAGTCCACGTTGGAACAACCGAGGTCATCGTTCTTCCAAAGCCAGGCCGCTCGACCAGTCGAATATGCCGAATCTGCCTAACGGTTGGGTGTGGGCAGCGCTAGGGAAGTTGAGCGTTCTCATCACGGACGGCGATCACAATCCGCCTAAGAGAGTTGCTCATGGCATTCCTCACTTAACTGCCAAAAACATCAAGAATGGTGGGATCGTATTTGAGGGATGCAGCTTCGTTTCGGAGGACGGTTATGCGCAAACGTCGGCACGTTACACGCCTCAGCTCGGGGACGTGTTTATCACCTGTGTGGGTACGATTGGAGAAGTCGCGATTTTCCGTGAAAAGTCTCGTGTCTCTGTGGACCGGAACATAGCTGGCGTTCGCTTAACCTCATTAGTGTCAGCGGAGTTTGTCGAATTTTCTCTAAATAGTCCTAGCCTCGCGCGAATGATGCGTTCCGCCTCGGGATACGACAGCACAGCCGCATCTGTATTTGAAAGATATTCGTTCCCTGCCGATCCCACTCCCACCTCCCGCCGAAGCCGCCGAAATCGTCCGCCGCCTCTTCTGCGTTCTTTCTGCTTTGGATGATACAGCCGCCTTGCTCGACGCTGAGGCGGCCGACGCCGCGCGGCTCCGCCAATCCTTGCTGAAAGCGGCCTTCGAGGGCCGCCTTGTCCCGCAAGACCCCGCTGACGAGCCGGCGTCGAGATTGCTCATGCGCCTCTCGGCGGCGAAGCCCCAGAGTCCAGAGCGTTTAACCGCGGGAGAAGACGACCGCACGAAAGAGACGCGCATGAACGCCCAAAACCTCGTCGCCAAGGTCTGGAACTTCGCGCATGTTCTGCGCGACCAGGGCGTGTCCTATGGGGCCTATATCTCGCAAATTTCCTATCTCCTCTTCCTCAAGATGGACGAGGAGCGCGTCACGCAGATCGGCGAAGCCTCGATGCTGCCCGAGGGCGCGCGCTGGGCCGACATAAAGGATCTGACCGGAGAGGCGCTCTCCGCCCGTTACGTGAAGCTCCTCGAAACGCTCTCCAAACAGAGCGGCGTCATCGGCGCGATCTTTCTGAAGGCGCAGAGCGAGATACAGGATCCCGCCAAGCTGCGGCGGCTCGTCGGCCTCATCGACGAGGAGACCTGGCTCGGCCTTCCCGTGGACGTGAAGGGCGAAATCTACGAAGGGCTGCTCGCGAGAAACGCCGAGGACGTGAAGTCGGGCGCCGGCCAATATTTCACGCCGCGTCCGCTCATCGAAGCGATGGTCCAGGTTGTCGATCCGGAGCCTCACGAGACGGTGCACGATCCCGCCTGCGGCACGGCCGGCTTTCTGCTCGCGGCCTGGGAGCACATGAAGCAGAAGCCTCGCGCGCGCGACCGGGCCGTCTATTCCGCGCTCAAGAACAAATTTTCGGGCATCGACATCGTGCCCGAAGTCGTGCGGCTGGCGGCCATGAATCTCTATCTTCACGGCATCACCGGCGCCGACTCGATCGTCGAGCAGAAGGACGCGCTTCTCGGCGCCGGCGGCAAGACCTACGACGTCATTCTGACCAATCCGCCCTTCGGCAAGAAGCAGAGCTATCGGATCGTCGGACGCGACGGCGAGATCGACAGCGAGCGGGAGGATTACGACCGCTCCGACTTCTTCGTCACCACCTCGAACAAGCAGCTCAACTTTCTCCAGCACATCATGACGGCGCTGGCGCCGAATGGCCAAGCGGCGGTCGTGCTGCCCGACAATGTGCTCTTCGAGGGAGGAGCGGGCGAGACGATCCGGCGGCGTCTGCTCGACAATTTCGATTTCCATACGCTTTTGCGGCTGCCGACCGGCATTTTCTACAAGCAGGGCGTTAAGGCGAACGTCCTCTTCTTCGACAAGAAGCCCCCTGCGGAAGAGGCCGCGACCAAGGAGCTCTGGATTTACGATCTGCGCACGAACAAGCGTTTCACGCTGAAGGAGCGCCCGATGGTCCGCACCGATCTCGATGAGTTCGTGGCCTGCTATCGAACGGGGCGGCGCTTCGAGCGCGAGGAGAGCGAGCGGTTCCGCCGTTTCCCTCTCGCGATGCTGCTGGCGCGCGACAAGGTCAATCTCGACGTCTTCTGGCTCAAGGACGACGCGCTCGACGATCCCGACCTATTGCCGCCGCCCGACGAGGTCGCAGCAGAGATCGTGGAGAGCCTTGAGACGGCATTGGCGTCATTCCGGCGAGTGAGCCAGGCCCTGAGCCGGTGAACGTGGGGCCGAAAAGAGCCGGCGCCATTTTGACCGGACCGAGAGCGGAGCGCGGGCGAGGGGACTGAGACGGGCGGGCGCCGGGGTTGGATTCGCTTCCTGATATTGACGGGCGTGCGTGCGCGCGAGGTTCTGAAACTCGTGTGGCGGCACGTCGCGACCGCGTCGACGAGGACGGTGGACACCATGTGGACACCATGCCACAAAAGACGAAGGCCGCCTTGCGGCGGCCTTTTCGTAAGTCTCAGATTTCTTTTGGCTTTTTTGGAGCGGGCGAAGGGATTCGAACCCTCGACCCCAACCTTGGCAAGGTTGTGCTCTACCCCTGAGCTACACCCGCATCCATTGCGGCGGCGTTGCGGCCGGCGCGGCGCGCTTTATGGCCCAAAGCTTTTCGGTTTGCAACCGTTGCGGCCAAACTTATGAAAACGGGCCGGCCGCCGCGCTCGGCCGCGTGATTTTTCCCGCTGCGCGTGGCATAAAGGCGCATGTCGGCGACAATTCGCAACGCATTCGATCCGGGCTTCGGCGTTTATGTCCACTGGCCGTTTTGCCTGTCGAAATGCCCTTACTGCGATTTCAACAGCCACGTGCGTCGTGGCGACGTCGACGAGGATCGCTTCGTCGAGGCCTTTTGCGTGGAAATCGACCATCGGGCCGCGCTTGCGCCGGGTCGCGAGGTGCGCTCAGTGTTCTTCGGCGGCGGCACGCCCTCGCTGATGGCGCCGTCGACGGTCGCGGCCATTCTCGGGCGCATCGCCAAGCGCTGGACCCTCGCCAAGGACGCCGAGATCACGCTCGAAGCCAATCCGACCAGCGTCGAAGCCTCGCGCTTCAAGAGCTTCAAGGCGGCCGGCGTCAATCGCGTCTCGCTCGGCCTGCAGGCCCTCAACGACATCGACCTCAAGGCCCTCGGCCGCCAGCACACGGTCGCCGAGGCGCTCACGGCGCTCAATGTCGCCAACAAGGTTTTCGAGCGCAGCTCCTTCGACCTCATTTACGCCCGCCCGGGGCAGACCGCGGCGAGCTGGAAGAAGGAGCTCGAGATCGCGCTTTCCTATGCAGGCGAGCACCTCTCGCTCTATCAGCTGACGATCGAGCCCGAAACGATGTTCGAGCGCATGTTCGAGGCGGGCAAGCTGAAGCTCCCCGACAATGACGCGCAGCGCGCGCTCTGGGACGTCACCCAGGAAGCGACGATCCGTGCGGGGCTCCCGGCCTATGAGGTCTCCAATCACGCGCGGCCCGGCGCGGAATGCCTGCACAATCTCATCTATTGGCGCTATGGCGAATATGCCGGCGTCGGTCCCGGCGCGCATGGGCGAATCAACACCGCGCGCGGCCGGCGCGCGCAGGCGACGGAGCGTCACCCCGAGATGTGGCTGACCTGCGTCGAGACGGAAGGCCACGGCCTCGTCGAGGACGACGTCCTGACCGCGGAGCAGCAGGGCGACGAGTTTTTGCTCATGGGCCTGCGGCTGCGCGAAGGGGTTGATCCGCAGCGATTCTTCCTCATTTCCGGCAGGAAGCTCGCGCCCTCGCGCATTTCCGAGCTCGTGGGCGACGGGCTCGTGGAATATACGCGCGACAACCGTTTGCGCGTCTCGAGCGAGGGTTTTCCGGTGCTTGACGCCGTCGTCGCCGATCTCGCCGCATAAAATTTCCGTCACACTTGCGTTCGGGCGATCGAGCCCCTAGATAGACGAGACATTTGGCGCGGGGTGGAGCAGCCCGGTAGCTCGTCAGGCTCATAACCTGAAGGTCGTCAGTTCAAATCTGGCCCCCGCAACCAAATCAAGCGCATTGCTAAGATCAAATTCCCCCGCATCCCGTTTTGGATGCTCCCCGCCATGCTCTCGATGAAAATCTGTTCGCCGCCGGTTGCGTGAGCGAGTCCTGAGTCACGTTCTCCGTCGCTCTTCATCTCCGGAAGCGCGACTAGGTTCTTGGGATCGTTCCCTCCGGGCGCGCCGAGCGCTGGGCGACGCGTCGTCAGCCGACGAGGATGATCCAGAGCACGCCGAACCTGTCCTGCGTCATCCCGAAGCGCTCCGAAAAGAACGTCTTTTGCGGCGGCTCGACGATGCGCCCGCCTTCCGACAGCGCTTCGAACGCTTTGTCAGCCTGCGCAGCGTCGGCGACGGCGAGCGTCAGCCCAAAGCCCTCGAATTTCGGCCCTTCGGAACCGTGGCCGTCGGAAAGCAGGAGAGTCTGCCCGCCGATCTCGAGGCTCGCGTGCATGACGTTGTCGGCGCGTTCAGGCGGCGCGGGCGCGTCGGGATTGTCCTTGAAGCGCATCAGATTCAGGCGCTTGGCGCCGAGCGCCTTTTCGTAAAAGGCGATGGCCTCGTCGGCGCGCCCCTGGAAGAAGAGATAAGGTCGGATCGACATCCAGGCGCGCTCCGCTTTTCAATTGAGTCCACTGCCGAGAACCGCTTGGCGCGGACTCCTCCACCCAGCGTTCAAGCGGCTGACTTTTCTTCGACCAGCGCCTTCAAATTGGCGAGGCCCTTCTCGAAATCCCCGCCGACGAGCTTGTCGCAATTGACGAAGAGCGAGAAGAGCTTGGCCTGGAAATCATTTTTTCCCTTCATCGTCCAGGTCAAGCGCGTTCCGCCGCCCTCGGGCTTCAGCTCGAAGGAGGCGGCGTTGGTCGCCCGCATCGGCCGCTCGAAATCGAGCTTCAACCGCAACAGCTCGTCACGCACCGCTTCCACGATCGTCATCCTGCCCGCCCCGACCTTGCGGTTGCCCGACCAGGCGAAGCTCGAGCCGACGCCGCTCTCCGGTCCCTCGAAGCTTTCTTTGGCGTTGGGATCGAGCTTCGCCCAGGGTGACCAGTCCTTCCACGCGCGAAAATCCGCGAGCTTGGCGAAAATCGAATCGGCGGGCGCATCGATCACGGCGCTGCGCGACACGCTGAATGCGTTGGGCCTCAGCGAGGCGAGAGCGACGACGCCCCCCAGCGCCGCCACGATCAAGAGTCCGAGAAACGACATGAGATCCCCTCCAGACGCCGCCTGAACCATGATGGGGCGCAACCTCGCCTCGACAAGATGAAGAGGGCCCCCGCTTCGTTCAAGGGGGCCCCGTCAGCGCAGAGCGCCCTCTCGCCATGCCAAACCCAAGATGAGCAGAGTCATGCGACAACGGAGAGCCTCACGAGCCTGCCGCGTTCGGTGTTATGTCCGGAGCGGATTTATGGCTCGGGGCGATTGAGCCGCGCGACAGGGCAGGGGGGCAGCATGGATGTTCGGGGCGAAAGCGAACATGCAGAGGGAAAGCTTGGGATGCTCGCGCTCGGGGCTCTCGGCGTCGTCTATGGCGACATCGGAACGAGCCCGCTCTATACGATGAAGGCGGCCATCGACTGGGCCGGCGGCGAGGTGGCTCCGGAAGACGCGCTCGGAATCTTCTCGCTGATCATCTGGACCCTCGTCATCATCACCTCCATCAAATATGTCGCCGTCATCATGCGCGCCGACAATGAAGGCGAGGGCGGCATTCTCGCGCTGATGTCCCTGCTTGGCGTCAAGCACGGGCGCAAGCCCCTGATCGTTGCAATCGGCATGCTTGGCGCCGCTCTGCTGTTTGGAGACGGCGCGATCACGCCCGCGATTTCGGTGCTCTCCGCGCTGGAGGGCCTGAAGACCTCGGCCCCGGCGATCGGCGCCTATGTCGTGCCGCTTTCCGTCGCCGTGCTCATCGGGCTCTTCGCCGTGCAATCGCGCGGAACCGCCTGGATCTCCCGTCTCTTCGGCCCCATCATGACTCTTTGGTTCGTCGTGATCGGCGGCCTCGGCGTCCATGGCGTGATCCAGCACCCGGGCGTGCTCTGGGCGCTCGATCCGCGCGTCGGCCTCTCCTACCTCATCGGAAACGGCTTTTCCGGCTTTCTCGTTCTCGGCGCGGTGTTTCTTTGCGCCACGGGCGCGGAGGCGCTCTACGCCGACATGGGGCACTTCGGCCGCACGCCCATTCGCCTCGCCTGGTTCAGCCTCGTCTTTCCTGCGCTGCTCCTCAATTACGCCGGACAGACCGCCCTGATCGTCGACGCGCCCCTCAACCCCGGCGCCAATCCCTTCTACGATCTGTGTCCGGAGCGGTTTCAGCTTGGGCTCGTCGTGCTGGCGACGCTTGCGACCGTCATCGCCAGCCAGGCGATCATCACCGGCGCCTTTTCGATGACGCGCCAGGCTATACAGTTTGGCCTGCTCCCGCGTCTCCATGTCGCGCAGACCTCCGAGGAGAGCTACGGGCAGATTTATGTCGGCTTCGTCAACTGGGCCTTGATGGCGCTGACCCTCGTTCTCACCATAGCCTTTCAATCGTCGGACCGGCTCGCGGCGGCCTATGGCATCGCCGTCTCGCTCACCATGCTGCTGACGAGCGCGCTGATGTTTGTCGCCATGAGAGAGGTGTGGCGGTGGAGCCTGCCGGTCAGCCTGATCGTCGCGGGCGTCTTCATGACGGTCGACAGCGCCTATGCCGCCGCCAACATGGTCAAGTTCTTCGACGGCGGATGGATTCCGCTCGTCGTCGCGGCCGTCATCTTCTTCCTCATGAGCTGCTGGAGCGACGGCTACGCCGCGATGCGCGCCGCCCTGGAGCATGGCACGATGCCGCTTGACGATTTCGTCAAAAAATTGCGCGGGAAGGTGAGGGTGGAGGGAACGGCGGTCTATCTCTGCGGCCGGCGGGATGTGGCGCCCATTCCGCTTCTGCACAATCTGAAACACAACAAGGTCCTGCACGAACGCGTCGTGTTCCTGCAGGTCGCCACAGAGCATATTCCGCGCGTGGAGTTCGAGCGCCGCATCGAGTCGCAGACGCTCGACGCCGGCTTCTACACCATGCTCGTGCATTACGGCTTCATGGAGCAGCCCGACATTCCGCGCGCGCTGCTCTGGGAGTGCTATGGTTGCCCGCTCGAATTCGCCGAGGAGGACACCTCCTATTTCGCCGGCCGCTTCTCGCTCGTCACCGAGACGCGCTCGCGCTGGAAACGCTTCCGCTTCGAGGTCTTTCGCCTGATGCACCGCAATGCGCTCTCTGCGACGGAGTTTTTCCGCATTCCGCCGGGGCGGGTCGTGGAGCTCGGGGGGCAGGTGGAGATCTGAGCGGCGTCGTTCTCCGCCGCGGGAAGTCGCGCAAGGCGCAAAAAAGGGTGGAGAACCCAGGCGGACGCGGCGAAATGCCGGGTCTGCAAGGCATAGTCGCTGCGATGCGATTCTCGTGAGCCTCTTCCGCCATGTCCCTCGCCGCGGCGCGTAAGCCGTCCCTGATCTCTTCTCCAGCTTCTGCCTTCGAGGCGGAGGTTCGCGCTTTCTGCGGCTTCGGCGCCAAGACGCGCTTCGAAGGGCGGGAAGGGCTCCCCTATTACGTCAATGAATTCTGGACCTCCGGGCAGAGGAAAGCGCATCCGATCCATGAGGTGAGCTACAGGGCCTGCTTCAAGCCGCAGCTGCCGCGCTTCTTCATCGACCGGCTGAGCGCGCCCGGCGAGGCCGTCCACGATCCTTTCATGGGGCGCGGCACGACGCCGATCGAAGCGGCGCTCGCGGGACGCCGGCCAGTCGGCAATGACGTCAACCCTCTGAGCCTTCTGCTCACGCGCCCGCGTTTGAACCCCCCGACGCTCGCCGCGGTCGCGGCGCGGCTCGAGGAGATCGACTGGGGCAGGGGGGAGAGCGAGCGCGAGGACTTGCTCGTGTTCTATCATCCCGCAACGCTGCGCCAGCTCTCGGCCTTGCGGCGCTACCTCCTCGAGCGCGCGCCGCTCGGGAGTTCGCCCGATCCGACGGACGACTGGATTCGGATGGTCGCGCTCAACCGCCTGACCGGCCATTCCCCGGGGTTTTTCTCCGTCTACACGCTGCCGCCCAATCAGGCCGTCTCGATCGAGGCGCAGCGCAAGATCAACGAGAGACGCGCTCAGACGCCGCCGCCGCGCGATGTGGCGCGGCTGATTTTGAAGAAATCGCGCGCGCTTCTTGCGGAGGGCGGCCCGCCGCGCATGGAGGGGCTCCTCGGAGCGGGCGACGCAGCCTCGACGCCCTTCATCCCCTCGGGGTCGATTTCGCTCGTCGCGACCTCGCCGCCCTTCCTCGACGTCGTCCAATATGAAAGCGACAATTGGCTGCGCAGCTGGTTTGCCGGCGTCGAACCCGCAGAGGTGAAAATTTCGACGCATAGGAGCGAGGCGGACTGGTCGGCGATGGTTTCAGCCGTCCTGGCCGAGCTCGCGCGGGTGCTCAAGCCCGGCGGGCATGTCGCCTTCGAGGTCGGCGAGGTCAAAGGGGGTCGGGTGCTGCTCGAGCGGCTCGTCTGGCGCGCCGCCGAGGGCCTGCCCTTCGAGCGGCTGTTCGTGCTCGTCAACGAGCAGCGCTTCACCAAGACGAGCCATTGCTGGGGCGTGGCCAATAACGGCAAGGGCACGAACTCCAACCGGATCGTGCTGTTGCGCCGGCGCTGAGCCCGCCGGGGCCGGGGATCGCGACAGCGACCTTTGCAGGCGGGAAACTCCCTATTATAGAGAGGGGCCCCGAGGGAATCGGGGAGCCGGCCGCTCGCGCCGGCTTTGGAGGGGTGGCCGAGTGGTTGAAGGCGCACGCCTGGAAAGTGTGTATACGGGAAACCGTATCGCGGGTTCGAATCCCGCCTCCTCCGCCACTTCAGTCCTTGAATGGGCACTGAATTTACGCTGTTTTTCGCTGTGAGGGCTTGGAGCAGCCGGGACTTTGACCCGATGATTCGAACTTCTCCATCATGCACCTCGACACGCTGCGCCAGCGCGCGCAGGTGATCGCGGCGATAGCCGCCGCCTTCCAGCCGAATGCGGCGGCGCGCAGTTTCGGCGAACTTGCGGAGCATTTGGGGCGTGACAGCTTTGCCTCCGGAGTTTTCCAGCAGGGCCTGCGCGCGTTCGGCGTCGGCCTTGGCCTGGTCGCGCATCGCCTTGAGCCCCTCGGTGCGGTCTTTGAGCGCGGGGTCGGCGATATCGGCCACGCCGGCCTCTATGGCGTCATAGAGGCGTTTGAGGCGTAGGTCCAATTCGGCAGCGCGTTTGTTCAATTCCGCAATATGCTCACGTCGGCGTTCGCTCTGCTCCTGCCGCCGATCGAGAACAGCCGAGAGAATGATTTCCAGCCGCTCGGGCTGAAGCAGGCGGTCCTCCATGTGGCTGGCCACCAGATCGTCCAGCTTCTCCATCGGCACGGCCATGCCCTCACAGGCGCTCGGCTCCTGCCGGGCCTCCATCGAGCAGGCATAGTAGCGATAGCGCCCGCCCTTGCCGGTACGGATGGTCATGGCTGTCCGGCGTCAGCACCCCTGAGACAGATTGGCGGGCGTGTCCGGCCAAACCTCCACCAAGCCGGGTTCGGCCGATGACGCAGACATTCTCGTCGTTTCGACGACGGAAAAGCCCTGGGCGGCGGGAAGCGTTGTTGATAACCGGCTTCCCAGAGAGTTCGGAACCTGGGAAGTTTCCCAGGTCGTTGCAGCCAACAACGCCTTGGGATTGGGCGAGCAAATTTCGGTCAGCGCCGCGTCCAGCATGGATTTCGCACGCTACTTCGACGGAACCGCAAAGTCCGAAATCTTACGCCGCCGACCTCACGCTGCCGATAGGCGTTGACGGCTTGACGCTGGCCTAGGGTTACACCGGCGTGCGCTGGCGGCCGACCCCTTACCCATTCTCGTTTTCAAATTTGTACAATCTAGCAGGGGAGCGTCCCGCCGGGGATTTCGATCGCGCTTATCTGCAGATGGCCTATCCGCTTTTGCTCACCGTTGAACGGTCCGTAAAGGTCGCCGCCACCTATGAGCATGTCGACTACCGGACCAGCCTCAATCCGCTTCCAGCGCTTTTGGGAACGACCTTCGGCTTCGGGCCGGGGAGCGCCACAATTTACACGGGCTATGGCTATGGCGTGAATCGGGATCAGTATAGCGTCGCGAGATTCGCCTCCGACTCCAGGGCGCAGATTCCGTCATGGTGGGAGTGGGGTGGAACTCTTTCTCTTCTGACGATCTACTCGCATGGACTGGGCGGGCGAAACGAGTTTGACGCGCCCATCCTCGGTGCGATCGGCACGCCGCTGTCGCGGCCCTTCGCGAGCCCGGACTTCGATAGATTCGCATTGAAGGCGCGCCTTGATCTGGGGCTTCCTGAAAATTTCCACTTCGCGGGCATATTCCGAGGTCAGACGGATTTCGGAAAGGCTCTGGTGCTTCCGGAGAACTTGTCGCTGGACGGAGCTGAAGCCGTCTCCGGCTACGCGGCTGGCACACTGAACGTCGATCGCGGCCTGACCCTGCGCTCCGAGCTTTCGCGTCCCGTCAGCGTCGACTGGCCCCAAGCGAACAACGTCGTCGCGCCCTACCTCTTCGCCGCCTATGGGCGCGGCACTCATGAGACGACGTTTGTTGGCGAGCAGCGACGTCTTTGGGTGGAGACTTTGGGCGGCGGCCTCCGGGCCGACACCTCGATCACGGGCTCCCCTTACGGCGAGTCGCTGCTCCTCGAGTTCGGGAAGGATTACTCCAACATCCCTTTCCACGAGACCGGCTACAGAGCCAACGTCAGCTTCAATGTGAAGTTTGCTGGCGACTCGCTCTACGCGGCGCCCTTCGCCCCCGAGAAAACCCGCGTGACAAAAGGCCCGAAGGCAGCGCCGGGCCCCACCGACATTTGGACGGGCGCTTATGTGGGGTTGAACGCCGGCTACGCCTGGGATCCGCAGAACGGCGCCTCAACTTTCGGCGCGCCGGCGCAAAGCAATTTGGACAGCTTCCTGTCGCTCCCCGGCTTGAACTATGGGTGGCCATCGGCGCTTGGCGCGAGCGGAGCAACCGCGAGCAGCAACGGCGGAATCCTGGGCGGCGGACAGATCGGCTACAACTACCTGTCCGAGCGCCTCATGATGGGCTTCGAGGCCGATCTCCAGGGCTCCAACCCGAGCACGCGGGGCAGCATCGTCGGCTACGGACAGGAACCAATCACGACTGACACGGCTATTACGTCGATCGCGCAACAGAAGAACGTCGAGTGGCTGGGCACTGCGCGCGGTCGCCTTGGCTTCCTGCCCTGGCCAAACCTCCTCGCTTATGCCACGGGCGGCCTCGCTTATGGCAGGACGAAGGCCGACGCATACGTCACTCAGTTTTGGAACGGGCCGATCATTGGCCCGCTTCTGAATAGCATCGGTTCGGTTGGCCATTTCGCGGGCGACAAGACGGGATGGACCATCGGGGCTGGACTGGAATGGATGTTCGCGCCAAACGTCAGCTTGAAGGGCGAGATCCTTTATTACGATCTTGGAGCCGTGACATTCGCCGCCTCTCCCTTGTTCACGCAATTCAGTCCAAATCCGAGTTCCCTCCAATATAATAGCGTCGCGTTGTCCACGCGCGCGCACTTCCAGGGCGATCTCGTGCGTGTGGGCCTCAACTATCATTTCAATGACGCCGGAGCCGTTGCGGCCGCAGCGATGGCGGCGCGATTGCCGGACGGTTTCTACGCCGGACTGAACGCGGGATACACATGGGACGAGAGCCCGAGGGTCGTCACGACCGCCGCGCCGGTTCTCACCGGCTTGGACACCCTCGGCTCCTTCAGCACTGCCGCTGCGCTTGGCGCGTCCGGCGTCTCCAACGCGTGGGCCTCGGGTTACCTGGGCGGCGGCCAACTGGGATACAACTGGTTCTGGGACAAGTTCGTTCTGGGAGTTGAAACCGACCTCCAAGGGGCGGGCGCCCGTGGCCGCGGCGACTTTTGGGGCGCGGGGCAGGCTTATGTGTCCGGCCTTCCGATCGCCAACTACCAAACCTATGTCGAAACCCAGAAGTCTCTCGACTGGTTGGGCACGACGCGCGCGCGCTTCGGGTTTCTCGTGACGCCGGCCTTGCTGGCCTATGGAACCGGCGGCGTCGGCTATGGCGGCGTCTCCGCTCGGACCTTTTTCCCCCCTACGGCCACTTTCGGAATTTTCCCGGGAAGCTCCGGTGGGCTGGCGGTTCAAGCGTCGAACGCTTTCGGGGACGCATCGAGCGTCCGGGGTGGGTGGACGGCCGGCGGCGGACTTGAATTCGCATTCGGCGCCGGCCTTAGCCTGAAAGCGGAATATCTTTATTACGATCTTGGCGCGACGACCTTTGGATCGAACCTGCTCGTGAGCAGTCTCGCCTTCAACTCGAGGCATCCCCTTCCACCATGGGCGCCCATTCCGCCCACCAATTATCTGGTCAGCGCAGTGAAGCCGCTATCGCAAATGCGATCCGACGGCCAAAATGTCAGGATCGGCCTCAACTATCACTTCGACCTGCTATCGCTCGCGCCGTCGGAGATCAAATGAATGTCGGTTCGCCGAGAGCTTCTCGTTGAGTTGCAAAGGTTTCCAGTCGAGAGTGGCTGAGCCGCGACATCGGCCGATCAACGCGCTCATCCCGCGCTAGCGGGTCCGTCTGCGGCGTCGTCTACCTTTCACGAGCGCCCGTCCATGCAGCTGAGAGCCGTGCCTCAGCCCGCCAGGGCAGAGCGGATGGAGCGAGCAAGCTCGGCCTGCCCGTACGGCTTTCGCAGAACTTTCAGACCGGGGATGCGGTTGCCGCCACCCTCGGTTATTTCGCCCGTATAACCGGAGGCCAAGAGGAGCTTTTGGGAAGGCCAAAGTTCCCTAATCCTTCGCGCCAACTCGAAGCCGGACATCCCGCCGGGCATCACGACGTCGCTGAAGACCAGATCGACATGCTTCCCAGCCTTCAACGCCGCGAGCGCGGCTGGAGCGTCTTCCGCTTCCAGAACCTGATATCCCAATACCTCCAGGCGTTCGACGGTGACGCGCCGCACGTCGGGATTGTCCTCGACGACGAGAACGGTTTCCCCGTCTCCGCCAACGGGAGTGTCGAGTTTCGGGATGATCGGCGTCATCTCCCCGGTCTCTTCGGCCTTCGGAAGGTAAATATTCACGGTCGTGCCGCGTCCGACCTCGCTTTGAATCGTGACGTGGCCACCCGACTGCTTGACGAAGCCATAGATGCTGGCGAGCCCCAATCCGCTGCCCTTTCCCGGAGGCTTCGTGGTGAAGAAAGGCTCGAAAGCATGCGCCAAGACCTCGGGCGTCATGCCTGACCCGGTATCCGACACTGAGAGCCTCACGTATGCTCCCCCACGGGGAAGCTCGCTGGTTTCCGATTCGCCCTCCTCGATCGCGACGTTCTCGGTTTCGATCACGAGCTTGCCGCCGTTCGGCATGGCGTCGCGGGCGTTGACAGCAAGGTTGACGATGGCGTTTTCGGTCTCGCTCGGGTCAACGAGCGTCGGCCAGAGGCCCTTGCCGAGACTGGCCTCGATCGCGATATGCTCTCCGAGCGATCGGTGCAGCAGATCAAGCAGGTCCGCCACTTGCTCGCTCAAATCGACCATTGTCGGCTCAAGCTGGCGTTGGCACGCGAAGGTGGTCAGTCGATGGTTAAGGCGCACGCCCATCTCGACAGCTCGCTCGGCCTCGGCGATATGTGGCGATAGCTGGTCGTTCGGCAGCTTCATTTCAAGGAGTTGCAGATTCCCCGAGATGATCGTCAGGAGATTATTGAAGTCGTGGGCGACTCCGCCCGTGAGCTGACCCAAGGCTTCCAGCCGTTGCGCCTTGCGCAGCTCTTCTTCCTGCTTCCGCTCCTTGGTGACGTCGCGAATGATGCAGAGGGAGCCCAGCCGTTCGCCTCCCTCACCTTGCAGGTAGGGCGCTTTTATGATCTCGGCCGGAAAGACATCGCCGTTTCGGCGCATGCAGACGAAGGTCTCAGGTCCCACCGCTCCGCCGGGTTTCGTCGAGATCGAAGCCGAATGCAGCTTTCCCCATTCCGTGAAATCGACGAAGAGTTTGGAAGCGGAGAGTCCGACCAAGGCTTCCCCGCCGTAACCAAAAATACGCGCTAGTCCTGGATTGGCCATGATCACTCGCCCCTCCATGTCGGTGAGGACGATACCCTCGGGCGCGCTGTCAAAGACGCTGCGAAACAGCGCCTGCTGTTCTCGCGCCTGCGCCTCGGAAAGACTGATCTCCGTCAAGAGCGCCTGTTGTCGAGTCGCCGCGAGATGGCGCTCGGAGATGTCGCGTATGATTCCGACGAACATGCGTGGCCCGCCGTCTTTTATCTCGCCAATGGCGAGTTCCACAGGCAGAACCGTCCCATCTTTTCGCAGGGCTTTCGTTTCCCTCCCACGACCGATGATCTTGGCCTTGCCGGTTCGCAGATAGTGGTCCAGGTAGCCAGCGTGTCGGCCGTGATCGGGCTCGGGCATGATAAGGCTCACGTTCTGCCCAACCATATCCCACGCGTCATAGCCGAACATGTGCGCGGCTGCGGGATTGACCGAAACCATCATGCCTTTCTCGTCGATAGTGATGATGGCGTCGGTGGCTGCATCGAAAACGGCCTGTAGGCGTTCTTCGCTATCCCGGAGCGCGATGTTTGTTAGTTTCTGCTCAGTGATGTCCTGGACAAACCCCGAGACTTTAGTCGAGCGGCCGGAGGCGTCCGCATGAGGGCGTCCCGATACCAAAATCCAACGAACTTCTCCGTCCGCGCGACGAATCCGGCAACTAAACCTCCAGCCGGCTTGGTCAACGATGCCGGCGCGGATTCGCGCTATGACGTCAGGGCGGTCTTCTGGCAGCACATGCTCGATGAAGCTGTCGTAATTCCATTCGATTAGCGGGCCGTCACATCCGAATACACAGGCGTGTTGAAGCGAACCTCGCGCGACCCCGCTGTCTAGATCGAAATCCCATGCGACCATGCCGCTGGTTTCGAGAGCGAAAACAAACCGCTCCTTGCTCTCTTGGAGCGCGATCTCCGCCTCCTTGCGCGCCGTGATGTCCTCGGAGCAGATCAGGATACCGGCAACGGCGCCATCAGCGTCGCGCCAAGGCGACACCTCCCATCGGATCCACTGCGTCCGTCCGTCGAGGCGATGGAAGGGATCCTCTTCCGCCCTCAGCGACTCGCCTGCCAAGGCGCGGCGATGGATTTCGCGCCAGCGCTCGGGAATTTCGGGAAAGACCTCATAGTGAGACAAGCCGCGGAGGTCACGGTCGCCGAGTCCGTAATCAGCGCGCCAGCGAACGCTCGCGAAGAGATAGCGCATCTTGCAATCGAACATGGCCGTCGCCACCGGCGCGTGCTCGAGGAACAGCCGCAAAAGGTCAGCGCTGCCGTGGAGGGTCGATGGAGTGCTCAAAAGCTCCCCTCCGCCCTAATGGCCCATTCCGCGCGACGTGCATAGCTCCGGTCACGCCGGCGCCCGAGGCCACACTCATGCATTGAAGCCGCCTTCTCAATATGCGCCGCCCCGTCAGAGTGGCGCTAAAGTCTTCCCAGAGTGCATTGGCCAACTCAAAGATGCTTTTGGCGACGGTAGCACGCGATCCTGTGGGTCAGTCCCGAGCAAAATAGTAGACTTCTCTCTTGAAGTCGAGAAAGGAAGGGTCCGAGTCTGAATAATTAGATCACCCCGGCGGTCGTCCCCTAAGTGAATTGTGGTCTAAGCACTGATTCACAGCCCAGGTTGGCGAATGACCTGAAAGATAGATGCGGCGTGAAACTCTGAGACTATTTGCAGATTTGGCACTACTATTCTAAGCAGAATTTGCCCGGGCGGGCGATAAGATCGTGAAGGATGGCGCCAATCACACAGTCTGCATCGGGAACGCGACAAAGGGGCGAGAACTCGGAAAGCTGCGTTGGCATATGAAGCGGCTGCGAGTCTTACGCCGTATGACGAATAATTCTCACAATCAGCGATGTCGAACCGGTGAAGCTCGGTGGTTTGGAAGCCTGCCACCAGCCAATCGAGAAACTTGAAGATGAGTTAGGCCCCAGCCGGGCGTGCGCGTAGTCGGGCGAGAGTTCACGCCCGGACTTTTCACCGACGCGATCTTCAAACTGTCTCTTTCTTGGGCAGCTTCGAGGATTGCGGAATCGAAGCGGAAGCTCGCCGCGACGGATCAAAGCGCTATGGCGTATACGAAGTTCTCATGTTGGTCGCGGCCCGCCAGCCTACGCTACAGCCGTCCCTGCTTTCCCTCAGCATCCGGCCTTGCGATCAGCGTCACTGCGGCGAGAGAGGCAGCGACAGTCGGGCCGCAGCGCCGATGGGACGCTTGCTAAGCGACGTGCAGTTCCTTACTCTTACTTGTAAGAGTAAGGAGGCGCCGGTGCGCATCACGTCGAAAGGCCAGGTGACCATCCCCGCTGAAATCCGCGAGCAGGCGGGCCTCTTGCCCCATACCGAAGTGGAGTTCGAGTTCGACGGCAAGGTCGTGCGCATCGTTCGCGCCAAGGCCGGCAAGAAGAACGGTCGGGGCGCTCGCCTTGTCGCCCATCTGCGGGGCCGGGGCGATGTTGCGATGAGCACTGACTCCATAATGGCCCTGACCCGCGATGACTAAATGACGGCGGTCCTGGTCGACGCCAACGTGCTCCTCGACGTCATGACGGCAGACGAGAGATGGCTCGCGTGGTCAGCGGCGGCCCTCGAAGACGCTGCAGACCGCTATCGCCTCGTCATCAATCCCGTCATTTATGCCGAGGTCTCGAATTCGATATACTCGCATCGAGGATCTCGATGCTGCGCTCCCCAACGCCATGTTCGACCGTGAACCCATTCCATTTGAAGCCGCCTTTCTCGCCGGCAAAGCCTTCTTCGCCTATCGGAGCCGGGGCGGAACGAAGAGATTGCCGCTTCCGGACTTTTTCATCGGCGCCCACGCGGCCGTCGCCGGATATTCGCTGATGACGAGGGATGCGACGCGCTACCGGACCTATTTCCCCAAGCTTTCTCTGATCTCCCCGAACGGAACTTCGACTTCGAGATAGGTCTGTGGCGCAGCCATAATGCTCATCATCATCGGTCGCGGTCCGCAATTTCGGCGCACATTGAGTGACGATCCGATCGTCAAGCTGCCCGCCGTGGACGCCTGATCAGACCGGCCCACGCTGGCAAGCGCGGCGATCACCACGCTAGCTACACCACGTCCCGAGACACGATCCAAACGCCGCCCTAACCTGCAATTCGGCCGAAGTGGGGAACCATCCGCGCCGGTCGCGCGTTCACTCGAGCTGTTTCGGATTAGGAGGCGACCCGATGAGCTGCGCCCAGTCGTAACCCCAAAATCCGAGTAGAGACGGGCTGGTGACGCTGGCCTACTCCCTCGCCGACCGGTCGTTCATTCCGTTGATCGGCGTACTTTTTGAATTGATTAAGATCGTCCGAGGACTGGCGCCTTACCCGGAGGGCTCTTTCCCTAGGTCTGCGCCTGCGCGGGGAGGCTTGAACTCGGCTCCGAACCGGCAGCCGGCGCCGAAGCAAAGCGATTGGCGATTTGTGATGCTCCTGCTCTCGACAGTTGCCCTCATGATATATTTCCTGGCCGCGTCCCCCGAGAAGAGCTCTCGCGGACCCCAGACTTTCTATTGTTGTGGCCTGGAGGGTGATGCTCCGGAATGCGCCGCCTACGGGGCCTATCTCACAGAGACTATACGCTCACTCATGCCTACGCAGAACTTCCTTGGGCCAGGCGTCGCCCAATGTTCGTCTCAGGTCAACTCGCGGGGCGGTGTCGCGCAGAACTTATGCTCCGGAAGCAGCGACGCGCATAGAGACTTTTTGCGGCAGACGGTTTCCAGCTTGAAACTGAAGGCGCCGCCCCTCCCGACGGCAAAATTCGCACAGACCGTGAACTTTCATTAGGCCCTTACATGTGGCTTGCTCTCGCCGCTGGTCGCATTAGGGTCAGTTTTGGGCGCTCCCGAACGGGCAATTTGCCCCTTCCTTCAGCTTCACGCGGAGTACGGGAAACTGCATGTAGGCTCAGGTCAGGTCGTGCTGTGTGGCAGCTCATAGGATTATGGCGCAGACAAAGTGCTCATCATCATCGTTCGCGGCCCGCCAGCCAATCAACAATTCCGGCGATGTAGTCCTCGCATGAGGCAAAGGCATGGCCCTTTTGTCGCATAACCGTGCTACCAGTGACTGGCTGGCCCATCGCGCATGGGGTGATGCGGGTAACCTCAACGTAACTCATAAGAATAACGCCTCACTGAATATTCAGGGATTTGGCGCCTGTATGATTGGCGGCTTTCCCGACGTGACCAACGATTTTTTCCGCGTAGCCTGCAATTTGGTGAGTGCAGAATTATCATTTTCAATCGAGGCGTCGGTGAAAAGTCTTCACGGATTCACGGCTCCTCGCGCTGAAAAGCATCTCAAAAAGCTGATATGCCTCAGACCCGATTACATCGTCTTCCAATTCGGTTCTAGCGACGCGTCATGCAGCATAGGCTTGAATGGCGCAGCGCTAAAAAGGCGCGTCTCCGCCGGAAGGGGACTGAAAAGGAGTTCGTCCCCGAGCCACAAGCTTCATTCACCAGCGACCTTGACCTTGATCCGTTGGAAAGTGAGTTCTTTTTTAGGTTTTTTCCTGAATCCAACTCCCGTTACCGATCTAGAGTCTTTCGTTTCGGCCTGTAAATGCATGATAGGAGAGTGTATTTCATTTGAAATAACACCAGTTGTATTATCTCCATTCATATTCGGGACGCGTCATTCGATGAAGAATTCGATCAGATACGCTCAAGCCCTAGAAGGTCTGTGCCGGAAGGCGGACGGCGCCATTTTTGTCGATTGTATCGAACCTCTCTCTAGATTTCCAAAATCGGAAATCCTGCTGAGCGACGCGATGCATATATGTGAACTAGGGCATCAGCTCGTTGGTCAGGCGGTGGCAAAGGCAATTTTGGACGACATTGTTGCAAGACGGTACAGCGCTCGCACTCGCACTAACGCGCAAACATTGTGAAACTGAGCCGGGCATCGGCGCACGAGCCCTTCAGACGACCCTCCATATTGAGGCCGTCTCCGCGCGCTCCCCTTTCACCCCGCCTCCAGCGTGCAGAGCGTATAGTAGCCGAACAGTCGCGAGTTCGGCGTCTTCTCGGGCCAATAGCGGCGGTGAAGCTCGGTGAGCGTGAAGCGATCGGAAACGCGCGCGCCGACGCGCTTCGCCAAATTCTCGACGTCGCTGATCCCGTAGGTCCAGGGCGCGCCCATCGCCGCAAAGCGCTCGACCAGAGCGGTGATCTCCGCATCGCCGGTTTCCTTGGCGATCACTTCCGGCGGCATGTAATCGAAGGAGATGGAGAAGCGCCGCAGGTTCTGCGCGATGGATGAGAGCACGCGCGTGACGGCGTCGGCGCTCAGATACATCGTGTTGCCTTCCCAGATGAAATGCGTCGGGAGCGAGAAATTCAGCCCGGCGCCGGCGAGGAGCGCGACGAGATCCTCCGCGACATAATCGCCCGGGATATAGACGACGCCGGGCTCGATCCCCTTTTCCCGCAGCCGTTCTTCTTTGAAGCGAAGCGTTGCGCCGTCGTCGATCTCGAAAAAGGCGACTCCGGGCGCAGCCTTGCGCTGGGCGCGCGTGTCGAGCCCGGCGCCGAGAATCACGACCTGACGGAAGCCGCCTTGCAACTGCGCGTCCAGCCAGTCGTCGAGATAGCGCGTCCTCACCACGACATTGGTCTTGGCCGGCGGAAAGGACGAGAAAATCCCGTCCGCCGCGCGCTTCGACTCCGCGTCGAGAAACACCCCCACAATCGGATCGCGATAAAGGGGATGTTCCTTTAAGTTTTCCTCGGCGCGGAACTCGGCCACGACGAAAGCCGTGCCGGCGACGTTCTGGATGAGAGTCATGGCCGCTTGCATGTCTCCGTCAAGGCGCCCGAAGAGCGGGCGTTCGCGTCAGCGGCTGGGCCGCTTCCCACGCCTGTCGAGCTTGGGCTATAAGCGGCGGCGGCGCAACCGGTCCTGCGCCTCTCGACTTTGGAGCAGGCCGTGACGCAGGGGCGGCGGATTATCCTCATCCTCGGGGGAATCCTGGGCGTCTTTCTGCTCTACGAGTTCGTCACGAGCTTCATCTACTATACCGACGACGCCTATGTGCGCTCCGACGTCGTCTCGGTCGCGCCGGAAGTCACCGGGCCCGTCATCGCCGTTCACGTCGTCGACAACCAGAATGTAAAACGCGGCGATCCGCTAATAACGATCGATCCGCTGCCGTTCCAGCTCGCCGTCAACGAGCAGAAGGGCGCGGTGCGCGAGGCGACGGCGCAGATCGCCGCCGACCGGGACGCCGTGAAAATCGCCGAGGAAAGCGTCGCCGCAGCCAAATCCTCTGTCGTCTACGCAACGAGGACGAAGGAGCGTTATGAGACGCTCGGCGAGCACAATTACATCTCGCGCCAGAGCGTCGACGAGGTGATCGACCGCGAGAAGCGCGCCCTCGCGGCCTTCGCGCAGGCCAAGGCCACCGTGGCCGAGCAGAGGGCGACGATCGTCGTGCATGAGGCCGCGCTCGCCAAGGCGCAGGCGGCGCTCGCCACCGCCGAATGGCGGCTGTCGCGCACGCACATCGTCGCGCCGGCGACGGGCGCGATCAACCATCTCACCGTGCGCGTCGGCGACATGGCCACCGAGAGCGTTCCGATCATCGGCATCGTCGACGCCTCAGCCTTTCGCATCATCGCCAATTACAAGCAGAGCTATCTCGGCTATTTGCAGACCGGCAAGACCGCCTGGGTCTGGCTCGACGCGCATCCCTGGCGGCTGCACCGCGCCCGCATCGAGGGCGTCGCCCGCGGCATCAGCCGAGAGCAGGGGGCCGTAAAGCTCTTGCCCTATGTCGAGCCGACGACGGATTGGGTCCGGCTGCAGCGCCGCTTTCCCGTCACCATCGTGCTCGTCGATCCGCCCCCGGACCTCACGCTCTATATGGGCGCCGACGCCCGCACGATCGTTTTCCGATGAGCGTCGCAACGCACGACGAAGCTTCCGAAAGGCAGCATTGGAGCCGTGCGCTTGCGCAAGAGCTTTCCGAAATCAGCTTCACCGGACCGCGCGCGCGAAACGCCCTCATCGCCGCCATCGCCTCGACGATCGCCACCGTGGTCGTGCTGGCTCTCCATCTCGACAGTCCCTGGTGGGCGACGATCAGCGGCTTCGTCGTGTGCCAGTCCACGCGCGCCGGCTCGCTGCGCAAAGGTCTGCTGCGCATCGGCGGGACGGTCGCGGGCGCGGCGCTCGCCTTCTTCGCGATGCGCTGGATCGGCTACAATCACCTCGCCGCCTATGTGTTTCTGTTTGGCGTCACGACAATCGGACTGATCGGCTTTCAGGTGAGCGACAGCGGCTACGCCTGGCTGCTCTCCGCCGTGACCGCCTGCATGGTCGTGCTGATGTCGCTGCAAGATCCGCCGCAGGCCTTTCACGTCGCCGTCTACCGCGCCGCCGAGATCGTGATCGGCGCGCTCACGGCGTTTCTCGTCACGCAGGCGCTGTCGCCATCGGAAGAAGCGCCGCCCACCGCGGCGGCGGCGGGATGGTCCGACCTCTTTGGCGCGCAATGGCCGGCCACGTTGCACGCTCTGCGCGGCGGCGTCACCGTCATGCTGATCCCGATGATTTGGTACTATTTCGACTTTCCGCCGATCGCCGCGCAATTGGGGGTGTCGTCGGTCATGGTGACGGGGACGCCAGCCTTGGGGCTTTCCACCCAGGCCCTGAAGGAAAAGCTCATCGAGCGCGCCGAGCATCGCTTCCTTGGCTGCCTCACGGGAGGCGTCGCCGCGCTTCTCGTTCTGGCCTGGCCGGTGACGGACTTTCTGCCCTGGCTCCTGATCCTGGGCGCCGGGGTCTGGCTTTCGACTTACGTGCAGGCCAGCTCGCGCGGCGTCGGTTATATCGGCATGCAGTTCGGTTTCGTGTTCGTGTTGACGCTGGTGCAGGGCTTCGGGCCGCCGACGAGCATATGGATCGGCGTCGATCGGCTGGCCGGCATTATCGGCGCCGTGTCGCTGCTGTTTCTGGTCTCGTTCGTGCTGTGGGACGTGGAGCCGCCGGCGCCGGGCGAGCCTCCACACCCTCCCGCCTAAGCCTTGCAGAGGGCCGCATGGACCAGGCTAGCCGGCCCTCTGCACGACAACGCTCGTCGCCGAAATGACCCTTCGGAAGGCGGGAGTCGTCGTCGCCCAATCCACAAGGTCGACCTTCCAGGGCAAGTCGCTTTCCGAGAAAGCCTCGCGCAGCGCGGCGAGCGTGTCTAAGGGGAGGGGCGTCGCGGCGACCAGGGCGAGATCGAGGTCCGAATAGGGTTTCGCTGTCCCCGTGGCGCGTGAGCCAAAGGCCCAGACCTCTCGGCCGGGAACGAGCGCGCGCAAGATCCGGCTCACAATTGCCCACTCTCTGGGACGGACATCCAGGCCAGTTGGCGCTTCGCTACTCACGGCCGCGCCGTTTCAGCTCGTCGCGCAAATACTTGGCTTCCGCGAGAAAAGGTTCGATCCCGGCAACAACGCCCAAGGCCTTGGCCTCGTTATAGGCGTGGCTGACGGCGTTGCGCATGTCGCGAAATTTACGCCAGGTCGGCCAGTCTCCGAGCAGAAGTCCGCGCTCATTGCCCGTGCGAATCAGGTCCTGAAACGCCATCTGGTCGAATTCGCTTGGATTGGCGGAAGTCGCTTCGAGATATCGCTTCAACATTTTGTGGCTGAGTTCATAGGTAAATTCGAAGCGTTAAATCAGCCCGTCGCGAATTTGCGCGTCCGAGACGTCCCGCAGGTAGCGGGCGAGGCCTTCCTCAAGCCGGTCCACCGCACTCTCCAGGGAGGTCGTGTCCAAGGTCACGCCGCGCACTCCAATTTGGGGTCCCTACTCCTGAACTCAGTGATCGCCTTCCCGGTATTCAGCGTCAAGCGGCGCGCTCGGCCTCCGGCGTTGCGGCGGCGCGCAAAATCTCCCATAGGAGGCGGAACGCGCCGTTTTGGCGCTCCCGACACCGATGGGGCGAAGACGAGATGACCAGCGCAGAAAGCCGCCTCGAGCGCGACTCCTTTGGCGATATCGCCGTTCCTTCCAGCGCCTATTGGGGCGCGCAGACGCAGCGGTCGGTCGAGAACTTCCCGATCGGCGGCCAGCGCATGCCCATCGAGATCGTTCATGCGCTCGCCCGCATCAAGCGCGCTGCAGCCGAGGTGAACGCCGAGAAGGGGCTCGTCGACAAGAAGATCGCGCAGGCCATCGTCGCGGCGGCGCAGGAGGTCGTCGACGGCAAGCTCGACCAGCACTTCCCGCTCGTCGTCTGGCAGACGGGCTCGGGCACGCAGTCCAACATGAACGTCAATGAGGTGATCGCCAACCGCGCCAATGAGGGGCTCGGCTCGCCGCTCGGCGCCAAGTCGCCCGTGCATCCAAACGACCACGTGAATTACGGCCAGTCCTCCAACGACTGCTTCCCGACGGCAATCCACATCGCCTCGGCGCTCGCGGTAGCTCATCGGCTCATCCCGGCGGTCGAGCGGCTGCATCAAGCGCTCGACGCCAAGGCGAAAGCCTACGCGCATATCGTCAAGATCGGCCGCACCCATCTGCAGGACGCGACGCCGGTGACGCTCGGCCAGGAATTTTCGGGCTACGCGGCGCAAGCCGGACATGCGGTAGAGCGGCTGGAGAAGACGCTTCCGGATCTCTTGGAACTCGCGCAGGGCGGCACGGCGGTCGGCACGGGCCTCAACACGGCGCCGGGTTTCGCCGAGGGGGTCGCGGCGAATATCGCGAAGCAGACGGGCCTGCCTTTCGTGACGGCGGAAAACAAGTTCGAGGCGCTCGCCACGCATGACGCGATTGTTTTCGCGCATGGCGCGATCAACGCGCTCGCGGCGGGCCTCTACAAGATCGCGAGCGACATCCGCCTCATGGGCTGCGGACCGCGCGCTGGCTTGGCCGAGCTGCGCCTGCCCGAGAACGAGCCCGGCTCCTCTATCATGCCCGGCAAGGTCAATCCGACACAGGTCGAGGCGATCACGATGATCTGCGCCCGCGTCTTCGGCAATCATCAGACGATCACCTTTTCCGCGTCGCAGGGCCAACTCGAGCTGAACGTGATGAAGCCGGTCATCGGCTTCGCCTTCCTCGAATCCGTCGCGCTGCTCGCTGACGGGATCGACAGCTTCATCCTGCGCTGCATCGACGGGCTCGAGCCCGACGAGGCCAACATCAAGCGCTTCCTCGAGCGTTCGCTGATGCTCGTCACCGCGCTCGCGCCGAAGATTGGCTATGACGCGGCGAGCAAGATCGCGCGCGCCGCGCATAAGAACGGCACGAGCCTGAAGGAAGAGGCGCTCGCCTCCGGCAAGGTCACGGAAGCCGAGTTCGACGCGAT
>CAWCTS010000005.1:0-73675 GCA_963798515.1 uncultured Alphaproteobacteria bacterium
CTGGGCGCAGCCATCACCGGTTTAGGAATCGTCGTGACAGCGCGCCCCTTCTTTCGGACTGGCCTGCGGGACACCGTCAATAGTCGCCTTGCGGGCCGGCTCTCGGCTCATTCTTCGATCGAACGCCTGCAGCAGCAGGCGGTGGAACACGTGATCGCGCGTCCCGGGATTGTCCACGATGTCGTGGCCGAGAGAATCGTTGGCGTCGGACTCATACTTTTCGGCGCCTTTTTGAATGGCTATGGCGATTTGCCTCTGAGATGGATGGGATACGCGGCAAAGTGACCGCGCCTTCGCCGTCTCTCAACTCTGCACGTTCGACCCATCCACGGGGCGCTGTGGGCCTGGGCGCGTGACGAGAGTGACTCCAAAGACCCCAGCTCAGCTTTTTTCATGCTATTTTCCGAATATCAGCGCTACGGCGTGTTGAATTGAAACAACAATAAAATAAAAATGCAAACATATTTGCATAAACATGAAATAAATTACGCAGCGCTCTTGAGAATTTTTTATATTATATTACCTGACTGAGGTCGATTGAGCCATGCTCATCCGGCAGTGACGTTGGACATCACGTGGAGATTCTTCAATGAGCGAGAAAACCAATTCGGCCCCCGCCGTAGCTAGCGAAAAGCTCCCCCAAGCAAACGGGGATCGGGCTATCATTCTCAAGGAAATCAAGGCCAAGTGGGGCAAGTTTGAGGAGGATGACTTGTCAGCGCTCAAGAATCGGGACGATCTCGTGAGCCAGGTCGTGGCCAAATACAGCCTAGAAAAGGCCAGTGTTCAGCGGGATGTCGATACCCTTCTGAAGGGTCGTCACCTCTGACGCGCGACGGCCGGCTTGTCGCTCGGGCGGATCCTTCCGAGCGACAAAAAATCGCGCCTGCTCCATGAAGTTTGAGCGACTCTTTTTGCAAGGACTTTGCAACTTTTCGGAGCGCGCTCCGACCAACTGCGGTCGCCACAGAAATGTAGCGGTCGCTTTCTTTGAAGCCGGCGCGCCGCCTCTGGACCTCAGGCTCGGTATCGACGTAACAACGAATCATTTGACGAGCTACTTCGCCTGCGCGAACACGACGCAATTTCTCCCCGGTGATCGCCGTGCAATCTGGAAATGAGAAGTATCTATCCCCCGCCTATGCGTCACACTTTCAGTCGCGGTGGACGTGGGCACGCCGACGCTTCGAGACGGAAGCAAGCGGGGCGCTGTAATTTCCCTGCGAGGCGGGCGGCCTTGGCGATGAGCGCCTCCTCGCCCTTTTTGGCGCCCAGTGAGGTTTCAGAGGGACAACCAACGAACCGCTATACTTTCGCAAGCAAGCTCCATACGTTCTTCGATCCGAAAGCTCATGATCCGAGACGCAGCCGCAAGGATTCGGCCAGTTCCTCGGCGAATCGAAGGGCGGCTCGAAGAGCGGCGACCTCATTGCTAGCCGCAGTTCCTTCATTCTGCACCGCGATCGGAAACTCCATCCTGCCTTCGGCGGATCGCACACGAAGGCTGTAGACCAATTTTCCGCTCGGATGCTCTTCGACTAACGCCATATCGATATCGGCCATGGCTCATCTCCCAGCGACCTATTGCCGCGAGCACCCTCGCCAAATCGACACGTGGGCAGACGCTGATATAGGGTGGCGCGGTCGGCTTACAAGCTCGACCTGTTGCGGCTGGCGGCCGTTTGTTAGTCGAAGGTGCTTCGAGTTGAGAATTGGCTAGAGAGGAGAACGCGCTGATTGATTCTCTTTTGCTCGCCGCGGCGCGCATTTGCACCTTCGAGCAACGAAGGTTGCTATCGAATGCGAGCGGCTTTTTTTCCGAGCGGGATGAACGTTTATTCCTCGTGACGAGCCGACACGTGGTGATGGATGCGGGGAGCCATCATCTCCCGGACAGCTTGGAGATCGAGCTCCACAGCGATCCCGAGAACATGGCCAAGTCCACCGGGGTTTCAATCCCGCTGTATCGCAACGGCAAACCTGTCTGGCGGCAGGGCCTCGACTCTGCCGGAGAGATCGATGTTGCGGCAATCGAGATTGACCGCTCCGCCTTGCCAGAGCCGACGGTCTATCACGCTTTTAATCCCGCCCATTTATTGAACGCGCTCGAGCACATCGAGATTGGCGCGTCGCTGCTCATTGTCGGCTTCCCACTCGGCTTTCACGACACTTTGCACCACATGCCGGTCGTGCGCCGAGCGGTGCTTGCGTCTTCCTTCGGTCTCCGCTTCCAAGGACAGGGATATTTCTTGACCGATGCGCGCACCCATCGCGGCACGAGCGGTGCGCCTGTCGTGATGCGCGCCTGCGAGAGCGCCTTGACGCAGGACGCGCTTCCGTGGCGACTCCTGGGAGTTCACTCGTCCAGGCTCGACGTCGGCACACGCGATCTTCTCCTCGACGAGGCCCTCGGTCTCAATTGCGCTTGGTATGCCGACATCCTGCTCACGCTAACATCGACTTGACGGGAGGCTCCGGTCGCCCCCTAGTCGCAAAAGGCCAAGTTTTCATCTGCTCCATAAGTGTGAAGCAACGCCGCGTGGATAGCTGCAAGCAGGGCGTCTAAATCGACTGGCTTTTGAAAGCAGCGAAATGCGCCCTGGGCCTCGCCAGTTTGCTTGAGCCGAGCGGTCATGAGTCCACTGATTAGGATGGCGGGCATTCGCATGCCCATTCGCAGTTTGCGAATTTCGCCTAAAAGCTCGATCCCACTCATTTGCGGCATGTTCAGATCGGTTACGATGCAACCGAAGGCGTCGTTCTTGAGCGTGTTGAGGAACGCCCGCGCGGATTCATGGCCCTGGACGATGTATCCCTCTGCCTCTAGAACGGCTTGCAAAGAAATTCTTATCATAGCGTCGTCGTCAATTACATGTATTGTTTGGGTTGCGCTCATGGCTTAGCCCTAGATTATTCTTTATTTTCTTGCTCAGGAAAAAGTATATACTGCTAAAAAACATAAGGTCAATACGTATTAATTTCCGTCGCTAACACCAGATGTCGATGATGCATCCGGAAATGAACGAACTTTACGGGGTGGTCGATGCGAAATTTCGTTGAAACTTCTTTGCGAATGACGGCCCGAGCGGGCGCGTCTGACGCGCGAGGGACACGGTGCTCGAGGTCAGGCCGAAGCTCGACGAATGCACGCGACCCGGCGCGGCGGACAAGTCGCGGATCAGGTTCATTTGTCGTCCCCAACGCGGGCCGCGACCTAGAGGCCGCAGGAATCGAGGCGAACAGGCCGCAAGCGGCGCGCGGCACAGATCGCACGCAGGTCAGTTACCTGCTATGCCTAAAGAAAAGCAGAGGGCCTGTCCCATGACGTTGGAAGAATTGGGTGAGATTCTGGACGGATTAGCTGCAAACGAATTTGTTCGCATCCATCATGATCTATTTCGCGAGCTGTTTTCCCCTGGAGAACCAGATGATAACGCCCGCGCGGCGTGCCTCAAGTTCGCGGAGCATCACAATTGTCGGATCGACAATAAGCCTGGCGATTCCTCTGGCGAGGGAGAATTGTGGTTTGTGAAAAATGCCGACCGGACCTAGAGACGAGAGGCGTCCCGCGGAGCTATTGGTGCGCCTCGAGCATCAGTCGCAGTCGGCAGCATAGCGAGTTTGCCAACTTGATCGCAGAAGATGTGGCGCTTTGTGGTCAGCCCGGCCTTCGGGCGGAAGCATGCAGCAGCGCAGCGGCTCGATCTCAGTTCTTCGGACCCGCGGCTTTGCCGCAGCTCAAAAGTTCGGCGAGACGGGTCTCGCCCGACCGGCCCCCGGCGCTCAGTTAACTTGCGCGGGAAGCAAATCTCGCCGACCCGGCCCCACCAGATGCGACGGAGCTCTCTTTGCGCTCATCGGAAGGCTTCGCGATGAGTTTGTCTTGCATTTGGGCAACGGTGACATGAGCCGTCTGGTCGTCGTCTCCAACCGTGTCGCCGATCCTGAATCTCAGGCGTCTGGCGGGCTTGCAGTCTGCATTCTTCAAGGTCTGCGTCAGGATGGCGGACTGTGGTTCGGCTGGAACGGCTTGATCGTCGCGGATGAATCCGAGCTTAGCGTAACCTCTGCCCGTCACGACAACGTCACCATGGTGACGATGCCGCTCACAGAGCGCGACTTTGAGGAGTTTTACCTCGGCTATTGCAACCGGGGGCTTTGGCCCGTGTTTCACTATCGACTCGATCTCGCGCGTTTCACTCAGGAGAACAGCGAGAGCTATCGCAGGGTCAACAATCGCTTCGCGGAATCGCTCGCGCCGCTGCTGAGGCAAAGCGATCTTGTCTGGGTGCACGACTATCATCTGATCCCGCTCGCCGCCGGCTTGCGCGCCCGCGGCGCCGCCAATCGCATCGGCTTTTTCCTGCATATTCCATTTCCGCCGCCGGATGTGCTCGTGGCGATGCCAGAGTATGAATGGCTGATAAGCTCGATGCTCGAATATGACGTCCTTGGATTCCAGACCAAAACGGATCACGCCAATTTCTGCCGTTTTGTTTTCAGTTTCCTGGGCGGGGAAATGCTCTCTCAAGACACGCTCCTTGTCTCCGGCAAGCGGTTGACCGTCTCGGTGTTTCCCGTCGGAATCGATGTGGATGACTTCATCTCTATGGCGCAAACGCCGGAGGCGGAGACGCGGATCGAGAAATTACATCGACGTGGCGAGGCCCGCGTGAATATCATTGGGGTCGATCGTTTGGACTACAGCAAAGGCTTGCCGGACAGGCTGCGGGCGTTCAAGCGATTTCTAGAATTGTTTCCGCACCACCACAAAGCCGTGACTTTGATGCAGATCGCACCGCCGACGCGCGAGGATATCCAAGCCTATATTGACATTCGGCACGAACTTGAAGCGCTTTCTGGCCAAATCAATGGAGAGTTCGGCGATTACGACTGGACGCCGGTGCGCTATGTGCGCCGGAGCATCGCGCGCGAGACGTTAGCCGCCTTGTATAGAGGGAGCCATGTCGGCCTGGTCACGCCGCTGCGCGACGGTATGAATCTCGTCGCAAAGGAATATGTCGCGGCCCAGGACGCCAACGATCCTGGCGTTCTGGTGTTGTCGCGCTTTGCCGGGGCGGCCGAAGATCTCGAGGAGGCCTTGATAGTCAACCCCTATGATGCGGATGAAGTCGCGCAAGCGATACAGCGCGCGATTGTCATGCCGCGGAAAGAACGCATCAAGCGTCACCGCGCGCTCATGAAACGTATTCGTGCACGCGACGGGCGAAAATGGATGGAAAACTTCCTTCGCGCTCTACACGCGCCAAAGTCATGATTGCCTCGACTCGGAAGCGTCCTACTTATCGCGCTCGCCTCTGTCGCGCGAGGTAGCGGAAACCTTTGTTCCGGACACAAAGGGTCGAAGCACGCAACGCCCCGTCAGAAATCGCGGCTCCTCCTTCTTCTTCTTCTCGCGAGCTTAGCCGCCTGACGGTTGCGCAAGAGGTGAATCCGTGCGCATCTGCAAGATAAGGTTTTTCTGGCGTCACGCCGGAGCGCTCGAACAAGCGGACACATTGTGACCGAGGAGTCGTAGCTACCTTCAGATCGGAGCTGTTTTGCTTGTCTTCGTCAAAGACAATAATGTCGATCAGGCCTTGAGGGTGCTCAAGAAGCGGTTGCAGCGTGAAGGCCTTTTTCGTGAAATGAAGCGGCGCAGGGCTTATGAGAAACCCTCCGAAAGGCGTATCCGCGAACGGGCCGAAGCCGTGCGTCGGATGCGCAAGTTGGCGTGCAAGAAGGCTCAAAGTGAAGGGTTAATCCCCGCGCCGAAAAGAGTCTTGAAGAAGCCGCGGGTCGCTTTCCCACGTTGAGCGATCGATGCGAGCCCGTCGCGCGAACGGCCAAAGGCGTCGATCGGCGCAGCCGCCAACAAACCGGGACCAGCACTCCTCGGCATGACCGCGGCCCCGCGCTCGAAGAAATTGATGGGCGCAATATTCTTTGACGCGAAATCGATGTTGTTCCGAGCGGTCACTCGGCTGCCAGACGATTTCGTTTTGGGAAATAAGCCAGCCTGACCCGGCGTCAGCGTGAGCATTAGAGAAAGTATTTTGCAATAATTTTGGATCGAGGCTTGCAATAGAGGCAATCAAGGCTTAAATCAATAACTGATCTTGACGGCTAAGTCCTCTTTTGTGCGCCGTGGCGCATCGACGACACTTCCCTTCAGTATCGACTTCCCGCCGTGCACACCCCTGTGCGCGAGTGGAAATCTATCGTACGATTGAAAGGAAATCGTCATGAACATCGGAACAGTGAAATGGTTCAACGCCACCAAGGGCTTTGGCTTCATCCAGCCTGACAATGGCGCCACAGACGTATTCGTGCATATTTCTGCCGTCGAGCGTGCGGGATGGCGGAGCCTCTCTGAGGGGCAGAAGGTCCAATTCGAGCTCATCCGCGACACGAGAACAGGAAAGTCCTCCGCCGGCAATCTTCAGGCCGCGTGAGTGATTGCCTCGGTCATTGACCACGGATGTACTGGCAATGAACTGAGCTCATCGCGAAGCTCTTAGCGAAAGGCCCCGCGACCGTCTCGGGAGACGGCCACGGGTTTTGTTCGTGTTCCTGAACGGGGGGGGCGGCCTCGCAAGAACCCCGCTTCTTTATCTTGCTTGCTCGCATAAGTCGTGGAGACGCAGCTTCGTAGGTCGAGATGACGGGCCAAAGCTGCGTTCGGGCACTCCGCTCGCTGGGATAGAGACCAGTCTCTTTTTTCGAGCGAGCAGAAAATATGCGATGCGACGAGAAACTCTCGCTCCGCAAGGGAAGCCATGCGGCGAACGCATCGCGCGAACTCTTCGATATCCTGCAATTGTCCGTTGGCGCGCGCGCCAGGAAGCACGCACTCATCTCCTGCAATTGTTTCCGCAAGCGACGCGGCACCAAATCGTCGGCGCGCGGGGAAGCTCGCAATGACCGACGCACAGCGAAAACGGGAAGCAACATATGGGCGACATCATCCACGCTGGCAGGCGCTTTCCTCGCGGTCGAATCGTTTCGTCCGTCACGCATAAATACGCTGTTGGCGCTTCTGTGATGTGCCCCTTTGGCCATCGATCTGAAAAAGGGCTCTTTCAGGTGGTGCGGCATCTGCCGGACGGCGAGCGGGGACCCCAACACCGGCTGAAAAGTATCAGCGATGGACATGAACGCACGGCGTTCGAGGCTGCGCTGGAAATTCCGGCCCCTATGGAGACCGCGACCTGACGTCTAATCAGCGCCAGGCATAAACTTGCTCCCTGTCACGGTTGGCGGGAGGAGACGAGCTCATCGCGTGCTTGAGGCGCTCCATTTCCCGCCGGAGCCCTCTTAACAAGCGTGGAGCCCGCGAGCCGCGGATAAAGGAAGGCAAGCTTGATTCTTCTTCCACGCTTGCGTTGCCCATAATCGGCTCGAAAATGGCGAGTTCACGGCTCCTGGAGATAAGCTGATGCTTCGACAAACTCACAAGGTGCTCCGCACCACGATAGCCGTGCTTATGTTTACGTCTGCGCTCGGCGCCGGGGCATTCGCCCAGTCCGCGAAGCCGCGGCCGGCAAATTCAGAGTCAGGTCGATATGGCTCCGACTGGGAATGCAAGCGCGGTTTTCGACGGCAAGATAACTCCTGCCTTGAGGTAAAATTGCCGAACCACGCTTTTCTCTCGAACTCCACTTATGGGACGGGCTGGGAGTGCCATTACGGCTATGCTGAAAAAGGCGGCCAATGTATCGCGGTTCAGCTTCCGCCCAATTCCTATCTCGATCCCAATGCGGATGACAGTTGGAAATGCTTGGCTGGGTATCGCCAAAGCCGCCTAGGTTGTGACCTGATCCAGCTTCCAGCGAACGCATTTTTGTCGGAAAGCGCCGGACCAAAGGGTTGGGAGTGCGAAAGGGGCTTCCGCGCAACTCAATTCGCTTGCGTCAGAATTGTCGTTCCCGAACACGCTTATCTGACGACTGACGGAGACGAGTGGAGGTGTGACCGGGGCTTTGAAGAGAAAAATCGCGCATGTGTCGCGGTGCAGGTGCCTGTCAATGCCATCTTCGCCGCAGAGTCTTACGGACGCAAGTGGAGATGCAACCGCGGCTTCGAGATCAAGGGGACCGGATGCGCGCCGATCCAGCTTCCCGCGAACGCCCATCTCAATTCTTCCGGAAACGCATGGGCGTGCGATCGTGCCTATCGATCGGTCGGCAGCGAGTGCGTCATGGAATGATTCCCAACCCCGCGTGATCCGAGAGACTTCTCATCGCGCCTCGCGCCTTTGCCGCCTTGGGCCGCTATCTCCGAGTGTGAGGGTTGATCACATCCAAATGTTGGAGAAGGTTTCAACCGCAACGTTCCGTCAATCTCCGCGGAATTCTCTCTGACATCGATAGTGCGGCGCTCGTCGATCACATGACCTCCTTGACCAAATATTCATCCGGACTCTCGTCCTCGATCTCGGGGATCTCATCCCCAACTTCTGGGACCTCCTCCTCGCTCGCTGCGGCGGGTTCATCTTCCTCGGACTCGACAGGTTCGCTTTCCGCATCGGATGCCTGAACCGGCGTCTCAAGTGGTGGCGCACGCCATCTGGCCCCGTTTAGATAGGCCCTGGCCGACCGCGGCGCGGAATGAGCGAGCTCCACAACCTGGAACACCTCGTCGCATTTCGGGCATACAATCGGCGCGCGATTGAGGTCAAAAAACGCTGTGCTACAGGCGAGGCACCTGTGCTTTGCGCCTCGTTCCGCTTTGGTCATGTTCGGTCTCCTCGTGATTGACTCCGCCTTAGAATGCGGAGCGATAGGTAAAATAGGAGGGTGTCCGCCTCACGCCGGCGTCGGAGGATGCGCAAGATCGAACTGCTTCAGAACCTCGAATAAATCCGACACGTGTCGGGAGACTCCGAGGTCGGAAAAACGGTCAATATCCTCCAGGATCATGTATCTGACGTTCGCGTCACCCCGAGGCAGATTAACGCGATAACCCTCCATGATGCGTCCTTGTCGCAGGATTGTTTGCTCAACGGCGAGAGCGGCGCTTTGGTAGGCGGTGGATACCTCCATTGTGGGCGAATCAAAACTTCTCGGGGACTCCACCGCCGAGTCCGGCCGCTTGCGCTTCCCGCTGATCGATTTCGTTTGGCGTCGTAAGGGAAAGGCGTGATCGTCATAGAGCGGGCGGATTTCTCGCCCAAAGTAATAAGCCTCTTCGACCTCTAGGGAGCAGCCTTCGAGAAGTTTGGGCGAGAGGTCCTCCACGGCAAAGCGAATAGCTTCGGCGGCTTTGGCGAAGCGCCGGAGGACAAGAGACTTTGGGTACGAGGCCGCGCGTTTGGCGTAATAGAGCGATGCTTCCATCCTGTAATTCTTGGCTTCCATCAGATGCTCCTGGGCCGGCGTCGCTTTGGCTCAAGCGAGGATGCGCGTGAGGATGCGCCTACAAAGCCTCGCCGCTATCGAAATGCGCCTTTTGTCCGTTCAAGCGCGGACTCGAGCGCGACACGCTCCTGACCGTCTCGATCAGACCGAATGCGATATTGCAGACCCTGCCCTCCGTCCGGCAGACGCCGTGTCACACGATAAAGCTCCGTAGTTGCCCGGCCGCGATACGAAACACGGCTGCCCTCTTCGAATTTATGCGTGGGCGCAGATACGGCTTTCGCGCCGCGGTGGCGTTCGCGCGCATTGACATATTGGGTCATTCGCTGCCTCTCCCTGTTGGAAGATTGGACTCTTGGAAGGTCCATCGTCGATCGTCGTTGGCCCGCGGCTTCCACGGCGGCCTCGGGCGCTACTTCTTGCCGCGGTCCTGGGCTTTCAGCTTTTCTACAGTAGCCCAGAGCCCTCCCGTCGCCGCGGTGGGCGCTGCCGCGAATTTTTCTTTCTTCGGCTTTTTCGCTTCGCGATTGCCGCGGCGTTGGTTCTTGGACATGGTCAATCACCGTTCTGTTGCGAGGGAAGGGAGGGCAACCGAGCGCCGCCGCTCTCTTCTCCCTCTTGCTGGCAAAGCCTGACTCAGTCGATGGCGAGTAATTCTGAAGTTGCAGCTGGTCCGCCGAAAATTTTCAGGTACGCCGGTCAGGGAGCAGTTCGTAACCGATCTCTTGGCCCTCAGCGAGGCCTCGAATTCCAGCGCGCTCGATCGCGCTGATGTGGACGAAGACATCCTGCCCACCGCTTTCAGGCTGAACGAAGCCAAAGCCCTTGGTTGCGTTGAACCAATTAACGACGCCGATTTGCGTGCGATGTCCTTTCCAGACACGTCGAAGCGACGGGTTCATTGCCGTCGACAGAGATCGCAGTTCTGGAGAGGAAGTTACAAGCCGACGCGCCGGAGCGAGAGAGAGCAAGATCGTCTGGCCGAAACCCAATGGGTCTGACATAGAGCTATTCTTGAGAATAACAAGTGCGATTCAAAAAGGATTTGCAGTTGTCGCACGTTTCGTCCGTCGGCTTGCGCGGGCGAGCGACGCCGACAACAACCATTCAGCTTGAGTGGCTCAGTGGCGCGTCGGCGGCGTCCATAGAGGGCTCAGCTAAAGTGTCGTGAGTGGCGATCCCGCGCGATAGCGACGCCACATTTCCAGTTAGAGCGCTTCGAGCGCGGCGGTGTAGGCAGCGACGTCGAAGAGCGGCGTCGTCATTCGATTGAAAGCGAGTTTGCGCCGCATTTTTTCAAGTGCAGAAGGGTCGGGGGCGAGAGCGAGGGCGAGATCGAAGTAATCGTCGCCGCGAACGACGATCAGTTCTGGAAGCTCGATCGCCGACAGGGAACTTCCCGCCACTCGCGATGCAAAGGTTTCTCCGGGCCGTGTGATCAGCGGGACACCGGCCCACAAAGCATCGCTCGCAGTGGTGTGCGCGCCGTATGGAGCCGTGTCGAGCATGAGATCTGCGAGCTGAAGACGGCCGAGATGTAGGCTCTGCGGCAGGCCGGGCGCGAAGATCAGGCGCGATCCGACGATCCCGCGTTTCAGAGCTTCGTTGCGCAGCTTGCCCTCCGCAGAGCTGGAAGCGAGGAGCCAAAGCACGCTTGTTGGGAGGGCTTCGAGGAGCCGACACCAAACGTCGAATATGTCGGGCGTGAGCTTGTATGCTTGGTTGAAACAGCAAAAAACGAAGCCGTCTTGCGGCAGGCCGACAGAGGCGCGGTTGGGCGGGGGGGCCGATCACGGCCTTGCGTCCGTGCGGCTGATAGGGATGAGGAAGCAGCGCGAAGGCTTCCGAATAGTCCGCGACGGCGGACTCCCGGGTCAAATCTCGGCGGAAATTAACAAGTCTGCGACAGAAAGCGCTGTGCGCGACAGTTTCGCCCCAAGAGCGGTCGTTCGGGCGTGAGCCGCTAGCGGACAACTCATGGTTTGTCGATAGGTCTACCACCGTCAACTCCAAGATCGTCTGTGGTTCGGACTCAACGGCAGGCGAATTTGAACGCCGCTTGACGGTATGACTGATCCTGTCACACTTCAGTTCTCATCAGGAAATTCTGCTTCTCAGCAAGCATTATCCTGCAGCGGAGGGCAGATCGCATGGGACTATTCAACCTGGTTCGGAGTCTCGCGAAGACCGTCCTTCCCTCAATTCTTACGATGGTGATTTTTCAAAACGTGGCGTTCGCCGCGGCGGATGACGGATCGACGCTCCCCTTTGCGCCGGCGCCTTCAGCGAGCATCGCCAAGCCGAGGCTGCAAGACTCGACGATGCGCCGGCGTGTTGAGAAGAGCCATCTGCCCAAGGACGCGCCGAATATTCTCATCATACTACTCGATGACGTGGGCTTCGGCCTTCCCGACAGCTATGGCGGTCCAATCCACACGCCGAACCTTTCGCGCATCGCCAACGAAGGGCTTAGCTACAACACCTTTCACACGACATCGATTTGTTCGCCGACGCGGGCGGCGCTGCTCACCGGACGCAATCACCAGCGCGTGGGCTCTGGAACCATCGCCGAGCGCGCGGTCGATTGGGACGGCTACACAGGCGTGATCCCGCAAACGTCGGCGACGCTGGCCAAGGTGCTGGGCTATTATGGATACAAGACCGCGGCCTTCGGCAAATGGCACAATACGCCGGCGACCGAGACCACGGCTATGGGACCTTTCACGCGATGGCCGACCGGCGAGGCCGTCGGCTTCGATTATTTCTATGGCTTTCTCGCCGGCGAGACCTCGCAATGGGAGCCTCGCCTCGTCGAAAATTTTAATACGGTGGAGCCGCCCCACGATCCCAAATATCACTTGAGCGAGGATCTGGCCGACAAGATGGTCGTCTGGATGAAGCGCCACCGCGCTTTCTCGCCCGATAAGCCGTTTTTCATTTATTGGGCGCCCGGAGCCGCGCATGGGCCGCACCACATCTTTAAAGAGTGGGCCGACAAATACAAAGGACGCTTCGACGACGGCTGGGACGAGCTCCGCGAGCGCGTCTTCAAACGCCAGAAGGAACTGGGCTGGATTCCGCCCAATGCCAAATTAACGCCGCGCCCGGAGAGCATGGCCAGTTGGGACAGCATCCCCGAGGCGCAGCGTCCCTTCCAGCGGCGCCTGATGGAGGTTTTCGCCGGCTTCACCGAGCATGTGGACACGCAGGTCGGCAAGCTTCTCGACGGCCTCGACGAAATCGGCGCCAAAGACAACACCCTCGTCTTTTACATCTGGGGCGACAATGGTTCGAGCGCCGAGGGTCAGAAGGGCACCATCAGCGAGCTCTTGGCCCAGAACAACATTCCCAGCACGGTCGAGCAGCACATCGAGGCGCTGGACCGTCTCGGAGGTCTCGATGCGCTCGGCGGACCCAAAGTGGACAATATGTATCACGCCGGCTGGGCCTGGGCCGGCGATACGCCTTTCAAATATACGAAGCTGATCGCCTCGCATTTCGGCGGCACGCGTAACCCGATGGCGATTTCCTGGCCCGCGAGGATCAAGCCGGATAAGGCGCCCAGGTCGCAGTTCCACCACGTCAACGACATCGCGCCGACGATCTACGATATTCTAGGCATCAAACCGCCCAAAGTGGTCGACGGCTTCGCGCAGGACCCGATCGACGGCGTCAGCCTCGCCTATACGTTTGACGACGCCCACGCGCCAGGGCGGAAGCACATCCAATATTTCGACAATAACGGCAGCCGTGGCATCTATCACGACGGCTGGTACGCCTGCACCTTCGGGCCGCTCGTCCCCTGGGACACCGCGGGCTCCGCCGCGAAGTTGAAGGACTGGGACTCGGCGAAGGACGTCTGGGAACTTTACGATATTTCGAACGACTTCTCGCAGGCCGAGAATCTCGCCGAGCGCGAGCCGCAGCGCTTGGCGAAGATGAAGGCGCTGTTTCTCACTGAGGCGGAGAAGAACAAAGTGTTCCCAATCGGCGCCGGCATCTGGCTGCGCCTGCATCCCGAGGATCGCATCGCGACACCCTATAGGAGCTGGCGGTTTGACCAGACGACGACGCGCATGCCTGAATTCGCCGCGCCGGGTTTGGGACGCGAGAGCAATCACGTCGTTGTCGACGCCGAACTCGGTCCCAACGCCTCAGGCGTTCTCTACGCGCTTGGCGGCGCAAGCGGCGGCCTGACGCTCTATGTCGACGACGGTCAACTCGTTTACGAATACAATATGATGATCATCGAGCGATACATCGGCCGGTCGACGGAAAAACTGTCCGCCGGCAAGCACAAGATCGAAGTCGACACGGCGATCGCCAAGCCGGGCGGTCCGGCGAAGGTCGTGTTAAGGGTCGACGGGGCCGAGGTCGGACAGGTGGACGTCAAGCGCACCGTGGCCGGAGCCTTCACCGCGAGCGAGACTTTGGACGTCGGCGTTGATATGGGTTCACCTGTGTCGCTTGATTATTTTGACCGGCGGCCATTCGCCTTCAACGGCAAGATCAACAGCGTCACAGTTGAACTGAAGTAAACGCCGCAAGGACCGCTTTCAGTGACCGATTTAGTCCTCCCAGAGGCCGCTGTGGGTCAGCCTGCGCCGCGAGGCCATTGTTCGGACGAGTCCGCTCTTCCCGAAATTGCAGCCGCGACACAGGCGTTCTCACGCGGCAGTGCTGCGCCATTTGCGGAGATTGGCTACATGAGAAAACGCAGGCTCCCGGAGAGATCAGACTAAGCGCGGGACATGCGTTTCTTTGAACCGGGCGAAGTATTGCTCTGTCGACGGTCGAGTCAATCAACCGAGGCACCGACGTGAGTCATCTAACTGACAAAGAGAGAGAGGAAGAGAATCGACATTGCGCCAAAGGTGGCCCATATGTCTCGCAGACTACCTCGGCCTGTCGCCGGAGACCAAGCGTAGACTTCCAGCCGAAAGCCGGCCTTTTTCGACGGAGCGCCTCTTCGCCGACGCTACGATGCGCCGAGGGACTGTTTGAGAGGAAGGGCAGGCATGCAAATTCGCGTCGGCTATGAATTAATCTACGAGTGTCCGCAGCCGACGCCTATGCTGTTGACGTTAAACACGCATTTCAGCCGTGTGGCGGATATCGTCGTTCCTGACCATATCGTCACAAGTCCGCCCGTTGCGATCACGCCCTATCGCGATGGATTCGGGAACTGGTGCAGCCGCATCGTGGCGCCCGTCGGCCAGATTCGGATTTCGACCAACGCCGTCCTGAAGGAGAGCGGGCAGCCCGATCCGATCGACGCCGGCGCCGAGCAACATCGAGTCGAGGACCTTCCCAACGAGGCTTTGGTGTATCTCTTGGGGAGCCGTTACTGCGACACGGATCGGCTGACAGAGATTGCCTGGGGTCTTTTCGACAAGGCGCCGACCGGCTGGGGACGTGTCCAAGCGATCTGTGACTTCGTCCACAATCACATCACTTTCGGTTATGAGCACGCCCGGTCGACGAGAACCGCGTTGGAGGCGTTCCAAGATCGACAGGGCGTGTGCCGCGACTATGCCCATCTCGCCATCGCGTTTTGCCGCTGCATGAATATTCCGGCGCGCTATTGCACGGGCTATCTAGGAGACATTGGCATGCCGCCGCCATACGGGCCGATGGATTTTGCTGCTTGGTTCGAAGCTTTTCTCGGAGGGCGCTGGCATATTTTCGACGCGCGCAACAATATTCCACGAATCGGCCGGGTGCTGATCGGACGCGGACGCGACGCCACCGACGTGCCGCTTAGCACCACATTCGGCCCAAATGTGCTGAAGAGCTTCAAGGTATGGACCGATGAAGTGCACACATGACGAACCTATCGGGGCGAGCGGTCAGTTCAACGCCGGGAAGAAAGCGCTTATTGGTCTGCGCTGCCGCTGTTCCAACGAGCGCGTGCGCCGATGAACGAGGCGCTCTACGGCCTGTTGGCGGCCAACGAGCCGGCGCCGATCACGGTGCACAGGGAAAACGGCCGGTCGCCGTTCCTGATCGCAGTAGATCATGCGGGCAATTTGATGCCGCACGGGCTCGGTCGGCTCGGCTTGCCGAAAACAGAATGCGAGCGTCACATCGCCCGGGACATTGATATCGCCGCGGTTTTTCAATTCGTGGCGGAAGCGCTCTACGCCACCTTAGCGCAACGGTTGCACTGCTCGCAGTTGCGCGACGTCGGTGATGGACGCACCTGACGCTCCTTTCCGCCCACTACATCACGCGTTACACTTACAAGGCTCCGGTGCGCTTCGGCGACCACCGGTTGATGTGCCGGCCACGCGACAGCTTCGATCAGCGCCTGTTCGACTTCCGACTTGACATCCTTCCGCAGCCCAAGAACGCACGATGGCTACGCGACACGTTCGGAAATTGCATTGCGGTCGCGAGCTTTATCGGCGAATCTGATTAGAGCGGTTTCCTGTCTGAATGAATCGAGAGGGATTCCCGAATCGTCTCAAGTCCGTAACCGAAATCGAGTAGCGTGAAGGGAGGCTCGCTGCGAATGTTACTCAGCATCGCGGTGATGTTCTGAGAGCTGGCTCCGCTTCTTTGGACAGCTCCCCGCGGATTTTGAGTGGATTTCTGCCGAGGTTAGCTGAACGCGGGGCGGGTCGATTTTGTCGCGGCGTCGGGAGGGCGTAGCCCGACCAGAGCTGCGACAAAATCGAAGGCGACGGTCATGCGGCCATCGCCGTTTCCTGTTTGCCGAAGTAAGCCTCGTCGGGCGATCTGCCGTCAAGGCTCGAATGCGGGCGGCGCCCGTTGTAAAAGGCCAGATACCTGCCGATTGACGCGCGCGCCTCGGACACAAAATCGTAGGCGCGCAAATATACCTCCCCGTATTTCACGCTGCGCCACAGCCGCTCGACAAAGACGTTGTCGCGCCAGCAACCCTTGCCGTCCATGCTGATGGCGATCTTCGCATCCAGCAGCACGCTGGTGAAGTCATTGCCAGTGAACTGGCCGCCCTGATCCGTGTTGAAGATTTCAGGCTTGCCGTGCTTCGCCAGCGCCTCCTTCAAGGCCTCGACGCAGAACTCCGCCTCCATCGTTGTCGACACGCGATGCGAAAGCACCCGTCGGGTCGCCCAGTCGACCACTGCCGCCAGATAGACGAAGCCGCGCGCCATCGGGATGTAGGTGATGTCCATCGCCCAGACATGGTTGGGGCGTTCGACCTTCAGTTTGCGCAGGAGATAGGGATAAATCTTGTGCCCCGGCGCAGGCTTGCTGGTGTTCGGACACCTATAGATCGCCGCGATCCGCATGCATTTCATCAACGTCGCCACATGCCGGCGGCCAATGCTCACGCCCTCGCGCCGCAAAAGATCGCGCAGCATCCTTGCGCCCGCGAAGGGGAAATCGAGATGCAGTTCGTCGAGACGGCGCATGAGCTGCAAATCCTCGGGCGGAACCGGCCGTGGCGCATAGTGGACCGTGCTACGCGAAAGCCCGAGCGCTTTGGCCTGCCGGACGATCGAGAGGTCATGGCTGCGGTCGATCATCTTTTGGCGCTCAGCAATCCCGCTTTTGTGAGCGCGCCTTCCAAAAAATCGTTCTCCAACGTCAGTTCGCCGATCTTGGCGTGAAGCGCTTTCAAATCGACCGCCACCTCTTTCGGCTCCGCCTTCTCCAGTCCGAAAACGCCCGCCGCGCCTTCCAGCAACTGGCTCCGCCACGTGGTGATCTGGTTCGGGCGGACGTCGAACTGCTGCGCCAACTCGGCCAGCGTCTTCTCCCCCTTGATCGCGGCCAAAGCCACTTTCGCCTTGAATGCCGGTGAATGCGTCCGGCGGCTCCGCTTCGTCATCGAATGCTCCTGATTCGCAGCGAGAATCCTCGCCGCTGTCAGGCAGAAAATCCACTCAAGCTACTGTCCGAATTTGCGAGGCCTGCTCTCTGCGTTACGTCGTGCGCGCGCGTGCCCTCCCAGAAGGACTCGGCGCGCTGATTGTAATGTTGCAGTGTGAGGCGGGTGACCTCTTCCAATCCGACCGAGCCAGAACCCATGTTGACGCCTCCGAACAGTCGTTGCGCCATTGCCGACGGTGCAAACATCAGGCCAAGTCCAGATGGCCTCATCCCGTCGCCCCCGTTGAGTTCGCGCTTAGGCCTTGTCCTACCTCAAAGGTGAAAATTGGCTGGAACTTCGATGGCTGCTTGGAGGCAAGCTGCGCCAGCGCTCTGAGACGCGCGGGCTCGGCTCCTCAGCCCTGCCGCGACAGACGCACCCTCAGGAGACAGCGACGCGCGACAAACGAAGTGGGCGTTAAAATCATCATTCCGTCAAAGAGAAGCTGATCAAGATCGGCACGAAGGTTGTCAGCCATGCCGCAATGTGGACTACCAGGTGGCCGAGGTAGCCACTTCACGTGACCGGTCATGGGACCCAATGAAGTTGCCACGTCCGCCGCCGTTACACCTCGCGCGCCCCAACGTCCAGCGCCACTTGCTGGCCGTTGGGAACCGCGATCCTAAATAACGAAGTGCGGCGAAAAGAGAACTCAAGGAGCTCGACATGACGTACGAGCAATCAAAAAAGGGCGATCCTAACGCATCGGGAAAAGAGCCGGAAAAGTACCATGGCGTGGCCATGCCTGAGTTTGATCTCAGCCCGAGCGTGATCATATGCGCCGTGGCCGGCTCGGTGCTGGGATTAGTTCTGGCGATGTGGGGAACATCGGAGATCCCGATCATCATCTCGGTAACCGTTGTTTTCGGAGTCCTGTCGGGCCTCTTTGGCCTTTTCGTCCCCTGGTACAAACCTCGATGACCTAGACGCGCAAGGTGGGGCTTGCGACTTAAAGTCCTAATGATTGACCGCGTGTCGCCTGCGCCCAAAAGTCAGCTTCGGGTCAACCCGCCGCGATGCCGTCGTTCAAACGAGTCCGCTCGTCTCCCGCCTTGCTCAGCGACCGAAGCATTCGAGGCGTATCCCTACATTCACCCTGGACCACCTCTGCGGGGGTGGATCAATAAGACCCTCTAAGAGTTACGGGATATTTAGCCCTCGAGACGGACACGCACCTCCTCTGGGTCGCTCGAAGCGACGCCAATCGCGATGCCTATACGGGGGGCGCCTTGCGCCGTCGCTGTCGCTTTCTTCGTGCACGCGTCCCAATAAACGGGAGCGCCAAGCCTCGACCGGGCTACCATGCGTCAGAGAAAAACCGGCCAGCCGGTGAGTTTGTTAGTGCAACTTGAACTCGGCGTCCACGACTGAAATTTCCGTAGGACGAATGAGCGCTGAATGCGCGACAAGTCGCGACAAGTACCGAGTGGAGCTTGCCTTCCAGGCTCCTCGTCCAGAAGTCGAGAAAGTTATGCAGCTCGGGGAAATATGGATGCAGATCGTATTCCTGCCAGACATAAGATTGGACGATCGCCGGGTAGTCGGGCAGACGATAGAGGATATTCGCTGTCGTGAGGCCGTAGCCCTCGACCATTCGACGAAAATCGCGCGACGCCATCGGTTGTCTCCTTCACCCTCAGAGTTATGGGCGACTGAACGAACCCAGCAAGTCATATGCCGCTTCAATTTCTTTTAAAACCAATTTGTTATTAGGAGTGGCCGCGAACTGCTGATTTGTCCGAGATAGTCTTGACCGCAAAAGTCCGCGTAGCGCGCTCTGGTCCAGCTCGAGACCCAATTCTCCGAGCTGCGGCCATAGGTTTTACGACCGATTGGGCGGCATCTGGTCGGCGACGCCTTGTAAGCGCTCGAATGCAGCCCATGTTCAAAAAACTCGTTGGCACTCGACATAGGAGAGTGCCAACGGGTCTTCTGCTCGTCGATTCGCCCCGCGGAGATCGCTGCGACTGTCGCGGGCCCAGAATAAGGAAGAAAGCGATATGGCGTTCCGTCCCCTGCATGACCGGGTCGTGGTCAAGCGCCTCGAAGGCGAAGAGAAGACCAAGGGTGGCATCCTCATTCCCGACAGCGCCAAGGAAAAGCCCCAGGAAGGCAAAATCGTCGCTGTCGGCCCCGGGGCGCGTGACGAGGCCGGCAAGCTCGTCCCTCTCGATCTCAAGGCCGGCGACCGCGTGCTGTTTGGCAAATGGTCGGGCTCCGAGGTCAAGATCGACGGCGAAGACTTGCTCATCATGAAGGAAAGCGACGTCCTCGGCGTGGTTGGCTGACGACCACCGGTTTCGTCCGATCCTCTTCCGCACATTTATGGAGTTCCAACACAATGGCCGCCAAAGACGTTCGTTTCTCCACCGACGCGCGCGACCGCATTCTGCGCGGCGTCGAAATCCTCAACAACGCCGTGAAGGTGACACTAGGCCCCAAGGGTCGCAACGTCGTGATCGAGAAATCCTATGGCGCGCCGCGCATCACAAAGGATGGCGTGACCGTCGCCAAGGAGATCGAACTCGCCGACAAGTTCGAAAATCTCGGCGCCCAACTGGTGCGCGAAGTCGCCTCCAAGCAACATGACGCCGCTGGCGACGGCACCACCACCGCCACCGTCATCGCGGCGGCGATCGCCCGCGAAGGCGCAAAAGCCGTGGCCGCCGGCCTTAATCCGATGGACCTCAAGCGAGGCATCGACCTGGCAGTAGAGACCGTCGTTGGCGATCTCGCCAAGAACTCGAAGAAGATCACCTCGAACGATGAAATCGCCCAGGTTGGGAGAATTTCGGCCAATGGCGACGAATTCATCGGCCGGGAAATTGCCAAGGCAATGGAGAAGGTCGGCAATGAGGGCGTCATCACGGTCGAGGAAGCCAAGAGCCTCGAGACCGAGACCGAAATCGTCGAAGGCATGCAATTCGATCGCGGCTATCTTTCGCCTTACTTCATCACCAACACCGAGAAGATGGTCGCCGAACTCGACGATCCCTATGTCCTGATCCACGAAAAGAAGCTCTCGTCGTTGCAGGCGCTACTGCCGATCCTCGAAGCCGTCGTGCAGACCAGCAAGCCGTTGCTGATCGTTGCCGAGGACATAGAGGGCGAGGCGCTGGCGACGCTCGTGGTCAACAAGCTGCGTGGCGGGTTGAAGATCGCCGCCGTCAAGGCGCCGGGCTTCGGCGACCGCCGCAAGGCCATGCTCGAAGACATCGCGATCGTCACCGGCGGCGAACTGATCGCCGAAGACCTCGGCGTCAAGCTCGAGAACGTGACGCTGGCCCAGCTGGGTCGCGCCAAGCGCGTGCGCATCGACAAAGAGACCACCACGATCATCGACGGGTCGGGCGAGAAAAAGGACATTCAGGCGCGCATCGGCCAGCTCAAGAGCCAGATCGAGGAAACCACCTCGGACTATGATCGCGAGAAGCTGCAGGAGCGTCTAGCCAAGCTCGCGGGCGGCGTCGCGGTGATCCGCGTCGGCGGCGCGACCGAAGTCGAGGTCAAGGAGAAGAAGGATCGCGTCGACGACGCGCTCAACGCCACCCGGGCAGCGGTCCAGGAAGGCGTTTCTCCGGGCGGCGGAGTGGCGCTACTGCGCGCCATCGCCTCGCTCGAGGGCGTCAAGGTCGCTAATTCCGACCAGAAGACCGGCATCGACATCGTGCGCAAGGCGATCCAGGCGCCAGCGCGGCAGATCGTCGAGAACGCCGGCGGCGACGGCGCCGTCGTCGTGGGCAAGCTGCTCGATTCGAAGGAATACAGCTACGGCTACGACGCGCAGACCGGCCAATTCGGCGATCTCATGAAGCTCGGCATCATCGATCCGACCAAGGTCGTGCGCACCGCGCTTCAGGATGCGGCGTCGATCGCCGGCTTGATCGTCACCACCGAGGCGACGATCACTGAGCACCCGAAGAAGGATGCGCCGCCAATGCCTGGCGGCGGAGGAATGGGCGGTATGGATTTCTAGTCCCCACCTCAAAGCTAATGACGATAGAAAGGCCCTGGGTTTCCTCAGGGCCTTTATTCTTTCCCGTCAGCAACGTGAAACGGGAATGCAACGAATGTTGCGGCGGGATAAGCACTGCCAACAAGCGATGCTGACCTGCCCCTGAAAAACTCCTCCACTCTGGATTAGAGTCCGGCCCGTTGAGGACGGACAAGATGAAGAAGAAGCGGTTCACGGAAGAGCAGATCATCGGCATTTTGCGGGAGCAGGAGGCCGGGGCGAAGGCGGCGGATCTGTCGCGCAAATATGCCGTGTCGGAAGCGACGATCTACAACTGGAAGGCGAGATACGGCGGCATGGACGTGTCGGAAGCCAAGCGGTTGAAGGCGCTGGAGGACGAGAACGCGCGGCTGAAGAAGCTTCTTGCCGACCAGATGCTGGAGGCGGCGGCGCTGCGGGAGCTTCTGGGAAAAAAATGGTAGGGCCCGCCGCAAAACGCGACGCCGTCGCGCACCTTCGGGCCGTGATGGGCCTGTCGGAGCGGCGGGCCTGCCGGATCGTCAATGTTGATCGCACAACCGTGCGCTATGCAGCGAAGCGTCCGGCGGACGCCGAACTGCGGACGAAACTGCGTGATTTCGCCAACGTCCGGCGGCGTTTCGGCTACCGGCGGCTGTTCGTGCTGCTGCGCCAGGAGGGCGATACCTCGGGCAGGAACTGCATCTACCGGCTCTATCGCGAGGAGGGGCTGACGGTGCGCAAGCGCCGCGCCCGTCGGCGCGCCGTCGGAGCGCGGGCGCCGATCATGGTCGAGGCGAGACCGAACGCCCGCTGGTCTCTGGACTTTGTCCACGATCAGTTTGCCTGCGGCCGGCGGTTCCGCATCCTGAACATCGTCGACGACGTGACGCGCGAATGTCTCGCCGCGATCCCCGACACGTCGCTCTCGGGCAGGCGGGTCGCGCGCGAACTGTCGGCGCTCGTGGCGCGGCGCGGCAGACCGGGCGTGATCGTCTCGGACAACGGCACGGAGTTCACCTCCAACGCCGTCCTCGCATGGGCGGGTGAAGCCAGTGTCGACTGGCGCTACATTGCGCCGGGCAAGCCGATGCAGAACGGGTTTTGCGAAAGCTTCAACGGCCGCATGCGCGACGAACTCCTCAACGAGACCCTGTTCTTCGGGCTCGGCCATGCGCGCGAGAAGATCGCCGCCTGGGCCGACGACTACAACAACAGGCGCCCGCATTCAGCCCTCGGCTATGTGACGCCGGCGGACTACGCAGCCAATCTCGCCGCAACAGGCGATCAGCGGCGCAACCCCGACCAGCTCCGCCGATCGCCTGTTGCTGCATCCACGCCTTCGGGCGTATCACCCGCCGAGACTCTAATCGCCAATGGATGAAACTTCAGGGGCAGGTCAGGATGGTTCAAATGTTCTCTTTTGCCGAGAGCTTCTCAAGATCGGTGACGGTAAGCGCGGCCCCAATTCGATCGTGAATTTTGACGTTTGGCCGTTTCTCTGCCTCCAGTTTTTTGACCAACTCTAGCGCCGCAGTCGCGGTCTCGCAGCGTTGCGTTGGCGCGGCGGCATCGGTCCCGAAAGTGATTGCATACGCCATTGTCGCTCTCCGTCCTTTGCCCTAACCACATCATGGAAGGATGGGCGGACGCGAGTCTTCGTCAAGGGGCTCAAATTGCAAGCTGAGACACTACCGGGAGGCGCGGCGGATCGCGTCTACAGGGCGCCAGGAATAAAATAAGGTTCGATACTCGCGCCGCCGCAGATTTCCCGGACCCGGACCGCGGGGATTCAGCTCGGCGCTCCCGCTCACTCTCGCCGCCCGCGTGGCGCTCCGGAGGGCGGCCAGTTGCCGCGGCGTCCAGCGAGCACAAGTTAGACTGTTAAAGACCATAATGCAGACGCACATGTTGCGAAAACTCCTCCTCCCCATCGATCTCTCCGAACCCGAGTTTGCGCCACGCGCCACTGAAGAGGCGCAAGTGCTCGCCAAGCCCCTCGACTGCGAGGTCAGGCTCGTCAATGTGCAGTCGCTCATCCCGATCCGCTTTATTGATTACGTTCGAGCGGATTTCGAGGCCCATATTCGCGTCGCGCTGGAAGCCGAGATGGCGGCCCTTGCGGCCAAGATCGATCGTCCGCGCGATCGCGTCTCCAGCGCCGTGCTCTTTAGCCCCGTTCACGATAGTATTCTCGACGAGGCCAAAAGGTGGGGCGCCGATCTGATGGTCATCGCCTCGCACCGGCCGGGCATGGGTCGCTTCCTCATCGGCTCCGTCGCCAGCGCCATCGACAAACGGGCGAAATGCTCGGTTCTGGTTCTGCGCGGATGAGAGGTCGAGCGGCCGATGCCCGAAGGCCCGCATCCGCCCGGGGGCGTATCTTTGCTGCGCACTCCATGTCGGCGCATCGGGCGACGGCGCGACGAAATTGCACGTTGGCCAATTCCCCGAATTTCCGATTTTCGGCCACTCAAGTCCGTCGACGTTCAGCGACGCTTATCGCATAGAAGTTGGATACGAAGTATGATCGGGCGGAAATTACTAGCATATCAGATTGATTTTATTGGCACACCGCGGTCGATGAAGATGGGCAATACTCGTTCGCCGTGTAACTATGATTTGGGAGCCTACGGCGCGCTGCCGTAGCCAATCAATCGACGGCCCCTACGGTTCTGCGATGCGCTTCATCAGCCAGATAGCGGCTCGCGCGCTGAGTCACGGTGCGTTCCCGTCAGCGTGTCACGGCCGCGGCCGAGAAACGACCGGGGCATGCTGCGGAAGCGAGGTAGCCATCCGGCGTAGGCCGCAGTGGGGCCGCGTCGAACTCCTGCCGAGCCAGCGATCGGCGCGCGACTTCGAGTTTTTGTGGATCTCGATCAGCTCGATGAGAGTTTCGATGCCGAGGTCTGTGAATGCGAGAACGCCGTCGTCTCCGACGCCGTAGACCCAGATGGCGCCGTCCTCGGCATCCATTTCGAGAGCGACGTCGTGAATGAGGTCGACGCTCTCACCGAGGTGGTCGGCGACGCGATCGACGGTCGTGACGTGATCAACCTTGTTGACGTGCATGCTCACGCCGCCAGCGCCGATGCCTGCTGAACCGGTGCTCGCCAGTTCCAGGGCAGCAACTCGTCGAGTTGATGAGCCGGATGCGCGGCAATGCGCGAGAGAACATCGGCGAGCCAGGCCTGCGGATCGACGCCGTTCATCTTTGCGGTGACGATCAGGCTGTACATCGCCGCGGCGCGCTGGCCGCCGCGGTCGGAGCCGCAGAACAACCAGGATTTGCGACCGAGCGCTATGCCGCGCAGTCCGCGCTCGGCGGCGTTGTTCGACATGCACACGCGCCCGTCGTCGAGGAACAGCGTGAAGGCGGGCCAGCGCTTCAGCATATACTGGATCGCCTTGGCGAGATCGTGCCCGCGCGACAGCTTCGTGACCTGTTCGCGCAGATAGCCTTCCAGCGCTTGGACGAGCGGGCGGCTCGACGCTTGTCGGACGGCGAGACGCTCTCCGGCGCTCTTGCCGTTGATCGACCGCTCGATCGCAAACAACGAGTTGATCCGGCGCACGATTTCGATGGCGATCGGCGAGAGCGGGATCTCCTTTTTCCCCGCCGCCCTGCGCCGCGCATTCTCGTCGATGTCCGCCATTGCGAAGAACGGGCGCCGCGCATGGACCCAACATGCCGCCTCGCGGATCGGGCCGGGCTCGCGCCCCGCCAGATACAGCTTGCCGTAGCCGTCATAGGCGTCCGCCTGCAGGATGCCGGACCAGTTTGCCAGATGGCCCTGCGGATGTTCGCCGCGCCGATCGCGCGAGTAGTAAAACATCGCCGCCGGCGGCTCTGCGCCGCCGAAAGGCGCGTCTTCGCGGACATAGACCCAGCATCGCCCCGTGTCGGTCTTGCCCTTGGCCAGCACGGGAACCGTGGTGTCGTCCCCATGCAGCCGCTCGGCGGCGAGGACATGCGCCTCGACGAGGCGCCGCAGCGGATCGAGCGCCGCGCAGATGGAGCCGATGGCGTCGGCCATGGTTGACAAGGCGATCGGCGCGCCTTCGAGCGCATAGCGCTCGGCCTGACGGTTCAGCGGCTGATGCTGGCCGAACTTCTCGAAGGCGATCATCGCCAAAAGGCTCGGCCCCGCCCAGCCGCGCGCGACGACATGGAACGGCGCCGGCGCCTGGGTGATCTTCTCGCAGTCCCGGCAGGTGAACTTCTCCCGCACGGTCTCCACGACCTTCCACTGGCGCGGCGTCGTCTCCAGCGTCTGCGTCACATCCTCCCCGAGCTTGCGCAGACGGGCGCCGCCGCAGCAGGCGCAGGCTTTGGGCGCCTCGACAACCACGCGCTCGCGCGGCAGATGGTCGGGAAAGGTTTTGCGTTCCGGCCGCTTGCGCTCGAAACCGGCGACCGTGGTCGTCCTGGCGACAGCGCGCTCCGCGGCGAGCTCGTCCTCGGTCGCGCTGGCTTCCAGCTCTTCGAGCTCCAGCGACAACTGATCGAGCAGCCGCGCCGAGCGCTCCGACTTCTGCCCATAGATCTGCCGCTGCAATTTGGCGATCTGGAGCTTTTGCGCGGCGATCAGCGCCATGTCTTCCGACGCCTTGGCGAGCGCGACGGCGAGCTGCGCTTTCAGCACGGCGTTTTCGTCGACAAGGGCTTGGTTCACAGCGTCCATGAGGCGAAGTGAATCATACTTCAAGTGATTTGTGGCGCCCCAAAATGCAGCCGACCCCAGCTTTTTTTGGCTCTCACCCCGCGCTTTGCGGCCTGAAGGTGAGTTGCGGATTTCGCCAGTCGATTCCTTCCAGCATATAGGCCATCTGCCCGGCCGAGATCGACACCGCGCCCGCGCTGGCCGAGGGCCAGATGAACTTTCCGCGGTCGAGCCGCTTGGCGTAGAGCGATAGGCCGACCCCGTCGTGCCAGAGGATTTTCGCGAGATCGCCGCGGCGCCCCCGGAAAATGTAAAGGTCGCCCGCATGCGGGTCGCGCTTCAACTGCTCCTGAACTTGAAGCGCAAGGCCCTGCATGCCGCGCCGCATGTCGGTGTGGCCGGTCGCGATCCAGACCCGGCAGCCCGCCGGCAGCGGGATCATCGCCGCAGCGCCTTCACGACCCGCAACAGCGCTGTTGTCTCGACATCGGACCACACGAGGATCCGATCCCCCTCCGCGAGCACGATCTCCATCTGGCCCGTTGACCGTGGAGCGGAATATTCCGTCGGCGTGTCCGGCGTGATCGTCACGGGCAGGATCGGCGCGAGGTCCTGCGGCGCAGCCAGATCGACGCCGAACTGCCGGCGCCAGGTGAAGAGCTGGTTGGTGTTGAGGTCGTGCCGCCGCGCGACTTCAGCGATCGAGGCTCCGTCCGCGAGGCTCTCGTCGACGATCCGGCGCTTCTCTTCGAGAGACCACGATCGACGCTGGCGCCGGAGAGCCAGCGGATCGGCAACGTTGCGCGACATCGCGATAGTGTCCGCTTGTAATAGAAGTGGACACGATCATCGCGCCACCCGTCAGCCAGCTATCTCAAAACGCGAGATCAACGCCAGGCGGCCTACGGCGGAGGGATACGAAGCGAGTGACTCCGCACGTGCTTCGGCATAGCTGCGCCATGCACACGCTCGCCGCCACCGGCAACCTGCCTAGCTGTTTTGCGATGAAGTGAAGAGCGCTGGATCCCTCGACCTCCAGCAAAAATAAGTCGCCTCGGGGGCGATATCCGGGCGGGTGATGGACGGAGCGCCGTCGCGCTTCGGGCGCGAAGATCTAGCGATAGGAAATCCAAGACCTTTTTCCAAATCTTGCTTGGTGCGGTCCTCATGCCGTCCCGCTTTCGGAATTTCGGGACACAAGCCGCACGAACCCCGTCCGAATCGGGGTTTTATCATTCGGGCCGAGAAACCATCTTCGATCCGTTAACGTCCGCGCGCCTTCAGCTTGAATACGCAGATATCACTTGATTTGCTGACGTTAGATTGGGTTTGGGAGTTGAATTTGGAATGGCGCCGCGAATCGGATCGTCAAATTGGGATCTGTCTCAACGACGGCGGCGCGGCCAGTCTCTCCAGCGAGGCGGTCGCTCGGGCCAACCGAGAACCCGGGCGCTTTGCTAATGCGCGAATGACGAATCAGCCGGAAGCCGCTGTCTTCAATTTCGACAAGGCGCGGATCTTTACACGCATGCTTGCCGGTTTGGCGGTGCCTTTGACCATTTCACCGGTGGCCGGATTGCGGACCAAGGTTCCCGCTCTGCGGGCCGGCACTTTGCGAAGAGTTACTTTCAACAAGCCGGGCAAAGTGAATTCGCCTACGCCACGAGGATGCACCGATCCCAGCAACACGCTTTCCAGCGTTGCGAAGACCCCCACGGCGGTCTTGCGGGGAATGTCGTTCTGCTCGGCGATCAGGTTGATGAGCGCCGCCTTGGTGAAGGTTTCCTTGACGGGGCGAATGGGCGCTGCTTCGCGCTTGACCGCTTTCGACTTGCTGACTTTTGCCTTGGCCAAAGGAACTCTCCTTGCAACGATAGGGTTTCTGGATGCTGTCCGAGCCGACGGCTACGTGCTCACCTTCGCCGGTCGTCCGCGCTTGCTCGGCGCGGGCGCGCTCGCCTTCATGGCCGGCGCGGCGTTCTTACGAATTTGACCAAGCCCCAATTGCTTCGCCAATTCCGATCGCGCCGCGGCGGAGTTGGGGGCGACCATTGGATAATCCGATGGGAGTCCCCAATTGGTGCGGTATTGATCCGGCGTCATGCCAAGGGTCGCCAAGTGCCGCCGCAGCGACTTGAATTTCTTGCCGTCGTCGAGACACACCAGGAAATCGGGCGTGAGCGATTTGCGAATTGACACCGCCGGCTCTTTTTTCTCCACCCGCGGTGCCGTATTCACCGGCCCAGTCGCGAGCCTCTCCAATGCGGCGTGCGTGGCCTCAATCAGGCCGGGCAATTCCGCGATCGGCAGAGAGTTGTTGGCGACGAAGGCCGCCACGATCTCCGCGGCCAACCCGAGCGACTGCGAAGCTTCTGCATCGGATGTCGTCATGGGCGAATCCCTAAGGGTCAAGAGAAGCAGCGATACTCAGAAACCGGGCATTAGTCGATACCATTGCGGAGAATTACTGTGGATGCGCGCCGATCCTCAGAGCCGATCCTGAAAGAAGTTGAGTCCACAGAGTCGGTTATGATTCCCTTGCGAGGGGGATAATTCATAAGGGATTAGCCGATGTGCAAGCCGGAACATCGCGTCGCCGCCGATCGTCGCGGCTTTCGTTACCCGTCTGATCTGAGCGACGCCGAATGGACACCGATCACGCCTTTGATACCGCCCGCCAAGCGCGGCGGTCGCAAGCGCACGGTCGAGGTGCGTGAGATTCTCAACGCGATTTTCTATGTGTTGGCGACGGGCTGCCAATGGTCGCGAGCCGTCAGCCCCCGAGGCCTTTGCCAGCGCTCGCTGGGGCAAGCAGCTACACAACCCGAGCCAGCTTTGCCGCCCGCATTAAATGTTCGAGCAGGACTCGACCGGCGGTCCCAAAAGAGCGCGGGGGAAGCCCCCGTGAGGTCGCCGCCGGCTCGCTGCGTGGTTCATGGCTTTTTCGATTCAGTTTTGAGGATTTCTCCGTCGACGATGAATTCGCCGAAGCCGCGGTGATGCAACGTTCTCGGGTCTTTGCAAGCGGGATTGGTCCACGCTTTGACGACCTCGATCACAAAGAGATCGAATTTGTTGACGAGACGCGTGTCGACGACTTTGCATTCAAAATTGGCGTAGCATTCGGCTATCAGGGGGCGGCGTAACGCGCGCTGCCGGCAAAGGCGTCATGCCGAAAGCCGCAAATTTGTCGACGCCGCGCCCCGAGCTATTGCCGACCCCGACGACTTGCGGCGCCAATTCCCTGGTTGGGATCGCGATCACGCACTGCTTCGTCTTGCGCAAAGCGGCCTGGCTGTAGTTTGCGCTGCTCACGACGCAGGCGACAAGCGGCGGCGTGAACTCGACCATCATGTGCCAAGACAAGGTCATGACATTAGCGCTACCGCGGTCGGCGGTGGTCAGAAAGACGACCGGACCCGGCTCGAGAAGGCCGTATACTTTGGGCAACGGCAGATCCTGCATGGTCACGCCGTCTTGCCGCCGCGCCTTCGCCATCCGGCCTCCGTCTTGACGTAGCTCTGCTTGACCGCCGCCCAGGCGATGCGATGGTTCGCTTCCTCCCGCCGGAGATGGCCGGCTTTCCTGATGTCGGTTTTTCAAATCCTCTAAAGGCGGCTCAGCAGTTCCGCCTTTTTCGCCGCGAATTCCTCCTCCGTCAAAATATTCTTTTGGCGTAGATCAGCGAGACGTTCGATCGTGGTCAAAACTTCATCCACCGCGGGCGAAGCGGCGGGCTTAGTCGCCGCCGTCGGAGCAATGGCCTCCGGCGCAGGTGCCAGTGGAGTGGGCTTTTGCGGTGGCTGCGGCGCCGTAAAGATCGAGGCGGAGGGAGCTTCAGGCTGGGTCCCCCCGGGAGAAACTAGCGGCAGGTCGGCGAGGCGCACGAGTCCGAATTGACTCGTGAAGGTCAGCGATTGATCGCCGCTTTGCTGCTGGGAGAAGCCTGTGATCCTATGCTCGCCGGTGTCATAGACGCTGACTCGACCGCCCTGCTGGATCGCAAGGCGGCGCGGGCTTGGAAAACAAGCGTATCGCAAATCATTCTGCGCGCCGGTGGACGCCGGATCGCCGAGATCCGCGGGCCACCAGCGATAGGAGGAGGAGCCAGATCCTGCCACAAACAAACTCACCCCGCCGCCTCCGCTCTGGCTTTGCGATTGAAAAGACCCGGGAGCAGCGGCGAACAAGGGCTGGCCGCGAAGCAGCGACGCCAATTCGTTGCAGAGCGTGTCAACGCGAAATTTCAGACTTTGATTGAACATGTCGCCAACCATGATCATGCCGCCTTGCGACCATTGTCCCATCCCGCCGAAATCGGGGTGATTGAACTGCGCCTGGGATCCGTTGCCCTCGATGAGCGCACGAAGCAACGTAATTACGGCGTCGAGGCTCACGGCATGGCGGCGCGCGATATCCTCCAAAATGCGTCGCCCCTCCGGCGTGAGATCCTGCATAGCTGATCAACTCCTCAAGATCGCAAACCCGAACGGCCGCCCGTCCATTTGGAAAAATTGCGTCAATGCGAAGACCTAATAGCGTTTTGTGCTTTGTCCTACCCCAAAAGTGGAAAATGGCTGCAAATTCGATGACTGCTCCGGGTCATCTTCACACCTCGCGCCCTGCAATGAGTCAGTCTGCTCGTCCCCACATTGCTGTCTCGACACTCGCGTTCTCTCGCGCTTGTAGTTCGCCGTAAGCCGCGGTCGCACCCCGACGGGGGCTGAAGCGCTCACCAGTCACAACGCGAGGATACTGGGGGCCGTTTGGCGCCCTGTTTCATGCCCCTCACACTTCGATTTTTGGTTCGAGGAAGAAGCGCAGCATTTCGCGCGACGCATCGGGGCCGCGCCGGTCGGCGTAGGAACCTTTTGGGTCGCCTCCCGACCAGGCGTGGCCGAGTCCCTCGATCTCCCAATGCTCGACGCAGGCGTGGCCGCTCAGATCGACCAGAACGGTGCGCCGAAACGCCCGCCCGCCCTGTTCATCGTCCTGTTCGATGAGCCGCACCTCGCCGGTGAGGCCCGACCGCGCCTCGGAAAAGATCATCCCGCCGTTGGAGGGGTGAACATTTTTATCCGCAGCGCCGTGGAAGATGATTGCGCGCAAGGTGTTATCGGCGCAGGCGCGCGCTTTCGGCGAGCCGTTTGGAGCGAGATTGACGTCGCCGCGCATGGCGGCGAAAGCCGAAACGACGTCGGCGGCGACGCCAAAGGCAAGGCCGGAGTGGACGCCCATCGCCGCGTAAACGTCGGGATAGGTTTCGCCCAAGACCACCGCCATGGCGCCGCCCGCCGAGAGTCCCGCCACGAAGACCCGATCTGCGTCGACGCCGAATTCCTCGAGGACCTTCTGCGTGAGCCCCGCGATGATGCTCGGTTCACCGACGCCGCGCATTTGATGGCCGCGAGTGAACCAATTCCAGCACTTGGAACCGTTGGCGCCCGGCGACTGCTCTGGGTAGACGACGATGAAGCCGCCTTCTTCGGCGAGTTGGTTCATTCGCGTTCCTAAAGCAAAGTCGTCGGCGCTTTGCGTGCAGCCGTGCAGCATCACGATCAGCGGCGGCTTTTCCTTTATGCTGCTCGGCAAGTAAACCTTGTAGTCTAGCGAGCCGGCCGCGCAGGAGAAACGGCGCGTGAGATATGCGGCGCCGTCGGGAACCGGCAGGTGAGGGTGACGGGCCAGCGGCAACCCGCCAAGATCGATGCCCGGCGGCTTGAACTTCCGCAGAAGGTCGAGAGTGTCCCCCAGCGGCTTCCCCGTGCGAGCACCGTGCGCGCCGCGGGCCGGACTGGCGCTCTCGCTTGGCCTGACAGTGGATCCGGCTCCCTCGCGCAGACGATGGGTCGTTATCTCTGTCTCAGGCTCGGGCGCTGAGCCCAGTCCGTTCAGCGCCTGTTGAATGAGCCGGGTCGCACCTGCGAGGTCGCGCGCGCAGATCAGTTTGGTCGCCTCTTGCATGGCGGGCATGATCGATTTCATTTGAGCTTTCCGGTTGGAGCGTCGGCGCCGCGGTTAGGTGGTTCGATCCGCGAGCGCCGCTTTCACGGCATTGCTGGCCTGGAGCGCGCCCAAAACATGGACGGACGCGATTGTCTCACGCGCAAGATCGGGCGTCACATCCGCGTCGATCGTCGCAAGGCCCAGCATTCGGATGTGCAGCTTTTCGCCCGCGGCTCTCACCGCTTCGAGTTCCTCACGGCTGTAACGCCGTAATCCCAATTCCAGCGTGTGCCGCGTAATCGATTGCTTGACTGCGTCCGAATGACTGGCGAGCTGATTGCGTATGGCCGTTCGGATGAAGTCAGTGCGGTTGGAGTAGAAGCCCTCGCGCACCAGCAGATCGACATGGCCGAGGTCGACATAGCCGAGATTGATGGTGATCTTTTCTAAGTCGGCAGCTCTTTCATTTGGGCGCGCTTTCAAGGCTGGCCATCCTCCCACCATCCATGTGGATGTTAAGTGGTGTGCCAAGTCGCCCTTTCAAGCCGAGCTTTTGATAAATTGGCGGAAGGCGTGAATGGCCGCAGTGGGTCCAGACTGTGTGGAAACTCCGGTTGACGGGATTCTGTTAGCGTGAGCGTTGCGTTAGAATCGGGACATGACGCACATCCCCGGCTCCGATCGCTCGCAGTTGATGCTGTTGCGAGAGGCCATCGACGATTACGTCGCCGCCGACAATCCGGTGCGCTTCATCGACGCCTTTGTCGATGCGCTCGATTTGAAGGCGGTTGGATTTGCGCGGGTCGAAGCACAAGCGACGGGACGCCCGGGCTATGCGCCGGGCGATCTGCTCAAGCTCTACATTTACGGCTATCTCAACCGCATCCAGTCGAGTCGGCGGCTTGAGCGAGAGAAGCAGAGGGTTACGTCGTCCAAAGCCATGCATCGGCCGAGGAATTCCTCAACACGACCGAAAAAGGCGACGTCGGTTGCATCGTGACCGATGTGAATATGCCGGGAATGACTGGAATCGAGCTTCTGTTTGAAATATGCAAGCTACACATCGATATGCCCGCCATTGTCATCAGCGGATTCATGGACGCTCGATTCAGCCAAGCGACCAAAGAACAGGGCGCATTTCGCTGCTTCCGAAAGCCGGTCGATTTAGACGCCCTCCTCTCCGCGATCCACGAGGCGTTGATGCACGCCTGTGGAGGAGACCAAAACCCGGCCTTTTCTCGCTAGCGCTGACTGGATCGGAGCCGCACAGCCTCCCATGATTTCTAGCCTGCCGTCCGAACAACTTCGATGGCGGCTTCGAGCCCCAAATTGCCGCCGCGACACGAAGTCTCTGGCGAGGCGCCAATTGCCACTTCGGCTGAGAGTGGCTATCGATCCATCCGCATGACAATCCATCGTTCGCTGTCGGCAGAGAAAGAGGGATGATACAATCTTCAGGCTGCTGAAGCGCTGAGAGGCTATGAAATGTGTGTCGTGTGCAATCCAGCCTTTGCCGAAGCGCTCCGAAAGCTGACATTCCCGTCGCGCCGCCAGATCTTGAAATCTGCCGCCGCGACCACGGCCGGCGCTTTCATCTGCGAGGCAGCCGGCCCCACTCCAGCGTTGGGTCAGGCGGAATCCTTCCAAGATCTGGCCAGCCGGTTCAATCGAAAAAGGGAGCCGCGCGTCACGATTTATCGCGCGAAGGAAATTGTCACACTCGATCCGCATAAGCCTTCCGCCGCCGCAGTGGCCGTCCTGGGCGAGCGCGTCCTCGCAGTCGGCTCCGTCGATGAGTTGATATCGGCGACCGGCGGTAAGCCTTACGTGGTCGACGAGACCTTCGCAGAGAAAGTCATCACACCCGGCCTGATCGCTCAGCATGATCATCCGCTCCTGACCGGCCTGACGATGGTGTCGGACATCATCGCGATCGAAGATTGGGTTCTGCCGTCGGGCGTCGTGCCAGCTGCGAAGAGCCCTGACGAATATCGCAAAAGGCTTTCCCAGGCCAACGCGAAGCTCAAGAATCGCCCCGAATTGTTGGTGACTTGGGGCTATCACCCCGTGTTTCATGGTCCTCTGGCTCGCGCCGATCTCGATCGGATCAGCACAGCGCGGCCTATCATCGTCTGGCACCGATCCGCTCACGAGTTCATCGTCAACAGCAAGGCGCTCCAGGCTTATGGGATCGACCCAGCCTTTATCGCCACCCTGTCCGACGCCGCGCAGAAACAATCCAATCTCGAGGAAGGTCATTTCTGGGAAGGCGGGATGTTTGGGGTCATCCCCAAACTGCTTCCGGCCATCGCCACAGCCGATCGGCTTCGGCGCGGCCTTGAATACGTCGTGCGCTATTATCACGCCAATGGCGTGACCCTCGGTTGCGAGCCCGGCGGAATATTTTCAAAAGAGCTTCAGGATACCCAGAACGCGGTCCTGTCCCGGCCCGACAGCCCCTTCCGTTTTTATTTCATTCCAGATGGAAAATCGCTCAACGCGGCTTTCCCCGACACCACGATCCGCGAGACGGAAAAGGTGCTGAGCTGGGGCGAGGGCATGACGGTTATGATGCCCGGCGCGATCAAGCTTTTTGCGGACGGTGCCATCTATTCTCTCGCCATGCAGGTCCGCGAACCGTATCTCGGCGGGGGCCATGGCGAATGGATCATGGATCCGGAATTCTTCGCGCGCGCCTTCAAGGTCTATTGGGACGCGGGCTACCAGATCCATGTCCACGTGAACGGCGACGCCGGCTTGGACATGGTTCTCGGCAATGTCGAGGCTAATATGCGTCGCCGTCCGCGTGATGACCACCGCACGGTCGCCATCCACCTTGCGGTTTCGCGAAAGGATCAGGTCGAACGCATGAAGCGACTCGGCGTGATCGTCAGCGGCAACCCCTATTACGTGCGCGCGCTGGCCGACGCCTATGCGAAAGAGGGCTTGGGGCCGGAGCGGGCCGACAATATGGTGCGTCTCGGCGACATCGAACGGGCGGGCATTTCCTTTTCGCTTCATTCCGACATGCCGATGGCGCCGGGTCAGCCTCTGTTCCTCATGCATTGCGCGGTCAACCGCACGACCGTTTCGGGGCGCGTCGCGGGGCCGGACCAACGCGCCAGCCGTCTCGGCGCGCTCAAGGGCGTCACCCTCGACGCCGCCTATTCGTTGCGCATGGAAAACGACATAGGCAGCATCGTCCCCGGCAAGCTCGCCAATTTCAGTATCCTGGACGACAACCCGCTAACGGTCGATGCGGCGAAAATAAAGGACATCCGCGTCTGGGGCACCGTTCAAGAAGGCCGCATGCTGCCGGTCCCGTAGCTCATGACTAGGATCGCTCCTGCGCGCGTTTGTCAGTATAGAGCCAGATGACGAACCACATCCCTATGCGTAGGGAGGTTGGCGACTTACTGCCGCTTTGGGTCAACCTGCGTCACCAGCGCGCCGTTCCAGCGCGTCTGCTCGACCTCGGCGATCGAAGCTCAGTCCTTGAGGCTCTCCTCGACGATCCGGCGTTTCTCATCGAGAGACCATGATCGACGCCTGCGCCGCAGAGCCGCCGGACCTGCATCATCGCCCGACATCTTTAGTGTCCGCATGTATTTGAAATGGACACGATCATCGCGCCACCTCTCAGGCAGCTATCTCAAAAGCCAGGAAAAACGCCAGGCGGCCGCTGCCGCAGGGATATGGCGCGCTCATCAGCTCCGACATTCTCGAGACGATGTCGCGGCTCCGCCGCAGCATCCAAGCCGGGACGGCCCGGGTCGGTCAGGTCGTGCTCTGCCGCAGGTCATAGGGCTATGGCGCAAACGTAGTTCTCATCATCGCCTGTCGCAGCGCGCCACGACCGCGTGTCGCGTAGCTTGTAGCGGCTCCCGGCGTCACGCGCCCGCACCGCAGTGCCACAGCAAGACTTTTGCTCAGGGTACGGTTGCTTGCCACTGTGACGTAAATGCCACACAAGGCAAGAAATCGTCATTGCGAGCGAGCACGGGCTGGCGCGAATTGCCGAGCTGAGCTCGGCTCGGCTTGAGGCCGAGACGGCGGGCCAGCCGCTCCACGCAATTCGCTGACCGCAAGTGCAGGTCCAACTTCGTAATCAAATAACATCCTGAAGTTGCGTTACTAATTGGTGATCGTCGGCTAAGGTGTAGTGGCCTGCTCGGCTCCGAGGAGCACGCGCTCTGGACGGCTTGTCGGGAAAATTTCCCAATTTTTGCGGGATCTCCTCCTGCAGCGAATTCACTTCTTCCCGATCCGTTGGGAATAGATGAAGCAGACAAAAGCCGATTCTCCAGTAAAAAAGTGCTCAGCATCAATTTCGTCCGCCGCCGAGTCGCGGTGGACAACGGAGAAGCAGCATGCGCCCAATGAGCCGTCTCACCTCGATATCTCTGACGGCTTTGGCTTGCGCGCTGGCGCCGGCGGCGCAGGCGCAGACGGCCCTGCCCGACATCAACATCTCCTCGCCGCTGCGATCGCATCCGCGGCCGGCGCCGACGGCGCAGCCGGTCGTCTCCAATCCGCATTCGGCGGCGGCCGTGTCGCAGCCGTCGAGGGCCGCGCCGCGCCGCGCCGCAGCGAGCACGCCCGCCCCGGCGCCGGCGGCTCCGCTGGCCCCCGCGCCGCAACCTGCCGCGACCCCGGCGCCCTTTGTCGCCGCCACGACTCCGGCCGCGATCAACATCACGACCGCCAGGGAAATCGAGCAGAGCTATAAGTTCGACATCGCGGGCGCACTGCAGCGCGTCGCGCCCGATGTCATCATCAACGACGTGCAAGGAAATCCCTTCTCGCCGGAAGTGGATTTTCGCGGCTTCGTCGCCTCGCCCGTCAGCGGCACGCCGCAAGGGCTCGCCGTCTATATGAACGGCATCCGCATCAACGAGGCCTTCGGCGACGCGGTCAATTGGGATCTGATTCCGACCGTCGCGATCGACCGCACCGCCATCGTCACCGGCAATCCGCTTTTCGGCCTCAACGCCATCGGCGGCGCGGTGGTCATGGATATGAAGAACGGCTTCACCTATCACGGCTTCGAGCTCGACGGCCGCGGAGGGAGCTTCGGACGACGGCAAGGCACGATGCAATTTGGCGTTGAGCAGGACGGCGTCGCCGCCTATCTCGCGGTCGAGGCCGCCGGCGATAACGGCTATCGCAAGTTCTCGGGCTCCGAGATTCACCGTCTCTACGGCGATCTCGGCTGGCGCGGCGACAACGCCGAAATCCATGTGACGACGAATCTCGCCACGAATAAATTCGGCGTCTCCGCCTCGACTCCGAACGATCTCGTCAATAACGCCACGAACGCAGTCTATACGACGCCGCAGACGACGAAGAACACGCTCTCGCAATTCGGCGTCAACGGCGTCTTCACGCCGCAGCAAAATTGGAAGATTCTCGCCGACGCGCATTATCGCGCCTTCGACCAGACGCATGTCGATGGCAACACGACAAATTTCAGCTCCTGCGATGGCCCGACGCTCTGCAACGGCAATGGCGATCCGACCTACATGCCCGACTTCTTCGGACCGGGCGTGACGCTCGGCGCCATCGACCGAACCTGGACGAGCTCGCGCACGGTTGGCGGCACGGTGCAGATCGAGAACACGGACAAGCTCGGCGTCGGCGATCTGCCCAATAAGATCGTCTTCGGCGTCAATCTCGAGCACGGCTGGACGAATTTCGCGGCGAGCGAAGAGCTCGGAATCATCAACCCCTATGATCTGACCGTTCCGGGTCTCGGCGTCATCAACGCCGATCCGGCGAGCGACGTGGCCCCGGTGAAGCTCAATGCAGCCAACACCTATCTCGGCATTTATGCGCTAGACACTTTCGAGGCGACCGACAAGCTCACCTTCACCGCCGGCGCGCGCTACAATCTCGCGACGATCTCGCTCTATGACCTCTACGGCACGCAGCTCAACGGCAATTCGGTCTACGATCATCTCAATCCCGTCGTCGGCGCGACCTATAAGATCACGCCGGACGTCGCGGCCTACGCGAGCTATTCGGAATCGAACCGCGCGCCGACGCCGCTCGAGCTCGGCTGCGCCGACCCGGCCCGCCCCTGCCTCATCGACAATTTCCTCGTCGCCGATCCGCATTTGAGCCAGGTCGTCGCTCATTCGATCGAGACCGGCCTGCGCGGAGGATTCCGCCCGGCTTCCTATCTGCCCTCCGAAGCCGGCGCGGTCTTTCCGGGCCGCGTCGATTGGTCGGCGGGCCTCTACCGCACGACGAGCTTCAACGACATTCTGAGCGTGCCGAGCGAGGTCGCGGGCCAGGGCTATTTCACCAACGCCGGCATCACGCAGCGGCAGGGAATAGAGACGCAAATCCGCTACACGGACGAGAAGCTATCGGCCTATGTGAATTACGCGATGACAGATGCGACCTTCCGCTCGATGGTGGAGCTCGGCTCGCCCTACAATCCTTGGGTCGTTGCTTACAACACCCTGGGAATCTCCTCGTCGTCGATCCTGGTCATGCCGGGCTCGCATATGACGTCGATCCCCAAGCAAAGGCTGAAAGGCGGCTTCGACTATGCGCTGACCAAGAAATGGAAGGTGGGCATGGACGTCGTCTACTCGGCCGGCAATTGGGTGCGCGGCGACGAGATCAACGCCTTCGGCACGCTGCCCTCCTACGCCACTGTCAATCTGCGCAGCTCCTATCAGATAACGAAAAACTTCCAGATCTATGGGCTCATCGACAATGTCGGCGGCGTGCGCGCGCGGACCTTCGCGACCTTCTTCGACACGCAGGCGATCCCCTTCCTCTCCCTCGCCGATCCGAGATCGGTGTCGATCTCGGCGCCGACCGCGTTCTTCGCCGGCGCGAAGATAACGTTCTGACGCGCGCGCCGCTCAGCGGATCAAGCGCAGGAGCGCGCGACCGGCCTTCGAACTCAGCTCCTTGGCGTCGAGCTTGCCGTCGCCTTCCGTATCCGCCTGCTTGAAAAGTTTCGTCACGACCGCGACGTATTCCTCTTTCGAGAGCGTTTTGTCATTGTCCGGATCGGCGGCGGCGAATTCCTTACCTTTGACCCGCCCGCCAAGCTCCTTGATATCGAGCGTGTCGTCCTGATCCTTGTTCAAGCGATCGAAGACGGCCTCTGCCGCTTTGGTCGCTTCGTCCAGGTCCAATGTCCCGTCATTATCCGTGTCGAGCGCCTTGATCGCGGACTTTTCCGCATGCGCCGGGACGGACGCGAAGAACGCTCCTCCGACAAGGAACCCTCCGGCGACCAGTCCGGTCACGAGCATTTTGCCTAGAGTCACGTGAGTGCTCCTCCGTGATGCATGACGCCTCTCGGTCGATGCAGTCTCGAGACAAGCGCTTCGCCGCGCGCGTTTCCTTAACCGACGGGAGTCCGCCAAAGCTCCAACGTCTACGCAATGGAAAGCCATCCCGAGACCAGCGGGAAGTATCTCATATCCGGCGCGGTGATCGCGGAGCCGACGTAGCCAGCTTCGAAATTTGAATGCTTCAGCCACTCGCCCCGCGAGTCCGCGACGAAGACATGGGGCAAGCTATGACGCCCCTTACGTCATCGGTCGGGAGGGCTCCGCGGCAGGCCCGAATGTGTAGATGCGATGGGCGAAATAGCTCGTCACCGCGGGCGCGAGCACGCCGATCAGATGGGCTAAGTCTTCGGCGTGCCAGACAAAACCGATGGCGGGGAAAACATAGCGCGCGAGACCCACGGAGATGGTCCACACCAGCATCAGCGCGAAGATATTGACGATCGCGAAGCGGCGGAACTCGGAGGCGACCGAACGCCCCGACTTCGCGAAGACGAAGAGCTTCGCCAAGACATAGGCGGTCGTCATCCCGAAGAGATAAGCGATGGCCACCGCAGCTTCGAAGCTCATGAAACGATTGAGCAGATAGCGGCTGCCGAGGTTGACCGCCGCCGCGATGCCGCCGGTGGCCAAAAAACGCAAAAACTGCATCCAGTTCACGACGGATTCTCCCAGACCGACGGATCGGCGATCGCCGACGCCATGATTTTTGCCCAGCGAATGCCCTCGGAAACGCCGCGGTCCTCAGGATAATAGAAACATGTGTCTGCGATCTGAAGCCCCGCGATCGGTGTTTGCGTCTTCGGGATCGTGGCCCCGAAGCCGGGCGGACACACGGGCTGCGCATAGCGAAGCCGGCCGGCGGCCGCGTCCAATCGATCCGCATCCGTCAGCGCCGGATTGACCCGTTTGAGATAGCCGAAGGCTTCGTCCAGCAACTGCGCGTCGGTACGCCCCCAGATCGGGTTGTCGACCGGCATATAGTACGGGACGTAGACGATTGTATCGCCCGTGGGGCGCAGGTTGGAGAACTCGACGAACCCTGGGATCTTGATCTCGGGGTCCGAGACGTTCATCCAGAAGTTTTGCGTCACCGATCGTTTAAGCTTGAAGATGAGGCAAACGACGCCGATATTTTTGATCGCGTCATAGGCTTGCTTCGCGCTTTCCGGCAAACCAGGAATCATGCGCGAAACGAAAGGAGTCGGGACGGTCGAAATAACGGCGTCATAGGGCTCGACGGCTCCCCCGGCCTTCACGCCCGTCGCGCGCCCGTCGGCGACTGTCACTTCTTCGACGGGACATCCGAGACGGATTTCCCCGCCGGCCGCTTCGATGGCGGAGACGAGCGCGCGCACGAGAGTCTCGCTGCCCCCCTCGATGTAGCCGAGCTCCTCTTGCATCAACGAGCGACGCGAGGTTCCCACCCGCTTGAGCCGCGTCCACAGCCAGGCCGCGGAGATATCGTCCGCGAATTGGTAGAACTTCAAATCGAAAAGCGGCCGCCACATCACCTCATAGACGCGTTTGCCACACCAGGCTTCGATCCAGGCGCGCGAAGAGATATTCTCGAGGTCGCCCGCGTCGCGCCGCTTCGTGGCGAGAAACATCATGAGCCCGTAGCGAATTTTTTCTGGGAGGCTGAGATAGGGGAATTTCAGAAGCGCGACAGGGTTGCCCCACTCATGCACGCGCCCGCCCGTGAACACGCCCATGGACGTGCCGACCCATCGCATCTTGTCGCCAATGCCGAGCTCCGCCAGAAGCTCGGCGGTTGGGCGATCAGCCTTGCAGACGAAGTGATAGTAACGCTCGATGGAAAGACCGCCAAAGTCGAAATGAGCGGCCATGCCGCCGGGGATGCGATCGGCTTCATAGACCGTGACCCGATGCCCCGCCTTCAAGGCGTAATAAGCGGCGGCGAGTCCCATCGCGCCAGCGCCGATCACTGCGACCTTGGTCATCTTCAAAACTCCAGAGCGATCGACGAATAAACCGGATCCTGAAAGGTTTCGGTCAACGCCTTGAGCAGCGGCGTCGCCTCAACGCCGAAAGTGGCCGGCCACGGGGTGATCTCGAAGACGTCTGGAGTGACCAGAGCTTTGAGCTGGTTTGTCGTGAAGGGCGGATTGCGATCGACGAGCGCATATCCCCGCAGCAGCAGCCAGAACAGGGAATAGGGAATCGTCACGATCGGCGTTTTCGCGTTCGTCGCCTTTTTAATCTCGCCAATGAGATCGATGTAGTTGATCTTTTCCTGTCCGCTGATGTTGAAAAACTGGCCGATGCGCGGCGTCTCGATGCAGGAGACGATCACGCCGCACAAGTCGCCGACGTAAAGCGGCTGACGCAAGTAGCGTCCATCGCCCGGAATTGGGAAAATCGGCGCGCGCTGCATGAACCGGGCGAGCCAACCCAGATGCTTGCGGTCGAACCAGCCGAACATCAGCGTCGGGCGCAGCACTGTCACCGGCAGGCCGCTTTCGACGACCAATTTCTCCTGCGCCTTCTTGGTCTCCGTGTAAAAGTCGCGGGCCATCGAATTGACGACGGACGAGCTGATGTGGACAATGTGGCGAACGCCGTGCCGGCGCGCGGCGTCGAGCACATGCTGCGTCGCCGTCACGTTGTTGTCGATGAAGGGCTTCTCGTCGAGGCCGCCGATCTGCGCGTGATTGAGGACAAGCGTGTCGATATCGGCGAAAGCCTTCTCCCAGTCTCCGGGCTTCGCCAGATCGGCTTCGACGACTTCAATCTCCGGATGCAAGCGGGCGAGCGTCCGGATGTTCGCCTCGTGCTTATCGATGCCCACGATCGGGCCGAAGTTTTTCGCTTTGAGCCTCGGGATGAGATTCTGCCCAACGAGGCCGGCAGCGCCAGTGACGACGATCTTTTTGCCTGTGGTCATTTGAACTCCCTGCGCGGCCTCGCGACGACAGCCGGCGATTTCGAGGCGGCGTCCGCCAATTGCGTAAGAATCAGATATTGAGCTTGTTGAAGACGAAGACCGGCAGATGGCGGATCACCAGCATGATGAAACGCCAGAAGAAGGGCGCATAGACCACCGGCCCGCCCGACTCCGCCGCCTTTACGATCACCGCCGCGACGGCTTCGGGCTTCGCCCAGAGCAGGCCCTTTTTCTCGAAGTCAGCCGTCATAGGCGTGTCCACAAAGCCCGGCTTGACGACGACAGCGCGCGCGCCGAGGGGCGCAAGCTTATGAGCGATCCCCTCGACGAGCCGCGCGAGACCGCCTTTACAGGCGCCGTAGATGAAATTGGAGCGCCGCCCGCGATCCCCTGCGACCGAGCCGATGACGATCAGAACGCCCGAGCGCTGGCGCTCGAGCAACGCCGCAATTTCTAGGCACCAGGCGACCGCGCTCGAGAAATTGGTGGCGATCAGATCGGCGACCGCTTTCGGGTCGGCTTCGAGCGCCTTCTGCTCGCCGAGCGTCCCATAAGCCAGGAGCGCGATGTCGAGGCCGCCGAGCGTCTCGACGATTTTTCCGAATTGCTCCTTGGCTTCCACATGAGCGCAATCGAGCGGGAAGACATGGGTCTCGGCGGCGCCCAGCGTCTTGAGATTAGCCGCGATGGCGTCGAGCCGTTCGCCGTTGCGCGCGACGAGCGCGAAACGCGCGCCTTCGGCCGCCCAAAGCTTCGCAGCAGACTCGGCTATGGCGGAAGCCGCCCCGAGGATGAGAATGCGTTTCGGCGCTTCGTTCATTGCGCCACTCGTCTCCAAAAATCGGAATTCATAGCGTTGTCCTTATGTCGCAGAAAACTTTCCCACTTGGGGAAGGATGCGCGAAACATGAGCGGCGAGATGCGGCCGTCCTTCGCCGGATAAAGCGCGCCCTTGGCCTCGAGGACGATTCGATCGAGGCGCGCCATCAGCTCCAGCGTCGTGGCGCCACGATTGGGGAAGTCCAACGCCAGCGTTGCGCCCGGACGCGGGAAGGACAAGAGCCCCGGCGACAAGCGCTCCCCGAAGGTTTTCAACACCGCCAGGAAGGAAGCCTGACCCGAGCGCGCAATCTCGACGAGTAGAGCCTCGATCGCCTGCGGCGCCCTGTCGGGCGGAACGACGCATTGGTATTGATACATGCCAGGCCAGCCATAGAGCCGGTTCCAATCGAGAATTGCATCGAGCGGATAGAAGAAGGGCGCGTAATGCTCGCGCGTCAGCCCGACTTTCCGCTTCCCCGACCGGAAATAGTTCTCGTTGAAGAGCCTCACCGAGAGAGGGTTGAGACAGAATGTGGGAGCGTCGATAGGCATGCGCTTCCAACCGCCGTCGGAGTGGGCGTTCGTATCGTCCTTATGGCGCCAATTGGCGCGGGAGAACAGCCCGCGTCCGAATTTCGACCCCTTCGAGCTCGCGTCGATCCAGGCGACCGTATGCTCAAAATCCTTGGCGCTTTCCTCGGCGAGCGCGAAGAAATCGGCGAGGCTGTCATAGGCGATTGTCTCGGCGTCGAGATAGCTGCTCGGAATTCTCTCGAGTTGCAGCTCGATCCACTCGATGACGCCGGTAAGGCCGAGCCCGCCAATCGTCGCGTTGAAGAGGCCGGGATCGCTCAATGGCGAGACCTCGCCGCGAAAGCCGTCGCTGCGCGCGAGCGAGAAGCGCGTCACATGGCAGCCGATCGAGCCCGCGCGATGATGGTTCTTGCCATGCACGTCATTGGCCACCGCGCCGCCCAGCGTGACGAAACGCGTGCCCGGAGTCGTCGGCAGGAACCAGCCCTTCGGCGCGACGAGGCGCAGGACCTGGGATAGGGATGCGCCCGCTTCGGCCCGCAGGATTCCCGTCGAGGGATCAAAGGCGAGGAAGCGGTCGACGCCGGTCATGTCGATGGCGCCGCCCGCGCTGTTGAGATTGGAATCCCCATAGGAACGGCGCAAACCGGTGGCGAGCAGGCTGCGCCACTCGCCGTCCGCCAGGAGCTCAGGCAATTCGTCGCGATGGCGGGGATAGGAGACATAGCGCGGCGCGCGAGCGACGCGTCCCCAGGAGAGAATGTCGCCACGCGGTCGGAAGTTTGGCGACGCCATTCGCGCAGGCCTTGATCAGATCAAGGCTGCGAGAAAGACGCAAGCCATCGCAGCAGCGTAGAGGAGGCTTGTTTTGTCCTTCAGCGCAAAGGCGACGGGATCGTCGTTAAGCTCGCCGCGATGGCATTTGAGCCAGATGCGCGAAAGCCACAAGAATATGATCGGAGCAAAGCACCACAGAAAAAGGGGATGGTGATAGATGCCCTTAGGGAAGGCGTCCTCGATCAGATAAATCACCATGATCAAGACGGTCGCCACCATGCTGGCGACGCCCATGCCGAGCACCAGCGGCGCGTCAGAGGCCTTGTAACCGCGCCCGACGGTGCTCTGCTTGCCATGCTCGACCATGCGCACAATCTCGGTCTGCCGCTTGGCGAGCGACAGGGAAAGGAAGATGAACATCGAGAAGACAAGCAGCCACGGCGAGAAGGTGACCCCGGTGACGACGACGCCGAGCGCGAGCCGCATCGTGAACAGCGCCGCCAGCGCGAAGACGTCGATGATCGGCTCGCGCTTCAGTCGGAAGGAGTAAGCGAGGCTCAGCGTGAGATAAACCAGGAGCATCTCGGCGCAACCCGTTCCGGCGGCGAAAGCCAAACCGAAGGCGCCAAGACCAAAAAGGGCGATGAGCGCAATGCCGAGGCCGATCGAGAGCTCGCCACTCGCAAGCGGTCGATGCCGCTTCGTCCAGTGCTGGCGATCCTCGGGAATATCCCAAAGGTCGTTTAGAAGGTAGGTCGCGGAGGCCAGCAGGCTGATGGCGAGAAAGGCCTGCGCGGCCGCGATCCAGGCGTGCGGGTCCAGGAGCTTGCCGCCGAGCGCGAGCGGCACGAAGACGAGCGCATTCTTGGCCCATTGATGCAGGCGCAGGGCGCGCCGCAAGCCGCTGAAGCCGAGCGCACGGCGCGGGAAGGTCGCAAGGACGTGCGTCGCCTCGCGCGCCCGCTCGAGCACACGCGGGGAGCGCGAGGCGACGATCGCGCCTTCAGCCCGCCGCCAAACATGCACGTCGGGCGTCGAATCGCCTGCGTAGACAAAGCCTTGCGGGTATAGCTCGGCGAGCGCCTCGGCCTTTGCCGCGCCGCGTAGATTGTTACGCCCGTCGGAGGAGACCACGCGCGTGATGAAGGGAAAGCGCTTCGCGACCTTTTCAGCCACCGAGCGGTCGGCGGCGGATGCGAGCACGATCTCGCGACCGCGCTCCGCCTCGCGTTGGCTGAAGGCCAAAAGCTCTGCGTTGATCGGGAAGGCCTCGACATCCTCCTCGGTGACCACGGTCGCGAGCTTCTCCTTGACGACGGCGCGGCCGGAGAGCGTCCAGAACGGCGTGCGCCAGGCGGCGCGCCAGTTGCGCTTCAGGAACAGAAAGAAGGACTCGTGCAGCGTGTCGACCGTGACCAGCGTGCCATCCAGGTCGAGGACGAGCGGCAAAGAGAGATTTTCATCGAAACTGCCCAAACTCTTCCCCCGCGAACGCCATTCGCTCCGCATATCCACCGGCATCATCCTACATTGGTTATTTTCGACCGGAGACGTCGCGCATTTCCGCCCGAAGAACTAATATTCAATCAGCGTCTGCCTGCCAAGGGCAACAAAAATGCGACAGTTTCGAATTCCGGGCCCTTGAACGTCGGGCGCTCGTCGCACATTAAGCTGTCGAGATCGACCGTTGGCGGCGAAAAAGCTTCGCCCGTCGCCGTTTACGAATTCTGCTGCGCGCGGAGGCGCTTTCGGTTTTTAGCGGATCGCATCCGACCAGTCGGCGCGAGGCGGCCCTCAGCGTCCTCTCTGCGCCGCTCTGCTCTCGACCGCCATGCGGATGAGATCGGCGCGCGAGCGGGCGCCGAGTTTCGCCTTCAAGAGCGTGCAATTGTTGGCTACCGTCTTATAGGAAACCTTGAGCAGATGCGCGATCTCGGCCACGTCCTTCCCTTCGGCGAGGCTGAGCAAAATCTCGAGCTCTCGCCCGCTCAGGCCTTCGAGAGGATTGGTTGCGCGCCTCTGCTCGGCGAAAGCCAGTTTGAGAGCGAGCCCGCCAGAAAGATAACGCTGACCGCTCTCGACCGCGCGGATCGCCTGAACGAAGGTCTTGGGGTCTTCATTCTTGGTGACGTATCCACTTGCGCCTTGCTCGATGGATCGCGCGGCGAAGGCGGGGTCGTCGTTCATCGTGAAGATGATGATCTTCGAGCTCGGCTGGCGCTTGAGCATCCGACGCAGCACCTCAAATCCGGAAACGCCAGGAAGATTGAGATCGAGCACGACGACGTCGGGAAGCACCGAGGCGTGCGTCTCCAGCGCCTCCTCCGCATCGTGAGCTTCCAGGATCTCCATGTCCTCCTGCCCAGACAGCATCGTGCGGCAGCCCGCGATCACCATGGGATGGTCGTCGACAATCAGGATTCGCATTGGCCTTTCCGCACCCGGAATTGATGGCCGGACTATGTTGAGCGAAGCCCGTTGCTGTCAATCATGCCGCGAATTCCAGACAAGAACGGGAAATTTTGGAAGTTCCGCAACATGCGTGCGTCTGCGATAAGAATCGCGCCAAAGCGTCCGCCCGGAAATTCGTCATGCGCCGCCTGTCCCTCAAAACCGAGCTGAGTTGGCTGATCGGCCTTTTGATGCTCGTGACTCTGGCCACCAATCTGAGCATCCTGATCCTGCATGCCGGGCCGCGCATCCGCGCCGAGGACGAGACCAGCGTGCATCTGACGCGCGAGCTGGTCGTCACCGCCATCGGCGGTCTGCAGGAGACCAACGATCCCTTGCCGGCGCTGCATCGCCTTTATGAAAGTCTCGGCAGGCTCCGGCACGTCGACGTCAAGGTCACGAACCATGGCGAGCCGGCAATTCCCACTCGCGAAAATGCGCCCGCAAAGTCTCAACGCCATGTGCCTGGGTGGTTCGTCGATCTCATCCACACGCCGCCGAAAGCTGTCGTCGTTCCCGTGACTCTCAAGGGAGTTGACTACGGTCAGATCGCTATCGTCTCAAATCCCGTGGACGAACTCGAGGAGATCTGGTCGGACGTATCCCGGCTTGCTCTCGTCAGCATTCTGATCGCGTCGGTCACGATGGCGGCCGTGCTGCTGCTGGTGCGGGGAGCTTTGGAGCCTTTCGAAGGCTTGAAGCGGGGGCTGGCCGATCTGGAAGCTGGCAAGAGTCATGTGCGCCTCGAGCAACGGGGCGCCACCGAGTTCAGAACCATCTCCGCAGCGCTGAATTCGCTGGCCGAGACGCTAGATCGCGTCAAGACGGAGAATCGCTCCCTCGTCGATCGGCTCATCCGCGTTCAAGATGACGAGCGCAAGGAAATCGCTCGCGATCTCCACGACGAAGCGGGCCCCTGTCTCTTTTCCATCCGCGCCGGAGTGGTCGCGCTCGCCGAGCTCTCGACCGACGCCAAGCTCAACGCGCGGCAAATCGGGCAGACCTGCGACAGTGTGAACGCCGCCAGCGAGATCCTACAAAATTTGTTTCGAGCGCTGCTCGGGCGCCTCGCGCCCCGGGGACTGACGGAATTCGGATTGGGCGAAGTGCTTAAGGGACTGATCAACTCGTGGCGGCTCACTCGCCCTGACGTGAGGCTTTCGCTGGCCTGTCCACACGATCTGTCGATCCTCGACGAGCCCACCGCGCTGACGGCCTTTCGCGTGGTGCAGGAGTCCCTCACCAATATTTTCCGCCACGCGAACGCCGCTTCGGCCAAGGTTCGCGTCGAGTTCGGCTCGATGCCGGCTGGGTCGAGCGCCGAGCAGGAAGTTGAAGACGCGCCCGCGCTGTTGATCGAAGTGGAGGACGACGGAATCGGTATTCCCGACAATCCACAGCCCGGACTGGGCCTGCTCGGCATGAGGGAGCGCGTCCAAGCTTTGGGAGGCGCGATCTTCATCGGCCGCCGCGAAGAGGGAGGCGCCCGCGTCGCCGCCGCTTTGCCGCTGCCGAAAGACGACGAGCTCGAGGCGTGAGACGACGCCAAGCCGAGCCTGGCGTCAGCCGGGCGCACAATGCCGGCGCTACCGCCCTCCCCTCAACCCTTCGGCCAGAGCAAGCCGCAGACGAGAGGCGTTCACGCCCGTTTGGTTGCGACCTTATCTTCTGATCGCGATCAACGACTTCGGCAAAAATGCGAGACGCTCGAAGCTGATTTCCGCGTCGGGAAACAGCGAGCGGAATTGGGTGGCGTCGAGGATCACAGCGGATTCCACCGCGGTCATCGCCTCGTGGATATCCGGGATCGCCAATGCCCAACCCAACTTTATCCGCCTGATGAGTTTCAGCCTCAGGGACTCCGGCATCCAGTGATAGAACGGCACACGATAGAAATGCGGATCGATCGGAAACCAGAAATAAGGCGTCTGGACGTAATAGGCTGGAGCTAGCCTACGAGCTTCTTTTGCAAAAGCGCGCATTTGATTCCAGCGTCCGACATGCTCGATCACGCTGTTGGAATGCACGAGATCGAACGCGTTGTCGGCGAACAATTCCAGATTGGTCGCATCGGCGACGATAAATTTTATGCGTTCCGCCTTGTGTTCGGACAGGTGGAATTCGCTCTCGAGATAATTCACGCAAGTTACATTGATGTTGTTCGTCTCAAGGAAGTCGAGACCGACACGGTCCCAATATTTGTAGGAACCGCCCATATCCAAGATATTGAAAACGCCGGACACACTGGAGCGGCGCTCTTTGATCAAGTCTTTCAACAGGCGGTCCCGCTGAGATCGGAATTGATTCGAAAGCGCTTCAAAGAGGAGACCATTGCCTTCAGATGCCATGTTCAATTCCTAACGACGTTCGCCTGCGAGTCGAGAGCTCGCCGCCAAATATGCCCCGTTTCAGCGTTTTCAACAGTGCGCCATTCCATAGCTTGAGACGAACGACAGTTGCCGAACCGCCAAAAAACGCCCGCTTACCGTTGTTGCGCTTCGTAGGATAGACTTCCCGCGGGCGCAACTACGCCCAATCCACGGTTCTTGACAAGCTCACGCCGACATCAGGGGCCTGCGCCGTCGCCGAAACAAGGCTATTGTTAACAAGACATGGCCAATCCGCTTTCCAGTCGCCCTTTCGTGAAGGCCCTTCGCCTGGGCCCGCTCGTCCTGTGCCTTTTCGCCGAAGCGCCCGCTCTGGCGGCGCCGTGCGGAACCGACTCCTCCGGCTTTGGGGCCTGGTTTTCCGCCTTCAAGGAAGAAGCGGCCTCGAGCGGCGTCTCGCATGCGGTCATCGAGCGCGCGCTTCGCGACGTGCGCTACGACCCGCGCATCATTGCGCGCGACCGCGGTCAGGGCGGCGTGTTCAAGCAGAGCTTCGAGGATTTCTCAGCGCGTCTCGTCACCCCGAGGCGGGTCTCGCGCGGCAAGGCGCTGATGCGCCGCCACGCGGCGCTCCTCGGCAAGATCGAGCGGCAGTATGGCGTTCCGGGCGCGGTCGTGCTTGCGATCTGGGGACTGGAGACCGGCTACGGCGCCGACAATGGGCGCTTTCCGATCTTCAACGCGGTGGCGACGCTCGCTTATGACTGCCGGCGCGCCGATACGTTTCGCGCCGAGCTCCTCGACGCGCTCAGGATCGTGGAGCGCGGGGACATGAAGCCAGAGGAAATGCGCGGCGACTGGGCCGGCGAAATCGGCCAGACGCAGCTCTTACCCTCGTCCTATCTGCTCTATGCGGTCGATTTCAACGCGGACGGAACGCGCGATCTCATCCGCGACACGGCCGACGCGCTCGCCTCGACCGCGAATTTCCTGCAGGCCAAGGGCTGGCGTCGCGGCGAAGGGCTCCAGGAAGGCGAAGCCAACTTCCCCGTCCTGCTCGAATGGAACAAGGCGCGCGTCTACGCCAAGACGATCGCCCGCCTCGCCCAGGCGCTTTCTGGCGAGCCGAAGTGACGAAGCCTCTTATTCGGCCGGGGCGGGCGGCGGCGTAGGCGTCGGGCGCACAGGAGCCTTTCTCGGCGCCCATTCGTTCCGATGCCGCATGTAAATGAAGAACATCGCCACAACCGCAGCGCCGAGCAGCAGATAGATCGGCAGCGTCCGCGCAAAACTCTTCCCGACCGAGAAGGGGAAGCGCGACACCCAGCGTTCTCCATGCGCGCCGGTCGCCGTGACGATGCCGACGAAATAGCCCGGCTCGTCGAAGGTGTGCTCGAAGTTGATGGTGCCGGTCGGATAGAGGCGCGGCTCGACATAGGCCACGGTCACGGCGTCAAGGTTCTCCTCTTCCCTGGCCGCGCCGCCGACATCGCGCACGATGCGCACTTCCACCTTCATGTCGCGCAGTTCTTCCTCGACGTCGTCCAGCGCGACGATGACATGTCCGATGGCGGGAATATCCTCGCAAAACTCGACTTTAGACGCGTCCGGCAGATAGCCCGTGAAATTCATGATGTCGGGGCCGATGAAGAGGCGGCAGCGCCCCTCGGCCGCGCCGAGCCTGCCGTGAGCCGCGGCGGGCGCGCTGGCGGCCAGCGCAAATGCTGCGACCATTAGTCCTATGGACAAAAGGCGGGTGGAGAAGGCATTCAGCAGGCTGGGTATAGCCTCTCTTCGGGTCCCTCCAGGGGCCGCGGGAGTTACTGGGTCGTCACTCATAGTCGATCTCCCAAATCTGCCTGGCGGCCGAGTTCTCGGCGCAGAAGAACGAGAACGCTACGGCGCTCGCCGCGGCAGCCGCCACCCCGAACCTGTCTCGCGGGGCGGAGCTTCTAGGACCGAATGTTACTCCAAAATACCCGTCCGGCAAGTGCCGGGCGCGGCCAAGCTTGCGCCTGGAGTTCGCCCGCCTGAAAAACGAGCGGCCGAGCCGGGTTTCGAGCGATCGACATTGGATTGGCGTTCGGTGGCGCGGCGTCAGGCCGCGCTTGTCGCTGGGGAATCGATCCCCACCTCCCTTTTGAGGGCAAAAAAGGAAAGAAGCATCAATGAGCCATATCGCAGTTCACAATGGCGCGTGGGTCGTGGTCGGTGACGGCAGACGCGCGCTTTTCCTATCGAATCATGGAGATCCCGATCTCCTCGATCTGCGGGTGCTTCAGGCTGAGGTCGAAGAAATCCCCGCTAGCCGCAATCTGGGGACGGACGCCCCCGGTCGACTGTTCTCCTCGCGTGGCGGAGTCCGCAGCGCGATCGAGCCCACCGATTGGCACGAGATCGAAAAGGAGCACTTTGCTCGTCACATCGCGCAGCGCATCAATAGCGCGGCGGAGAGTGGCGAGATGAAGGAAGTCGTCATCATCGCGCCGCCGCGGGCGCTGGGCGAGATTCGCAAGGAGCTGTCCGCCAAGGCGCAGGGCAAGGTGAAAGGCGAGCTTGATCGCGACCTGACCCACCATCCCCTCCCGGAGATCGAGAAGGCCCTCTCGCGCGAATACTTGCGCACGTAGAGGAGACGCCAATGCGCCCCGGACGCCTGCCGAGCGCCCGGGCTCGCCTGTTTTATTAGTTCACGCTGGATTTCTGATCGATCTTGAAGAGGGCGGGATCGGGCGTTGTCGTCTGGTCGATATTGAACAGCGTGAGCAGCGTTTGATAGCCTTGCGGATCGGTCACTTGCCACTGCTTGAGCTTGAAGCTCTTCGGATCGAAGAGCAGCTTGATATGCGAGGTCCCGCCGAATGTCGCGCTGTCCTCGATCTCGATGGTCACGCCCGCATCCTCGATGAGAACATCGACGACCTTCACGTCCTTCTCGAGATCGAACTTCTCCTTCATGAAGAATTTCAGCGGCGTTTGATCGATGAAATAGGCCTGCTCGGATTTGAGCTTGCGGTCGCGCACGACGACGCGCGCACCGTCGGAAACGACCTCCATCGTCGCGGGCTCCGCATATTCGAAGCGCACGCGTCCGGCGCGCTGCACGTGAAGCTTCCCCTCCGAGCGCTTGCCGTCCGCGCCGAGCTGCACGAAGTCGGCCGTCATCACTGGCGAGGCGTTGAAGAAGGCGTTGGCGCGCTTGATCGCCTCCGCCCGATCCAGCTTGACGGGCGCGGCGGTCTGCGCGCCGGGCTTCGCAGGCGCCTTCGCCTGCGCCGGCGCCTTGGGCGGGGCCGCTTGCGGCGCGGCGGGCGCGCCCTGCGCCGCCGGGGCGGGCTGGGCCGCAGGCGCGGCTTGCGCGGCCGGCGCGGGGACTGGCTTGGCCGGGGCGGCGTTTTGCTGCGCCTGACAGAGCGCGGGAAGCGCCAGCCCCGAGGCCAGCACGAGCACCAGGAGTTTTTTATTCACGAGAGACGTTCCAAGGCCAGAATCAACGGCGGTTGCAGCGTGCAGAATGTGGGAAGGCTATTTTCATTCGCAATTGCGCCCGTTCCGTGGTCGGGCGCCATCCGGGGCGCGGCTTAAGGATCTATGGCCTCGAGGAGGCGCGGCGACGGCGGGAAAAGGCCATGGCCCCCACGGCGCCGGCTTCGAGAAAATTTTTTGCAAGCTGGGGAACAGAGCCGCGGTCCACTCCTGCGGCTTCCGGGCAAGCGCGGAAGTCTCACCATTCGATCGGCGTTTCTCCCTGCGCCGCGAGATAGGCGTTCGCCTTGGAAAAGTGGCGGCAGCCGAAAAAACGCTGCGCTGAAAGCGGCGAAGGGTGTCCCGCCTCGAGCACGAGATGGCGACTGCGGTCGATTCCCGCGCCTTTGCGGCGCGCATAATTTCCCCAGAGCATGAACACGAGGCCGTGGCGTTTCTCGCTGAGCGCGCGCACCGCGGCGTCGGTGAATTCCTCCCAGCCCTTGTTCTGATGCGAGCCCGCGACGCCCTCTCGAACGGTGAGAGTCGCATTGAGCAACAACACCCCCTGCTTCGCCCAGCGCGACAGATCGGCGTCATGCGACACGCGATGGCCGAGATCGGCTTCGATCTCCTTGAAGATGTTGACCAGGGAAGGCGGGGTGGCGACGCCGGCGTCGACCGAGAAGCACAGGCCGTTGGCCTGACCGGCCCCGTGATACGGATCCTGCCCCAGGACGACGACCTTGACCTTCTCGAAGGGACAGTCGTCGAGGGCCCGGAAGATTTTCCCCGCCGGCGGGAAAATGCGCCGCGTCGCATATTCCTCGCGCACGAATTCGCGCAACGCAGCAAAATACGGCGTGTTAAACTCGGCCTCGAGATGCGGCCGCCAGCTCTCGTCAATGCGCACGGTCTTGCTCATGGCGAAGCCATAGCATTTTAACGCATCGCGGCAATCGTCACGCTCGTCCCGCCGACGCCCGCGCTGGCGCCACCTTGGGATTTGGCGTAAATTCTTGTCCAAGAGGCCGGACGAAAACGACCGCCGATAAAGGCGGCTTTCCGGCGGGAGGCGATATGGTCGATGAAGAGCGAAGTTCGACGGGCCTCGGAGCCTTTCTGAAGGAAGACTGGCCCTATATCGCCATTTTGATCCTGGCTTTGATCGGCGTCGCTTTCGCCAGTCTCATGCTCGAGCAAATGGCGCTCTATTGGGAATTGCTCATTCCCTTCTTCGCCGCCGTCTGCATCTATGCGCGCATGCGCGACCAACAGCACAAGGTCGCGATGACCAAGCTGCTGCGGATCGAGGCGCTGCACTGGGGCGCCGTGTTCGGCGCCATGCGGCTGCTCTACACGCAGGACGTCGCCGACATCATGAACGCCAACGCCTCCGCGCTGATGATGATGGTGCTGCTGGCGCTCGGGACTTTCACGGCGGGAGCGCAAATCGGCGCTTGGCGCATCTCGCTCGTCGGCGCCGTGCTCGGCGCGGCCGTGCCCTTCCTCGCCCTGCTTCAACGCGCGAGCCTACTCGTCACTTTGGTGAGCGTCGCTCTGCTGGCGATCGCCGGATTCTACATCAGCCATCACCGCAAGGCGACGTCGACCACCGCGTGACGCAACGTCTGCGTCACGCGCGTATCGGACCACGGCTGACGGTCAATCCGGCAAGCAGCATGGCCGCAGCGCCTGCGATGAAAATGCCGTCAAAGACGCCCGCTCCTCCGATCGAAAGCATCGGGGCGCCGAGCCCCCGCATCTTGTCGAGATTCGCAAGATCGGCTCCGATCAAAACGCCGAGACTGCCGCCAGCATAGGCGAGCGGCGGCGCGTGGCGCCAACCCACGAGCAGCGCGATGAGCGTGGCGGCGATCGATGCGACCGAGATCGGCAGGGAGATGCCCGCGCCGCGAATGGGCTCCGCAAGCGCGTGACAGAGCGCCGCGACAAGCAGGGAAACGAGAATCCCGCGGACCCAGACGCCGTGCTGGACGAGCAGAAAGAGGGAAAGCAGCGTCGGCGTCACCGCGCCGCCGAGATTGACCGCGAGGACGACCTCGGACGAGACCGGAGACGGCGGGAGCCGATAGGCCAAGCCAAGCGAACCGATCTCACGCGCGGCGACGAAGCTTGCATAACCGAGCCTAGCGACAGGAATATCGACGGCGGACCCCAGGAGCGAGACGAACAGCACCAACAAGATCGAGCGCGGACTGACGCCAAGCTGCAAGCTCACATGGCCTTTTGCTCGTCTTTCCACGCCCAACACGACGGCGAGCAGCGCGGCCGCAAGCGCCGCCAAGGCTTGCGGCGGGAGGGTGAGAAGCTGCGCTGCGCCGAACGGGTGCATGGGATCGATCGAGCCTCGATCCGTCACCTAGGGCGAGTTCGGCGAATCGCGCAGCCCTTTCCGAGAGCAACTCCTCCAAAAAAAAAGACCCTCGGGCAGCAGCGATGCGACGCGAGGGTCTCCGGGTGCGATTCTATCGCGCGGCTTGGCCGGTCGGCCTATTGCGCGTGCGCGCCGGAATCCAGTCCCACCCATCCTTTCACCGTGCCGGTGATGGAGCCGACCGCCTGCCCCGCCCGGGCGAGCATCCCCGAGTCGGGGTTCGCTGCGACGGGGGGCGGAGGCGGAGGCGGCGGAGCGGCCAGCGCCTGCGGCTGAGGCGGCGGCAGCGGCGCAGACGTTTCCGGGGCCGCATGAGGCTTTGCGACTTTCTCGGGCTTCGGCTTCGCGTGAGATTTAGACCCGGAGTCTTTGTCGGTCGCCTTATCCTCGGATTTATCCGCCGTCGCCTTTTTCGGCTTTTTCGCCGGCTTGGCGGGCTTGTCTGCCGGCGCGTCGGAGGTCGGCGCAGGCGCCGCCGCGGGAGGCTGCTCGACGGCGGCCACAGCCTTTGCGGGCGGAGGCGGCGGCGCGCTGGCGGTAGAGGGAGCCGATGCGGCGGGCGCTGATGAAGCCAGCGCGGCGGCAGTAGATGGAGCCAGCGCGACAGCGGCAGTTTGAGCCGGCGCGGGAGCCGCAGCCGCCTCCATCGCTTGCGCCGGGGCCTCGGCCACGGTCGCAGCGGACAGGGCGACCGGCTCCGCCGGCGTTGCCTCGACCGCCGCGGCAGGAGCCGCCGATGCGGTCTCTTCCGCCGCGACCGGGGTCGCAGCGGACGCCGCTTCCGTTTTCACTTCCAGCGCGGGCGCCGCCGCCATCACCTTCGGCGCCGACTTGCTGGAGTCCTTGAGCGCAGCCAGGACTTTTCCGGTGACGAGCCAGCCGGCGCCGCCGACGAGCGTTCCAACCACGATGACCATGGCCGCGGCCGCGTAAATCCATCGATGTGGACGCTTGGGAGCGGACGCCGTCGGGGCGGGGGCGGCAGCTTCGGGACCCGCAACCGGGATAAAATTCGCCTTCGCCGCAGAATCGATTCTCTCCGGCGGCGGCGGCGGCGGGAGCTCGGTCCAGTCGCCCGCGATCCGCGTGGCGTTCTCGATCGCGATGGCGCCCAGCAGGCTCCCCTTTGCCGAGGTCGAGACTTTGGGATCTTTTTGGGCGACGAGACCGATCGTCGCAGATCGCGATGGCGGAACCGGATCACGCGGACTCTCGACTCGCAGCGTCAGAGCCTCGAGCGCTGTGGGAACGGACGAGCCCTCCTTCGCCCGCGAGGAGACGCGCGGCTCAGGCGCGACGTCGAGCTTGCGCGACGATCGCTGCGCCTCGCGCGGGGGCTCCACGCTAGGGGCCGCATCCGCAGCGGGCTTCACCCCGCGCTTCGCCTTCAACGCAGCCTCTATCGCCGCGAGATCGATATCCAACCGATCGCCCGCCGCCGCCGGCGGGCGCTCATTGGAAGGCCTATGCTCGCGCACGCGCTTCTCGAGCTCTGCGAGACCCGCCATTAACTCTTGCTTGTCGAAAGAGGCCGTCATCGGCTGTCCTCTTCTTCGTTTCTGACTCCCGGCGACCCGGAGAGGGGATCACGCGCCCCGCGCGTCGCCTTGCGCAAACTCTCCCTACCCGCAGCGGTGGCGCGCTTAGCCAGCGAGGCGCCAGAAAACGGAAAGGGCGGTTGCAGAAAAGTTTGCAATTGTGGCTGTTCTAAGCCGGAGCTGAGACGCTGCCGTATACATTGCCAATTTATTTCGACGCCGCTTGAGCTTGGAACCATGCTCCGCATGGCGCGTTGACTTAGGCTAGAGCCGGAAGACAACTCAAAATCGCTTTCGGACAAAAAGTAGGAGTGGGGAATGGATCGACGTGGGTTCTTGACTGCGACTCTCCTGTCCTTAGCGTTTCTTGCCGCCTCAAGCGCCGCCGAGGCGGCGCCGGTGATCGCGCCGCACGACGCGATCGCGCCTGCGGGCGGGACCGAGGACGTGTGGTGGCGTCGCTGGGGTTGGCGTCGTCGCTGGGGTTGGCGCCGACCCTATTGGCGCCGCCGCTATTGGGGCTGGCGCCGCCGCTATTGGGGCTGGGGCTGGCGTCCCCGCATCTGGTGGTGGTGAGAGGACGCGGCGCGAGCGCTCTGCGCCGCGCCGGCTAGGCTGGTCCGCCCCGTGGTCCGCCATGGGGCGGAAAATGTTTTTTAAGGAGGACGCCCCGGCGACGCCCCGTCAGGGTTGTCAGCAAGGCGTGGAAGGGATACGACCGCGGTTGCGAACGAAGCAGAAGCTCCGGAAAGCTCGGCCGGCTCTTCTCCGATGAGAGATCCCGGCACGCCGAGGGAGCCCGCGCAGGGGACTTTGGCCTGCGCGCTTTTGCCTCTGAGACCCGCCAAGACTTTCTCGAGCCAGGTCCAAGCCCATGAACCGCCGCCGCCGCATCTATGAGGGTAAGGCCAAGGTGCTCTACGAAGGGCCCGAACCTGGAACCCTCATCCAGCATTTCAAGGACGACGCCACCGCCTTCAACGCCAAGAAGCACGAGGTGGTCGACGGCAAGGGCGTCCTCAACAACCGCATCTCCGAGCACGTCTTCCAGAATCTGAACTCGATCGGCGTCCCGACGCATTTCATTCGCCGGCTGAACATGCGCGAGCAGCTCATCCGCGAGGTCGAGATGATTCCGCTCGAGGTCGTCGTGCGCAATGTCGCCGCTGGCTCGCTCGCCCAGCGTCTCGGCATGGAGGAAGGCACGCAGCTGCCGCGCTCCATTATCGAATTTTATTACAAGAACGATCAGCTCAACGACCCGATGGTCTCGGAAGAGCACATCACCGCCTTCGGCTGGGCGAGCCCCCAGGAGATCGACGACATCATGGCCCTGGCCATCCGGGTCAATGATTTCCTCTCCGGCCTCTTCCTCGGGGTCGGCATCCGCCTCGTGGACTTCAAGATGGAATGCGGGCGCTTGTGGGAAGGCGACATGGTCCGCATCGTCGTCGCCGACGAGATTTCCCCCAATTCCTGCAGGCTCTGGGACATCAAGTCGAACGACAAGCTCGATAAGGACCGTTTCCGCCGCGACATGGGCGGCCTCGTCGAAGCCTACACCGAGGTTGCTCGGCGCCTGGGCATACTGCAGGATTCGGAGCGCGTGGCCTCGGCGCCCAAGCTCGTGGAGTGACGAGGGGCTTGCCTTCATTGCGCCGCGATGGAGCTTTATCGAAGCCCGCTTCGACTTCAGGAGAAACGACGATGTGCTTCCCCTGGCGCGGTCTTACGCGCGCGCTTCTGATTGCGGCGTCCCTATCGACGCTCGGCGGATGGTCCGGCCTCGCGATGGCGCAGACCAGCCCTGACCCCAGCATGCTTGACACGGGCGAGGCGAAACCCGACGCCAAGGCCAAAGCCAAGAAGAAGGCCGCGCCAAAGGCGCAGCAGCCCGCGGCCGGGACGCAAGCCAAGGGCGGTAAGCCCGGCGGCGACCGGCAATTCGGCGAGCTCGAAGGCTGGTCGCCGGGCAAGAACCCCGCTGGGGAGAAGAAGCCTCAAGACGATTCGTCAGGCTCGGAGCCCAAGAACGGGGTTTCCATGAGCCCTTCCGGCCGACCGTCGATGGGGCTGTCCTTCTAAGGTTTTGAGAGGAACCACGCCGGTCTGAAGGCCGGCGGGACGGAGAAAAGAATGAAGTTCAAGGTCGCCATCGCGGGCGCCACGGGAAACGTGGGCCGCGAAATGTTGGATGTGCTCGCCGAGCGCCGTTTTCCCGTCTCGGAGGTCGTCGCGCTCGCCTCGTCGCGTTCGGTCGGACACGAGGTTTCGTTTGGCGACAAAGTGCTGAAGTGCCGCAATCTCGACACCTATGATTTCACGGACACGGACATTTGCCTGATGTCCGCCGGCGGCGACGTGTCGCGCGCCTATTCGCCGAAGATCGGGGCGAAGGGCTGCGTCGTGATCGACAATTCGAGCGCTTTCCGCATGGACCCGGACGTGCCGCTCATCGTGCCCGAGGTCAACGCCGAGGCCGTGGCCGGCTTCGTGAGCAAATACATCATCGCCAATCCCAACTGCTCGACCGCGCAGCTCGTCGTGGCGCTGAAGCCGCTGCACGATAAAGCGAAGATCCTGCGCGTCGTGGTGTCGACCTATCAATCGGTCTCGGGCGCCGGCAAGGAGGCGATGGACGAGCTCTTCGCGCAGACGCGCGCCGTTTATGTCTCCGATCCGATCGAGGCGAAGAAATTCCCCAAGCAAATCGCCTTCAACGTCATTCCGCACATCGACCTCTTCATGGAGGACGGCTTCACGAAGGAAGAGTGGAAGATGACGGCGGAGACGAAGAAGATTCTCGATCCCAAGATCAAGCTCGTCGCGACCTGCGTGCGCGTGCCGGTTTTCATCGGCCATTCGGAGGCGGTCAACATCGAGTTCGAGCAGCCCATCTCGCCCGAAGAAGCGCGCGACATCCTGCGCGAGGCTCCCGGCGTGCTCGTGATCGACAAGCATGAGCCCGGCGGATACATCACGCCGCACGAAGCCGCTGGCGAGGACGCGACCTATGTTTCGCGCATTCGCTGCGACCCGACGGTCGAGAACGGGCTGGCGCTCTGGGTCGTAGCCGACAATCTGCGCAAAGGCGCGGCCCTCAACGCCGTGCAGATCGCCGAAACGCTGATCAATCGCAAGCTTCTCGCGCCGAAGATGCGCGCGGCGTAAAGCAGGCTGGAAACCGCGGGGGCTGAGCGCAGGAGAGCGCAGATGTCCGGTGAGATGGGGGAAAAGCCGCCGAGCGTCGACTATCGGCTGTCCGGCGAATGGGCGCATCTGGGAACGCTCACGGAAGCTCAGGTGCGCGAACTCATCGCGCGGGGAAAAGCTTCGAGCGGCACGCTCGCGACGATCGGCGACGATCCGGCTCTCACGCCGCTCAGCGAAATCTCGGCCTTCGCAGACTGCTTCGTGACGAAGCTGCTCCCGCCTTCGAGCGGGACGCCAAAATCGCAGCTCCCGGCCCTGTCGGCGCGCACGGGCTCCGCTTTGATCGTTGCCGAGGCTGGCCACAAGCCGCGCCGCGTCCTGCCCCGCTGGGCGCTTATAGCGGTCGCCGCCGCGGCCATGGCTTACGGACTGACGCAGCTCTACGGCCATTTCCGGGGAGAGCCCCTGCCCGGCTGCGACGCGCCCGCAGCGATCGAGAGCGCGCTCAACGCGCTCAAGCCGCAGCACGCGGATTTCGTCAGCGCCGCAACGCTCCGGGACATTCGCGCGCTGTCCTCCGGCCAGAGCGAGAGGTCTTGCGCGGCCTCGCTCGTCTCGACGAGTGGCGATCGGCCGGCGGTTCCGCTCGAATACCGCCTCTTCCGGGAGGACGAAGTCCTTCGCGCCGAGATCACAAAGGCCAATTTCCCGCCCTCGCAGCCGCCGCTCCAAACGACGCCGCAGAAACCACAGGCCGCGCCCCGCACGGCCCCCGACATCGAGCTGTGTCGTCTGAAGGGCGAGCCCTCTCAGGTGATCGCCGCCTGCTCGCGCCTTCTGGCGCGCGACTCGATCGACGGCGTTCTGCGTAGAGACGCCTTCAGAAGCCGCGGCGTCGCCTATTACCGGCGCGGCGACTATGATCGAGCCTTGGCCGATCTCGCCGAATCCATCCGGCTCGCCCCCGATGTGGCCGGCCTCTATGGCGACCAAGCCAACATCTATTACTTCAAGCGCGACTATTCACGCGCCATCGCCGGCTACGACAAAGCGCTGAAGCTCGATCCGAACGACGCGCTCGCCTACAACAATCGCGGCTGCGCATGGGTTGCATTAGGGTCGCTCGCCAACGCCGAAGCCGACTTCAATCACGCGCGGGAACATGGCGTGGCGGACCCCGGCGGCGCCTGCAGATCGGCGCTCGCGAGCCTGCGCGCGAGCCTTCGCGTCAATCCCTAGATTTTCTTGACCGTAGCCATAGCGGCCTTTCGCGCGGATCTTGCCGCTTCAGCCGCTTTCGACTGCGCTTCGCCGAAGCTCAGCATCATCTCGCTCAGTTCCTCTTCGACGACCTGCTCGGCCGCTTCCGCATAGGGGCGCCATTGCGAGACGCGCTGCATCTTTTCCCGCCAATTCTTGCGCTGCCGCGCCACCTGCAACGGAAACACGTCAACGCGGCAGAGCAGCGCCGCGCCGTTCTTGAGGCGCTTGCGATAATGGTAGGAGCCGAGCTTTTTCTTCTCGATCTTGCCGACGACGCCCGCCTCCTCCAGCGCCTCCGTAGCCGCCGCGGCGAAAGCTTTAAGGCCCTTCATCGGCCAGCCCTTGGGAATCACCCAGCGCCGCGTGTCGCGCGAGGTCACGAGCAAAATCTCGAGCGACTCGCGCATGCGCCACGGAAGCGCCGCATATTGCACATGCGTCTCGGGGAGCTCGCCGGTTTTCCTGGCGGGCGTCTTCTCCGCGTCCATCAGAACATCCCCGAGAGCAGGTAGAAGAACACCGAGAAGGCCGCGGCCCTCGGATGGCCGACGACGTTCCGGCGCATCGCCGCGACCGGCGCGCCAAGCGCCGTCGCCAAAAGCGAAGGGAGGGCTCGCCCGGTCTGCGCGCAAAATCCCTGCATGGGCGTGAGCCTCGTAATTGTCGAAGCCGTCAAACGGACGATGCTTCAGCCTCCAAGGACCGTGCCACATCCCATGGCCGCGGCCCGAAAGCCCATAGGGCACGAATCGTCTTTTACGCGTCGTTACCGCCGTGGCCGAAACAATTGAGCCGGGCGGGGAAAATCTGCATCCCGCAGAGGAGCCTATCGACCGCGAAAGGCGTCCTTTTGACGAAGTCCCAGCATGCTCCCGCGATTGATCTCCGCCGCGAGCGCGGTCACACCATCCACGAGCCGCCGGAGCGCGATGGCGTCGGCGCTCAAAATTTCCGTTTGGCGTTCGTAGAAGCTCTGATCCTTGGACGTCAAATCCTAAAACGGGGAATCATCGACAAGATCTGGCGCTCAGCCGAGCTTGTCGCAAATATGTCATAAATGAAGCCCCGCTGTCGGTTTTCCTCATTGTGCTCCGGAATCACGCCAACGCATCCCCTCCGTTTGAAGGGATGCGCCGGCGATTCACGAGCGGGACGACCCGCTGTCAGCTCAGTTGCTTCGCTCAGGACGCCGCGCTTGCGGCCACATGCGCCGGCGCGGTCTTCCCCGTCGTGTGGTTCACGATCACACCGCCCCAGATGGTGTTGTTGGGAACGATCTTCCTGAGATTGTCCTCGGTGACGATGAGCGTGGAGAAGATGTTCACCGATTCGACCCGACCCTTGATGTCTCCACCCACCTCGACGGTGTCGCCGACGTCGAAAGGCTTGTTCACCATGATCAGCAGCCCGCTCGCAAAGTTGCTGAGCGTGCCCTGCAGAGCGAAAGCGACGACAAAGCCGGCGGCGCCGATCACGGCGAGAATGGGAGCCAGATTGATCTCCAGAGCGGAGAGCCCTCCCAGAATTCCCAGGGCTTCGACGCCGCGCCCCGACAGGTCCACGAGGAAGTTGCGCAGCAGTTGCGACGTCTGATGGGCGCGTGTCAGCGAGCGCCTCAGCAAGACCCGCACAACCTTCGCGAGAAGGAAGCCGCCGATCACATAGGCAAGGAAGAGCGCAATATTTCGCGCCCAGCGCCAGCCGCCTTCGTCCGACTCGAGCCAGGACTTTAGCCGCGTCGCGGTCGACGCATAGTCGGAGGCGTCGACCTTCAGCCCGCTCACCGCGCCGATATAGGCGCGCGGAGCCTTGGTGTCCCCGCCTTCGAGATCGATCTCGTCGAGCACGATTTTGAGCCGGTCGATGATTCCCGTGCGGTCCGACACGAGCTTGGTGGAATATTCCACGAGCTGCACTTTCGCGTCGGTCTTGGCGGCGGTCGCTGCGTCGGCCTTTGCCGCCACAGCTTCAGCCTTATCGCCCTTTGCAGCGACCGCGGCCGCGGCGAGCGTTTGCGAAGCCGGATGTTTCGCGCCGTCCTTGTCGCCCGCCAGCGCCGGAAGAGGCGCTTTCTTGCCCTCCTCCTGACCCTGAGCGGGCTTCGCGCCCGACGCCGCCGGCTTGGCCGCCGAGGCCTCGGCGCTTTTCTCCGCCGCGGCCTTGACTTCCTTGAGCGCAGCGATTTCCCGGTTCTTGCGCCGGACCGCCAATTCGGCATTGCTGATTTCGCCGACCTTGGCGCGCAGCAGCGCCAGCCAACCCTCGGCTTCCAAATCCAACTGAGCGCGGCTCAGCGGCTCGATCATCAGCTTGAGATCGCCGATATCGACATCGGGATCGGCTGTCGTGACCGGTTTTGCCGCGGGCGCGGGCGCGGGAGCCGGCGCGGACGCGGGAGCCGGCGCAGGAGCAGGAGCAGGAGCAGGAGCGGCCGGAGCCTGGGCGCGCGCTCCTGCCAGAGGGCCCGCCAGAAACACGAAAATCAATGCCAATGAATAAGAAGCTTCGCGCCATGCACGCCGCATCATCGCCCCCTTCGTACCGGACCGGCCGGAAATGGCCTCCACTCGGCTGGACTTCTCCCCGAATTCGTCGCAGTTGACAAGCTCGAGCCGGCTTGCGGCAGAAAGTCGTTCACTACCCCGACCTTACAGGCGCCGTCGCCCCACCTGGGCGGCTTAGCCGTTGCGCGAGAAGCGCCAGTCCGGCCGCGCGCTCTTGATCAGCATCACCTCGGCGACCGATTGCCGCGTGACGAGCCCGAGAAGACGACCGTCGGAGCCAACCACGCCGAGGGCGGGCCTCGCGTCGAGCTGTTTTAAGGCCACGTCGAGAGTCTCCTCGGGCGATATCGTCGCGATCTCTCGATGCGCGAAGGGCGCGACCGGCGCATTGTGGTCGCCGCCGCGGACCGCCTCGACGATGTCGTCGCGGAAGAGCAGGCCGACGAGCGCGCCCGAGGTGTTCACGACGGGAAAGCTCTCCTGCGAGGTGGCGAGCAAGATGTCGACCGCCTCTCCAACCGTCGCGCCGCGCGAAATCGAGACGACGCGCGTCTCCATCGCATCGGCGACCGTAACGCCATGGGTCACCGAGTGGACACGGCTGCTGTGCGCCTCCGCCGCCGCGGCGAAATAGACGAAGAGCGCGATGAAGACCAGTATCGGAAGGCCGTAAAGCAGGCCGAAAAAGCCGAGCGCGAGAGCAAAGGCTTGCCCAATATGCGCGGCGATCCGCGTCGCCTTGTCCGTGTCGAGCCACATGGCGAGCGCGGCGCGCAGCACGCGCCCGCCATCCATCGGAAAGGCTGGAACCAGATTGAACAGCGCAAGGAACAGATTCGCCGCGGCGAGCTTCCCGACGAGGCCGAGCGAAGGGTCCTCGATGTGCTGGAGAGTCTCGCCTCCGAAGGCGCCGGCGACAACCAGCAGGATCGCGGCGATCACGACATTGACGAGGGGACCGGCGATCGCGATCAACAATTCCTGGTAGGGCCGCTCCGGCATCTTGTCGAGATCGGCGACTCCGCCGATCGGGAGCAGCGTCACCTGCGTCGAGTGGACGCCATAGCGCCGCGCCGTCAATATGTGCCCGAACTCATGCAGCACGACGCAGGTGAAGATGGCGACGATGAAGGCGACGCTCTGCTGAGCAGCCGCCAGCCCGCCGCGCATATAGGCCGCGACGCCGATCCAAGCGAGGAAGATCAGAAAGGTCACATGGATGCGCACATAGGTGCCGAAGAAGCGTCCTATGGTGATCGACCAGCCCATGACGAAGCCGCCTTCCCGTCTGCAGACGCAGATCGCGCCTTTCCTTTGGTTTGCGCGATTATCCGCGAGGCGCGCAACGCCGGCGCAGTGGCGACGCCTTCAGGCCCAGTGCGTGAAGGATTTCCCGGAGTCGACCGCTTCCGCCTCGCGTCTCCAGACGTCCGCAACGTTGAAGCGCGCAACCTCGCCGCCCTTCGAATCCACGACGATCAGCGCATCGAAGTCCACGGTCTGCAGAGCCGTCGGGCTCAGCACTTCCAGCTCGAAGAAATGGCGCGCCTGCTCGACGACGGCCCGCTCGCTATCCGAATCGCGCTCATATTCGCGCAAGGTCTGCGTCTGGGCCGAGCCGTCGGCTTGTTCGACGATCCGCACCTCTTTGATTCGATAAGCGCCCATTGTCGGCCCCCTTCGGCCTGCCCGCACTGTTCCTAAGAAACCTGCGGCTCATCACAAAGATCGGTGCTCACCGCCCCAGCGTCAAGCGCGTCGCTGTTTCTCCGCGGGACGCCATCCGAAATCGCGCTGCAATTTCGCCGCCATGCCAAGCAAAGCCGGCGTTGGCCGCAAGATCAAATAAGTCGGCGTCGCAGCAAGATAGGCGTGCAGCCGTCCCTTCTCTTCGAATCGCTTTCGAAACGGCGGTCCGAAAAGCGCCGGTCCGAGCTTCGGCGCGATGCCGCCCGCAATATAGACGCCGCCGCGCGCGCCGAGCGTCAGCGCGAGATCGCCGGCAACCGCGCCGAGCATCGCGCAGAACATCGTCACCGTCTCGCGCGCGCGCGGGTCCGCTTCCATACGACCTGTATCGGTGATTTCCGCCGGCGTGAGCGGGGTTGCGGCTTCGCCCGAAAGCTCGCAGAGCGCCTGATAGAGATTGACGAGCCCCGGTCCCGAAAGCACGCGTTCCGCCGAGACATGGCCGAAACGGGCGCGCAGCCTTTCGAGCACGGCGCTCTCGCGATCGTTCGCCGGGGCCATTGTGACATGACCGCCCTCGCCTTCCACGGCGGCCTCCCGGCCTTCGCTGCGCACCAGCCCGCTCACGCCGAGGCCGCTCCCGGGACCCAGCACGCCGATCGACGCGCCGGGCGCCGGCTCGCCCCCGCCGATCTTGGCCACATCGCCCGGCGCAAGATGAGGAATGGCGAGCGCATTGGCGACGAAGTCGTTGAGCACGCTGAGCCCTTGCAAACCGACACGCTCGCGCAGCGCCGAGATGGAAAAGGACCAGGGATGGTTGATCATCGAGACCGCGTCGCCCAATATGGGCGCAGCCACGGCGAGCGCGCCATGGGACGGGCGCGCGCCGCCTTCCTTGGCGAGATAGGATTCGATCGCGTCGGCGAGCGACGGAAAATCGACGACCGAGCAACTCTTCGGGACCGTCATGCCCCCGTCGTGACGAAGCAGAGAAAAACGCGCATTTGTCGCGCCGACGTCCCCGAGAAGGCCGAGCTTGCCGTTTTGCATTGCCGACGCTTCCTTAGAGCCTGATAGAGCAAAGGGGCTCCTTGAGAAGAACCGCCTCGACCCTCAAGACATAGGGCGCGTTTTCAGGCGCGCGCCGGTGCTCCAGGCTCGAAATTGAGCGCCAGCACCTTCGCCCGGCGCTCACGACGCGCTTGGGGACCGCCGATGTAGAGGACGGCCGTGCGCGCCAGCTCCTTGGCGAAAAGGTCGAAGACCGCGTCCTGCGCTTCCGGGCCTATGGCTTCCAAGGCTTCGTCGATCACGACAAAGGGAGGCTCATGTAGCCGAAGCCGCGCGAAAGCGAGCGCCTGCTGCTCGGGATCGCTCAATTCCTGATCCCAGCGCGAGCTTCTGTCGAGATCGGGCAGAAGACGTCCGAGGCCGAGCCGCGTGAGGGCGCCTTCATAGGCTTGCTGCGCGAATTTTTCCGCCGGCTGCGGATAGGCCAAGGCTTCGCGCAGGCTTCCCTCGGGAAGATAGGGGCTTTTGGGCATGAACATCACGGCGCCCCCACGCGGGAGCGTAATTCGGCCCGACCCTTTCGGCCAAAGGCCCGCCAGAGCGCGAAACAGGCTCGTCTTGCCGGCGCCGGGCGCGCCGAGGATGAACATGCGCTCGCCGGGCGCGAGCTCGACGAGGGATTTGCTGAGCGTGACGGTCGCGTCGGGGAGAAAGACCGCCAAATTCTCGATACGAAGGCGGTCATCCGCCGAGACCTCGATCGCAATGCGGCTCGAGCCCGGATCGGCGCCGTCCGTGCCGGTCAGCGCCATGCGGAAGGCCGCCACGCGATGCAGCGTCGCGCGCCAGTCGGCGAGAGCGCCGGCGTTGTCAATGAACCAGCGGAGAGACTGCTGGACCTGTGTGAAGGCGCCAGCGCTCATCAACAATCCGCCGAAAGTCAGATTGCCGTCGAAATAGGCGGGCGCCGCGACGATGATCGGCGCGACGATCGTGAACCAGCCGTAACCCGCGGTCACCCACGTCAGCCTCGTCGTCGCGCCCACCAGCCGGCGCAGGACGGTCAGAAGGCGCCGCAAGACGACGTCGAGACGCTGCGCTTCCGTCGTCTCGCCGCGATAGAGCGCGACATCCTCTCCATGCTCATTGAGATGAACGAGCGCGAAGCGAAGGTCCAATTCTCGCGCGTAATGCTCGGCGTTGAGGCCGATCAGCGGCCTGCCGACGAGACCGCTCGCGGCCGAGGCGACGCCGGCGTAGATGAGCGCGCACCAAACCATATAGCCGGGAATGACCCAGCTGCGTCCGTCGAAGGACAGCGCGACGCCGGCCGACAGCCCCCAGAGCACGCCGATGAAGCAGACGAGAAGCAACGCGGCCTGCAGCAGCCCGATGCCGAGATCGGTCGTGAGATCGGCGAGGTGGCGCGCGTCCTCGTGGATGCGCTGGTCGGGATTGACGCCGATGTCTCCGGCTTGCGACAGAAGGAACATGCGCCGCGGCGCGAGCCACTCGGTGAAGAGGTCGCGCGTGAACGCCTCGCGCATCTTCATCCGCAGCATCTGGTTGAACCAGGTCTGAGCGACGTTGAGCACGAGCAGCGCGCCCGCGATCTTGCCGAACACGACAAGCTGCGCGAGAAAATCCGGCAGATGGCGGCGCGACAGCGCGTCGTAGAAGGGCTTGTTCCAAGCGTTGAGCTCGATCTGCCCATAGGCCGTCGCGGCGATCACGCCGATGAGCCCGATATCGAGCCAGAAAAGCCCGGCGCGGCCACTCGAGGCGCGCAGGACCTGAAACATCGTCTTGAATTGTGCGACGAAACCGCCGAAGCCCTGCTGAACGGTATCGGCCGCTTGCGACCGCTCCGACGTTTCTTCCGCCATTGGGCCACGCTCCCTGCAGCAATTTTTCCAGATCATGCGGCGGAATGGCCGCGCGCCGCAATGGCCCTTCATCTATATTTCTAGAGCCTTGAAGTGGTCATCCACGGCTGTCTCAAGAATGGATGCTCAATGGACGCGATCGATCGACTTTTGTCGCAGATGACGCTCGAGGAGAAGCTCGGCCAGCTCAATCTGTTGACCGCCGATCAGGCCGTCACGGGCGCGATCGGCTCCGGCGATCTCGACGCCAGGATTCGCGCCGGATGCGTGGGCGGCGTCTTCAACATATGGGGCCGCGAGGAGATCATGCGGCTGCAGAAGTTGGCGGTAGAGGAAACGCGCCTCGGCGTTCCGCTCTTCTTCGCGATGGACGCGCTGCACGGACATAGGACGATCTTTCCCGTGCCGCTCGCCGAAGCGGGCGCCTTCGATCCCGCGCTGTGGGAGCGCACGGCGCGCGCGGCGGCCTGCGAGGCCGCGGCGGACGGCGTCGATCTCACCTTCGCCCCCATGCTCGACGTGGCGCGCGATCCGCGTTGGGGACGCATCGTCGAAAGCCCTGGCGAAGACCCTTGCGTCGGCGCCGCTTTCGCCGCTGCGAAAATCCGCGGCTTCCAGGGCGCGACGCTCACCGCGCGAGACGCAATCGGCGCGACCGCCAAACATTTCTGCGCTTATGGCGCGCCGCAGGCGGGGCGCGACTATGCGGCGGTGGATGTTTCCGAGCGCAGCCTGCATGAAGTCTATCTGCCGCCCTTCGACGCCGCGCTTCGCGCCGGCTGCGTGGCGATCATGGCCGCCTACCCCAGCGTCTCCGGCGTTCCGATGACCGCCCATCGCGCGCTGCTCGACGGATATCTGCGCAGGAAGCGCGGGTTTGAGGGCGTGATCATGAGCGACTATGGGGCGGTCGTCGAGCTGCTCTTGCAGGGAGTCGCCGACGATCTCGCCGAAGCCGCCGCGCTCGCGCTCTCGGCCACAGTCGACACGGACATGGTCAGCGGAGCCTATGTGAGCAGCCTGCCCGAAGCGCTGGCGCGGGGGCTGGTGGCGCAGCGACAAATTGACCAAGCCGTGCGGCGCGTGCTCACGCTTAAACGCGATCTTGGCTTGCTCGACGATCCCTTCCGTCGTGTTGGCTCCTCGCATCTTCCCCAGGAGCGCTTCGAGAACCTCGCGCTCGAGGCGGCCAAGCGTTCGATCACGCTGCTCGTGAATCGGGACGTGCTGCCGATCTCGGCGCAGGCGCGACGCATTGCGCTGATCGGGCCGCTCGCCGATGCGGCCGACGAGATGCTGGGACCGTGGAGCTTAGCGGCGGCGGGCGGAGGCGGAATCTCGGTCCGCGAGGGGCTCACGGCGGCGTTTCCCGACCGCGAGATCGTCTATTGCCAGGGCGTCGAGATCGAAGGCGGCAAGGCGGAGGGAATAGATGAGGCCTGCCGAAGCTGCGTCGAAGCCGACATCATCGTTCTTTGCCTCGGCGAGTCGGCGCGGATGAGCGGCGAGGCGGCAAGCCGCGCGGCGCCCGTCTTGCCGGGCCGACAGTCTGCGCTTGCGCAAGCGATCCTGGCGCTCGGTCCGCCCGTGGTCGTGGTTCTCTTCTCCGGCCGTCCGCTCGTTCTTCCTTGGCTTTTCGAGCGCGCGCAGGCCTTGCTTGCGGCCTGGTTTCCTGGCGTGATGACCGGGACGGCGATCGCCGACATATTGTCGGGACGCTGCAACCCCTGCGCGCGTCTTCCCGTGACCTGGCCGCGGGATCTCGGCCAAATCCCGATCTTCTACGCCGAGCGCCCGACAGGAAGGCCAGCCGATCCGAAGAATTTCTTCACGAGCAAATATCTCGACGTTCCCAACGAGCCCCAATTCCCCTTCGGTCATGGACTCTCCTTTGGAGCAATCGAGCTCAGGAATCTGCGCGCAAGCGCGGACAGGTTTGAGATCGACAGCCAATTCGCGATGAATGTTGAAATCGACGCGACGAATCTGGGCGAACAGGCGGCGGAGCCCACGGTCTTCCTCTTCATCCGTGACGTCGTCGCGAGCGTGGCCCGACCGCGTCTCGAGCTCAAGGCGTGGCGCAAGGCCTGGCTTGAACCCGGCGAAACCCGGACCGTCGTCTTCTCGCTCGCTCTGGAGGACTTCTCCTTTCCGGGCGAAGACCTCGCGCCTTGCTGCGAAGCGGGCGCCTTCGAGATTCTGGTGGGAGAGAGCGCGAAACACGAGGCTCTGCTTTCGATCGTGGTAACGGCGACGAAAGCTGTTGCTTCTCCCCAGTCCTAGGTGATTCGCCCGGCGTCGGCGCGGATTCCCCCAGACTTCGCCGAATCTTTAGGCTGAAGCGCCTCGCCGAAAACCCTGCCGCCCATTGAGAACTCTTCGCGCCCTACCCAAAAGCCTTGGGGAGGGCTACATCAGGCGCGTCTTTTCACTGGACGGAATGCCCGTGTCGCAACTCTCCGATCTTTGGTTCGAAACCCGCGTCGCCACCGAGAGCCTCAAAGACTATTTTTCCGGCGGCCGGCTGCGTCTCGGGGTCGCGGGACTTTCCCGCTCGGGCAAGACCGTCTTCATCACCGCCTTCGTGCATCAACTGACCCGGGCGCTCGCGGCCGGAACGGGGAATAAAAGCCCGCTGCCGCTGCTTCGCGTTCTCGCCGAAAACCGCCTGCAAGCCGCGCATCTGGATCCGCAGCCCGATTATAACGTGCCGCGCTTCGCCTATGAGGAGCATCTCGCGGCGCTGACCGGACTGGATCGGCGCTGGCCGCAGTCGACGCGCCGCATCTCCGAGCTGCGGCTGACGCTCGAATATCGCAGAAAGCCGGGCTCGCTGTTCCATGGGACCGAGCCGAACTCGGTTGGATGTCGACATCGTCGACTATCCCGGCGAGTGGCTCCTGGATTTGCCGCTGCTCGGCAAGTCCTATGCGCAATGGTCGCGCGAGACTTTGGAGGCGGCGGGCGCCGCGGCGCGGGCGTCGATCGCCGCCGAATGGCGCGGGGCCAACGCCCTCGCCGATCCTAAATCGCGTCTGCGCGAGCCCGTCGCGCAGCAGCTGGCGAAGCTGTTCACCGAGTATCTGCGTGCGGCGCGAACCGATCGTTACGCGCTTTCGACCCTGCCGCCGGGCCGTTTTCTCATGCCCGGCGATCTCGAAGGGTCGCCGATGCTGACCTTCGCGCCGCTCGATGTGACCGAAGGCGCGATTTACCCGTCGCGGAGCCTCGCGAGCGAGATGGAGCGGCGTTACGAAGCGTATAAAGCGCAAGTGGTCAAGCCCTTCTTCCGCGATCATTTCGCGCGGCTCGACCGGCAGATCGTGCTCGTCGACGCGCTCGGCGCCTTGAACTCCGGTCCCGCGGCCCTGCGCGATCTGGAGACGGCGCTAGCCGAGGTGCTGCTCGCCTTCCGCACCGGACGCTCCAACTTCTTCGCTTCGATCTTTCGGCCGAAGATCGACAAGATTCTCTTCGCGGCGACGAAGGCTGATCATCTCCACCATACGAGTCATGACCGGCTCGAATCGATCCTGCGCCATCTCACCTCCCGCGCGATGAGCCGCGCGCAAGGCGTGGGCGCGAAGATCGACGCCGTCGCGCTCTCGGCGGTGCGCGCGACGCGTGAGGCCACCGTGCGACATGACGGCGAGCTCCTGCCGGCGATCATCGGCACGCCAGTCGCCGGAGAACGCATCGGCTCCGAGTCCTTCGACGGCGTCGCGGAAGGCGCCATTTTCCCTGGCGAGCTGCCCGCCGACCCGCGCCTTGTCTTTCGCGGCGACGCGCTGGCGCTGAGCGAAGAGGAGGCGGATTTCCGCTTTCTCAAATTCCGCCCGCCGAAAGCCAAGCTCGCGCGCGACGGCGAGCCGCTGCCGCTCCCCCATATCCGGCTGGATCGGGCGCTGGAGTTCGTGCTCGGCGATCGGCTCGAGTGACGCCCCTGCCGCGAGATGGCGGGCTCGCTGCCTGGACCGCTTCGACAGGGCCTATATAATCGTCACAAATCCGAATTCTCCCAAGCGAGAGAACCCCATGCGCAATCCTCCGCCGCAGCTCGTCCGCCTCAAAGATTACGCGCCGCCCGATTTCCGGATCGACAGCGTCGAGCTCTCCTTCTCGCTGCATAAAACGCAGACGCGCGTGCGCTCGCGCCTCGCGCTGCGCCGCAATCCCAATGGACGCGCGGGCGCGCCGCTCGTTCTCGACGGCGACGATCTCACGCTCGAGCGCGTTTTGCTCGACGGACGGCCGCTTGACGCAGAGGCCTATGAGGCCGGCCCCGAGAGCTTCAAGCTGGCCCAGCCGCCGGAGGGGCCTTTCGTTCTGGAGATCGAGACTCTCGTCGATCCGACGGGAAACACTCAGCTCTCCGGTCTTTATCGGTCTGGCGCGAATTATTGCACGCAGTGCGAGGCGGAAGGCTTTCGCCGCATCACCTATTTCCTCGACCGGCCGGACGCGCTCGCCGTCTACACCACGCGCATCGAGGCGGACAAAAGCGAAGCGCCGCTGCTCTTGAGCAATGGCGATCTCGTCGAAGAGGGCGCGCTCGACGGCGGCCGCCACTTTGCGGTCTGGCGCGATCCCTATCCGAAGCCTTGCTATCTCTTCGCGCTCGTGGGCGGCGACCTCGGCTCGATCTCGCGCGATTTCACGACGCGCTCGGGCCGCAAGGTGAAGCTCTCGATCTTCGTCGAGCATGGCAAGGAGCCGCGCGCCGAATATGCGATGGACTCGCTCGTGCGCGCCATGCGCTGGGACGAGGAAGTCTTCGGACGCGAATATGATCTCGACGTCTTTAACGTCGTCGCCGTCTCCGACTTCAACATGGGCGCGATGGAGAACAAGGGCCTCAACGTCTTCAACGACAAATATGTGCTGGCCTCGCCGCAAACCGCGACCGACACGGATTACGCCGGCATCGAGAGCGTCATCGCACATGAATATTTTCACAATTGGACCGGCAATCGCATCACCTGCCGCGACTGGTTTCAGCTCTGCCTCAAGGAAGGGCTGACGGTCTATCGCGACCAGGAGTTTTCCGCCGACATGCGCTCGCGCGCCGTCAAGCGCATCAACGACGTCAGAACGCTGCGCCTCACGCAATTCGTCGAGGATGCGGGCCCCCTCGCGCATCCCGTGCGCCCCGACGCCTATCGGGCGATCGACAATTTCTACACGGCGACCGTTTACGAGAAGGGCGCCGAGATCGTGCGCATGCTGAAGACGCTGATAGGCGCGGAGGCCTTCGCTCGCGGGATGGAGATCTATTTCGCGCGGTTCGACGGCACGGCGGCGACGGTCGAGGATTTCCTCTCCTGTTTCGCGGAGAGCGCCAAGCGCGATCTTTCGCAATTTGCGCGCTGGTATTCGCAGGCGGGCACGCCCGTCATCGAAGTCGCGACGCGCCACGACCCGCAAGCGCGCGTCTTTTCCTTGACGCTCTCGCAGTCGGCGCCGCCGACCCCCGGACAGGAGCGAAAGCTCCCGCTCGAAATCCCGATCGCGCTGGCGCTCTTCGACAAGGCCGGAAACAAGCTCGCGCTCGAGACGCCGGACGCGAGCGCCGACGAGAAGGCGCAAGGCCGGATCGTGCTCTCGGAAGCGACGCGGACGCTCACCTTCCCAGGTCTTGCGTCGGAGCCGACGGTTTCGCTCCTGCGCGGCTTCTCCGCGCCTGCGCGCCTCGAGCCTTCGCCCTCCGAGGCGGCGCTGCTGCAACTCCTCGCGCATGACGACGATCCCTTCAATCGCTGGCAGGCTTCGCAAAGCCTGGCGCTGCGCTCGATCTTCGCGCGCGTGCGCGGCGAGGCGGCGAGTG
>CAWCTS010000006.1:0-6529 GCA_963798515.1 uncultured Alphaproteobacteria bacterium
TTCGAACCTCTGACCCCCAGATTCGTAGTCTGGTGCTCTATCCAGCTGAGCTACGGGCGCATCGCGACTTGCGGCGTCGGCTCCTTTGCGAGCGCGCCCAAGCGACGCAGCGCTTTTAGCGGCATCGCGGCGCATTAGCAATAGCGTCCGAAAACTCCGCGCTTTTCCCCGTCGTCACGTCGATTCAGAGCCTTGCGGCGGCTCCTCGCGGCGAAGCCGCGGTCGCGCCGGTGATCGCGCCCATGCCTCGCCGCGACTTGACGCGGGCCCGAGCGGGCGGGCATGTGAGCGCCACAATGACATCCCTGGAAATCCGATGATCCGCTCCGCCCTGATGAATGTGATGACCGCGGCGGCGATCAAGGCCGGCCGCGGCTTGAAGCGGGACTTGGGCGAGGTCGAGAACCTGCAGGTCTCGGTCAAAGGCCCCGGCGACTTCGTCACGGCGGCCGACCGGCGCGCGGAAACCGTGCTCTTCGAGGAGCTGTCGCGCGCGCGGCCGGGCTATGGCTTTATCATGGAAGAGGGCGGCGTCGTCGAAGGCGCCGACAAGAGCCACATCTGGCACATCGATCCGCTCGACGGCACCTCGAACTTCCTGCACGGGATTCCGATCTTCGCCGTCTCGCTCGCCCTGGAGCGCGAGGGCCAGCTCGTCGCGGGCGTGGTCTATAATCCGGCGACCGACGACATGTTCATCGCCGAGAAAGGTCAGGGCGCCTATCATAACAATCGGCGCATGCGCGTGGCGGCGCGTAAAACCCTGGCTGAGTTCTATGATCGCCTGCGGCACTCCTCCTCTCGCCTCGCGCGAGCGCCACGAGCGCTTCCAGCTCGAGCTCGCCGCGGCGATGGCCAAGGTCGGCAACATCCGCCGCCTGGGCGCCGCCGCCCTCGACCTGGCGCTGGTGGCCTCGGGGCGCTTCGACGGCTATTGGGAGCGCGGCATCAACTCCTGGGACATTGCGGCGGGCGTCGTGCTCGTGCGCGAGGCCGGCGGCTTCGTCACCGATCTTGTCGGCGGCGGCGACATGCTCTCGCGCAAAGAGATCTGCGCCGGCAATGAGCCGATCCATCGGCTGCTCCTCGACGCTATGAGGAAAGCGTGAGCCGATCCTCAGTCAGCGCTGCGCATGGCTGGCGCGTCGCGCCTCGCACAGGGTCGGAGACGCAGGAGCTCCTCGCCCTTTGGGTCGCCTCCTGGCGCGCCACCTATCCCGAGATCGCCTTCGAGGCGCGATGCGCCTGGCTCCTCGACCGTCTGGCCGTGATGGAGACGCAAGGCGCCCTAACCCTCTGCCTGTGGGATGAAGACGACAGAGCGCTTCTGGGCTTCGTGACGATCGACCCCGTAAGCGGATGGCTGGACCAGATCTGTGTGCATCCCGAGCGCTTTGGCGGGGGAGTCGGCGCGGCGCTTCTCGCCGCCGCGCGGGAGCGCTCGCCCAGCCTCGTTCGACTCGACGTGAACGCGGACAATCATCGCGCGATCCGATTCTATGAGAGAGAAGGATTCAAACGGATCGGTCCCGGCCAGCTGAGCCAGTCCGGACGTGGGACTCTTGTTCTGGAATGGCGTCCGTCACCTGCAGAGCGCCCCGGCGCCGGGCGCTAAGCCACGAGGCTTGCATCCTCGCCGGACTCAGCCAAACCTTCGTCGCCCAGCCCGTATTCCTTCATCTTGCGATAGAGGGTGGAGCGGCCGATGCCCAGGCGACGCGCGATCTCCGACATTTGTCCGCGATAGTGCTGCAAAGCGAAGCGGATCGTTTCGGCCTCGAGGTCGTCGAGCCGGCGCATGTCGCCGTTCTTGCCGAGCAACCCCAGCACATTGGGATCGCGCACCTCGACGCGCACGATCTCGCGCTCGCGCATCGCGCGCGGCTCGGGGAGGCTCGGCGCCGGCGGCACGCGCACGTCGAAGCCGCCGACATGATTGGCGATCTGCGGGAACTCGGCCACCGTCAGCTCGTCGCCTTCTGCGAGCACGACCGCGCGGAACAGAGCGTTCTCGAGCTGGCGGACGTTGCCCGGCCAGTCGTAGGAAGCAAGCAGGCACATGGCTTCGGGCGACACGCCGCGGATCGTCCGCCCCTCTTCGGCGGAAAAGCGCGCGCAGAAGCGGCGGACGAGATCGGGAATGTCGCCCTTGCGGGCGCGCAGCGGCGGTATGCCGATCGGAAAGACGTTGAGCCGGTAGAAGAGATCCTCACGGAATTGGCCGCGCTTCACGAGCTCGATGAGATTCTGGTTGGTCGCCGAGATGAGCCGCACGTCGACCCGGAGCGGCCGCTTGGCGCCGATCGGATCGATCTCGCCCTCCTGCAGCGCGCGCAGGAGCTTCACCTGCAGTTCGAGCGGCAGCTCGCCCACCTCGTCGAGAAACAGCGTGCCGCCGTTCGCCTCCAGGAACTTGCCCGCGTGCTTTTCCGTGGCTCCGGTGAAGGCGCCCTTCTCATGGCCGAAGAGGATCGACTCGACCAGATTGGACGGCAACGCGCCGCAGTTGACGGTCACGAAAGGCTTGCCGCGGCGATCGGAGGCGCCCTGAATGGCGCGCGCCACGATTTCCTTGCCGACGCCCGACTCGCCCTCGATGAGCACCGGTATGGTTGAACGCGCGGCGCGCTCGCCCAATCGAATGACGCGCTCCATCTCGGCGCTGCGCGACACGAGGTCCTTGAAGGTCAGAGCGCCCTGAGTGCGGCGCGCGGCGCGGCGAACCTCGGAGGCGAGCGCATCGGCCGCGAGCGCGTTCTTGATGGAGAATTGCAGACGTTCCGCGCCAACGGGCTTCACGACAAAGTCGGAGGCGCCGGCGCGCATCGCCGAGATGACGGCTTCGATCGAGCCATGCGCCGTCTCCACGATGACGGGCGTTTGCAGCTTCTCCTCGCGCATTTTGGCGAGCACGCCCATGCCGTCGAGATCGGGCATGACGAGATCGAGAACGAGCAGCGCGACCGGCGCCGCATCCGTCGCCTTGAGGCGGGCCAACGCGAGCTCGCCGCTTTCGACGCACTCCGTCTCATAGCCGAACCGACGAATCATCGCCTCGAGGAGGCGCCTTTGCACGGGATCGTCATCGGCTATGAGAATCGTCGAAGCCATCGGCGCCCGTCCCCCTGGAGTTTGCGGGGCCAAATCTTTTCCCACGCTTGTGTCTAAACTCCAGGAACAGGGTAAAGTTGGAGTTAAATTCCTATCTGCGCGGCGCCGAACCGGTGGGAGCTTCGCGCAGAGGATGTTGCGCGCCGCTCGAGACGGTTTGATCGGGCGAGGCTTGCGCCCTATTATCCGAAACACGCGACATTTCCGTCTCTTCAGGAGCATTCAATGCCCAATCCAACAGCCGTTGCCGATTTCGGCCCCTTGCCCGAGTGGAACCTCGGCGATCTCTATCCGGGGCCCGACTCGCAGGCTTTCCGCGACGATCTCGACAGCGCCGACCGTGAAGCTCAGTCCTTCGCCGAAGACTACCGCGGCAAGCTTGCGACACTCGCAGCCTCCCCCGACGCCAGCGAAAAGCTCGGCGGCGCAGTCGCCCGCTACGAGGCGCTGCAGGACCTGTTCGGACGCCTCATGTCCTATGCGGGACTCTTGCACGCCGGCGACGTCAGCGATCCCAAGCGCGGGAAGTTCTATTCTGACGCGCAAAGCCGGATCGTCGACGCTTCGACGGCGACACTGTTCTTTCAGCTCGAGCTCAATCGCCTCGACGACGCGGCGCTGTTCGCCGCGGCGGCAAAGGCGCCGCTTTCGCGCTGGCGGCCCTGGCTCGAGGACATCCGCAAGGAGAAGCCGCACGAGCTGGAGGATCGGATCGAGGAGCTTTTCCACGAGAAGTCGGTGACGGGATCGGCCGCTTGGAGCCGGCTCTTCGACGAAACCATCGCCGCCTTGCGCTTTCCGATTCAGGGCCAGGAGCTGCCGATCGAGCCCGCGCTCAATCTGCTCCAGGACGAGAAGGAAGAGACCCGCCGCGCCGCCGCCGAAGCCATTGGCGCGACGCTCAAGGCCAATCTGCGCACCTTTGCGCTCATCTCCAACACGCTCGCCAAGGACAAGCAGATTTCCGATCGCTGGCGGCATTTCGACGACGTCGCGGACTCGCGCCACCTCGCCAACCGCGTCGAGGGCGAGGTCGTGGAGGCGCTGGTGGCCGCGGTCGAGGCGGCGCATCCGAAGCTCTCGCATCGCTACTATCGGCTGAAGGCCAAATGGTTCGGCAAGGAGGCGCTCGACTATTGGGATCGCAACGCGCCGCTGCCCATGGCGCCGGCGAAGCGCTATTCCTGGAACGAAGCGCGCGAGACCGTGCTTGCTGCCTACGCCGGCTTCGCGCCGCAAATGGCGCGCATCGCCTCAGACTTCTTCGACAAGGACTGGATCGACGCCCCGGCGCGCGCCGGCAAGGCGCCCGGCGCCTTCTCGCATCCGACCGTGCCCTCGGCGCATCCCTATGTGCTGCTCAACTTCCAGGGGAAGCCGCGCGACGTCATGACGCTCGCGCATGAGCTCGGACACGGCGTGCATCAGGTGCTCGCCGCTCGCCAAGGCGCGCTCATGGCCCCGACGCCGCTGACGCTCGCCGAAACCGCCTCCGTCTTCGGCGAGATGCTGACCTTTCGCAAGCTCCTGGCCGACGCCGGAGACAAGAGCGAGCGGCGCGTCATGCTCGCCTCCAAGATCGAGGACATGCTCAACACGGTGGTGCGGCAGACGGCCTTCTACAGCTTCGAGCGCAAGCTCCATCTTGCGCGCCGCGAGGGCGAGCTTACCGCCGACGAGATTTGCGATCTCTGGATGAGCGTGCAGGGCGCGAGCCTCGGACCTTCAATCCGCCTCGGGCCGGGCTATGAGAACTACTGGGCCTATATCCCGCACTTCATTCATTCGCCGTTCTACGTTTACGCCTATGCTTTTGGCGACTGCCTCGTGAACTCGCTTTACGGGATCTATCAGACGGCGCATGAAGGCTTCGTCGATCGCTACTTCGCGCTGCTCGAAGCCGGCGGCTCGAAGCCCTATGGCGAGCTGCTCGCGCCCTTCGGACTCGACGCGCGCGACCCCGCCTTCTGGTCCATCGGGCTCGACGTAATCGCGAAGCTTATCGATGAGCTCGAATCGATGGAGGCCTGACGGGAGGCAGATCGGGCGTCGAGGACGACCCCTCCCCGAGATCGATCTGGTTCTGCAGCTCGTCCGCGAAGGCCTGGATGCGATGGGCGTTCGCGCCGAAGTCGTGCCGGCCGTAGCGGGACGCCGAGCGCACGTCGATGCGCGTCTGTCCCGCGAGCGGCCGCAGCCGCACGGTCACGTCGACGTCGAAAGCGAGAATCCGGCTCGCGTCGAGAAAATCGAGATGCGCCTCGCCCGTGCGCGGACTCGGCGCGCGCTGGTCGACGAGACGCCAGCCGCGCGCCGACGCCGAGCGGATGACGAGCGGGATCGCGTCGTCGACGTCAATATCGAGGACGATCGGCTCGACGTCGGGATAGGCCGCGCGCTGTCCGGAGCGCGCCTCGGGAGACGGGTTCGGATGCGCGACGCCGCCGCGCGCCGTCAGGGCCGCCGCGGAGCGGGAGAAGTCCGGGGGGTCGGCGATGTCGGTGGAGACGTCGGCGAGCTTGGGGAGCCGTAGCGCCTGAAAGGCGAGATAGCTCGGATAGGCGAGTGTCGCGGCGATGAAGAAAAGGCCGCCGAGCGCGACGCCGAGCCCGCGCGCGCTCCGCCAGATCGTCACGCAGGCGGCGACGAAGAGCAGCAGCGCGCCGAGCGCGATCGCGCGGGAGCGTCGTCAGGAGGACGCGCCGCTCCGCCAGATCGTCACGCAGGCGGCGACGAAGAGCAGCAGCGCGCCGAGCGCGATCGCGACAGCGGCGCCGAGCGTCGTCAGCGCGGCGACAGGATCGAGAACGTGCAGCCGCAGCAGCAGGACCGCAAGGCCCATGACCACCGCCGCAAACAGCCCCAGCCGGCGGCTCCACAGCGCCGCCTGGGACAGGGGTTCGGGCGGCAGGTGACGACGCATGGATTTTCGTTCTCGTGATTTTGGCCTGCGCGGCGAAGCGGCCATGCCATCCCGCGCGGCCGGAAGGCGGACGATGCCGCATTATCGCGTGGCGCCAAGCCCGCGTAAAGCTCTGGGAAAGGCGGCTATCTTAACCCCTTCTTAAGCGGATGCCGACAATCTGAACGAGCTGGCCCCTGCTCTTGCCTGCCAACGACGAGAGAGCCCCATGTCCAAGCTGTTAGTGTCCGAGTTCGGCGAGTCCCCTCTCCCCAATCCCCAGCATGACCTCCTCGCGCGCCTCTACCGCGAGATCGGCGTCTCGGCCGTCGCCGCCGCGCTCGAGGTCGTGAACGCGCCCGCCGCCGACGTTTCGGCAAAAAAATCGAGCGAGCCGCAGACCCCCGCCTTCCTGCGCGAAGACAAGACCACGCTCGCCGCCTGAGTTCAAAGGGGAAGGGGTCGCTCGCGGCCCCTCCCCCTCAACTCCTCACTCAATAATGCTCGCCACCACGC
>CAWCTS010000007.1:0-25091 GCA_963798515.1 uncultured Alphaproteobacteria bacterium
CGGCGTAATCCGCCGCGGCCTGTCCCGTCAGCACGAAAATACAAACGCTGATGATCCCGCCGATGCCCATCGCCATCAGCGAGACCCAGCCGAGCGCGCGTTTCAGTCCATTGCCCTCGGCGGCGCCGTTCTCCGCAATGATCAGCTGGATGGATTTGCGCGAAAAATAAACGGAGCGACTTTTTGTCAACAAGGGGCTGCCTTCCTCGAAGAGCGCTGGCTTTTAGACCGGCGCAGGCTCGGGGCGCGATTATGGTTGCGGCGCAAAAAGATACAAGCGCGGAATTGGGGGCGGCATTGTCGAGGGCGTTGAAGCTCGGCCTATGACCCAGAGGGCTCCTGCGCCGCCAAGCGTTCTTCGGCGCGAGGCTGGCGCGGGCGACGCCGTCCATGGACGCCCCTTCCAAGCCCGCCAACACAGGTGCGGGCGGCTTGAGAAGCCCCGGGGAATCCGAGACTTGAGCCTAAAGCGACGATTGCGCTGCAATACGCTTGGTTAGGGAGCTGCGTGATGCGGTGCAAAAAAAGCTGGCGCAAGCCCTGCGCTTCTGCTAAGACTCGCCCCGAGCACAAATTTGTGCGCCGCGACGTGTAGGGCGGCGGCGCCTTTGTAGACGCTACTCGTCGGCTTCTGCTGCGGCACGGAGAAAACGATGAAATTTATGACTTTCGCACTGGTTTCTGCGCTGCTCGGCGCTCCGACGTTGGCCTCGGCGGCGGTGATCAGTTTCTCGGATTTACTGCCTTTCGCCACATTCCTTTCCGCCTCCAATCCCAGCCCCGGCGAAGGCGTGATCAGCGTCCTGGTCATCGTCATCCTGGGCGTCGTGGCGCGGTTCCGCAGCTACATCGTCTAAGGCCGTGATCTGGGCTGCGAGCCTTAAGCGCGCGGCCCCCGGCTAGACTCGTCTATGCCGTGGCGCAGTTGGAGGCGACATTGGAGCGGCGCTCGGCGAGGTTCACGACGATCGCAGAGGCAAGCTGCTCACCCCGCGTTTCGATGAGGCTCTTGAGCGGACGCCGATAGCGGTACCAGCTGCGGCGGCCCTGAGGGGCGACGCCGGAAGCGTTGCTCTCTCCCACGAGCATCACGCGCAGCGCGATCAGCAGCTCGGCGGCGAGGCGCTCCTGGCGGGAGTCGACAGCGGTTCTGATCGCGGCGACCAACCCAGCGCGCAGGGTCGCCTTAGCCAAGCTGGAACCCTGGAAATATCGAGCCTTCAGAATCTCGTGCTCCGGCCGCGGCCTGGCGCCGATGATCATCTCCTGAGGCTCGAGACCGCAGATCTCCGCGCAGCGCGCGAGCGGCAAAAGGGCTTGCGTCGTCTTGTGCATAAGAAAAACCTCGGTGTTGCGAGTTGAGGCGAGACTCTCGAACCCGCCGGTCGGCAGACACGCCAAGGACTTCACAGGACGTGCCAAGCCTGCGCCTGCAAGCAAGGCTATGAATAAGCTGGAGTCGCAGAATTGCGGTCAGTCGCCGCCACCGTTGCAGGACGCCGCGTTCGACCTTTTCGCTTCGCAAATTGAGAATTGCGATAACTCGCGCAGCAAGGAGCCGACCGCTTGGCGGTCGCGCCTCGCACGGCGCGGCGCTGGCCTTTAAGCGCAGCCGCGAGCGAGTTGGGCTCTCAGTCGGAGCAGCGCACCACCGCGTCGGAGTCTCTCGAGAGTCGCGCCTCGCCGCCGCCCCGGATGGCGCCGGTCACTTCGGAGGCGGAGCCGAAGGCGACGGCCGCGCCGTGGCCGTGGGACTCGCACCAGGCGTCCGCGACGGCCTTGCCGCATTCCCTTTTTTGCGCCACGCAGTCGCCGAGCCCATAGCCGTCGTCGGCGATCGTGTAGACAGTATCGCTGGCGGGGGCGGCGCGGGCCGACTGAAGCGCTGTAGAGGCAAGCACCAGGCTGGCGAGAAGCGGTGTGAGAACGCGAAGCCAATCGACGCGCTTCGTCCGAGAAGGATGCAACATCATCGTAAACGCCCCCCGCGAGCCGGAACGCTGCTCGCTTGCGGCTATTAGCCGTCGGAGGAATGAAATTTACGTTAAACCTTTGATCTACATTCGAGAGACGGCTGGAAAAGCATGAGCCTGACAGCAGAGGAAGTGGAGCGATACGCCCGGCATCTGGTGCTGCGCGAGATCGGCGGCCCGGGTCAGCAGAAGCTGAAAGCGGCGCGCGTGCTCGTCGTCGGCGCGGGCGGTCTCGGCGCGCCCCTGCTGCAATATCTGGCGGCGGCGGGCGTGGGCGCGCTCGGGGTTGTCGACGACGACGCGGTCGCGCTGTCGAACCTGCAGCGGCAGGTGCTCCACGGCACGCCGGATGTGGGCCGGCCCAAGGTCGAGAGCGCCGCCGACGCCATTCGGCGCCTCAATCCGCATGTGACAGTCGAGACGCACGCGTTGCGCCTCGAGCCGCAAAATGCGCGCGCGCTCGTCTCGCGTTACGATGTCGTCGCCGACGGCTCCGACAATTTCGCGACGCGCTATCTCGTCTCCGATGCGTGCTTCTTCGAGAAGCGTCCGCTCGTTTCCGCCGCGGTCGGCGGTTTCGACGCGCAAATGACGACGTTGCGCCCCTACGAGAAGGGCGCGGACGGGCGCCAAAACCCGTCCTATCGCTGCCTGTTCCCCGATCCGCCTGCGCCCGGAACCGTTCCGGCCTGCGAGGAGGCGGGCGTGCTCGGGGCGCTCACGGGCGTGGTCGGCGCGCTGATGGCGCTCGAGGTCATTCGCGAGATCGTCGGCTTCGGGGAGGGGCTCGTCGGCCGCCTGCTGCTTTTCGACGCGCGCGCGATGCGCTTCGAGACCCTGCGCTATGCGCAGGACCCCGACAATCCGCTGTGGAGCCAGTTGCAGCCGCCTCATCCTGAGGAGCGCCGATAGGCGCGTCTCGAAGGATGGGGATCGCGCTCATTCGTCATTCGAGACGCCCGCTGCGCGGGCCCTCAGGACGAGGGCGCCGGAGCGTGCTGAGTTACTTATCAAACCGCCGCGATCACGGCGATCTCGACCTTGAACTCCGGCGCGACGAGCTTCGCTTCGACCGTCGCGCGCGCCGGCGGGTTCACCTTGTCGAGCCAAGCGTCCCAGGCGACGTTCATCTGCGCGAAGGTCGAAATGTCGGAGAGATAGACGGTCGCGGAGATGATCTTGGCCTTCTCCGAGCCCGTTTCCGCGAGAATCTCATCGATGATGCCGAGAATCTCCGCGGTCTGCTCGGTGACGCCCTCGCCCTTGGTCTTATTGGCGATCTGGCCTGCGGTGAAGATCAGATCGCCGTGCACGACCGCCTTGCTCATGCGCGCGCCGGCCCCGATCCGCTTGATTTTTGACATGCTTGCCCCCTGAATTCGATGTCGCGGGCGGTGTAGGCGAGCAGGGCGGCGGGCGCAAGGGCGAACGCGTGTCGGGCGTGGACAGGGCGCACGGCAAAAACTATAAGTCGCTGCGTCGAAGCGCGGCTTTCGACCCCTTTTTTCACCCCCATAGGAGCCGGCGCGAGGCCGAGACGATGCCCATGAACGCGACGATCAAGGAAACTCTCGGCGCGGAGACGGCCGAGCTGCGGCGCGTGATGGTGGAGCGGCAATTGCGGCCCTATGACGTGAACGATCTCGAGGTGCTGAACCGCTTCATCACCGTTCCGCGCGAGCTCTTCCTGCCGGGCCACCTCGCCTCCGTCGCCTATTCCGATCTCTCGGTCGAAGCCGAAGGCGGACGGCGCTGGGAGCCCGCGCCGCTCGTTCTCGCGCGTTTCCTGCAGGTCGCCGACATCCGTCCCGATCACAAGGTGTTGCATATCGCGGGCGGCGAAGGCTACGCTGCCGCGCTGCTTTCGGGGCTCGCGGGCGAGGTTGTCGCGTTGGAAAGCGATGCGGCGATCGCCGACAGAGCGCGGGCGAATCTGGCGAAAGTGGGCGCGGGCGCGGTTCGCGTCATCGTGGGTCCGCTCGCCAAGGGCGCGCCAGCCGAGGCGCCCTTCGACGTCATTCTCATCCAGGGTGCGGTCGAGGCCGGCTTGGAGGAGCTGCTCTCGCAGCTCAAGCCGAATGGGCGGCTGCTCGCCTTCCGGCGGCCGGAGCCCAAGAGCGGGATAAAGGCCGTGAGAATCGATCTGAGCGGCGGCAAGGTCGCGGGGGAGCGGCCCATTTTCGACGCGGCCGCCCCGCAGCTGGAAGAATTCGCGCAGCCCCCGGCCTTCGTTCTCTAGGGCGTCCTCTTCGTCCTTCGAGACGCCGCTGCGCGGCTCCTCAGGACGAGGAGCTGGAGACGCGGCTATTCCCTCGTCCGGAGGAGCGACCGCAGGGCGCGTCTCGAAGGGCCAGGGCTACAGCGCGCCGCGTTTTGAGCGCAAAGCTCTGTCAAACTTGGGCCATCGCTTCTCGCGGCCGACTGCGCCCGCCCCCGTGGCGGAGATGAAGCCAGCCGGCGGAAGAGCCAGGTCTCGACAATGCATCGCGTAGGGCGCCGCACGCCTTCGGTTTCTCCCCTGCGTCGCATTGGGCCGCGCTTCGCCTCGCCCCGGGGCGCTCGCCTCGCTGCGGTCCTGCTCGCGCTGCTCTTGGCTGCGGGCGGCGCCGGCGCTGAAACGCTGAAATCGGCTCTTGCGCGCGCCTATGAGAATAACCCCGACCTCAATCAGAGCCGCGCCTCGGTGCGCGCGCGTGACGAGGATACGCCCAAAGCCGCCGCCGGCATGCGGCCAAAGGCTTCCATTTCAGCCAATGCGGGCCCGCAATCCTCGAGCGTGAGAATCCCGGCCGGCCGCAACCAGAACTCCGGCCAGCGCCAGTATTACGAGGACGCCTATATCGGCCAGCCCCGCGGCGCGGCGCTGAATTTTTCGCAGACGCTGTTCGATGGGGGACGCACAGCGAATTCGGTGAGGCAGGCGGAGTCTTCCGTGCTCGCCGCGCGCGCCGGCTTGCGCCAGACCGAGCAGACGATCCTGCAGAATGCAGCCACCGCATACATGAACGTGCTGCGCGATACGGCGATCCTCAATCTGCGGCAGAACAACGTGAAGGTTCTCGAGGAGCAGCTTCGCCTGACCCGCGACCGCTTCGGGGTCGGCGAGGTCACGCGCACCGACGTCGCGCAGGCGGAGGCGTCGCTCGCGCAAGCGCGTTCCGATGTCTATGCGGCGCAAGCCGTGCTGAAGATATCAGCCGCGACCTATCGGCAGTTCGTCGGCGTGGACCCAAAGCGGCTTGAGCCGGCGCAGGGCGTGGAGGGGATGCTGCCCGCCTCGCTCAACGAAGCGATCGACATCGCGCTCGCCGAGAGTCCCGCTGTGATCAACGCCGAGCATCAGATCGACGCGGCGGCGCTCGCCGTGAAGGTCGCGGAGGGCGCGCTGTCGCCCACCTTCTCCGTTTCGGCGCAGGTCAGTCCGCAATGGGACTCGTTTCTGGGCTTTCCCGGATCGCGCCAGTTCTCGGCGCAGGCCACGGGCTCGCTCAACATCCCGCTCTATCAGGGCGGTTCGGAATATGCAGGCGTGAGACAGGCCAAGGAGCAGCTGGGGCAGGCGCGTCTCTCGGCCGATCTGCAGCGCGATCAGGCGCGCGTCGGCGTCGTCAGCGGCTATGCGCAGCTGCAGTCGGCGAAGGCGGCGATCGTCTCCAATCTCGCCGCCGTGAAAGCCGCCGAGGTCGCTCTCGCGGGCGTGCGCAACGAGGCGCTGGTCGGCCAGCGGACGACGCTCGACGTGCTCAACGCGCAACTGGCGCTCCTCAACGCGCGCGTCAATTTGGTGGTCTCGCAGCGTGACAGGATCGTCGCCTCCTTCGCCGCGCTTGCGGCGATCGGCCGCCTCTCGGCGCGCGAGCTGCGCCTCGACGCGGCGGAATATGAGCCGGCGATACACTTCGATCAGGTCAAGGATCGCTGGTTCGGCCTGGAGACGCCGGACGGAAAATAGTCGCCAATCCCGCCGAAATCTCTTGATATTGTTATAATCCAGTTGATTCGACGACGTGTAGAGGCCGATACAAGCGTACGGAGCCTAAAAGTGGCCGCCGCCGATTCGTCGGCAATCGCCGGAGAGCTCGGAGCCCCGATGACATCCTCGACCGCACAGCCGCGACCTCACTCGTTGAGCGAAGATCGCCAAACGAACGAACCGTCCATGGAGGAGATTCTCGCCTCCATCCGTCGACTGATCGCGGAGGATGAGGCCGAGCTCGGCGCCGCTTCCCCTTCGGGCGAGGAGCGCAGGCCCCTGTCGGGCCGAAGCGCGCGGTCATGGAGCGCCGCCCCCGCGGCGAAGGAGCCGGATGCGGTCCCGAGCGAAACTGGGGCGCGACAAGCCGAGGCTCACGCAAGGTCCGCAGGGCAGGAAGAAGGCGCGCGCGCTTCCTCCGAGCTCGAGAGTGCAGGCTACGCGTCGACGATGCAGGCCGAGGCCGCCGACGCGTTGGGCGCTTCTGACGCCGAGTCGCAGCTCGCCACGAGCGATGAGCCTTTCCTGGCGGAGGAGTCGATGGAGCATAGCGAGGTTTTCGTCGCGCGGGAGCCGCAGGAGGCCGACCTCCTCATCGAGGCGGAAACGCCGGCGTTTGCTTCGGCGCTGGTCTCCGCCGACGCCGCGGCCTCGATCACCGCGCAATTTCAGTCGCTGGCGGCGAGCCGCGTCCTCAATGACTCAGGCCTGCTGCATGAATACGCCCGCGAGATGCTGCGGCCCATGCTGAAGGCCTGGCTCGACGACAATCTTCCGGGGCTCGTCGAGCGGCTGGTGCGGGCCGAAATCGAACGCGTCGCGCGCGGGGGGCGGCGGTAGCTTTCGCTGCGTCTTGGCGCGATGACCCTGCAGCGTTAACTCGCCTTACACCATGTCGCCGCTAGGCTGCGGCGCATGTTCCGATTCTCCGCTTTCCTGCGCTCCTTCGCCCTGCCTTTCGGGCTGCACGGGCTCGCCGCGCTCTTGTCCTGCTACTTCGTCTGGCAGGGCCTGAACGGCAACCGCGGTCTCAAGGCGGGCGAGGAGTATCAGCAGCAGCTCGACAAGCTGCGCTACGAGCGCAACTTTATGAAGATGGAGCGTCTGCAGTGGGAACGGCGCGTCTCGCTCATTCGCGGAGAAACGGTCGACGCCGATATCCTCGACGAGACGGCGCGATCCAAGCTCAATCGCGTGAACAAGAACGACGTGCTGATCATGACTCAGAAGGCAGAGGCGCCGACGAAACGGTAGTCAGTTTTTCTCGTAGCGCTTGAAGAGGCCGAGGCCCTCGGGGGCGGCGACCTCGCCGCGCTCGACGAGATCTTCGAGATGCGCGAGCACGACCATCGCCGCGGCGGGATGCAGTCTTTTGTCGACGCCCGCATAAATCTTTCCGACCATCGCCGGGATCGTCGCGTCGCCCGCCGCGAGGCGCTGCAGGATCGCGGCCTCGCGGCTGCGGCGGTGGATCTGCAGCGCGCGGAGAAAGGAGCCGGGGTCGGTGACGGGCCCCCCGTGCGCGGGCCAATACAGGCGGTCGTCGCGCGCTAGCAGCTTCTCGATTGACTGCAGATAGGCGCGCATCGATCCGTCGGGCGGCGCGACCACAGTCGTCGCCCATGCCATGACGTGGTCTCCGGTAAAAAGCGTTTTCTCTTCCTTGAGGGCATAGCAGAGGTGATTGGCCGTGTGTCCTGGCGTTGCAACCGCTTGCAGCGTCGCACCGCCGATAACCAGCGTCTCGCCGTCCTTGAGGATGCGATCGGGCGCATAGTCGGCGTCATGCGCGGCGTCGAGGGCGGGTCCGTCGAACTTTTGAACCTCGGGCGGGCGATGCGGCGCGCATCCGACGATCGGGGCGCCGGTGCGCTCGCGCAAAAGAGCGGCGGCCGGCGAATGATCGCGATGGGTGTGCGTGACGAGGATCGCCGCGAGCCTTGCCCCCGCGATCGCGCCGAGCAGCGCCTCGACATGCGCCTCGCTCCTGGGGCCCGGATCGACGATCGCGACATCGCCCGCGCCGACGATATAGGCGCAGGTCCCGGTATAGGTGAAAGGACCGCCGTTGGGGGCGACGAGCCGGCGCGTCAGCGGCGAGACCGCGACCGGCTGCGGGTCCTCCTCGCGCGGGAAGCGCGTCTCGAAAGCGATGTCGTCGGGACTCATCGAATTCCGCTGCCTAAAGGTCGGGCGCCGCACCATTTGACGGCGTGCGGGAAATTGAGCAAGCCTTGTCTACGAACTGAGATCAAGAGGCTCGCGCCCGCCCTCGCGCGCTCGACCCGGGGCCGCCGCAATTCAAGGAGAGCAACTCAATGTCGAAGCTTCCCCAATTTTCGCCGCCGGCCAAGCCAGGGCGCGGCCGCATTTACAATTCGATCACCCAGACCATCGGCGACACGCCGATCGTGCGGCTCGACCGGATCGCGGCGGAAAAGGGCGTGAAGGCCAATATCCTCGCCAAGCTCGAGTTCTTCAATCCGATCGCCAGCGTCAAGGACCGCATCGGCGTCGCGATGATCGAGTCGCTCGAGAAGAGCGGCCGGATCGTGCCGGGGCAGACCGTGCTGATCGAGCCGACCTCCGGCAATACCGGCATTGCGCTCGCCTTCGTCGCGGCGGCGCGCGGCTATCGCCTCATCCTGGTCATGCCGGAGTCGATGTCGATCGAGCGCCGCAAGATGCTGGCGCTGCTCGGCGCGGAGCTCGTGCTGACGCCCGCCGCGCTCGGCATGAAGGGCGCCGTCGCCAAGGCCGGCGAGCTCGCGGCGGAAAATCCCGGATCGATCATTCCGCAGCAGTTCGAGAATCCCGCAAATCCCGAAATCCATCGGCTCACGACGGCTGAAGAAATCTGGAACGACACGGCGGGCGCGGTCGACTATTTCGTCTCCGGCGTCGGCACGGGCGGCACGATCACCGGCGTCGGTCAAGCGCTCAAATCCCGCAAGCCGGATTTGCGCGTCGTCGCGGTCGAGCCCGAGGATTCGGCCGTGCTCTCGGGGCGCCCCCAGGACCGCATAAAATCCAGGGCATTGGCGCGGGCTTCGTGCCGCCGATCCTCGACCGCGTCGTCATCGACGAGATCGTCACCATCGGCAACCAGACCGCCTTCGAGACGGCGCGGCAGCTCGCTCGCCTCGAAGGGGTTCCGGGCGGAATCTCTTCCGGCGCGGTCGTCGCTGCGGCGCTCGAGCTCGCCGGACGGTCCGAGGCGGCCGGCAAGAACATTGTGGTGATCATCCCCTCCTTCGCGGAACGTTATCTGTCCACGGCGCTGTTCGAGGGGCTCTGAGGCTGAGGCTTCCGCGCCCGCCGCCCGGGCTTTTTGAGCGATCGGGCGGCGGTCGCGGTCGCGATTACTTCCTCTTGCGCAGTTTCGAGAGAGGCTTCGCTAGCGGCAGCGGCTCCGCATTGTTGAAGAAATGCACGCGCCCATAGGCGCCGGCGACATAGCCCACCGCGCAGATCACGAAATAGACGACGACCATGAAGCCGCCGCGCTCCTCGGCCTTGTGCGCCTTTTCGAGCATGTCCGCTACGCCGCCGCTGAAGAACTTATCCGACAGGACGCCGAGCGCGACCGCGAGGATTGGCACGAGCCATGAGGGCTTTCGATACCAGCCGAGCGCCGCCGCGGCGGCGAAGCCCAGAAGCCCGACGACATGGATGAATTGCAGAAAGATCGCCTCCGAGACGAGCGCCAGAAATTTGATGAATGCGCCGATCCTTCCCATGGACTTCCCCTTTGCTTTTTTTCCTTGATCGCGGCCGCCGCCGCGGCGCGTGTATTGGGGGGGAAGTTACACATTCCCGGAACGATGCGCGAGGTCTGCGAACGACCCTTTTCCCCGGCGCCGAGGCCATGCGAGAATGACACATGTGGCGCGCGACGATCCTCACGTTGTTTCCGGAGATGTTTCCGGGTCCCTTGGGCCTGTCGCTCGCCGGCGACGCGCTCTCGCGCGGGGTCTGGGGCCTTGAGACGCGGCAGATTCGCGAACAGGGAATTGGCCGCCATCGCGCCGTCGACGACACGCCGGCTGGCGGCGGCCCGGGCATGGTCATGCGCGCCGACGTGCTCTGCGCCGCGCTCGACTCGGCCATTGCCGAGGACGACGCGCGCCCGCGCCTGCTCATGAGCCCACGCGGCGCGCCGCTCACCCAGGCGCGCGTTCGGGCGCTGGCGGAGGGGCCGGGCGCCTCGATCCTCTGCGCGCGCTTCGAGGGCGTCGACGAGCGCGTCATCGCCCTGCGCGGTCTCGAGGAGATCTCGATCGGCGACTATGTTCTCTCAGGGGGCGAGATCGCGGCCCTGGCGCTCCTCGACGCCTGCGTGCGGCTGCTTCCGGGGGTGATGGGCGAGGAGGCGTCGGGCGAGGAGGAGAGCTTCGAGAACGGCCTGCTCGAATATCCTCACTACACGCGTCCGCGCCTTTTCGAGGGAGAGGAGATTCCGCCCGTATTGCTGAGCGGCGATCACGGGGCGGTCGCGCGCTGGCGTCATGAGAAGTCGCTGGAGTTGACGCGCGCGCGAAGGCCGGAACTTTTGGCGAAAGTGAAGCGATAGCGCGCCACGTCGTCGCTGATCGCCACTCTCTAAGGCGGAACGCTCGGCTCTTTCGCGATATTCGCAATTCGCAACGCAGAGTAGCGAAAGCGGGCTTCCAAAATGAAATCCTGAGACCGTGATCTCGGGAAGTCCCATTGAAAATCAATGAGTTGAAAGCGCCAGCCGCATGGCGCGATTCGTGAAAATCTTTGTCCATGAGCGCCGGTCACGGCGAGCTCCAGAGGACAAAGGTTCGAGATGTCTTACACCGCCATCATCGAGATCAACGATCGCGCATTTTTTGGTAACGTAGCCAGTTCGCCGGTCCTGAAGCGGACCCTCGACATCGTCGGCGCTCTTGCTGCGCTCACGCTGTTTGCGCCGGTGTTCCTGGCGACGGCGATCGCCATCAAGATGGAGTCGTCGGGTCCCGTGTTCTTTCGTCAGACCCGAGTCGGCCGCAATGGCCTGCCTTTCTCCATGGTGAAATTCCGCTCCATGGTCGTCGGAGCCGATGCTCTGCATGCGAAAATGCAGGGTACAACCAACTCTCGGCACGAGATCCGTTACAAGAACCAAAATGATCCACGCGTCACGCGGGTCGGCCGCTTCATTCGCAAATATTCGATCGACGAGCTTCCGCAATTCTGGAACGTGCTCATCGGCGACATGTCGCTCGTCGGTCCCCGTCCAGCGCTTCCCTCGGAAGTGGCGAAGTATGCCCCCAGCGACCGGGTTCGCCTAGTCGTGAAGCCCGGGATCACATGTCTCTGGCAAATTGGAGGACGCGCCAACATCGACTTCGTCGGTCAGGTTGCGCTCGACCACCAATATATCCGCGATCAATCGATCTTCCTCGATCTCTCGATCCTTCTGCGGACCCCCTACGCTGTGCTTGCAGGCGAAGGCGCCTTCTAGAAGCGAAGCAGAGGCCTCGGCTTTGCCGGGCCTCTAGTCGCGCCAGAGCGCTTCAGGCTAGATTCGGGATCGCGCCTCAGCAAAGGCTGAAATCAGCGCGTGGCGACGGGCGTGCCGCTGCGATAATCGTAGAAGCCGCGTTGCGTCTTTCTTCCGAGCCAGCCGGCCTCGACATATTTCACGAGCAGCGGGCAGGGGCGATATTTCGAGTCGGCCAAGCCGTCATGCAGCACCTGCATGACCGAGAGGCAGACGTCGAGGCCGATGAAATCGGCGAGCTGCAGCGGCCCCATCGGATGATTGGCGCCGAGCCGCATCGCCGTGTCGATCGCCTCGACCGAGCCCACGCCTTCATAAAGCGTGTAGATCGCCTCGTTGATCATCGGCAGCAGAATGCGGTTGACGATGAAGGCGGGGAAATCCTCGGAAACCGTGATCGTCTTGCCGAGCTTGATGATGAATTCCTTCGTTTCCTCGAAGGTGCGGTCGTCCGTCGCAATGCCGCGGATGACCTCGACGAGCTGCATCTTCGGCACGGGATTCATGAAGTGGATGCCGATGAAGCGCTCGGGGCGTCCGGAGACGGCGGCGAGTCGCGTGATCGAGATCGAGGAGGTGTTGGAGCCGACGATCGCGTCCTCTTTCAGGAAGGGCGTGAATTCGGTGAGGATCTTGCGCTTGATGTCCTCGTTTTCCGAGGCGGCCTCGATCAGCACGTCGACATCGCCGAAGTGCTTCGCCGTCGGGGCGCCGACGATCCGCCCGACCGCCTTGTCGGCCGCCGCCGAGTCGATGACGCCGCGGTCGACGGACTTTCGCAGTTGCGAAGCAATGTCCTTCAGCCCGGCGGCGATGCGCTCCTCGCCGATGTCGTTCAGGGCGACGTCAAAGCCCGACAGTGCGCAGACCTGGGCGATCCCCTTGCCCATTTGGCCTGCGCCGATCACGCCGATCTTGCGAATTTCGAGACCCATTTCTGCGTCGCTCCCGGAGCGGACCAACAAGTTTTATGCACTGCAATATAGCGCGGCTTTGGCTCGGGTGAAAACCGTTCTTCTTGAAAAATGCAATAAAAGCTTGCCCCTTGGCGGGGCGGGCGATGCGGCGGTTGGGTTCGCCTCCGCCTCGCGCTCCTTTACCGCCCAAGCTTTGCGAGCTCGGCGTCCAGTTCGGGCAGCGCGTTGAAGAGATCGGCGACGAGGCCGAAATCGGCGACCTGGAAGATCGGCGCCTCTTCGTCCTTGTTGATCGCGACGATGATCTTGCTGTCCTTCATGCCCGCGAGATGCTGGATCGCCCCGGAGATGCCCACGGCGACATAAAGCTCCGGCGCGACCGCCTTGCCGGTCTGGCCGACCTGCAGATCGTTGGGCGCATAGCCCGCGTCGACCGCGGCGCGCGAGGCACCGATGGCGGCGTTGAGCCGGTTCGCCACGGGCTCGATGATCTTGCCGAAATTCTCGGCGCTGCCGAGCCCGCGGCCGCCCGAGACGATGATCTTCGCGGCGGTGAGCTCAGGGCGTTCGGATTTGGCGAGCGCCTCGCTCTGGAACGCGGAGAGGCCGGGATCGGCGGCGGCGGCGATTTTTTCGACCGGCGCGGAGCCGCCTTCGGGGCTCGCGGTGAAGGCGGTGGTGCGCACCGTGATGACCTTCTTGGCGTCCTTGGAGCGCACGGTCTGAATGGCGTTCCCGGCATAGATCGGCCGCTCGAAAGTGTCGGCGGCGACAACCTTAACGATGTCGGAGACCTGCGCCACATCGAGCAGCGCCGCGACGCGCGGCAGCACGTTTTTCGTGCCGCTGGTCGAAGGCGCCAGGATCACGTCATAGCCGGGCGCGAGCGAGACGATGAGCGCAGCGAGGGGCTCGGCGAGAACCTTGTCGTATTGCGGGGCGTCGGCGAGCAGAACTTTCTCGACGCCCGCAAGCTTCGCGGCTTCCGCCGCAGCGGCCTCGAGACCAGGGCCGGCGACGAGCACATGAACGGCGCCGCCGATGTCCTTGGCGGCGGTGAGCGCCTTGGCGGTCGCGGGCGCGAGCGCGCCGCCCGCCGTCTCGGCGAGGAGGAGGATCGTCATGGCTTAGATAACTCCCGCTTCCTTGAGCTTTGAAACGAGCTCCGCGACGGAGCCGACCTTGACGCCCGCCTTGCGCTTCGGCGGCTCGGCGGTGGTGAGAACCTCGAGGCGGGGCGTGATGTCCACGCCGTAATCCTGCGGCGTCTTCACGGCCACTTCCTTCTTCTTGGCCTTGATGATGTTGGGCAGGCTCGCATAGCGCGGCTCGTTCAAGCGCAGATCGGTCGTCACGACCGCGGGAAGCTTGAGAGAGACGGTTTGCAGGCCGCCGTCGATCTCGCGCGTCACCGAGACGCTCTCTCCCGAAATCTCGACCTTGGAGGCGAAGGTGCCTTGGCCCCAGCCGAGCAGGGCGGCGAGCATCTGCCCGGTCTGGTTGCTGTCGTCGTCGATCGCCTGCTTGCCCAGGACCACGAGGCCGGGCTTCTCTTCTTCGGCGATCTTGGCGAGAATTTTCGCCACGGCGAGCGGCTCGACGGTCTCGTCGGTCTTGACCAGAATGCCGCGGTCGGCGCCCATGGCGAGGCCGGTGCGCAGGGTTTCGTCCGCCTTCGCGGGCCCAATCGAGACGACGACGACCTCGGTCGCCTTGCCGGCCTCTTTGAGGCGCAGCGCCTCCTCGACGGCGATCTCGTCGAAGGGATTCATCGACATTTTGACGTTGGCGAGATCGACGCCCGAGCCGTCGGGCTTGACCCTTATCTTGACGTTGTAATCGACGACCCGCTTGACGGGCACCAGAATTTTCATCGCTCAACTCCGAAAGAGCGGGCTTCTGTCCGGCGCGCCGCCCTCGCCTGACCCGGCGCGCTCCCGCGAGGGGAGGGGCCTTCAAACCTCGTTTCCTCCCGCGAAAGGAAGAGCCATTCGAGGGGGAATTGCGACGAGGCGGGCAGGGTTCAATATGCCCGCCGCAACGCGCGCGCTCTGGTAGACGCGGCTTCGGCCATTTGTCAAACGGCTGTAGGGCCGCCATGCGAGAAAAGCGGGTTTCGGGCTGCCGCGCTTCCCTGGCGAAGAAATTGCAGGCTTCACCTTGGCGCTCGGCGCGCCTTTGGCGAAAGGCCCCCGCGCCGACCCGCTCTATGTTATGAAGGTTCAGCGCGGAGGGACGGATGCTCAAGGCGGATGTCGTCGTTCTCGGCGCCGGTATGGTCGGCGTCTCGGCGGCCTTGCATTTGCAGGCGCGCGGACGCGAGGTCGTGCTGGTCGACCGCCATGGCGCGGCTGGGCTCGAGACGAGCTTCGGAAATGCCGGGCTGATCGAGCGCTCTTCGATCTACCCGCGCGTCTTCCCGCGTCAGCTCAACAAGCTCGCGCGTTACGCGCTCAACCTGCTCCCCGAGGCGCATTATCACGCGACCGCGCTGCCGGGCATCGCGCCCTGGCTCTACCGCTATTACGAGGAGAGCGCGCCGGACCGCCTCGAGACGATTGTCGTGGCGCAGCGCGCCCTCATCGAGCGCTGTCTCATCGAGCACGAAGCGCTCATGGGACCGGCGGAAGTGCTGGGGCAGCTGCGCAAGACCGGCTGGATAAAAGTCTACCGCAGCGAGGAGACGCTTGCTGAGGCCGTCGACGAAGCGGAAAAGCTCCGGGAATTCGGGCTGAACATCGACATTCTCGACGAGGACGGGCTCGCCCGGCTCGAGCCGCATCTCGTCGGCGCGGTCGGCGCCGTGCATTATCTCGATACGGCTTCGGTCGACGAGCCGAGCCGCGTCGTCCAGGGCTACGCCGACCTCTTCGTCAAGCGCGGCGGTCGTTTCCTGCAAGGCGATGCGCGCAGCCTGCAGGAGGGCGAGGACGGGTTGTGGAGCCTCACGACGCATGACGGCCCGGTGCACGCGAGCGATCTTCTCGTCTCGCTCGGACCTTGGTCCGATCTCGTCTACACCGAGTTCGGCTACGACTTTCCGCTGGCGGTCAAACGCGGTTACCACATGCATTACGCGCTGCGCGACGGGGCGACGCTGACTCACCCCGTGCTCGACTCGGATGTGGGCTATGTGCTTGCGCCGATGACCCGCGGCGTGCGGCTCACGACGGGCGTCGAATTCGCGCGCCGCGACGCGGAGCCCACGCCCGTGCAGCTCGAGCAGACCGAGCCCGACGCGCGCAAGCTGCTGCCGCTCGGCGAGCGTCTCGACCCGAAGCCCTGGATGGGATGCCGGCCCTGCCTGCCGGACATGCTGCCGATCGTGGGCCGGGCGCCCAATCACGAGCGGCTGTGGTTCAACTTCGGGCACCAGCATCACGGCCTGACGCTCGGCCCCGTCTGCGGGCGCCTCATCGCGGAACTGATCACGGGCGAGGAGCCCTTCACGGATCCTTCGCCCTACCGGCCAGGACGGTTCTGAAGCCGTTCGCCCGGCTCGACGTTCACTCCAAGCCCAGAACCGAAACTTTCGCGGTGGTGATCTCCGTAGGCCAGAGAATTTCGGTCAAGCCGGTCGCCGCCGCGATGCGTTGCTTCCCGTCGACGCCATAAGTGATCACGCCGCCTGCGACCGCGCCGCCGATCTTTTGGCCCCAGAGCTTGGCGCCGTTCGAGGCGTCGAGAACGTAGAAGTTGCCTCCCATGTCGCCGAAGAGGACGATGCCGCCGGCGGTCGGGGTCACGCCGCTCTGAACCGGGTAGTTCGTCTTGGCGCGCCAACGCCATTCGCCCGTGTCGGCGTCGAAAGCGGTGACCCATCCCGCCCAGTCGAAATCCGGATCTCCCGCGCCCCACATGTTGAACGGATTGACCGAGGCTTCGCCGGACCACGGCTGACCCATGGGCGTCGCGCGAATATCGGCCTCCGGCTTCGCCCTGACGGTGGTGCACCATTCCACCTCGCCGACGTAGACTTGGTTGGTCTGCGGATCATAGGCAGGGCCGTTCCACTCCGCGCCTCCCGTCGATCCTGGGCAGAAATGCACCGCCCGCTCCGTCGAGAAAGGCGTCTCCGCGTTCTCGATCCGCGTCGCGGGCCGCTTGTAGAGCAGGGCGTTTGAAGCGAGGTCGAATCCGTAGAGATGGCCGTCCTTCGGCGCGAGCAGCATGACCTTCTTGCCGCCCGCGGTCGTGACGATCGCCGGCGCGCCGGAAACGTCCCAATCGTGCCAATCCTTCGGAACGATCTTGAAGTGGTTCCGGTAATCTCCTGTCTCGGCGTCAAGCAACACGACCGAGCCGGAGTAAAGATTGGAGCCGGGACGCAGGCCCGGCGCGAAATCAGGCGCGGGATTGCCGCCGGGCACGTAAAGCAGGCCCGTATCGGGATCCAGGCTGTACGACGTCCAGGTCGCGCCGCCAGTGATCGGAGCGCCCGGCGACTTGTTCCCCCAGCTCTCGTCGTCGAGCGGAGAACGCCCCAACGGCCCCCGCGCCGGATCGTTCGGACCCTTCGGCACGAGGTAGAACTCCCACTTGATTTGCCCGGTTTTGGCGTCGAGCGCATACACGCGCCCCTTCACCCCCTTGATGTCGCCGCCCGCGTTGCCGATGAAGACCAGACCCTTCCAGGCGATGGGGGCCGCCGGCGCGCTTTCTCCCTTGCTGGGATCGGCGATCTGGGTTTCCCAAAGCCGCTTGCCGGTTTTGAAGTCATACGCGAGGACTCGGCCGTCCTGCGTGCCGCGGAAGAGCGCGCCGTCCATATAGGCCGCGCCGCGGTTCACGCCTTGCGGCGTGGCGGGCTTGTAGACTTCATGCGCGCGCCAATTCTCTCTGCATGTCAGTGGATCGATCGAGAAAAGATCGAATTCGGTCGCGAAAATCAGAGCGCCTTCAACTTCGAGCAAACCCGAGTTGAACCCGGTGTGCTCGCCGGTGTCGTAGGTGCAGAGGACCTTCAGTCTGCCGGCGTTCGTTTTGTTGATCTGGTCGAGATTGGCAAAGCGATCGGAAGTGAGGGTCTTGTTGTAGCTTGGCCAATCGCCTTCGGCCTGTCCGACGCCCGCCGCCGCCGGCGCCAATGGCGGCGCGCTGGGGTTGAGCTCGATGGAGATCGTTCCGGCCGGGGCGCCGAGGTATTTCACGTAGTTGATCGCCAGCGCCGCGATGGGAACGATCTGGCCCCAAAAGAGGAAGGCAAGAACGCCGCCGACGACGCCGATCACCACGCCTGCGCCGAGAAGGGCCTCGAGGATTTCTCTCTTGCGTCTCTCGAGGGCGACCTCGTTCGAACCGATCAACTTTTCGTAGACGACGCCGAGCGCCGCGCCATAGACGAGGTGCAGGGCCAGCGTCGCGACGATCGCGGGCGCGCCGAGGCTCATGCCGAAGAAACCGTGGCCGGCCGCCGGCATGAAGAGCATCATCATCGCGAGCCAGGCGATCGCGGCGAAGATCAGGCCCTTCACGACCGCAGGACCGGGCAGGATCGGCTCGAGCACTGAATAGGCGACGCCCCAAACGATCGCGCCGAGGACGAAGTGGCCGGCCCAGCCGGCGGCGGCAGGAAGATTCGCGCCGGTGAAGGCGTCGATGACGTTCACGATGTCGGCGATCGGATTGAGCTGCGGCAGGATGCCGAGCGCCGCTTTGGCGACCATCAGCGCCGAAAGGGCGAGCGTCGCTGCGAACCCGGCCAGAACGCCCGCCTTCATGCTGGTAAAATTCATGAGCGTCTCCCAGGGTCGCGTCGCGCGCCTTGTGCGACGCCCTCAACTGCCGATCAAGCGGAATGGCGCCCGAAGTGAGCAGTCCTGGTCGATCATCCGAACGCGCGCAGGCCGACGCTCGATCGTCGTCGATTTGGCCTAGACTTGAGATGCTTTGCGTCGATTGCCCTGATTTGCGCCTTTAGCTTTCGTAATTATCCCGCACCAGCCGGTCGAGCAGGCGCACGCCGAAGCCCGAAGCCCAGCTCTGACTGATGTCGCCGGAAGGCGAGCCCATCCCCGTGCCGGCGATGTCGAGATGCGCCCAGGGAGTCTTGTCGACGAAGCGCGCCAGGAACTGCGCCGCGGTGATCGAGCCGGCGTGACGCCCGCCCGTGTTCTTCATATCGGCGAAGCGCGAATCGATGAGCTTGTCGAAGGCGGGTCCCATCGGCATGCGCCACAACTTCTCGCCCGTCGCTTCGCCGGCCTTGACGAGCTTTTCGGCGAGCGCGTCGTCATTGGAGAACAGTCCCGCATATTCCTGCCCGAGCGCGACGAGAATCGCGCCGGTGAGCGTCGCGAGATCGATCATGAAGGCCGGGTTCAGCTTCTCCTTCGCGTACCAGAGCGCGTCGGCGAGCACGAGCCGACCCTCGGCGTCCGTGTTGATGATCTCGATCGTCTGACCCGAGGCGGATTTGACGATGTCGCCGGGGCGCTGCGCCGCGCCGTCCGGCATGTTCTCGACGAGGCCGAGCACGCCGACGGCGTTGACCTTGGCCTTGCGCGAGGCGAGCGCGCGCATGAGGCCGGTCACCGCCGCCGCGCCCGCCATGTCGCCCTTCATGTCCTCCATCGAGGCGGCGGGCTTGATCGAGATGCCCCCACTGTCGAAGACGACGCCCTTGCCGATGAAGACGAGCGGCGGCGCTCCCGTGACGCCGCCGTTCCACCGCATGACGACGAGCAGGCTGTCCTGTCGCGACCCCTGTCCGACGCCGAGCAGCGCATGCATGCCGAGCCCGGCCATGGCCTGCGGGTCGAGCACCTCGACCTCGACGCCGAATTCCGCGAGCCCGGTCGCGCGCCGGGCGAATTCGGTCGTCGTCAGCACATTGGCCGGCTCATTGACGAGCGTGCGGGCCAGCGTCACCAATTCCGCGAGGCCCTCGGCTTCGAGGACGAGAGGTTCCGCTGCGGTTTTGTCGGCGACCGCGAGCGTGAGCTCGATCGCCCCCTCGTGCTCGGGGAGGTCCTTTTTCTTCTTCGTCTTATAACGCTCGAACTTATAAGCGCGGAGCAGCGCGCCGAGCGCCAGATCCCGCGTGGCGTCAAGGGGATGCGCGGGCGCGTGGGGAAAATCGAGCAGCGCCACCGCGTGGGCGCCCGCGCCGAGCTTGCCGGCCGTCTGCCCGCCCAGAGCCAGGAAGTCCTCGAAAACTTTGGGCTTCTCGCCTTCCGCGGCCGCAGCGGGCCCCACGCCCACGAGAATCAGGCGCGACGCGCCGGGAAGGCCCGCCGGGGCGAGGATTTCCAGCGTCGAGCCGCTCTTGCCGGTGAATTTCGCGGCCGCCGCAGCCCGCTGGATCTGCGGCTGCGCCTCGGCAAGGGCGGCTTTGGCGACGTCGCCCAGGGCGAGGTCCGTCCCCGCGAAGGCCACGAAGGCGCGCGGCTGCCCCGGCTCCTCCGGCGCGGCGATCCGGGCCTTCGCATCGTCGAAGGAAATGAGCTCGAGCTTGACATCAGTGGACATGGGGATCTCGCGTGACTTCGCTGCATCGCCAAATAGGTCGCGACGCGGCTGAAAAGGGTAGGTTTCTCACTATTGTCGCTTGGGAAGCGCGCGGTCAATTCGACCCCGCGGCCGCTTCCCGCGAAAACGCCGCAATGCTTCTTTATTGGGCGCGGCAAGCTCCCGAACCGCGCGCGGTGGCGTGGGGCGGTTCTCCCGCCGCGCCGGGCCGAAAGGCGTTCCGGCGAAGGCAACAAGTCCGCGCAACGGGTCGCTCGATGTCGATGAGTTTCGCCGCATCCCCAATGCAGACCGCGGAAACGGCGCGGGCAAGGCGGCCATGATCGGCGCGACCCTTTCGGTCTATCTCGCCAAGCGCTTCCTCAAGACCATCCTGGCGATCTTCCTCACGATCTTCTGCCTGATGTTCGTGATCGGCTTTGTCGAGCTCTTGCGGCGCACCCGCGACAATCCGGACGTCGGGACCGGAATGGTCGCCTTGATGTCGATCATGCGGGCGCCCCATGCGGCCGAGTCGATCCTGCCCTTCGCCGTACTCTTCGGGGCGATGGCGACCTTCGTCGACCTCACCCGCAAGCTGGAGCTCGTCGTCGCCCGGGCGGCCGGCGTCTCGGTTTGGCAGTTTCTCGCGCCGCCCGTGATGGTCGCGTTTCTGCTCGGGGTCTTCTCGGTCACGATTTACAACCCGCTCTCCGCGACCCTGAAACAGCGGTCCGACCAGCTGGAATTCCAGCTTTTCGGCGTCGCGGGCAGCACGCGGCTGGATCACAGCGTGTGGTTGCGCGAGCACAGCGTCGACGGCTTGGCGATCATCCACGCCATGAACGCCACCACGGGCCTGACCGACCTCGACACCGTCAGCGTCGACGTCTACGCGCCCGACGGGTCCTTTCTGGAGCGCATCGAGGCCGTCCGCGGCAAGCTGCAGCCGGGCGCCTGGCTGTTGACGGGAGTGCGTGTCACGTCGCCGGGCGAACCCACCGCGGCTTACGAAAACTATCTGCTGGCCACGGATCTGAGCCCCGAGGAGCTCGCCAAGACGACCGCCCCGCCGCAGGGCGTGCCCTTCTGGGGATTGCCGGAGCTGATCGAGCGCACGCTGGCGGCCGGCCTCGACGCCCGCGGCTATATGCTGCAGTTCCAGCGCCTGCTGGCCCGACCGCTGCTCCTCGTCGCCATGGTTTTGATAGCCGCTTCATTTTCATTAAGATTTTTTCGATTCGGTGGGATCGCGAGGACCCTCGCGGGTGGCGTTATAGCCGGGTTCGTGCTTTATATCCTGACAGAGGTCTTCTCCGATCTGGGCGGCGCAGGGACGATAAGCCCTTCACTGGCCGCTTGGTCGCCGGCGTTGGTGGGTAGCATGTTGGGCACATTGTCGCTTCTTCACTCGGAAGACGGGTGATGAACAATCGGCGCGCCTTTTCGCGGCGCCCGGCTCCGGCCGCGCGCGACGCTCTGCCAACCCGCGGCTGCGGGAACGGTTTTGCGCGCCTGCTCTCCCTGATCCTCCTCGGCTCGGCTTTTCTCGCCCCCGTCGGGGCGCGCGGCGCGACCGCGGCCCCCGAGCCCCGCATGGTCGTCGAGGCCCGCGAGCTCGTCTATGACGAGACCAAGAACACCGTCTCCGCCCGGGGCAACGTTCAGATCTATTACAAGGGCCGTCTGCTCGAGGCCGATCGCGTCACCTATGACCGCGGCACGGGCCGCATCCGCGCGGAGGGAAACGCCCGCCTGACCGAGCCGGACGGCGCGGTGGAGCACGCGGGGAGCTTCGATCTCACCGACGACTTCAAGAACGGCTTCATCGAGAGCCTGCAGGCGGACACCGCCAACAACACGCATTTCGGCGCGCCCCATGCCGAGCGTCGCGGCGACGCGAACAACGAGCAGACGATCCTCGACTACGGGACCTACACGGCCTGCGACGCTTGCAAGGACGATCCCTCCAAGCCGCGGCTCTGGCAGATTCACGCCAAGCGGATCATCCACGACGGCGTCGAGAAGATGGTCTACTATGAGGATGCGACCCTCGAATTTCTCAACATTCCCGTCGCCTACATGCCGTACTGGTCGTCGCCCGATCCGACCGTGAAGCGTAAGAGCGGCCTCTTGATGCCGACCGAGACCTACGGCAGCTACGTGGGATACGGCTTTGGCGTGCCGATCTACTGGGCGATCTCGCCCGACAAGGATCTGACGATCACGCCGACCTATTTCACCAAGCAGGGCCCACTCCTGAAGGGGGAATATAGGCAGCGTTTCGAGACGGGTTCCTTCGTCATCCAAGCGGAAGGGACGAGGCCGAACGATCGTGGGGCCTTTCCCTCGCCGCCCTATGGGGCCTCGAACCTCAAATACCGCGGCGCAGTGGAGAGCCAGGGCGAGTTCCATCCCAACGACTACTGGAAGTTTGGTTGGGACGTGACCGCGCTTTCGGATCGCTACTTCTTGCAGGACTACAGGCAGCAGAACCCGCTTTACGGAAACCTGTTCTTCAAGGAGCGTTCGTCGACCGTCTATCTGACGGGCCAGGGCGACCGCAGCTATTTCGACATTCGCGGCTATTACTTCCAGGGGCTTGCGCCCAACGACCTGCAGTCGCAGCTGCCAACCGCCCACCCGATCACCGACTATAACCGCGCCTTCGACGTCGATCCCAACAAGACGTTCGGGGTGGGCGGACAGATTACGCTCGAACTCGAATTTCACGAGCACGTCGGCGCAAATCGCAGATTATGAGTCGATCCAGCCGCGCACGCTCGACACGTTCAACGGCCTCTACACGGTCTGCCAGATCTACTCGCCGGTCGCCAATCGCTCTTTGAGCAATTGTCTGCTGCGCGGCATCGGCGGCAACTATTTCTCGGGCACGGTCGAGGCGTCCTGGAAGCGCCGGCTCATCGATCCCGCCGGCGGCGTCTGGACGCCTTTCGCTTTCGCGCGATTCGCCGGCTCCTATCTCGACTACAACACGTCCGACACTGCGCCAGTTTACAACAATCTGCTGCAGCCCATACCCAACGCTGCGCAGGGCCTCTTCGTCAACGGCGCCGACAACGCGTTCCGCGGTCAGGCGACCCCCGGAGGCGGCCTCGAATGGCGTTATCCGCTCGTCGCCCGCAGCGATCTCGGCGCCCTCGTGGTCGAGCCCATCGCGCAGTTCGTCGCCCGGCCCAACCAGTCGTCGATCCCCTCCCTCGTCAATATGGACGCGCAAAGCCTCGTCTTCGACAATTCCAATCTGTTCGAGTGGAACAAATTCTCGGGCTATGACCGCTTCGAGACCGGCACACGCGTCAATTACGGGGGGCAGGGGACCTTCACGCTCAACAATGGCGCCTATGTCAACGCCCTGGTTGGTCAATCCGCGCAGGTCGCAGGTCAGAACCCCTACGCCACACCCGACGCCGCCAATGTCGGCCTCTCCTCGGGGCTGGACAATCGGGTCTCGGACATCGTCGGGCGCCTGACCGTCTCGCCGTTCAGCGCAGTCACCTTCATTGGCAAGGCGCGCTTCGACCCTTCGGACATGTCAGCTCGCCGCGTGGACGGCTTCGCTTCGCTGAAGCTCGATCCGATGACCTTCGAGGCGCACTACGCCAATTACGAGGCGCAGTCGTTGATCGGCTTCGACAAGCGCCGCCAGGGCCTGGGCCTCGACGCCAAATACGACCTGACGAAGAATTACTTCCTCAAAGGCTCCGTCACCTTCGACATGAGCCGCTACCTCTACAACAACCTGACCCCCTATCCGACGCTCACCACGGTCTATACGGGCGTCAATCTGCAAGGGACGGCGCCGGTGTTCTCGGTGGCCGCTTTGGGACTCGGCGGCGGTTACCAGGACGAATGCACGACCTTCATCGTCAACTACACGTCCAGCTATCAGACGCAGCTGAACACCGGCTTGCCGGCGCGCAATCAGACAGTGATGGTCAGCCTGCAGCTGCGCACACTCGGAGCCGTGAACTTCAATCAGGCGCTTTCGACCTTCACGATGAACGACGGCGTGAAGTCGCAACCGTGAGGTCTGGCGCAAAACACCCGTCAACGGCGGCTCGTCGCGCCGTCAAAGGAGACATCATGCTATCGAAATGGTTGGGCGGCTTCGCCCTCGCCGCCGCGGTCTTTTTCTCTGCGCCGGCTCTCGCCGCCGGCGAGCTCACGAACGAGCAGAAAGAGCAGTTCGGCAAGTTCATCCATGATTACCTTCTCAGCCATCCCGAGGTCATCAAGGATTCCGTCGAGGAGCTGGACCGTCGCGAGAAGGCGGCGGAGACGGCCGACCGCGAGAAGACCGTGACCAGCGAGTCTTCGAAGCTCTTCCGCTCGCCCAACCAGGCCGTGGTCGGGAATCCGGACGGGGATGTCACGATCGTCGAATTCTTCGATTACAACTGCGGCTATTGCAAGCAGTCGCTGGCCAATGTGACGAAGCTCATCGAGGGCGACCCCAAGCTGCGCGTGATCCTGAAGGATTTCGCGATTCTTGGCCCCGACTCCGTCGAGGTGGCGGAAGTCGCGACGGCGGCCCGCCAGCAGCTGAAGGGACCCAAGTTCTGGGAGTTCCACAAGAAGCTGCTCGGCGTGCGCGGCCATATCGGCAAGGCGCAGGCCATGGCGATCGCCAAGGAGCTCGGGGCGGACACGGATCAGCTCGAGAAGGACATCAAGAGCCCGGCGACGCGCGCCAGCCTCGCGGAGGTCGAGGCCCTCGCCGAGAAGCTGCATTTCAGCGGAACGCCTTCCTGGGTCATCGGCCAGGACGCCTATGTCGGCGGCCTGTCCTATCCGGACATGAAGGCCAAGGTCGACAACGTCCGCAAATGCGGCAAGGCCGAGTGCTGACGCAGAGGCGCGGCGCGGCGGCCTTTCCACTGCCCAAAGAAGAGGCTAAGAAGCAGCCCACCGCGCGACGCGCGGAGGTTTGGGTGTGGTGATGCAAGCCGTACACGTTCTCAACGGCCCCAATCTCAATCTGCTCGGCGCGCGCGAACCCGAAATCTACGGGCGCGACACCCTTGAAGACATTCGCGCCGCGCTCGCGGGCCGGTGCGAGAGCGAAGGCCTCGCACTCGTCTTCAAGCAGTCGAACTGCGAGGGCGATCTCGTTACCTGGATTCAGGAAGCCGCCGCGGCGGGGGCTCCGGTCATCCTGAACGCGGGGGCGCTGACCCACACCTCCATCGCGCTTCACGACGCGATCAAGGGCGCAAGAGCCGAGGTCGTCGAGGTGCATCTTT
>CAWCTS010000008.1:0-34551 GCA_963798515.1 uncultured Alphaproteobacteria bacterium
GATTTGTAATCAGTAGGTCGCGGGTTCGAATCCTGCAACCGGCACCAAATAAGCGTCCAGCCAAGGCTAAAATGATCCAATATTAATTGAAAATCAGCTATTTATCGCTGGATTAGCGTCCAGCGCGGTGTTGGACGGTCTGTTGGTATCCGGCGCAGATGTTGGTATATTAGTTGGTATCTGGCTGCAACCAACAGGGCATATACCAACATGCCTCTAACCGAACTCGAAATCCGCGCGGCCAAGCCTCGCGACACGCTCTTCAAGCTCGCCGATGGCGGCGGATTGCAGCTTTGGGTCTACCCCGACGGCGCGAAGCGTTGGCGCATGGCCTATCGCTTCGGCGGCGCGCAGAAGACGCTGGCAATCGGGGTCTATCCCGAGACGAGCCTCCGGGCAGCGCGAGACGGGCGAGAGGAGACGAAACGCCATCTCCTTGCTGGCAACGATCCGGGAGCCGCCAAGAAGATTGCCAAGGCGGCGAAACTCGCCGCCAGCGCCAACACCTTCAACGCCCTCGCTAACGAGCTTCTGGATAAAAAACGGCGCGAAGGAAAAGCTGACCGCACCATCTCTAAACTTGAATGGCTACTCAGTCTCGCGCGTCCTGCGCTTGGCGCGCGACCCATCGCCGAAACTGGCGCCCCCGAAATCCTCTCAGTCCTCCGCAAGGTCGAGGCGCGGGGGACGCTGGAGACAGCCCGGCGGCTTCGCGCGACGATCAGCGAGGTTTGTCGCTTCGCGGTAGCGACAGGCCGGGCCGAGTTTGATCCGACGGCAGCGCTCAAGGGCGCCATTGCGGCTCCTATCGTGAACCATCGAGCGGCGATTATCGAGCCCAAAGCCTTCGGCGGGCTGCTTCGCGCGATTGACGGCTATGACGGCGCGCCGGAAACCCGAGCCGCGCTCCAGTTGCTCCTGCTTACCTTCGTGCGTCCCGGAGAGCTTCGCGCGGCGGAATGGAAGGAATTCGACCTCGACGCCGCGCTTTGGGAAATTCCGGCGGAGAAAATGAAGATGCGCCGTCCGCATCGCGTTCCCCTCGCGCCGCAGGCCGTGGCGATCTTGCGCGACCTTTACGAGATCACCGGCGGGGGGAAATTCCTCTTTCCCTCCGTGCGCTCAGCGGACCGCTGCATGAGCGAGAACACCGTCAACGCAGCCCTGCGCCGTCTCGGCTTCGAGAAGGACGAAATGACGGGCCACGGCTTCCGCTCGGCGGCGTCGTCGATGCTCAACGAATGCGGGCTCTGGAATGCCGACGCCATCGAGCGCCAGCTTGCCCATGTCGACAATGACAGCGTGCGCCGCGCCTACGCCCGCGCGGACTATTGGGAGGAGCGCGTCCACATGATGGGTTGGTGGGCGAACAAGTGTCAGGAGCTACGACGTGGAGGCGTAGTGGTTCCCCTGCGGGCATGAGTCACTGTAGCGGAGTTCCTCTAGGCACACGTTCCGGGCAGGGCAAAGATGCGCCATTTTTGAGCCTTCGCAAACGGTGTGGATTGTCATGACGGCCCCAAACAGGCCTGCAGCCCGGAGGGGCGGCGGCAGAGCGTTGAACGTTGCCTCGCGCGCTCAGTCGCGGCGCGTGCGTAAAGGCGAGTGATCTGCTGATGCCGTTTAAAGGAGATTTGCAGATTCTCTATAAATGGCATAAAGTGACTACCAATGGCGCCGCGGAAATTCAGGTCGCCAGAACCCGCCGACCATAAAGCGGGGAGGCTATAATATGATTTCTGTATATTTCAAAAGCCTCAGGGCGAAAACAGGCCAGATGGCGTTGACGGTTATCCTCCTCCTTTCGATGGGTCAGGAAACCGCGCTCGGGGAGTCGCAGGCTCAGATGGCCTACGATACTTGCGTTCGCTCTTACAACAACGGGCGTAGTTCGCTGCCACTGCACTGGGCGTTCGTGGCGGGAGTTAGCTTCGAGCGAGGCTCTTGCTATTGGACTTTTCGCTCCAGCAGCGGGGCCGAAGCCGCCGAGCGCGCATTCGCTAACTGTAGAAGGGATTATTCCCACTGCTTCCTTTACGCTGATAGCCAAAGAGGACATCAGCCCTGGGCGCAGCATATATCCGAAAATGGCGGCTTGGATAGAGGAACGCGGCGCGATAGCAGCGGTGCTTCCTCGCCGACCGCGACCCTGGGCACGATGCCCCAGAGTCTCAACTTCGGCGCAGCGGCCCGCGCCGAAGCTCGTTCCCAGATGGGGCCGGTGACCGGAAGCGGCGGCGGTACTACTAGCTGCGCCCCCGGCTACCACCTGTTCGGCGGCTATGGGCAGAAATTCGTCTGTCAACCTAATGCCAGCGGAGGGCCGGGTCGGGGCCCCAGCCGTAGCCAAAGCACGCTCACCGGCTTCTGACCGCAGCAGCAGCACCAATTTCCGGAGAAACGAAGATGGCTTTGACCCGGGTCCGTTTGCAGCTGGCGCTTTGTGCAGCGCTCGCAGCGGTTTCCTTCTTCCCGTCGCAAGTGGCCTCGGCGGAAAGCTGCACCCAGTATCTGGCGAATCAGTTTGTGCAGGCGAAGACGAACGCTTCCCGTTGCGGCGTTTCGGCGAGCCTGATTGGCTCCATCGACGATCCCTCGCCGCTGCCGGGCGGATGCGCGCAGGGCGCGCGCAGCGTCCAGTCGCAACTAGGCGCATTCCAGGCTTGCGCCGCCGTCTATTTCTGCGCGACAGAAGCTTATCGCTGCGCACTCAGGGCGGTTTCCGGGGGTGCCGACTGCCAGAGCGCGATGCAGGACTGCGCTCGCAGAAACCCGATCCCGCAGGTCCAATGATGCCGCCGGCCTGTGAGCTCTTCGGAAAGGCCCGGTGCTGCGGGCCGTTAGCTCTGGCGACGCTTGCGCTTGGCCTAGTCGCCGCAGTACCCGCGCGGTCGGACGACGCCGCCGTCGTGCGAAACCTGAAATATTTCTGCCAGAATCTAAATCAAGGCGGGTCCGATCCTTATGACGTAAGTCTGCTGAGATGCCAGACGCTGAGGGAAGATCCCGAGATCTTTCAATTGGCTTTGCCGGATCAGATCCCCGACATGTGCCAGTCGATTCAAGATCAGTGTCGCGTCGCAAAGTCGGACGTGAGAAAATCCCTCCTCAGCAATTACCTGACCAACCTGTCCTGCGCCGCCCGCGGCTACAGCTGCCTGTCCCAAAGCGCCGCGCGCTCCAGCCTTTGCGACGAAGGCGACATCAACAGGGTCGTCGATGGGATCGACCGCATCGAGCGGGCGGGCGCCGTGGTTTCCCGCTCCCTCAAACGTGCGGTCAAGGTTTACGCCGAGGCTTGCGCGATTAACCGCGCCACCGAGAAGGCGCTGGTCAACGTCAACACGGAATTGCGCGCTTTTTATAACGACAAATATATCGGATGCCTCCAGGCTGGATTCGAAGGCACGGCCAACGAATGCACGGCGAAGATCGACCGGCTCTGGCAGGCGAACGCGGTTCGAGCGATGTTTGACTGGACAAATTCGCATTCGATTGTCTCGCAGACGACGCTAGACGCCGTGCGGCGCTGGACCGGGCTGGAATAAGGCCGGCGAATTTGTCGCCGGCCGGCTGACGCGATAATCGCAAAGGCAAATAGCCGCGCAACGATTCGCGGCTAACGGACGATCCGCCGACCTCAACGAGTACCCGTGCGGACCCGCAGATGATGACCTCGGAATAGACCGATGTCGCATGTACGAAGCTTTGCCGGTTAAATGAATTCGTGGATTCAGCTCTCGGCGCTACCGAGGGCTGTTAGCGGCCCAATCGGCGAGCATGCCCCGCCGCCAGGCGGGTTTCTTTTCTGTCTCGAAGCCAATAGATCACCGACTGTCATGGCTCAGGACAGTCGGGATTGGCTGGGCTTCGTGATGACGGCCGTTTCATGCTTCCTTGCTTTGCTTGACAGCATATTTCACGAAGGATGCAGGCCGCCGGGCCGTGGGGGATAGATGGCTTGACCGAAGCGGTGGGAAGGTCACTTTTGGGTCCAGGCCGTGTGAAAACTCCGAGGGCATAAAATCCGGCCCAAATTTCGAGGCCTCTGACGGCGCAGAGAGCCAAATCTCGCGAAAAATTGCGTTCTACGCGGCGACACGGAAACAAGCGGTGCGTTTTCACACGGCCTCGGTCACTTTGGAGCCTTCGAAGGAGTCGGACGCCAGCGAGCCTCGGTTTGCGCTTGTCGCAAATGATTCGATCTGTCGCGCCTACGCCCTTGCCGACTATTGGCACGAGCGCGTGCGGATGATGGCGTGGTGGGCTGAGCGATGCGAATCGATGCGGCAAGGCGCCGAGATAATTTTGCTCAGCAGGAAACAAACAGCCTGAGTAGCGCCCTCTGTCAGGGGCCAGGATTCCGAACAATAAAGGAACAACGCCATAGTTGTGGATTCCGGGGGATAAGGGATTGTTCTGAATCTGATTTCTGCTGCGCCAGCCCGTTGAAAACCCTGTGGAAAGGGTGTGGAAAAGCTGTGGACTAACGTGAGGATAGAGTCCCCGAATCACTTGCGCTCGGCGCCACACCGCGTCAAACCAAGATACACATGGACTTCGTAAGCCCTTGGCGCGCCTTCCCGCACGGAAGGAGAGGCGAGAAGGCCGCATCAACCCCTGCCAGGGTCAATGCGGCCGATGGGTTTGAACCCGTGCTCTGGTGGGAGCGGGTCGACCCTACCCGGCGTTTCGGAAAGCGTAAAGCGCGATTTGAGGCTCCGGCTCGTCTCAGATTTGAGACAAAAGGTAGCAATGACCTCTGAAGAAGACCGCGCTGGCGCCCGCCCGCGCGACCCTATCGGCATCCTCCCACAAAGCGGCTTCGTCCGCCTCTCCGCCATCCTCGCGCCAAACGGCCCTATCCCCGTGAGCCGCTCCACATGGTGGGCGGGCGTCAAAGACGGCCGTTTCCCCAAGCCCGTGAAGCTCAGTCGTCGCGTGACCGCGTGGCGCGTCGAGGACATTCGCGCGCTCGGCGAGGAGGGGTGACGCATGGCGCGGCGCTACGATCTGCGCCGCGTCAAAATCCATCGGTGCTACACGGTCGCAGAAGCCGCGAAGCTTCTGGGCGCGTGCCGGCTTACCGTGAGCCGATGGATCAAACGCGGCCTTCCCCTCGTCGAGCAAAAACGCCCGCTTCTCATTCACGGGAGCGAGCTGCTCGCCTACCACAAAGCGCAGCGGCCGAAGCCGAAGCGCGGTCGACCGGGTGAGCTTTATTGCGTGCGCTGTCGCGCGCATCGGCGTCCCGGCGCCGGCATGGTCGAATATCTCCCCAAGACGCCGACGAAGGGCCTCCTTCAAGGCATTTGTCCCGAGTGTCAAACGCTCATGAGCCGCTTCGTCTCGGAGCGAAAGCTTGCCGTCTTTTGCGAGGGCTTGAGCCTCACACGCGCGCAACGGCACGAACGCATAGACAACTTCTCCTCCCCCAACGCCAATGATGCATTCAAGAAGGATAAGACATGACCTTGAAAAGAACCCCCGAAAACGAGCGCGTGAAGCGGCGCTATCTGCAATTCCTCAAGGAGGTGAAAGGCCGCGACGAGGCGTCGCTGGACGCCGTCGCCAAAGCCCTCGAACGCTTCGACGAGCATAGCCGGCGCCGGGACTTGCGGAAGTTCCACGTCGAGCAAGCCATCGCCTTCAAGGCGCATCTTGCCGAGCAGCGCAACGTCCGGACGGGCGAGGTTCTCTCCGCCTCGACGATCAATGCGACTCTCGCCGCATTGAAGGGCTTTATCGTCTGGCTCGCCGACCAGCCCGACTACCGCGCCCGGATTCGCTATCTCGACGCCGAATATTTCAATCCGCCGGACAATCTCGTCCGCATCGCGACGGCGCATCGCTTCCGGCCTTGCGCCACGCTCGCGCAAATCCGCCTCGTGCTGGACGCCATGCCGGCGGAGACGGAAATCGAGCGTCGCGACCGGGCGCTGGTCGCCTTTACGATCCTGACCGGCGCGCGTGACCGCGCCATCGTCTCCTTCAAGCTCAAACATATCGACCTCGAACGCGGGCTGATCGAGCAGGACGGCCGCGAGGTCGCGACCAAGCGGGCAAAGACCTTCACGACATGGTTTTTCCCCGTGGGCGCGGAGATCGAGCAAATCGTCGTCGACTGGGTGCTCTTCCTGCGCACTGAAAAGGGCTTCTCGTCTGACGCGCCGATCTTTCCGAAAACCCGCGTCGAGCCAGGGACCGACCTCGAATTCAGGGCGGTTGGCCTCGACCGCGCCCATTGGGCCAACGCCGACCCCGTGCGGGCGGTCTTCCGCGAAGCCTTCGCGCGGGCGGGCCTCTCCTACTTCAACCCGCACTCGTTCAGACACACGCTGATGCAGCTCGCCTATGAAAGGAAGCTCGACGCCGAGCAGGTAAAGGCGTGGTCGCAGAATCTGGGCCACGAAAGCGTCCTGACGACCTTTTGCAGCTACGGCACCATCAGCCCGCATCGGCAAGGGGAGTTGATTCGGGGAGGCTCCAACGGCAATGAGCCGACCGACCCGGACTTGACGCCCGATATGCTGCGGCGGATCGCCAATGCGCTGGAGAAAAAGCGCAAGGCGAGCTGAGAGCGCCGAGGGCCAACTTTTCCGCCCCCCTCGCTTATGCTACCGCTTGACGGTCAGACCTCGGGGCGCCGCTTAAGGCGCGCCCGAGGCGAGGGCTTTACCCCGCGCGGCGCTTTCATGTTTGAACAGACATTCAAGAATCTCGACGACGTGCTGTGGAAAGAGGCCGGCTGCACGACCGAGCTGGACTATACCGAGCAATCGTCCTGGCTTCTCTTTCTCAAATATCTCGACGACCTCGAAGAGGAGCGTAAGGTCCAAGCCGATCTGCACGGCAAGGCCTATGACTACATCCTTGACGAGCCGCACCGCTGGTCGTCATGGGCGGCGCCCAAGCGCGGCGACGGCACGCTCGACCATCGCAAGACCCGCACGGGGCCGGACCTGATCGCCTTCGTCGATACGGACCTCTTTCCCTATCTGCAATCCTTCAAGACGCGCGCGCCGCGTCCTGACACCATCGAATATAAGATCGGCGAGATTTTCAGCGAGATCAAAAGCAAATTCCGCTCGGGTTATTCCCTGCGCGACGCGCTCGACCTCGTGGATCAGCTCTGTTTCGGTACGAGCGAGCAGAAGCACGAGCTGTCCTACCTCTATGAGGCCAAGATCAAGAACATGGGCAACGCCGGGCGCAACGGCGGCGAATATTACACGCCGCGCCCGCTCATTCGCGCCATGGTCAGGGTCATCAAGCCCAAGCTCGGCGAGCGCATCTATGACGGCGCCTGCGGCTCGGCGGGCTTCCTCTGCGAGAGCTACGAATATCTGCGCGCGCAAAAGAATCTCTCGACGGCCGATCTCAAGCGCCTGCAAGAGCGCACCTTCTACGGCAAGGAGAAGAAGAGCCTCGCCTATTGCCTCGCGATCATGAACATGATCCTGCACGGCATCGACGCGCCGAATGTGATCCACACCAACACGCTCGCCGAGAACATCAGCGACATTCAGGAGAAGGACCGCTTCGACGTGATCCTCGCCAATCCGCCTTTCGGCGGCAAGGAGCGCGCCGAGGTCCAGCAGAATTTTCCGATCAAGACGGGCGAAACGGCCTTTCTGTTCTTGCAGCATTTCATCAAATCGCTGAAGGCGGGCGGCCGCGCCGCCATCGTCATCAAGAACACGTTTCTGTCGAACAGCGACAATGCGAGCGTCGCTCTGCGGCGAGAATTGCTGACGAGCTGCAATCTCTTCACCGTGCTCGACATGCCGCAGGGCACGTTTCAGGGCGCGGGCGTGAAAACGGTGGTGCTGTTCTTCGAGAAGGGTGCGCCGACCCAAAAGATATGGTTTTACAAGCTCGACCCCGGCCGCTCGCTTGGCAAGACCAATGCGCTGAACGACGACGACATGGCGGAATTCGTCGCGTTGCAGGCGCGCTTCGCGGAAACGGAAAAGAGTTGGAGCGTCGAGGCGGAGTCGCTCGATAAGACGACCTATGATCTTTCGGTGAGGAACCCCAATGGCGGCGAGGAGATCGCCCATCGCAGCCCGCAGGAGATTTTGGAGGAGATCGTGGCGCTGGATGCGGAGGCGGCGGAGGTGTTGGCGGGGATTCGGGGGCTGTTGTGAAGGGGTGGGAATATAGACGCCTCGACGATGTGTGTTTGAGAATTCAGGATGGCGCACATCACTCACCCAAAAAGCTCTATTCTGAGCGGCAGCCTGGGCTGTTCCCATACATCACATCGAAGAACATCCGTAATGGATATATGGATTTATCTGATGTGGAATACGTCGATGCTGAGTTTCACCAAACCATCTACCCACGGTGCGCGCCTGCCCTTGGCGACGTGCTTTTAACGAAGGATGGTGCCAACACAGGAAACGTTACTCTTAACAGTTTAGGTGAGCCGTTCAGCCTGCTATCAAGCGTGTGCCTATTGAAAGTGGATGATCGTTCAATTCTTTCACGATACCTGATGTACTACCTTCAAAGCAGCGATGGATTTGAACAGATGACCGGTCAAATGACCGGCACCGCAATCAAGCGCATAATTTTGAAGACCATCAAAGATACCGTTGTTCCAGTAGCCCCGCTCGCCGAGCAGCGGCGGATTGTGGGCGTCTTGGACGAGGCCCTTGCGGGGCTGGAGACCCTGCGCGCCAACGCCGAAAAGAACCTGCAGAACGCGCGGGCGCTCTTGGAAAGCTACCTGGACTCGCTATTCGCAACACCTGGTTCTAGCTGGAAGGAAAGAGTCCTCGCCGAGGTTGTAAGCGCCGACTGCTCCTTGTCATACGGCATTGTGCAACCGGGAAAGGACATCACGGATGGCCTCCCGATTGTGCGCCCAACCGATTTAACAACGAAAGTGATTTACCTGGAGGGGCTCAAGCGAATTGATCCCGATCTCGCAGTATCCTATCGACGGACCACATTGCAGGGCGGGGAGCTTCTGCTTTGCGTCCGGGGAACTACCGGTGTTGTTGGTGTTGCCGCCGCTGAACTCGCAGGCGCGAACGTCACGCGGGGCATAGTTCCTATTCGATTTAGACCGCGGGAAATTGAGCCGAGCTTTGGCTACTGGGTCATGATTTCGCCGCCCATTCAAAAGCAAATCGCTGAAAAGACCTACGGCGCGGCCTTGATGCAAATTAACATCGGGGACTTGAGAAGGATTATGCTCTCATTCCCGGATGTGACCCGGCAAAAGGAGATTGCAGACGGTCTGGACGCACTTTCTACAGAAACCCAACGCCTTGCCGCAGTCTACCAACGCAAGCTCGACGCTCTGGACGAATTGAAAAAATCGCTGTTACATGAGGCTTTCTCGGGAAAGTTGTAGCTTCATGATCGATTCGGGCGAGCCGCAAAGCCGGCATACGCAGCAGAGCAGTTATCCGGGAATTCCGGGTGGCTGGCGCGACAGCGATGGCTCCCTCCAAGCAACCTGTAAGCGCCGCTTACAAGTTCCCGCGCGGCGTCCTGGGGCCGCACCATGAACGAGGCCGAGACCCGCGCCGAGCTGATCGACCCCGCGCTCAAAGCCGCAGGCTGGGGCGTCGTCGAGGCGAGCCGCATCCGCCGCGAGGTCATCGCGCCCGGCCGGCTCGAAGGCCATGGGCGTCGCGCCAAGCCTGAAATCGCCGATTACGTCCTGTTCTACCGCAACACCAAGCTCGCCGTCATCGAGGCCAAGGCGCGCGACAAGCCCGATACGGAAGGCTTGGGGCAGGCCAAGCGCTACGCCGAAAAGCTGCAAGCCCGCTTCGCTTTCTCGACCAATGGGCTCGGCATTTACCGCGTCGATATGGAGACCGGCTCCGAAGGCTATGTCTCCGCATGGCCCACGCCGCAGGAGCTGTGGGGCGCGACCTTCCCCGCGCAGAACGCCTGGCGCGACCGCTTCGCCGCCGTGCCTTTCGTCGAGAAAGGCGGCGACTGGGCGCTGCGCTATTATCAGTCCAACGCCGTCAACAAGGCGCTGGAGCGCGTGCAGGACGGCGGACGACGCATTCTGCTGACGCTTGCGACCGGCACCGGCAAGACGACCATTGCCTTTCAATTCGCCTGGAAGCTCTTCGAGGCGAAATGGAATCTCTCCGGCGAGCCGGAACGCCGGCCGCGCATCCTCTTTCTCGCCGACCGCAACACGCTCGCCAATCAAGCCTATAACGACTTCAATTCCTTCGCCGCCTTCGAGGAGCGGGCGCTCGTCCGCATCAAGCCGGACGAGATCGCGATCACCGGAAGCCCGCCAATGAACGGCGCCGTCTTCTTCACGATCTTTCAGACCTTCATGTCGGGGCGCGACGAGAACGGCGAGCCCGCGCCCTATTTCGGCGAATATCCGAGGGACTTTTTCGATTGCATCATCATCGACGAGTGCCATCGCGGCGGCGCCAAGGACGAGAGCCAATGGCGGCGGATTCTCGAATATTTCGAGCCGGCCTTGCAGCTCGGCCTGACGGCGACGCCGAGGCGCACGATCAATATCGACACTTACGCTTATTTCGGCGAGCCGGTCTATGTCTATTCGCTGAAAGAGGGAATCAATGACGGCTATCTGACGCCCTTCAAGGTCAAGCAAATCGCGACGACGCTCGACGATTACGTCTATACCCGCGACGACGAGGTCGTCGAGGGCGAGGTCGAGGAAGGGCGGCGCTATCGCGAGGCGGACTTTAATCGTGTCATCGAGATCAAGGCGCGCGAGGAGTATCGCGTGCGGCTTTTCATGGAGGCGATTGACCAGCGCGAGAAGACGCTGGTCTTCTGCGCGACACAGGATCACGCGCTCGCCGTGCGCGACCTCGTCAACCAGATCAAGACAAGTAAGGACCCGCATTACTGCGAACGCGTCACCGCGAATGACGGCAAGATCGGCGACCAACATCTGGAGGCCTTCCGCGATAACGAGAAGACGATTCCCACGATCCTGACAACTTCGCAGAAGCTTTCGACCGGCGTCGATGCGCGCAACGTTCGCAACATCGTCTTGATGCGGCCCATCGGCTCGATGATCGAATTCAAGCAGATCATCGGGCGCGGGACGCGCCTCTATGAAGGGAAGGACTATTTCACGATTTACGATTTCGTGCGGGCCTATGAGCATTTCAACGACCCCGAATGGGACGGCGAGCTGCCAGAGCCGGAAGCGCCTCCGACGCCACGACCGCGCCCCGGCGGTTGCGAGGAGCCGCCGCAAACGCCCTACGACGCTGGCGACGGGGAAGACGACGAGCGACCGCGAAAATTGAAGATCAAGCTCGCCGACGGCAAGGAGCGCGCCATCCAATCCATGGTGGCGACGACTTTCTGGAGCGCCGACGGCCGGCCCATGTCGGCGACGCAATTCGTCGAAAGCCTCTTTGGCGAGCTTCCCGCCTTCTTCAAGGACGAGGACGAGCTGCGCTGCGTCTGGAGCCGACCGGACACCCGCAAGGCGCTGTTGCAGGGGCTCTCCGAAAAGGGATTTGGCGCGCAGCAGCTCGGGCAGATCAAGGACATGATCGACGCCGAGAAGAGCGATATTTTCGACGTGCTCGCCTATGTCGCCTTCACCAGCTCGCCGAAGACGCGCGCCGAGCGGGCGGAGACGGGCAAGAGCCGCATGGCCGGCGAATATGACGAAAAGCTCGCCGCCTTCCTCGACTTCGTGCTGGCGCAATATGTGAGCCAGGGCGTCGAGGAGCTGGAGCAGGAGAAGCTCGGTCCGCTGATCGCCCTAAAATACGGCTCGGCGACGGAAGCGGCGGCGAAGCTCGGCGGCGCCGCGACGATCCGCGACGCCTTCGTGGGTTTCCAGCGTCACTTGTATGAGACGTAAGGGGGTTAGTTTCTGAGCGCGGGCGATGGCGAACTCAATCGAGCCGATTCTCACGCGGAGAATTTTTCCGCCGGGGGGGGGATCAAATCGGAAACCGGGAGCCTGCCTAGCGGGAAAATCTGTTGGTATATTTGTTGGTATAAATATTTTTGGCCCTTAGAGAGCGCCATATTTTTCAATCAGTTATTGGCCAAATTCGCTTCCTGCAACCGCACCAATGAATACAAATATTTATAAATTTCGATGATCCGTCTTGATGAGCGTGGTGACCAAATGGTGACCACATTCTCAGCCCCGCCCGCTCATGGTGTTGGTGGCACGAAGCGGTTCCAATGTCGCGGCATTGAGCCGCCGAGAAAGTTTGCTTTTTGGCAGGAATTGAGCCCGACTCGGCATTAGGCTCCCTGCTGACCGAGCTTGATCGGAGAGTTCGAAATAGTCTGCCAAAGAGCATGGCCTGTCCTGTGTCGAGCCGTAAAACCACCGACGTGAGTGCGTACAAGGGTTTTCCCAACGCGGATTCGTCGAAAATCTACTGGACCAACCTGCCCGAGCGCCTCATCATTCGGAGCGCGCATCACATCCTAGCCTTGGACACTGCGCGAGCTGGAGGCCTCGCTCCTGCGCGCCGCCGTCGCGACGCGCACGCACGCTTAATGCCGGCGGCGCCTTGACCACTTGCTGGCGAGATCGCTGAGACTTCCTATTGCCTCGTCCTGATCAAATACGCGCCCCAAAAAGCAGGTCTCGACAATTAGACGGAAATTAGAACCGCGTCGTGAGCTGCGACAGCCATGCCGGCGACGCATCGAGAAGGGTCGCCTCAAGCTGCTTGTCGCGGCCAGAGACAATCAAGCCGCCGAGCACGATCAGGAAGACGCCCATCGCCTGCCTTGCGCGAAGGCCTGCACCGATGAGAGAGTCGCGCCACCGCGAAAACACTTCGCGCGATAGAAGACCCAGCCCGAGCAATGGAGCCGCAGCTCCAAGCCCGAAGGCGCCCATGATCAGTGCAGCTTGCCCCAGACTCTCGCCGCGTGACGCCATTAGCGACGCCGCCCCCAACGTCGGCCCAGCGCAAGGGCTCCAGACCGCGCCGAGAGTCGCGCCGAGTCCTAGGGGTCCCAGAGACTCGACGACGGAAGCGCCATGAAAAGCCCTATCGATACGATCGCTCAGCGGTCCTAGAGCGGCGACGACGCGCGTTTGCAACGGCGGCCACAGCAGAACAACGCCAAGGCCGGCGATGAGCGCTGCGCCGACGCCGCGAAGAGCCTCGCCGTCCAAGCCGATGGAAAAGCCGATCGTCGCGACGAAGATGCTGACCGTGGTGAAAGACAACGCCACGCCCAGCGCGAGCAGAACGGGAGCCATTCGACCCTGCGACGCCGCGCCGCCGAACGCCAGCGGCAGCATCGGCAGCACGCAAGGTGAAAGAATGGAGAGCACGCCCGCAAGCGCGGCAAGGCTGATCGCGCCAAGATTCATCGCTCAGTAACCCGAGCCGATCAGCGCGCCGATGGAGTGCGGATCCGTGTCGCCGACACTGCGGCCGGTTTCCTTCTCGCCCTTGAACATGATCAGCGTGCTTTGGCTCTTGGCGCCGAAGCTGCGGACCGCGTCCTTCTGCTTGTCGAAGTCGACGCGAAACACTTTTAGATTTTGGAACTGCGGATCGGCTTCGAGCTTCTCGAGCACCGGCTGCTGTGCCCGGCAGACGGAGCACCACGGCGCGAAGACCTCAACCAAAACGGGCTCGCCCGAGCCCTGCGCCTGCGCGAAGGCGCTGCGGCTGTATTCGAGCTTTTCGGCGGCGAGAGCCGGGAGTGCGGCGGCAATGAGCGCGGCGGCGATCAGCTCGCGTATCTTCATCAGGGATCTCCCTCTTGGCTTTGATGCATCGAACCATATTCGTCTCGGGACCGACAACGTTACAGCTCGCGCCTCATTATTCGTTAGCTTTTGCATGTCTGGCAGGGCAGCCATCGCAGACCGCGGCCGTTTCTACCTCTGGGTCGCCGCGTTCCGTAGCTCTTATCCGGAGGTCTTAAGGCAAGTTTTTTGACTCACGCCGCTTGCAGGTGAGGTCGCCAATGCTTAACAGGTCCGGCAGCGCCCATGCTCCATGATCCGTGGTTGGAAGCGGCGTCAGCCAGGCGAAAAGATGCTTGGCGTTTCTGAAGGCCGCGCAGGCCAAGCGGGAGGCGGCCGACGGTCTTGAAGCATGAATGAGCCTCCCGGTCATGTCGCGTCTTCTGGCATCTAGATCCAATAGGGGGAATACATGAATCGTTTTAGGCTGGGTATCCTCGCCATCCTTGGCGCCATTCTGATCGCCGGCATCGCGTGGGCAGATGCGCCCAAGGGGTTGGGGATCGACATTGCGTGCAACGGGACCACGTTCCAATTCGTCGGCGCAACGAGCGGCGGGGCGCCGGCCAAGGGCGACACCTTCGTCGTCAAGGGCTACATTTATCCAGCGGGGACCTTCAAAAAGTATGGGGCGACGTCCGGAGTCAACGCGGACGGCAGCCCGCAGTTTCCAAACCTCGTCATCGGAATCTGGTACTGTCGAGGGTGGTTCCTGCAAGATTTCGCCACGGCGAAAACAGGACCCTTCGTAGCGACGACGCAAATGTATGACTTCTCTACCGATGGTTTCGCAAAGCAGTCGCTGACGAGCGACGGGCTGGAGCTTGCGGATCAAAATGTGAAGATCACTCGCGCCATCGTTGGGGGAACGGGTTCTTACGCCGGCTCCAAGGGGCAGGTAGAGCAGCAGTCTATCGGCCTCAACGCGACCGGACTTCTGAATCTGACGTTTGCCTTTGATCTCCGGGACGAGCACTAGAACGCGAGGCGCGCTTTAAGCCTCTTTCGGATCGATCACGTTGACTGCGTTTGAGCGATTCCTTTTAATCGCTGCGTAATCAAAGACATAGTGACTGACGGCGCCTTTGGACGCCGTCAGCGTGCCGGCGGGCGGAGGAGATCTATGCGCCGATCCGCGGGGCGCTGGCATCAGAGTGAAGCCCGCGTTCCTGCCACGCTTCATGGTCTCGAATTCTTGCTCGGAACGAGTTTCAGCGTTGAAAGGGTCAGCGATTTCGCTGGAGGCTCCGGGATAGTCTGGTCGCGCGACGACGGGGTTGCTCTATAGCTCATGATCCACGTCCTCCTGCAGCTAAGTTCATGGTGTGCGACGCTCGACGCAAAGACCGGCGTCGCCCACCGGGATGACGAGGTTCGCGCAAGCCGGACACTCCTGGGCGCTCAGCAACGACTGAGGCGGGGCGGGAGGATTTTATCTTGAGGAAGTTTCGGCGCGGCTCCGTCTCGCGCCTCAAAGAAGTCTGGCGGAGATCGCTCGAGGCGCGAGCGTCGGCGAACTCGTTTGTGCGCGTCGCGCGGGACGCTGCCGAGCAGCGAGAGCTGGGCTACGCGCTGCCGATCCTTCGCAAAGCGTCGGTGACGCTCCGATGACACCGCACCCTGACCGCGCTTCGAACGCGACGCGTCGGCCAAGGCGCCCACGCAGGAACGGGTTCGCCCTCGTCACTGTGATCTGGGGCGTGGGCCTCATCACGATCCTGATTGTCTCCTTTGCGTCGGGAGCTCGGCTGCGGCTTCAAATGGCTTTCAATTTGGCGGGCGCAGCGAAGGCGAGGCTCATCGCAGAAGCGGCGATTGGCGTCGAGGCCATGCAGCTTCTGAAGTCGCAAGGGGAAGGACCGCGCTCGGCGCAGAACGCTCAGACCTTATCCTTCGCGGCGCGCGCCTCGGGCGCCGGTCTGGGAGGAGCACAGAAGACGGTGCATGCCGGCGTCCCCCGCCTATGCGCAATAGACGGCGCAGCCGTCGCGATCGCCATGGAGGAGGAAGCGGGCAAGGTGGACTTGAACAGCGCTCCGCGAGAGTTGCTGAGGGCGATGCTCATTGGCTTCGGCGCTGCGCAAAATGATGCCGAGGACCTTGTGAAAGCCATCGTAGATTTCCGATCGGCGCAGCAGCGCGAGCCCGGCGGGGACGCCTCCGACAATTCACCTTCAGCGAAACACCAACCTTTTCAAACGATCTTCGAGCTCGACCAGGTTGCAGGCATGGCGCATTCAACGTTTCGAGAATTGAAGCCTTATGTGACCGTGTACTCGCGTCATCCTGGCGTCGATCCCGAAAGTGCGCCTCCGGCGCTGTTTGCCGCCCTGGTTGGTCTGCCCGTCGAGCAAATTCGCGAGCTGGAGCGGGTACCCTATCCAAACACGCTCGATCGCGCCGATCCCAGGTTTCCACGCGAGTTCAAACAGCTTGGCGATAGCGGAGCGCTGCTCATTCATGCCGAGGCTCGTCTTGCGAGCGGGCAGTTGAGCGTCTTGGAAGCGGTGCTCGATCTGCGCGCCATGGCATCCGGCGGATCGGAGACTCTCCTTCCTATTCGAGAACTACGGCAGAGCCTTGCGTCTCGGTATGCCGAGGCTTTACGCGCGGCGTTCACGGGCGAATTTAGGTTGCCGAATTGTTGAGCATCGCCCGCGGACACGGCGCCGCAGCAAAAAAAAATTAATCCGAAGCGTAACCTTTTCGCTTCTCGGGGGGAAATTTGGAACGCGGCGTCTTAAAGCTCGAGCGGAGCTCGTGGGCAGTCAGTATGGGGGCTGAGCTGCGACAACAGACATGTTGAGGCTTTCACGTTCGCGTTCATATCCACGCGCGGCGACGGAATTCCCGTGTCCACACGCAAAAACGCTCCGGCCCCGGTAAAGCGCCTGAAATGGCGCAAGCCCGAGATGTCGAAGCTTGACCTGTTGAAGTACTAGGCGCTCGATCCGCCTGCGTGCGCAAGAGCTAAGGAAGAGCCGGGGGGCTTGCCCTTGCATTAGCAAGCAGTATCCCGCCAGGAGTGGCAGACTCCTGGTGCATGACTTTTTTATATTATTTGTATTGCAATTATTTATGTGTATTCCTTGTATAAGGATGCGATCATACTCTGGATAACACTTGACTAAGGTAGGGAATAAAGTTATCGAGTTTGCATTTGTTACTTACGAGAGGGCCGGGGATGGACAGAAGAGATATTCTCAAGCTTGGAGTGGCGACGGCCGGAAGCGGCTTGACCGCGGGCGTCGCCACCGGCCAGGTTCCGCAGAGCGGTCTAGTGTTCCCAGATGGGTATCAGGTGCCGAGCTATGTGGCGGCGCCGAGCCCGCCCGCGACGCCATTCGTGGCGCCGCTCTACATTCCACCGGCCGCCACGCCCGTAAGCGCGAGCGCTCTAAATCCCGCGCCCGATCCTGCGCGACATCAGCGCTACAATGAGTTCCGCCCGCAGAAGTTCTATGTGCAGACACTCAGCGAATTCAAATGGGTCTACCATCCGGAGGGACCATACGCCAACGGCTCCTGGTCATACGGATTCAACGGACAGACGCCGGGGGAAACTTTCTACGCCAAATATGGCGAGCCGATCCTAGTGCGTCGCATCAACAACCTCCCGCCCGTCGGAACCGGCAAGGTCGGCTTTGCGCTGCCGTCGAGCACAATCCACACGCATAATGGCCATCAGGCGTCCGAAAGCGACGGCAATCCGGCCGACTTCACCTTCCCGGGAGAATTCTGGGACCACCATTATCCGAATTTCCCTGCGGGCTTCGATCCCCGCGAGACAATGAGCACGCTGTGGTATCATGATCACCGTCTCGATTTCACGGCGCCCAATGTCTATGCAGGACTGTCCGGCTTCTATTTGCTCTTCGACGAGTTAGATAGCAACAACGAACAAGACCGGGATCCGAGAGCCTTCAGGCTGCCGAGCGGTCAGTTCGACGTCCCCCTCATCCTGCATGACGTGCACTTCGACGGGAACGCCCAGCCACTTTGGGACTTCACCAATCCGACGCCCGTGACATCGAGCACGGAATACGGGGGCTTCCGCAGTCCCGCGCCTTACACCAACCACGGGCTGATCGGCGATCGCTTCACGGTCAACCGAACGATCCAGCCCTATCTCCAGGTGCAGCGCCGCAAGTATCGCTTCCGAGTGCTTAACGGCGGCCCGTCGCGCCTCTATCGGCTTTCGCTGGAGACGTCGAGCGGCAAGACCTTGCCTTTCGTGGTGATTTCTAACGACGGCAACCTTCTGCCGCAACCGGTGAACGCCACCGCCGTCGACCTGTGGGTGGCAAATCGCTACGACATCATCGTCGATTTCTCGGGCTTCAACTCGGGCGATCATCTTTATCTCACGAATTGTTTGGAGTCGCGTCCCGACGGCGCCGGCTTCTCCGGCAGGCTACTGGGCGGCCAGGGCGATCAGATCATGCGCTTCGACGTGGTTGGCGGAGCGGTACAGGATCCCAGTCGCATCCCGGACCGGCTCCGCGAGCTGCCTCCGATCGATCTTTCCGAGGTCAAGCGTTATCGCACCTTCGCGTTCGACTACGACAACGGGCTCTGGACCATTAACGGCAAGCTGATGGATCCCAACCGCGTCGATGTCGGCATCGAGCGGGGGACCGCGGAAGTTTGGACCTTACGCAACGACGGCAACAATTGGGCGCATCCAATCCACACGCATTTCGAAGAGTTCCAGATCCTCGAAGTCAACGGCAAGCCGGTACCGCCGGGAACACTGCTCAAGTCTCGCAAGGACGTCGTGCAGCTCGGCCCGGGCGACGAGGTGAAGCTGTTCGGACGCTGGCGCGACTTCCTCGGCAAATACGTCATGCACTGCCACAATGTCGTGCATGAAGATCACGCCATGATGCTGCGTTGGGACATCGTGCCGCCAGGACACGGCTTCTAGCCGTCTTCGAGACATGTGAGTGAGGAGAAGGCTGTACGCGGAGCATTCCACGCGCAGTCGGGAACGAAGCGAATCACGCTCGTCGGAAACGAACCGCTTCCGCGGTGGGGCACAATTAAATCGGGAGATTGGAAATGAACGAGAGACGCAAGTTTCTCGCCGGGCTTTCCGTCGCGCTGCCGGCAATGGCGATGAGCGCGCATGGAGCAAAGGGCGAAGTTTCGACTGGACACGACGACGGCCATCACATGCCGGCTGGCGCAAAGCTCATGGGACGCAGCCAGTTTCCGGAGGTAGAGGTGGAGACCCAAGAGGGGACCAAGCTGAAGCTTTATAGCGATCTCGTCCGAGGCAAGGTCGTGGTTCTAAATTTCATGACGATCGCGAACGAAGCGCAATTTCCGCTGACCGCGAAGCTCGCTGAGGTCGCCAAGATTCTCGGCGACCGCATGGAGAGCGAAGTCCGCGTCTTGTCGCTCTCGGGCGATCCGGAGGCCGACACGACCGAGCGTCTGCGCGACTTCGCGCAAAAGTTCGGAGCGCCAAAGGGTTGGTATTTTCTGCGCGCCTCCAATGACGACAACGCGATAGTCGCCATGCGATTCTACCGTCACGGCCGTGACACGCGCCGCGCCGGGACCCTCGACATCGTTCAGTACGGCAATGACGCCGTTGGGCTCTGGGGCGCCTTTCCCTCAAGCGTGACAGCCGAGGACGCGGCCTCTCGCGTCAAGAGCGTGATGAACGGCAAGCCGCCTTCGGGCGAGCTCGTTCAAGCCGGTCCGCGCATTATCGGCGCCCCGGGCCCTTCGTTCAACAACCGCGCCATCTGAACCCATCGGAGCAACGTCATGAAGCGCAAGTCTTTACGCACGCTGACGATGGCCTCGACGGCGATCGTTCTCACCTCCGCTATCGGCGCGGCTTTCGCACAAGTGCCGCCGCCGCCGGCCAGTCGCACGCCACAGCCGTGGCCGGGCACGGCGGGCTATAACTATCAGACGTCGGCCGATGGGCTGACCACCACCATCACGACACCGCAGGGCGGTTTCCCCGCGTCCGATCCTTACGTCAATCCGACCAACCTGCTGCCCAACGTCTACGACAACGTCAAGACGGAGGACGGCAACTACGTTCCGAACACGCTTTCGTCATCGCCGCAGCATCCCTACAATCTTCATCCGGATCCCGTGATCACCCAGATTGACAAAACCTCGCCGACCGACGATCTGGCCGCGATCTTTTCCAAGTGGCGCCGCCGCGACGGGGGCGACGGCTTTTCGGGAGAGAATTTCAGTCAAAACGACGTTCAGCGCGCACTCGACATTCTCGAGGGCAATCCAGTGCCGAACCGGGTCTACAGCGGCATACCGATGATCCATTACAACGGCCCAAACAAGAAGCAGGCCATCACGCCGGATTATGACGCCTCTGGCAAGCTCATCGGCGGCCATGTGACGATCCATCAGGTTTGGTTCGACACCCACATCGAATCGGACACGGCGTTCCTCGATCCATCGGCCGTCCTCAGCGTGCCCTTCACGATCACCTATGTCATCGACACTCTCAGCAAGGGTCATGACGACTTCGCGCCCATGCAGATGTATCTCGACCCGACGCACATCAATCCAGCGACGGGCCAGCCGCAAACGATACCGCTCGTGACGATGGACATGACCTTCTTCCCGATGGAGGAGGGCACGCGCACGACCTATCAGCTCGGGCTCGCGCCGGGCAAGAACTTCAATCTGACCTATCATTGGGGCTGGCGGCGTCATCCGCCGCGCGTTCAGGTGACGGAGAATGCCGTCAAGCCGGTCATGGGCGTCTCCACCTGGCAGTGGGAGGTCAACACCTTTGGCGCGAACCCGCGCGCGAGCCAAGCCGCGAAGGAGGCGGCGATCGCCATGATCAGCGATCTCGCGCCCTCGAAGCGCATGTGGGTCGCCTTCCGCTCGCTGCAGCAAAACGGCTTCAATCCCGCGGTGGTCGCTCAGGCCAAGCGCGCGTTCGAGCAGTGGGGGCAGCGCAACCAGCTTCCCGACGGCGTGACCGCGGATCCGAATGCGGACATAACGCTGTTCTACGCCGACAATACGATTTACGGCCAGATGAAGGACTATGTCGTCAGCCCCAACGCTCAACCCGTCCTCGACAAATGGCATGCTCGGCCCGTCACTGCGACGATCAAACTGCTGAACGGCGACTATTTCGAGCACGGCTACATCAGCGTCGATTTTGGCGGCATGCGCGGGTATGAGAACACCTTCCAGAACACGCTGCCGGTCGGCGGCGACGGGGCCTTCTTCACCTTTGGCCGCGCCTGGTGGGAGATGAACACCCCGACCCCGATCTTGGTCCCGCCGGCCACCCCACTCGCGACCCCGGCTCCGCCCACGCCTGTGCCGCCGGCGCGCCACCCAGATATCGACAATCACAAAGTGTTCTGGCTGGTGGAAGACGACCCGGAAGGCAAGACGCTGCCGAAGCGTTACCCGAAGCCAACCCTGCCGGCTCCGATGGAGACGCTCGGCGAGCACACGGTGGTGCTAAATTTGAACTATGAACCCTCGCTGCGCTTGCGGCTTTATCAGTTCGACCCGCTGCATCACGAGCAGGCCATCTGGTCCGTGCACTAAAAGGACCCTGAGGTCGCCGCCGGGGGTGCCCGGCGGCGACCCGCTCGCTTTAGAAGGAGCCAAGTTTCGTGCGCTTTCCTGCACCCCGCGTCGTGCGGCTCGGATGGCTTCTGGCGTTCGCTGTCACCGTCGCCGCGCCCGGAGCGACGCAAGAATCGAGTGTGGTCCGTCGGCTGGCCAACTACGAAGTGCCGGCAGTGACGCTGATCGACGGCGCCAACCGGAGAGTGAGGCTGGATGCGTTGTTGGCTGAGGACCATCCCGTCATCGTCCAATTCATCTTCACGAGTTGCACGACGATCTGCGGCGTCCTGACCTCGACCGTCCTTGCCGCGCAAAGAGATCTGGCGGCACTTCGCGGCGACTACTCCGTCCTGTCCATCTCGATCGACCCCGAATATGACACGCCCGATCGACTGCGCGAATACGCCGAACACTTTCCCCCGAATCCGCATTGGCGGCTGCTCACCGGAAGCCGCGATGACATCGATCGCGTGCTGAAGGCTTTCGACGCGCAATTTTCGGACGGAACAAAAATGACGCATCCGGCTTATACCTTCTTGCGTGCGGCTCCGGGGCGACCCTGGTTGCGTCTCGAGGGTCTGAGCGGGTGCAAGGAGCTCGTGGCGCAATTCAAAGGGCTTTTGGGTGACGCCTCGCATGTGGATTAAGGCCGCGGCGGCCTTGCGCGGATTCCTTCTAATGCTCGCGCTCAGCGCCGCTCCCGCCCTCTCGGAGGGCGGTTCCGATCCCGAGCTCGGTAAGCGGCTTTATCTGAGTGGGAAGCGCGCGGACAGCTCCACGGTCTCTGCCAAGGTTGAAGGCGACGTTCCCTTGACCGGACCTCGCGTGGCTTGCGTCGCCTGCCACCGTGCGAGCGGTTTCGGCTCGAGCGAAGGCGGCTATTTTACGCCTCCGATCACCGGCCCGATTTTGTTCAACGAGCGCCGGCTCGATCGCGCGCGCTTCATGATGAATCGCTTCGAGCAGTCGCAGTCGAAAAGGCTGCACGCCCGCTTGGTTCAGCCGCACATGCGACCGGCATATACGACCGAAACATTGGCGCGAGCGCTACGTGACGGCGTAGACGCAGGAGGCCAGACGCTCGACGCCGCGATGCCGCGCTATGATTTGACGGACGCCGACGTAGCCAATCTGGCTTCCTACTTATCTTCCCTCTCGGCGACGCCCGACCCTGGGATCTCCGCTGAGGAAATCCATCTCGCGACCGTTATCGGTCCTGATGTTCCGGAATCGCAGCGCGCCGCCATGCTGACAACGGTGCAAGCCTATGTGGATTGGATCAACAAGACCCGCATCGGCGAGGGCAGCCGCCCAGGGTTCTCTCCCTATCATCAAAACGACATCGCCGGCGCGCAGCGACGCTGGCGGTTGCACGTTTGGGAGTTGCAGGGTCCGCCGGAGAGCTGGCGCGCCCAACTGGAAGATCTTTACAGGCGGCAGCCCGTGTTCGCGCTCGTCTCGGGGCTGGCTAAAGGTTCCTGGGAACCGATCGCAGGCTTCTGCGACGCCAACCGATTGCCGGCCCTGTTCCCGATCACCGATCATCCGGCGGTTGAGAGAGCCGAGTCCGGCTACACGTTCTATTTCTCGAAGGGTAAGCCATTAGAGGCCGATGGCCTCGCGACCTTTCTAGCGTCGAGGACGCCGCCTCTGCGCTCGGTCATGCAAATTCTCGGCGAGGGCGTCGAGGCGGCGTCGGCTGCGGATGAGCTTGGACGCTCCTTGCGCACAAAGTCTCCCGAAATAAAGCTTATCGACGCGCCCTGGCGCTCAGAGACGATCAGCTCGTTGCTCGAAACCGGGATGCCCGAAGCGATCGTCGTCTGGCCGGGGGAGGCGGAAGACGACGCCCTGGCCTCCCTGATCGAGAGCCTCCCGAAAGCCATTTCGGTCCTGCTGCCCTCGGACCGCGCCGCAATGGCCGCGCATCGCCTTTCCAAGGATAGCGCTTCGCGCGTGTTTCTCGCCTACCCCTATGAGCTTGCCGGCGTCGTGCATCCCCTCGCTTTCCGCGTGCGTGCGTGGGTGCGGTCGCGCGGGCTCGAAATGGACGAGCCTCGACTCCGATTCCAGACCTATTACGCGGCCAGCCTGCTCGACGCGGCCCTGTCGCGCCTGATAAGCGACTTTTTTCGCGATTACCTCGTCGAGGCCGTCGAATCCGAAGCGGAAGGCGATCTCAACCCGGGCCTCTTCCCCTCGCTCGCTCTGGGTCCGGGACAGCGTTTCGCATCAAAAGGCCTCTTCGTGGTTCGCATTGACGAAGGCGCGCCCGATGGGATTAAGCCGGCGAGCGACTGGATCACGCCATAGGTCGTCGAATAGGAGCTTTGACGTGACAACGATAAATACGCTACGCCTGGGCGACCATCAGAAATTAGCCTGATTTTTTCCGGCTGATCGATGAAAGTTGCCCTCAGATGCAAGTCGAACGAGAGGTGAGATGGCGCGCGCTTATGTGCTCAGCACAGAATGGCGATCACGCTGCCTATTCTACCTTGTTGTCGGAACTTGCTCCCATGCTGCGGCGCCTCGTCAATCTCAAATGGCCTCAAACGCAGGAGGACGAGGACATTGTGCAGGAGATCCTGGTTTCCTTGCACACGGTGCGCCACACTTATGATCCTACTCGGCCATTTGCTCCTTGGATACTGACGATTGCTAAAAGACGCATAGCGGACGCCGCGCGGCGGCGGTACCTGCGAACCGCCAAAGAAGGCATCGTTAAAGAGATGCCGGAAACTTTTCATGCCATCCAAACAAAAGCCGACCACGAAGCGAGCGACGACCGGGAAAGCCTTCGTAAAGCTTTTGATGCTTTGCCTGCTGGGCAGCGGCAAGCCATTGAGCTCCTAAAAATAGAGGGTCTTTCCCTGCAAGAGGCGGCCTACGTGACGGGTAAGAGCGTGACCTCCCTCAAGGTCAGCGTCCACCGCGCACTCAAGTCCATGCGGCAAAGTCTAGGGGAAGAAAATTGAGGCCGATGCAAACGGACGAACTCATCCGCAGGCTCGCCGAAGGTTGTTCGCCCGCGAGGCCATTATCAACCCCCCTTTGGCGAGCGGCCTACTGGTTTACGCTGTCTCTCGTCTATGCCGCCGCGATTGTTCTCATCATGGGCCCACGGCCCGACGTCGCGGTAAAGCTGAAGGATTGGCGTTTCGTCCTCGAAGTGGCGGCGGCTCTACTCACGAGCATGATGGCTGCGGCGGCGGCCCTTTGCGCTGGATCTCCGGGACGGCCCTGGTGGGAACGGCTCGCGCCGCTGCCCTTTCTCGGGCTTTGGCTGGCCCTGCTCGGCGAAAACTGTTGGCGGGACTTTTTGGCAGAGGGCGCTTCGGGGCTGGCTGTGAAGCAAGACGCGATGTGTCTTCCCGTCATCGCACTCATGAGCATCCCTCCGGCCGTCGCGATGTTCGTTCTTATAAGGCGCGGAGCTCCTCTGGCGCCCTTTGTGATCACAGGCTGCGCGGCCCTGGCGGCGGCGGCGTTATCCGCGGCAACGCTGCGCTTGGTTCACAACCAGGATTCAAGTGTGACGGTGCTTGTCTGGCAGTTTGGCTCCGTGACGCTTTTGACGGGGCTCGAAGCTCTTTTCGGCAAGTCCGTTTTGCGTTGGAGAACGCGCGATGAACTGCTCGCTGGGCTGGAACGGGTGAAGTTCTGATACACCGACCATTCGCCGGGAGCGTGGGTCAGTCCCCGCGGTAGGCGCCGTGGGACGCATATCTTTTGCGGCATCCGCTCACTCCCGCTCAGCTATGAAGTGGCGCAATAACGCGAGGCTCTCGGGCGAGACCCAATCGACTCCGCCGGTGATATATCCCGCTGGACGTCCCTGGCGATCGATCACGTAACTGATCGGCATTCCGTAAAGGACAAAAGGCGATATTCCATCTTCGCCGATGCGGACGCCGACGGTTCCATTCGGGTCGAGAAACGGTTTCAGCCGCTGGACGCCAAGGCGTCCAAGGAACGCCTGGACCGCCGATTTGCCCTGCCGACCGACTGAAACCGCGACGACTTCGACATCGTCGGCGCCGAGAATCTGCTGGAGACGCTCGAGCAACGGCAACTCTTCGCGGCAAGGCGGGCACCACGTCGCCCAGAAGGTCAGCAGGACTATTTTTCCCCGGAGCGATCGGAGATCGACCATCTTGCCGTCGATCCGTTCGAGCTTAAGGGCCGGCGCCTCGACCAGCGGCCTGAGCTCAATAAACTGCGACGTCGTCGAGTTCAGCAGTGGCGGCGCCTCCGGTTCGCTGCGCGCCGCGAATGGCGACATCATCGCACCGCCGACAAGAATAGCCATGCAATAGCGCCGGGACATTGCATCAGCCGTGATCATTTCCGAAAGATTAGTCGATCGAGCGAGATCGCGCAGGGGCCGCGCCAAATAAGAACGATCAGCAACGCTGCCCAGCAGGCGTGGAGGATCCACCATGACTCCAGAGGATATCGCTTCCAGCCAGGCGACGATGCTTTTCGTTATGTTCATGGAGGCCCAAGCTCCAGAATTCATGGGGATAGAGGCTTCCGCTGAAAGCCCGCCTAGCTTTGGATGATTATCGCGGTTAGGGCTGCCCGTTCATTTGAGGCCCTGGGGCGCGAAATTTCAGCGCTCACCGCCTCTCTAAAGATCGCCGTCCACGAGGGTTTCAGCGACTCGGTGAGCGCGTTGCTGTTCAGACTCAAATTCAGCACAAAAATAAATTGACGGCCAACTCGCCTCATCGCCCACGTTTCATCCGTTGGAGATTGAGTTGGCCGTCTGGTCGATCACATTTCCGCGACCTTGCCGCCCTTGGCCTCGCAAGCTTTGGCGGACTTCTCCGGCGTCCAACCCTGGCCCTTGCAGGAGTTCTGCCCCTTACAGGAGTTGTTCGCGGTTTTGCACGCCCCCATCCCCTTGCAGGAATTGACGCCAGCGCAATGCACGGGGCTCGCAGCCTTCTTGGCGAGAGCCGGGGTCATCGCGGCGCCATTAATGGCCATGGAGACCGCGGCGACGGCGAGCGAGGCGTCCGAAACAATTCTTACCTTCATCTCCTCCACCTTTCTGTTTTGCTCGCAAGGCGAGCGCCTTGAGGGTTTCGGCTGAAACCCCAAGCTCAATCGTCTTCATCCATCGTTTCATAACTAGCAGGGATCGTTTCCCGTAGCGAGATCCGACGCTTAGACGGACCCTCCCTTGCGATCGGCGGTTTCCCCCGGATCGCCCAAGAGATATTCGCGAACGAGCAGACGCGCCCGACGCAGGCGCGCCTTGGCCGTCTGCACGCTGATCTCGAGGCGCTCGCATATCTCGGCGATGGTCTGCTCCTCGAAATCGCGCAGCAGAATCACTTCCAGATAATGCGCCGGCAGAGACTCGAGCGCGAAGGCCAGCTCCGACCGAAGCTCGTCCATCGGACGCGCGGCCAGCTGCTCCTCGAATTTCCCGTCGTCCATGGATTCATGCGCGAACATGCGTCTCGACAGTCGTTGGCATTCACGGCGCACGACCGTGAAAAGCCAGCCGGCGAAGGATGCGGCGGTTTTCAGCGAGCCCAGGCGTCGCGCGACGATAAGGAGCGCTTCCTGCACGGCGTCGTCGACCTCGCTGGTCGCGCAATGGCGCAACGCATAACGCCGCGCGTCGAAACGGCACTCGAGAAGCAGCCGGTCTAGCGCGATTGCGTCCCCGCCTTGGGCGCGGACAACGAGTTCGCTCGTGCTGACCCCCATCTCCCGTCCTCTTCAGCTTTCCAGCTTGCGGCCGACCATGGCGCAGGCGGGGCAGAAGCCGAGCAGTCCCGACATCGCCGCCATGGCGCCCATGGCTCCGACCCCCCATCCCGTCGCCGTGCCGCCGAAGTAAACCACGGAAGCCGCGAGCAGAACCGCACCCATCGCCACCCGCGCGACGCGCTCCCAACCAGGAACATTCTTTACATACAGCATTTCCCTACTCCCAATCCTGTTCGGAGGGACCTCCCTCGATCAACAAGAGGGGTCGGGATCACGAAAAGATTCGCGGGAGGAGAAAACTTTTTTCCGGAGCCTTTCCCAATTTCGGGTCGGGTTTCAGCCGCGGCCGCTCCCAGACTCTACAACTTCTCTTAGCATACGGCGGCGTCGCAGCGGCGAGAGCTGGAGACGAATAGGCTTGAGTGTCTCGCGTCCAGGCCAACCCAATATCCCCGTTCCAGCGACCACAAAAGACGGCGTCATGGCGAAGCCGAGGTTCGAAGAAAGCTGCGCCTGATGCGTCAAGACCTTCCCCACGGCGGGATTGTCACCCAACTCTTCGACCTTGGTGGGATTGAGCCCCATGGCGCGGGCGACCTCCAAAGCGCTGAGTCCGTCGGCGTGGCCGCGTCTTGCGAACATCCGTAAATGGAAATCATAGGCGACCGCAGGACCATGCAGCCTTAGAATGCCTTGCTGCACCTTCGCAGCCTGGACGGAACCCACCGAAAGAATGGGATTATTCACCAGTCCGAAGCGCAGACCCGAATCCTTCATGACGATCTCGTCGATCTCATGCGCCGCCTTACGGCAGTAAGGGCAATTGTAATCGAAGAATTCATAGAGCACCGTGTCGGCGACCTCGGCGCCACTCCATACGATGCCCGGGGTTCTTGCAGGATCGAGTTCCGAGGGAACGCGAAAGTTTTGGACAGGCGATCCGTCTTCGGCGCGCAGAGGATACCACTGACCATCTTCCGCGCGCGCACTGGCCACGACGGAAGAAATTCCTCCTATCAGACGAAGCGCAGCCCGCCGCGTTAGCAAGAGCCGAGGAGACATGCGGAATTCGAGTTCATACATGAGGAGCCCAAGTTTCGTCGTTTTTCCGAAGCGGACCGGACTTCGCTCCCGGTTCAGAGGTTTGGTTCAAAAACGATATTCGACTCAGGGCGTCCCGATGTTACATCGATTGCGCGGCAGAGGGGATCCTGCGCCCTTTCGGGAGATTTGAGACAAGCGTATTTCGTCACGAGGGCGGTCGGGCGACGCGTCGAGGAGCTATCCCGGGTGTTTAGGAAACCACCTCGCGCCCGATCGTCAAACGGTTGACGGCGGCACCATGGATTTTCTGCAGCGGCGTAACTTTGTCCGCTCTCCCGGCGAATAGCTGGAGACGATCGAAGGGAGGGCCTCAAGATTTTTTATCGCATGATCGCCATGAGCCTCGCCGCGCTCAGCGCGGGCGCCATGTTTTACGTCGGCCTTTACCAAGTCCGCGCCGTCCGACGGCTCTGGTGTCCGCTCGTGCGGGGCTGCGAGGCCGTCGCCGACGCTCCCTTCGCCCGGCCCTTCGACATCCCGGACGGCTTCATCGCCTTTGTTCTCTATTTGCTGATCATGGGACTGCTGTTGGCGCCGCTGGAGCGTTTCTGGCAATGGGTGGTCCTGATGGCGTTGAGCCTTTTTGCACTCGCCGCCAATGTTCTTGGCGTTTATGACATGTATCGCCTCGGCGCCTATTGCACATACTGTCTTTTGACGACATCCTTGTCGCCGTTGCTGCTCTACGCGATTTGGCGTTTGCGGTGACGCCCGACCGAGCGGAGCGATGAGATGGAGAAGGCAAGGGACGCCGATTACGTGTTTCTCGAGCTCACGCGTAGCCTCTGTCCTGAGTGCCGGCGACCGATCGACGCTAAAATCCTGTTGCGCGACGACAAAGTCTATATGAGAAAGCGTTGCCCGACTTGTGGGCCGTTCGAGTCGCTCGTCTATGCTGACGCGCGAGCATATGCAGCCTTCTCGGGCTTTAACAAGCCGGGCACGATCCCGCTGGCGCATCACGCGAAGGCCGAACGCGGTTGTCCTCATGATTGCGGTCTGTGCCCCGATCACGAGCAACATGCGTGTCTGGGCATCATAGAAGTGAACAGCGCCTGCGACATGGATTGCCCTTTATGTTTCTCCAATGCTTCGCCGGGTTTCAATGTCACTCTCGAAGAAGTCGAGCAAATGCTCGACGAGTTCGTGAGAACCGAGGGCCAGCCGGAAGTCGTCCAATTCTCCGGCGGGGAACCCACTCTGCACCCGCGCATCATCGATTTCATCGAGGCCGCGCGGGCGCGCAATATTCCTTTCGTGATGATCAACACCAACGGCAAGCGCATCGCACGCGACGACGCATTCTTGCGACAACTCGCAGAGGCAAAGCCTAGCATCTATTTCCAATTCGACGGCTTCGCCGAGAACACCTACGCGGTCATTCGTGGCGAACCAAATCTCCTGACGGAAAAGCTCTCCGCGCTCGATAGGCTCGCTGAGGTCGACCTCACGGTGACCCTCGTCCCGGCCATTGAGCGCGGCGTTAATGAACAGGAGATCGGCGACATCATTCGGTTCGCCATCGACCACCCCGCCGTTCGTGGCGTGGTTTTTCAGCCGGCTTTCCATGCCGGCCGACACATGACGCACGATCCGCTCCAGAGAATGACCATTCCCGAAATCGTCGGGTTGATCGAGCAGCAGACGCAGGGCAAATTCCGCGTAGACGATTTCACCCCCATCCCCTGCTGCTTTCCGACCTGCAATTCCGCGACTTACGCTTTCATCAAGGGAGACGAAGTGACGCCGCTGTCGAGACTCGTCGATGTTCGCGATTATCTCGACTACATCCAGAATCGTATCGTGCCGGATTTTAGTCTCGAGGTGAAAGCGGCGCTTGAGCGGCTTTGGTCCACCGCTTCGATCGCAGGCTCCGACGCCGCGGCGCAGAACGCGCTGATTTCCTGCCAGTCCTGCGCTTTGCCGGAGCCACTGACGATCGGCGATCTCGCCAAGAACATGTTCATGATCATGCTGCAGGACTTCATGGACCCCTGGACATTCAACCAGAAGAATCTGATGAAATGCTGCAAGGCTTTTCTCTTGCCCGGCGGAGGTCAAATTCCGTTTTGCGCCTACAACACCGTCGGCTATCGCGAGCAGGCCCGCGCCCAGCTGGACGCGATGGAGCCTGCGCGCCGCGCCGCTCTACGGGAAGGGAAGAACTACCAGCCACGACCGATCGTTTTCGATTTCCCTGAGTGAACGTGACGTTCCGAGAGAGCGCTCCCAGAGATTTTATCAAGAGCTGCTGCGCGGCGACCTGGGAATCTGAGGCGGCCGGTGTTCTGCTCGGGGACAGTTTCCATCCCGGCGGCCTCGCACTGACGGAGCGTCTCGGAATTGCGCTCGAGCTTGCGCCGGGGACGCGCGTTCTCGATCTCGCCTGTGGCCGCGGGACGAGCGCGCTATTTGTAGCCGAGCGTTTCGGTTGCGAGGTCGTGGGCATCGATCTCAGTGAGGGCAACATCGAGGCGGCGAGAAAACGCGCACTCGCCAGCGAGCTTGTTTCGAAGGTTTGGTTCGAGCGCGGCGACGGGGAAAAAACGCGCTTCCCCGACAAATCTTTCGACGCGATCATTTGCGAGTGCGGCTTCTGCCTCTTTCCCGAAAAGGCGAAAGTGGCGCGCGAGATCGTCCGTTTACTGCGGCGGGGCGGCCGCCTCGGCATCAGCGACCTCATACGGGCGCAAACGCTGCCGGCCGAGTTCGACAGTCTTGCGTCCTGGATCGCCTGCGTCGCCGACGCTCAGCCGATCGAGGTTCTCATCGAGATTTTCAGCGCCGCGGGGCTCGCGGCGACCGCCGTCGAGACTCATGATGATGCCTTGATCATCCTGATCAACGAGGTGAGGTCTCGGCTGTTCGGCGCGGAAATTTTGGCCGGTCTGCAAAAGATCTCCTGGCCGAATTTCGATTTCAAGACCGCAAATCTGCTAGCGCGGCTGGCGCGGGAAGCCGCGCGGCGCGGAGCGCTCAGCTATGCATCACTGACGATGCGCAAGGGCGAGGTTTCCTAGCTAACGTCCTTAGTGCTGGCCTCCCTCTCACAGCTTCCGACGGAGCCCCAAAATCAAGGTAGCTAGAGCCGCCGTGCCTCCCGAGTCCAAGTTTATGACCACCCAAGGCAGGCCTTCGGGAAGAAACTTTGTCAGGCCGAAAGCCACCGTCAGGAGCCATCTCGACTTGAAAGGCTCCGAATTCGCGATTTAGCGTTCCACATTCCACATTCGATGGCCTTTGTTTGCTGTTGAGCTCCAAAAGGGGCGGCATCAACGGATGTCGTTGGGCATCAGCGAATTCCACTTTTCGGCGAGAGAAGCGCCGCCGAAACCAGCCAAAAAAGCAACCAATTTGACGTCGGCAGCAACGTTGCGTCGCGTCGACTGTGAAGAGAAGGAGAAATTGGTCAATCGCTGCCATGCGGAGAGCATGATATTTTTTCCGAGACGAAAAGTGCGTCATGGAGCGGGTTCTCTGTCGCCTTGGCCGCCTCCCGAAACTGATCGGCCCCCAAGGACGGGTCCATTTGTAATGTTAGTGCATCGTGGGCCTGGGAGCTAGCGCGGGCGGCGGAGCGGGTTGGGGTTGCGGAGCCGCCCGTGCGGCTATTGCGGGCACGAAGACCTCTGGCGCTGGCGGCTTGTAGGCCAGCGATCCATGCGGACGGACGGTGTTGTAGTGCCGCCGCCAGCTCTCGATGATGATGCGTGCTTCGGCGAGCGAGTAGAAGATTTCTCCGTCGAGCAACTCGTCACGCAGCCGGGCGTTGAAGCTCTCGATGAAGCCATTCTCCCATGGGCTGCCCGGCGTGATGTAGGCGGTTTTCGCGCCGACGGCGGCGATCCACTCCTGCACAGCCTTGGCGACGAACTCGGGGCCGTTGTCGGAACGAATGTGCTTGGGAACGCCGCGCAGGATGAACAGGTCCGAGAGCACGTCGATGACATCGGCGGATTTCAGCCTCCGGTCGATGCGAATGGCGATGCATTCATGCGTGAACTCATCAACGATGTTCAGCATCCGGTATTTCCTCCCGTCATGGGTGCGATCCTCGACGAAATCATAGGACCAGACGTGATTGCGTCGCTCCGCCCGCAGACGGACGCAGGAGCCGTCGGCGAGCCACAGCCGACCTCTTTTGGGCTGTTTGCTGGGAACCTTCAGCCCCTCGCGTCGCCAAATGCGCTCGACCCGCTTGTCATTGACGATCCAGCACGCTTGCGTCCGCAACAGCTCCGCGATCTTCCGATAGCCGTAGCGGCCATATTGGCGAGCGAGTTCGACGATGTCGGCGGTCAGCTGCTCCTCGTCCTCTCGCCCCCTTGCCATGCGGCGCTGGGTCGAACGATGCTGCCCGAGCACATGGCGCCCCCGGCGCTCGGACAGTTGCAACTTGGATCGAACGTGATCGATGCAGGCGCGGCGACGCGCGGGGCTCAGAAGTTTCCCTTGGCGGCCTCGGCCAGGATCATCTTATCCAGGGTCAGATCGGAGACGGCGCGGCGCAGCCGAGCGTTCTCCGCCTCGAGCTCCTTCATCCGTTTCACCTGATCCGTCTTCAGCCCGCCAAACTCCTGGCGCCACCGGTAATCGGCGCCCTCGGTCACCCCGATCGCCCGCACCGCGTCCGCGACGGGCTTCCCTCGCGAAATCAACACATCAGCCTGTCGCAGCTTGGCGACGATCTCCTCAGGCTTGTGACGCTTCCTCGCCATTGTGGTCCCTCCTTCTCATGTCCGAAGACATACCTCAGGCTGGACCTGTTCATTGGGGATGGATCAATGGACCGAAAAAGACGCTCTCCAACCGCTTCGTGAGATGGGCGGAGAAAGGCGTCTGGACCGGCCTCTTTCATACGCTTGCGCAGGCCGGCGGGCCGCCAGCGCAGGTTCTCATAGACAGTTCCGCCGTCAAAGCGCATCGCTCGGCTTCCGGCGGAAAAGGGGGGAGGCCAGTCAGGCGATCGGCCGCTCGCGCGGCGGTTGCACGACGAAGATCCACGCGTTGACGGACGCTCACTGTCGTCCGCTCGCCTTCATGCTCACGGGCGGTCATGTCGCTGATTGCACGGCCGGCAAAGCTCTGCTCTAACGCCTTCCCGAATGCGAAATCTTGCATGGCGACAAGGGCTATGACGCCAACGCCATTCGCCGGCAGGTCGAGGAGCATGGCGCCGCGCCCGACATCCCGCCCAAGCGAAATCGCAAGTGGAAGAACTGCTTCTCGCCCTTTCTCTGCCGCAACCGCAACGCCATCGAGCGTATGTTCCGCCGCTTGAAGGACTTCCGACGCGTGGCCACACGATACGACCGGAACGCCGCGAACTTCCTCGCCACAGTCTGCATCGCCGCCGTCGTCAGCTATTGGTTATGAGTTTGAGCCCTAGCGCAAGCACTTGCCTGAGCGACGTGGTCTCCAGCGGCGAAGGCGACCGGAAACCCCGCCACTTGAACCAGCCCCAGCGCGGCCACGGCACCCAACCACGGGAATGTGGCAGTGTCCATTCGCTGGCGGCGACGAATGAACTTGCAACTTCGCGCGACGGCTATCATTAAGATGTGTGAGACGAGCTTCGCATACAACCTCCGGCACGTCTTGCCCTATCGAGCGGGCCTGTTCGCGGAGTTGCATTGATCTCGTGTTGCGATAGAGTTCGCCGCGCGTGCAGGGGACCACGCCCAGCCCTAGGCTGAGAGACAGCAAGTGCACGGAGTTCCCCGTGTTAATCGGCCGCCGCGATGGACTCCGCCAGAAAAACTACTCCGAGACAATTGACGGACGAAGAACTCGCGGACCTCGCGGAGTTCCGCGCGGCGCTGCGGGAGTTTCTCGCATTCAGCGAACAGGCCGCCGCGGCGGAGGGCGCTACAACTCAGTGGTATCAAGCGCTTCTCGTCATCAAGACGTTCAATTCGAGCGAGCCGATCACCGTTGGAGCGCTGGCCAACCAGCTGATGATCCGCGACAATAGCGCCACCGAACTCATTTCGCGCCTGGTTGGGGCCAAGCTCGTTCAGCGAAAGCCGGATCCAACCGATGGCCGCAAGGCCCTCTTGCATATTACGCCGCGCGGAGAGCGAGTTCTTTCTGCATTGGCTTTGGCTCACTTCGAGCGGCTACAGGAATTCAGAAAGGCGTTTCTGAAGCCGTTTAAGGTAAGTAAGTAGCTTGTGCTTCTGGACTCGGTTCTTTTAAAGCTTTTCCCGAGATGCTCCGACGTCGCTAATGCCCCTCTGTTCGCTGCGGCGCATTCCCACACTCGCCCAGTTTTCTGATATGAACGCATAAGAAACGCCATGCTTTGACCCGTTGACACACCGTGATGACGCCGACCTCAATTTCAGCATATTACGCGTTGACATATCTCGTTGCACGAGATAGATGCCTCGCAAATGGCAAAG
>CAWCTS010000009.1:0-268887 GCA_963798515.1 uncultured Alphaproteobacteria bacterium
ACGCTCTTAATCAGCGTCGCCGATCGCACGAAAACCCTTGCAGAATCGAGGCCACGCAAACTCGGTAACCGCGCAGAAGTTCGTACAAATTGCAAGTCAATTTCCGCAGTCGAAGCGCATCTCTTGGCGCCATCGGCGCGCAAAATTTCGTTAGCCGAACCTCGGCCCGGGTACACGTGCTGGCGCAAATTTGCGACGAATGGTGCACGAAATGCAATGCGAATGCGCGGCTTCCAACGTCGGCGCGCTGCGCCTGCCACCTGCTGCCGAGCCGACGGCGCTCCGCTGTAGTTTAGGTGCGGGGACTGCATCGAACGCGCGCTCTCCCAACTGTTGATGTGCGCGATGTCAGCAGTTGACTGACAGTCCAGCCGCCAATCTCGCTCACTCGGCGAGCTGTATGCCAGTACCGACAAGGCCCGCGAGCAAGCGACGATAATTGCGTTGAATGGCAGCCGCTAACAGCCGCTTGTGAGGCGGTCAACTCACGCTGCGGTGCTTGGTATCTAACGTGCGAGAGCGGCGATCCGCGACGTGGGCGGCGTTTCTCCCACGATGACGGGACAGCCTCGCCATGGCAATCGACATTGACAAAATCGATGACTGCGTGCTCGCATTGCTCCTGCTCGGGCGGCACGATGGCTAAGGCGTTTGGAAGTCGTTCGCCTGGGATGCGATGGATCGGTTGCACGAGCAAGGGATGATCTCCAACCCCGCCGGGCGCGGCAAATCGATCGTCCTGACAAATCAAGGACTGGAGAGAGCCGAGCGACTGTTCGAGGAATTGTTCGCGAAAAAACCCTGAGCCGGAACGACGGCAGCGTCCAAATGACGTGCATATCCACGGCAAGATGGCTGCGGGCCCGAAGTGAAAAAAAGTCGCCAGGCGGCACATCTCGCAGAAGCGGAGTTCCTGATGCGCGACTGCCGGATCGTTAGCGTGGGGCGGAGCTGAGTTGGTGACAGAGCTGCCGCCGATCTACGCCTGCGCGGCAAGCCGCGGCGCTGCGAAGCGGCGGAAGCAGCGGAGATCGCCATTACCGTTCTCTGCTGGCAAACGGACGCTCGGAATCACGTTGGCCACCGATGACCGGCTGAGATCGGACGAGCAAGAGCAAAAATTCATGTGCGAAGCGTTGATCTTCGCCCTGCGATGGCACCCGGGTTGACAGCCAATTCTAACACTGGAAGTCGAGTGCTCGCGGGTCGCGCGGCCGGGATGATCGTCAGGGGTTTTGTTGGCGGAGGGCAGTGCTCCGAGGCCAGTGGAGTCGAGCTAAGGGACGCAGGCGCCGAGCGGATAATCCAAGATTGAGTGCAGCTCTTGCGTAGCCCTATGGCGCCGTTCTTTGCGCAGGCGACTGGCTTCTCCGATCACGCTAGCCGCGCAAATGATACGCCCGATCGTCCGACCTGATCTTGTTGTTTCCGGGACAAGTTGAAATGCGGTTCCTGGCCGACCGCGAAAAACCGGTCGCCGCCGAAACCCTGCCGATCGGCGCCATCGTCTTCCCCGGCTCAAGAATCTCAGCAAATCCTGCTGAGAGCACCGCAAGGACCAGGCGCATTTCCCAATATATTCAATTTCAAGGCTCAGGCGTCCGCGCAATGGCTGGTATACTTGAGCTGCCGCTCTCAGAAATCAGCGCATATCCATCTTCATTTCTTCATTCTGCCTTATTGTTGATAAATCTATCTTGAGAGTTTGCTGGGATGCAAAAACCTTGATCAGCCGCAAAACTCAGTGGATAGGGGCCGCTATTGCCGCGATCTGTCTCGTTGCCGCAATCTTCTGGTGGCGGACCGAGCGAGGCGGGCTGCCGCCTTATGTCGCGCGCGCCAACGGCCGCATTGAAATGACCCGCATCGATGTTGCGGTCAAATATGCCGGGCGTGTCATCGATCTTATGTTCCGTGAAGGCGACACCGTTCAGCAGGGCAAGGTTCTCGCTCGCCAGGACGAGGCGGAAACAAAAGCGCAAATCGCCGGCGCCGAAGCTGAGCGCCAGCGCGCCATTAGCGCTATTGCCAAAGCGGAGGCTGATGTCGCCGTACACAAAAAGAACCAGGGACTCGCCCAACTGGAATGGGATCAAGCGGTCGCGATGCGCGGCAAGTCTTTGGTCTCTCAGGTGGAGTTGGACCGCCGTCGGCTTCAGCTGGAAGGCGAGACTGCCGGCGTCGCCGCCGCAATGGAGGCCGCGAAAGAAGCCCGCGATGCGCTGGGTGGAGCGGACGCTCAACTTGCGAGGTTGAAGGTCATCCTCGGGGAGGAAACAATTCACGCGCCCGTCAATGGGCGAATCGAATACAAAATCATCGAGAAAGATGCAGTCCTACCGTCGGGAGGCCGCATCGCATTGCTGCTCGAGACCGACGACGTTTACATGACCGTATTCCTGCCGGATAAAGTCCTGGGAAATCTCAAGATGGGCGACGACGCGCGGATTATGCTCGACGCCTTCAAGGAGCCCTTGCCCGCTTATATTTCCTTCGTCTCGCCCGAGTCGGAGTTCACTCCGAAATATGTTGAGACGCAGGCTGAGCGCGACAAGCTCCTCTATCGTGTGAAGCTCCAAATTCCTTTGGAGGCGGCGCGGCGCTACGCCGGCATTCTCAAGTCGGGCATGACAGGAAACGGCTATGTGCGAACGGATGCGTCGCAACCGTGGCCCGCCTTTCTCTCTGTCGCGCAAGAGGGAACGAAGGGCAAATGAGCCTCTCGGATGTGCCCGCGTCTGAGCGTCCCGCGGTGAAATTGAGCGGCATCGAGCACCGCTACGGATCGGTGACGGCCCTTGAAGATGTCTCGCTCACTCTCCCCGCCGGGGCGACCGTTGGGCTCATCGGGCCCGACGGCGTGGGCAAGTCGACCCTCTTGAGCCTCATTGCGGGCGTGAAGCGCCTCCAGAAAGGCAGCCTGCATGTGCTGGGCGCCGATTTGAGCGACAAGCGACAGCGTGAGGCGTTATCGCCGCGCATTGCCTTCATGCCGCAGGGTCTCGGAAAAAATCTCTATCCCACGCTCTCAATTCACGAGAACATCGATTTTTTTGGCCGTCTGTTTGGCCTTGGACCGAAGGAGTGCGAGGCGAGAATTCAGCGACTGGCGAGAGCGACCGGTCTTCACCCTTTTCTGGACAGAGCCGCTGGAAAATTATCTGGCGGGATGAAGCAAAAGCTCGGGCTCTGTTGCTCGCTCGTGCATGATCCGGCCTTGCTGATCCTGGATGAGCCGACTACGGGCGTCGACCCCTTGTCGCGTCGGCAGTTTTGGGAGCTCATCGAAAACCTGCGCTCCGAGAACAAGGAGATGACCGTTTTGGTCGCGACCGCCTACATGGACGAGGCGGAGCGTTTCGAATATCTGGTCGCGATGGACGCGGGACGCGTGCTGGTCTCCGACACAAAGGAAAACGTCCTTTCGCGCACGCCATCCCATACGCTGGAGGCCGCTTATATCTCGCTGCTGCCGCCAGAACGCCGCGCTCAGTCGGAAGCGTTTTCGATACCCGCATATCATGATCCCGGCGGAGCGCCTGCCATCGAGGCGGAGGAGCTGACGCGGCAATTCGGCGACTTCGTGGCCGTCGACCATGTGAGCTTCCGCATCAGCAGAGGCGAAATATTCGGCTTTCTCGGCTCGAATGGCTGCGGCAAGACGACCACGATGAAAATGCTGACCGGGCTGCTCGACGTGACCAGCGGCACGGCCCAGCTTCTGGGGAAGAAGGTCGAGCCGGGAGACATGACCACGCGGCTGAAGATCGGGTACATGTCGCAGGCTTTCTCTCTCTATGAGGAATTGTCGGTAAGACAAAATTTGATGCTGCATGCGCAACTCTATCGTATCGACGCGGCGCGCGCGAAGGAGCTCGTGGATGAAGCGCTCAAGACCTTCACGCTCGAGGAGCATGCCGACGCTGCGCCGGGCTCTCTGCCGCTCGGGATCAAGCAGCGCCTTCAGCTCGCCGCCGCATGCCTCCATTCGCCTGAAGTGCTGATCCTCGATGAGCCGACCTCGGGCGTCGATCCGGGTGCGCGCGACATGTTCTGGCGGCATCTGATCGACCTCTCGCGCGAACGTCATGTCACCATTTTTGTGTCGACGCATTTCATGAATGAAGCGGAACGCTGCGACCGGATTTCCTTAATGAACCGCGGGCGGGTTTTAGCGGTCGGCGCGCCGCGAGAACTCACGCGTCAGGCGGATGCGGCTTCGCTGGAAGACGCATTTATTTCTTACCTCGAAGAAGCGGAGAACGCATCTTCTCCCCGTAGCGAACCGAAGACGTCGGCAACCGGGGAGGCGACGCCGAAACCTTCCTCCACAATTGTGCCGCCCGGCGCCGGCGTGAACTTGCAGGGTTCACTGCTGAGTTGGCTGTCGCGCACGTGGGCGTTCGCGTGGAGGGAAGCGCTTGAGCTTCAGCGCGACAAATTGCGCATAGCATTCGCTTTGCTCGGCCCGGCGGTCCTTCTTTTTGCGAATGCTTACAGCGTATCCTTCGATGTGGAGAATGTCCGCTTCAGCGTTTTCGATCAGGACCGGTCTGTTCTGAGTCGGGAGTTTTTCGAGCATTTTTCGGGCTCTCACTATTTTGTCGAGGAGCCCGAAGTGCACAACCAAACTGAGGCCATGTCGGCCTTGCGCAGCGCTTCAAGCCTGCTCGTAATCGAAATGCCGCCCAACTTCGGGCGCGACCTCGTGGAAGGGCGCCGTCCTGAGGTTGGATTTTTCGTTGAAGCTTCTGCGCCCTTTAATGGATTGAACATTCGAAGCTACATTACCGGCGTCGTCTTAAAATATACGTCCGCCTTGATGCGATCGCAGGACGCGACGTTGCTGCTATCGCGGGACACTACAGCGGCTTCGCCGCCAATTTCGGTCGAGCAACGTTTCGCATATAATCAGGAATTCAAGAGCATTTACGCCATAACGCCGGGCACCATCATGCTCACCCTGATATTGATTCCGGCCATGCTTACGGCGCTTGGCGTGGTTCGCGAAAAGGAAATCGGCTCAATCATCAATCTCTATGCTTCGCCCGCGACGATTGGGCAATTTCTCATCGGCAAGCAGTTGCCTTACGTCGGCGTGGCGATGCTGAGCTACCTCACCCTCTTTTTGCTCTCCGTCTTTGTCATCGGCGTCCCGCTCAAAGGATCCTTCCTCGCTCTATCGATCGGCGTGCTGTTTTATCTTTTCGCGGTGACGGCATTCGGCCTGTTGATCTCAGCTTTCGTCAAATCGCAGGTCGCCGCGATCTTTGGCACCGCAATTCTATGCCTGATCCCTTCCACAAACTTTTCCGGGCTCCTTTATCCCGTGTCCACCCTGACCGGCGCCAGCTACTGGATGGGAATGTTCTATCCGGCCTCATGGTTCCAGCAGATAAGCCTTGGCTCCTTTACTAAAGGACTAGGCGCCGGAAGCTTCATGGGCGCGTACTTGGCCCTGCTGGGATTCGCGCTCGCGTTTATCGCAGGAGCGCGACTCTTGATCAAAAAGCAGGAGGCGTAGGACCAATCATGGCGCGATGGCTGCTCAACGTCGCTTTGCTTAGCGGCAAGGAATTGCGCAGTCTGCTGACGGACGCGCCGCTCATGGCGCTGATAGTTTTTGCCTTCACCGTCGCCATCTATGCGGTCGCCACAGGCGTCAAAGCGGAAGTTTCCAACGCGTCCATCGCAGTCCTCGACGGCGACCACTCGGAGCTTTCGCGCCGCCTGCGCTACGCTATCCATCCGCCCTATTTCAAACCACCAGAAGACATTGAACGCGCTGACGTCCAGGACGCGCTCGATCGAGGACGCTATATCTTCGTCGTGGAATTCCCGCCACGGTTTGAAACTGATGTGCTGGCGGGGCGGAAGCCATCCGTGCAGGTGTTGGTCGACGCCACGGCAATGACGCAGGCGGGCCTTGGCGCGAATTATCTTGAGGAAATTTTCCTGACGCAAACCTTGGATTTCCTTCACAGCCGGGGCGTCGAAACCCAGGCGCCAATAAAGGTGAAGACGAGGCTGCTGTTCAATCCCAACGCCGACTCCCATTGGTACACGGCGGTAATGCAAATCATCACCAACGTCACCGTTCTCTCGATCATCCTGGTGGGCGCGGCGGTTATCCGAGAGCGAGAGCACGGCACGATCGAGCATTTGCTGGTCATGCCGGTGCGCGCCAGCGAAATTGCCATGGCCAAGATCTTGACCAATGGCGTGGTCATTCAAGTTGCCGCGTTGCTTTCGTTGTGGCTGGTCGTGCATAAAGGGCTCGGCGTGCCGCTTCCGGGCTCGATCGGTCTTTTTGTCATAAGCTCGGCACTCTATCTTTTTTCAGTGACTTCGCTCGGAATGTTCCTGGCGACGCTCGCTCCCACAATGCCGCAGTTCGGGTTGCTCGCCGTGCCGGTTTACGCCGTAGCCTATGTGATGTCGGGGGCGGCGACTCCGGTGGACAGCATGTCTCCAGCATTGCAGTCCATCGTAAGATTTCTGCCCACGACTCAATTTGTGTACATTGCTCAGGCGACGCTTTATCGCAGCGCCGGCGTCGACGTTGTTTGGCCGCAAATCGGCGGCGTCGTCATTTCGGGCGGCCTATTCCTGGCTCTCGCGCTCGCCCGCTTTCGAACCATGCTGGAGAGAGCGGGATGACGAGGAGCGTAGCCGTATTTTCGAGGTTAGCGGCGCCAGTCGTTGCGATCGCGCTCACTATGCTGGTTGCAGGCTGCAAAGTCTTTGAGACGACGGCGCCGCCGCCTCAGGTTTCGGCTCCGGAGACCTTCGATCAGGCGCCGGCCCGCCGCGCTCGCTCATCTTCACAAGATCTCTCGCATTGGTGGACAGTTTGGCGCGACCCGATCCTCAACAGCTTCATCAATGACGCGCTCGACGCAAACCAGGACCTTCGGATCGCGCGGGCGCGCGTCGACGAAGCTCGATCCTTGTCGACCATCGCCGAGTCAGCGCTTTACCCTACGATCTCGGCGCAAGGCGGCCAGTGGGGCGGAGCGGCGCAATGGCGTAACCCTGCGATTGACCTCATCCCCGGAGGCTCTCACAGTTTTGACGCGCATCTCGGCGGTGTCGTAGCGGGGTGGGAGCCGGACATCTGGGAGGGTCGCCACGATGACGCCGAAGCGGCTGAGGCCGCCGCGCTCAGCGTCGAGGACCAATTGAACGGCGTGCGCACGATCGTGGTCGCCGAGGTCGCGAATGATTACCAGGAGGCGAGGGGACTGCAGCGGAGATTGGCGGTTCTCGATGCAAGCATCGCCGCATTCACAAAGTTGCTGCGCTACGTGGAGGCGCGCTACGAGGCGGGACAGGCCTTGGCCTTTGACGTGACGGAGGCACGCGAGAGGCTTGAGTCTCAACGCGCCAAGCGGCCGGTTTTGGTTTCCCTCATCGATGTTCGCCAGCGCCGCCTGGCCGTGCTTACGGGACGCCCGCCAGAGAGGCTGGCTGGCCTCCCGCCGCCCCGCGACTTCAGCGCGCCGGCGCCTCCAACGGGGCAATTGCCGAGCGACATGTTGGAGCGTCGACCCGACGTGCGTGCGCGAGCCCAGTTAGTCAGAGCCCAGGTTGCAAAGCTGAGCAGCGCAAAGACCGATCTGCTGCCGCGCTTCCAGTTCAATTTCTTGGGAGGGGATGGACGTCTGCACTTCGAGGGCATCCCCGGACTCCAGGGAACGGGCGGTTTGGCAGGCCTCACCGTCGTAATGCCGATCTATACGGCTGGACGCATAGAAGCCAACATCGCCGCCAATGACGCGAGGCTCGAGCAAGTCGCTGCGGACCAGGACAAGTCGGTGCTGCACGCGCTGGAGGAGGTCGAGAGCGCCTACGGTCGAAGATTCGGCTATGACAAACAGGCCGTGAAGATAGGGCAAGCGCTCGAGGACGCGAGGCGGAACGAAAGCGCTGCCGCCGGCCTCTATGAAGGCGGACGGAAGACTTTCGACGACGTCGTAAAGGCCAAGCTCGACACGTTCGAGCGCGCGGATGAATTGGTCCAGGCGCAAATGGGACAGGCTTCGACAACCGTGCAGCTTTACCTCGCCCTTGGCGGCGGCTGGTGACGTCCGATGTCGGAGGCGTTTGAGTTCCAGCGTGGCGCCGCGCTCTCACGGAACGATGATGACGATGCAAGAAGCCAGAGACGCCACCTTTTGGGACGTGCTGCCGAAAAGCATGCCGGCGAGTCGCCCGCGCCCTCGCCGGCCAACCACCACGATGTCCATCTCCTTACGCGCGGCAGCATCAATGATGCTTTGCGCTGCGTCTCCCCATCCCGAGTGGATATAAATCCTGGGCGCACCGATGCGCTCCGCCCTTTCTTTCGCGTCGCGCAGGATCGAATTCAACAATAAATCGATGGCTTCGCCGACCTCGCCCTCAATGCGCGTGAGTTGATGGATCTCCTCGGCGGAAAAGCTTCCGCCAAAAGTCACAATGGTGAGGTCGACATTCGCGGCCTTGGCAAGTCTCGCCGCCGCCTCGACAGCGCGGTTTGCCCCTTCCGATCCGTCGGTTGCGACCATAATCCGTTGCGTGGGCATCAAGAAACTCCATGAGGCAGCCATTGAGCGGCATGGATATGGGATACACCGCCGAGAGTCTGCGCCCTCCGCGGACGAGTCGGGGCTTCTCGTCGCTTATACCCCCCTCATAAATAAGCCGAAAAATTGGGTTGCGAGCTGCGGATTATGGATTCCTGTTTGAGGGATGATTCGCGTGGGCTACCTTTCGTCGGGAGATCGCGCCGACCTGATCGCGTTGGCGCGAGACAGTTCTGCGGCGCATCGCTTCGTCTAGGAGAGCCGCTCAGAGCACTCGTCACTGCGGTTGCGGCTCTTGCGATTGAACGCTAAACTCCGCCTTTATTCTTGAGAAACGGCTACGCGATGGACTCAAGTCTAATGTCAGCCGGCGCTGCTCTCGTCGGCGCGGCCATAGGCGGGGCCATCTCGTCTTTTGGCTCATATTTCGTGAAAAGAAGGGAAATCAGCGCACAGTGGATTGGGCAGAGCCGGATGCGACGCGAAGAACTTTACAAAGAATTCATTGAGGAGGCCTCCAAGTGCTATGGCGACGCACTCCAACACAGCAAGCCCGATCTCGCAGCGTTGGTGGTCTTATACGCAAGGGTGAGCCAAATGCGCGTTCTCTCCTCGCCCTATGTGCTTTCGGCTGCGGATAGAGTGGTGTTTGAAATAATCAATAGATACTCACAAGCAAATGTCGAGATGACAGTTGAAACTCTGCAGTATTTTGTAAAATCGAAGCAAATAGATCCCCTCAACAATTTCAGCCAAGCGTGTCGCGACGAATTTGATTCGTTACGTGCGCAGCAGCTAGGGCAAAATTTTCAATAGGAGCATCCTGAGCGTTGCTTCTATCGATGGTCGGCAGACCGCTCTTGCAGGCCTTCCAGCCGCCGAGAGGCCAATGCATAGCGCACATTTTTCGTTCGCTCGACGAATTGCGCCATCGAATCTTCTAATCAAACAGCTAGCGCCGCATTATACGTTTTGATCTGAAATCTTCGCAATATCTTCCCCTCCCGCTCGACCGCGGCTGCTGGGTCATTCTTGCTTCCGGATGATCATAGAGGAAGACCCTTAACACTAAAAGGAGATCCGCGGCCCGCTGGATTGCCCCCAAGTCGATTGCAGCGCGAATGTCCTTGACAATCATCTCGCGTACGGCGCTTGGACCGTGGTTCAGATTTAGGACGTAGCTCAATAGGAGTGACTTATGCTTTGAGGAAAACTCAGAGTTCACAAAAAGTTCGCTCGAATCGAGTCCCGTGATTTCCGCGCAGTGCGCCAGCGTGACCATAGCAACTTGCTCCGCCGGCTCATTTTCGGGCAGCCGCCGATGCGCGATCCGAAGTTGCCTGCGTGCGAGCGTTGGAGTGGGAAAATCACCCACGCTGGCGCGATTGAGATCGATAGCTGAGTCCCGAGAGCCAACATGGCTAAATCGCCAAAGCTGCATCGCCTGCTCCTTCGATAGATCGAACGATCAATCTATTAATATGCCTTTCAGCGCTCGCGTCAAGATGCTAGATTGATCGCTCTAATTTTGGTGTGAGGCCATGCGCAGACTCGATCCGATCAAGCATGACGAAAAGCGTCGTGAGATTCTTGAGGCCGCCGGTCGCTGCTTTCAGCGGAAAGGCTTCAAAGGGTCATCTATCTCGGAGATATGCGCCGAAGCGGAAATCAGCCCTGGCCACCTCTATCACTATTTTGACGGGAAAGAGGCGATCATTGTCGCGATGGCGCAGTCACACTTGGATGCGCTGGCCGAGCGCTTCCAGAAAGTGCTTGCCCGGGGCGACCCCATTGTGGATGCGCTCGTCGCCGAGATGAATTGGCTGACGCTTGGCGATAGCGTGACCAAAGCGACCTTATTATTCGAACTGCTGGCTGAAAGCACACGTAGCGAGGCGATAGCCAAAAATCTTCATTCGCACAGTCGGAGTATGCGCAAGATGGTGGCGAAGGTGCTGCAGCAGGCTCAGGCTCGCGGGGAGATCGACCCGGCGCTTGATCCAGAAACGACCGCCGCCGTTCTCATCAGCCTAATGGATGGAGCGAGGGCTCTGGCGTTGCGTGATCCTGAAATCGATCCGCATCAGGCTGCTGCGGTGTATGATCTTCTCATCCGGCGGTCTGTGGGTCGGCCACGCCATGCGCCCATACCGTCTTCTCCTTTGGGTGACCCTTAACCCAATGCTCAAACTCGAGCGAGGTCCAGACGCGTCCACCAAGCCGTCGCCTTATCGTCGAGTTACCGTCGGCAGTCGTCGAGTAGTGTGGCAAAATATCGCAGCTTGAAAACGTTCTTCCCCGTTCCTGTGAGGAGCATGCTGCCAATTCCTAACAGCCTCTCGACAGGCAAGTTTCAACTCGTCATGGGCGACGATTTCTGGCGTTTGCTGTTGAGCTTCGCCGAGGCAAGCCCCATCACAGACTGCAGGACGGCGACGGTTGGTGGCAATCCAGATACGACCCCTACGCCGCCGACGCTCTCACTAAAAGCTTCGCGTCTCACCGGCATAGAGAAAAACCAGGAGGGATTCATGAACGGGCAGCTCGTTCCTTCGGCGAAGCTCGCTGAACCAAATTTGGCGTATCCATGGGATTTTTGGCTGTCGAAAGCTGGTCCAGAGGCATTTGGCGGCGCAGCGCCGGTCGGCATGGATTTCATCCGACAAGCCCAAGAATATTGGATTGACGCATGGCAACGTTCGGTCTTGTTCCTCGACGTGCTCCGCCGTCGCGGGAACGACCATTTTGAATATATTTCTAGGACCGCGCCGCACGTCTTGACCTTCCAAGTTGAGCCGGTCCTCGATGGGCGTCGCTTCGACCGGCCCGTCAACTATGGACTCCTGCGGATCGTGCCGCCGCCCGGCGTGGAGATTGATCCGCTGAAACGGCCGTTCATCGTCTTCGATCCGCGCGCCGGCCACGGACCCGGCATCGGCGGCATGAAGCAGGACAGCGAAATTGGGGTCGCTCTCGACGAGGGTCACCCTTGCTATTTCGTCGGCTTCCTGCCGGATCCTGTCCCCGGCCAGAGCATCGAGGATGTGTGCCGGGCCGAGACGCATTTCATCGAAAAGGTGATCGAGTTGCATCCGGACGCCGAGGGCAAGCCGTGCCTCATCGGCAACTGTCAAGCAGGTTGGCAGACGATCATGGTGAGCGCATTGCGCCCGGATCTCGTGGGGCCGATTCTGGTCGCCGGCTCGCCGCTCTCCTATTGGGCGGGCCTGCATGGCAAAAGTCCAATGCGGTATCTCGGAGGTCTGCTCGGCGGCACCTGGCTCACGTCGCTTACCGGCGATCTTGGACATGGCGTCTTCGACGGCGCTTATCTAGTCGGCAATTTCGAGTATTTGAACCCGTCGAACACGTTTTGGAAAAAAAGCTACAACGTCTATTCCAAAATTGATACGGAGGCGCCGCGCTTCCTCGAATTTGAAAAATGGTGGGGCAGTCCGGTCCTGCTCAACGCCAACGAAATGCAGTCCATCGCGGACGAGCTCTTCGTGGGCAACAAGCTCACCTCGGGTGAGATTTTCACCTCGGACGGCGTTCGCATTGATATTCGCAATATAAAGTCCCCGATCATCGTGTTCTGCTCCTGGGGCGACGACATAACGCCGCCGCAACAGGCGCTGGACTGGATTCTCGATCTTTACGAGAGCGAAGACGAAATCGTCGAGGCAGGGCAAACCATCATCTACGCCTTGCACCAAAGCATCGGCCACCTCGGTATTTTCGTATCGGCCAAGGTCGCGACCAAGGAGCATGAGGAATTCGCGAAAGCGATGGATCTGATCGACGTCCTGCCGCCTGGGCTCTACGAGGCGAAATTCGTCGATAAGACTTCGGACCTGCCGCATGCGGAGCTCGTCTCCGGCAATTACCTCGTGCGCTTCGAGCAACGCACGCTCAATGACATCAGGGCGCTCGGCGGCAACGACGCGGAGGACGACTTGCGTTTCGCAACCGTCGCCCGGCTTTCAGAGGTGAATCAGGGGCTATATCGGACGTTCATAAGTCCGCTGGTGCGCGCTGGCGTGACCGAGCAAAGCGCCCAGTGGTTGCGTCAGATGCATCCGCACCGGCTGCGCTACGAACTACTTTCGGACAAAAACCCTTTTATTCGCCCGGTTGCTCAGCTCGCAGAGCAAGTTCGAGCCAACCGGAAGCCCGTTGCCGAGGGTAATCCTTTCCTTGCGGCGCAGGAAGCGATGTCCGATCACTTCATCGAAGCGCTTGACCGTTACCGCGACTTGCGCAACCAGATGGTTGAAGCCTTCTTCATGAGTTTTTATGGCGCGAAGCCATTGCAAGCCATGGTGGGACTTTGTTCCGACATGGCCGCCGCCAGGCCTCGCCCCGGCCGCGATATCGCTCACGAAGCCGCTAAGGCAAAAAGCGTCGCCAACTTCGAAGCCGGGATTGAGCGCGGCGGCCTCGTAGAAGCAAGCGTCCGCGCTTTGCTTTATTTGGCTCTGGGCCAGCCCCACCCAGGAGCAGATGAGCGGAGCTTCGAAGTGCTGCGACGCATTCGCGCCGATCTTGCCGCTACCCGTGAGCTTAGTCTCGCGCAATTTAAGGAAATCGTCAGGCAACAATATCTTCTCCTGCGCCGGGCTGAGGAGCGCGCGGTCGCCGCAATTCCCGGGCTCCTGCCCGCGGATATGGCGGAACGGGCAAAAGTCCTGAGCATCATTCGCCGGATCGCCGAATCGCAAGGTGATCAGCCCGAGCAAGTGAAACGGCGCCTGACGCGTATCGAGACCCTGTTCGCTGTTGACGCCTCCTCAATAGCTTCTTCGAACGTCGAAAGGCCGGCAGCACCACATGTTGCTCTAACTGCCCAACAAGGATGAAAGCGGCGGAGGCTGCGGCCCGAGCCGCGGCGCAACGCGCACTAGACAGCCACATGTGCCGAGCCGAAAGGCTAACGCGACGTACGGGGCGGGCGCGTTCATCATGCGGTCAACAAAGAAACGGGCGCCCGCCCTCTTGGCGCAATCATTCCCCCATCAGCGCGCCTCTCAATGACTTCCTCCCAGCCAAGCTTGCTCGGATCGAGAGAAAGGACCCAACGATGGAGATAGCCACACCAAAGAGGCACGAAAAATATGATCGCCTCATCGCAGAGGCAAAGCGGCTTCCAGCTTTACCAACTGCGGTGGCCCATCCCTGCGATAAGAGTTCGCTCGAAGGAGCCGTGGACGCCGCTCGCCTCGGCTTGATCAAGCCTATCCTCGTCGGGCCGTCCCAGCGCATCCGAAAGGTCGCGAGCGAATTCGGCATCGACATCTCGGGTTTCGCCTTGGCGGAGACAGAGCACAGCCAGGCATCCGCGAAAAGCGCAGTGGATCTGGTGCGCTCAGGGAAGGCTGAGGCCCTGATGAAAGGCAGCCTCCATACGGACGAGCTCATGGGCGAAGTGGTCAAAACCGACGGCGGCCTACGCACGGCTCGCAGGATAAGCCACTGTTTCGTGATGGACATTCCTAGCCATGCCGAGCCGTTGATCATCACTGACGCAGCCGTCAACATCGCCCCCACTATGGCCGACAAGGTCGACATCCTGCAGAACGCGATCGATCTCGCCCATGCGTTGAAGTTTCAGGAGGTGCGGGTGGCGATTCTCTCTGCGATGGAAACGGTCAATCCGAAAGTCCCCTCGACGATCGAGGCCGGCGCTCTGTGCAAGATGGCTGATCGTGGACAGATCACCGGAGCAATCCTGGACGGTCCTCTGGCTCTCGATAACGCCATCAGCCCCGAGGCTGCGGCGATCAAGAATTTGACTTCCCCGGTGGCCGGACGCGCCAACGTCATTCTGGTTCCGGATCTCGAGGCTGGCAACATGTTGGCAAAAAGCCTGACCTTTTTGGCCGGCGCTGACGCCGCGGGGATCGTCCTCGGCGCACGCGTGCCGATAATTTTGACAAGCCGCGCGGACTCAGTCCTCACCCGTCTGGCTTCCTGCGCTGTTGCGTCGCTTGTCGCCGAAGATCGCAGGATCCATGCTGCAAAGGCTATTGGCTGAGCCGTGACGGCGTTCCGACTTGATGGCGGCGACCATTCCGGGACGAAGCAGCCCGCCTGAGGCCCTTTTGATCCCCTCTCTGTCTTAGCGTTTGCGCCTTCTCAGGTGGAGACCACAGTCTTGCGGTGGACCCAGGTGAGTTCGTGCTCCGCCGCAGATCATAGGGCTACGGCGTAAACGTAGTTCTCATCATCGCCTGTCACAGCGCGCCATCAAACACATCGTTCGACAGTCGAACTCGCCCCTCGTCTCGACCTCCGCCGCAGCGCGCGATGTTGGGGATGACGGGGCGTCAACTCTCCCGAAAAACGCAGCGCGACGGCGCGTTCCGCGACACGGGCCGCTCGGCCATCAACGCGCGTCCCTCCCTAAACCTCCGCCGTCGCACAGTCTTGTAAAAAAATAGAATCTATGAACACTGCCCGAAGGCCCTGTCCATTGGATGCGGTTCCCAAACCCTTGCCGAGAATCGGTGACGCGCATCGCGAGCGGCTCGCCCTTTGCGTCCGCCCGGTTCGTATTTGCCGAGCACCGGGAGCTATCGATGCAAATTTCGCAAGACGCTTTTCAAGTCGACGGGGCCGGCTCCAATGCTGAAAAACCATCGTCGTTAGAGTCGTCGAGGCGCGCCGAGAATAAGACTGACTGGCTCTATCTGTCCTTCGTGATCGGATGCGCTCTCTTTCCGCTGCTTGCGCGTCTCTACCTTCTGCTCCTGACCGAACCGCTCAACGTGGACGAGGCGCAGTGGGCCGTTTCGGCGCGTCAGATTTTCGATGACCTCATCTTGTGGCGAAGGAACGATCTGACGACCAGCGGCCCCTTGAACGCCGTGGTCGTCGCATGGCCGAACCTGTTCGGCGTGCTCCCCAGCATCGTGACGTCGCGGCTGACCGGCCTTCTGCTGCAGAGCGCGGCGATGCTCTGCTTGGCGCTGCTCATTCGCCCGAAGACTCTGTTTTCGGCGGGAATGGCGGCGACCTTGATGTCGGTCGCTTTCCTCAGCACGAACATCAATGGGAACTTCAATCACTACAGCAGCGAAGATTTGTCGATCGCGATGATCGCCGCTTTTTGCCTGTTGTTCGCCACCGCCAAGCCGGGAGACGCCTCCGCGCTTCGCTGGCTGGGATGCGGCCTTTTGGCCACGAGCCTCGTGTTCGCCAAGATGCAGTCGGCCTTGTTCAGCGGCCTTTTCCATGCCTGCTGCCTGCTGCGCTTCGGCATCGAGGCGCATCGCGGCGCTTTCTCTTGGCGCAACTTCGCCGCCTACGCCTTCGGCGCGCTATTGCCGCTCCTCGTTCTTGTGGCGCCCTTGTTCTTCGTCGGCGAGCAGGACGCCTTCCTGACGGGCTACCTCGGACTCGGGGCCAATTATGAAGGCCGACGCAGCTTATATTTGTTCGGATATGGCGGTTTTTTGTGCCTCACTGTTGTTTCTGGCCTTGCCCTGCTCAGCGTCTTGGCGGGACTCGTGGAGCGTTCGCGCTGGCCCACCCTTGATAGGATCGATCTGCTCATCCTCAGCCTTGGACTCTGGCCTGTCACCTTTCTCACCATCTGGCTGCCAGGGCACAAATTCCACCATTATCTCCTTTACGGATGTGTGGCTTTGCCTCTCTCGTGCATATTGGCCGAGCGCGCGCTGCCCTTGAGCCGGGAAAATCCCACGCGGCGGCGTTATCTCGCTGCGGCGTTTTGTTTTCTTCTTGCGGGCTACATCGTTTACCAGCTTCCGAAAATGGCTAGGTGCATGAGCGCCACGGCGGAAGGGCTCGCTTTCGCGCGCGACGGCGACTCGCGCAGCCTCTTCGCATGGGCGGGGATCGGACCCGGGGATCGCGTGATCATGTGGGGCTGGGACCCTCGGTTGCTCGCCTTCGCAGGGGTCAAATCGGTGGATCGGACGACCCACGCGGAATATTTGATTCGACCCAATCATGGTCGCGAATATTTCCGTGCGCGGCTCCTGCGCGATCTCGAAGGCGAGAATCCCGCTTTGACATTCGACACGATGCGCGACGGATACTTCTTCCAACCGGATCGCTATGTGCCGCCTGCCCAATCGACTTTGCGCAGCTTTCCCGCCCTGTTTGAACGCGTCGCCGCTTCGTCGGTGGAAATTACGCGCAGACCGGAATGCGCGGCCGTTTACTTGCGGCGCGACAAGGCCGAGCTGCTGAAGCGGGCGGAGGTTCCGCTCCAGGGAAACGAATTTAATTTGCAACAAATTGAAAAATATATATCTCGTTGGGAACGGAAATTATTTATACCAACAAATATACCAACGGATTTTGCCGCTACGCGGCTTGGAAGCTCGACTGGTCCAGCTAGGATCGCTTCTCAAAGCGTCGACGCACAATGACACCTTCAATCCCTTGTGAATAATCGTCTGACGCTCTGGAAATGGCCGCACCTTAGTGGACGATTCAAGAACGAATCGCGCCTCATAAAGGAGTCGCCTCTGATGGAAAAAATCGATCGCTGGAAGCTCGCCGACGAACTGAACGTCTATCAGATTGCATTGCTGATCGCAGGCTTCGATCCCTCAGAGTTCGAAGAAGACGATCATGGACGATGGCCCCAGGAAGTCAGAATCGAAATATCTCCTTTTTTGAACGCAATAAAAAACGCCGCCCGCTGTAAGAAATTTATTTTCACAGAAATTCAGTATGAGACTTACAATGAGCCGGAAATTAATTGGAACGAGTCTTTAGTAAATATCGACAGCTTTTGTGATTGGTTGCGTCCTCGAAATTTTACCGATGGGTATTTTTTAGCGAACAAAGAAAGCGATCGACTCTTGGACAAATCGGGCCAGTTCTATGCTGCAAAACTCGCGGCAGCCGTCCGAGGTTGGCGTGAAGTCACCGCCTCACCAGAGGCGTTAAACGGAAAAACGCCCAAAAAGGCCTTGGAGATCTGGCTTCGGAAGCACGCCAATGAATACGGGCTCACTGACAAGGACGGCAATCCAAACAAGTTGGGCATTGAAGAAATTTGCAAGGTCGCGAACTGGAAACCTACCGGAGGAGCGAGCCCAACGCCAAGCGCCCTTTTACCCACCGTAGTAGGGTTCCCCGCCGAGGGTAGGAAAGTTCGGCCTAGACCGCCCACCCCCCCGAAAAAGAAGACCCTTCCCGCCCGACTTTCGACCGAGTTAGACGACGATATCCCCTTCTAGCGCGCATAGGCAAAGCCTACCCTGGGTAGGTAAGTATGGCCGAAGCCGGTAGACCGTTTTCTTCATTCGCCTACCTATCCAATTCAACTCGATACTCTCAAGTTTGCTCCAATTCTATTTGGACTGGAGCACACCCAGATGCACAAACTACCCGAAGTCGGCTATCTTCGCCTTCCTCAAATCATCGGCGATCCGAACCACCGACCGCCAATCCCGGCAATTATTCCGGTCGGCAAATCCACTTGGTGGCAGGGGGTTCGCGACGGGCGCTTCCCGAAGCCGATCAAAATCGGGGCTCGGACAACCGCGTGGCGCGTCGAGGACATCCGCGCCCTCATCCAGCGGCTCGGACGCTGAACGATGGCGAATCGGAAGCACTCGGCGCAGCGGCTCAAGAAGCGTCTCACATACAATGTTCGCGAGGCCGCTTCAGCGATCGGTGCCACGCCAGGGACAATCCGCCGTTGGAGCAAGACAGGCCTGAAGCCAGTTGAGGAGAGCTATCCGGCGTTCTTCCGGGGCGCCGAACTCATCGACTTCCTGAAGCGCCGGGCTGAGGGGCGCAAGCAGCCGTGTGGGCCGGGCCGCATGTTTTGCTTTCGCTGCAAGGAACCTAAAAGGCCGGCGTTCGGCGAGGCCGAATACTGGCCCGGCACGCCCACGATGGGCCGTCTCACGGGGCTTTGTCCCGACTGCTTGGCGATCATGCATCGGCGCGTCTCGCTCGCGAAGCTCCGCGCCGCAGCGGGAGATTTGAAGGTTTCAATGCAATCCGCGGACTCGCGCATAGGCGAGACGAGCAACCCGCACTGCAATGATGACTCTGAAGGAGCCTGACGGACCATGGAGAAATACCACCCCGAAAATGAGAAAAAGAAGCGCGACTACGCCTTCTTTTTGGAGGCGGCGAACGGCAAGCAAAGCGCCACGATTGACGCGGCGCTGCGCGCCATCGAGCGCTTCGAGATGTCCACCAACTGGAAGCCGTTCAAGAAGTTCAATATCGAGCAGGCTCGTTCCTTCCGACGCAGACTGCAGGACGAAAACGGCCCCGACGGCAAGCCTCTGAGCGCGGCGACCATCGCGACGACGCTGAAGCATCTGCGCAACTTCTTCCTTTGGCTCTCGCGCGAGCCCGGCTTCCGCAAGGCGATCAGCGCCAACGACGCCAACTTCTTCAGCCCCTCGGAGCAGGACCTCCGCATCGCCGGCGCGCGGCGCGAGAAGCGCGTCGCCACCGTGGAGGAGATCGAGCACGTCCTCGCGCTCATGCCGGCCGGAACGGCGATCGAGAAGCGCAACCGGGCGCTCCTGGCCTTTACCATCCTGACTGGCGCGCGCGATGGGGCGCTGGCGACCTTCCGCCTCAAGCATCTGGACCTGAAAGCCCAAACTCTCTTTCAGGATGGCCGCGATGTCCGTACCAAGCGCCGGAAGACCTTCACTTCCGTCTTTTTCCCGGTCGGACCCGAGCCTCTGGCTATCGTCGAGGCCTATGTGGACTTCCTTAGAAGGGAGAACGGCTTTGGCCCCGACGATCCGCTTTTCCCGGCGCCGCTCATGGGACACGACGCCAATCGCGGATTCGTGACGCAGGGCCTTTCCAAGCAGGGCTGGAGTAGCGCGGCGCCGATCCGCCGCATCTTCAAAGAGGCCTTCGTGGCGGTTGGCCTTCCTTACGCCAAGCCGCATAGTTTCCGCGACACGCTGGCGCGCCTCGGTGAAGGCCTTTGTCTAACGCCGGAGGAATGGAAGGCCTGGAGCCAGAACCTTGGGCATGAGAGCGAGGCGACGACCTTCGTCGGCTATGGCGAGGTCCCGCACCACCGGCAGGCTCAAATCCTGAGAGCCTTGGGCAAGCCACGCCGGACTGACCTCCCCGCCGATCTGGACATCGAGGCGCTGGAGGCCTTCCTCCGCAGCGTGAAGAAGAAGGAGCAGGAGCCGGTCTAGGCCCCTCATCCGCCCCTGCGGCGCTTCCATAGAAAGTGGATGGTCGAAGCTCTTATCGAGTTTCTTGGTGCCTCGGGGAGATCGTGCGGAGCTAATCCCAACTCACGACTCCGTTGTCATTTGCGACGGCACCGGTGTCCCTCCCCTCAAAGATTTTTGCAACAGAGGCTGACTAAGCAGCGAGGGCCAGAGGAAGCGGCCGGCTCGCACCTTCGAGCCGAGCCAGCATTCTCAAATTCGTGCCAAAGCGGGTAAAGACCGCGAGCCTTCAGGACTAGCGGCCGAATGCCTGTGGGAGCCATGATCGCGTAAATGCTACCTGACGAGCGCCCGGAGCCGCTTTCGATCCACGGCCGAAATAGTGATGGAAATTCCGGTGCGCATACTTCAGACTCGCGTGCGCGACAACGGGAATCGTTCCCAGACTGATGCGGCAAATTTAGTTTGTTAGAATGCAATAGTATGTCAAGAAGGCGTACCAACTAAGGCGAAACACCCCAGATGGTCAACGTGTTGAAGCTCGCCACGTAGACCTTGCCGTTGGCTATGGTCGGGACGATATTGGCGTTGTTGGTTTCAACTGCCCAGGCTCCGGCGTTAACTAATTGCAACTGCTTTAGCATCCCAGCGACGGAGATCGTTGTTCCCGGGGGTGACGCCCTCGAAGAAGAGGTAATCACTGGCGGGCCGGATTTGCTGGACCAATTCGTACCGTTAAACTGCCACCACGTGTTGTTGCTCGCTTCCGCCCAGATGCCTCCGCTGCTGTCGGCCTCGATCAAGACGCCGAAGCCCTTGTTCGCATTTGACCCGTTTTCCAAGATCGACGTCCCGGAGGCGTTGGTCGCCGTGCCGAAGGTCCAAACGTTACCTAGTCCATCGGTGAGCGACACTCCGCTCGTCGGCGTGGCGGTCGAGCCAGGAGGAGAAGCAGCAGTCGCGGTGGAGATTACCGGTGGACCGGATCTGCCAGACCAATTCGTACCGTTGTACTGCCACCACGTGTTGTTGCTCGCTTCCGCCCAGATGCCTCCGCTGCTGTCGGTTTCGATCAAGACGCCGAAGCCCTTGTTCGCATTTGACCCGTTTTCCAAGATCGACGTCCCGGAGGCGTTGGTCGCCGTGCCGAAGGCCCAAACGTTACCTAGTCCATCGGTGAGCGACACGCCGCTCGTCGGCGTTATCGTCGAGCCGGGAGGAGAAGCAGCGGTCGCGGTGGAGATTACCGGCGGGCCCGCCACAGCATTCCAGCCCGAGCCGTTGAACTTCCACCATTTGTCATCGATTGTGTAAGCCCAAACGCCTCCATTGCTGTCGACTTCCAGAAGAACGGCGTATCCAGCCGCGGCGATCACTCCATTCTTCAGGATCGCCGACCCGTAGGCGCTGGTCGCCGTCCCAAAGGTCCAGACGTTTCCCTGAGCGTCCTTTAGCCAAGTGGGGCCAGAATTTCCTCCGGATTGGGGAGCAAGCGCCTGAAGAAACACCTTGTTTTCACTAGAGCGGGACACAGACCAGATGACTGTCGAGTCGGGCTGCGTTCCGTTCGAAGACACGCTCGCCATGAAGCCGCCGTCCTGCCCGTCCTCCGAGGGCAGAGGAGGGCCGTAAGAATCGCGGGTCAGTGTCCCCGTCGCCGTCGTCGGAAGCAGCCATGTTTGCACATTCGTTCCGCCTGTGGAGACAATTCGCGCCTTGTTGTCGGAGCCGACGTAATATGCTGGTCCGCACCAGCAAGGGCCGATCAGCACACTGGACGGCTTGTCCGGTCCGCCTAGGACGAAGCCCCCAAGGCTCTGGCGATTGAGCAGGAACAATCGGCCGTCCTTGCCCGCCCCAACAGCGAATTGCAGCCCGTTTTGATCCGGGACAACCATGACCCCGCCGGAGCCGAGTTCGTTATCCTGCGCATCGAGCGCTTGAAAATTTGCGGGAGTGAAGGAGTCGACAAAGGAGAGATTAGGCGTGACTTTCACGACGCTATCAGGAAGATTGTTTATGAGGCTCCCGTCGGAGTTTCCAGTTTGGAAAAAGATGTTCCCAGCTAAATCGGCCGCAAGAGCGTAGCCAGACATCCAGACTGAAGACAAAAAATAAATGTTGTTTAGGCCGCCTCCAGCCTGCGTCAGGGTTTGCTGGTCCAGTAAGGCTGAAGTGGAAAGCGGCGTCAACGTTTTGGCGTCCCAGCCAAGCACCCAGCCTCGAGAAATTTTGCTTGAGAGATCACAAAAACTTCCAAAACCTGCATATATATTACCGTTAGATAGCAATAACCCAGGACGTTGGCGCTGGCTTTTTGGGTTGAATGTATTTGTTGTGCCGTCACTCAAAAGCTGCGTTGCAGTCACGATTACGGGTGTAACGCTATCTTTAAGATCGACAAGCCTGAGTGCATGGATGCGGTATACGGGAGCACTATTTTCCCAAGTGTAGGCGACGACATACATTATACCGGCTGCCGGATCGATGACGGGCGTAGAAGTGATCCCGACGACGTTTGAGTTATTGTTGCAAGCGCCTGGGAGATTATTCATAGCAACTGGTGTTCCGAGATTACGCCGAACCAGAGTCGCTCCCGTCACGCTGTCGATGGCGAGAATGTCGTTACCTTCAGTAGCAATAAAAACTATATCATTAGGGAATAGCGCCCCAAACCCTGCAGTCGCAAACGTTGTCGCAGAGACGACGAGCGGCTGCGCGTCGGCTTGGTTCGTGAGTGCTATCTGCTGCAGCAACTCGAATGAGGATGAGGCGACATTGGCCGGAGTCAAAACCGTTTCTTGCTGGTTCCAGCCTGTGCGTTGGCTATCATAATGATAGGTTGTCATGTCGTAGGAGTAAGCATGCTCAACAAAAGCGCACGTAGAGAGTATCGACAGAGCGATCCCAGAACCTGCCCTGAACCACATCGAAATTGCCATATCGATATGCCTTGACGTTAGGAGCGAAGATCAATTTGGTTTACGCCAGATTTCTTAGTAGATATCGGGAAGCCAGTTCGATTTGCTGCTTTTTGCTCGTAGGACTACAGTCGCTTTGAGGATCCTAGCACTACTTAAAGCTCCTTCCACCATTACGAATGTCCCCGCGTTTGCTATGGCAGCAGTATTGTTCTTCAGCGCCTCAGACCAATCCACCATTAATGACTGACCGGTGCGTAAGGTAAGCAAGAGGGTCGGCCCTGACACCAATTCCACTCGCCCTGTAAAGCGCGCACCGCCCGCAGGGGGAGGCCGCGTCTGTGCTATGATGGGTGCCGGGACTTCTGCTAGGGATAGGGCGGAAATCGACCAGTAGAGTGGCAGAGCCAAAAGAATCAATAGCCGGCTTCTCATCGCCGCCTTCTCCGAAGCAGAGCAATTGGGGCCCAGTCAGCTTTGCTCATGGGAATCCCGCATTGTGAATTTCTTCCGGGTATTGCTTTTGAGCAAAAGTGTCAAGTGTTTGCGCAGGGTTTTGGTGGTTCCGGGAAACTACGGCAAAGCCCGGCCACGGGGTTCTCGCTCAAGCCCGAAGGCGTCCCGTGTCACGCGGCGACCCGCGCTGTCTTCGAGCGCCCACCCTTCGACTTGTCACATTTTTGGCGCCCTTGGCGGGCAGGTTGATTGTATGCGAGGCTCTGCGGTAGGAGTTCTTTGATCGCGCGCCGATCAGAGCAATCGGCGGCTTTACGAGATGATCTGCTCTGGCAATCGGGCGTCACGACCAAGATGCCATTTCGTATAAGTTATAAAGGAGTGCCCATGGACGTTGCTGAATTCGATCGCTTCGCCGAAGAGTATGAAGCGCAACACCGGGCCAATATCGCGATCACCGGAGAGAGTCCTGAGTATTTTGCGCAGTATAAGATTGCCGAGCTAGCCCGAATAATCGGACCCCTGAAGGCCCAGGGCGCAAGAATTTTTGATTTTGGGTCGGGAACCGGTAATTCGATACCTTTCTTCCGGGAATACTTTCCCGGAGCCAGAACTCACTTGCGCAGACCCTTCAGAGCGTTCCCTCGATCTCAGTCGTCGGCGGTTTCCTGGAGCCGAAACTTACACCACCCTTGAAGGACGCGACATTCCCCATAATGCAGCGGCTTTCGACATCACATTTTCCGCCTGCGTCTTCCATCACATCCCTCATAGGGAGCACGGCCACTGGCTCGAGCAGCTGCTCCGGGTAACGCGGCCCGGCGGAACGTTGACGATCTTCGAGCACAACCCGCTCAATCCTCTGACAGTGCGCGCGGTGAACGATTGCCCCTTCGATGAGAACGCTGTGCTGATCCGCGCAAAGCAGCTGCTATGCTCGCTAAAAGACGCAGGATGGACAAAGCCGTCGCTACGATATCACGTGTTTTTTCCGCGTTCGCTGGCGGCGCTTCGCCCGCTGGAGCGCCATCTCGACTGGGTGCCGATCGGCGCCCAATATTCGGTGACTGTCCGGAGGCCCTGACGCAAATGGGCCAGCTTTTTCGCTTCCTTGTCGTGGGGCTTGCAAACACGGGGTTTGGGCTTCTCTGCATCTGGGGCGCGATGCGCTTTTTAGCTTTAGGCGACGTCGCTGCGAATTTTTTCGGGTACGCCTGCGGATTAATTCTAAGCTTCGTCCTAAACCGCTCCTGGACCTTCGCTCATAGCGACGCAGCTGTCCGCACCTTCCCCCGCTGGCTTGCGGTCGCGGCAGTCGCCTATCTCGTTAATCTCGGAGTCGTGCTCGCCGGACATAGGCTCCTCGGCGTTAATCCCTATCTCGCGCAACCGCTCGGCATTGGGGTTTACACCGCCATCATGTTCTTTGGCAGTCGACATTTCGTTTTTCCCAAGCCAGCCCTCTCTTAAGGGAAACAAGACGATGCGAGATTGCAACCGGCCGCCTCCGACGCTGAGCATTGTCGTGCCAGCGTTCAACGAGGAAGAAGTCCTCCCGGAAACGTCTCGGCGTTTCGAGGCCCTGCTCCGGGGGATGATCGGCACCGGGATGGTAGGACCGGAGAGCCACGTGATCTTCGTCGATGACGGTTCGACGGACAGAACTTGGGAAATCATCGAGGATCTGCATCGACGCGACTCGAACTTTAGAGGCGTTAAGCTGTCGCGAAACAGGGGGCACCAGCACGCGCTTCTCGCGGGCCTGTTTTCCGCCGCCGGCGACATCGTGATCTCAATCGATGCAGATCTCCAAGACGATCCCGCTGTGATGAAGGAGATGATTCTTGCACATACTGGGGGCGCCGATATTGTGCTCGGGGTTCGCAAGAGCCGCACAGTGGACACGCCCTTCAAACGCATCACGGCGCAGGCCTACTATCGCTTCCTGCATTGGATGAACGTCCGGGTCGTCTATAACCACGCGGATTATCGATTGCTCAGCCGGCGAGCGATTGAGGCTTTGCGGAGCTATCCGGAGTCAAACCTTTTTCTCCGAGGACTCGTGATGGAACTCGGCTTCAAAACAGCCATCGTAACCTATAGTCGCGGCGAGCGGCATGCTGGAGAATCGAAATATCCGCTCAAGAAGATGATGGCGCTAGCAGTGGAAGGTGTCACTGCTTTCTCGACCATGCCACTGCGCTACATAACCTTACTGGGCTTCGCAATCTCGATCCTCTCCTTTTTGCTCGGTTTGTGGGCCTTCGTGGAGGCTGTCTTCCTCGACAATGCAATCCCAGGCTGGGCCTCGACCGTCATTCCAATCTATATGATTTGCGGCGTTCAGCTGATTTGCCTCGGGATCATGGGCGAGTACATCGGCAAGATTTACCTGGAGACCAAACGTCGTCCGCGCTTCATCATCGAGACGTCCCTGCCCAAAGCAAGCTCGGAGACGCTGGCGAGGGCGGGCATGGACCGTGAGGCGCTCGGGAGCGGTGATCCTCATCTCTTCTTAGGAAGCGGCAACTTCCAACTGCCGCAATAGACGCCCTACCAGCTGTCGACCTGTTCTAATTCGGCGCCTTCTGTCGGGGTAAAATCAGCAAAGCAGTGGCTGTTTTTGGAATGGATCGCGATGATTGATATCGTTCGGATGGGATGGGATTTACGCGGACCCGTGCTGATCGGTTACATTTGCGTCACGGTCGCATTGATCCTCGGTGCGACTGGCGGTCCGAAGGCTCAAGAGAGCATTCTCTGGCGCGCGTTCATTCCGTTGTCGATCGCCGTTCTGCTCATTCTTCGACTGCCCTCTTTCTTTTACAATGCGCCGCTGAACCAAGACGAGGCCGAGTTTTTGGCCAATGCCATCAAATTCCGCGGCGACATGAACACATGGCTCTCGGTGGACACGGGATCCGCGGGACCCGCGGACTCATATCCGCTGATGTGGCCATTCCTGTTCGGCGCGGACACCGGGTTTTTCGTGGCGCGCGTAACTGCTACAGTTCTGCTCGTCGCCACTTGGCTTTTGTTTTTGGCCGCGCTGGCAAGCGCGTCAATCGCCGTTCGCATCTTCACAAGCGCCCCTCTGATCCTGTTCCTGGGAGGAGTGGGATCTCGCGATCTCCTCCACTACGCCAGCGAACTACTCCCATTGCTCCTTTTGATGTGCGCGATGGTGACGGCGCTTGACGCAGTCGTAAGGCCGCCAAGCGTAGTTCGCTATTCGATCGCGGGGCTTTGTCTCGGGCTCGTGCCTTTCGCAAAGCTTCAAGCTTCGGTCGTCGCGCTGGCGCTTGGCGCGATTCTGTTCTGGCAGGTCGTCCGCGGCTCGCAGCGTCCTATTCGTTCGGGCCTGTGGCTGATGGGATGTGCGTGCCTGCCCGCTGTAGCCATACTGGCGCCGCTTGCGCTGGCAGGTGGACTGGAGGAATTCTGGCAGAGGTATATCCTCTGGTCAAAGAACTATGTTGACGGAGGGTGGCTGAAATTATCGTCCCCGGGTATAATCCCACCTCAACTCTTTGCCCTGACGGGAATACTGCATGAACGCTTGCTGGCAGCCTATGCCGCTGCGACGGTCGCCAGCGCGATAGCCGCACTGGTGGCGTTGCCGCTTATAGACATCGCTCGCGATCCGGACGCCCGTCGGGAATTCCTTAGAAGCGCCCCTGCCAGGCGGTTCACCATCGTCGTCGCCGTATTTGTCCTCAGCCTTGGGTCGGCGATAGTCCCTGGCCGGCCGTTTCAACACTATGCGTTCCTGATTGTATGGCCCTTAGCGTTGCTGGCGGGCACCGCATGGACGCTGGAAATTCCGAGGCAGCTGGCTCAGACCGCGCCCAGTCCTCGGCGTCTTCAAAAAGTTTGCGGCGTGCTGACGGTGCTTTTTGTAGGAGCGTTCGCGCCCTTGGAAGCAGGACAAAGCTACGACCCCGACGTGACGGGCGTTGAGAATCTATTCAGCGCCGGCAATCTCCTGCCCGCCCCCGATTCACGTCGTGGGCGCGTCTTGGTGTGGGGTTATGCGCCCGAATTATATGTTCTGTCTGGATGGACTCCCGCAACGCGGGACATTCTCACCTACAACGAGATCTGGCCCAAGCCCAACCGCGGTTACTTTCGCGACATCCTAATGGCAGATCTGCGTCGCACTCCCCCTGAATATGTCATCGACGCCGTAGCTCCCGGCAGCTTTGCTTTCGAGGAGCCGGAAAAGGACGGCATCTCGACTTTTCCGGAACTGGCGGCCTTTGTGACAGCGAACTATGTTCTCTTGTCGCCCGCGTCATCGGCCAGTTCGTGCCCGAGAGTCTTCGCTCGGAGGGATGTTGCGGTCGCTCTAGCGGAGCACTACGCGAAGCCGTCGCGCATTTACAATTCCTCGTCGCAAGGTGAGGGCGTGGAGGGTGGCTCGGCGAGCCGGGTGGTGGACAATATAACATTTGAGTCATGCTCAGACGCGTGGCTGTCGCCGGACAGACAGCCCGGAGGGATCACCCTGGAGTTAGCTACCGCTCAGCCAATCGCCGTTGTCGAGCTTCTTAACACCAAAGGCGGCGTCAGGGGAAAGCGCGCGTCGAAGACGATTCGTGTGTCAGCCTTTCGAAGCGGGCAATTGGTGATGGACCGCAAAACAAGCATGCTCCCATTCCCATACTCGACCGATGTCAAGATTCCCGAGGAAGTTGGCTCTATCGACAAACTCGTCCTGCATGTTGAAAGTTACGCCGGCGTCGGCGGTGGTCTCAACGAGATCCGTTTGAGGAAGAGGTAGCATCGGCACGAGCACTGACGGAGAGGCACATCTTCTCGGGTAGTTTTTTTAGGTCTGGGCCCCGAGAGCAACCTATTCAATAGAATCTAGCGTTTGGTGACCAGGCGCGTCATCTGAAGGGCCTTGAGTCTCCGTTGTGCTCGGCGAGGAAATGCGCCGCTCCACCCCGTCCAGCGAGGCTTCGCCGGACGGGGTGGGGCGGCGCACCTTCCCCGACAGCCTTGATCGTGATGTCGACGACGATGGAGACTTCCTCCACAGCCTGGGCGAAATCCAGTTTTTGCGCCGCCTTCGAGCGCGTCGCCGGACTTTCGATCAAACTGCGATCGACGCCGCCGCGCTCCGCCCGCCGCATCGCGCCCTGCAGAACGAGTTCGTCAATGACGGGCTTGATGTCTTCCTGGGTAGCCTATTCGCGGGCGTCCGCGAGAGATCAAAATTGGCGGACGGTCGTGGGTCGCGAAGGCCCAAAAACGGCGCACCGGTAACCCTCGGAGCGCCTGACAGGATTTTCGCTGCAGTCGCTTTAGGCTCGCAAAGGAACCGCGCCGCCGCGCCGCAGTTCGTCACACTTATTCGCCCACCAAGCCATCATGCGGACGCGCTCGTCCCAATAGTCGGCTCGGGCGTAAGCGCGGCGCACGCTGTCGTGGTCGACATGCGCAAGCTGGCGCTCGATGGCGTCGGCATTCCAAAGCGTAGCCATCCGGCGTAGGCCGCAGTGGGGCCGCGTCGAACTCCTGCCGAGCCAGCGATCGGCGCGCGACTTCGAGTTTTTGTGGATCTCGATCAGCTCGATGAGAGTTTCGATGCCGAGGTCTGTGAATGCGAGAACGCCGTCGTCTCCGACGCCGTAGACCCAGATGGCGCCGTCCTCGGCATCCATTTCGAGAGCGACGTCGTGAATGAGGTCGACGCTCTCACCGAGGTGGTCGGCGACGCGATCGACGGTCGTGACGTGATCAACCTTGTTGACGTGCATGCTCACGCCGCCAGCGCCGATGCCTGCTGAACCGGTGCTCGCCAGTTCCAGGGCAGCAACTCGTCGAGTCGATGAGCCGGATGCGCGGCAATGCGCGAGAGAACATCGGCGAGCCAGGCCTGCGGATCGACGCCGTTCATCTTTGCGGTGACGATCAGGCTGTACATCGCCGCGGCGCGCTGGCCGCCGCGGTCGGAGCCGCAGAACAACCAGGATTTGCGACCGAGCGCTATGCCGCGCAGTCCGCGCTCGGCGGCGTTGTTCGACATGCACACGCGCCCGTCGTCGAGGAACAGCGTGAAGGCGGGCCAGCGCTTCAGCATATACTGGATCGCCTTGGCGAGATCGTGCCCGCGCGACAGCTTCGTGACCTGTTCGCGCAGATAGCCTTCCAGCGCTTGGACGAGCGGGCGGCTCGACGCTTGTCGGACGGCGAGACGCTCTCCGGCGCTCTTGCCGTTGATCGACCGCTCGATCGCAAACAACGAGTCGATCCGGCGCACGATTTCGATGGCGATCGGCGAGAGCGGGATCTCCTTTTTCCCCGCCGCCCTGCGCCGCGCATTCTCGTCGATGTCCGCCATTGCGAAGAACGGGCGCCGCGCATGGACCCAACATGCCGCCTCGCGGATCGGGCCGGGCTCGCGCCCCGCCAGATACAGCTTGCCGTAGCCGTCATAGGCGTCCGCCTGCAGGATGCCGGACCAGTTTGCCAGATGGCCCTGCGGATGTTCGCCGCGCCGATCGCGCGAGTAGTAAAACATCGCCGCCGGCGGCTCTGCGCCGCCGAAAGGCGCGTCTTCGCGGACATAGACCCAGCATCGCCCCGTGTCGGTCTTGCCCTTGGCCAGCACGGGAACCGTGGTGTCGTCCCCATGCAGCCGCTCGGCGGCGAGGACATGCGCCTCGACGAGGCGCCGCAGCGGATCGAGCGCCGCGCAGATGGAGCCGATGGCGTCGGCCATGGTTGACAAGGCGATCGGCGCGCCTTCGAGCGCATAGCGCTCGGCCTGACGGTTCAGCGGCTGATGCTGGCCGAACTTCTCGAAGGCGATCATCGCCAAAAGGCTCGGCCCCGCCCAGCCGCGCGCGACGACATGGAACGGCGCCGGCGCCTGGGTGATCTTCTCGCAGTCCCGGCAGGTGAACTTCTCCCGCACGGTCTCCACGACCTTCCACTGGCGCGGCGTCGTCTCCAGCGTCTGCGTCACATCCTCCCCGAGCTTGCGCAGACGGGCGCCGCCGCAGCAGGCGCAGGCTTTGGGCGCCTCGACAACCACGCGCTCGCGCGGCAGATGGTCGGGAAAGGTTTTGCGTTCCGGCCGCTTGCGCTCGAAACCGGCGACCGTGGTCGTCCTGGCGACAGCGCGCTCCGCGGCGAGCTCGTCCTCGGTCGCGCTGGCTTCCAGCTCTTCGAGCTCCAGCGACAACTGATCGAGCAGCCGCGCCGAGCGCTCCGACTTCTGCCCATAGATCTGCCGCTGCAATTTGGCGATCTGGAGCTTTTGCGCGGCGATCAGCGCCATGTCTTCCGACGCCTTGGCGAGCGCGACGGCGAGCTGCGCTTTCAGCACGGCGTTTTCGTCGACAAGGGCTTGGTTCACAGCGTCCATGAGGCGAAGTGAATCATACTTCAAGTGATTTGTGGCGCCCCAAAATGCAGCCGACCCCAGCTTTTTTTGGCTCTCACCCCGCGCTTTGCGGCCTGAAGGTGAGTTGCGGATTTCGCCAGTCGATTCCTTCCAGCATATAGGCCATCTGCCCGGCCGAGATCGACACCGCGCCCGCGCTGGCCGAGGGCCAGATGAACTTTCCGCGGTCGAGCCGCTTGGCGTAGAGCGATAGGCCGACCCCGTCGTGCCAGAGGATTTTCGCGAGATCGCCGCGGCGCCCCCGGAAAATGTAAAGGTCGCCCGCATGCGGGTCGCGCTTCAACTGCTCCTGAACTTGAAGCGCAAGGCCCTGCATGCCGCGCCGCATGTCGGTGTGGCCGGTCGCGATCCAGACCCGGCAGCCCGCCGGCAGCGGGATCATCGCCGCAGCGCCTTCACGACCCGCAACAGCGCTGTTGTCTCGACATCGGACCACACGAGGATCCGATCCCCCTCCGCGAGCACGATCTCCATCTGGCCCGTTGACCGTGGAGCGGAATATTCCGTCGGCGTGTCCGGCGTGATCGTCACGGGCAGGATCGGCGCGAGGTCCTGCGGCGCAGCCAGATCGACGCCGAACTGCCGGCGCCAGGTGAAGAGCTGGTTGGTGTTGAGGTCGTGCCGCCGCGCGACTTCAGCGATCGAGGCTCCGTCCGCGAGGCTCTCGTCGACGATCCGGCGCTTCTCTTCGAGAGACCACGATCGACGCTGGCGCCGGAGAGCCAGCGGATCGGCAACGTTGCGCGACATCGCGATAGTGTCCGCTTGTAATAGAAGTGGACACGATCATCGCGCCACCCGTCAGCCAGCTATCTCAAAACGCGAGATCAACGCCAGGCGGCCTACGGCGGAGGGATACTCCAAAGCCCCAATTCGTTCAGCATCGACGACGCCGCCGAGCGGAAGCCGTGGCCGGTCATTTCATCGCTCCTGTAGTCGAGCCGGCGCAACGCTGAGTTGATGGTGTTCTCGCTCATGCAGCGACTTGCATCACGCACCGAGGGAAAGAGGAACGTTCCCCCTCCGGTGCTCTCGTAAAGGGCACGCAGGATCGCCATGGCCTGAGGCGCCAGCGGGACGCGATGGGGGCGGCGCATTTTCATCTTCTCCGCCGGGATTTCCCAAAGTGCGGCGTCGAGATCGAATTCCTTCCACTCCGCAGCCCGAAGCTCTCCGGGGCGCACGAAGGTGAGAAGCAAAAATTGCAGCGCAGCTCGGGTTTCTGGCGCGCCGTCGTAGCCGTCGATCGCACGTAACAGACCACCAAAAGCCTTGGGCTCGATTATAGCTGCGCGGTGCTGGACTCTCGGCGCGGCGATGGCCCCCTTCAGCGCCCCAGTCGGGTCCGCGCCAGCTTGGCCAGTCGCCACCGCATAGCGGAACACAGCGCCGATGGTCGCGCGCAGCCGCCGTGCCGTATCGTTACGACCGCGCAACTCGACCTTGCGGAGGATTGAGAGGATTTCCGGGGCGGTGATGTCAGCGATCGGCCGATCGCCGATCGAGGGCTTGGCGAGGCTGAGCAGCCATTCGATCTTGTTAAGAGTCCCGTCCGCTTTCCCTTCCCTCCGCTTTTTGTCCAAAAAGTCGGCGGCGATGGCGTCGAATGTGTTTGCGATGCTGAGCGCCTTGGCAGTCCGGGTGATCTTTTTGGCGACGGACGGGTCAGTCCCATCCCTCAACAGGCGCTTGGCGTCTTCCCGCGCGTCGCGGGCCTCGCGAAGACTGACCGCCGGATAAACGCCAATGGCCAGAGTCTTTTGCTTCTCGCCAAAACGGTAAGCCATGCGCCAGCGCTTGGCGCCGTCGGGGGTGATCCACAATTGGAGGCCGCCGCCGTCCGAAAGCTTGATGATGCGTTCGCCGGCCGTGGCGCTTCGGATTTCAAGATCGCTGAGCGGCATGTTGGTATCGCCTGTTGGGCTGAAAATGTGCCAACAAAGATACCAACGAATTTGTTGGACGCAACCGGACACGCCGGGACCATGCAGGACGCAACCTAGCGTATAGATCCTTGATTTACAGCGATTTTTGGACGTTTCCGGAGTTGTTCGGACAGCGATTTGGTGCCGCTCCAGTCCTCCGTCCCGGCGCTCGTCGACGAGTCCATCACCGAACGCTGCGAGGACTGGTGGTCGCCCGGCGCTCCCGGCGCGGTCGCGACGCTGCGGCCCACGGCTCCAACCGAGCTGGAGAGCATATGGTTGCTGGCGTCGCTTGGCGGTCGCAACGACTTCGACAGGGACGAAACGCGGCTCGGCACGCCCCATGTTCGTGTGCGCTTCCTTGGGTCGGACGGCCGCAGGCAAGAGCAGATCGTGCATCTGTTCGACTATCCGAACTGGACCGTGGTGCAAGCGCCGCGGGATCAGGAGACGGCGGAGATCGATATCGAGCTGCTCGACCAGGTCGGCGCCGGTCCCGCGCTCAACGAGGTCAAAGCTTTTCGTTCAATTCCGGGAGCGTCCGCGACAGCGCAGCCGAAAGCAAGCGAACCCTAGAGCGCTTCCCGCTCGCACGAAAGGCCGTATCGGCAATGTCGTCGTCGAGGCGCTCGTCGGCTATCCGTAGGTGAAATCTGGGTCGACGGACCGTAATTGCTCCATGAACAGCCTGAAGACGCCGGAATTGCTCTCCAGCAGCCGCCGCGCGTAGCTTGTGCAATGCTGCCTCCAGACGAGCACATCGTCGGGGCGCGAAAGGATATCGGCGATCTTCTGGTTCCCGATTGCGACCTTGACAACCCTGAGCCAGTTCATCGCGGTGTCTTCCAACTTGTAGCGGGCGCTTTCTCCTCCCTCCCGCGCCTGTTCCTTGTACAAGCGCCAGAGATAGGACGGGCTGCTCGACGGCGCGAACTGGAACCGCCCAGTCTCCTTGGCGAGGCGAACGAGGAGATCGGCGTCCTCATAGCTTCGCATGGATTCGTCGAAGCCCTGGACGCGTTCCAGGGCGCTGCGGCGTATGAGGCACGCTCCGTGATGCAGCCCGGCGTAATACATGCAGAACATCAGCGGATGCTTGTCCTCATAGCGCGGCGTATTGACCGGGCCCGCTGGGACGAAGCTCCCCTCGTTCAGATAGACATGACGCCATGAGGAGTAGATCGCCGATACGTCCGGATCGGCCGTGCGCGCGAACGTCATCTGCGCTTCGATCTTGTCGGCGGCAATGGCGTCGTCACAATCAAGGAACTGAATCCAGCCGCCTTTGGCCTCCTTCAAGGCGGCGTTGCGCGCCGCGCTGGCGCCTCTGTTGGCGCCAAGCTCCAGAACCGACCAACGGCCGCTGAATTCGCCTTTCAAGATATCGCGCGCGGTTTGCGCGGTACGATCCTGCGAGCCGTCGTCGACGACAATGATCTCGATGTTTGGATAAGTTTGGGAAAGGGCGCAGCGGATCGCCCGGCCAATGTCGTGCTCCGCGTTATAGGCGGGAATGATAATGCTCACGAGCGGGTCCGTTGACGCGGATTCGCGGTTGGGGCGAACGGTCGTCGGACTGAGCGGCGCCTTCGAGGGGGGGCGGGCCGACGCGGTTTCCAAGGCCGCGGAGATGCTCGCCGCAGCCAGCCCAGCAGCAGGCTCATCGAAAAGAGACTCATGGTCTCCCTCGAACCTGAGCGCTTCGACGCCTTCCGTCGCCAGCCGCCCCCAACCGAGGGCTGCGTCGGCCAGCCATTTCCCGGGACGGTATTGACCGACGAAAACCTGCAATCGCCCCTGAAACGGTCTGGGTTCGTACGTGCGTTGCACGTCCCAAACATATTCCCCTATTTCATCGCCGAGCTGCGATATTATTTCCGTTCCCGGATTAGGAGACGCATTGGTGTTCGCGCGCCTGGCGCGGCCAGACCATCTGATGAACTTCATCAGCAAGCTTTTTACGCTATGTCCGGCGCGGATCTTTGCGAAGACGCAGTTGCAGCTCTCGACGAAATCGGCTGCTCTCAGCCACGCCTCCCCCCGACGCCTAACGTAGTCTGGGGCCCAGCTGTCGATAATGCCGAGGTAGGAAACCTCGTGACCCATCTGAACCAGTTGCTGGGCCGTTTCAAAGGCCAAGACTCCAGCAGCGCACCAGCCGATGAGCGCGTAGGGTCCTTGAGGTTGGGTTTCGCGGATCAGCTTGACACATGCGCTGGCCATATCCTCCAGCCGAGAATATTTCCGCTCGAGCCGCTCCACGGGACTGAAGAGCTGCGATCCAATGACAGGCTGGTCGTTGCCTAAATGCCGAGCAATATTGCAGTACCTTGTGGGCGCTTCGATGGCGAAGAGAGGCGGCTTGGTTCCCTCCGGCTGGATGGACACCACCAAAGGATAGCGGACGGCAGGGCCTGCTTCGCTTTGGATCAGCTGGCCAAGTGTGGCGATTGACGGCGCTCTGAATAGTGAATCCAGACTGAGCGAACGGCCGAATTCGGCTTCTGTGAGCGTCAGCATTCTGACCGCCAGCAGAGAGTGTCCGCCGAGATCGAAGAAGCTCGCGTTCCGGCTTATCCGGTCCAGGCCCAAGACGCCGGCCCAGATTCGGGCAAGCCTCTCCTCCACCGGGCTTTCGGGCGCCTGGTATGCGTCGAGGACATAAGCGCGGCTATCCGGCGCGGGCAGCGCCTTGCTATCCAGTTTTCCATTCGGCGTGAGCGGGAAGCGATCGAGGCGAACATATGCGGCTGGGACCATATATTCGGGCAACCTCGCCAGCAGATGCGCCCGCAATGCTTCGGGCCTGATGTTTTCGCCCGCTATGAAATATGCAGCCAGCCGCTTGTCTCCGGGGCTGTCCTCGCGCGCGATGACCTTGACCTCGCTGACGCCCTCGAATTCAGCGAGACGCGCCTCGATCTCGCCGAGCTCAATGCGGAATCCGCGGATCTTCACCTGAAAATCGTTGCGGCCGAGATATTCGATATTCCCATCTGGGAGAAACCGGGCAAGGTCCCCCGTCTTGTAAAGCCGGTCGCCCGAGACGAACGGACTCGGCAGGAATTTGCTCGCTGTCAGCTCTGGACGCTTGAGATAGCCGCGCGCCACGCCAGCCCCGCCGACATAGATCTCCCCGGCCACTCCGATCGGAGCCGGCTCGCCGCGGTCATCCAATACATAAAAACTCAAATCCGGAATGGGACGGCCTATGCAGCTCGACCTGGGCTTGTCGGCGTCAGCTGGCTCCAAGGGGTAGTAAGTGACATGAACCGTGGTTTCCGTAATTCCATACATATTAATCAGGCGCGCATGCCGGTTGCGGTGGTCACGGTACCAAGCCTTCAGCGTCGAGGCGTCGAGTGCTTCTCCTCCAAAAATTACGTAGCGCAAGCTGTGCGCGCTCGCGATGTCCTTCTGAATAGCCATGAGCTGAGCAAAAGCGCTGGGAGTTTGATTGAGAACCGTCACTCCCTCTTCAGCCAACAATTCATAAAAATTGCGTGGGGAACGCGTTGTCATTTGAGGGACCACGATAAGTCGTCCCCCATAAAGCAAAGCGCCCCAGATTTCCCAGACCGAGAAGTCGAAGGCAAACGAATGGAACAGCGTCCAGACGTCTTTCTCGTCGAACCGAAACCAGTCCTCGGTTGCGGCGAACAACCGCACGACGTTCCGATGCTCGATCATCACGCCTTTCGGCTGGCCGGTAGAGCCGGAGGTGTAGATGACATAGGCCAGATGCTCGGACGTAAGGCCGGTTTCGGCCCGGGCGAGGTTATCGGAACTCTGTTCGGTTCGCGCGTCCTCCAGGTTCACCAGTACGGGAGGCGTCCCCAACCCGGCCGTGGCCAGGTCGAGCGCGGCCCGTGTTTCGCCGTGGCCGAGGACCGCGACCGGAGCGCTGTCTTCGAGCATATGGGCCATTCGGTCGACCGGGTAGACCGGATCTAGCGGCACATATGCGCCACCGGCCTTGAGAATCGCCAGCAGGCCGACCAGCATCTCCAAGCTGCGCTCGAGGCAGATCGCCACGCGCTCGTCGGGCCGCACGCCCAGCGCGCGCAGGTGATGGGCCAGCTGATTGGCCCTTGCGTTGAGCTGCGCGTAAGTGAGCGTGCTTTTGTCATGAACGACCGCGACGGCGTCCCGTGTTCTGGCCGTCTGTTCCTCGAAAATCTCGTGGATGCACCGATCGCTTGGATAAGCGGCGACGGCTGCGCTCCATTCGTTGAGCAGCTTGCGCCGCTCCTCTTCCGGCATCACGTCGATGGAAGCCGCCGGCGCATCAGGCGCCGTTTCCAAGGTCGCAGCGATGCGTTCCAGCGCGGTCCGCATATAGGCGCAAACCGCCGCTGGGTCGGCCGGATTTTGCGCCCAAGCCGAAATCGCAAGCGTTTCTTCCTGCTCCGCCGCGATGACCGCGAGCGCCCAGGAGCCGCTGGACAACTCCTCAACCCAAACTTGCGCTTCGCGCAACCCGTATCCAAACAGCGCCGCCAAGGAATATGCGGCGCCCGGATCCTGCGGCAGAATCCTTCCCCAAACGGGCAGGGAGGCGCGCATCTGGGCGAGAAGCGCATCGGTTTCCCGCGCCGCGGCTTCAGCGGTGCGTGTGGCGGCGTCAATGCGAAGGGGGACAATTCTCTTGGACGGCGATAGCGCGGCGCCAAACGTCGCGCCGTTCTGTCCGCACAATCGCGCGAGCACGAGGGACCACGCCAGGTAGGCGAGGCTTTCCACGCTTATGCCGAGTGCGGAGGCCCGCTCCCTGAGCCGGCTTGCAAGACCGTGTTCCAGTTTCAGAGTGGCGCTCTTTGCCGCCCGCCGCTCGACGCGGCCCATCCCGAAAGGCGTCGCCGGTCCGTCGGCGCCGACGAGCATTTTTTCTAAAAGCTTCTCCGGACTGGCTGCCTCGGCGATTTTATCAACTCCAAGGTTCTGGTCCTGGCTCGGGCCAGAATTCATGGGCGACTGCACGATGGTTTCCTCGCTATCATTATATGTCCACGCGGTGAGATCTATTCTTGCAGTTCAACGATTGGCCCAGTCTATACGTCCCCGCGGCGCGCAAGCAGCATATTGTTTTCCCGCGAGGATGCGGTCGCCACCCTTTCATCGCTTAAAGTCAATTCCACGGAGGTTTTGGCAGGTCAAGCGAAGCCGCCGCCTTGCCTTTTTGGCCGGTTTCGTCCCGTCAAACCATCAGCGAAACTCCTCGTCAAGAAATCTCAATATAAGACGATTGACGATTTCGGGCTGGTCATTGATGATCGTATGTGAACCCTCGGCGATGATCTCTTCCCGAGCCCCGGCGACCGACTTTGCGAGCTGATCGGTATGCTCGCGCCGGATGGCGTCGAACTCGCCCGCCATGACGAGCGTCGGGGCCTTTATCTTTGCGAGATCGGCCGAGCTGTAATGAGGCTCCGTCCGCCACATGGCGACGACCTTGCGGTAAAGCGCCGCCCAATGCTCTGGGTCGGGCGCGTCGTGCCGCCACCACCCGCCGCGGCGCGGCGGTTCGGCAGCCGGATCGGGGAGGTCGACCAGACCATCGACGTCGTAATTGCTGCCGATCACGACGAGCCGACGGACTCGCTGCGGAAAGCGCATCGCCAGCTCGAGCCCGACAATGCCGCCGTCGCTCCAGCCGACGACATCGGCGGTCTCGATGTGGAGCGCATCGAGCAGTTCGATCATATCGTCGGCCATGCGTGCGTAGCCCAGCTGCTCCGTGGCGTCGCTCGACCGTCCATGGCCGCGACTGTCCGCCGCGATGACAAGATGCGTTTCCGCCAAGGCCCGAATTTGATGTTTCATGCTCTCCAACCGGCCAAGGCCGCCATGAAGGATCAGCACGGGTCGCCCGGCCCCGTAGATTTCGTAATAAATCCTACCTTTCATGACGCTGACAAATCCGCCGCCCTTCGCCTTGCCCGAGATATATTTCCAGACGTAGAATCCGGCGGAGGCTCCCGCGGCGTGGTTGATCGCGTGGACGGCCGCCGCCAAGGCGACCAAAATTGCGGGAACGCAGAGGAAAACCAGCAGCTTTCGTCTCGGCATCGGGTCTCCAATCGTCGCGCGTGTCCCCTCCTGGCGGATCATGCATATCCCGCGCGCGACCCAATTCGCGACTCTGTCGAGGAACCAGGACTTGGAGGCGCGGCAGTCTCGAACGCTGGATCCTCAAGGCGGGGCGAGGCGCTCTTGCGCGCGAACGGGGCGAAACGCTATGGCGTTAGCGTTCCACAATAAAGATTGAGGGGGGTGAAATGAAAGCGCCAAAGCGGCCGACCGGAGGCGTCGCGATTACCCTGGGTCTAACCGGTCTCGCTATGGCGTTGGCCGGGGCGGCGGTCGCCGCGCAGGGCGACAAGAAAGCCGCGCCCGCCGAGAAGGGCGTGTCCACCGAGCCGAGCGCCCAGACGAGCAGCGCGACCTTCGGCGACTGGACGTTGCGTTGTCAGACGGCGGCGGCGCCGCAAGCCCGCCGCAGCTGCGAGGTCATCCAGAATGTGATGATCCAGAATCAGAGCGCTCCCTTCGCCCTGGTCGCATTTGGGAAGCCTACGCCCGAAGACGGTCTGCATGTGACCGTCGTCGTGCCGGTCAATGTCACCTTCCCGAGCAGCGTGCGGGTGGCCACGGATGAGAAAGATCCGCAGCCCGCTGAGCTGAGCTGGACGCGCTGCCTGCCGGCGGGCTGCTTCGCCACCGCCGTTCCGAAGGAGGAGTCGCTGAAAAAATGGCGCGCGGCCTCTAGCCCCGCTCGCGTGACCTTCAAGAGCGCCTCCGGCCAGGACATCGCCATGCAGATTTCCTTCCGCGGCCTCGCCCAGGCGCTGGACGCGCTCGCCAAGGAACGCTGAGGCGGCGGCGCGCCAAATCGCGGAGCGCCGCGGTTTCCTTCGCAAAAGAAAGCGCCCCGAACCCGCAGGCTCGAGGCGCCGATCGCCGGTTGGAGCGCCTTCTTGAAAGGCGCCGCCCAACTTACTTGAGTGTGAACGGCACGACCACGTCCAGGCCGATCGTGACCTGGTTGCTCTTGCGGCCGCTGCCGAGCCAGGGCGAGTAGCCGCCGATCGTCGTGTAATAGGCCGCCGGGCCGTTGAGCTGGGTGAAGAACGGCTGAGCGCTGTTCAGCACGGTGTCATAACGCACTTCCGGACGCAGAATGATGTTCTTGACCCAGTCGTTCTTCGGAAGCTCAGGTGTGACCGTCACGCCGGCGGTGACGCTGAAGTATGTCGTGCCCCAATTTGAGGGGCCCGCGGTGATGACCGACGGCGCCGCGAAGCCGTGCTGGGCGTTGACGGAGTCGAAGTAGCCGGGAAAGCCCGAGACGAAGAAGTTGTTGTTGTCGCGGAAGATCTCGACACGGCCGGCCAGCTTGATGATGTCGTTGTACTGGTAGGTGACGTAGCCCGCGGCGCCGTAAGCGGAGACGCCCTGCGAACGCACGGGGAAGAGCCCGGTGTTGATCCCCGTGAGCGTGTTGAGGGTGAGCAGCCCACCGGGGTTCAGTCCGGTGAACGACTGCGTGTTCCAGCCATTGTCGTGATAGTAAGCCGTGTCGAGGATGAAGGTCAGCGCGTCGGTGGCCTTCCAGGTCACGTTGATGTCGTTGAGCGAGCGCCAGGTGTCGGTCGGGTTGCAGCCGCAGGCGACGGGGGTGCCGCCGATGACTCCCAGAGGCCAGCCTTGGAGGTAGGGATCGAGCTGCTTGGGGTTCTCGGGGCCGTTGCTCGTCGCGGCGTTGATGAGGAGCTTGCCGTCGAGCAGATTGAGCGCGAGGGCGGCCAGCAGCGACGGGGAGTTCTGGTTATCGCCAGACCATCCCAGACCCGTATTCTCGCCGGCCGTAACGCCGAGCGAGACGTCGAGCCAGGAATTGAAGTGGTCAGTGGCGAGTACGCCCGTGTGTTGGAAGGGCCCGAAGTTGAAGATGTAGGAATGCGAGTAGAAAACATTGTCCGGCGCGGTGATGACTTCGGCGCCGAGCGGCGTGACGAACTGCCCGATTTTCAGGTCAATGCCGCCTTCGCTGAAGTCCGAAACCCAAGGCAGATGCGCGAGCACGTGAGCCTCGAGCGGACCGATCTGCGTGCGGCTGTGAAGCGCGTAGTCCAATTCGCCGAGATAGTGGGTGTAGCGAACGTCCTCGCCGGCGATACCCACGACTTTGAAGCCGAAATCGTAACCGGTCGCCTTGGGATCGAGCGGACGCTGGATCGTGAGAACTGCCTGGTTGAAGGTGGGCGAGCCGGCGCGATCGTCGAACAGACGGCCGAAGTTCAATCCGTTGTAGGGATTGTTGAAGTTGGGCGTCGCGCCGCCTTCAATATCGCCGGTGATGGTGACCTGATCCCAGAAGGAGGGGGTGGGCGCCGGCTCGTCCTTCTTCTTCGTGGCGTCCAGGTCGGCCGCGAAGGCGGGAGCGGAAAGGAGCGCGATGGCGGCGACGCTCGAGAGGTAGGACAGCTTCATGGTTATACTCCGTATCCGGGGCGGTGTCTGTCGCTATAGTCCTCGAACTGCCGAGTTTCGCAAGTTCAAGTCGCAAACTTTTGCCTAGTTTTTAAGCAAATCGGCCTTTGCGGAAGATTTTTCCGAAACGCGTGACAAAAATGTCACATTTTTTGACGGCGTTACTATACAATTTGGAATGTTAGCGGGTGAGGCTGGCATCCATCCTACTAAAACACTCGGAAAGTCGTATTTTCGCCGCGAATCAAAAGATCGGCGCGCTCACCGTCAGGCGGTTGCGGCGGCTCGTGACCGGCTCAGGCTGAAGGGTGTTGTTGTTGGGCGCATCGCATGGCGCCGGCGGGCTTAGCCAAGACGACCGGCCTTCTGAGCGGCGAAAAGCGCGCTTGCGGAATCCTCGCATGCTATGCTGGATTTGGTTTCGGGCCCCTCACACGGGGCTCAGGGGGAGTCCTCCGTTCCGAGAGGCTCGAGCGCGGGCGAGTCCGATGAAAGCAGTCGTGGCCATCATCAAGCCGTTCAAGCTCGCCGACGTTCACGACGCCCTGCATGCGATCGGGGTGAGCGGCCTGACCGTCTATGAGGCGAAAGGCCACGGACATCAGAAGGGACACTCGGAAATTTATCGCTCGGTCGAATATGTCGCGCATTATCTCTCGAAGCTGCGCATCGAGGTGCTTGTGACGGACGAGCGCGTCGGCGAGATCGTGGCGACGATCTCCGCGGCCGCGCGCACGGGACAGACGGGCGATGGAAAGATCTATGTTCAGCCGGTCGAAACCGTGGTGCGCATCCGCAACGGCGAAGCCGACGAATTGGCCTTGTGACGCCGTGACGGCGAGGAGGCGTCCCGCTCGGATGCGGAACGCCTCGGGTCTAGCTTACATCTCTCGGGTCTAGCTTACATCTTATGCGCTGGGTGCTTCTTCGGCGGCTTGGGCGCGGGCGGTTTCGCCGTCACGGGTGGAGCCGCGTGCACGGGGGCAGCGGCGGGCGCGGGAGCCGGCTTCGGCGCCTCCGCTTTCTTCGGCTCGGGCGCGGACTGCGGCTCGGCTGGTTTGGCTTCTTCGGCTTTGGGCGCCGTGGCGGCTTCGGCGAGCTTTTTCTTGCAGTCGTTGAAGTAGTCGCCCCAGGGTTGGTAGAATTTGGGGTTCTCCTTCGCCGCGATCCATTTCGCCGCGCATTGCGCGACCTCCGTCTCCTCCGCAAGCGCCAGGCTCGGCGCAAACAGCGCCGCCGCGAGCGCGAGACCCGGGAGGGAAAGCGTCCTTCGAGAGATCGTCATCGGGATGTCTCCTGGATCGCGCCGCTCCGAGCGCAGCCGCCCGAAGAGGAAAACGCGATCGATTTTTCGTTTGTCCATGGCGCGCCTTCGGCGCGAAAACCGGCTTGCGCTTTTGCCGGCGCCCGCGCGCTGCAGGCGAGCGATGCGGGCCGAGGCTTTCAAGGAAGCGGCGCCCGAAGGCGCCGCTCCCCTTGGCGTGACGCGGAGGTCAGAAGTTGTAGGCGCGCTCGCCGTGATCGGCGATGTCGAGGCCTTCGCGCTCCTGATCGGGCGCCGGGCGCAGGCCGACGACGAGATCGACGATCTTGTAGAGGATCGCGGAGCCGATCCCCGACCACAACAGCGTCGCGACGACCGCCGTGATCTGCGCGATCATCTGCGCCACGAGGTCGTAGGTGCCGGCGTAGTTCTTGTCGATCGCCGTATAGTCGGTGATGCCCACGCCGCCCAGCGCCGGGCTGACGAGCAGCCCCGTCGCCAGCGCGCCGGTGATCCCGCCGATGCAGTGCACGCCGAACACGTCCAGCGCGTCGTCATAGCCGAAGGCGTTCTTCACCTTGGAGACGAAGAACAGGCAGATCGGCGAGACGATGAAGCCGAGCGCCAGCGAGCCGATCGGACCGGCGAAGCCCGAGGCCGGCGTCACCGCCACGAGACCCGCCACCGCGCCCGAGATCAGGCCCAGAAGCGAGGGCTTGCCCTTCGTCGCCCATTCCGTCAGCAGCCAGGAGAGCGCCGCCGCGGCCGTCGCCACCATGGTGTTGACGAAGGCCAGCGCCGTCGTGCCGTTCGCCTCCAGATTGGAGCCGGCGTTGAAGCCGAACCAGCCGACCCACAGCAGCGAGGCGCCGACCATCGACAGCGTCAGCGAATGCGGGGGCAGAGCCTCCTTGCCATAGCCGATGCGCTTGCCGACGATGAGCGCGCCGACGAGGCCGGCGATGCCCGCATTGATGTGAACGACCGTGCCGCCCGCAAAGTCCAGCGCGCCCACGCCCTTCATCCAGGGCGCCAAGCCGCCGGCGAGCCAGCCGACCGAAGACGTCGCCGCGTCGATCTTCGCCTGCGCCGCCTGCTTGGCCGCATCCGTCGTCGCCGCCGCGAGCTCGGTCGCCGCATCGACGATCGCATTCGGATCGGCCACCGCCCAGACCCAATGCGCGATCGGGAAGTAGATCACCGTCACCCACAGGATGATGAACAGGAACACCGCCGAGAACTTCATGCGCTCGGCGAAGGCGCCGATGATGAGCGCCGGCGTGATCATCGCGAAGGTCATCTGGAAGACGAAATAGGCGAGCTCGGGGATCACATGGCCCGGCGTGAAGGTCGGCGCCACGGCGTCGGGACCGACGCCCTTGAGGAAGGCCTTGCCCAAGCCGCCGATGATCGCATTGAGCCCGCCGCCGTCGCCGAAGGCCAGCGAATAGCCGTAAAGCGTCCACAGCACGCCGACGAGCGCGACGATCGCGAAAGTCTGCGTGAGGATCGACGCCATGTTCTTGGCGCGCACGAGACCGCCGTAAAACAGCGCAAGGCCGGGGATCGACATCATCAGCACCAAAGCGCTCGACGTCAGCATCCACGCCGTGTCCCCAGGATTAGGCGTCGGCGTCCCCGCAAACGCCGACGACGAAGCGAGGAGGGCGGCCACAAGGATCGCGGCCGCCTTCACGCCGCGAGGCAGACTAAGACTCATTTTTGGCTCCTGAACGATTGGGTTGGAGGATTTCATAGCGCCGCGGCGTCCTTCTCGCCCGTGCGGATGCGCAGGGCTTCGTCGACCGGCAAGACAAAGATCTTGCCGTCGCCGATCTGACCGGTGCGGGTGGTGTCTTGGATGGTGCGAACGACCGCTGCGACTTGATCGGCCGCGACGGCGACTTCGACTTTCACCTTGGGCAGGAAGTTCACGGTGTATTCGGCGCCACGATAGATCTCCGTATGGCCTTTCTGCCGGCCATAGCCCTTGACCTCCGTCACCGTCAGTCCGTTGACGCCGATCTTCGTCAGAGCGTCGCGGACCTCGTCCAGTTTGAACGGCTTGATGATCGCGATTACGAGTTTCATCTGCCTCCCCTATGGTTGGCCTGTGGAGCGGCGCGTTCCGGAACGGAGGTTTCGTCTGGATCGCCTAGTTGCTAAGCGCTGCTCATTCGAGCGGCGACGCTCACGCCCTTGATGATCAATTGTCGTGCCATGGCGCTCCGTCGCCCGTAAGCGGGCGGATTTCCTCTCCCCGCACGCAGAAACGAGCCCGGGAAGAGGGTGGTTTAGCCGTCTCCGGGCCCACAGGGCGGGGAGCGAGCCCGCAGGCGTGGAGCCTAAACCGGCGCCCGGATCGCGAGCGTATGCCTAACAATTAGGCAATGGCGCGCCGGCCTTGGAGAGGAAATTTGTAGCGCCGGGATTGCGTGCCGCTATTCTCCGCTCCGCGCGCCGAAAGCCGGCGACACGACTGGCGCGCTCGAGAACGACAGGTCTGGGAATATCATGTCGGACGAAGCCCCTTCGGAGCCTTTCGAGCACGCCGAACATGCCGAAAAAGCCGCGCATGACGGATCGCCTTTTCTCCTCAAGGTCTCTGTCACCATCGCGATTCTCGCGGTCGTCGCCGCAACCGTCGGCAGCCTGGAGTCGCTCGAGACGGCGAGAACCCTGACGGAGCAGAACGCCGCCACGCTGCTCCAGAACAAGGCGAGCGACGCCTGGGCCTTCTTCCAGGCGAAAAGCTTGAAGAAAAACGCCTTCGACATCGCCAGCCAGCTCGGCGGCCCGGCTTCGAGCCATTTCTCGCAGCAAGCGGCGCGTTATGAGAGCGAATCCCGGGAGGCGCAAAATCAGGCGAGCGAACTGCAGGAGAAAGTCGAGGCGCGACTACACGAATCCGAGCGTCACGAACGGCGCCATCTGATCCTGACGACGGCCGTCACGCTGGTGCATGTGTCCATCGCCATCACCACCATCGCCATCATCATGAAAGGACACCGATGGCCCTGGTATGTGGGCATCGGTCTCGGCGCGGCGGGGGCGGCGCTGGCCGCCTTGGCTTATTTGTAAGGGTTCTCCAGCCTCACCCAAGCTTATTCGGGCAGCCTTTTCTTCTCTGTCCTGGGGGCTTTGCGGGGATGCTCGGTCATAGAAGCTTGCGCGCCTTTCTGACCGACAGCAGCGGAAGCGCAGGGGCGCGGCTCGGCGTCGGCGCCCTGGCGATTGCGCTGGCGTCGCTGATCCTCGGCGACAGGCTGGCGAAGCTCGCGCAGGACGACGCTCTGCCGAAGCTCACCCTCGTGCGCCGCACGCCGTTCTCTCCCGGCAAAGGCGTCGATTTCGCGCCGACGGCCGCGATCCCCGACCAAGCCGCGGCGCGCTGCCGGGCGCGCTGCGCGGACGAGGACTAGGCACGAGGCGCCCTTCGCGGCCTGCGTCATCGGCTTGACTCGAACCCGCAACACGCTAACCCTCCGCCTTGTCGGGGAGGCGGCGCCGCGCCCCGCACGGCAGGGGCCCACGCGAGCAACCGAGGTGTCAGGGTGGAGAACGAAAAGCTAGGAATCATCGACACGGTGACATCGCAATATGCGATTTGGCGCGGCTTCTTCACACGCGCGTCGGGGCTCTTCCAGAAGCTGACGTTTCGCCTCCCGGAAGGATCGAGCGGCGAGACGATCGAGCAGCTTGGCCAGAGATACGGGCTGAGCGAGCAGCAGCGGCAGTTTCTCACCGGGCTCAGCGGCGACAAGGCCGGCGCGGCTTTCATCGCCGATAAAATCGAGGAGATGAATCGCGCCTCGCTGCATCGCTCCGCCTTCGTGCTGAATGCGGTCACGCACTTGTTTTTTGTCGATATCGGCGCGCAGCTCTACTTGTCGCTTCCGTTTCTCAAATGGTTTTTCGTCGTCGCGAATTTGGGCGTCGCCTGGATTGCGCACGCCTCGGTTCGGCAGGAGCTGCAGTTCTTGCTCGCCGGCCCGAACGCGCTGCCGCCGAAGCGGCGCATGGGCGGACTGGCGGCCAACCCGGATTACAATCGCGCCGTGAAGGAAAGCTCCATCCCGCATGCGCGTAGCGCCTGGAGAGAGAAAACCTTGTATCGGCCCGTCTATTTCATCAACGCGGGAGCGATATTCCTGGGCTCCCAATTCATCATCGCGCCGGAGAAGCTCATCTTTCCCTTCGGCCTGATTCTGCGCAAGACGACGGGGCTCATTTCCACGATGGTGATGTTGTTCGACGTCTGGCGCGGCATCAAGGCCGGCGACGACGCGCGCAGCGCGCGCGAGAAGGAAATCTCGGTTTACGGCGATCTCGACATCTGATCGGCGCGCGCGGCGCCTATGCGCTGTGCAAACACCGCCCTGGTCCGCGACTTGCTTCAACCTCGACAGATCTTCTCATCTGTCGAGACCGCGCGATGACCTACACCGCCATCTGCAACACCGACGCCGTCAGCGAAGGCGGCATGGGCCTCTTTCAAGCCGGCCGCAAGAGCGTGCTCCTCGTCTGGGCGAAGGGCGGAGAGCTCAAGGCCTATCGCGGACGGTGTCCGCATGCCGACATGCCGCTGAGCGAGGCCACCTTCGACGGCAAGACCGTCACCTGTCCGCATCATCAATGGGGCTTCGACAGCGAGAACGGAAAATGCGTCACGCATCTCGTGCGCAACGTGCTGCATCCCTATCCGCTGCGCATCGAAGGCGGTGAGATCCAGGTCGATGTGGGTACCGTGAAGCCTCCGCGCGCGGCGGCCGCGGCGGACTCCGCTTAAAGCCTTCAGAGCGCATCGCGGAAAAGCGGGGAGCACGGCGACGATCCTGGCGCGCAGGCCCACGCGGATAGACATCGCGCCAAAGCGAAAAGCCAGATCGTCGATCCAAGGTTCAGCGGTCCCGCGCCGGTTCCGCCGGCGCGCCGATCCATTCGGAATTGGGCGGGATGCTCTCGCCCTTCATCACCACGGTCAGAGGACCGAGCCGCGCGAAATCGCCGACATAGGTGTCGTAGAGCACGGTCGAGCCCGCGCCGACGCTCACGCCGCGCCCAAGATGCACGCGCCCGACCTTCATCACCCGGTCTTCGTAAAGATGCGTCTGCAGCGCGCTGACGGCGTTGATGGCGCAATAATCGCCGATCGTGACGCAGTCGAACTCGGTGATGTCGGTTGAGTCCATGTAGACGCCTTTGCCGATCTTGGCGCCGAACAGACGAAGCATCATCGGCAGGAAGGGCGTGCCGCGCAGATGGTCGAGCATCACCTTGCCGGCGAGGCCCCAATAGAGCACGGCGCAGGCCTCGGTGCGCATGGCCCAGAAGGACCACATCGGCTTCACCTGCGGCTCATATTTGCCCATCGTCAGCCATTTGACGAAGATCACGGCGAGCGTCATGCCGAGCGAGATCAGCACCGAGGAGATGACGAAGAGCCGCAGCACATTCGCATATTCGCCGTCGATGAGCGCCTGGCCGAAGCTTTCCACCGACCAGGTGCCGAAGGTCATGAAGAGCATCGTCGGCAGAGAGACGTTGATCGCCTCATAGCCGGCGCGCATGACCTTGCGCCAGTAAGGTGGCTCGTAGGTCCAGCTGGCGCCGCCGCCGTCGAACTTCTGGCGCACGGGCAGCTTGATCGGCGGCGAGCCGAACCAAGTGTCGCCCTGCGCGACGGGCTGATCCGTCGGCGGACGCGACTTGATCCCGATCAGCGCGCCGGTCGGAATGTCGGAGCCCGGCGGCACCACGGCGTCATTGCCGATGAAGACTCGATCGCCGGTGCGCACGCGCTTCAAATACATCCAGCCGCGGCGAATATCCTCGTCGCCCAGCACGACCTCGTCGGCGATGAAGCATTTCTCGCCGATCTCGACGATGTCGTAGCGGCCGGAAAGATTGGTGGAAATTTCCGAGTCCTTGCCGATCTTCGCGCCCATGAGCTGATACCAGCCGCGCATGTAGAGCGTCGCGAAAAGCGAGGAGAGGGTTTCGAGAGTGACCTCCGCGGCGAGCGCCACCATCCATTTGCGCAGATAGAAGCCCGACCAGACCCAATAGGCGCCCTCGCGCACGCGCGTCGGCATGACGATCCAGCGGAAGGCGACGATGAAGGCGACGCTGACGAGCACAAGCGTGAATGCCGTGGGCCAGGCGAAGATCGGGATCGCGGCGAGATAGTAGAGATGGTTCGAACTCGGAGATGCCCATCCAGGCGTCGAGGTTGTCGAAGACATAGAAGGCGGGGAAGATCGGCAGGAGGCCGATCGGCGGAATGACCAGCGCGAAGAGGGCGAAAAGCGCGGTCATAACCCTGCGGCGCAGGGGGCTCGGATCGACCTGCGCATCGAGCTTGGACTCGTCGACTTCCCCCACGCGCCGTCCCGGCGAGCCGGCCCAGAGCTCATGCGCGCCAACGCGGGAGCCGCTCGGCAGAGAGGTCAGATCCTCGAGCGCGCCGCCCTCCTCGATCACGACGCTCTCCTCGATCGCGCAGGAGGAGCCGACATAGGCGTCGGCGCCGATCTCGATCGGCCCGATGACGAGCTCATTGCCCTCGACGCGCGCATTGGCGAGCTTGAGCTTGCCGCCCAGCGCCGCGCCGGCGCCGATGGTCACGAGATCGATGGCGCCCGCGTCGAACTCGCTGATCAGCGCGTCCTTGCCGATGTCGGCGCCGAGCGCGCGCAGATAGAAATTCATCAGCGGCGAGACCTGGAACCATTTGGCGTGGGTCAGGCTGATGAGCCGCTGCGACAGCCACCATCGATAATAATAGACGCCCCAGAGTGGATAGCGTCCGGGCTTGGTGCGGCCGATCACCAGCCATTTGCCGCCGATCGAAATGCCGAGCGTCGCGAGATTGACGCAGGCGTAGACGGCGAGCAGCGTGAGTGTCTCGGTCAGAAGCGACGCGTCGACGCTCGTGATGAGCTGATAGGAGACGAACACGCCGAGCCATTGCGCGGTGATCGCCGATAGCAGGAAGGGCAGGGCGGCGGCCTGCGCGAGGCCGCAGAGCAGGCGTCGCAGCAGCGGCGGCGGCTCGAAGGAGAGATCGCGCGGCGTAAGATCGATCTCCGGGCCGCCTGCAAGATGGCGCGCCAGCGCTCGTAGCGTGCGATGCGCGTAAAGGTCCTGCAGCGTGATGCGTGCGAGGGCGGGAGTCTCGCGCGCGACGCCGACAAAGCGCGCGGCGAGCAGCGAGTGGCCGCCGAGATCGGTGAAGAAATCCGCGTCGAAGGGAATGGGTGCGTCCGGGAAGACTCGCTTCGCCGCTTCCAGGAGCTTCGCTTCCAAGGCGTCGCGCGGCGTCTCCTGTTCCTCGTCAAGGCCGGGCGGCGCGCTCAACTCCAGCTTGGCGAGCGCCTTGCGGTCGACCTTGCCTGAGGGAAGCGTCGGCAGAGACTCGACGAATTCGTAACGCGCCGGAACCATATAGACCGGCAAGGTCTCGCGCAGCGCGGCGCGCAGCTCGCGCGGGTCCGGCTTATCGCCCTCCGTCGTGAGAAAGGCGACGAGCTCGTCCAGGCCTTTTTCCTGGCGCAAAACGACAGCGGCGTGCCGCAGGCCGGGAAGCTTGGAAAGGGTCGCCTCGATCTCCTCGAGCTCGACGCGAAAGCCGCGGATCTTGATCTGAGTGTCGATGCGCCCGCGATAGACGATGTCGCCGTTGTCATCGACGAAAGCGGCGTCGCCGGAGCGATAGAGAATGGGATCGGAGCCGTCCGAGGGGAAAGGATTCTTGACGAATTTTTCCGCCGTCAGCGCCTCGCGCTTGAGATAGCCCTTGGTGACGCCGGGGCCGCCGATGAGAAGCTCGCCTTCGACGCCGCGCTCGAGAAGATTGAGCTGCTCGTCGACGACATAGCAGCTGTAGTTGGGGATCGGCTTGCCGATCGTGACCGGCTCGCCGTAGCGCACCTGCGCGACCGTCGCGACGACGGTGATCTCGGTCGGCCCGTAGCCGTTGAAGATGGTTCGGTCTGGCCGCGACCATCGGTCGGCGATCGCCGGCGGACAGGCTTCGCCGCCCAGGATGATCTTGCGCAAAGAGCGCACGTCGCGCGGCAGAACGGAGAGCAGCGTCGGCACCGTGTCCATCACGGTGACGCCCGCTTCCTCCAAAATGTCGGGCAATTGCTCCGTTTCGGCGAGGATCTCGGGCGTCGCGACGAAGAGCGAGGCGCCCACGAGATAGGGAACCCAGATTTCCTCCATCGAGAGATCGAAGGCGACGGAGGCGCCCTGAAACACCACGTCGGAGGCGTTGAGCCGATAGATCTCGTTGCAGGAGCGCAGATAGTGACAAATGTTGCGGCCGGTGACGACGATTCCCTTCGGAACGCCGGTCGAGCCCGAGGTGAAGATCAGATAGGCCGGATCGTCGGGCGTCGCCCCGCGCAGTCGCGGATCGGGCGGCGCGTCGCAGGGTTCCGCGATCTCCGCGTCGACCCAGAGCGGCGCGCCGACGCCTTTCTCCGCCTTCTCGGCGAAAGCCGCCGAGGTCAGCAGTCCCTTGGCCTCGGCGTCGGCGAGGCAGACCGCGATGCGATCGATGGGCGCGCCGGCGTCGAACGGCAGGAAGGCCGCCCCTGTAAAGGTGATGGCGAGCTGGGCGATGAGCAGCTCGGGTCCGCGCGCCATCCAGAGCCCGACCGCGTCGCCCGGGCGCACGCCGCGCGAGACGAGCCCCTGCGCGATCGCCCCCGCCATCGCTTCCACCTCACGATAGGTGAAGCGGCGCTCCAGCGTCGCCAGAGCGATCGCATGTGGGTGGGCGGCCGCGGAGGCGTGAAAAATCTCGCAGAGCAGCTCGTCGCGCAGCAGGTCGGGGATCGCCGGCCCGCGCAGCGCCGCGAGCGGCCGCCCTGGCGCTCCGTCCTGCGGCGTCCCGGCGTCGGGACGCGGCAGGGTCGCCAAATCACGGTCGAGTTCGTTCATGGCCTCAATGTCGCGAGTCATCCGAAGGGGCTCGGAAGCCTTAGCATGGCTAGACCGGCGAGCCTATTTTGCGTGTCGAAAGTTGCGGGCTTTCAAGCTATTCAACGAGTTTAGAGCAGCTTCGCCTTTGCCGCTCACTCCGGGTCTTCGTCAACCTCGCCGCGCAGATCCGCTGGCGTCACGAAAGAGGCGAGCTTCGCCCCGCCGAAGGAGGCCTTCTCCCAGCTTTCGAGCGGGAATTCCAGCACGGCGAGCGCAGCCGTCGGATATTTCAGGCGCATCCGCTGCAGCGATTCGGCGTCGCCCGATCCCGCGAGGGCGCTGGCGAGTTCGGAAAAGCCGGGGTTATGGCCGACCACGAGCAGAGTCTCGGCCCGATCGGGCGACTGGCGCAGGATTTCGAGCAGATGATCGGCCGTGGCGTTATAGATCGTGTTTTCAATCAGATGCGCAACATGCTCGGGGAAGGCTTCGAGCGCCTGTTCGAGAGTTTGCCGGGCGCGTTTCGCATTGGAGGCGACCGCCAGCTGTGGAGTCAGGCCGCTTTGCGCGAGATGGTCGCCGACGCGCCGGGCGTCCTCCAGCCCGCGGCGGGTCAGAGGACGCTCGCGGTCGCCGCCGGCCGAATGCCGGTCCGCCTTGCCATGTCGCAGGAGCAGAAGTCTTCGCATAGGCTGCCTTCTCGCGCGCTATCCTTCGAGACTTCGCTCTAGCACGCGATTCGCCCGCGCGGCGAGGCGGTCGGGTCGCGTGAGAATGTCGCGGCGCGCGCGCCCGCCGAAAGGCCGGGGAAGCCCCGGAAGGAGCATCATGCGGCTGTTTTATAGAGCGATTCTCGTCGGTTTCGGCCTCGCGGCGTCCGGCGCGCCGGCGTTCGAAAAATTCGCGAGCCTGGAAAATCTGGCCCTGCACGTGGGCGCTTTCGAGCTCCGCATCCCGCGCCTCGCAGTTGAGAACACGCCGCTGACCAACGAGGCGCTTGCGACGCTCTTCGCCTCCGGCGCCACGCCTCCGCTCGCCGAGCGGCTGGCGCGCTTTTCCGCGGGGCGCGCGCGCATTCCCGAAGCGCAGGCGGAAAACGCAGCCGGCGACAAAAAGAAAGCACTCATTTTCAACGATATACAGATGGATGCGGTGGTCGCCGGGCGAATCGGCGCGCTGCGCCTTGGCTCCCTCGAGCAAAGGGAGCGCGACGACAATCCGTCAGCGGTGGCGCGCTACGAGAATTTGAGCGCGAGCGGGCTCGATTTGCCGAGGCTCGTGAAGCTTCTTGCGGGCGAAAGCGTCCCCGACGGGGCGCCGGCTCTCGCCGACTCGGCCGCGCTTGAAAAGCTCGCCGCCTCGGGCGGGGAAGGGGGCGCTTTGCTCACCGCCGCGCGGATTTCGACTCGGCGGCCAAGGCTCGGTGCGCTCCCGGATAAGAGCGAACCCCGCAGCGCGGTCGAGATCGTGAACGATATCCTCCAGACCATCGCCTTCGAGGCTCTGGAGGCGCATGACCTCACTCTCACGGGCCGCGAGGCGCCGGCGGACGCGACCTATGCCATAGGCGCGCGCGACCTCGCCTTCGAGGGCCTCGACAAGGGCGTCGCCCGCAAGGCGCGGCTGGCTGGCTTCAGCTCCAGGAGCGCCGATGGCGGCCTTGTCCGGGTCGACACGCTCGCCTTTGAGGGCCTCGACCTTGGCGCGGCGCTCACGCGGCCCGGTCTGCGGGCGCTGCACTTCGACAAGGCGAGGATTGAGAAGCTCTCGGGCGATGCGCCCGCGCCGGAAGGGCGAGGCCGGGTCAAATTCTCGCTGGCCTCTGCTGCGCTCGATCTCGGCAATTTCCGCGACGGCGCGCCGACCAAGGCTGACGCGCGCTTTCAAGGCCTGAGCGTCGATCTCGCCGCGCGCGGCGAGGATCCGAGCGCCGCCTTCCTGCGCGGCTTGGGCTATTCGTCGCTCGAGCTCGCCGGCGCGGGGGAGGCGCAATGGCTGGACGCGCGGCGCGAATTGGAGGTTTCGAAGCTCTCTCTCGAAGCCCGCGACATGTTTGCGCTGAGCCTTCGCTTGAAGCTTTCTCGCGTCGAGGGCGGGGTCTTCAGCGCCAGCTCGATCGTCGCGGCGTCGGTGCTGATGGGCGCGCGTCTCGATCGTATCGAGGCGACGCTTTCCAACGCCAAGCTCCTCGATCGGCTCATCGAGCAGTCGGCGCGACAAAGTGGCGTCGATCCCGCGAAGCTGCGCGTCGACTACGCCCGCGATATGGCCCGGGCCATCCTCGGCGCGCTCGGCGAAAGCGACAAGGCGAAACGCATCGCCACGGCGGTCGAGCGCTTCCTTAACCATCGCTCGAATTTGCGCATCGCGCTGACGGCGCCGCAAGGCCTCGGCGTGATGGACCTCATCCGGAGCCCGTCCGATATTCTGCAACAGCTCGATGTGGAGGCCGTCGCGGAATAGCGGCTTTCCCGCGCCGCGCCGCAGATCGGGCTTTGTCCTCGGAAATTCCGCGTGAATCCAGCCCCGCCTCTTGCGCTTGGCGCCGCGCCGCGGCAAAGTCCCCGCCCCGCGGCTCCCCCGAGCCTTCGATTCCAAAGGCAATTCGGATTTTTGCGTCATGAAGGTCACGATCGAGAGAGCGACTCTTCTGCGGGCGCTCGGGCATGTCCACCGCGTCGTCGAGCGGCGCACGACCATCCCGATCCTGGCCAATGTTCTGCTCGAAGCGAGCAACAAGTCTCTGCTGCTGAAGGCGACCGACCTCGATCTCGAGATCACCGAGAAGGTTGCAGCCGAAGTCGGACGCCCCGGCGCGACGACGCTCCCCGCCCACACGCTCTATGACATTGTGCGCAAGCTCCCAGAAGGCGCGCAGGCCTCGCTCGAGGCGAGCGGCGAGACGGGTCAGCTCACGCTGCTCTCGGGCCGTTCGCGCTTCTCCCTGCAGACGTTGCCGCAGAGCGATTTTCCCGAGGTGACGTCCGGGGATTTCGGCCATCGTTTCACGCTGCCGCCAGCCGACCTGAAGCGCCTCATCGAGAAGACGCAATTTGCGATCTCGACCGAGGAGACCCGCTATTATCTCAACGGCATCTTCATGCATGTGGTGGAGATCGAGGGCCGCTCGCTCTTGCGCGCCGTGGCGACGGACGGCCATCGCCTCGCGCGCTTCGAGCTGCCGGCGCCCGACGGCGCCGCCGGCATGGCCGGCGTGATTCTGCCGCGCAAGGCCGTGAACGAAATCCAGCGGCTGCTCGAAGACGCCGAGAACGAGGCGATGATCGAGGTCTCGGCCAATAAGATGCGCTTCTCCTTCGGCGACGCGCTTTTGACGACGAAGCTCATCGACGGCACGTTCCCAGATTATGGGCGCGTGATCCCCACGGGCAACGACAAGCGGCTCACGGTCGAGCGCGACAGCTTCCGCAATGCGGTCGATCGCGTCTCGACCATTTCCTCCGAGCGCGGACGCGCCGTGAAGCTCGCGCTCTCGCCGGGCAAGCTCGTGCTCTCGGTGACCAATCCGGACCAGGGCTCGGCGGTCGAGGAACTCGAGGCCGACTATGACGCCGCGCCGCTCGATGTCGGCTTCAGCTCCCGCTATCTGCTCGACATTCTGGGCGAGCTCGAAAGCGACACGACGCTCTTCCTGCTGGCGGACCCGGGCTCGCCGACGCTGATCCAGGATCGCGACGGCGCGAGCGTGCTCTATGTGCTCATGCCGATGCGGGTTTAAGGGACGCTGAGAGGTCTCGGCGCGCCGGGCGCGCCCGGATGCTGTGAAGGGTCGAAGGCGTCATTACGGCGGGCCGCCGTATGCTGATGCAATCTTTCTGAGGCGGGCTGTCCCTTGCTCTCGGCTGCTTCGGCGGCCCGCTTCTTTCGCGGATGCGCCGCGCTGAGTTCCGAGAGCTTCGCGTTGGTTTCCTGTTGAAGCGCCGCGACGCGGCCCGACAGCGCGTCGATCTCGGTCTTGGTTTCGGTCTTCGCTTCGTCGATGCGGCGGTTCATCCCCTCGAGCGCGCCGAGCGACTTCTCGAGGGTGGCGAGGGACTTCGTGTGGGCGCCGCGCGACTTCTCGAGCGCCTCCACTTTCTTCTGCAAGGCCTCGATCTCCGCCTGCAGTTTCTGCGTCACGGGAACGAGATCGACCGGCGGCGCGGTGAGCTGCGCGGTTTTGGCGGCGATGGCGTCGAGCCAGCCGGCGGATTGCGGGGCGACGACGCCATAGAGCCCCCAACCTGCGAGGCCCGCGAGCGCGCAGGCTGCGAGCGCCGCGCCGGTCTTCCCCGCGCGCTTCAGGAGCGGCGCGGCGGACCCGGAGTCCGCTAGCGGCTCTTCCCGGCGCCGGTCGCCCGGCGGCCGGTCGGCGGCGCTGATGCGGATTTCGGGAACGTCCCCTAGCTGCGCGGCCGTCGCCGAGACAGCGGCGAGAGGATCGAAGTCGTTCGACATGCGTTGACCTCCGGACGCCAGCCCTGGCCGATAAACTCCAGCCAATCAGCTTAACATCTCCCTAACGAGGTCGCTGACGGAGCGCTCCCGGAGAAGACCGCTTCGAGCAGCGGTTGATTTATCGCGTTGAGCAGCGCGCGAGAGTGCTAGTCTTCTTCCGGGCGGGGAATCGGCTCGCAGAAGGCGCTCCAGTCATGGACTCTTTGCTTTTGCATCTCGGGCTCTGGCTCGCCGCGATTGTCGCCATCGGCGTCGTGACCGCGAACAGGCGCCGAGGCGCCGAGGCCGGCGGCGGTCTTTCCCCCTGGCTCGGTTGGGGCCTTATCGCCTTCGCCCTCGGTCTCGTCGTCGCGGGCGTCGGAGCTTTGCCAGGGCGGGCGGGCCTTTGGCTCGACTCGGGCCTTGCCGCTTACGCGGCCTTCCTCATCGGCTGCGTCGCCGGCGCGCTGGGCCGCGGCGGAAGTTTGCGCGAACATCGGGAATGGGCGCTGGGTCTGCTGCCCGCGACGCTGCTCTGGCTCGGCGCCAATGCGGTCGAGATTCCGAGGATAGAAGCCGCGCGGAGCGAAGCCGCCGCGCCGCCGAACGAAGACCGAGCGACCGCCGACAATCGCGCGCCTGCAGCCGCCGATCCAAAGGCGGAATTTCTCGAAAGCGCAAGGCGGCAGGCCGAAAATCTCGCGCGCAGCCAGGCGGCGCAGCGGGAGGAGCCCGAAGCGGGGGCAGGGGACCGGACCGGCTCGGTCGCGATCCAAAACCTCACGCCCCAGCAGCGGGCGGCGCGGCTCGAGGCCGCCCGCGCCACTCTCGCTAAGCTCCCCACCAGCGGCGCGCTGGAGCCGCCCGCCTGCCAGCAGGCGCTCGACGCCTCGCAAAGGGTGAGCAAGGCGCTCTTCGCGCCGGGGAGCTACGAGATCACGCGCGCCGCGGCCACGGCGCTCGACCAGCTGACGCCGATCCTGCGCCGCTGCCCCGACGCCAAGGTCGAGATCGCCGGCCATACCGACAATGTCGGCGACGCGGCGAGCAATCAGGCCCTCTCGAAGCTGCGCGCCGAGGCGGTGCTGCGCTATCTCGTGGCGCAGGGCGTTCCCGCCGCGCGATTGTCGGCCGCGGGCTATGGCGCGCAGCAGCCGATCGCCTCCAATGACGACGAGCCGGGACGGGCCGACAATCGCCGCATCGAGTTCACTCTGAAGTGAGGCGCACGCCGTTCAGGAGAATTGTGAGAGCAGCGCTTCCGCGCCGCTTTTTGGATCGGCTATGCTGCCTGCGCAGGGATCGCGATTCGCCAGATGAGCAAGCCGAGCTATTACGAATTCTTCGCCGGAGGCGGCATGGCGCGCGCGGGGCTGGGCGACGGCTGGCGCTGTCTCTTCGCCAATGATTTCGACGGGAAGAAAGCGCAGACTTATCGCGAGAACTGGGGCGATGACGCGCTTTTCGTCGGCGACGTGCGCAGCATAACGACCGCGCAATTGCCGGAGCGCGCCGATCTCGTCTGGGCGTCCTTTCCCTGTCAGGATCTCTCGCTCGCCGGCGCGCGCGCGGGGCTTGCGGGCGAGCGCAGCGGAAGCTTCTGGCCGTTCTTCGACCTCATGCGCGGCTTGCGCAAGGAGGGCCGCGCCCCGCGCACTCTCGCCTTCGAAAACGTCTGCGGAACGCTCACCTCGCATGGCGGCAGAGATTTCGCCGCGATCTGCGAAGCCTTGGCGGAGGAAGGCTACCGTTATGGCGCGCTCGTCATCGACGCGGCGCTCTTCGTGCCGCAGTCGCGACCGCGCCTCTTCATCGTCGCAGCGGATGCGGCGCTGCCGCTCCCTCTCGCGCTGACGGCGCAAAGTCCCGCCGAGCCCTTCCATTCGCTGCGGCTGCAAGGCGCGGTCGAGCGGCTCTCAGACGCCGCGCGGCGCGGCTGGGTCTGGTGGCGGCTGGCGCCGCCGAGCAAGCGCAATCTCTCGCTCCCCGAGCTCTTGGACGCTCGCCCGGATGGCGTGGCCTGGCGCTCGGAAGCGGAGACGCAGGCGCTCGTCTCCCTCATGAACGAAACTCACCGTGAAAGGCTCGCCGCGGCGCAGGCTGGGGGCCGCCCTGCCATTGGCGCGGTCTATCGGCGCACGCGTTATTCAGCGGCGGGCGAAAAAAGCCAGCGCGCGGAGGCGCGATTCGACGGGCTCTCGGGCTGTCTGCGCACGCCCGCCGGCGGCTCCAGCCGACAGTTTCTGCTCTTCGTCGAGGGCCAGCGGCTGCGCTCGCGGCTGATCTCCGCGCGCGAAACCGCGCGGCTCATGGGACTTGCCGAGGACTATCGGCTGCCGGCCGGCTACAATGAGGCCTATCACCTCACAGGCGACGGCGTCGTCGCGCCAGTTGTGCGGCATTTGAGCCATCATCTTTTCGAGCCGCTGCTGCGCCACGCCGCGCAGCGGCAAGCCGCGTGAAGGCGGAAGACCCCGCGCGCCGCTCGGCCACGATGCGCGCGGTCAAATCGCGCGACACGACGCCAGAACTCGTTGTGCGTGCGCTGCTGCGCCGCTTCGCGCCCTTCTACCGGCTGCATCGCAAGGACGTCGCCGGCAATCCCGACATCGCCTATCTCGGCCGCAAGCGCGCGATCTTCGTGCATGGCTGTTTCTGGCACGGCCACGATTGCGCGCGCGGCGCACGCCTGCCGAAAGCCAATGCGGACTATTGGCGCGCCAAGATCGAGCGCAACCGATCGCGCGACGCCGCCCATCTCGAGAAGCTCCGCGCGACGGGCTGGACCGCACTGACGGTGTGGGAATGCGAGCTCAAGGACCTCGCGACGCTGGAGCAAAGGCTCAGAGCGTTTCTGCAATAAAGGGAGTTTCGCCCACAAAAAGACGGAAGCGGTCCTGCCGGATCGCTTCCGCCCTTGACCGATACGCGTCCCTAGCTCCGCCGCGGGCGGTAGTTTCGGGCACACGCGGGGCGCGTCTTCGACGCGGCGTCAATTCACGCAGGTCAGCCTGCGCGTGACATGGACTCCGCCGCTCTTTTCCGCGACCTTGGTCACGGCGAGCGTGCAGTCTTCGTCCTCCGCGTCGACGCGGCCGACCTTGATGGTCGGCCCGCTGCCCAGAGGCCTTATCCCCTTCGCAGGCTCGCCTGAGGTCGCATTCGCCCCCTTTCGGGTCGTGGCGGTCGTCGTGCTGCTGCCCTCCTTGCCGATTGACGCCGACGGCGTAGCCGCGACTGCTGCGCAAAGTCCTGCGGCTATGGTGATGGCGAAGACAGCCCGCGACGTGCGGCTGGCGAAAGGATTATCCCGCGAAATAGCCACCAGACGCCCCTTTCGGTTCGATGGGAAATCCCTTCCTCAAGCGGCGCGACGACCGATTGAGGGATTTCCCGTGCCGTCAGGAACGCGAGAGAGCAGGCGTTGGTTGCAGCCGGGACGAAAAAATTAACCACGCGCGGCTGCGTCAGCGCTTCAGCGCTGCGATCAGGCTCGAAGTGTCCCAGCGCGCCCCGCCCATCTGCTGGATGCGGGCGTAGAACTGGTCGACGAGCGCCGCAACCGGCAATTGTGCCCCGTTGCGCCGCGCCTCCTCGAGGCAGATGGCGAGATCCTTGCGCATCCACTCCACGGCGAAACCATGGTCGAACTCGCCCTTGAGCATGCTCGCCGAGCGATTCTCCATCTGCCAGGACTGCGCCGCGCCGTTCTTGATGAGATCGACGACGGCGAGGCCGTCGAGCCCGGCGCGCTCGGCGAAGTTCAAGGCTTCCGAGAGACTCTGGACCAGGCCGGCGATGGCGATCTGATTGACCATTTTGGTGAGCTGTCCGGAGCCCGGCGGCCCCATCAGACGGCAGGCCTTCGCATAAGCGGCGATGACGGGTTCCGCCTTGGCAAAGACTTCCGGCTCGCCGCCGCACATGACGGTGAGCTGGCCTTTTTCGGCGCCCGCCTGACCGCCCGAGATCGGCGCGTCGAGAAAGCCGAGGCCGGCCTCGCTCGCAGCCTGGAAAAGCTCGCGGGCGACCTTGGCCGAGGCGGTCGTGTGATCGGCGAAGACGGCGCCGGCGCGCATGCCCGCGAAGGCGCCGCTGGCGCCGAGCGTCACCGTGCGCAGGTCCTCGTCGTTGCCGACGCAGGAGAAGACAAATTCGGCGCCCTCCGCGGCCTCGCGCGGCGTCGCGGCGGCGCGGGAGGCAAACTCCTGTGCGAAGCGCTGCGCTTTCGCGGCGGTCCGATTATAGACCGTGACGCGATGGCCGGCGCGCGCCAGATGGCCCGCCATCGGATAGCCCATCACGCCGAGCCCGATGAAGGCGACGTCCCGCCCTTGCGTCATCCCGGCTTCCCTCCAAATTCTCAATGAGCGCGCGGCGCGCTTTTTCTTTCGTTCGGGCGAGAAGCGATCCCGCCGGGTCAGCAGGGCGGAGCAACGCCCTGTTGCGAAATCTATCAGCTTTTGCGCAATTCGCTCCAGCCGGAAGCCTTACGAAAGTTTCATCCCCTCTCCACTGGCGCGCAAGGGCTCATCCCCCATCTTCCTTTCCATAGGGCCGGCCATCGTCCCTTGCCGTGCGGCCCCTCCCCCGCGGCAGAACTTGGGCGCCGTCGGCAGGGCCGGCGGCGCCTTTTCCTGGAGACAAGTTCCCATGCACGACCCCGCTTTTCGGGCTTCCTCTCTCACCTTCCGCCGCCGCCTCTTCGGGGCCGCCGCGGCCGTGGCGCTTCTCGCCTCGGGCGCGAGCGTCGCCCTGCCGCCCGCCGCGCACGCTGAAGCGCTGGCGCCGCAAGCCGCTACGGGCCCCGCCTCCTTCGCGGACGTCGTCGAGCGCGTGAAGGGCGCCGTCGTCGCCATCAAAGTCAAGGCCGTCGAGACTCAGGGCTTTGCCGGCCTGGGCGAAGGCGAAGAGAGTCAGGAGCTCTCGCCCGACGATCCTTTCAATGACTTCCTGAAGCGCTTCGGCGAGGGCCGTGGCGGCGGCGGCGCGCCCCATAAGCACGTCACGCAGTCGCAGGGCTCGGGCTTCGTCATCAGCGCCGACGGCTATGTCGTGACGAACAACCATGTCGTCGAGCACGCCAAGGAGGTCGAGGTCACCTTCGACAACGGCAAGACGCTCCCGGCGAAGGTCATCGGCACCGACAAGCGCACGGATCTGGCGCTGATCAAGGTCAGTGACGGCGGCAATCTGCCCTTCGTCGAATGGTCGTCCACCGCCCCGCGCGTCGGCGACTGGGTCATCGCGGTCGGCAACCCCTTCGGCCTCGGCGGAACGGTCACGGCGGGCATCGTCTCGGCGCGCGGCCGCGATATTCAGGCTGGCCCCTATGACGACTTCCTGCAGATCGACGCGCCCGTGAACCGCGGCAACTCCGGCGGCCCGACCTTCGACGAGCGCGGCGGCGTCGTCGGCGTCAACACGGCGATCTACTCGCCCTCGGGCGGCTCGGTCGGCATTGGCTTCGCAATCCCGGCGGAAGTGGCCAAGGATGTCGTGGTCGCGCTGAAGGAGAAGGGCGCGGTCACGCGCGGATGGATCGGCGTGCAGATTCAGTCTGTCTCGCAGGACATCGCCGACAGCCTGGGCCTCAAGTCCACCAAGGGCGCGCTGGTTGCGTCTCCCGCCAAGGGCGGACCCGCCGAGGCCGCGGGGCTCAAGTCCGGCGACGTGATCGTGTCGGTCAACGGCGACAAGGTCGAAGGGCCACGCGAGCTCTCGCGCAAGATCGCCGCTCTCGGACCGGGCAAGTCGGTGGATCTCATCTATCTGCGCGGCGGCTCCGAGAAATCCGTCAATCTGAAGCTCGGCACGCTCCCAGCCGAGAAGGACATCAGGGCGGACCTCGGCGGCGAAGAGAAGGGCGGCTCGCTGAGCGCGCTCGGCATCGAGGTCATGCCCGCTTCGCAAGTGCGCGGCGGCGCCGCCGGCGCCGAGGGTCTCTTGATCACGAGCGTCGATCCGGAAGGAACCGGCGCGCAGAAGGGTCTGCGCCGCGGCGATACGATCCTCGAGGCGGGGGGCAAGGCGATCGAGGCCCGCGCCGATCTCGTCCAGGCTTTCGACTCCGCGCGCAAGGAAGGCCGCAAGGCCGTGCTGCTGCGCGTGAAGTCGGCGGAAGGCACCCGCTTCGTGGCGCTGCCGGCGCAAAACGGCGGCTAAGAGGTGGCGTAGCGTCAGTTTCGCGTAAGTCGCGTAAGCAGTGGCCTCTCCCAGTTCGCTGGGGGAGGCCGCTGTGCTTTTCAGCCCCGCTTGCGCCGGAGGCGGATGATCACGTCGCAGCCGACGATCTCCATGCCTTCCGGCGGCGCGGGCAGCCGCGCGAATGCGATCGAGTCGTCGGCGGCGTCAAACATGCGGCCGGTCGCCTCGTCGATGAAATGGTTGTGCGGCGAGGTGCGCGTGTGGAAATAGGTCCGCGGGCCTTGCACCGCGATTTGGCGCAAGAGGCCTGCCGCGGCGAATTGGTTCAGCGCGTTGTAGACGGTGGAGAGCGACATGCGCAGGCCCGCCTCGCGCGCCTCGGCGTGCAGCGCCTCGGCGCTCACATGGCGATCGCCGTTCTGGCTGAAGAGCAGCTTGGACAGAGAAAGGCGCTGCACGGTCGGGCGCAGCCCGGCGTTGCGCAGCTTCGCCTTGAGCGCCGATTCGGGCAGCGGCGCGCGGCGCAGCGCTTCCGCTTGCGTTGACGGCGTGCTTCGGCCTGTGGAAGGAATATGCGTCACGTCGATCGCGCGGATTCTCCGCGCCCTTCCTCTATTGAGCTCCAGGTTTGTCACTAGAGTTCAGCCTCGGCCCCCTGTCAAACAAATACCCCGAGAGTGTAATCTTTCCAGAGAACACCAACGGCTGCGCCACTCGGGCGTGGGCTTGTCCCGGAACGGCGGAGACTGTCATGCAATTTTCACGCAAGAGCCCTGGGCTCGACCGCCGCGCGCTGCTCGCGGGGCTCTGGTGCCTCGGCGCGAGCGCTCCCTTTGCGCCGGCGCAGGCCGATGACTTTCAGGCTTTCGTGCAGGGACTCTGGCCGCAGGCCGAGGCCGCGGGCGTTTCGCGCGAAACCTTCGAGCGTGCGACGGCCGATCTCACGCCCGATCCGGGCGTGGTGGTGAAGCCGAAGGTCCAGTCCGAGTTCACCGTCTCGATCCCAACCTATGTCGGAGCCGCCGCGACGAAAGCGCGCGTCGAGCGAGGGCGCGCGCTCGCCAAGGAGCTTGCGCCCGTCCTGCGCGACGTCGAGAAGCGCTATGGCGTGCCGGGCGAGGTTCCGCTCGCCATTCTCGCCATTGAGAGCAATTTCGGCGCGGGGACGGGGGGCTCCGACGTGCTGCGCGTGCTCGCGACGCTCGCCTGGAAAGGTCATCTGACCGAGAAGCTCAAGGAGGAGTTCGTCGCGGCTCTCCTGATGCTGCAGGAAGGGTTCCCGCGCTCGAAACTGCGCGGCTCCTGGGCCGGGGCGATGGGCATGCCGCAGTTCCTGCCCTCGACCTACCGCAAATTCGCGGTGCGCTACGGGGGCGAGGGAACGCCCGACATTTGGGGCTCCCGCCAGGACGCGATCGCCTCCATCGCGAGCTTTCTTGCGGGCTACGGCTGGGTTTCTGGCCTCTCCTGGGGCTACGAGACGCTCGTGCCGGAGAACTTCGACTATGCGAATTTCGACATGGATTTCGCGAATTTCCGCAGCCTGGGTTTCACGCGCCCCGAGGGGGCGCCATTGCCGGCGAGCGGCGCGGCGAGCCTCTATTTGCCGGCGGGCGCCGCGGGTCCGGCATTTTTGCTCAGCGACAATTGGGAGGTTGTGCGCCAATACAACACCTCGGACGCCTATGCTTTGGCGGTGGGCGTGTTAGCCGACCGGATCGCCGGCCGCGACACGCCTACAAAACCCTGGCCGAAGGTCGCGCCGCTCGCCACGGCCGACATCGTCAAGATGCAGCAGGCGCTGGCGCAGAAGGGCTTCTACAAGGGCGCGGAAGACGGCAAGCTCGGCCGCGGCATGCGCAACGCCATCCACGCTTGGCAGCTCAGCGCGGGCGTCGCGCCAGCGGACGGATTTGCGACGCGCGCGGTGCTGGAGAAGCTGCTCTCGGGGCAATGAGGAGGCCGCCATTGCGGGCGCGCGGTTACGGGCTTAGGGTCAGCGCCGCTCGGGTTGGCCGGCGTAAACGCCATGCGAGGCTCCATGATCGAAGCGACTGAGCATTGGACGCGCGAGCGCGCCTCGCATCGTGTAGCGCCCTCGCCGCGCGAGGACGTCGCGCCGCGCGAGATCAGATTCGCGACACGCCAGTGCTGGCTCGGCGAGGCGCTCGTCGCGACGAGCGAGGAGGGCCTCTGCTTCCTCGCCTTCGGCGACAAAGAACATGACTTGCTGGCCCATCTCGAAGCGAGATTCCCGAAAGCGCGGGTCTTGCGCGACCGCGACGAATCACGCGTCGACAAGGTTCTGCGTTTTGTCGAGGCTCCGGCGGAGGACTTCGACTTTCCGATCGATATCCAAGGAACGCCGTTCCAGCGCCGCGTCTGGGCGGCTTTGCGCGAGATTCCAGCGGGCGCGACGGCCAGCTATTCGCAAATCGCTCAACGCATCGGCGAGCCCAAAGCCGTGCGAGCGGTCGCCGCAGCCTGCGCGGCCAATAAGATCGCCATGGCCATTCCCTGCCACCGCGTTCTGCGCAGCGACGGCTCGCTCTGCGGCTACCGCTGGGGCGTCGAGCGCAAACGGGCGCTGATCGAGCGCGAATCGGGACTAAAAACGCAGCCCTGCACAGTTTTCTAAGCTTGGCCGGGCGAATTCGCCGCGAGAGGCGTCCCGGTCCGGCGCCGCCTGTGGTAGAATGTTTGCGAAGCACTCAACGGAGACAGCGCAATGGTCTGGAACGATCGCACGAAATTGGGAACCGTCATCGTGGTCTCGGTTCTCGCCGGAATCTTCTTCTTCTGGATCGCGGTTCTACTGCTCGCCGTCGGCGCCTTCCTGATCGTGTGGGGCAATGACCCCAAGCGCACCGAAGAATTCCTTGCGGGCCTCCCGGGCGGTCCGCAACTCCTGAAGGCCCTGAGTCAGGTCCAGGCGGCGATCCCTTCGCGCGAGTCCTGATTGAGCGGGGATTGCGCTTAGCCAATGCAGGTTTGACCGCGCCCCTCTGCGAAGAGGCGGGCGCGGTACTCGATTGAGCTTAGCGGGCTCTGAGCGCGAGGCTCTCTCGATCCTCAGGCTTCGCCCTAATGGGCGGTCACGTGGCCGCTGGCGCTTTCCTGCTGATTCGGCGCGCCCTGCTCGCCGTTCGAGGTCTGGCCACGATTCTCCACGGATTTGTCCTGCTCCTGCTGCCGCGTGGCGTGGTTCTTGTGGCGCTGGGCGTGGGCCTGTCCCTTGGTTGCCTCGCCTTCCTTGGCGCCCTTGTTTGTGTGGGCGGTCGGGTTGCTGGCGCCCGCGCTGACCGGGGCGGTCTGGGCATGTGGCTCCGCTGCGGTTTCGGCGAAGGCGCTGGCGAATCCCGCGCCGAGCGTGAGGCCGAGAATGGCGACGGCGACACGCGCCGAATTGAAGTTGCGGATCATGGAAGGGTCTCCTTGCGGCTCAGGCGAAAGGCCAGAGTGCGCGAAGAATGTCGTTCGGCCCGTGAACCCAGGCTGAAGCCGCCGTTAATCTCACGTTCAAGGAAGCATCGCTGCAGAAAAAGAAAGCGCCCCGCCCGTACATCCGGGGCGGGGCGCTTCTGTCGGGCGACCCCGGGAAACATGGTCGCCGTCATTCGTGGCGCGGCGGAACGAAGCGCCGCCGCGCGAAATTGTCAGCGCCGCTCGCCGGGCAAAAGCCTCGCGGAGGCGTAGAGCGGCGAGTAGGCGACGCCCGGGCGAGCGAGGCCTGCCCATCCGGCCGAAGCCGGCGGCGGCTCGTCGCTGAAGGGGCGAAGCTCGAAGTTCAAGAGAAGCTCCCGCATGGCGCTTCTTCGACGCAGAGACTTTCTCATCTTCATGACCCGATCTCTCCTATGCTCGCGTCACTTTCGATGCGCCCCCCGGGCGGCTGTATTGAGGATGGTCCGCCCAAAAGTGAAATCCGGCAAGTCTATTTCCTTCGCTCGCGTCGTTTGACTGCAGATTTCCCCTGAGTGTTGCAAAATTATCGCACCCATACTTGCTGCATCGCAAAATGCGGCGGAGTCTTGGAGATGAGCAACGCAGTGAAAACCCGATATTCAGGGCCAATGTTCCGTTGTCATGACTTGGTGCAGCGCAGTACGCAATTTGCGCAGCCCTCCTGGCGGTGAGAGTGATTCCCGCTTTCGAGAAAGGGTTGTTTCTTCGCTCCTTTGGCGTTTGAGGCGCTTCGGTCTGGGCGGATTTCCCGAAAGGCGTCCGCCATTAAGCCAAAACCAAGCCGCCGCTGCTATTTGTCTGCCCGCGAGCCCCAAGCTATAACAAATGGCGGCGGCTCGGAGTGGCGGAGGAAGTATGAGTAAAGCGACGCGCGGCCTTCGACACCGCATGGCGGCGATCGGGCTCGCGGGGGCGCTAGCGGGCTGCGGGTCAAGCGACGGCGGGCTCCAGTCTCCCCTGACGCTCGCCTCGCCGACCGGCGTCCCGGCTCCAGCGCCGGCAGAAGGAGATTTCCTCGGCCTCGCGGATGACCGGGCGGGAGCGACGAAGGACCCCTCCGAGGAGCGCAACCGCGCCACGCTCGAGTTCAATCAGAAGATCAACCGCTCCGTCGTCTATCCCGTCGCCGAAACCTATCGGGAGGGGGTTCCGGAGGTCGTGCGCGACTCGGTCGAATCCTTCTCCAACAATCTGGGCGAGCCGCTGATCCTCGCTAACGACCTTCTGCAGCTGCGGCCCCAGGCCGCGGCGACGACCGCGGCGCGTTTCGCCATGAACTCGACCTTCGGCCTTGGCGGTCTCGTCGATGTCGCGAGCCGGGAAAAGCTGCCGCGCCAGACGGGCGACTTCGGCCAGACGCTCTATGTCTGGGGCGCGCGCGAAAACGAATATCTCGTTCTGCCGATCATGGGTCCGACCACGACGCGCGACCTCATCGGCTCGACGGTCGAATTCGTGGCGATGCTGCCGATCAACTGGTTTGGGCCTGCGGGGCTCGCGGCGCAGGCGCGCGAGCTGGGCGTGGCGGGATCGACGGCGACCACCCTCACGACGGGCGTCAACATATCTGGATCGACGGCCGGCGCGCTCTCTAAGGTCGATAAGGCCGGGGAGCTGCAGGCGCTCGAGGCGAGCTCGCTAGACTTTTACGTCATGCTGCAGAGCGTCGCCATGCAGAAGAGAGACGCTGAGCTTAAGGAGGCCCTGGCGCAGAGCGGTTGGTCGGCCTTCTCGAGCACCCGCACGGCCGAGACCGCGTCCGGCGGCTTCAGGAGGCCCGCAGCGGGGACCGCCGAGGCCGCCGAGCCGAACAGGAGCCACGCTGTGCAATGAAGGCGGCCTCGTCCGTCCGGCCCCTCGCGGCGGATGACCCCGCATCGCTCTATTCCCCTGTTGGCTGAAGGAAAATCATGCCTCGAACGTCACTCAGAATCTCGGTCCTCGCCGCGATGCTGCTCGCGGCGGCGCTCTCGGCTCCCGCTCGCGGCGAAAGCGCCGATCCGGCGGCACGCGTGAACGGCTTCTATGAGGTTCTCCTCAACACGATGGAGAACGCAAAGCAGCTCGGCCTGAAGGGCCGCTACGACAAGCTCGCTCCTGTGCTCTCCAAGACCTACGATCTGGCGTCGATGGCGAAGACGGCCGTGGGGCCAGGTTGGAACGAGTTCACGCCGGAGCAGCAGCGCGAGCTCGTCAAGGCCTTCACGCGCATGACGATCGCGACCTACGCGAGCCGCTTCGACGATTATGCCGGAGAACAGCTCGAGGTCACGCAAACCGCCGACCAGCCGAACGGCGACAAGATGGTCAAGACGCAGATCACGCAATCCAACGGCAAGACGGTGGCGCTGAATTATCTGATGCGCAAGGTCGGGTCGGAGTGGAAGATCCAGGACGTCTATCTCAATGGCGCGATCAGCGAGCTCGCGACGCGTCGCGCCGAGTTCGGAGCCATTCTGAAATCCGGCGGTCCCGATGCGCTGATCAGCTCGCTGACGCGACAGGCGGACAAGCTCCTCTCGGGCGGCACTTAGCGATAGGATGATCGTCGCCGGCGATCGCCGCGCGACGGAAGAGGGCGGCGCGCAGCCCTCGATTCTGAGGATAGCGAATGAAGGCTCTTGTGACCGGCGCGACGGGTTTCATCGGCTCGGCCGTCGCGCGCCGGCTCCTCGCCGAAGGCGTCGCCCTGCGCGCGCTCGTGCGTCCCGGCTCCGATCGGCGCAATATCGCCGGCCTGGACGTCGAGATCGTCGAAGGCGATCTCGGCGATGACGCCGCTTTGGCGCGCGCTTGCCGAAGCTGCGACGCGTTGTTTCATGTCGCCGCCGACTATCGACTCTGGTCGCGCAGGCCGAACGAAATCTATCAAACCAATGTCGACGGCACGCGCGCCGTCTTGAGGGCGGCTGCGGAGGCCGGCGTCGGCCGCACCGTCTACACCAGCAGCGTGGCGACGCTGGAGCCGCCCGAGGACGGCTCGCCCGGAGACGAGACCCAGCGGGCGCGTCTCGAACACATTATCGGCCATTACAAGCGCTCGAAGTTCATGGCGGAGGAGGTCGTCCGCGACTTCGTCGACAAGGGGCTTGCGGTGGTCACCGTCAACCCATCGGCGCCGGTCGGTCCGCGTGACGTCAAGCCGACGCCCACGGGGCGCACGATCCTCGAGGCCGCCGCCGGTCGAATGCCGGCCTATGTCGAGACCGGCCTTAATATCGTCCATGTCGATGACGTCGCCGAGGGACATTGGCTGGCCTTCGAGCGCGGCCGCGTCGGCGAGACCTATGTGCTCGGCGGCGCGAATATGACGCTCCGCGAGATCCTGACCGCTATCGCGGAACTGGTCGGCCGCGCGCCGCCCCGGGTCCGCCTGCCTTACCAGCTCGTCCTGCCCATCGCGCATCTCTCCGAGGCGGCGGCGCGATTGACCGGCAAGTCTCCCGTCGCCACCGTGGAAGGCGTGAAGCTTTCAAAGAAGATGATGTTCTTCTCCAGCGAGAAGGCCCGCAAGGAGCTGGGTTATGCGGCGCGGCCGCCGCTGCCCGCGCTCGAGGACGCCGTCCGCTGGTTCTACGACAATGGCTATCTGCGACAGGCGCCCGCCTCGCGGCGGGAAACGACAGGCGGGCGGTTTGTCCGATCCTCGCTGCGCGACAGCGCGTTTCCCAAAAGCGCCGAGCGCTTCGCGGAAAAGAAGATGTTGGATCGATAGAACCAATCGTCGCTGAGGCTGAGGCGGCGCCACCCGGGCGTTGCTTCGACGCGAGACCGTCCGGCCATTGCCGAGCGGCGCGGCAGGGCGCAGATTAGCGTTCGATGGCGACGTCCTGCGTCACGAGGAGGAGCTCGATGAGCGCCGCCTATTAGAGGGATTTTTTCGCCTGGGGGAGCGAGCAGGCCGCGCTTCTGCGCGCGGGCAGGCTCAAGGAGGCCGACATCGCGCACATCGCCGAGGAGATCGAGAGCATGGGCAAGGCGGAGAAGCGCGAGCTCGTGAGCCGTCTCCCCGTGCTGTTGCTGCATCTTTTGAAGTGGCGCGTCCAGCCGGGCATGCGAGGAAGCTCTTGGCAAGCGACGGTCAAGGTTCAGCGTTGCGACCTGGAGCGCCTCTTGCGCGACAATCCGAGCCTCAAGTCTTATCTCGACGAGGCGATGAGCGACGCCTATGGCGACGCCATCATCCTCGCCGCCAGCGAGACCGGGCTCACGGAGGCCGCGCTTCCGTCAGGCCTGTCCCTGGAGCTTCGAGCAGGCGATGGACCCCGAGTTCTGGCCGGATTGAGCCGCGTCATTCGCTGCATCTAAACGTCTTTCAGCTTGCGCTGCATCCGGCCGATCTCCACCCACTGCCAGGAGGCGAGGGCGGGAAGTCCAATGACGATCTCGCGCAAGCGTTTCGCAAGAGATAGCGCGATGGCGGCGTCGGCGGGCAGGCCGATGAGCGCGCCGATCACGACCAGTCCCGTTTCCTGCACGCCCAGGGCGCCCGGCACGAAGAAGGCGAGATTGCGGATGGCGTGACAGAGGCTCTCGAGCGCGATGGCTTCCCACGCCGACACGGGATGGCCGACGAGCTTCAGCACGAGCCAGGTCTCGAAAGCGCCGGCGATCATGCCGGCAAACTGCCAGGCCAGCGCCGCCCAGAGCCGCCCGTAACGCCGGCAGAGCTGGACGACCTCCGCGTCGAGCGTCGCGGCGCCGCCGGTGAGCGCCGTGAGCCCCCAGCGCTCGCCGAGTGTGCGCTCGATCATCTGCGCTAGGCGCGTGAAGGGCGAGCCGTAGCGCAGGAGCAAAGCGACGACGACGGGGATCGCAGCGCTCGCCGCAAGGCCCGCGAGCATGGTGTCCACGAGGGGAGTCTTCTTCACGATGGTGAGCAGCAGCGCCAGACCGATGGCGGTGAAGAGGATCTGATTGACGAGCGTCAGCAGCACCTCGACGATCACGCTCGCGGCGACGGCGGCGCCGTCGAGCGGGCGCAGAAGCACGAGCCTGATACCCACGATCTCGCCGCCGATGCTCGCGACCGGCAGCAGCCGGCTGATCGCCTCGCGCACCGCCGCGACCCAGAGGAGAAAGGGCCGCGTAGCATGATGTTGCGGATCGCGCGGCGCCAGCAGCATGCGCCATCCTTCCGCGTCGAGCATGAGCGGCAAGAGATGGAACGGGACGATCCACAAGAGCCCCCAACCGGCGCGCTCGAGCGTTTCGAAGATTGACCCCAAGCCTTCATGCGCGATGAGCGCGACCAGAGCCGCGAGGCCTGCGACGCCAGCGAGAATCGTCAGGCTTTGCGCCGGAAGCTTCACGCGACGCCTTTAAGGGGCCAAAAATCCGAAAAACCGCCGCGTTTCACGCCGAGAGCGTCCAAGGCCTCGCGAACGCGCGGCGACAACAGCGCCTCGAGCTCCTCGGTCGGCCGATAGGACGCCATGTTGCGCGTGATCCCCCCTCGCGTGGCCGGATGCGAATAGATTTCCGTCACGCCGTCCGGCAGCCGGGCGAGCGCGGCGAGAAGCGCGCCTTCATCCATTCCGCCGGTTTCGGCGATGCCGACGATGCGGTCGTTATGCGCGACGCCGGCGCGGTCCAGGCGCAGGCGCATGAAGGTGAGCCAAGGCCGCAGAAAGATCGGCGGGTTCAGGTCGAGCGGCAGCCGCACAGCGGAAAAAGGGTAGCGCCGGCGCTGGGCGAGAAGGATCGAGAGCACCGTCGGGTGAAGGTGAAAATGCTTATGCGCGTTGACGTGATCGAACGCGAGGCCGCTGTTCTGGAAGCGCGCGAATTGCGCTTCGATTTCCGCCGCGAGCTGACGCCGCACATGCGGCAGGAAGAAAAAACGAAATCCGTCGCGCGCCATGGCGTCGCCGAAACGCCCATCGGCGTCGACGAGATCGGGAATCTGCGCGCGCGGCAGGACGGACGGGCCGTCCGCCAGCACGAGATGCAATCCGACGCGAAGCTTCGGCGCGCGCTTGGCGCGGGCGATCGCGTCCTCGGCGGCCGGCGCGCCGATCATCAGGCTCGCCGCAGTCAGCACGCCGTCCCAATGGGCGCGTTCGACCGCCTCATTCACCGCTTCATGCAGTCCGAAGTCGTCGGCCGTGACGATCAGCCCTCGCGGGGCGGCTTGCGGCATGACTATGCCAGCCGCTCAGCTCTGATGGGCGTTGAGGAAGCGGAAGAATTCGACGCCTTCGCGCAAACGGCGTTTGGTCATTTCCCAGCTATGCAGCATCTCGGAGACGATCTCCCAGATCTTGCTCGGGCGGAAATAGAAGCTCTTGTAGAAGCGCTCGACGCCGTGGAAAATCTCTTCCTTGGAGAGATGCGGATAGCTCAGCGCCGCAAGCTGCACGCCCTCGCTGTTGACGAGATTGACGCCGTCGTTCTCCTCGAGCCAGCCATTGGCGATCGCGTCCTGATAGAGCTTCGTGCCGGGGTAGGGCGCGGCGAGCGAGACCTGGATGGTGTGCGGATTGATCTCCTTCGCGAATTGAATCGTCTTCTCGATCGTCTCGCGTGTCTCGCTCGGGAGGCCAAGAATGAAGGTGCCGTGAATCGTGATGCCGAGCTTGCGGCAGTCCTCGGTGAAGCGGCGGGCGATGTCGGTGCGCAGACCCTTCTTGATGACGTGCAGTATGTTGTCGTCGCCCAACTCATAGCCGACGAGCAGCAGACGCAGACCGTTCTCCTTCATGATCTTCAGCGTCTCGTAAGGCACATTGGCCTTGGCGTTGCAGGACCAGGTGACGCCGAGCTTGCCGAGCCCGCGCGCGATTTCCTCCACGCGCGGCTTGAAGTCGGTGAAGGTGTCGTCGTCGAACATGATCTCCCGCACCTCGGGCATGTTCTCCTTGATCCACTTCACCTCCGCCAGCACGTTTTCCGGCGAGCGGACGCGATAGCGATGACCGCCCACCGTTTGCGGCCAGAGGCAGAAGGTGCATTTCGAGCGGCAGCCGCGCCCCGTGTAGATCGACACATAGGGATGCTGCAGATAGCCGATGAAATAGTTGTCGATCTTCAGATCGCGCTTGTAGACGGGGCTCACGAAGGGCAATTCGTCCATGTTCTCGATCATGGGACGCGGCGCATTGTGAACGACGGCGCCCTCCGCATTGCGGTAGCTCAAGCCAAGGATGTCGGCGAAAGGTCTTCCTTCGGCGAGCTCGAGGCAGGCGTAATCGAATTCCTCGCGGGCGACCCAGTCGATGGCTGCGGTCGCGTTGAGCGAGCCGTCCGGGTCCACCGCGACTTTCGCGCCGACCATGCCGATCAGCACGCCGGGTTTTTTCGCCTTCAGCAGCTCGGCGAATTTTGCGTCGGTCGGGAAGGAGGGCGTGCTCGTATGAATGACGATGAGGTCGTAATCCTGCGCGATCGCCAGCGTGTCCTCGACGCTCAAGCCGTCTGCGGGCGCGTCGAGCAGTCGGCTCCCCGGCACGAGGGCTGCGGGCTGCGCAAGCCAGGTCGGATACCAGAAGGATTTGATCTCGCGCTTGGCCTGGTAGCGAGAACCGGCTCCGCCGTCGAAACCGTCGAAAGACGGGGCTTGCAGGAATAAGGTTTTCAGCATCCGATCCTCATGTAAGGGGGGAGACCTCGGTCTCGATTTCGCAAAGCGCACCTTCCTTTTCCGCCGAGAACCATTGTCCTCCCCAGCGGACGCGCCAGCTCGTATAGCTCGCGCACCAAAGAATGAGACTTAGGCAATCTCGCGGCGCGACCAGGCCGATTTCCGAAAAGAGCGGCGTTCCCGCGCGCCTTCGCTGGATGAGGTGCAGCGAAAGCCGCGCCGTGAAAGTCGCGCACAGAGCCGCCTTGGCGGCAAAAGCTTCCGGGGCGAGAAGGAAGCCGAGCAGGGCGACCGGCAGGCTGAAGGTGACGAAGGAAAAGGCGAAACCCGCCGGCTGGAGCGATCTGATCGTGCGCAGCCAACGAAGCTCGCGTTCGAAGAGGGATTGCGGGTCCTCTTCGACGACGTCGTGATCGACGATCACCGCAGACAAGACCGTGCGCAGCCCGAGCTGCCTTGTTCGCTCGCCCAGCCGATAGTCGTCCGCGAGCTGATCGGCGATGGCCTCGAAGCCGCCCGCGGATTCCAGAGTGTCGCGCCGCAGCGCGATCGTGGCGCCGAAGGCGAAGGCCCGCGAGCCCAGCGCATGCGCGACGTGGACGGAGGGCGCGAACCAGTCGTCGATGAACAGCGCGCCCAGCCGCGACCACAAGCCCGCGGCGGGCCGGCCCCGGTAGAGGCAGGTGACGACGCCGACCGAGGGATCGTGCAGAGGCGCGACGACCTCGGCGAGATAGTCGCGCGTGACGCGAATGTCGCTGTCGGCGAGAACGAGCAGATCGTGACGGCAGCGCGCGAGGATGTTGATGAGGTTGCTGACCTTGTGATTCGCGCCGTGCAGCCGCGGCTCGATCACGAGGTCGAGGTCGAGCGCGGGGAACTCCTGCTGCAGGCGCCGCACCGTGGCTACCGCCGGATCGCGCGCGTCCCTGACGCCGCAGACGATCTGATAATGCGGATAGTCCTGCAGGCAGAAGGAACGCAGGTTTTCGTAGGTGCCGGCTTCGGCGCCGTAGAGAGGCTTCAAAATGCTCGCCGGCGGCTTATCCGGGGGGCCCTGCAAAGCCTGGGCGCGGCGTAAGCCGAACAGCAATGCCGCCAGCGCCAGGCAGGCGTAGGTCGCGGCGATGGCCGCCAAGGATGAGCCGAATAGCACCGATTGCCCTCGAATATCTTGAGCCTAGCCGCGGAAATGCCTCGCAGACGGGACGCTTTTGTCCCCGGGCGTCCATAAACGCTGCAAATCAGGCCTTTCGATGGACAACTGCTGGGCCGGCTGCGTCTAATCCGCCGGCTCCCGCAGGCCCGCGGGGCTGGGCGTGCGAGAAGGCGTCTGGCGCGGCGGACCCATCAATATCGGCTGGAACAGCACGGCGGCCACGAGCGTCGTCAGCAGCGAGAGGCTCAAGAGCTTGCCCATGCTCGAGGTTCCGGGGTGGTCGGAGAGCCACAGGCTCGCGAAGGCCGTCGCCGTGGTCATGGCGCTGAACAGAGCGGCGCGCGTCAGCGCGGAGGCGAGGAAGCTCGTTTCGCCCTGCCGCCAGGCCAGAACGTAATAGATCTTGAAGGCGACGCCCACGCCGAGCAGCAGCGGCAGAGCGATGATATTGGCGAAGTTGAGCTTCAGGCCGAAGAGCACCATCAGCTCGAGCGTGAGGACGGCGGCGAGCAGCAGCGGGATGATCGTCACCAGCACGTCGACGATCCTGCGCAGCGCGATGAGCAGGATCAGCGATATCGAGACGAGCGCGAGCGCCGCTCCCTGAATGAAGGCGCGCAGAATCGAGTTGGCGGATTCCTGAATGAGGATCGGCCCCCCCGTCGCCTCCGGCGCGACGGCGAGCACCGCATGCGTAAATCGCTCCAGCGTGGCGTTATCCTGCTTTTCGCCCTTCGGCCTTACCTCGATGCGGGCTCGCCCGTCCTGCGTCGCCCACTCGCGTTTGAGGTCAGCCGGAAGGTTCTCAAGAGAGATGGGCGCCGCCTGTAGCCCCGCGCGGATTTGCGCCAGGCGCAGCTCGAGCCCGCCGACCAGCGCCTTTTCGACGACGGCCCGGCGCGCCGGATCGGCGTCGGCAAGCGCGTTGAGGGAGCTCGCGACCTTTGATGCGAGAGCCCCGTCTTTCGGGTTCTTGGACAAGGAAAGAAAATCCTCCGCCGCCTCTTTCAGCGCCTGCCGAGTCTCAACCTCTTGCGGCGCGGGCTTGACGTCGGGCGCATCGAGCGTCGGCCCGAGCAGGGCGTGGGCGTCGGCGAGGATTGCAAGCTTCGCGTCTTGATCCTCCGGCACGAAGCTCGCGAGCGTCATCGTCTCGGCGACCTCGGGAAGCTTGTCGAGCCGGCGCGCCAGAGAGCCCGCCGCCTCGAGCGAAGGCGCGAGCACATTCACCACATTGGGCGTCGTCGCCGCATCCTTCATCAGATCTTTCAAAGTCGAGATCGACTCGGCCGAGGCGTTGCGCAGGCTCAACGGGTCGAAATCGAAATGCAGATCCTTGAAGAGCGGCGCGCCCGCGGCCACGATGAGCGCGGCGAGCGCGAGAATTGGCTTTCTGTGACGACCCATGAAGCGATCGACCGGCGCGAGGCTCTGAAAGCCGACGGGGGCGGGCTCCGGCGGCGGTTTCAGCACGGTGAGCAGCGCCGGCAGCAGCGTGACGCTGGTCAGATAGGCGACGATCATGCCGGTTCCGGCGATGAGCCCGAGCTCGGAGACGCCGATATATTCCGTGGGGAGAAACGCATAGAAGCCCGCGGCGGTGGCCGCCGCGGCGAGCAGCAGCGGCTTCGCCGTCGCCGCCGCCGTCGTCTCCAGCGCGGCGTCGAGATCGTTGTTGAGGTGGCGCTCTCGCCGATAGCGGACGGCGAATTGGATGCCGAAGTCGACGCCGATGCCCACAAAGAGGACAGCGAAGGCCACAGAAATCAGATTGAGCGCGCCGACCATCGCCAGACCGAGAGCCGAGGTCATCGCGAGACCCGCGAACAACGAAGTCACGACGGCGAACATGAGTTTTCCCGAGCGCAGCGCGAGCCACAAAATGACGAGAACGGCGACGACGGTCAGCACGGAGTTCAACACCGCGCCGTCGGCGAGGGAGCCGAATTCCTCGTCGGCGATGGCGACGGGCCCGGTCAGGCGCACCGTGACTCCGTTTTCTGCCGTGAGCGCTAGCTCTGTGACAGTCTTGCGGATGGCTTCCGAGGCCGTGGCGCCCGGCTGCAGCGCGTCGAAATCGAGGATCGGCTTGACGCGGATGAAGCGCCGCAGTTCTCGCGCCTGCGCCGGCGAGCCCGTCATGAGCTCGCTCCAGGAAAAGGCGGCGGCGCGTCCCGCAAGCAGCGTGTCGATCGTCTCAGAGAGGCGCGCAAGAGGATTGGCGAAGTCCTCCAGGCGAACGGCCTCACGCCGCTCGCCCTCCGGAATGAAGCGCAGCGCGCCGGCGAGGCCGCGCAAGGTCGGGTCCGTCGCCAGCGCGCCGAGGAACGGCTGCGCGCGGATCAGCTGGTCCGACAGGCGCTGCAGCTCGTCCTCGCCAAGAAACAGCAATCCCTCGCGCTTGAAGAATTCCGGCGCGCCGAGCTCCACGACTTCCTGAAAATGTCCCTGCGTTTTCGCAAGCGCCGAGGCCAAAGCGCCTGCAGCGCTCTCGGCAATTTCCGGGGTTGCGCCATCCACCACCACGAGCAGCGTGGACGCCTGCTGCGGAAAGGCCGCGTCATAAGCGATGTCGCGCTGACGCCACGGCAGCTTGGCGGAGATGAGCTGGTCGGTATCGGTGTTGATCGCGATGTTTTGGTATGTATAGGCAGCGCCGAGACAGGTCAGGATCGTCGCCAGGACGAGCGTGAGAACGGGACGTCGGCAGCAGGCGTTGACGAGTTTGACGATTGCGGTTTCCGTAGTCTCGAGCATGATCCTGCCGTTCGTCCTCGCCTCGACCGTCGCGCGGTTATTTTGGCCCTTGGAAGCTTCCGCTCCGCCCGGACCGGCTCGCTTTGAGCCCTATTGGGGGGCGAACTCGCCTTTTCTGCGGCTAATGAAGGAAGGGCCTCAAAAGAGGCAAATGCGGTCCTGGCGATATTTTTCGGCGTAGCAGGCGCCGTCCCCGCGCGTATCCGCCTCGAAGAAGCGACGCTACTGCTCTTCCCCTTCGCAATCTTCGCACGTATCATGCGAGCAACGCTGAAATTTCAGCATTCAGCGAATGTCCCTTGGTGCGAAGGAATGCAGAGTAATCGAGCGCCATCAACTTTGATGACAGGAAGTCCGTGACGCCTCATCAGACAATTCGAGTAACGAATGGATCTTCCCGGTACCATCGCGGGATCGTCTTGCGGTCGGCGCTCGCCTTTCTAATCGTTGGCGCTCTCGCCGTCCTGTTGTCGCATCTGCTGAACAACCCTTTGATTGTGTGGCCCCCCGCCGGGGTGGCGGTCGCGCTCGCCGCGACGGAGGGGTCCGCGGCGATCCTCGGCGTGGCGCTCGGCTCATTGGTTCTCGGGCTTCTGACGCAGGTGCCGCCGCTCCAATCGGGCTATTCGGCCGCCGCGCTCTTCTCGCCGTTCATCGTCGCGGGCTCCGTCGCCTTGCGGACCGCCATCGGCGTTTGGCTGCTGCGGCGTTTTCGCGCCTTTCCCTTCGGCGGCGTCAATATCGCCTCGGTCGGCGCATTTGTTTTGCTCGGCCCCGTCGTCATCGGGTTGATCGGCGCCGCGCTCTCCGTGGCGAACGCAGTCGTCCTCGCCGATCTTGCGTGGAGCGACGCGCCGCTTTACGGCGCCGTGGAGTGGTGCTCCGATGCTCTGGGCATCATGATTTTCACGCCAATCATCGTCTTCTATCGCAGCTCGCGGATGGAAGAGCGCTTGCACAACACGGCGCCCCTCATCGGAGCCGGCCTGGTCATGCTCGCCGTGACCACAGGCGTTTTCGCCTATAATCAAGCCTCGCAGTGGAAAAGAATCGAAGGCGGATTCGGGGAAGTCGCTCAGGACTTCACCAAGAGGATCGAAGCCACGCTCGCCCTCGGAGCCAATGCGGTCGGCGGACTGGCGGGAGCCTTCGAAGGCGCGCGCGAGCGGGATCTGAGCGACTTCGAGGCGATCGCTCAGCATTTGCTGGCCTTTGGACTGGGCCTTCAGGCGGTCGAATGGATACCCCACGTTCGGCTTGCCGAGCTCCAGAGCCATGAGGAGAGCTTCCGAAAACAGTGGCGACGCAGCTACCAGGTTTTCGAGCGCCAAGCCGATGGAGGCGCGGTCAAGCCCGCCTCGCGGGCCGATTATTTTCCGGTCGGCTATGTCTGTCCGCTGGAAGGCAATGAGGGCGCTCTCGGTTTCGATCTCGCTTCCAATCCCGAACGCCGAGCGGCTCTGCTCGCCGCGCTCGACACGCGTGAGGCCTCAGCCACCTCCGGCGTTCATCTGGTCCAGAACGGACAGATGGGCATGCTCCTCTTCGTGCCCGCCTTCAGTCCGCCTGGCGCTGACGCAAGCAGAAGCCTTCGCGGATTCGCCCTTGGCGTCTTCTCGATGCCGAGACTCGTGGACGTGGCCCTGAGAGGGCTTGGAGATTCCGATTTCGATTACTGGCTCATCGATCAGACGGATGCTCAGCATCCCCTCGTCTTGGACGCGAGCGCGCCGGGGGACCCGAAACCCTTCCGCTACAAACGGCTCATGCCGCATCACTTCATTTCCCGCTCGCCGCAGTTCCTCGCGCAGACGCGGATAGAATTCGGCGCACGGGACTGGACTCTGCTCTCGGCGCCGCGTGATGGTTTTGTTGCGCGCCGCACCTCCGGTTACGCCTATCTCATCATGGTGGGCGGCGCGCTGCTCACCTGCCTCGTCTGCGGCTCCGCGATGCTCACGACGGACCGACACCGAGAAATCGTCGAGGATCGCGAAAAGGCGCTCGAGAACCAGAAATTCGCATTGGATCAACACGCGATCGTCTCGATCACCGATCCCAGCGGAAACATTCTCTACGTCAACGATCATTTCTGCACCGCGGCGGGCCGTTCGAGAGCCGAGCTCATCGGCGCGAACCACAGCATCCTGCGCTCCGGCGTCCAGGACGACGCTCTCTACGGCGAGTTGTGGGCGACCATTTTGCGCGGAGAGGTCTGGCGCGGAGAAATCTGCAATCGCGACGCCGCGGGCGAATTGTACTGGCTGCAAACGACGATCACGCCGTTGAGGGACCGTAGCGGCCGCTTGTCGCAATTCATCTCGATAAGCACCGACATTACGCCGATCAAGCGGCTCGAGGACAGCCTACGGAGCAGCGAGCATCGCCTCAACATCGCTCTCAGCGCCTCTTCAACCGGCCTTTGGGATTTCGATCCCGCCAAGGAACCGGCCTTCTTCAGCGACGCATGGTTTCTGATGCTGGGTTACGCGCCCGGCGAGCTGCCCTCCGAGCGCCAGACCTTCATCGCCCTGCTGCACCCCGACGACCGCCCGCTCTACGTCGAAGCCTTCGCCGCTCACGCCGGGGGTGAAACGGAAACCTATGAGGCCGAGTTTCGGATGCGGCGCAAGGATGGCGGCTGGGCTTGGGTCAAGAGCGTCGGCAAGGCCGTCGAGCGTGATGCTCACGGCGCGCCGACACGCGTGATCGGCATTCACATCGACGTCACCAAGGAGCACGAGATACAGCGCCGCCTCGTCGCCGCGAAGGCGAGCGCCGACCGCGCAAACGAGGCCAAGACGAATTTCCTGCAGACGATGAGTCACGAAATTCGCACGCCCCTCAACGGCGTGCTTGGCTTGGCTCAGCTGTTGGATCGGGAGCCGCTTTCGTCCGACCAGTCCAAAATGGTGCAGGAGATCCGTCAGGCCGGCAACTCGTTGCGAGCCATCATCAACGACGTCCTCGATTTTTCGAAAGTCGAGGCTGGGCGCCTTCGCCTTGATCTCCAGGCTTTTCGCCTAGAGCCAATTCTCCTCCACATCAGGAGCCTGCTCGACGTGTCAGCCCGCAACAAGGGGCTGGCGCTTTGCATCGAGGAGTCGCCGCCGCTCGACGGGATGCTGATCGGCGACACCCACCGCCTCCAGCAGATTTTGATGAACCTCATCGGCAACGCCATCAAATTCACGGAGCGGGGCGAGGTTCGCGCGCGAGTCAAGCTCTTGAGCTCGACGCCGCAATGCGTGCGGCTTCGCTTCGAGGTCGCCGATACGGGCATAGGGATATGGCCGCACCAGATCACAAATCTATTCGAGCCCTTCACCCAGGCAGAGGCCGCGATCAGTCGGCGCTACGAGGGAACAGGGCTGGGTCTTTCGATTAGCAAGCGTCTCGTTGAATTGATGGGCGGCGAGATTGGCGTTGAGAGCCTTTACGGCGTCGGCAGCACTTTTTGGTTCGAGGTCGCTTTGGAGCGCTCGCTTCAAGATGAGGCCAAGCCCGTTAAAATGCCTGAAGACGAGCCCAAGCCGGACGCGGGCCGGCTTGTCGGTCTGCGCTTCCTGGTCGTGGACGATAGTCGCATGAACCGCATTCTTGTGGAGCGAATGCTGAACCGCGAGGGCGCCGACGTCGTCTCGGCCGAGAACGGCGCGCAGGCGCTGGAGCGCTTGCGCGCTCCGAGCGAAGCCTTTGACGCGGTGTTGATGGACGTTCAAATGCCGGTGCTGGACGGCCTCTCCACGACCCGGCTCATTCGCGAAAAGCTCGGTCTCGAGCGACTGCCCGTGATTGCGGTGAGCGCAGGAGTCCTGGACGATCAGCGCCAGCAGGTCTTCGAAGCCGGGGCCAATGATTTTCTGCCAAAGCCGGTCGATCTGGAGGAGCTCGTCGCGACGCTTTGTCGCTGGACCCGGGACATTGCGATTGCGTCTACTGCGACACCACGACCAGCGAAGACGGAAGAGTCGTCCCGCCCTTTGCGGGAGAAGTCCGAGCCATTGACCTGACCAACGCGAAAAAACGGTGGTCATGTCGGTCTTGATTAGCGTTTCCAAGACGGTAGAACTAAACTTCGACCCGGCGGTCTTCCTCAAGATGCTGCTTAGGTGTCGAATACGTCTTAGAAACTCCAGCAGGCGCGATTTTGTTTACATTGATCGGTATCCCTGCCGTTCGCGGTGACATTGGCGGCCTGGAGCATGAATGCGGTGCAGATTGAAGCCGCGAGGGAGCTAGGAATGTACGGACTCGTCAACAGAGCTCTCGAGGACCTGATCGTCCAGCAGTACGGCGAGGAGAGATGGCTGGAAGTCAGGGACAAGGCCAAGGTGGATATCGACGCCTTCATCAGCAATGAACCCTACGAGGATTCGATCACATACAATCTCGTGGTCGCCGCGCATGAGACGCTGGGCGTATGCGTTTCGGATCTGATGCTGCAGTTCGGGCACAGCTGGGTCATGAAGACGGCCCGCGAGAATTATGGCGCCATGCTTTACGCGACAGGCTCCACTCTCAAGGAATTTCTCGTCAATCTGCCTCAGCTCCATACGCGCGTTCAGCTAATCTATCCAAAGCTCCGGCCGCCGGAGTTCGAATGCACGGATATTGAGGATGAATCGCTGAAGCTGCATTATCGGACCCATCGGGCGGGCCTGAGCGACTTTGTCGTGGGGTTGCTCAAGGGGCTCGGCGAGCACTTCGACACGCCGGTCGCCGTCACCTTGCTCGAGGAAAAAGCGAAGGGCGCGGACCATGATGTGTTCGAGGTGAGGTGGGGCTCTGCCGCGGCGCGAAACCCACATGTGGACTGACATCCCCACTTCGGCATGCGTTCCACTCCGGGAAATCGCGCGCATCTTCCCGTTTTTTTTCGCCTGGGACGATAGCGACGTCATCGTCGACATAGGCTCCTCGCTGCAAAAATATTGTCCCCGCGCCAAGATCGGCGCGCGGCTCGATGAACTCTTTTTCGCTCAACGTCCGCTTGGCCTCTTCTCTTCCGAGCTCGCGAGACGCAACCCCAACGCGCTCTTCCTTCTCGAAGACCGGGAAAACAGTCGAATTTTGCGTGGCGCGCCGGTCTTTCTCGAAAACCCGCGTCTCACCGTCATGCTCGCCAATCCGTGGATTACCGACGCGGAACAGCTCGTGGAATGCGGCCTCACGCTTAAAGACTTCGGCGTGCAGGATCAGACGATCGACACGCTGCAGCTGCTGCAGACCCATCGCATCGTCACGGATGATTTGAAGCGACTCAATCGCACGCTGACCGATCAGCGGGCGAAGCTTCGGGAGCAAGAAGCGAGATCTCGCAAGCTTGCGCTCGTCGCCTCGCGAACCGACAACGCCGTGATTGTGACGGACGCCGCGGGTCGTATCGAATGGGTGAACGACGCCTTCACCCGGATCACGGGCTGGCCGCTCGAGGACGCGCTTGGGCGGAAGCCCAGCGAATTCCTGCAAGGTCCCGAAACCGACCCGGAGATGATTCGTTTCATGTCCGAAGAGTTGAAGGCCAGACGCGGCTTCACGACGCAGTTGATCAACTATCGGCGCAACGGAGAAAAATTCTGGGTCTCGATCGAGGTGCAGCCGCTTTTTGACGAGGCTGGCGACGTCGCCAACTTCATGGCGATCGAAAGAGACATCACCGAGCGCATGAATAGCGAAGCGGCGATCGAGGAGTATCGACAGCATCTCGAGGAGCTCGTCGAGGATCGGACCCGCGAGCTGCAACGCAACAAGTTTCTGCTGGAAGCCATCATCAAGACCAGCCCGAACGGAATTCTGCTCATCGACGACGAGGGCCGCATCAAAATGACCAATGCGGCCGCCGATAAGATGTTTGGATATGCGCCCTCGGAGCTATTCGGGCATATGCTGGAGACGCTCGTCCCCGAGCCGCAGCGGGAAGCGCATGTGCGTCATCGAAAGCAATTCATGCAAAATCCTGCGACGCGACGGATGGACCCGAGAAGCGCGCTGGCCGGTCGGCGCAGGGACGGCTCCACCTTTCCCGTGGACGTGGCGCTTGCGAGCTTTACCGTCAGCGGCGAGCAGTTCGCGCAGGCGACGATCGCCGACATCACCGAGCGACAGCAGGCAGAGAGCGCCTTGCGCGACTTGAACGCCACTCTTGAGCGCAAGGTCGAGGAGCGGACGCTCGCTCTGGCCGCCGCCAGCGCCGCCAAGAGCGAGTTCCTCGCCAATATGAGCCACGAAATCCGCACGCCGATGAACGGCATGCTCGGACTCGCGCAGCTGCTGGAGCGTGAGTCGCTCTCTCCAGATCAGCTTGCGATGGTGAGCCGGTTGCGGCAGGCGGGTCAGTCTCTCCTGGGGATCATCAACGACATTCTCGATTTCTCGAAGATCGAAGCCGGACAGCTGCGTCTCGATCCCCAGCCTTTCAATCTGGCGCAGGTGCTGGCGCAGATCGCCAGTCTCCTCGGCGTCACCGCCAAAAGCCAGGGGCTTGCTCTCCACGTCGAAGAACCGCCCTCGTTCGCGGGTCGTTTGGTCGGCGACGCGCTACGGCTGGAGCAGATTTTGATGAATCTCCTCGGCAACGCCATAAAATTCACCGAACGCGGCCGCGTGGATCTTCGCGTCGAAGTGAAGTCGATCACGCCTGCGCAAGCACGCTTGCGCTTCGAGGTGCAGGACACGGGAATTGGAATCACGCCCCAGGAAATATCGACGCTGTTCAAGCCCTTCACGCAGGCGGATGGCGCCATCACGCGTCGTTTCGGCGGGACGGGCCTCGGACTGTCGATCTGCAAGCGCCTCGTGGAGCTGATGGACGGAGAGATTGGCGTGGAGAGCCAGCCCGGGATCGGCAGCACATTTTGGTTTGAGGCGCCTTTCGAGCGCCGCGCCGGAGGCGAGGGCGCCGCCGCAAATCCCGCCACGCAGATCTCCGAGCCCGGCCTGCGGCTTTCGGGGCTGCGCTGCCTCGTCGTGGACGACAGCCGCATGAACCGCGAGGTCGTTCAACGCATGCTCACGCATGAAGGCGCCCACGCCATTCTTGTCGGCGATGGGCAGCAGGCCCTGCAATATCTGCGCGTGCCGAGCCAGCGCTTCGACGCGGTGCTCATGGACATCCAAATGCCGGTGATGGACGGATTGGCCGCCACGCGGGCTATTCGGGAGCAGCTCGGTCTCTCCGATCTGCCGATCATCGCCCTCACAGCGGGGGTTCTCTCAGAGCAGCGTCGCCAGGCGCTGGAAGCGGGCGCCAATGATTTTCTCGCGAAGCCGGTCGATCTCGGCGAGCTCGTCGATGCGCTGCTTCGCAGCGTGGGAAACCGCTTCTGCGTCGCGCCCGATCCGCCTGTGAAACCGACTCCCGTAAAAGCCTCGGAGAAGACTGCGGTGATCGATAGCGAGCAAGCCCTGCGAATGTTGGGGGACGACCGGGAACTCTTCGAGAAGCTTCTGCAAAGCTTCCTTAAGGACTTCGGCGACGCGGCGCAGCAGGTGCGTAGGAGCTTGGACCGTGGCGATCGCCCGCATGCGGCGCATCTGCTCCACACGCTGCGCGGCGCGGCCGGATATGTCGGAGCGCGCGAGCTGGCGGCGGTCACGACGACTCTCGAGAACGGAATTCTGGACGACCGACCGGACGTAGCGGCTCAAATGGTCGTCTTCGAAGCCCTCCACTCGGCTGCCTTAGCGGAAGCGCGCGCGCATCTGGCGGCAGGCGAGGAAGCGCGGCAGAAGCTTCGTTAGCGGAGGAGCGCGCTTGGAATTGTCGACATAGATGCTTCGCAAAGCCTCGGCTTGAGCTTTCACTGCGTGTTGCCCAATAGGCAAGGACCCGCCAGGAACCGGCATGATGTCAAGAATTTCGGTAGGGGAGCCCGTCGATTTAGAGAGCGCTCAAAGAGTGCGGCAGGAGCAGCTTTCCGCCGTTCGCAGCAACACGCCGACGATGATGATCGCCAACGCCTGCAACGCGCTGATCGTCGTCGCTGGCTTCTGGGGCGACCCAAACTTCAAATTCGTTCTGATCTGGTTCGTCACCCTTTTGCTCGTCGCAGGCTATATCTTTTTGAGAAGCCGCAGAGGCCGGGCGGGGCAAGGACGAAAAAAGGGTCAGGCGAAATCGCTCGACAGAGCCGTAGCCAACGGTCTGACCCTGGGCGCCTGCTGGGGCGCGCTCCCACTCCTTTTTTGGGTCGGCGCGGAGCCCAGCGAGCGGCTCCTCCTCGCCGTCGTCTGCGCCGGCATGATGTGCGGGGCCTCTTTCGCGCTCGCGAGCCTTCCGCGGGCGGCGTTCGCCTTCGTTGCGCCGATGACGTTCGGCGCCTTGGTCGCCTTTGCGCGCAGCGGGGACAAGAACATTGTTCTGCTGGCGTTTTTGCTTTGCGTCTACACGCTGGTGCTTCTGAAGGCGGTGCGATCCTACTCGGCCCTGCTCAGCATGCGCGTGATGACCGAGATCGCTCGCACGAAGGAGATTACCGCGATCAGCCAGGCCAAAAGCGACTTCATGGCGAATATGAGCCATGAAATCCGAACGCCGTTGAACGGGATTCTCGGGCTGGCGCAGCTGCTGGAGCGCGAGGCGCTTTCTCACGATCAAATGGAGATGGTTCAACGCATGCGGAAGGCGGGAGAGTCCCTGCTGGCGATCGTCAACGACATCCTCGATTTCTCCAAGCTGGACGCGGGTGAGTTCCGGCTCGATCAGCGACCCTTCGACCTCGGCTCGATACTGGCGCACATCGGCAGCCTGCTCGGCGCCAGCGCCCGCGCCAAGGGGCTGGAGTTTGTTGTTGACGCGCCGCCGTCCCTGGACCGCGCGCTGATGGGCGATGGGCTGCGGATTGAACAGGTTCTCATGAACCTCGTCGGCAACGCGATAAAGTTCACGGAGCGAGGCGAGGTTCGGGTTGCCCTCCAATCGACGCCGCTCGACGAATCGCATGTGCGGCTTCGCTTCGAGGTGCATGACACCGGAATCGGCATCGCGCCTGAACATCTGGCGGGTCTGTTCAAGCCCTTCACTCAGGCCGACGCCGCGATCACGCGTCGCTATGGCGGCACCGGACTGGGCTTGGCCATCAGCAAGCGCCTTGTCGAGAGGATGGGCGGCGAGATGGGGGCGTCGAGCCTTCCGGGGCAGGGCAGCACTTTCTGGTTCGAGGCGAACTTCGGCTTGTCGACGCTCAAGGCGCAGACCGCGGAATTCTCGCCGGGAAAGAGATCGCCGCCCGGGGTCAGGCGCCTATCCGGCCTGCGCTGTCTCGTGGTGGACGACAGCCAGATGAATCGCAATGTGGTCGAGCGGTTGCTGAACGCCGAGGGCGCGGAGGTCGTAGCCGCCGAGAATGGTCGCGAGGCGCTGGACATCCTGCGAAATGTAGACGAGAGCATTGACGTTGTCTTAATGGATATCCAAATGCCCGTTATGGATGGGTTGACCGCAATTCGCGCCATCCGGGAAGAGTTGGGCCTTTCTGACCTGCCGGTCATCGCGCTGACCGCCGGCGTTCTCGACAAGGAGCGGCATCAAGTTTTTCTTGCAGGAGCCAATGATTTCGTGTCCAAGCCGATCGATCTCGAGTCGCTCATAGACTTGTTGCAGTCGCGCACGGCGAGAGCGCAGGCCAGGGATACGGTAACGCGCCCCGCTTCGGCTCCCGCTATTGCTCCGGTCCCCGGCCTGAACCCGTCCTGGGCCGAAAAATCTTTCGGGGACGACAGAGAGCTTTTTCTCAGTCTGCTGGAGAGCTTCGGGAAGGAATTCGGCGACGCCGCTTCGCAGGTAAGCGGAAGCTGGGCGTCCGGCGACCTGCAAGATGCGGCGCGGCGACTTCATGGGCTTCGCGGCGGCGCCGGATATATCGGGGCGGGTGCGCTTGTCGCGGCCGCTCAGGCTCTGGAGACCGCGATACTTCAGGGGCAAGAGGATTTGACTCCTCTCATCGAAGAATTTGTGAGGGAACATGGTCTCGTTGTCGACGGCATCGGTTCGACCCTGGAGAAGCGCGAAACGCCGAAAGCTTGAGATTTAGCGGCGGCCGGAATTGCGCCTTACGTTGGGACTTCGGAGCCCGGCTGCACTGATGGCGAGGCGGCGCGCGTGCAGTCGTTTCGCGGAGAGGATCAAGCGCCCCATCGGGTGGTCGCGGGAGGGTGGTAAGCGAAGATGTTTTGAGCCAAGATCGCCGCTTGGCGCGGCGAGATGATTCCGGCTCAAAGCGGAGAAACGGGTTATGAAAGCCTCGCGCGGCGGCGCGGGGCGAGAAGGGAGAGCGCCAGTTTGCGGCGCGGCCGGGGTGATGCAAAAAACAAATAATAGAGTCTTGATTGTCGAAGACGTTTCTTCGATCTCTCAGATATACTGCGCCTTTCTGGAGCGCGCCGGCTTTAGCGTCACGACGGCCACCAGCGGCGCCGAGGGCATCGTAAAAATCGAGCAAGAGGCGCCAGGCGTCGTCATCCTGGACCTCAATCTGCCGGACATGCGGGGGCTGGAGACGCTCCAGCGCTTCATGGCGAGCGCCGGCTCCATCGGCGTGATCGTCGCGACATCGGAAGGCTCCATCAAAGTCGCGGTCGACGCGATGCGCTTTGGCGCTTATGACTTTGTGGTGAAGCCGGTCAGCGCGGAAAGGCTGGTGACCAGCGTCCGCAACGCGCTCGAGCATTCAATCCTCAAAGCCGATCTGAAATTGATGCGCGAAAATTTTTCGCGCAACTCTTTCTGTGGCTTCATCGGCAATTCTTTTGCGATGCAGGCTGTATACCGCACGATCGAAGCCGTCGCCGCATCGGACGCAACCGTGTTCATCACCGGGGAAAGCGGAACCGGCAAGGAACTGGCCGCCGAGGCCATCCACAAGCTCGGACGACGTAGCGCCAAGCCTTTCGTCGCGATCAATTGCGGCGCCATTCCAAGAGAGCTCATCTCGAGCGAGCTCTTCGGACATTTAAAAGGCAGCTTCACCGGCGCGATCGCCGATCGGGCCGGAGCGGTGAAGCAAGCGGACGGCGGCACGCTGTTCCTGGACGAAATATGCGAGATGCAGCTCGATCTGCAGCCGGAACTCCTGCGTTTTCTCCAGACGGGCACCTTCCGCCCCGTGGGCGCCGCGCGCACCGAAAAGGTCGATGTGAGAGTCGTTTGCGCGACCAATCGCGATCCGCTTGCGGAAGTCGCCGCCGGGCGTTTCCGCGAAGACCTCTATTATCGCCTGCACGTCGTTCCACTCTCGCTGCCCCCGCTGCGCGACCGGGGCGACGACATCGTCGACATTGCGGAGGAGTTTCTCGCGCGCTTCTCGGAACGGGAGGGAAAGTCTCCGCGCACTCTGTCGGCCGAGGCGGCGCGCAAGCTCCTCACGTACAACTGGCCGGGCAACATCAGGCAGCTGCAAAACGTCGTCCGCAACGCCATCGTGATGAACGATGCGCAAGTCATCGAGGCCTCGATGCTGGCGATCCCGGACGGCGCCCGCCCCGAGGCGCGGCACGAGTCGCTCATCGCTCCGCGGGCTGCGTCCGAGGTCGCCCCTCGCTCTAACGGAATCCTGCTCGATCCCGAAAGATGGGAAAGCCCCTCGGATGTGGTGTCGTTGGAGCTGATCGAGCGCGCTGCGATCGAGCGCACGGTCGAAATCTGCGACGGCAACATCTCGCGCGCCGCGACCTATCTCGGGGTCAGCCCCTCCACCATCTACCGCAAGCGCGGAATGAAAAAATAGGCGCTCGTGTTTCCGCCTGAGACAGGGCGCACGTCATAGGCGAAACGCGCGAGCGGTCCGAGCGTGCGGCGCGCGGGCCTTCTTCCAGCTCTGCTTCGGCGAACTAACGAGCTGCGCGCGACGCGGTCGCGCCGACGCTCTCGCAGGCGCGCAAGCCGTAGACCAAATAGGCTCGGGGCGTCGCAGCTTCTTGCCGCGCGAGCGCACCGCTTCGGCTCTCTGCGCCGTGCGAGCCGAGGCGTCATCGTCCCCTGGCGCATCGACGAATTTCGCAGAGACCGCAGGCGCCGCGGGGCCGACGCGCAATTCTTCGGAGAGCAGCGCCACGGTCTCGGCAAAGCGGGCGGGCGGATCGGCGCGAAGACGGATGGCGCCCCATCGGTTGTCTTCGTTGGAAATGAGCAGAATCTTCATTTTTTTCTCGTTCGACGGAGTGATTATTTTTGTTGGAAGAGTTGAAACAAGCGGCAGGAACTGGAGGCCCGAAAGAAGCGGAGGAAAAGCCGAAGCAAATCGCCCGCCTCCTCCTTCCGCGGGCCGGCGCCTAGGCCGTGAGGCGCCCGAATTCCAGGGGATCGGTCGCGAGCTCAACCGCGCCATTTTCGACCCGGCACACCCAATCGCCACTCACGACGGTGTCCTTCAGATGCAGGCCTGGACCGACATAGGTGTTCGGCAGAACAACCACGTTTTCGAGATACACACCGCGCGCGACGTGCGCGCCTTCGCCGATGACGATATTGCCTCTGAGCAGGACGTCGTGCTCGACGCAGGCATTGGCTCCGACCTCGACGTTCGGCCCGATTGCGCGCCGCGTCTTGACGCGCGCCCCGAGACCGGCGCGCAGACCGTCGTCCTCGAGCCAGCCGCCGGGATTGAGGCCTGCGACGGCTCCGCGCGCGGCGGCGATGGTCAGCCGATGGTAGCTCATGAGGTCGGGAAGGAATCGCTCGAGATGTTCGTCCTCGAGATCGGGAAGGGCGAAGGCAGGGACGGCCGCGCCCGCCTCGAGCCACTCGATCCCGAAGCGGGAAAGATCGGTCTTGAGCTCGCCGTCGGTCAGCACCTGCATCAAGGCGGCCCCGAGCTGCAGCGGTGCGGGAAATATGTCGGCGCGCAAGACGAGCGTGGGCCGATCCACAAAGAGCGGAGTTTGATCGTGCACGATGACGGACACGTCGGGCCAAGCCCATTTGTCGAGGTAATCCTCGGCGGCGACGTCGTGAGGTGCGACACAGGCCAGCACATTCGCCGGCGCATGCACAGCGTGGAGAGCGATCGTTTCCAGGAGATGCTCGACAATCGGCTTGTTGGCGACCGGCAGCAGAGGCAGCGAATGCCCCATGCCTAGCGGAATCAGAGACTGTGCGGGACGATCGGCGAGCAGCAGGATTTCAATTGCCTTGGACATCTAGCGATTTCCTCCGCGCGAATTTTTTGACGCCGCTTGGGCAAATGAGCGTGCTCTCGATCGGCGCCTGAGCTCCTTCTTCACGGGACGTGCCAAGTCCCTGGCCTTGGCGCTCTGCTTTGAGAAACCGAGCGTTACGCGTTAACGGCAGTTTGCGGGAGGCGCCCGTTTGCAGGTTATGCGTTGCAAATTGCGAGTCGCGGCTCTCGGCTCCGGCAGGAGCCTCCTGATTCCTTTGCAATTTGCGAAACCGAGCCGAGCTTCCCCTCGAGGATCCCGAGATTCAGGCGTCAACGAGCCTCGGCGAGTTGGTGAGCTCTCCGGCTTCGGCGTGCCTGGCGGCAAGCGTCAAATAGACGGCGGGAAGGACGAAGAGCGTGAACAGCGTGCCGATCGAAAGACCAGAGGCGATCACGAGGCCCATATTGTAACGCGACGCTGCGCCGGCGCCCGTCGCCGCGAGGAGCGGCAGCACGCCCAGCACCATGGCCGCCGTGGTCATCAGAATGGGCCGCAGACGAATGGAGGTCGCTTCCAGGATCGCCTCACGTTTGGATTTGCCCGAGCGCTGCAGCTCATTGGCGAATTCGACGATCAATATGCCATGCTTGCTGATGAGCCCCATGAGCGTCACGAGACCGACCTGGGTGTAGATGTTGATGCTCGCTCCGCCGAAGCCCAGCATGATGAAGACGAGCGCGCCCGCGATCGACATGGGCACGGAAACGAGAATGATCAGCGGATCGCGGTAGCTTTCGAAAAGCGCGGCCAGCGCCAGGAAGATGATGATCAAGGCGAAGCCGAACGTTCCCGCAAAGCCGCTCGATTCCTGAATGAATTGCCGCGACGGGCCTGCATAGTCGATCGTATAGCTCGGGGGCAACGCGCGCTCGGCGATTTCCTTCAACGTGTCGAGGGCCTCGCTGGCGATGACGCCCGGCGCCGCCACGCCTGAAATGGTGACCGCGTTGGCCTGCTGGAAATGGTTGAGCGACTCGGGAACGACGGTCGTCTCCAATTTGGCCACCGTCGACAGGGGCACGGAAGAGCCATCCGCCGTCTTGATGTAGTAGTTCAGGATTTGATCGGCGTTCAGGCGAAAGCGCTGCGCGATCTGCGGAATGACCTTGTAGGAACGGCCGTCCAATCCGAAATATTGCGTGTAGCCGCCGCTCAAGGCGGTGGTGAGCGCACCGCCGACATCGATCATCCTGAGGCCGAGCTGGGCGGCCTTCTCCCGATCGATGACGAGCGACATCTGCGGCTGATCGATTTTCAGATCGGTGTCGAGGAACATGAATTTTCCGGTCGCGAGCGCCTGAGTCAGGAGATCGCGGGAGACGGCGTCCATTTTCTCGAAGCTGTCGGTGCTCTGCACGACGAATTGTATCGGCAGGCCCGTGGCGCCGGGCAGGGGCGGCTGCTGGAAGGCGACGATGCGCAGGCCCGCCACGGCGCCAAGCTCCTGCTGCAGGGTCTGTTGTAGTTCTTCCGCTCCAACCCGGCGCTTTTCGGCCGGCGTGAGCACCACGCCGCTCAAATTCACCGCGGGCGAGTTGATCTGGAAAACGGTCTTGGCCTCCGGATGCTTGGCGAAGATCCTATAGGCCTGGTCGGCGTAAAAGAGCTTCTGCTGCAGCGTGGCGTTCGGCGCCGGCGTCGACTGGGTGAGGATGAGGCCCTGGTCTTCGTTGGGCGCAAGCTCGCTCTTGGAGTTCGCATAGAGCCAATAGATGCTCACGAGCACCAGCCCGCCGAAAGCGAGCGTGACGGGAACATAATTCAGCGAAGCCTCGAGCAGTCGGTGATAGCGCTCTCTGACCGCGTCCATCACGCCGTCGATGAAGGCGACGATGCGTGTCTCCATCGTCTCGTGGCCCCGCTCGGGCGGTCTGAGCACGAGCGCGCAGCTCACCGGCGAGAGCGTCAAGGCGACGACGCCCGAGACGGTGACGGCGCCCGCGAGCGTGAAGGCGAATTCGACGAACAGGGCGCCGGTCAGTCCGCCCTGGAAGCCGATGGGCACATAGACGGCGATGAGCACGACGGTCATTGCGACGATCGGCCCGGCGAGCTCGCGCGCGGCTTGTAGAGCCGCGTCTACGGGAGCCAAGCCCTCCGCCAGATGCCGATTGACGTTTTCGACGACGATGATCGCATCGTCGACGACGAGTCCGATCGCCAGCACCAAAGCCAGCAGCGTCAGCAGATTGATGGAGAAGCCGAGCGCCAGCAAGATCGTGAGCGCGCCGATGAGAGAGAGAGGTATCGCGACGATGGGGATGATCACCGAGCGCCAGGAGCCGAGAAAGGCGAAGACGACCGCCGTGACGATGAGAATCGCCTCGATGAGCGTGTGAATCACCTCGTCGATCGAGCTGTGCACGAAATCCGTCGAATCATAGACGATTTCGCTGACGAGGCCTTCCGGCAGGGCTTTGACGATATCGGGATAGGCGGCTTTGACCCCTTCGATGACGTCGAGCAGATTTGCGCTCGGCGCGACCTGAATGCCGATATAGACCGCCTGCTTGCCGTTGAAGGAAACCGAGGACTCATAATCGTCGGAGCCCAGGGTCACGGTGGCCACATCCCTGAGCTTCACATTGGCGCCATTCGCCTGCTTGACGACTAGGTTGCGAAACTCCTCGAGCGAGTGCAGCGACGTCGCCGCGGAGAGATTCACCTGCACCATCTGGCCTTTGGTGGAGCCAAGGCCGGCGATGTAGTCGTTGCCGGCGAGCGAGGCCGCAAGCTCGCTCGCCGTGAGACCGTAGGCGGCGAGCTTCGTCGGATCGAGCCACGCTCTCAGCGCGAAGGTCTTGCCGCCGATGAGCTCGGCGGTCTGCACGCCGGGCACGGATTGCAGGCGCGGCTGCACGACGCGGATGAGATAGTCGGTGACTTGGCTCGGCGAGAGCCGATCGCTGCCGAAGCCGAGATACATGGCGTCGGTCGTTTGGCCGACCTTCACGGTGATGACGGGCCTCTGCACCGTGGCGGGCAATTGGTTGAGGATCGAATCGACCTTGGTGCTGATCTCGGTCAGCGCCTTGCCGGGATCGTAGTTGAGCCGCAGATTGGCGGTGATCGTGCTCGTCCCGATCTGACTGGTCGAGGAGAGATAATCGATGCCGTTCGCCTGCGCGATGGCGTTTTCGAGCGGGGTCGTCACGAAGCCGGCGACCGTCGCCGGATCGGCGCCGAAATATTGCGTCGTCACGGTGACGACGGCGTTTTGCGTGCGCGGATATTGCAGGACCGGCAGGGTGGCGAGCGATCTCAGGCCCAGCACCAGGATCAGCAGGCTGACCACAGTGGCGAGAACGGGACGACGCACGAAAATGTCGGTGAAACGCATTGACGGGTTTCCCTTCATTGATCCTGCGGCTTGGGATCGGCGTCAACCGGAGGGGAGGGGCCGTCGGAGATCTTCAGCGGCGAGCCGTTCCTCAGCTTGATCTGGCCCGCGGTGACAACCAGAGCGCCCTCGGGAAGCCCCTCGAGCACCGCGACCTCATCGCCGCGCTTCGCGCCGAGCCGAACGAAGCTTTGGCGGGCGAGGAGTTCCGTTCCCTTCGAGTCCTTTCCGTCGCTCTTCTGCGCGATGAAAACCGAATCGCCATAGGGCGCGTAGACGATTGCGGTCTGGGGCAGCGTGATGAAGCGTTCCGGCTTGCCTGTCGCGACGTCGATGGAGGCGAACATGCCGGGCCGCAGCTTGCGCGCGGGATTGGCGAGGCTCGCCCGCACCTGCACGTTGCGGCTGGCCTGGTCAACCTTTGAGCTGATGGCGGCGATGCGGCCTTCGAAGCTTTCGCCCGGAAAGGCGTCGACCGTCGCCGTGACGGTTTGTCCGACCGCGACGCCGTTCAGCGCCTGCTGTGGCAGCACGAAATCGAGATAGATGGGGTCGAGCGCCTGCAGCGTCACGACCACCGCGCCGGCGCCGATATATTGCCCGAGATCGACGCTGCGAATGCCCAACCGTCCGGCGAAAGGCGCGCGCAAGGTCTTTTGCGCGATCACCGCCTCCTGCTGCGCGACCTCGGCGTTCGCGCTTTTGAGATTGGCGACGTCCGTATCGACGGTCGCCTGGCTCGCGGCGTGGATCTTCAACTGCGCCTGATCGCGGCGAAGATTGATCGCCTGGAGCTCCGCTGTGGCCTTCAGGGATTCGAGCTTAGCGTTGTCGGTGTCCTTGCGCAGCTCCAGGAGCGGTTGTCCGGCGGCGACATCCTCTCCGGATTGGAAGTGGATTTTTTCGACGACGCCAGCGGCTTCGAGCGCGAGGTCCGCTCCGTTGACGGCGCGGAAAGCCCCGATCGCCGTGAGCTTCGGCTTCCATTGCTGAAAGGCTGCGGTCGTGACGGAGACCGTCTGCGGCGGATTGGCGAGCGACGCCAGCGCTTGCTTGATCATCATCGAACGAAAGGCGGCGAAGCCGTAAAGGCCGCCGAAGACGAGGCCGACGCAAGCCAGCATGATCATCATGGGCTTGAACGAGGGTCCAAGGCGGTTTTGCAAAGTCGCCTTAACGCGCATGTTCGGCGTCCTCCATCACTGCGCGCACGCCTGCCGCAACCGGCGACGTCGCAATGAGATCCGTTGGTCTTGGCAGCGAGGCGGGCGTCTCATCCACGCGATTCCACCAGCCGCCGCCGAGCGCCTGCAGCAGGGCCGTCGTGTCGGAAAAGCGCGCCGCCTGCGCTTTCACGCGATTGATGCGGGCGTTGAGAAGGGTCTGCTCGGCGTTGAGCACGGTCGCGTAGGTCGTGGAGCCCCCGCTATATTGATTCTGCACGATCGTTAGGCTTTCCGCCGCGGCCTTTTCGGCTGCGACCTCCGCGCGCAACGTGTCGGCGTCGTGCTTGACCGCCTGCAGAGCGTCTCCAACATTGCGGAAGGCGTTGATGACGGTCGAACGATATTGGGCCGTCGCTTGCTCGAGCGCCGCGAGATTCGCCTCGCGCTTGTGGAACAGCGCCCCGCCGTCGAAGCTTTGGGCGGCGACCGACGCCCCGAGGTTGTAAATCGTCGTCTGCGGCGCGATGAGCTGATTGAGCGAAGGAGACTGGCTGCCGCCCGACGCCGACAGGGTGAGCTGAGGAAACATATTCGCCGTGGCAACTCCGACATTGGCGGTCGCCTGATGCAGCTGACTTTCCGCGGCGCGAATGTCCGGACGTTGGCGGACGAGATTCGAGGGAAGGCTGAGCGGCAGCTCCTTGGGCAGATGCAATCCCTCGAGATCGACGGCCTCGCCTTTGTCGGCGTTCGGGAGGCGGCCGAGATAGGCCATGAGCTGGTCGCGCATCTGCGCGCGCGCTTTCTCGAGAGGCGGCAAGGTCGCTTGCGCCTGCGCGAGCAGCGCGCGCTCCGAAACCACATCGGAGAGCGCGATGGCGCCGAGCTCGAAGCGCTTCTGCAGCAGATCGAGCTGCGCCTGATAGGCGGCGATGAGATCGCGCGTGACCTTGATCTGCGCAGCGTAAGAGGCGTCGGCGATCGCCGCGGAGACGACATTGGCGGATAGCGTCAAATAGGTCGCCTCGAGCTGGAAGCGCTGCTGCTCAGCCGCGGCCAGATCGCTCTCCACCGTGCGCGTGGTCTTGCCGAAGACGTCGGGCGTGAAGGAGACGCCGACATTGGTGTTGAAGAGCGAGAACTGCAGGGCTTCGGTCGGCGCACTCGACACCAGAGGAGACGTCGAAAACCCGCCGAAGGCCGCTGTCGAGATCTGCTGGCGCGTCGCGCCCATCGAGATATTGGACTGGGGCAGGTAGGAGGCCGCATCGGCCTCGGCGATTTCTCGCGCCCGGCGCAGCGCCGCCTCGGCGGCGACGATATCCGGATGATTTTCGATGGCTTCTTCGACGAGCGCCGATATCTGCTTCGAACGAAACAGCCTCCACCATTCGCCCGGGATGTCGCGCCCGAGGGCGAGCCTTTGCTCCGCCCCGCCCGCCACCGGCGCGGATGCTGTGACGCGCGGGCCGCCTCCCGCCGAATAGCCGGCGTCCTGCGGCGCTTCGGGGCTGATGAAGTCCGGGCCGACCGCGCAGCCCTGCAAGGGCGAAGCCGCAAGCGCAAGGCCGACGGCCATGAGCAGCAGCTCCTGGCGACCGCGTGGCGCTTGGAAATGCGGGTTCGTAGCCGCCCTCATTGAGCCCGTCTCTCGCTGCGAGTTGTTGCGGGTCGAGGACCCGTGTATAAGAGTCTCGAAGCGAACTGAACGGTTCAGTTCACTTCACTTCAGCCTTATAGGGACCCGCCTAGGCCAAGTCAACGCCATACTGAACTGTTCAGTTCACTTTCTGCCGCCGGCGCGCCCTCGACGAAGGGTATCCTTCGAGGAGAAGAACCGCGTTAGCTCGAGATGGTGGCGCAAATTTAGCCTGAGGCGACCTCCGGGACCGGGATTTGACCGCCATGAACGCATCATCTGCGACATTAGAGACGACGGGGGAGCGCGTTTCCGGGCGCAAGGAATGCCAAGTGCTCGCCGCGGCGCGCCAGGAGTTTCTACAGCTTGGATTTGCTGGAACCAGCATGGACGCGATTGCGCGGTCGGCGGGCGTTTCGAAAGCCACCCTGTACACGTGTACTTTCCGAGCAAGGAGGCCTTGTTCACGCATTTGATCGAAGCCGAGTGCAAGAACAAATGCGGCGCGATTCCCTCGCCCGATCTCGAGCTCGGACTGGCTCCGGCGCTTCGCGTCTTGTGCCGGCACTTCGTAGACTTTTTTCTCTCGCCGGAGTCCGCTGCGTTCTTCCAGACAGTATCCAATGAGCGCGGCCGTTTCCCCGAGCTTTGCCATCTCTATTTCAACAGCGGCAAAAAGACAGTGGATGACTTCCTCGCCGCCTATCTCGCGCAAGCGAAGGACAAGGGGCTGCTCTGCTTCGACGACCCGCATATCGCCGCGGAGCAGCTCTTAAATCTTGCGGTGGCCGATCTCCCCTTGCGCACCGCGCTCGGCCTCGAGTTGCGCGGCGAAGCGGAAGCCGAGAGGATCATGGAGGCGGGGATTGCGGTTTTCCTGAAGGCCTATGGTATTCCTGCCGGCGCCTCGGGCTGACCGGCTCTCACCTCGAAACCATGGACGGTCGCGACGAAAACACGATTGACGTCGAGCGCGGAGAGCGGGCGGACGCGCGGATGCGCGCTGCGTCGCGCTTCGTGGAGCGCTAGACCTTGCGGGGCGTCCTAGTCTGTGCGCTCATGGCGCTGGCGCTTTCCGGTTGCACCGTTGGTCCCGACTTCGTCCCGCCGACCGTCGATGCGCCGAGCTCGTTTGGACCGGAGCCGAAAGACGTCCCGAGCCGCACGACCGGCGCCGAGCCGGATCCCCAATGGTGGCGTTGTTTTCGCGATGGCGAGCTCACATCGCTCGAAAGACGGCTCGCCGCGCAAAATCTCGATCTCAAGACAGCGGCGGAGCGCGTCGAGCAGGCGGGCGCGGAACGCGTGATGATCGCCTCGCAGGGCCTGCCGCACTTGGAGGCGCAGTCGAGGGACGACCATGAGCGGATCAGCCAGAATGGATTGGCCTCGCTCGCGGCCCCCGCGCCGGGAGCGCCGGTGACCTTCGCTGTCCTCCAGCAAGGGTTGAACGCATCCTGGGATCTCGATCTCTTCGGCAGGGTGCGCCGCGCCGTCGAGGCGCAGGACGCCGTGGCGCTCGCCGCGATCGAGAATAGACGCGGCATAGCTGTCTTGGCGCTGGCCGAGCTCGCGCAGGATTATATCGCGCTGCGCGGAACGCAGTATCAAATCGCCATCGTCGAGCGCAATCTGCATGTCGCCGACGAGGATATTCGTATCGTCGAAAGCCGCTTCGCCAATGGCGTCACGACGACCCTCGATCTCGCTCAGGCGCGAAGCCAAAAGGAGAGCATCGCCGAGCTCTTGCCGGTGCTGCGCAAGCGCGAAGCGGAGCTCATCAACGCCATGGGTCTGTTGCTTGGCCTTGAGCCGCGCGCGCTCGAAGGAGAGTTGCGCCCGCCGAAGCCGCTTCCGACGCCGGCGCGCCATATCGCGGTGGGCCTGCCGTCGACGCTTCTGCTGCGTCGTCCCGACATTCGCGAGGCCGAGGCGCGCCTCCACGCCGCTTTGGCGGAGATCGGCGAGGCCGAGGCGGAGTTTTACCCCGACGTCAATCTCGTCGGCGACTTCAACGTGCAGAGCCTCACGCTGAAAAAGCTGTTTCGCGCCTCTTCGACGCAATGGACGCTCGGGCCCTCAGTCACCCTCCCGATATTTCAGGGCGGGCGGCTCGCGGGCAATCTCGCTTTGAAGGAATCGCGACATCGCGAGGCGGCCATCGAATTCCAGAAAGCGCTCTTGCGCGCTTGGACGGAGGTCGACGACGCGTTGACTGGTTATGCGGAGGCGCAGAAGCGCCGCGCCGCGGCGATGCGCGCGACCGAGCAGGACAAGATCGCGCTCGGCGTGTCGCGGGAGCGCTATCAGCAGGGGCTCGTCGATTTCCTGAACGTGAATGCGTCGCTTTCGCAGCTCCTGCGCAGCGAGAACGATCTCGTGGAAAGCGAGGTCGAGATGGCCAGTCAGCTCGTGAAGCTCTACCGGGCGCTGGGCGGCGGCTGGGAGATCGCGGAGTGATCCTGCAAGCGCTTTTGATGCGCGCCGCGCGCCCGCGAGGAGCCTAGCTTGGCCCGGAAGCTCTTGGCGGGATGGAGCGCAGCCTTGCGGCGCGCGAGCCGGGCGGCGGCCCCGCCGCTTCTGTTCGGGATCAGACTCTGGGCCTCCGTCAGCCTAGCCCTCTACATCGCCTTCTATCTCCAGCTTGAGAACGAATATTGGGCCGGGCTCACCGCCGCGATCGTCTGCCAGCCGGAGCTCGGCGCCTCCTTACGCAAGGGATGGTATCGCATGGTCGGCACCCTGGTGGGCGCCGTGGCGGTCGTGGTGTTGACGGGATTGTTCCCGCAGAGTCGCGCGGCCTTTCTCGTCGGGCTCGCCCTGTGGGGAGCGCTATGCGCAGGGGTCGCCACGCTTCTGCGTAACTTCGCGTCCTATGCTGCGGCGCTGGCCGGCTACACGGCGGTTATTGTTGCAGCCGATGCGCTCGGCGCGACCGGCGGCCCGAAGGCCAATGAGGTGTTTCTGCTTGCAGTCGTTCGCGCCTCCGAGATCTGCATCGGCATCGTCAGCGCCGGCGTGGTGTTGGCGGGGACCGATTTCGGCGGCGCCCGGCGACGGCTCGCCGCATCCTTTGCTGCCTTGCCTGCTGAAATCACCGGACGGTTCGTCAATACATTGGCGGAGACGAGTCACACGCTGACAGAGACGCAGTCCGTCCGGCGGGAGCTCCTGCGACGCGTCATTGCGCTGGAGCCGACCATCGACGCGGCGAAGGGAGAATCCTCTCAGATCCGCTATCACTCTCCGGTGCTGCAACAGGCTGTGGACGGCCTGTTCTCGGCTCTCGCCGCTTGGCGTACGGTCGCGTCGATGCTGGCCTGGCTCCCCTCCGACGAGGCCAATGAGGCCGCCCGCGCCGTTGGACGAGAGATTCCGCAGGAGCTGCGATCGGCGCAGCAAGGCGTGCCGCACTCTTGGATGGCCAATCCTGCGCAAATCCATCGATCCTGCGAGGTTGCGGCGCAGCGTTTGAAGGATTTGCCGGCGAGCACGCCCTCTCTGCGGCTGCTCGCAGACCAGACGTCCACAGTGCTTCGGGGTATTTCGGACGCGCTCAACGGGCTCGCCCTGCTTCTTTCCGCTCCGGTCGACCGATCGCCGGCGCGCCGCAGCGCGCAAATCCGCGTGCCCGATTTGGCTCCCGCCCTCGTCAGCGTGGCGCGCTCCTTCCTCGTGGTCGGCGGGATCACGCTCTTCTGGATATTCACTCAATGGCCGAGCGGCGGCCTCGCGATGACCTTCGCTGCCATTGTCGTAAATCTGTTTTCGGCGCGCGCCGACGAGGCCTACGCAACCGCCGTGGACGCCGTCGCGGGCGTCGTCTTCGGGATGCTCGTGGCGGCTGTTCTCAAATTCGCGCTTCTGCCGGGGATTGAAACATTCGAGGGCTTCGCCCTGGCCATGGGTCTCTATTTGGTTCCCGGCGGCGCCTTGGTGCTTCAGCCGTGGCGCCCCACGTTTTTCTCTTTCATGACGACTTTTTTTTGCGCCTATGTCGAAACGGCGAACACGATGAGCTACGATACATTGGAATATTACAACAATGCGCTCGCCATCGTCTCCGGCAGCGTCGTCGGCGCGTTTTCCTTTCTCCTAATTCCTCCTTTGTCGCCCGCGCTTCGCACACGCCGGCTCCTCGTGCTGACGTTGCGCGACTTTCGCCGTCTCGCCGCGGGCCGAGCTCTCTGGACGATCGAGGATTGGGAGGGGCGCGTGTTTGGGCGGCTCGAGGCCATGCCGGACGCCGCGGCGCCCGTGCAGCGCGCCGATCTTTTGACGGCGCTCGCGGTCGGCTCCGAAATCATCCGCCTGCGAGAGATCGGGGCCTCGCTTGGAATCGGCTCGGCCTTCGAGCCCGCATTCGCAACGCTCGCGCAAGGGGACAGCGCCGCCGCCACGGCGCAGATTTCCCTGCTCAGCGCCTTGCTCCAGCCTCGACCCGAGGCCAGCATCGAGGCGGAGGCATCGCTTGCCCTGAAGGCGCGCGGGAGTATCCTCGCGATTGCCTGGGGGCTCAGAGAGCACGCCTCCTATTTCGACGGGGAAGAGCGCGCGTGAAGTTCACCGAGATCAACGTGCTTGGCGTCTATGTCGCACAGATGTCGCTGATGATCGTCGCGGCTTGGCTCGTCACGATCACGCTGCGGTGGATAGCGGCTCGCTTCGGCCTGCTGCGTTTCGTCTGGCATCCCGCCTTGTTCGTTTTTTCCGTCTATATGATCGTGCTCTCGACCATCGCGCTGGTCGTCGCGCGTTGAGATCCTCATGACCGAGCAAGACACCGAAGCAAAGAGCGCCGAGACGCCGCATCCACGCGACCCGAGCTGGTCGCCTCACTTGTCCGCGCGCCGGCATTTCCGACTTGCGCCCTTTCTCGTGACAGTGGCGACGGCTGGGCTTGCGGCGGCCTTCGGTTGGGCGATGTGGGAGGCCTATATGGGGGCGCCGTGGACCCGCGACGGCTCCGTGCGGGCCTATGTGGTCACGCTGGCGCCGGAGGTCGCCGGCCAGATCGTCGAATTCCCCGTCAAGGACAATCAATTCGTGCATAAGGGCGATCGGTTGATGCTGATCGATCCGAGGGATTTCACGATCGCCGTCAGCCACTCCGAGGCTGCGGTGAAGCAAGCGAAAGCCACTCTCGAGAATACCGAGATCGAAGCGAGGCGCCGGCAAAAGCTGGTGAAGGACGTCTCGATCAGCGTCGAGGAGGAGCAGACCTACGCGACCAAAGCCATCGCCGATCGCGCGCGATATGACCAGGCCCTGGCCGATCTCGATCAGGCGAAGGTCAATCTCGAGCGCACGGAGGTGCGTGCGCCGGTCAATGGCTGGGTGACGAATCTCCTGGCGCAACGCGGCGACTATGCGCATGTCGGACAGAATGTCGTCTCGATCGTCGACGCCGACTCCTTCTGGGTCGACGGTTATTTCGAGGAGATCTATCTCGATCAGATCCATGTAGGCGCGGCCGCAGAGATCAAGCTGATGGGCTACAACTCAATCCTGCGCGGGCATGTGGACAGCATCGCGCGCGCCATCAATGTCCCAAACGCGCAGCCCAATCATCAGGGGATCGCCACCGTCAATCCGATTTTCACTTGGGTTCGTCTGGCCCAGCGCATTCCCGTGCGCATCCATATCGATGATCGGGCGCAGGGCGTGGCGCTCTCAGCGGGAATGACCGCCACAGTCCAGATCAATGCTGCGCCGCAAGCCAAAAACCTGCCACGTCCGCGCGGCGACAATCCGTGAAGGCGCCGGGGATTGCCGCTGCGCGTGATGAGCGGCGCTCCGGCTTCGCATTCCTCTTGTTTGGCCTTAGGCGCTTTCCGGGCGCCCGATTGTGGAAGCGGCATGATCTCGCAGCGCGCGTGCGCGGGCTCTCTCCACCTTTTCCTTCAATCGGAGCGAGGCTTTGAAGCGAACCACCTTGCGGCGATGAGTCGACGCGCCTTCAGCCTGGAGTGGAGCCGGAGCTACGCCCGCCGTCCGCTCGCGCACGCAGAAGGTGCCAAACTCGTGCAGCTTCACGCTTTCCCCGCGCCGCAGCAGCGCCTCGGCGATTTCATCCAAGGCGCAGTCGACGATGTCCAGAGCTCGACGCCGCGATAGCTGCGGCACACGCTTCATAATGGCCGTCGCGAGATCATTACGTGTCACGGTGCGGGCGGTCCTCTCGGATGACGCGGTCTTCTCCGGCGTCAGCGCCGATTCGTGAGGGCGTGACGGTGAAGACTGGACGAAATTCTCGACGCACATCTTCCTTACTCCGTTGAATACAGAGTTCTTGGGATCGAGCGGACGTTGGGCGTCCGCGCGTTGGTTTGGATCAATAGGCTCCACCGCCGAACAGCACGGCGTAAGGGGTCCGCAGCAGCAGAAGGATGTCTAGGAACAGCGAACGCTGGCGCACATATTGGCGGTCGAGCGCGACTTGACCGACGAAGTCGATGTCCGCGCGCCCGCCAACCTGCCAGAGACAAGTCATGCCAGGCTTCACAAGCAGGCGGTCGCGGTCGCTCGGAGAGTATTTTTTCACTTCCGACGGCAGCGCGGGGCGTGGTCCGACAAGCGACATGTCTCCTGTCAAAACGTTCCAGAACTGCGGAAGCTCGTCGATCGAGTATCGACGAATGAAGCGACCCGTTTCCGTGACTCGTGGATCGTTCTGGTTCTTGTAACGAATGGCTTGCCGAGCTGTCGTTGCGCCCTGCATCTGCGCGTGCAGAGCGTCGGCTCCGACGCGCATCGAACGGAACTTCACCATGGTGAAGGGAACACCGTTCTTGCCGATCCGCGTTTGACGGAAGAACACCGGTCCCGACGATTCCATCTTGATCGCGATCGCCGTCGCGACGAAAATCGGCGCAAACAGCGCGAAGGCCGTGAGCGCGCCGGCGACGTCGACGCCTCGCTTCAGCGCCGGCACCACATAGGCGAGGAGACGCCGTTCAAGCTGAACCCAGCGCCACGCGCGCTCTCTCGCTGCTTCTGCGTGGAGCGGCGCATTGAACCGCTTTTCCGCCGCGAAAATGAGGGCGCGAGCCAAGAAGGCGGGCGCGCGGACCAGATAACGCGACCACACTCGCCCTGGCTCCTGCGACAGACGCCAGATCCAATCCCGGCCGATGGAACGCGGGCCCGTCGGAGCGCGCGAGACATTTCCGGAAAAGAAGTCGAAGAGACCGCCGACGCCGACTGTCACTGGAGTCCGGAGCGAGTCGCTATTGCGGGCGATCCAGACATCCTGAGCCGGCACGCCCATTCCAACCAGAAGGATGGAGGCGCCGCTGGCGTTGATTTGCTCGATGGCGGCTTGCGTAGCCTCGTCACTGTCCATGTAGCCGTGATACGCGCCCGCGATCACGTCACGATGTCCCGTGAACTTCACCGCTTCCGCAGCGGCTTCGGCCACTCCGGGCTCGTCGCCGAGCAGGAATATTTTCACGCCGGCCCTCTCCGCGGCCGCGCAGAGCAAGGGGAAAAGATCGGCGCCGTTGACGTTGTCGACGAGCGGCGAGCCGACCAAGCGGGCTGCGAGCGCCATGCCGGAGCCATCGGCGTACAGGCGGTCCGCGCCGTGCAGAACGCGTGCATAGGCCGGGCTCGTGGCCGCGACGTTGATCACATGCGAATTGACGAAGCTCACGCGCGTGCGGCTACCGGCGACGGCTCGCGCAACCAGATCGTCGGCGGCCTCCTGCAGGGACGAGTTGGCGATCGTGAGATCGAACAGCTCAACGGCAGGGTCGGATTGGGCCGAACTCTTTCCACAGCAGGGACGAACGAGTGGCGTTGCGATGCAGCGCGCTCCCGCGGAACTCAATGGTGCTCGACATTTCAAACCTCTGAAGCTCGCCTTAATCGGCAGGAATGCGCCTGAGGCTTCACGAGACGTGCCAGGGAGAGCGTTGCCGCGTAACAGACTGAATATTATGAAAAAACGCGGATCGGTGGGTCTTATGAACAGACTTTTGGAGCCTGGTTTCGAGTTTTTTGCGTTGCATATTGCGAATTGCGCGAAAGGCTAAGCTTTCCGTAAAGCTGACGCCCCTTTCGATTTTCTTCGCGAGTTGGGAAAGCGCGGTCCCTCCCCATTCGCGGGAGCGCGCACGGCCTGACGGAAAAAAATCGTCACGGCATGAAGCGAGACCGGTTCTTGCGGGAAAGACCGCCACGACATTCCATGGCGCCGCGGCGCCCTTTCGACGGAGAAACGTCTCGCTGACCTGCTTCCCTTGCCGGCGAACTTGAACTCGCCAGGAGCCGGATTTGAGTTTCGTGAAGGTCGCCACGGCGTGTGCGCTCCGTGTGCACGGAGCTGTCGAAAAGCGGCGAAAAGTATCCTATCGAGGCGCACTCTGGAGTGCGCACGACGTAACCTACGCAATGGAATCGCTACAAGAAAGTCTGACGATCCGCGACTTCCGCTCCGCGGACTCTCTTACCAATTCTCGTTTCCTCGTCATTTTTTCGGACGTGGCCCCTCTCGCTCAAGGCGCGCCCCGACGTGCAACTTCCTCGCGGGATCCATCTTGATGTGGATGGGATCCTCCGAGAATTATTCGCCTCTGGCAATGTGCGCGCACTCGCTCGGACATTTTCAAGAGCTGAATGGGGCGTCCCGAACGCGCTCTTTTAAAGATTCAAGAGCATCCTCGCCGGACCTGATGAGACTCCTCGCATCATCGCACAAGCACAGCATCCCCTCGAAACGTTGCAGGCCCTGCGGCGTCGGATCTGCGCAGGGCTCAATTCGCGATGAGCCTCCGGTAAATCCCGGGCAGGACCGACGGTAGCCGCGTGGCGTCACCGATGATCGCATAGCCCCCGCGCCCGAAGATCGCCGGGAAGTAGTCCCGCGCCTCGCGATCCACGGTGATGCCGAAGACTGCGACTCCGGCGCGATGCGCTTCTCGGACGGCGCGGCGCGAGTCCTCGACGCCGTAGCGCCCTTCATAGTGGTCCTCGTCGTTTGGTTTTCCGTCCGTCAGCACGAGCAGGAGTCGACGCCCTGTAGCGCGTTCCTGAAGTCGCACAAGCAAGTGCCTTATTGCGGCGCCTAGTCGGGTATAGAATTGCGGATTCAGCGCGCAGATGCGTTTCGACGCCTCCACACCGAAGGGTTCGCCGAAATCCTTGAGAGCGTCGACCTTCACCCAGTGACGCCGTTTAGAGGTGAAGGCGAAGACTCCATAATCGTCCCCGCAGGCCGCAAGCCCGTGCGCCAAAGTCAGCACAGCCTCCTTCTCGATATCGAGCACGCGACGGCCAGCGATCCAGCTGTCGGTCGAGAGCGAGGCGTCTACGAGAAAGGCGACCGAAAGATCGCGCGCTTCTCTGCGGCGCGCGCAGTAGAATTCGATCCGATCCCATACCGTTGGCGCGGAAGTCGGCGCGCGAACGAACGAGCGCCTCGAGATCGAGCTCGGCTCCATCCATCGCTCCGCGCTGCAGGATGGCGCGCGGCCGCAGCGCCTCGAACTGCCGCCGCACGCGGGCAATCCGCCGCAGCGCGGGGACGTCTGGCGTCCACGCCTCGCCGCTTTCCGACGCAGCCCCGGCGATCACGCAACAATGCGCGGAGTGATAAGCGCGCCGCGCATAGTCCCACTCGGGATAGACGAACTCGCCCTCGAGCGATCCGCCGCCAATCGCTGTCGCCGGCAAATCGAGCTCGGCGCGCAGTCGGGTAGCGGGCCGCTTGGAGAGCGCGGACAGAGCGATTTCTTCGGCGTTCTCAAGCGCCTTGCGCGCGCCCGCCTCGTCGTCGTCATCAACGCTGCGACTGATGTTGAGCGCCTCGATCAGCGTAAGAACTTTCTCGAAGCGATTGAGGAGCAGCGGATCTTTTTTTTTCAACTGGTCATCTGTGCTGCGCTTCGCCTTCCGCACGCGTTCATCATCCGCGCCTTTTGAGACCGCCTCCGGCGCAAGGCATGGCTCCTCAGCCTGCCGATCGATTGCGCCCTCGTCAAAGGCGTCGCCCCAGAGGGGAACCGGTAGGAAGGGGCGGTAGCCTGAGGGCGCGCAGACATCCGCGCGATCGGTTTCGCCACAGACGACCGACCAAAACTCGCCCCCCTCGTCCTCCCGGCCCAGCATCGCGAGCACGGCCTGCTCGACGGCCGCTTCGACTCTCGGGAGGCGGCGCGCCGGGCGGAGGCGGCGCAACTCCGCGCACAGCGTCGCATGCGAAGCGGCGACACCAGGATTTAGACTGAGCGCGTCGAACGTCGCACGCCGCGCCGTGGCAAGGAAGGCCAGGTCGCGCCGCAGCGGATCGACGTCAAGGGACGACGACATTGAACGATGAGCGAAGAAGGTCGCGAGCCAGAAATAGAGCGCGCGATTGAGGGCGGGATCGGCGAAAGTCTCGACGCGGGCGGGAAGGTAGAGCGTTTTGTGGTCGCGCCGCGCCTGATCGATCTTCTCCTCGCCAATCGCCAACCCGAGCCTTTGCGAAAGCCGATGCTGCGAGCTGAGCGCGACCGTCGGCGCGACGGAAATGCCGGGCGGGCCGCCTAGGCCGCGGAAATAAACGGCGAGCGGCCCTTTGACCGCGGAGAGATCAACTCCTGCCTGCGGATGCTGCGGCCAGGAGGCGGAGCCGCCAACCAGCCGATGCCAGACTCGGCCAATCGTCTCTTCGGGTTCGAACAGATTCCAAAGGCCGGCCATGCATGCGTCTCAGCCCAGGATCGCCGTCGCAACTTCGATCAGGCCCTTCTTGGCTTCTGGGTCGTCGGTCAAGGGTTCGATGATCGAGGCCATCACGGCGTCCTCCAAGCGCATGCCCGCCGCGAGCAACGCGCCACAGTAGACGAGGAGACGCGTAGAGCAGCCCTCCTCGATGTCGACACCCTTCAACGCGCGTAGCCGGCCGGCAAGCGCGACGAGCGGCGCGCAGCGTTCGCGCGGCAAGCCGGTCTCCGCGACGATCACTTGGATTTCGGCTGACGGCGGCGGGAAATCGAACTCGATGGCGAGGAAGCGTTGGCGCGTGCTTGGCTTGAGCGATTTCAGCACATTCTGATAGCCGGGATTGTAGGAGACGATCAGCATAAATTCCGGCGGCGCCGCGAGCGTCTCGCCCGTTCTGTCGAGCGGGAGAATACGACGATGATCTGTCAGCGGATGCAGCACGACGGTCACGTCCTTGCGTGCTTCAACGACCTCGTCGAGATAGCAGACGCCGCCCTCACGCACCGCGCGCGTCAGTGGACCGTCAGCCCAGACGGTGTCGCCGCCGCGCAGCAGATAGCGTCCCGTCAGATCGGCCGCGGTGAGATCGTCATGGCAAGGAACGGTATGAAGCGGCAGCCCGAGCCTTGCCGTCATATGCGCGACGAAGCGCGTCTTGCCGCAGCCCGTCGGCCCCTTGAGCAGCAACGGCAGCTGGCGCCGCCAGGCCAGCTCGAAGAGCTCGCACTCTCTGCCGATCGGCAGATAATAGGGAACCGTGGCCCCGACGTTCAACTCGATGGGCAAGGACGTTTGCATCGCAAGCTTTCATGGGAGAAGCCGGCTCTTTTCATGCCGGCTGGATCTTGAGTCACTCCGCGGGGGCGAAGCTCGCGCCCGCCGCGGCCTCTTCCCGCGGCGGCAGCACGATGGACGCGATGAAGAGAATCGCGCCGAACGCCGTCACGACGCCGCCGATGAGGCGCATCCAATAGAACAGCAGAAGCTGCTGCTGCACTTCCATGAACTCCATCCCCATCACATGCTCGAGATGCGTTTGCAGCACGCCCGCAAAAGTCAGCGTCACGCTCATGAAGACGACGCCGCCGGAGAGCAGCCAGAAGCTCCACATGTTCATCATTTGGTTGTAAGGCGCGCAGCCGCGCAATAAGGGCATGGCGTAGGTGATCATGGCGAGATTGATCATGGCGTAGGCGCCATAGAAGGCGAGATGGCCATGGGCGGCCGTGACCTGCGTGCCGTGCGTATAGAAGTTGATGAAAGAGAGCGTGTGCAGGAATCCCCAGACTCCCGCGCCGAAAAAGGCCAGCACGGCGCAGCCGAGCGACCAGAGCAGCGCGGCCTTATTGGGGTGGTTACGACCGCCCTTCCACACCATCAGAAATGCAAAAACGACCATGGCGAAGAAGGGCAGAGTGTTGATTTCCGCCCGGATTTGACCCGGGGAACGAGAATTTTCCGCTGAGAATTGACCCATGTTTTGAACCCGCCCTGGCTGTTTTCAGCGGGGGGCAACGGAGTGATAGACATGGCGCTGTTGAGCATTATCCGCCGCTGGGCGTTGCGGGATCAGCTCTCGATCCGAGAGATTTCGCGACGGACTGGCCTGTCGCGGAACACGATCCGCAAATATCTGCGCGCGGGCACGGTCGAGCCGAAATTCAAGGTCCCCGAGCGACCGAGCAAGCTGGATGCTTTCGCCGAGAAATTGGCGGGGTGGCTGAAGACGGAAGCGAGCAAGCCGCGCAAGCAGAAGCGCACGATCAAACAATTGCATGCTGATCTGATGGCTCTCGGATTCGACGGCTCCTATGGCCGGGTGGCCGCCTTTGTCCGCGACTGGAAAGCGGATCGACAAAGAGAGCAGCAGACGACTGGCCGTGGCGTCTTCGTGCCGTTGGCCTTCGAGCCGGGCGAAGCGTTCCAGTTCGACTGGAGCGAGGATTGGGCGTTCATTGGCAATGAGCGGATCAAGCTGCAAGTCGCTCACGTGAAGTTGTCGTATAGCCGGGCCTTTCTCGTTCGCGCCTATCTTCTCCAAACCCACGAAATGCTGTTTGACGCGCATTATCACGCGTTTCGGGTATTCGGAGGCGTTCCGCGGCGCGGGATTTACGACAACATGCGCACCGCAGTGGATCGAGTTGGCCGCGGCAAGGAGCGCCAAGTCAACGCCCGCTTCTCGGCCATGGCCAGCCACTATCTTTTCGATGCAGACTTCTGCAATCCGGCCTCCGGCTGGGAAAAGGGCCAGGTCGAAAAGAACGTGCAGGACATCCGCCATCGGCTCTGGCAGACGATGCCGCGCTTTCCGACGCGGGACGCCTTGAATGACTGGCTGGAACGGCGTTGCATCGAGCTTTGGCGCGAGACGCCCCATGGGAGCCAACCCGGAACGATCGCCGATGCATGGGAAGGCGAAACGGCGAGTCTGATGCCGCTCTCTCGGCCCTTTGACGGCTTTGTCGAATATAGCAAGCGCGTATCGCCGACGTGCCTCGTTCATCTGGAGCGCAATCGCTACAGCGTGCCGGCGTCCTTCGCCAATCGACCTGTCAGCCTGCGCGTTTATCCCGAGCGCATTGTCGTCGTCGCGGAAGGGCAAGTGCTTTGCGAGCACAAGCGGCTGATCGACCGCTCGCACAACCGCCAGGGGCGAACGGTCTATGATTGGCGCCACTATCTGGCGGTGATCCAGCGTAAGCCCGGGGCCTTGAGGAATGGGGCGCCCTTCGCCGAGCTGCCGGAAGGCTTCAAGCAACTCCAGCAGCATCTTCTCAAACGTCCCGGCGGTGACCGGGAAATGGTGGAGATTCTCGCTTTGGTTCTCCAGCACGAAGAGGAGGCCGTGCTGTGCGCCGTCGAGTTGGCGTTGAACGCCGGCGCGCCGACAAAGACGCACATTTTGAATCTGCTGCATCGACTGATCGACGGCAAATCCCCGATCACGTCGACGGTGGAGTCGCCGCAGGCGCTGACCTTGAGCCAGGAACCGCGCGCCGACGTCGAACGCTATGACACGCTCCGCAGCGAAGGGGCGACGCAGGAGGCCCGCCATGCGTCATGATCCCGGAAGCGCCGCGATTGTCATCATGTTACGCAGCCTGAAAATGTATGGAATGGCCCAGGCCGTGAGCGATCTCATGGAGCAAGGATCACCAGCGTTCGAAGCGGCAGTCGCCATTATCTCTCAACTGCTCAAAGCCGAAACCGCCGAACGAGAGGTCAGATCGATCGCCTACCAGATCAAGGCGGCGCGCTTCCCCGCTTACAAGGATCTGACCGGATTCGATTTTGCCTCGAGCGAGGTCAACGAAGCGCTGGTGCGACAACTCCATCGGTGCGAGTTCATCGACAAGGCCGACAATATCGTCCTCGTCGGAGGCCCCGGAACCGGAAAGACGCATCTGGCGACGGCTCTCGGCGTTCAAGCCGTCGAACATCACCGCAAAAAGGTTCGCTTCTTCTCGACGGTCGAACTGGTCAATGCGCTCGAGAAGGAGAAGAGCTATGGCCGAAACTGGGTGACGGGATGAATCAAGCGGCGGATTTTTGATCGGGCGCGATTTCAATTCCGTCGTGGAATTTTACACCGCCGATAATCTTGGGCAACAGCTTTTGTCCTTGCAGTCGTCGCCAGCTTTTCGACGCCTCAATCACCAGCTTGAACACCATCAGTCGCGCCGTGTCCTGCGAGAGCGCGCCTTTCGTGCGAACCGTTCTGTGTCGCACGGTCGCGAAGGCGCTCTCGATCGGGTTCGAGGTTCGCAAATGCGTCCAGTGCTCCGCTGGAAAATCAAAGAACGCCAGCAGCGCGTCGCGGTCTTTGGTCAGGCAATCGACGGCCTTCGGATATTTCGCCGCAAATTTCTCAGCGAAAATATCCATGGCGGTCCGTGCCGCCGCACGGCTCTCCGACAGCCAGATCTCGCGCAAGTCCTTATGCGCGGCGCTCTGCAAAGTCTTCGGCAGCTTGTCCAGAATGTTCAACGTCTTATGCACCCAGCAGCGCTGATGCCGCGTCGCCGGAAAGGCCTCGTCGAGCGCGCGCCAAAACCCCAGCGCCCCGTCGCCGACGGCGATTTCAGGCGAAATGCAAAGTCCGCGCGCCTTCAAATCGACGAGCAATTCCTTCCAGCTTTGCGCGCTCTCGCGCATGCCGGCCGCGAGGCCGAGCAGTTCCTTCTTGCCCTCCGGCGTCGCGCCGATGATCACCAGAATGCATTCGGCCTGCGGCTCCATCCGCGCTTGCAGATAGACGCCGTCGGCCCACACATAAACATAGCGCCGCGCCGACAGATCGCGCTTTTGCCAGCGGCTATAATCGTCGTCCCACTCGCCTTTCAGCCGCGCGATCACGCTGGGCGAAAGATTGGGCGCATCCTTGCCGAGCAAGGCCGTCAACACGTCCTGGAAATCGCCCGTCGAAACGCCGCGCAAATACAGCGCCGGCAGCAGAACGTCGAGGCTCTTCGTGCGCCGCGCCCATTTCGGCAAGATCGAGGACGCATAGCGGATGCGGTCTTCGTCGCTCGCGCCGCGGTCGCGCGCCTTGGGCTTTTCCACCTCGACTGGCCCAACGCCCGTCTGGATCGCGCGGACGGGATCATGCCCGTGCCGAACGACGCGCTGGCGCCCGTCCGGCAGCATCAACCCAGCGTGCTGCGCCAGAAACGCCGCGAATTCCGCTTCAACCGCCTGCTCAATCAGACGCTTCGCGCCAGAACGCAGGATTTCCGTGAGCGGGTCGTCGATTGCGCCTTCCTGTTTGAAGGCGACAACATTATTCTCGGTCATGGCGTAACGCTCCTCCTGGAAGTTCGGGTCGGCTGCACACCAACCCCGTTACGCCGCCTTCCTCACCCCGTCATCACCCAGTTTCGGCCATAGCTCGAAGGAGAAAGCCCTGGGAAAGACCGGTCAGATCGCCGAGCGGCTCGCCCGAAGCGACCTCGTGATCCTGGACGAGCTTGGTTATTTGCCCTTTAGCGCGTCGGGTGGAGCCTTGCTTTTCCACCTGCTCAGCAAGCTCTATGAGCGCGCCAGCGTGGTCATCACAACGAACCTGAGCTTCAGCGAGTGGGCCGGCGTGTTCGGCGATACGAAAATGACGACCGCATTGCTCGATCGCCTGACGCATCACTGCCATATCGTCGAAACCGGCAACGACAGCTTCCGCTTCAAGGCGAGCGCCGCCGCGACAAAAGGACGAAAGGAGAGAGCCAAACCTTGACCACCGCCTGAACATCGAACCATAAATCCAGGTGGGTCAGTTCTCAGTGAAAAGCCCGGGTCAAATCCGCGCGGAAATTAACACCTTGACGGTCGCCTCGGCGCAGTTGCGGGGACAACCGGAGACCGCGAGCTTCACTTTGGCGGGCGTCCAGGAGCCGCAGAGCAACCGCTCGAGCTTGACCCCGAGTCCGGTCGAATCCTGCGTGCCGAAACGGCACCATTCCTTGCCGACGCAGGTCTTCACCGTACGCAGTCCCTTGGCGTAGGCATGGCCCGAGACGAGGCCGGCGGCGTTGAGATCGAACCATACTGCGGGTAGGTCTTCTTTCCGGACGCCGAGCAGATCGATGCGCTGGCCGCCCGTTACTTTGACCGTCGGAATCTTGAATTTGTCGGCGACGTCGGCGATGGCGCGCAATTCGTTCGGCGTCGTCAGCCCACCCCACATGCGCGGAACGACGGAAAAGGTTCCGTCCTTCTGAATGTTGGCGTGGACACGCACATTGACGAAGCGCGACTGGTCGTCGTCCTTGTAGTCGAGCGGAAAGGCGCAGAGCAGGTAATAGTTGAGCGCCGGGCGGCAGGACGGACAACCGCAAGACGTTTTCCAACCGAGCTCCTGCATGACGGCCGGCATGGAGTCGAGACGGCGCGACGCGATGAGTCCGCGGACCTCCTGATGCGTGAGGTCGGTGCATTTGCACATCGGCTTGCGCCTCGAGGCTTCATAGCCTTCGCCGAGCGTGCAGGCGATGAGGGCTTCAACCTTGCTTGTGCACTGTCCGCAGGAAGCGGAAGCCTTGGTCTGCGCACGCACGTCTTCAAGCGACGTCAGACCGGTCCTCGAGATCGCCGCGACGATCGTTCCCTTGCAAACGCCGTTGCAACCGCAGATTTCCGCATCATCCGGCAAGGCTGCAACGGCCGCCGTAGGGTCGAGGGGGGACCCTCCCTGATAGGCTTGGCCGAAAATGAGCGTTTCGCGCATGGCGCTGACGTCCGTCTTCTTTTTCAGGAGATCGAGGAGCCAGGGTCCATCCTCCGTGTCGCCGTATAGAACCGCGCCTCTGACGCGGTCATCCTTGAGCACGATTCGCTTGTAGACGCCGCGAGAGGGGTCTCGCAGCACGATCTCGTCGCCATCGTCGCCTTCCGAAAAATCGCCGGCGGAGAAGAGATCGATGCCGCTGACCTTGAGCTTGGTCGAGGTGACCGACCCCGTGTAAGCCGCGTCCGTATCGCCGCAGAGCTGCGCAGCCACAACCTTGGCCATCTCGAACAGCGGAGCGACGAGTCCATAGCAGAGTCCCCGATGCTCCACGCATTCGCCAACGGCGTGTATGTCGGGGTCGCTCGTGCGCATGTGATCGTCGACCTTCAAGCCGCGCTCGACGACGAGCCCCGCCTCCTTGGCGAGCTTGGCGTTGGGACGGATGCCCACCGCCATCACAACGAGCGAGGCTTCGATCTCTCGACCGTCGGAGAGCTTCACCCCGGTGACATGGCCATCGCCGAGGATCGCTTCTGTGTTGGCCTCCATCAACACCTCAACGCCACGCTTTTCAATCGCCTTTTTAAGCAGATAGCCGGCGGAGGGGTCGAGCTGGCGCTCCATCAGCGTCGGCATGAGATGGAGGACCGTCACCTCCATGCCCTTGGCCCTGAGGCCAGCCGCGGCTTCAAGTCCCAGAAGGCCGCCGCCGATGACGACGGCGCGGCCGCCACTCTTGGCGGCGCGCAGCATCGCATCGACGTCGTCGAGATCGCGGAAGGTCACGACGCCTGGCAGCGTTACGCCATGCACGGGAATGGCGATCGGCGTCGAGCCCGTGGCGATCAGCAGCTTGTCATAGGGCTGAACGCAGCCCGAGGCGGTGACGATCGTCTTCGCGCCGCGATCCACGCCGATGACGTTCTCGCCCTTGTGGAGAACGACGCCATGCTTTGCATACCAAGCGTCGTCGTGGATGACGATCTCTTCATAATTCTTCTCGCCGGCAAGAACCGGCGAGAGCATGATGCGATTGTAATTGACGCGCGGCTCTGCGCCGAAGACGGCGATCTCGTATCGCGAGGGATCGCACGCGAGCAATTCCTCGAGCGTGCGTCCGGCCGCCATGCCGTTGCCGATAACGACAAGTTTCGGTTTCCCGTTGTTACCCTGCGGTTGCGTCATGCAACGTTCCTCGTTCCGTGACCTCGGTGGTCCCGTTCACGGAGCGAAAGCCGTTAGCGCATCGTTGAAGGAAGGCCGAACGACTGACCAAGCGCAATGCCCGAGGAAGGGATGCGCCGCCCGTGAGCGAAATCCGACTTTGGACTTCTTTCGGGAGACCGAGGTCGTCGTTGACCGGAGCAGGAGAAGCAAGAAGCGCGCCACTTCATGCTGAGAGTCGGAATGAACCGGGCGGAGCGCCGGCAACTCAATGACTTGATTTTAAGAGGTTTACTTTGGAGGGCTCCAAGCCCTCCGGCCGGCGCGGTCGGACGGTCTGACCGTGGCGCCGTCTTATTTGGCGCCATGCACCTTATCGCAAAGACGACGCCCACATTCTTGGCATTTTTATAATTTCACGCCGATGGCAAACGTCCGCAAATAGCCCGCAACGTCGTCCTTCTCAAAAATCGGCCCGGCAAAGGCGCCAGTCGGCGCGGGCCGCCAGGATGTTTCGCCGACAGCCCGGTCAAAAAGCTCGGCGCGCATGACTCCCTGAGCCGCGAATAAATGGTCCGATGAGAATGGCGTTTGGCCCCATCGAAGCATTTGCGCGTAGAGCCAAGCGGCTTGATGTGCACTAGGCCGGCAGGAGTCCTGTCCGATGACGAGATATTCCGAGGCGCTCCTCTGGTTCCCTCGAGCATCGATCTTGAGCCGCCCCGCTAGCGTTTCGCGGATCAGTCGAGCGTCGACCGCGACGCGGTCCTCCCTGGAGAGAAGCGAAGCCACCGCGTCGCGATTTTCTGCGTTGTCGCAGAAATCGGCGGCGGCGACCACAGCGCGGACGAGCGCGGCCGCGAGTTGCGGATCGCTCGCCACGGTGCTCTCGCGCAGCGCCAGGACCTTTTCCGGCGCGTGCGGGAAAATCTCGCAACCGAAGTGAAGGATCACCCCGAGGCCGGCGTCGACCGCAACGGAATTCCACGGCGCCCCCACGCAGAATCCGTCTACATGGCCCTCGCGCAAACTCTCCACCATGAAAGGAGGGGGCAGCACGACGAGCCGCAGATCGCGATCGGGATCGATTCCGCCTTCCGCCATCCAGTAGCGCAATTGGTAATTGTGAGTGGAGAAGGGAAAGGTCATTCCGAAGGTCAAGGGTTCGAGCCCCTGCGCCTCGCGCTGCTTCACGAGCTTGGCCAAGGCTCTCGCGCTGCTCGTTGGGCTCTCGAGCCCGCTCTCCGCCGCTTGCAGGAGTTCTTCGAATAAGGAGGGCGAGAGGGTGATCGCATTGCCGTTCGTGGAAAGGTTCACAGGGGCTGCGAAAGGAACCCTAATGTGCCCGAGACCGAGCGTCGAAGCGATCGCCATCGGCGTCAGCAAATGCGCGGCGTCGAAACGACCGATGGCGAGCTTGTCGCGAATGTTGGACCAAGAGGCCTCTCGCACGAGCTCGATGTCCAGACCCTCGGCCTTGGCGAAACCCATGTCGACGGCGACAATGAGCGTGGCGGCGTCGACAAGCGGCATGAAGCCAATTCGCAATTTTTGCGTCCCGCTCATTTCAGCAGTTCCGCCGCGGTGACGATCGCGCGCGCAATCTCGCCAATCTTCTTCTTTTCGCGCATGGCGGCGCTGCGGAGCGCCGCATAAGCTTGGTCTTCCGAAGAATTCTTATTCTTCATCAATATGCCCTTCGCGCGATCGATCGATTTTCTGTCCTCGAGATCCGACTTCGCGCGCGCGAGCTCATCCTCCAGCCGCGAGAAGGCGTTGAACCGGGACACGCAGAGATCTAGGATCGATTTTATCCGTTCTTTCTTCAGCCCATCGACAATGTAGGCCGAGACTCCGGCGTTGACCGAAGCCTCGATGGAAGCGGCGTCGCTCTGGTCGACGAACATCGCGACGGGCCGGCGTACGGCGCGGCTGACTTGGAACATCTGCTCGAGAACGTCGCGCGAGGGATTCTCGAGGTCGATCAGGATGACATCGGGATCGATGGCGTAGATGCGCTTCAACAGATTATGCATCGCGCCGAGCCGCTGGACATCCGCAAAGCCGGCTTCGCGCAATCCCTCCTCGAGGATCGTCGCGCGATGCGGACTCTCGTCGACGATGACGATTTTCAGGCCCTTGTTTCCTATATCGGGGAGCGACGGCAGGTCTGCGCGCGCCTCGCATCCTTTGGGCGGAAAGCGGACTGCATGGCGCTCGAAGACGTAATCATTTCCCAGCGGTTGAGAAAGCGCGTCGCCATCCTTCGCCTCCACTGGCGGAGCCTGAGCGCATCGCTGCTTTCATATCCGAATCCCTTGCGCCTGGGCAAAGGGCGGTTGCGCTTACAGCCGCCCTAAGCGTGGATCAGAACAAGCCGGAGACAGGCGCAGCGGCCCCCCAGCCGAAGTGATAGTTCACCCCAGCGCGGATGACATCGCCGTTGAAGCGTCCCTGGTATGAGGCATTGGAGAAGAGCCCCTTCGACCCGTAGACAGCCTGAAGCGGCAGCGTCGTTGTGGTTCCGAGATCGTAATAGAGATACTCGATCTTGGCGCTCCATTTCGGCAGAAACATCCACTCGACGCCGCCACCGCCGGTCCATCCGGTGCGCATGTCCTGATAGCCATAGGCGCTGCCGCCGCCGTTGAGCTTGGGCGCCAGGCTCGGGCTGAACCAAGCGGCGCTCAAATCCGCCTCTCCGAAGGCCAGTCCAGCCGTTCCATAGGCCAGAAGGGTTGGTGTGACGAGCCATCCGGCCCTTCCGCGCGCGGTGCCCAGATTATGCTGGCTGCGCACCCCTTGAACATAGGTCGGCGGCGAGGCGGCGAACCAGTTCTCTTCACTGACGCCCACCGCGAGACCCTGCACATCCGTCTCGACGCCAGCGAGGAATTTATCGCTCAGCAGCCATTCATATCCGATCTGGCCGCCGCCGATGAAACCGCTGTTGCTCAGCCTGAAGCCTGACGGAAGAGCGCCCCCGGCCGAAAGCGCGACATAGCCTCCCCCTGAGCCGACATAGTCGAAGCGTGTGCCGTCGTCGGCGTTCCAGGCGTAGCCCGAGTTCAGGCCGAGATAGAGGCCATTCCACCACGGCCCCAAGGGTGCGCTCGGCTCGGCTGGTCCCTTGTGTGTGGGAAGGCCCGAGGCGACGGCGGTGGCCGGCGTGTCGGTCGCTTTCCAGCGCAGGCCCATTGACGCCTGTCAGTTCTTGGCGATCTGCGGACCGTTGAGGTTCTGGTAGACGGGAATTCCGGCTTCGACGAGCAAACTCAGGCCGGGGGCGCCGAGGAGTTTCCCGTCAAGAGACGCGCCGCCGAACAGCTCGATGCGTTTGCCGCCGTAAAGGTTGGGGTCCGCGGCTTGGATCTTGGCGACGATCCAAGGGTCCGCGCCGGCGATATGGTCCTGAATATTGCCATTGACGCGTACGGTCGTCGTCAAGCCAGGTATCCAGCTGTAGCCGAGCCAGCCGTTCGCCTCCTGATAATTTCCCCAATAATACCCCTCGGGATTGACTCCGAGCGGCAGGCGCGCCCGGTAGGAGAGACCCCAGGACCATGGACCCAGATAGCCGCCGTAGAGGATGCCAGGCAGGACGTCGAAGGTTCCGGTTCCGGTCTGCATCCCGTAAAAGGCGCGGCCCGTCGCCCAAGTTCCATTCGTCTGCAGGGGCGTCGCGAGATCGTGGTCGCTGCCGGTCGGGAAGGACATGCCTAAATTCAACTGGATGCGATGGATTGGGTCCTGGTACACGCGCCAAATTGCGGAGAGTTGTGTGTCCTGCAGGCTCTCCGTGCCTGGATTCGCCATCCCGCGCGGAATGTCGCCGGAGGCCCCGTAGAAGGTCATCAGATCGGTATGCTTCTCGAACAGCCCCGTGCTCAGGACGATCGAAAAATCTTTAGTGACGCCGTAGCCGAGCGTTAGCGACTGCAGCTCGTCAAATCGTCGGATCGGTACGACGCGCAGCGGAACCGTTGGCCCCCAGTACCACGGCGTGGTCGCGACGATCTCTTGCGGAGAGACGCCTTGCGTCCCAACCAGCTCATGAGCGAGATGGACAAATTGCGGCGAGAGGGTGAGCACGAGATTGCCCGCCCCCGGTAGAGTATCGCCAAAGACGCCGAGCGGAACCGGCGGCGGCGCTGGCGTCGATTGAGCAGGCGGCGGGGGCGGCGCATCAGCCGTGGAGACATCGGCCGCCTGTGCGGTCGAATCTCCGGCAATCGTCGCGAGGGCCGCGGACATGAGCCAAGAGAACGGCTTGCGCCAAATGGCAGGGCGCGAAAATGGCGGAGTCGTCGGTCGCATCTTATTCACTCCTGCTCCGGCGAAGCGCTAGCTCCGGCGCAGAGACAAAAAAAACCGCTGTCCGAACGCACGCGCTTTGCGCGAGATTCGGAACAGCGGCGTTGCTGCGGAGCCCGTCTTTGGGCCGGGGGCGTCATTGCTGACGTGTCGCTCGCGATCAAGCAGAATCGGCGCCAACATCGGCGTTCTAGCTAGTGGATAAAATCTGACGATTAAGTCCTGGGAGGGATTCCCGGCGATCTGCGCGCATGCAAGTCTGGCGCATGCGCAGGGGGATTTCCATCACTGTTTCGGGGGCGGATCGCAAGCGTCTCCAGGCGCTCGTGAGGGACCGCAACGCCGCTCAAAAGCATGCTTGGCGCGCCGAGATCGTCCTTCTCTCGGTGGACGGCGTCGGCACGAACGAGATCATGCGCCGGACCGGCAAGTCCAAGACTTGCGTCTGGCGCTGGCAAGAACGCTTCATGCAGGAAGGCTTCGACGGCCTTTTGCGCGACAAGACCCGGCCCTCCCGCATCCTGCGGCTCGGCCAGGATGTCGCCGAACGCGTCGTGGCTTTGACCCTGCAAGAGCCCCCCGGAGAGACGACGCATTGGACCGGCGCGATGATGGCCAAGGCCGTCGGCGTCTCGGTCAGCTCGGTGCAGCGCATCTGGCGTGCGCATGGACTCCAGCCGCATCGCGTCCGGCTTTTCAAGCTCTCCAAGGATCCCGAGTTCGTGACCAAGCTGCGCGACGTGGTGGGGCTTTATGTCGATCCGCCGGCGCACGCCATCGTGCTCAGCGTCGACGAAAAGAGCCAAATCCAGGCGCTCGACCGAACCCAACCCGGCCTGCCGCTCAAAAAGGGCCGCGCGGGCACTATGACCCATGATTACAAGCGCCATGGAACGACGACCCTCTTCGCCGCGCTGAACGTGCTCGACGGCACGGTGGTCGGCCGCAACATGCAGCGCCATCGGCATCAGGAGTTCATCCGCTTCCTCAACGCCATCGAGGCCGAGGTCCCCGCAGGCAAGGTCGTGCACGTGATCCTCGATAATTACGCCGCCCACAAGCATCCGAAGGTGCGACAATGGCTCGCGCGCCACGAACGCTTCACCTTCCACTTCACGCCGACCTCGTGCTCTTGGCTCAACGCCGTCGAGGGGTTCTTCGCCAAGCTCACGAAGCGCCGCCTGAAGCGCGGAGTCTTCCGCTCGGTCACAGACCTCCAGGCCGCCATCAATCGCTTCCTCTCCGAGCACAACACAGAGGCGAAGCCCTTCACTTGGACCGCCGATCCAGACAAAATTATCGCTGCCGTCAGACGCGGGCACCAAGCGTTAAATTCGATCCACTAGCTATGGATTTCTGCGGGTTACGAAGCATTCGGAGCCGGGCATTCTGGCGAAAGCTGTGCAGAAACCAGGCGCCGTGAGAATGGACTAGGCAGAGTTTGCAGAGGCGGCAGCGCTTCGGTGCTCTTGTGTGTGCGCAATCTTATGGTCGCGGTTTTCGGCTTTGCTCAAGGCGCCCAAGTCGACGAGGCGGTCCCACAGCCGCCTCGCAGCGCGATGCGGAAGACCGAAGCATTTGCGGCGCGTGACGCCGCGGTGCGCCAAGGCGCTCGAACGCGCGGCTAGATCCGGCGCCCGCGATGATCGTCGGAAAGCGGTTGTTAACCATGAAGCAACTTCCGCGAGGAGCGCTTTCGATTGTTATCATCCTGCTCAGGGCTTCCGTGGTTTCCCTGTCCCAGGTCGCTTATGGGAAGCCGCGATGATCACCCGCTCTATGCTCTCTCGCCTCATTCTCACTCTCGGCCTGCTCGCAGTCTGCGCCATTTTGGCTTCGGCCTGGCGCACGCCGGCTCTTCGCAAACAACCCCCTGTCAGGGTCGCCGTCGCTCTCGTGATAGGCGGGCGCTAAGCCTGAGGCTCGGCGCTCGCGCCAGTCAGAAAAATGTCATCGAGGCGCATTCGAGATGAGCTAATCGTTTCTTTGGGGGGTCGAGGAGCACGATCCAATGCCACTGCAAAGAATCGACGGCGAAATCGTGCGGGAGAGGCACGGCTTCGCTTTCCCCATGCGCATCGCGGGAACCGCCCAGAGCGTCCAGGTCATCGTCGAGGACGATGCGCTCGTCGTCACTACGTCGATGCTGGCGGACGACGAGTTGAGAACGCGAACTCGAAGCCGACTTGCCAGCGCTCGAGCTCCTGGCGGCCGAAAAATTCGACCACGGACTGGCAAGCGCCAGCGGGGTTGTCACCATCTCCGCAAGCGACGTTCTCGGTTTCTTCAACTGAGGGCCCCGAGAGCCTTCGAACGGAAACGCTGCAAGGCCTCTTGGCGCTTAGCCGCAGCAGCGCAGTTCATCTGTGCGCTGCTGCGGCGGCCGGCCGAGACGGCCTGAACTGGCGGTTTGGTCCTTAATCCCGCGTCGCAAAAGCGGATGCCGCGCTGCAACACAGCTAAGCAATTGTCCCAATTTAAATAACGGCCATGAGAGCGCATGATGCCCCTGGCAAGTCCCTTCAGGGGAGAGAGAGGAGAGTGCGTCATGATTAGCGTTGAGCTGTGCGCCGAGATCGCGGAGCTGGCTACGCCTGAACTGCCGCTGTGCGCGCTGCCTTCAGAGCGGCACAAATTCTTGCTGGAGAGCTATCGCTTAAATTTGAAACGCGGCAAGGCCGCCGTGTGCAAGATGATCCTTGAGGACCTCTGGCGCTTCGTGGATTTGGGAGCGTGGGAGCGCGCTGCCGATCTGCTTGTGGTGCACCGACTGCTGATGTCCGGCTGCGCTTCGCCGGAATGTTTAAAGTCCGGTCACCTCGCGTGAAGTCTCTCGCTGCTGATTGAAATGAAGTTTTGAGCGCTCGAAAGGGTCGGGGTCGTGCTCATCGTCGAGAATGGCGTTCAGCGGCTGCGTCGTATCTGGCTATAACCGTTCACAAGAATCCCTTTGCCTTACGTAATTTCCCCATGGCGTGACCCCCTAAAACCGACGAAGGATGCATTCGCGTTCCGCCGAGTCAATTTCGATTAAGCCTCCGGTCGCGAACGCAGCCGAAGCTTCAAGCGGCAGAACGCACCAGCCCAGCAACCGTGCCGCCAAAGCGAAAACGTCCCGCCAGTCATTCGAGCAAGGCGCTCCGTTGCGTTTGGGATCGGAGGCATAGTCGGACCTCGCCGGCTTTTCGAAGAACTTCTTCGGGTCTTTCCTTCACGTCGACACTGGCGTTTTTTTCGAGTCAACTAAGAACCAACCGCGAGTTTCGCCCTTGTGTTCTTCGAGAATGCGCGCATTCGTGACGCCGCCCCAAATTGCGGGCTCCTTGGAGTCTTGCTCGGTCAGTTTTACCCATTCAGACGCCATAGCCCTCTCCCGCGCAGTGTAAGCACGCGGGAATGAGGGCAAGTCCGGGCGCGCCTCGAAGACCCCAGATTCCGAGCTCGGATATGATCAATGCCCCCGCATCATGCCTCCGCCCTCACATTCGAGGATGTGACTGCGGTAGACGGACTCGCCGATCTGCGAAAACGGAATGTCGAGTGTCACCGTTGGGGAGGCGCAAGAGCAATTGCGCCGTTGGTCGATAATGCACACGCTGCCCTGATTGTTCATGACCTGATCGAGGATGCTTGCCTTGGGAGCGGTGAGGCCGAGCGGCAGATTATCCTCCAGCCGGCCGAACCCGACATGGGGCGCTGGGTTTCGGAGCATGGCGAGATCGACGGCGCGGACATTCGGATCGGACGGACTTCGTCTGATGAATATGAAATTTATGATTTTCCATAGAGACCCGCATGAGTTCCCAGGTCCCGTGGACGGGCGTCTGATCGGGACCCAGCGGAAGGCAGACCGTCGGTTTCATCCGTACGAGATCGCCGAAGGTTCGGGCGTCACGTCTCTTGCTTTTGGGCGACGGTTCGCCGCGGTCGATGTGTCGTTCCTCGTCGATCGCCCATGCTTCGGCGTCCTTTCGACGCAGAAACGTCTCGCTGACGTACTTCCCTTACCGGCGAACTTGAACTCGCCAGGAGCCGGATTTGAGCTTCGTGAAGGTCGCCACGGCGTGTGCGCTCCGTGTGCACTGAGCTGTCGAAAAGCAGCGAAAAGTGTCGTATCGAGGCGCACTCTGGAGTGCATGCGACGTGACCTACGCAATGGAATCGGTACAAGAAAGGCTGACGAGTCAGGATATTAAGTTCTCCGTGGCGCCTATGATGGATTGGACGGATCGTCACTGCCGTTATCTGCATCGGCTGATGACGCGCCGCGCCCGGCTTTATACTGAGATGCTGACGACCGGCGCGGTGATCCACGGCGATCGTGCGCGTCTGCTCGGCTTCGATCCTTTCGAGCGCCCGCTCGCCCTCCAGCTCGGCGGCTCGGATCCCGCGGACCTTGCGCGCGCAGCGGCGATCGCCGCGAGTTTCGATTATGACGAGATCAATCTCAATGTCGGCTGCCCCTCCGACCGCGTGCAAAACGGCGCTTTCGGCGCCTGTCTGATGCTGCAGCCCGCGCTCGTCGCCGATTGCGTGAGGGCGATGAAGGACGCGGTCGATCTGCCGGTCACGGTCAAATGCAGGATCGGCGTCGACGATCAGGACCCGGAGAGCGCGCTTTTCGCGCTTGCGGAGAAGGCGATCGGCGCCAGCGCCGATGCGCTGATCGTGCATGCGCGCAAGGCCTGGCTCAAGGGACTCTCACCCAAAGAGAACCGAGACGTGCCGCCGCTCGACTACGCGCTCGTGTATCGCTTGAAGCGCGCCTTTCCGCAGATCTCCATCGCGATCAACGGCGGGATCGCGGCGATCGACGACTGCAAGGCGCAGCTTGCTGAGGTCGACGGCGTCATGCTTGGGCGCGCCGCCTATCAGAACCCGGAACTCCTCCTCGCCGTCGATCCGGAGCTTTTCGGCGAGGAAGCGCCTTTCGCCGACGCCTTTGCGGCCATCGAGGCCTATTACCCCTATATCGAGCTCCAATTGGCGCGCGGCGAACGGCTCTCCGCCATCACCCGGCACATGCTGGGCTTTTTCGCGGGACGCCCCGGCGCGCGGCGCTATCGCCGCCGCCTCACGCTCGAAGCCGTGCAAAAGGGCGCGGGTCTCGAACTCCTCCGCGAGGCCGTTGAGGAACTGCGGGGAGCCCCCTTGCCGGCCTGCGCCTAAGTGGCCGAAAGCGCCAGCAGCCCTGCAATCTCGGCCAGTTGTTGCGCGGCGCCCAATACGTCGCCGGTGTAGCCGCCAATCTGCCGCTCGGCGAGCCGTGCGACGAGAATGGCGGCAAAGACGGCCGCGAGGCTTGCGCCGAGGGTCTGACCCGGCGCCGCGCCAAAGAGCGCGGGGGCCAGCGACAGGAGCGCCGCAAGCGCCGCGGCTTGGGCGAGCGCGCGGGAAGAGGGGAGCGGCATGGCGGCGCCGAGGCCCCCCGCGCGGGCCGGCGCAAGCATGAGCAGGGGCGCGAGGCCCGTCGTGCGCGACACGGCGCCCGTCGCGATCATCGCCGCGGCGGCGAGCGCCCACGAACGCTCGGCGAGCGCCGCCAGCGCGAAAACGCGCAGCAGGAGCGAAAGGCCGAGCGCCAATCCTCCATAGGCTCCGATCCGGCTGTCGCGCATGATCTCGAGCTTGCGCTCGCGCGCCGCGCCGCCCCCGAAGCCGTCGGCGACGTCGGCGAGCCCGTCCTCATGCAGCCCGCCGGTGATCAGGACGTGCGTCGCGACGCCAAGCGTCGCCGCAAGGAGCGGGGAAAGTCCCAGCGCCCGCGAGAGCGTCAAGGCCAGGGCGCCGAAGGCGCCGATGGCGGCGCCGGCGAGCGGCAGCGCGCGCAGGGCTGCGGCAAAGTCCGCCATCTCAATGGTCTGAGGACTTCCCCAATCGAGTCGAGTGTAAAAACGCAGGCAAAGCGCCCAATCTTTCGCCAAGGCTCGAAGAATTTCCATTACGGCTGTCTCGCCTATTCTCGCCGGGTTGCGGCGCCGCAGCAATTGATCTAACTAGTTTCGCTCAAGATATGAGCGTTCGAACGAGGGGAGCCATGATCGAGGCCGAACGCGAGACTCTCGCGGAGAGACGTCCGCTCTCGCCGCATCTGACCGTCTACCGAATGATGCTGACGATGGCCATGTCGATGGCGCATCGCATCACCGGCGTCGCGCTTTATCTCGGCGCCGCGCTGCTCGCGATTTATTTCGCGGGGCTCGCCGCCGGTCCTGGCGCCTATCGCGCCGTCTTCTGGATCGTCGACGGCGTGAGCGGCAAGATCATTCTGGTCGGCTTCGTCTGGGCGCTCTACCACCATCTCCTCGGCGGCATCCGTCATGCGCTTTGGGACCGGGGGATTTTGATGGGCCCCGTCGGGCGCGAGGCGCTGACGCAGGCGACACTTTTCGGCGGCGTGGCGCTCACGGCGCTGACCTTCTATCTCGTGACGCTCGTGCGTCCCTTTTGAGCGGCTCCGGAGCTAATCGCCCATGACCTCGCCCACGCCCTTCATAAGCGGCCGAACCGGTCGCGGCTCGGCCTTCGTCTCCGATCGCTCGGGCGCGTCGCATGACCGCTTCATGCGGCTCACGAACTGGCTGCTGCTGCCGCTCGGCGTCGCCGTCGCCTGCGTCCTCGCCTCGGTCGCCGCGAACCCGTCCTACCTGGAAGCGCGCGCCATCGTCGGGCAGCCCCTGCCGGCCCTCGCGCTCATCGCTTTCATCCTCATCGGGATGGCGCACGCGGTCATCGGCGCGGGATCGATCATCATCGACTATGTCCATGATGCGAAAAAGAAAGCGCTGGCCTTCGTCGCCATCACGATCGCCGGAGTGCTCATCGCAGGGGTTTGGGCGGTGGCGGTCGGCCTGATCGCCGTGTTCCACTGAAATTCGATGTTCAAGCGAGGCAGAACCATCCATGGCCGGACCTAACGGAGCCTCAGTGTCCTTTGGCGTGAACGGCCGAAGCTATGAAATCTTCGACCATTCCTTCGATGTCGTGATCGTCGGCGCGGGCGGCGCGGGCTTACGCGCGCTCGTCGGCTGCGCCGAGGCCGGTCTCAAGACCGCTTGCGTCACCAAGGTCTTTCCGACCCGCTCCCACACCGTCGCCGCACAAGGCGGCGTCGCCGCGGCGCTCGGCAATATGGGGCCGGACGATTGGAAATGGCACATGTACGACACCGTCAAGGGCTCCGACTGGCTCGGGGACCAGGACGCGATCGAATATATGTGCCGCAACGCGCCGCAAGCCGTCTACGAGCTCGAGCACTGGGGCGTGCCCTTCTCGCGCACCGCCGAGGGCCGCATCTATCAGCGGCCGTTCGGCGGCATGACGACGGATTACGGCAAGGGCCCGCCGGCGCAGCGCACCTGCGCCGCCGCCGACCGCACCGGCCATGCGATGCTGCACACGCTTTATGGTCAGGCCCTCAAGCACGGCGCGCAATTCTTCGTCGAATATTTCGCGCTCGATCTGATCATGGATGCGCAGGGCCGTTGCGTCGGCGTCATCTGCCTCAAGCTCGACGACGGCACGATCCATCGTTTCCGCGCCGCTCTCACCGTGCTCGCGACGGGCGGCTACGGCCGCGCTTATTTCTCGGCGACCTCGGCGCACACCTGCACCGGCGACGGCAACGCCATGGCGCTGCGCGCCGGTCTGCCGCTGCAGGATATGGAGTTCGTGCAGTTCCATCCGACCGGCATCTATGGCGCGGGCTGCCTCATCACGGAGGGCGCGCGCGGCGAGGGCGGCTATCTCACGAACAGCGAAGGCGAGCGCTTCATGGAGCGCTATGCGCCTTCCGTGAAGGACCTCGCGCCGCGCGACATGGTCTCGCGCGCGATCACGCTTGAGGTGCGTGAGGGGCGCGGCGTCGGCAAGCGCAAGGATCACGCTTTCCTGCATCTCGAGCATCTGGACCCTGCGATCCTGCATGAGCGCCTGCCCGGAATCTCTGAATCGGCCAAGATTTTCGCGGGCGTCGACGTGACCCGCGAGCCCATTCCGATCCTGCCGACCGTGCATTACAACATGGGCGGCATCCCGACGAATTATCACGGCGAGGTTCTGACCAAGAACGGGCGTGACCCGGATTCGGTCGTCCCCGGCCTGATGGCGCTCGGCGAGGCGGCCTGCGTCTCCGTGCATGGTGCGAACCGGCTGGGCTCGAACTCCTTGATCGATCTCGTCGTCTTCGGTCGCGCCGCCGCCCATCGCGCCGCAGAGATCGTCAAGCCGGGCGAGACCCTGCCGGAACTCCCCGCGAGCGCCGGCGAGGCGGCGGTCGCCCGCCTCGATTTCTTCCGCTTCGCCGATGGCTCCGCCTCGACCGCCGAGCTTCGCGACCAAATGCAGCGCGCGATGCAGTCGCATTGCGCCGTTTATCGCACGGGCGATGTGCTCGCGGAGGGCGTGGCGCAGATCGACGCGATCTGGAGCGAGAGCGCAAATATCAAAACCACGGACCGCTCGCTCATCTGGAATTCCGATCTGGTCGAGACGCTCGAATTCGCCAATCTGATCGAGCAGGCGGCGGTGACCATCCACTCGGCGCTGAACCGCAAGGAGTCGCGCGGCGCGCATGCGCGCGAAGACTTCCCCGATCGCGACGACAAGAACTGGATGAAGCACACGCTCGCCACGATCGACCCGGACAAGAAGAGCGTCCGCCTCGATGACCGTCCCGTGCACAGCTATACGATGACGAAGGACGTGGCCTATATTGAGCCGAAGGCGAGGGTGTATTAGGGCGCTTCGCGCTGATGCCGCCGGTCCGCGCGAGAGGAGAGGCCGTGCGGCCCTGATGCGCATCATCCCCGTCATCGACATCTTGGGCGGCGTGGCCGTTCGCGCGGTTGGCGGATGGCGCGACGAATATCGCCCGCTCGAGACGCCGCTGGCCGCGTCGAGCGATCCCCGCGCGGTGGCGGAAGGCTTCCTGCGTCTGCACGCCTTCGAGATCATCTATCTCGCCGATCTCGACGCCATCATGAGGCAGGGCGCCGACGACCGCGCGCTGTTGCGCCTCTCGGCGGCTTTTCCGAAGGTGACATTCTGGATTGATCGCGGCGGCCTTGCGCCACCGGCCGCGGCGAATTTCATGCGCGTCATCGGCAGCGAGAGCCTCTCTCCCGATGCGCCGGCGCCCGATCTCTCGAAAGAGCGCAACGCAATCCTCTCGCTCGACTTCGACGCCGGAGGCTTCCGCGGACCACCGGAACTCGAACGGGAGCCCGCGCTCTGGCCCCCGCGCATCATCCTCATGACGCTCGCCAAGATCGGCGGCGGCAGAGGGCCGGATTGTGCGCGGCTCTCGGAAATCAAGGCGCTTGCAGGAAGCCGTGAGGTCTACGCCGCTGGGGGCCTGCGCGGGGCGGCGGACCTTGCGGGCCTCGCCGGGCTGGGAGTCGCCGGAGCGCTCGTCGCGACCGCGCTGCATGAGGGTCGTGTCGGCGCGAGCGAGCTTGCAGCCTATGCTTGATCTCCGGCGCTTTGCGAAGCAACCTAGCAAAAGCTGACAATATTTGAGGCTGTGGGAACGAGTGGCGACCATTGCACGTTAGTCAGAGCGGTGGAATTGGCTATAAACTACCGCTCTAGGATTAGGCCCCTGCTGGGGCGAGGCGCTCTTTTTTACGGGAGCGATTGTGTCGACCAAGGGATTTGTCAACGCCGAGGCGCAGGGAAATGGCGGCGGGATTCGTCTCCTGCGGGCCGGCCCACGCGTTGCGGCAGCTTCTGCCCAAGCCATTGACTCAAAAGGCGAAAGCGCCGCGTCGCCCTATAGGCGCAGCTGGCTCAGAACGCTCGCCCATCAGGCGATCGGCTATCTGCCGCGCGCTTGGCGCGAGCCCGCTGCGGAGCGCCTCTTGCGCCGCGAAGGCGCGCCGGCGCCAGCCGCCGAGCACGTCTTTCAATATCTTTTGGACGCTGAGCGGGCGAAAAGCGAGGCGGGCGCCGGCAAAAGCGCTGTCGTCGCCAAGGGCGCGGATCTCTTCTACGAGCGGCAATATCGTCAGTGGCTCAATCCCACGATGGGCGCCTTTGCAATGACGGCGGATCTCGCAGCGCTGGGGGCGGGGAGTCCGGCCAGAGGACGCCTTTGGCGCCGTCGGCGTGAGACCGCATTGGCGATGCTTGACAGGGAAGGGGCGGGCGGCGGGCCGATCCTTGTCATCGACGCCGAGACCGTCGCGATCCCCATGCTGCTGCCAGCGCCTCGCGACGCCAAGGAAGGAGTCGCCGTCGCGCGCTGGCTGGCGGGGGGCAAGCCGATGCCCCGACGCTATCGCGAGCTTGCTCGCGGCGCAGAGGTCGCCTGTGGCGAGCGGGGCGCGCGCGCGTTTCGTCGGCCCGCGCAGGGCGCCCTGCTGGAGGTCGCCGACGCGGCGGCGCGGAGCCGCAAGCTCGCGATCCTGGCGATCAACCCTTGCGATCCCGACGCCATGGCCCTTCACATCACGCTTTTCGATGCGCGCTTTCTGACGGCGAGCCTGCTGGAGCGCGAGCACGGCCTTCCGCCGGATGCGTTGGCCGAGCCGCGCGCAGCCGCCGAGGCGCGCGGCGCCCTGCTGGTTTTTTGCGTGGGCGCGACCGAGGAGGTGTTCACGCAGTGCTCGCAGAATCTCTTCATCAAGCGCCCCCTGCCGGAGGCGGAGGCGAGCCGGCGCATGGCCCGGCCCCCTTCCTGGAGCGCGGCCCTGCCCATCGAACGCTTGATCGAGACGCAATATGAGCTGCTGCAAATGACCGTTTCCGCCTCGGGCCTTCCGGGCGTCTCGCCGCGCAATGGCGATCGTGGCATGGCCGGCTTCGTCGAGCGGCGCGGGAGCCGGACATACGTCCTGATCCCTTATTTTCCGGGCAACGCCGTGCATGGCCACGCCGCCAAGCTCTGGTCCAATCCGCAAGGATCGCTGCTCGTCCATGACGATACGGGGAGCGGCGCCGCGGTTACGATTTCGGGCGTCTGCTCCACGCTCTCGCACGCGCAGGCGCTCCGCGCTTTTCCGCAAAGCGCTGGGAAAGTCGCGACAATTCGGCGCCGCAACGGCTCTCCCATGCCCGATCCTGAATATTGGTTCGCGCAGCGGGTGGAGAAGATCGTGACTCAGACCGAGACCTTGGCGCCGCACGCGCTCGATCCGGCGCGGCCGACCTGCTCCATTCACGCGGCGGGCCCAGCCTATTACGATAAGAAGCCCGCTTATTTCGCCGCCGATTCGCTGCCTGTCTACGACATGTACGAGCAGCACCGGCGAGAGGCCGAAGGGCGCCGCAGAGACACTTCCGGTGCGCGGCATGAGCGCTGGAACGATGAGGTGCGCGAGGCGCTGCTCAAGCGTCTGGCGCATCTCGACGCCACATTGTGAGGCGTGGCGGAGCAACCGCTCAAGCCAGGAACGCCTCCAGCGCGGCCATTACCGGCCCCGGCGCCTCCTCGGCGAGATAATGGCCGCAGTCGATCGCCTCGCCGCTCAAATCCTCCGCCCATTCACGCCAGACGTCCAGAAGCGAAGGATTCTCGGCGGCATGCGCCGCGCTCCACAGCACGAGCGTCGGCACGATGAGCTTCCTCCCCGCCGCCTTGTCGGCGAGGAGCGCCTCCTTGTCCGCGCCTTCGCCCGCGCGAAAGTCCTCGCAAGCGGCGTGGATGCGGGAGGGCTCGTCGAAGGCTTGGAGATAGGCGTCGAGCGCCTCGGCGAAGGGATCGAGCTTGCCCGACTTCGCGCCGCTCTTCAGCGCGTCGAGGAGAAAGGCTTTCGCGTCCAGGGCGATGAGGTTCTCGGGGCGCGGCGCCTCGAAGCTCATGAATTTGGCGCGGCCGATGCGGGCGAGATCGTTCTCGCCGAGGCCTTCCTCGAGCGGCGCGATGTCGAGGAGGGCGAGCTTCCTCACCCGGCCGGGATGATCGAGCGCGAGCCGAAGTCCCACGCGCGCGCCGCGGTCATGGCCGACGAGCGCGAATTGAATCGCGCCGAGGTCCTCCATGACCTTCACGACGTCGCTCGCCATCGCCCGCTTGGTGTAAGCGGCGCCATTCTCGCTCGCGGGCGCCGCCGACCAGCCGTAGCCGCGCAAATCCATCAACACGACGTGAAAGCGCTTTGCGAGTTGCGGCGCGATCTTGCGCCAGGCGAGATGCGTCTCGCCAAACCCATGCAAGAGCAAAACTGACTCGCCCGCACCCGCCGAGCGCGCGAAGATCTTGCCCGCCTCCGTGTCGATCCAATGAGAGGCGAAACCGGGAAGCAGATCGGTGGAGGCGGACATGGTTTTGGGCTCGTTCGTGCGTGTTCTCGCCCCGCTATAGCGGCTAGGCCGCGCTACGGCGAGGGGCGGCCCAAGCCGCCTGCTGCTTGGCCCCTTCTCTGGCGCGGCGTCAGAGGCTATGACCTCCCGGCGTTCCAAGCGAGAGGAGACAGCTTCGTGACGATGCCGGCCGCAAAACGCGAGCAGAGCGCCCCCGCGCATAATCTCAGCGCCGCGATTGCGTCCGCCGCGCGCGGGGCGGCCGACTGGCTCGTGCGCAACCAGAAGCCAGACGGCCATTGGGTGGGCCGGCCCGAGACCAACGCCTGCATGGAGGCGGAGTGGATTCTGGCGCTCTGGTTCTTGGGGCTGGAGGACCATCCGCTGCGCGAGCGGCTCGGCAAGTCGTTGCTCGTCACGCAGCGCGAGGACGGCGCCTGGCAGGTCTATCACGGCGCGCCGAACGGCGACGTCAACGCGACCGTCGAAGCCTATGCGGCGCTGCGCTCGCTGGGCTTGTCCGACGACGATCCGGCGCTCGTCAAAGCGCGCGCCTGGATCGCCTCCAAGGGCGGGCTTGCGCATATCCGCGTCTTCACCCGCTATTGGCTCGCGCTCATCGGAGAGTGGCCCTGGCGCAAGACGCCGAACATTCCCGCCGAGATCGTCTGGTTTCCGCTCTGGACGCCCTTCTCGATCTATCACTTCGCGCAATGGGCGCGCGCGACGCTGATGGCGATCGCCGTGCTCTCGGCCAAACGCCCGTCGCGTCCGCTGCCGCAAGAGCGCCGGCTTGACGCGCTCTTTCCGCAGGGGCGCGACAAGTTCGACTACAATCTGCCGCAGAAGATCGGGGCGGGGGGCTGGGACAGGTTCTTCCGCGGCACGGATGTGATCCTGCATGCGCTGCAGTGGCTCGGCGGAAAGCTCAACATCGGCCTCTTTCGCGGCGCGGCGCTGCAATGCGTGCTCGAATGGATCGTGCGGCATCAGGACGCCGACGGCGGCTGGGGCGGCATTCAGCCGCCGTGGATCTACAGCCTGATGGCGCTCAAGACCTGCGGCTATCCGCTCGAGCACCCGGTGATGGCGAAGGGGCTCGAGGCCTTGAACGATCCCGGCTGGCGCTGGGACGTGGGCGAGGTGACCTGGATCGGCGCGACGAACAGCCCGGTCTGGGACACGATTCTCGCGCTGCTCGCCTTCGACGACGCGGGGCTCATGGAGGATTATCCGGAGCCCGTCGAAAAGGCTGTGCAATGGGTGCTCGACCGGCAGGTGCGCGTGCCCGGCGACTGGTCCGTCAAGCTGCCGCGTGTGAAGCCCGGCGGCTGGGCTTTCGAATACGCCAACATCAATTATCCCGACACGGACGACACGGCCGTCGCGCTCATCGCGCTCGCGCCCTTCCGCAACCATCCGAAATGGCGCGCCAAGGGGATCGAGGAGGCCATTCAGCTCGGCGTCGACTGGCTCATCGGCATGCAGAGCGTGAGCGGCGGCTGGGGCGCCTTCGACAAGGACAATACCAAGACGATTCTGACGAAGATTCCCTTCTGCGACTTCGGCGAGGCGCTCGATCCGCCCTCCGTCGATGTGACCGCGCATATCGTCGAAGCTTTCGGCAAGCTCGGGATTTCGCGTGAGCATCCGTCAATGGTGCGCGCGCTCGATTATCTGAGGCGCGAGCAGGAGGCGGACGGCGCGTGGTTTGGGCGCTGGGGCGTCAATTACGTCTATGGAACGGGCGCGGTTCTGCCGGCGCTAAAGGCCATCGGCGAGGACATGAGCCAGGATTACGTCTCGCGCGCCTGCGACTGGCTCATCGCGCGCCAGCAGTCGGACGGCGGCTGGGGCGAAAGCTGCGCGTCCTACATGGAGATCGCGATGGCGGGGCGGGGCGCCACGACCGCCTCGCAAACCGCCTGGGCGGTGATGGCTCTGCTCGCAGCCGAGCGTCCGCAGGACAAAGAGTCGATCGAGCGCGGGTGTCTCTATCTCATCGAGCGTCAGAAGGACGGGACCTGGGCCGAGGCGCATTACACCGGCACGGGCTTTCCCGGCTATGGCGTCGGACAAACGATCAAGCTCACCGATCCGACCTTGCAGCAGCGCTTGATGCAAGGCCCCGAGCTCTCCCGCGCCTTCATGCTGCGCTACGACCTCTACCGCCACTATTTCCCGATGATGGCGTTGGGAAGGGCGCTGCGCGCCACAGATTCCCTCTCCTCACAAGCGGCGAGAGGGTTAGGGTGAGGGGCGGGCGCACGTCGCGCTGGCCGAAATCAATCCTGGTCATCACGCCTGTTCGAGCGCGCGGGTCGCAAGCGCCACGACGCGCGGAATTGGCTTTTTGCCTTGCTCGTAATAGGCGACCATACGGCGGCTGATGCCCAGCGCCGAGGCCGCCGTGTCGAGCGTGTAGGCTTGCCGCTCGCGCCATTGCTTGAAGCCGTCCGGCGACAAGGTCGCGCCAGCCTGCTCCTGCGCCAGTCGCCACAAGGTATCGGCGGCCATGTCGATCCCGTCTGTCCAGACAACATCGGTTCCATGCTCGCCGACGCGGACTTGCCGAAACAATTCGGGCGAGTGGCGTAACGGCTCATAGAGGCGGAAAGTCGAGATGACGCCGGACACGTCGACCACGCTTTCTTCGCCCTTGTCCCAGCCGATGCGCAGAGTCAAAGGCTTGTCGCCGGCTGCAACGGCGGCGATGCGCGGCAAGATTTTCTTCGGCACGAATCACACCCGCTCGTTGAGTTCCGCCCATTTCAGGGCCAGCATTTCCCGGTGCTCCCGCGCCCATTCGAGGGCTTCGGCGATGTCTCCCGGGCGCGCGTCGCCCGCGATCACCGTCAAATCCGAAATCCGCACCAGCGCCTGAAAGTCGGGCGCCACGATGTGGAAATGCGGGGGACGGTGATCGTCCGCATACATTCGGAGGCTGACCGTGCCGAAGCGCTGCAAAACAGGCATGCAAATCTATCGCTTGCGATAGTGCAATAGTTGCACTACTTCCTGGAGAAAATCAAGCTAAAAAGTCGGCGACTTGGTAACTCGCGTCGAGATCGATGTTGAGGCCGGAAGAGACAGTCCAGTTTCAAAGCCCGGCCCAGCCTCAATCCGCGCTGGGCAGCCGCCTCATCGTAAACTCGATGCGGCCGTCGGAAAGCTCGCGCCAGGCCTCGACCTCGGTCATGTAAGCGGCCTTGGGATAGAGGTCGAACCACTCGCGCGCTTTGGCGCGTGCCTCGGGCCGCGCCAGCACGAAAGTCGCCCGCCGCCAAGAGCGGGAGCGGTCCTCCCGCAAGCCCTGCGCCGCGCGTTTCGCGACGTCGCCCGGTCGTTTCGCTCCCGCGCCCAAACGAGGCCCTCCGTTTCGCAATAAAACGAAACTAGCGCGAAACGCCCGGGAGGGGGAGGCCTATCGCGCCGCGACGCCCGAGCGCTGGCTGAGAAGCTTAATGAGCTTCGGCGTCAGCTCGCCCGTCACGGGCATGTGATTGGCGCGCTCGAACATCTCGATCGCCTGACGCGTCGTCCCCCCGAACACCCCATCCTGATGCAGGACATAGCCGAGCTTGACGAGCGCGTGCTGCGCGAAGAGCACCGTCTTGTTGTCGACGCCCGCATGCGCGATCTGCTCGCCGATCGCATCCTTGCCCTGATGCGGCGGCTTGGCGTCGGTCTTCGGCAGCCGGCCCTCGATCAGATCCGCGATCAGATCGGGACTTTCGGCCTTTTTGGCGGTCTCCGTTTTCGCGGGCGCGGGCTTTGCCGCATCCGGCTTCTGCGCGGCGGGAGCGGCCGGGCGCGTCGGCGGCAGAGGCGCATCGGCGCTCAGCGTCTCGGGTTCGAGCGCCGCGAGGTGGAAGAGCGGCGCGGGATGGCGGCCTTCCTGCAGGAACAGCGCGTTGATGGGCACCATGACCATCACCGCCAGTCCGAAGAAGATCATCAGGCGCACGGGCGCTTTCAGGCCCGAGCCGAAGAGCCTTGCAAGCCGGCCCTTGGGGGTCGGCTCGATCGCGTCGAAGTCGTCGAAAGAGTGCGAGTTCCTAGGCAATTTTCTTCACCGCTCGGTTTCTGTCGCCCGTCACAAAACTGGCCCTGGCGTGACGAACGATGGTTTCGATCCTGATCGGGTTTGGCGTCTCGGCGCGCCCCCGGCAGTCCCTGGGCAAGCGCACCGTCACGGTCGTGCCGAGCCCCGGCGCGCTCTCGATTTCGACTCCGCCACCCTGCAGCCCGACGAGTTCCCGAACCACCGCGAGTCCGAGCCCTGCGCCTTCGAAGCTGCGATTAGCCTCGGCGCTCGCCTGAAAGAGCGCCTCGCCCAGCCTCGCGAGATCGGCAGGCGATATGCCGACGCCCGTATCCTTGACGCTGATCGCGAAACGCGCGCCGTCGATCGCGAGCCCGAGATCGACGCGGCCTGCCGGCTCAGTGAACTTGATCGCGTTCGAGAGCAGATTCACGATGATCTGTCGGCAGGCGCGTCTGTCGGCCCAGATCTCGTCGCTCTCGAGCGGATGGACGCAAGCGAGAGCGATCCCGCGCTCCTGCGCCTTCGGCCGCAGCGCCTCGCAGCAATGGTCCATGAGCGCGCCGAGCGAGAAGGGCTCGTGGAGGATTTGCATCGCGCCGGTTTCGATCTTCGAGAGGTCGATGATCGTGTTGACGACGTCATGCAGATGACGTCCGGATTCGCTGATGATCTGAGCAAATTCGCGCCGCTGGCCCGCTTCCGGCGGCTTCATCTCTGGATTGGCGAGCATGTCGGAAAAGCCGATGATCGCGTTGAGCGGCGTGCGCAGCTCGTGGCTGACATTGGCGAGGAAACGCGCCTTGGCGGTGCGCGCAAGCTCGCTCTCGCGGCGTGCGGCGGCCATCGCGTCTCGCGCCCGCACCGCCGCGGTCATGTCGCGCAAAACGCAGACGACGGCGCCCGAGGCGTCCTCCCCGAAGCCTTGAAGCGCGGCGACGGGGCAGAGGCGCGCCTCGAAGGGGAGGAAGGCCGGCCGCGCGCCGTCTTGCTCGCCGGATTGATTGACGAGAAGCCGCAGCGTCGTCTGAGACGGCTTCGCGGTTGCGGCGGCCTCGGCGATGAACGTCAGAAAGGCGGGGCGGTCCGCGGCATGCACGCGGTGCAGGAAGCCGCGCCCGAGCAGCTCGCCGCTTTCCAGCCCATAGGCGCGGTGCGTGTCGCCGAGAATAGAGGTCGCGGCGCCGCCGCGGTCGAAAATTGCGACAATGTCCCCGAGCGCCGCCGTCAGCAGCCCGAGATCGCGGGCCTTGCGACGATCCGCGCGCGCGCGCGCCTGCTCCACCAGCGCCGCGCCCGACGCGAGGAGCGCCGCGTAGCAAAGGAGCGGAGCTCCGGCCAGCGCGATTGCGGGGCGGCCGGGGAACTTCTCTGCAAGGATCGGCAGTCCCGCAGAGATGGCCAGGAGAGCGAAGCCGGCGCAAGCCGCGGCGATGACGACGGTCGTCTCCAGCGTCAGCGCGGCCTCGATCAGCGCCATCGCCAGCAGCATCGCCGCTATAGGCTCGGAGCCTTTCGCCGACAAAGCCACGCCGACCGCCAGAGCCGACCAGCCGGAAACCGAGACCTTTTGCGCAAAGGACAGGTCGCCGGTGTGCTTCAAGACGCCGATCGACACGAAAGGCGTGAGAGACAGGGCGAAAAGCGAAAGATGCTGCGCCGTCGGCAGGCCGATGAAGGTGAGATAGGCCGGAGCGAGCAAAAGGGCCCCGCCGCCTGCGGCGAGTCGCGTCAGGACGAAAAGCCGTCGCCGTTCGATCTGCACGAGATCGCCGCCGCCGGGATGGGGCGTGAGCAGATCGAGCCACGCGGGCGCGTTCAGGCTTGTCATGGTCGAAGAAAGCCGCAAGACGACGCTCCCTTGGGAACGCTAAGTTTTGCAAAACGGCGTTAAGCGAGTGCTAACCCCGGCCGAATTGAGCGTCCGGCGGTTCCCCAAAGCCTGCAATCATGGTTGGCGTTTCCTTGCCGTCTCCGCGGAGGGCGCGGGGTTTACCGTTGCGAAAGCCTCCTCGAGGCATGGTGACGAGCGAAGCTGCGGCGCGAGCGCCGGCAGCGCCGAAGCCGCGGGGCCTGGCGTGTGGTTTCTCCTCAAATGTCTGGTGGTGCTGGCCGTGGTGTTTTTCCTGGCGAGCCGCGATCAGCCGCCGGACACGCAGGGAGCAGCCAAGGCCAGGGTGGTGGAGGCCGCGCACAAGCCTGCGACAGCCGCCGCTCGGGAAGCCGACGCCTTCGACACGCTGAAGAAGGCCGCGGCGCAAAAGCTGGCCGACGGCGTGAAGGAGCAATGCCTCAAGCGTCCGGAGGATTGTCTCGCAGTGGCCAAAAGCGTGGGAGCGGGGCTGTCCGCCCTGGATAGGCGCTGAGACGCAGGTGCTCGCACAGGCTCCGCTTGGCGTCCAATCCCGCGTCATCCTAAAATCCGGCTGGCGGAGGCGCGCGAGACCTCGTATGTAGCAACGCTGCTTTTTCGATTCGTGCCCCGGCTCGGTTCATTTATTCTCTAAGGCCCGCGCTGCGCGCGGGGTCAGATCGGGAGCTCGCCGTGCCTGAAGTCAACGAAGACCCCATTCACACTCCGGTCCCCGGGGCCGCCGCGGCGACCGCGCTCATCGCCGAGCTTCAGGAAAAGCTCAAGCGCGCCGTAGCCGACGCCGAGCGGCACGCCGCCGATCTCCAGGAAAAGCTGAAGCGCGCGGCGGCCGACGCCGACCGGCACGCCGCGGAAAAGTCGGAGGTGCTGCGCATGGCCGACGCCGCCTCCCGCGAGCGGGACGAGCTGGCCCAGCGCGTCGGACTGCTGGGGGAGGAGCGGGATCGCCTCTCCGCAGAGGCGGAAACTTTGAGAAACGCGCTGAATCGCGCGACTGGCCGCATTGAGGAGGCGCTGCGCGAGGCGGGGCGCTTGGCCCAAGAACTCGCCAGCCACCGTTCGGCCAATTCTCTCGAGGTCATCTGGGCCGTCGCCCGCAAGGAAACCAACGCCGGCCTGGCGTTTCTGCGCTCGAAGATCCCCGAGGGCCATGCGGCGTTGAAATGGTTCGATCTCGCCGTCGAGTGGACCTATGCGCTGGGCGCTTTCGCCGTCGAGAGCAGCGTGGCCTTCGTGAAATGGGCGACGCCCGTCGCCAAGGAGCTTTCGGCCAAAGGTCTGGCCGAGGTCGAGCGGCTTTTGGCCAAAAAGTAGCGGCGGCGGCTGAGGCTCCTCTGGCGCGCCGCTCTTTTCTCGGCGCGCCGGCGCTGCTATCCCCAGCGCATGACCGCTCACCCCATCGACAATATCCGCAACTTCTCGATCGTCGCCCATATCGACCATGGCAAATCGACGCTCGCCGACCGGCTGATCCAGCTCACCGGAACCATCGCCGAGCGCGAGATGGTCGACCAGGTGCTCGAACTCGATGGACATCGAGCGCGAGCGCGGCATCACGATCAAGGCGCAGACGGTTCGCCTCGACTACAAGGCCAAGGACGGAAAGAGCTATGTCCTCAATCTGATGGACACGCCGGGTCACGTCGACTTCGCCTATGAGGTCTCGCGCTCGCTGCACGCCTGCGAGGGCTCGCTCCTCGTTGTGGACGCCTCGCAGGGCGTCGAGGCGCAGACGCTCGCCAATGTCTATCAGGCCATCGACGCGGGCCATGAGATCGTCCCGGTCCTGAACAAGATCGACCTGCCGGCGGCCGAGCCCGACCGCATCAAGCAGCAGATCGAGGAGGTGATCGGCCTCGACGCTTCCGACGCCGTGCCGATTTCGGCCAAGACGGGCCTCGGCGTCGACCTCGTGCTCGAAGCGATCGTCCAGCGCCTGCCGCCCCCCAAGGGCGATGAGAACGCGCCGCTCAAAGCCGGCCTCGTGGATAGCTGGTACGACGCCTATCTCGGCGTCGTGGTTCTCGTGCGCGTCTTCGACGGCGTCATGAAGAAGGGCCAGAAGATCAAGATGCTCGGCGCGAACGCGCATTACGACATCGACCGGATCGGCGTCTTCAAGCCCAAGATGCAGGACGTGGCGCAGCTCGGCCCCGGCGAGATCGGATTCATCACCGCGCAGATCAAGCAGGTCGCCGACACGCGCGTCGGCGACACGATTACTGACGACCGGCGTCCCTGCGCCGAGGCGCTCCCCGGCTACAAGCCCGCGCAGCCCGTGGTCTTTTGCGGGCTCTTTCCGGTCGACGCCGCCGATTTCGAGGATCTTCGCGCCGCGATCGGCAAGCTGCGCCTCAATGACGCGAGCTTCTCCTATGAGATGGAGACCTCTGCCGCGCTGGGCTTCGGCTTTCGCTGCGGCTTTTTGGGTCTGCTGCACCTCGAGATCATCCAGGAGCGGCTGCATCGCGAGTTCAATCTCGACCTCATCGCGACGGCGCCGTCGGTCGTCTACAAGATCCTGCTCACCAATGGCGAGGAGATCGAGCTGCACAACCCGGCCGACATGCCGGATGTGGTGCGCATCGAGGAAATCCGCGAGCCCTGGATCAGAGCGACGATCATGACGCCCGACGATTATCTCGGCGCGGTGTTGAAGCTCTGTCAGGACCGGCGCGGCGTGCAGGCGGATTTGAACTATGTCGGTAAGCGCGCCATGGCCGTCTACGATCTGCCGTTGAACGAGGTCGTGTTCGACTTCTACGACCGGCTGAAATCGATCTCGAAGGGCTATGCGAGCTTCGACTATCAGATCACCGACTATCGCCCGGGCGATCTGGTCAAGATGAGCATTCTCGTGAACGCGGAGCCCGTCGACGCGCTCTCCATGCTCGTGCATCGCACGCGCGCCGAGGGACGCGGCCGGCAGATGTGCGAGAAGCTCAAAGAGCTGATCCCGCCGCACATGTTCCAAGTGCCGATTCAGGCGGCGCTCGGCGGCAAGATCATCGCGCGCGAGACGGTGCGCGCCTTCCGCAAGGATGTGACGGCCAAGTGCTACGGGGGCGACGCGACGCGTAAGAGAAAGCTTCTCGAGAAGCAGAAGGAAGGCAAGAAGAAGATGCGCCAGTTCGGCCGCGTCGAGATCCCGCAGGAGGCCTTTATCGCGGCGCTGAAGATGGAGGGGTAGCGGCTGTTCCGATACGCGGTTCAAGCCCTCAAGTTTGGGTTTGATTGGGTTGGTCCCACCCAACCATGCCCAGGTGCCAATTAATGAGGGACCTTAACAAATTTGGAGGTTCTTGATGGAAGCGCGTCCGTGTCCGATTTCAGAATTTTTGAACGGTACAAAGCAAATGCTCGTGCCATTATTCCAGAGACCTTACGAATGGCATGACCGCGAGTGGGGCGCTCTATGGGATGACTTACTAGAACAATACGAAAGAAGTGACGAGGATATTTTTGCAACTCACTTTACCGGAGCTATAGTTACTGCGCCAGCACGCTCCGTTCCAATCGGTGTTTCAAAATATCTGGTAATTGACGGCCAACAAAGATTAACAACTGTAACAATTATTATTTGTGCTATTCGTTCTATGCTACAAAAGGAAACAGCTCAATATAGGAAGCTAACAAAACTTCTTGTTAATGAGGACGACGAGGGGCTCGATTATTATAAGCTTCTTCCTACTCAGCCTGACCGCGATGCGTTTCAGGCCCTGCTAAATGAGAAGCAGCACGAAGCCTCGAGGTTTTCGGAAGCGGTTGTTTTTTTTTTGCAAAAAGCTGAAAGGCACCGACTCCGATGGAAATCCAATTGATTTGGAGCGGATGGCCGAAGCTCTAAAAACTCGATTGACAGTCGTGGCCATCCATCTTGGCGATGCAGACGACCCCTATCTAATTTTCGAAAGCCTGAACGCCAAGGGAGCACCGCTGACCCAAGCTGACCTTATCCGAAACTACATACTGTTGCGCCTACACGCGGGAGAGCAGCAGCGGGCCTATGAGGCAGCTTGGCTGCCAATGCAGAAACTACTAAAGGAGGACCATCTTACCGAGTTCATGCGTCACTATCTGATGCAATCTGGAGAAGAGGTAGTTAAATCAGTAATCTATGCGGCGCTGAAAAAGCGACTTTTAAAATTGCCGGATAGCTCTGTTTTCGACGAGCTGATTTTATTGCGAGAGGCGTCAATTGTCTATGCAAAAATCGTTGGTATCCTTGAGCATGACAATCCAGTCATAGCCAAGAAGCTCGCCCGATTAAAGCGCTGGGAAATCGCGACAGCGAACCCTTTCGTCCTTAAATTGCTTTTGGCGCTGGAACGGGGCGCTTATGCGTGCCAGGATATCGTTGCTTGTCTGGAGATCATCGAGTCCTTTGCTGTTCGCCGGGCCGTGTGTGCTGTTCCGACGAATCAGCTCAAACGTATTTTCTTGAATCTCGCCAAGGATTTGCCTGAGAGCGGAAATGTCGCAGCTTGGATGCGGACGACCCTTGCCGATGGGGCCAGTGGCCGTCGGTGGCCGAAAGACGACGAATTCAAAGATTATCTTCTGCGCTATCGAGCTTATTCGAACCCAGTTGATCGTTGCAAGTTCATCTTAGAAACTCTGGAAGAGCTTGGCGGCCATAAGGAGCCTGCGTCCTACGCAAACGCTACGATTGAACACATCATGCCTCAGACGTTAACGCCAGAATGGCGATCAGAATTGGGAGAGAACGCCGAATCTGTGTATGAGCGCTGGCTTGACCTTCTGGGCAATCTGACTTTGACAGGATATAATAGCGAACTATCGAATGATACTTTCTCGAAGAAAAAAGAACGCCTAGCGGACAGCCATTTCGTTCTGAATGAATGGATATCAAGGCAGGACCACTGGCGTGAGGCCGAAATGCTCGCTAGAACCTCTTTGCTATTTGAAGGTGCGATAAAGGCGTGGCCTAGACCCTAACGAATTCGTGTCAATGCCACTCCAGGTCCTGCTAGATCTCGAACTAAGCGCTAAAATTGTGTACGTAGACTAGCCGGTTTTGACATGAATGCTCGGTTTTGGAGTAGAGGGGCTTCCGTGGGCTGCCGCGATCTCCGCGAGCCGTCCTCACTCCGCAGCAATCCGCGCCGCGTCGATCGGGCGGCGCAAGACTTCGAGCAGGCGCTTCTCCTCCGCCTGCGCCGCTTCGGTGTTGCGCGCCTTGATGTGGCCGAATCCGCGGATTTTCTCCGGCAGTCGCGCCAGCGCCACCGCGGTCGCGTGATTTTGCGGGTGTAGCCGCTCGAGAATCTCCTCGAGCAGAACCTCGTAATTCGCCTGAATCTCCCGCTCGCGGATACGGTCCTGGTCAAAGCGCAAAATGTCGAAGGGCGTGCCGCGCAGGACTTTCAGCTTGGCGAGCACGCGCAGCACGCCATAGGCCCAGCCGCCGAAGGTGAATTTGCGCGAGCCGCCGAAGTCGTTCTTGGGCTGCAGAGCGGGCAGGGGCGGCGCGAAGTGGAATTCGAGCTTGAGATCGCCCTCGAAGACCGAGCGCAGCTGCCGCTCGAAGGAGCCGTCGGTATAGAGCCGCGCGACCTCGTAGAAATCCTTCGCCGCCATCACCTTGAAGAGATAGCGGGCCACCGCCTCGGTGAGCTCCTGCGAGCCGGGAACGCGCGTCGTCTCGGCTTTGGCGATGGCGGCGACACGCTCGCGATAGCGCTTCGCATAGGCTTCGTTCTGATAGCCGACGAGATATTGCGCGCGCCGTTCGATGATCTCCGGCAAATCCCTGGAGAGCCGCCGAGCCTCGCTTCTGGGACGCAGCGACCGGGCGACGCGCTCGACGCTCGCGAGATCATGCGCCGCGCGCCGTCCCCAAACGAAGGCCTGCTTGTTCATCTCCACCAATTCGCCGTTGATCTCGATGGCGCGCAGGATCGAGGCGTCGCCGAGCGGCAGCAGACCCTTCTGCCAGGCGTAGCCGAGCATGAAGATGTTTGCGGCGATGGAGTCGCCAAGCAGCGACAAAGCGAGCGCCGTCACGTCGAGGACGTCGATGCGCGGGCCGGCGGCGCAGCGGATCGACTGCTTGATTTCCTCGGCCGGCAGAACGAAATCCGGATCGCGCTCGATGTCGCCGGGGAAGACCTCCGCGCTGTTGATCACGAGCGCGGTGCGCTCCTTGTCGACCACCGAGAGCACGAGCTTGGCGCCAGAGACGACGAGGTCGCAGCCCAGCACCAGATCGGCCTCGCCGGCCGCGATGCGGATCGCGTGCACGTCCTGGGGCGCGCGGGCGATCTTGACGTGGCAATAGACCGCGCCGCCTTTCTGCGCGAGCCCGGCCATGTCGATGACGCCGACGCCCTTGCCTTCGAGATGCGCGGCGAGCCCGAGCAGCGCCGAGATCGTCACGACGCCGGTGCCGCCCAGCCCGGCGACCAGCACGCCATAAGGCGTTTCGCCGATCTTGGCGGGGCTCGGGACGGGGAGCGCAGGCTGACTCGCGGTTTGCTCAGCGGTGGGCAGCGGCGCCTTCTTCATGCGCCCGCCATGCACTGTGACGAAGCTCGGGCAGAAGCCTTCGAGACAGGAGAAATCCTTGTTGCAGACGGACTGGTCGATGCGCCGCTTGCGACCGAACTCGGTCTCGAGCGGCTGCACGGCGACGCAGTTCGAGGCGGTGCCGCAATCGCCGCAGCCTTCGCAGACGAGCTCGTTGATGATGATGCGCGCGTCGGGGTCTTCGAGCATCCCGCGCTTGCGCAGGCGGCGCTTCTCCGCAGCGCAGGTCTGATCGTAGATCAGCACGGTGACGCCCGGAGTTTCCGCGAGATCGCGCTGCACCTCGTTCAAAATGTTGCGGTGGTGGATCTGCAAGCCGTGCGGCCATTGGGCCGCGACCGGATATTTGCCGGGATCGTCGGTGACGAGCGCGATCTTGCGCACGCCTTCCGCCGCGACCTGATGCGCGATGGCCTCGACCGTGAGATCGCCTTCGTGCTTCTGCCCTCCGGTCATCGCCACGACGCCGTTGAAGAGAATCTTGAAGGTGATGTTCGTGTTCGTCGCCACCGCGAAGCGGATCGAGAGCGAGCCCGAGTGATTATAGGTGCCGTCGCCGAGGTTCTGGAAAACGTGCTTGCGGATCGAGAAGGGCGCCTCGCCGATCCAATTCGCGCCCTCGCCGCCCATATGGGTGTAGCCCTCAGTCGAGCGGCCCATCCATTGCGCCATGTAATGGCAGCCGATGCCGGTGTAGGCGCGCGCGCCTTGCGGCACATGGGTCGAGGTCGAGTGGGGGCAGCCCGCGCAGAAATGCGGGACGCGCACCGTCACCTCGGTCATTGTTGCGCGCCGCTGCTGTAGCCGTTCCAGGCGGGCCACGCGCGCCTCGAGATCGTCGGAGCGATGGCGCTTCAGAATGCGGCGTCCGAGCGCGACCGCGATGTCATTGGGGTCCAGCGCGCCCTTGCCGGGGAAGAGCCATTCGCCGCGCTCGTCCTTCTTGCCGATGCAGACGGGACGATTCGCCGCGTCATAGAGTTGCTCGCGCAGCTGCGTCTCGATCAGCGAGCGCTTCTCCTCGACGACGATGACGAGATCGAGCCCGCGCGTGAACTCCTCGATCCCCTTGGGCTCTAGCGGCCAGGGGCAGCCGATCTTGTAGAGCCGCAGCCCGTATTGATTGGCCTTGACCTCGTCGATGCCGAGGTCGTCCATCGCCTGGCGAACGTCGAGATAGGACTTGCCGACGGTGATCACGCCGATCTTGGCGTCGGGGCCGCCCGAGGTGATGATCCGATTGAGCCGGTTGGCGCGGATGAAAGCGAGCGCCGCCGGAATGCGGTGCTCATGCATGCGCGCTTCCTGCGCCAGGACGGGATCGGCGGCGCGGATGTTGAGGCCGCCGGGCGGCATGGCGAAATCCTGCGGAGTCCTGATCCGCACGCGCTCCAGCGACGCGTCGATGGAGGCCGTCGATTCGACCGTGTCCTTGACGCATTTCAGGCCAACCCAGAGCCCGCTGTAGCGCGACAGGGCGATGCCATAGAGCCCGTAGTCCAGTATTTCCTCGACCCCGGCGGGGGAGAGGACGGGCATCATCACATCGATGAAGTGATATTCGGACTGATGCGCGATCGTGGACGACTCGGCCAGATGATCGTCGCCCATCAGCGCCAGCACGCCGCCATAGCGCGAAGTGCCCGCGTGGTTGACGTGTCGCAGCGCATCGCCGCTGCGATCGACGCCGGGACCCTTGCCGTACCAGAGCGAGAAGACGCCGTCATAGCGGCCTTCGCCGCGCATCTCGGCCTGCTGCGCGCCCCAGATCGCGGTCGCGGCGAGGTCCTCGTTGAGCCCCGGCATGAAGCTTATGCCAGCCTCGTCCAGATGGCGCTTGGCGCGAAGCATCTGCGCGTCGACGCCGCCGAGCGGCGAGCCGCGATAGCCGGTGACGAAGCCCGCCGTGTTGAGACCCGCGCGGCGGTCGATTTCCCTTTGCATCAGCAAAAGGCGCACGATGGCCTGCGTGCCGGTCATGAGCACGCGATTCTTGCCGAGGTCGTATCGGTCTTCCAGCGTCCAGGAGCCGAGGACGGGGTCGAGCGCGGAGGCTTCGGCAGAAAATTCCGCCATGTTCTGCATCTCTCCTGCGACCGTGATAACGCCAGAGCAGGTCCCGGGCGGGACAAAATCTACGCCGATCGTTCTTCGTCAGTGCGGCAGCTGTCTATGAGCCCCAGCCTTATCGCAGAAACTCGATCACTGATCGCTGTTGCTACGGTCCACGGCAAAAAACCATTGGCCGAGCTTGGGCCAAAGGACGCGTGTTCGTCCAGATTACGCCAGTCCGGAGGGCCATTTCAAGAAGGCCTTATTGCCGTCCACCGCTTCGTGATAAAGGGGTCGACCCTCCCCGGACCCTGGGTCACCCCCGTCTCAACACATGTACAATCGCCTCCTCGCGCCCCTTATACCTGTCTTGGCCTTGATCTGGCTCTTCGGCGCAGCCGGGTCCGCCTGGGCGCATCCGCATGTCTGGGTGGCCGTGCGCAGCGAGGTCGTTTTCGCGCCCGACGGCAAGATCCTCGGACTGCGGCAGGCCTGGGAATTCGACGAGATGTATTCGGCTTTCGCCGTGCAGGGGCTCGGCAAGGACGGCAAGCCGCCCACCCGCGAGGAGCTCGCTCCGCTCGCCAAGACGAATGTCGAATCGCTCAAGGAATTCGATTATTTCACCTTCGCCAAGCAGGGAAGCGCTTCGCTCAAGTTCAAGGATCCCGTCGAGACGACGCTCGAGGCTGACGATCGCAAGATCGTGACCTTGCGGTTCTTTCTGCCGCTCGAGACCCCCGTCGGCGCCAAGAAGCCGTTTTCCTTTCAGGTCTACGATCCGACCTACTTCGTCTCTTTTGGCTTCGAGAAGAAGGAGCCGGTCACGCTCGCCAAGGCGCCGGAGGGCTGCTCTGTCGGCGCCTTCGAGCCCAAGCCGCTCGCCGCCTCAGAGAACAAGCAGCTCACCGAAGCCTTCTTCCAGAATTTCTCGCCCGGCGCCGACTTTGGCGTGAAGCTCGCGACGCGCATTGTCGTGGCCTGTCCGTGACAGTCTCGCGTCGCGCCGTCTTGCGCAGCGGGCTCGCACTCCCGCTCTGCGCGGTCTTGGGCCCTCTCCCCCGAGTTTGCGCGGAGCCGTTTGGCCTGTCGGGCTCCTCTGGGCGCAAGAATCCTTTCGCGGTCGGCGGCGGCGAAGGGGCGGGGTCGGGCGGCGGCTTCGCCGGGACGATTCTCGCTTGGCAGAACCGCTTTCACTTGGAGCTACAGAACGCGGCGCGCAGGGTGAAGAGCGAGAGTTCGGCCTTCTGGTCGCTCATCGCCGCAAGCTTCGCTTATGGGGTGTTCCACGCCGCCGGTCCCGGCCATGGCAAGGCCGTGCTCGCCTCCTACATGATCGCGAGCCGCAGCGCCGTGCGCAGGGGCATGATCCTTGCGGGCTTGGCCGCGCTGCTGCAGGGCCTCGTCGCGGTTGCGATCGTCGGGATCGCGGCGGCTCTCCTTGGCTTCACGGCGCTGCAGATGCGCAGCGCCGTCGATTGGGTCGAGCTCGCAAGCTATGCGGCGATCGCCCTCCTCGGAGCCGGCCTCCTGTGGAAAAAGGGCGCGGCGCTGCTCTCCGCTCTCCGCGCGCCGCGGCCGGCGCCCGCGAGCGCCCACGGCTTTCGATGCGAAGCCGTCGAGGCCTCTTCCGGCGCGCATCCGCAGGACTGCGAGCATTGCGCTCTGGTGGACCCGCAAGATCTGTCGGACGCCAACTTCTCTCTGGGAAGCGCCGCCGGCGCGGTCGTCGCGGCGGGCCTGCGGCCTTGCTCCGGCGCGATCCTGATCCTCGTCTTCACGCTGGCGCAGGGCATCTTCAAGGCCGGCTTGGCGGCCGTTCTGGCGATGTCGGCCGGCACGGCCCTGACGACGGGCGCCTTGGCCGCCGCGACCGTTTTTGCACGGCGTTTCGCCCAGAGATGGGCCGGCGCCGAACGTCCTGCAACCAACCTCGCCCTGCGCGGCGCGGAGTTTCTGGCCGCGGCGCTGGTGTTCTTCATCGGTCTCGCGCTGCTGCTCGGCGCCTCCAGCGCGCAGGCGGCGTGAGACCACGCGCGGTTGCTGCGCCGCAATACGAAAACTTCTCGCAAGGAACGGGGTTTATCGCCAGGAACCCGCTAGAGTTTACTCTGCCGAATCGCGCTCGGCGCTTTCTTTGCGCAGGATAAATCATGACCCCGATCGAGGATCCTTACGCGACGCGGCCCTGGCTGAAATCCTATCCAAAATATGTCAGAGCGGAGATCGAGCTTAAGGAGCGCCAGACGCTCAACGACGTGTTTCTGGAGAGCGTTGAGCGCTTCCCGCATCGCCCGGCGCTCGAAAGCTTTGGCGTGGAGATCAGCTATTTCGCGCTCGGCGGCCATGCCCAGGCGGTAGCCTCATGGCTCCTGGCGCAGGGGCTCGAGAAGGGCGATCGCGTCGCGATCATGTCGCCCAATCTCGCGAGCTATCCCGCGATTCTTTTTGGCGTGCTGCTCGCGGGCGGCGTCGTGACCAACATCAATCCGCTTTATACGGCGCTCGAGTTCGAGCGCCAGGTCAACGACGCCGGCGCGCGCTTTATTTTCGTGCTGGAGAATTTCGCGCACACCGTCGCCGAAGCCTGGCCGCAGATGCGGCTCGAGAAGGCGATCATCCTAAAGCCCGGCGATCTTCTCGGCGGGAAGGGCGTGCTGATCAATTTCGTCTCGCGCTATGTGAAGCGTGCAGTGAGGCCCTATGAGCTGCCCGGGTCGACCTATCTTTACGAGGCGCTGCGCTTCGGTCATCTGCATCTTCGGCCGCCCGTCGCGGTCGGGCCCGACGACATCGCCTTCCTGCAATATACGGGAGGAACGACCGGATTCGCCAAGGGCGCCGTGCTCTCGCACCGGAACGTCGCGAGCAATGTCGAACAGGCGGCGATGTGGCTCGAGCCTTATTGCAAGGAGCCGCAAAAAATCGTCACCGCCTTGCCGCTCTATCACATCTTCGGACTGACGGCCTGTCTGCTGATGATGGTGCGGATCGGCGGCTGCTGTCTCATGATCGCCAATCCGCGCGACATCGCTGGCTTCATCAAGACCTTGCGCAAATCGAGCTTCACGATGTTTTCGGGCGTCAATACGCTCTATGCGGCGCTCGCCGACGCGCCGGGCATTGCGAGCCTCGATTTTTCCAAGCTCGCCTTCTGCATTTCCGGCGGCATGGCGACGCAAAGCGCGGTCGCCCATAAGTGGAAGGCGATCACCGGCAAGCCGATCGTGGAAGGCTACGGCCTTTCGGAAACCTCGCCCATCGTCTGCGTCAATTCGCCGGACGTCGAGGAGTTCACGGGCGCTATCGGCTACCCCGCGCCGTCGACGGACATTTCCATCCGCGCGGAGGATGGGTCCGTCGTGCCCTTCGGCGGAAGCGGCGAGCTCTGCGTCAAGGGTCCGCAGGTCATGCAGGGCTATTGGCGAAAGCCTGAGGACACCCGCGCGGCGATGACGGCCGACGGCTTCTTTCGCACCGGCGACGTGGCGATGATGCTTCCGGATGGAAAGATCAAGCTCGTCGATCGGCTCAAGGAGATGATTCTGGTCTCGGGCTTCAACGTCTATCCCAATGAGGTCGAGGACGTGCTCGCGCATCATCCGCAGGTGAAGGAGGTGGCAATCGTCGGAGTTCCCGATCCGCATTCCGGCGAAGCGCCCGTCGCCTTCATCGTTCCCCGCGGCGCTCCGCCCGAGCCCGGGGAGCTCGGCAAATTCGTCCGTGAGAGCCTCACCTCCTACAAGCTGCCGAAACATTACGAATTCCGCGAGACCCTCCCGAAGAGCCCCGTCGGCAAGGTCCTGCGCCGCGTGCTGCGCGAGGAGTATTTGAAGGACCGGAGGTAGGAGCGAGGCCTTTGCAACACGGGCGGCGCACGGGCCTCAGCTGACCGTGGGTCGGCGTTCGACCGAAACGGCGCTGCTCGCTCCGACGAGATCGAGATCGAGCGTGATGCGGCGCGCGACGAGGCGGGGCGCGCGCATGCGGCCCGCGCCTCCCTCGAAATCGACGATCCCCGCTTCATGCAGCTTGCGCAGCGTGCGCGAGAGATTCGACTCCTTGCGATGCGAGAGCGTCGCCAGCTCATGCATGGAGCTTGGCCGCTTGCTCACGATGAGTTGCAACAGCTTCAAATTTTCCTCGGAGAGGAGCTTCACCATGGCTTCTGGCGAGATCGCGGCGCGGAGCGCGCGCGCCGCCGTCGCCTCGCTGTCGAACCAACGCTTGCCCGTGTCCGTCGCCGCGTCAGTTTCGGTCACGACGCGCTTCGTCCATTTCATGAACTCGCCGACGGACCCGGTTTTATAGGTCATTGGCTATTCCCCCTTCGTCCATCACCCGCTTCACTTCGCGCCAGAAGTCTTCGAGCAGTTGCCTCGCTGTGGTGAAGGCGTAGGGCCGTCCAGGGTCGCTTTCCGTGCGATGCCAATGATCCTGCGCTGCGGAGGCTTTCACGAATTTTCCACCCGGGCGTTGGGCGGCATGAGCGTTGTCGAAGCGCACGAAAGGCTCGCCCTGTTTGGGTCGAAACACGAGCGAGTAGCTGAGGCCGTGCGGACGGCCCGGCGTGGGGTCTATGCGGCGCGCTTTAAACTCGACAACATAGCCCTCCGCCGCCTCGAAGCTTGCGCCATCCAGCGAAAGCAGCAGCTCGAGCTCAGCGTCCTCAGCCATTCTTCTTATCCTATCGTCATAAGATAACAATGGCAAGAGACGGTTCTCGGCTCAGCTGCCGCCCTTGAGCGCCTGACCCGCCTCCTCGATCGCCGCATAGGCGAGATCGAGGTCCTCGCCCGTCACGCAATAGGGCGGCAGCACATAGATCGTCGGGCCGAGCGGGCGCAGCAGGAGCCCGCGCGCGTTAAAGAAGCGCGTGAGCTCGAGGCCGATCGTCGCGAGATAGCCCTCCTCCTCGACGGCGAGATCGAGCGCCGCGATCGTGCCGATGCGGCGGACATTGCGAAATTGCGGGATCTTCGCGAAGCGCGCGAGGCGCTTTTCCTGCAGCGCGCAAGTCCGAGCCACCGTCTCTTGCGCCGCGCCTTTTTCCCAGATGTCGAGATTGGCGAGCGCTGCGGCGCAGGCGATGGGGTTCGCCGTAAAGGAGCTCGAGTGGAACAGGGCCTTCGCGCGATCCGGCGACAGATGCGCCTCGAAAATCTCGGTGCTGCACATCGTCACCGCGAGCGGCAGCGCGCCGCCGGTGAGCCCCTTGGCGTAGCAGGCGATGTCGGGAATGACGCCAGCCTGCTCGCAGGCGAAGAGCGTTCCCGTGCGGCCGAAGCCCGTCAGCACCTCGTCGGCGATGAAGAGCACGCCGTGGCGCGTGCAAATCGCCTTCATCTCGGCGAGCACGCGCGGCGCATAGATCAGCATCCCGCCGGCGCCGAGCAGCAAAGGCTCGGCGAGGAGCGCTGCAGGGCAGGCCTTGCAAGCGGCCTCCAGCGCGTCGAGCGTGAGCTGCTCGCGCCCGGCCGCCGGAAAGGGGATGCGCTCGACGTCATAGAGGAGCGGCGCGTAGCTCTCGTTGAAAGGGCCGCGCGCCGAGGTCGACATGCCGCCGACCGTGTCGCCGTGATAGCTGTGCTCGAGCGCCAGAATGCGCGTGCGCGTCTCGCCGCGATTCCTCCAAAAGCCCAGCGCCATCTTGATGGCGACCTCGACCGAGGTCGAGCCGCTGTCGGAATAAAAGACGTAATCGAGACCTTTGGGCGTCAGCGCGACGAGCCGGCGCGCCAGGGTTTCCGCGGGTTCGTGGGTGAAGCCCGCGAAAATCAGCTGGTCGAGCCGCTCCGTTTGATCGCGGATCGCCTGCATGATCCGCGGCTCGCAATGGCCGTGCGTGATGACCCACCAGGATGAGATGGCGTCGAGATAGCGCCTGCCGTCCTTGGCTTCGAGCCAGCACCCGTCAGCCCTGGCGATCTCGATGGCGTCAGGCTGCAGCGCGTGTTGCGTGAAGGGGCGCCAGACGGGCGAGGGGGCGCTCATGCTTCTCAGCTTAGGAGAAATCTCGCAGATTGAAAGCGGCGGCGAAGGCTGCAGCGAGGCTTTCGCGCGTCAGCGGCGAGAGAGGCGGCATGCGCCCCAGAATACGCGTCTCGCCCATTTGCGCGATCGCGCTTTGCGCCGGCGCGTCCTCCTCGCCGATGAAGGCGACGCCGAGCACCGGCGCGCCGCGGCGGCGCAGCGCCTCCAACGTCAACAGGCTGTGGTTGATTGTCCCGAGACGGGTGCGCGCGACGACGATGACCGGTAGCCCCCAGCGCGCCAGGAGATCGGCGGTCGTCGTCTGGAGCGTCAGAGGCGTCATCACGCCGCCCGCCGTCTCGATCACGAGCGGCCGCGGTTCTCGCGGGGGATCGAGGTTGTCGGGATCGATGGAGAGCCCGTCGAGGCTCGCCGCAAAATGCGGAGAGGCCGGCGTTCTCAGCCGGAAAGCCTCTGGGAGAATACGTTCCGGCGAGAGCCCGCTCAGCCGCGCGACAAGCAGGGAATCGGTCTCGCCGTCGAGCCCCGCCTGCACCGGCTTCCAATAGGCGGCGCCGAGCGCGCCGGCGAGCGCCGCCGCAAAGACGGTCTTGCCGACGCCCGTGTCGGTTCCGGCCACGACAAAGGCGCTCACGCCGGCAATTCCGCGAGCTTGCGCGCGAGCGTCGCGACCATCGCGTCGATCTCGTCGTGGCTTGCATTGAGCGTGACGGAGATTCGAAGCCGCGCCGAGCCTTCCGGCACGGTCGGCGGGCGGATGGCGCGAATGTCGAAGCCCTCGGCCTGCAGGGCGCGCGCGAGCGCGACGGCGCGCCCGTCGGCGCCGACGATCACCGGCTGAATCTGGGTTCCCGAGGGTGAGACTTTCGTTTCGCTCTTCAACCGTTGCTCGAGCCTGATCACGCGCTGCGCCAGCGCCGTGCGCCGATCCTCCGCGGCTTCGATCAAGGGAAGGGCGGTGCGGACGACCTCGGCGAGGAGCGGCGACGGCGCCGTCGCGAAGATGAAGTTGCGCGCGCGATTGACGAGGAAGTCGCGCAGCACGCGCGGCAGGCACAAGAGCGCGCCGGAGAGCCCCAGCGCCTTGCCGCAGGTGTGCAGCGTCACGACATTCTCGCGGCCCTCGAAGTCATGCGCGAGACCGCGCCCGCCCAGACCATAAACGCCTGTCGCATGCGCCTCGTCGATCAAAAGGAAGGCCTCAAAGGCCTCCGCGATCTCGGCGAGCGCTGCGAGCGGCGCGCCGTCGCCGTCCATGCTGTAGAGGCTCTCCACGAGAATCCAGGCGCGACCTGACTCATTCCGCGCGCGAAAGGCGCGAAGCGCGTCGGCGAAGGCGTCGGCGTCATTGTGGGGAACGGCGAGGCGCTCGGCGCGCGACCGGCGCAGTCCGTCGTGGCAGCTCGCATGGATGAGCGCGTCGTGAAGCACGAGATCGCCGCGTTGCGGCAACGTGGCGAGCAGCGCCTCATTGGCGGAAAAGCCCGCGCTGAAAAAGAGCGCGCTTTCGGCGCCGAAGAAGCGCGCCGCTTCTTCCTCGAGGGTTTCGTGCTCGGGCCAATTGCCGCGCAGCAGGCGCGAGCCGCCCGCGCCGAGCGGAACGCCTCGGGCGAGGGCCGCGGCGGCCAGATCGCGCAACGCCTGCGAGCGAGCGAGGCCAAGATAGTCGTTGGAGGCGAAATCGATCCCCTGGGCTGGCGCGAGCGCCCGCAGCCGATCGCCCGCGCGAAGCTCTTCGAGGTTGGCGCGATGGGCGTCGAGCCATCCGCGGCTTTCGGTCACGCTGAAGTCTCCGACAAGAATGTTGCGAGGGAGAGCGGCTTCTCCAGATCGCGGCCGCAGAAGCTGCAAACGCAAAAGGAGCCGCGAACGGCTCCTTTAAATGCTCTCAGCAGGCTTCTCTGCGCGGATCAATAAGCCGCGAAAGGATGCTTGGCTTCGACGCGGGCCGAAAGGACGCTCTGCGCGCTGGGGTCGCCCTTGAGCGCGCGCGCGATGGCCTCCTTGGTGGCCTGATAGTTGAATTCCTGAATCTTCTTGTCGTCGTTGGCTTCCCAGTGGATGAACACGCCGACGCAGATGAAGAGGTCGTCGGCCTTGTCGACGGGGATCACGCCCTCCGCGACCGAATCGGCCACGGCCTTGGCCACGCCATATTGCGCCGGGCCGAACATCTGCACGGCCTGCTTGGCGTTTTTGATCGTGACCTTGTTGAAAAGAATGGTCGCCGGCTTCACGAGAAGGTTCGGCGCGACGACGGCGAGCAACGTCGTGAAACCGTCCTTATTGTTGACGAGCGCGTTGGCGAAGGCCTTCTCCACTGCGCTTCCGCGCGGTCCGATGAGAAGGTCGATATGTGCGACTTCATTGCCGTCGCCGACGAGCAACTCGCCGACGCCGGTCTTGCCGGTGCCGGGCGCGCCCACAGGCTTGCCCAAAAGCGCGCCGAGAATTGTGTCCAGTAACGAGGCCATTTGTTCGGATTCCTTCCGGTCTGTTATCGCCCCCACGCGTCCGCGACGCCGGTCGCGGACGAATTCCGGCGCAGGATTATCGTTTCCCCTCCGGCCAAGACAGCCTTCGCTGCGGCGCGAGGAGGCCGAAAATGCGTTCCGGCCCCGCTGAGCGTCGATCCCGCTTCGGCGCCGAGACGTCGCTCGGCCCGGGGATTACGCGGCGGACCGTCCTCGATCCGGCCCTGCGAGCGCCCTTTGCGTGGCGCTCGAAACCCGCCGGCGCCCTCCCCGGAGCCGGCGCTTCGCGGCGGGGAGATGAACTCCCCGCCACATGTCTGGAGGCGTGAAGCCCCTAGCGCTTAGTTCGCGCCGAAGGGATGCTTCACGTCGTTGCGCTTGGCGACGACCTCAGCGGCCTTCGGCTCGCCGCGCACGGCGCGAGCGAGAGCTTCCTTGGTGGCCTGGTAGTTGTATTCCTGGATCTTCTTGTCGTCGTTGGCGTCCCAATGGATGAACACGCCGACCGAGATGAAGAGATCGTCGGCTTCGGAGACGGGGATCACGCCTTCAGCAACCGAATCGGCGACCGCCTTAGCGACGCCGGCCTGCGCCGGGCCGAACATCTGGACGGCCTGCTTGGCGCCCTTGATCGTGACCTTGTTGAACAGGATCGTGTTCGGCTTGGCCAGCAGGTTCGGAGCGACGACCGCGAGAAGGGTCGTGAAGCCGTCCTTGTTATTCACAAGAGCGTTGGCGAATGCGGTCTCGGCGGCGCTTCCGCGCGGACCAATGATCAGGTCGATGTGCGCGACTTCATTGCCCTCGCCAACCAGCAACTCGCCGATCAGCATCTTGTTGATCAAAGCCATGTGCGTTTCCTTTCGACAAAACCGAACGCGTCCCGCGGATCCCTGGCTAGGATCCGGGGCGCCCCCTTATCGTTCTTCGGCTGGGACAGCAGCCCCCGCCGGCCCGATGCGCGCGCGGGACCATCCCGAGCGGCGCGGACTCAATCATTTTTATCGGCGTTTGCCAAGTCGCCCGCCGAAGCAAAGCGTCTCGGCGCCTAAACTTTATGTTGCGCGCCGGCTCAGTCCCATGCCGGCGAAAAGCGCTTGTCGAAAGTCAAGAGGGTGTTCTCGAGCGGCTCGAACCGACCTGCAGCCGGCTTGACAAGCTTCGGCTTGCGCGCTTGCTTCATCGAAACGGAGGAGCGCCGCCGTGAGCGATAGCCCGCGTCAAAGATATTACCTTAGCTATAGTGGAAGGGGTCTTCCCCTCAATCTGGTCTCGGCGATCGAGGCCGAGGGGCTCGAGAACCGCAACACCTATTTCCGCGCTTCCTATGACGCGCAGGACCGCATCACGCTTTGCGAGAAGATCGTCTATGGCGAGGTCGAGATGCGCCACTCCTACCGCTATCGCGAGGACGGCGGCCTCGCAGGCGCGACGATCGAGATGGGCGACGACACGACCGAGCTCAATTTCGATTGAGCGGCGCCGCAGCGCGCGATTCGCCATTCGCTTCAGCCGCCATTAAAAGCCCTGCTCTGAGCGGGAGAGCAGGGCGGTGACTTCACACAGACGGGCCTTCGACGCGCGCAGAGACGCTTTTCTTCAACGGCTCGACGCCGGGCGCACGATCATGGGCATCGTCAATGTGACGCCCGACTCCTTCTCGGACGGCGGCCTCTTCCTGGCGCGCGAGGCGGCGCTGGCGCAGGCCAGGAAGCTCGTCGCCGACGGCGCCGACATCGTCGACGTCGGCGCCGAATTCGACGCGGCCCGGGCACGTCCCGGTGCCGCCGGAGGAGGAATGGCGGCGGCTGGAGCCGCTTCTCGCGTCTCTCGTCGAAGAGGCCGGCGCACCGGTCTCGATCGACACCTACAAGGCCGAAACGGCGCGCCGGGCGCTGGCCGCGGGCGTCGTGATGATCAACGACGTCTGGGGGTTGCAACGCGATCCGGCGATGGCGGAGGTGGTCGGGGAAGCCGGCGCGCTCGTCGTGATCATGCACAATCGGGAAGAGGCGCAGGAGGGAATCGACATCGTCGACGACATGCTGCGCTTCTTTGAGCGCTCCCTCGAAGCCGCGTCCCGCGCTGGCGTCGAGAAGCGCTTCACGCTTCTCGATCCCGGCGTCGGCTTCGGCAAAACGCGCACGCAGAACTACGCCGCGCTTCGCGCCATTCCGCAGCTGCGGAGCCTCGGATTCCCGGTGCTCGTCGGCGTCTCCCGCAAGTCTATTTTTCGCGATCTCCCCGGCGAGTTGATTGAGGGTCGCCTCATCGGGACCCTCGCCGCCAACATTGTCGCCGCCGGCGCCGGCGCGCGGGTCTTCCGGGTGCATGACGCGCTGGAGCATAAGGCCGCCTTTGCGGTGCTCGACGCGCTCCAATTTGGGGAACAGTGAGGAAACGGCATGACGGCGACGACGGTCGGCTTCGGACTCGGCTCAAATATCGGCGACGGGCCGGCGAATCTGCGCGAGGCGCTCCGTCTCCTCGCGGAGCGGAAGGTGGCGCGGTTGACGGCCGTCTCGCGCATCTACCGCACCGCGCCCTGGGGAGAGCTGGATCAGAGCGAATTCGCCAACGCCTGCGCGATCGGCGAGACGACGCTTGGCCCTTATGAGCTGCTCGCCGCCGTCAAGACGATAGAGGCCGACATGGGCCGCGAGCCGACGCGCCGCTGGGGCCCGCGGCTCATCGACATCGACCTTCTGTTCTACGGCACGCAGGCGATTGAGGACCCGGAACTCACCATTCCGCACAAGGAGCTTTTCGCCCGCCGATTCGTCCTGGCGCCGCTGGCCGAGATTGCGCCCGACCTCACGCTGGGCGGCGTCGCCGTCAGGGAAGCCTTGCGCCGGCTCGAGGAGGGAGGCGTCAAGGTCTGGGGCCCGGAGCCGACGTGAGCGTCGCAGTTTTGTCGCACTCAATCCGTTGACAGCGTTCAACCTTTCGGAAGTGTGCGGCGCAACATAAGATATCGCAACTTTGGGGTTGGGGAAGAATCTGGTGGGTTGGCGCTGCCGAGCTTGCGGGGAAGTTGCGGCGTTGGCGCGCTAAATGGCTGGTCTATCGGCATTTTGCATTTGCGAAGGGTTTGGATCTGGGGGTGTGGGCTTTGGCCTGGGGCAGGGGTAATACTGCCCGAATGGGTCGATAAGCCCCTTCGATAGATTGTCATCACCAGCCCTATCGAGTATTGTTTTTGGGTCCCTGAACAGAAATGCTCTGGGCACGCTGGGCTTAGCTCGGGGCGGGAGCGAGGAGGGTCGCGAGGCGGCTTTTTTTCGCGTTTCGCTTAAGGAGCGGCTCCAAGCGCGCGCGTCGGACTCGTCGGCTCAGGCCGCGACGGGAACGAAAAAAAAGCAAGAACAAAAACAAGAAAAAGCTAGAAAGCAAGAGCGAGAGGGAAGGACGCATCAGCTTCGCGCTTTCGTCGGATCAAGAACACATCGGATGGGACGTTTGGGCGCCAACGGCGCTTTCGGCGTTCTAAATCCGGGAAGCTCGGGGAGCCTCGGCGCCGTTGGCGTTGCGGTTTTGACGGGCGGGCCGACGGAGTGAAGACAAGAACAACAAGCCGAAGCGAAGAGCGTCACAGCAAGAAGAGCCGAAACGCCGATTAAGAGCAAGAACAAGCGTGAAGGCCGCATGTCGGGGGTTGAGAAGCCTGAAAGCTCGAGCAGGACGGGGGCTTGGCCGCCTTTAAGGCGGAGAGGCCGCAAGACGCGCAAATCTTGGATGAGAGAGCAGACTTAGGAGGACCAAGCATGAGTTCGACAACAAGCACGGCTGCGGGCGCAGCTGCTGGCACAGACACAATCGTCGATCTGAGAGGAATGTGGATCGGCCTTGTGGTGCTGAACGTGTTTTATCTGATCGTTCGCATCTACGAGCAGATCTATGGCTGGCGCGCGGGCCTCGACTCCTTCGCTCCGGAGTTCCAGACCTACTGGCTGTCGATCCTGTGGACGGAGATTCCGCTGGAGCTCGTCTCGGGCATCGCCCTTGCCGGCTATCTGTGGAAGACGCGCGACCGCAACGTCGACGCGGTTGCGCCGCGCGAGGAGATGCGCCGTCTGGTCACGCTGGTTCAGTGGCTGACGGTTTATGGCATCGCCATTTACTGGGGCGCTTCCTTCTTCACGGAGCAGGACGGCACCTGGCACATGACGGTGATTCGCGACACGGACTTCACGCCGTCGCACATCATCGAGTTCTACATGAGCTACCCGATTTATTCGGTGATCGCGGTGGGCGCGTTCTTCTATGCGAAGACCCGCATCCCGTATTTTGCTCATGGCTACTCGCTGGCGTTCCTGATCGTGGCCATCGGCCCGTTCATGATCATCCCGAACGTGGGTCTCAACGAGTGGGGCCACACCTTCTGGTTCATGGAAGAGCTGTTCGTGGCTCCGCTGCATTGGGGCTTCGTGTTCTTCGGCTGGATGGCTCTGGGCGTGTTCGGCGTGGTTCTGCAGATCCTCGGCCGCATCCATGCGCTGATCGGCAAGGAAGGCGTCGCGCTGCTCGCCTGATTGGCGGCTGCGTGAGAGTTGGAGGGGCCGCGCCTTCGGGCGCGGCTCGCTCGAGAAGAGCAAAGTGAACGCTCGCGCGAGCTAAAGTCTCGAGAGAGCTAAGTGAAGAAGACGACAATCCGGCGCTAAAGCCGGAGCGTTCGACGAGACCAAGGAGAAGAGAGATGTCGACATCGAAAAGCGGAGGAGCGGTCGGTCCGTTCCATTCCGTCGCGGAAGCGGCGGGATGCGTTCAAACCACCGACTGGATGCTTCTGACGCTGCTGTTTTTTGCGGTTCTGGGCGGCTATCACGTCCACTTCATGCTGACTGCGGGCGACTGGGACTTCTGGGTTGACTGGAAGGATCGTCGTATGTGGCCGACGGTCGTGCCGATTCTGGGCGTGACCTTCGCGGCTGCGTCGCAGGCCTTTTTCTGGGTGAACTTCCGTCTGCCGTTTGGCGCGGTGTTCGCGGTTCTGGGCCTTCTGATCGGCGAATGGATCAACCGCTACGTGAACTTCTGGGGTTGGACCTACTTCCCGATCTCTCTGGTGTTCCCGTCGGCTCTGATGGTTCCGGCGATCTGGCTTGACGTGATCCTTCTGCTTTCGGGCAGCTATGTGATCACGGCGGTGATCGGGGCGCTGGGCTGGGGCCTGCTGTTCTACCCGAACAACTGGCCGGCGATCGGTCAGTATCACCAGGCGACCGAGCAGCATGGTCAGCTGATGTCGCTTGCGGATCTGATCGGCTTCCACTTCGTGCGCACGTCGATGCCGGAATACATCCGCATGGTTGAGCGCGGCACGCTGCGCACCTTCGGTAAGGACGTCGTGCCGGTCGCGGCCTTCTTCTCGGGCTTCGTGTCGATGCTGGTCTACTTCGCGTGGTGGTGGCTGGGCCGCTTCTACTCGACGACGAAGATCATCAAGGCGATCTAAGCCAGGCTTGACGACAGGCTTCCTCGCGGACGCGCCGGCTTGCACGGGGCGGACCGCGGGGAGAGCGGAAAGAGAGCGGGGGCCTTAGAGACGCGCAGAGCGTTCGAGGCTCCAAACGAAAGAAACTGGGAGGTTTGTTGATGAAAGCCCTAGTCAAGCTCGCTGCGCTCGGCGCGGCGGCCGTTGTGGGGGTGGTTGGAGCCGCGGCTCCGGCCTTCGCGCACGGCGAGAAGTCGCAGCAGGCGTTTCTTCGGATGCGCACGCTGAACTGGTATGACGTCGCCTGGTCGAAGACCTCGGTGGCGGTGAATGAAGAGCTGGTGCTTTCGGGCAAGGTTCACGTGTTCTCGGCTTGGCCGCAGGCCGTGGCGAACCCGCGCGTGTCCTTCCTGAACGCCGGCGAGCCCGGTCCGGTTCTGGTTCGCACGGCGCAGTTCATTGGCGAGCAGTTCGCTCCGCGCTCCTTCTCGCTGGTTCCGGGCAACGACTATGCGTTCTCGGTGAACCTGCGCGGACGTCGCGCCGGCCGCTGGCACGTGCATGCTCAGATCAACGTCGAAGGCGGCGGCCCGATCATCGGACCCGGCCAGTGGATCGAGATCAAGGGCGACATGAAGGACTTCACCGATCCGGTGACGCTCCTTGACGGAACGACGATCGACCTCGAGCACTACGGCATCAGCCGGGTTTACGCCTGGCATCTTCCGTGGCTGGTCGTGGGCGCGGCGTGGATCCTGTTCTGGTTCGTCCGCAAGGGCATCATCGCTTCCTATCTGCGCGTTGCGGAAGGTCGGGATGATGAGGCGACCACCGACGAAGACCGCCGCATTGGCGCGATCGTCCTGGCGCTGACGATCCTGGCGACGATCTTCGGCTACGCCTACACGAACTCGCAGTTCCCGCGCACGATCCCGCTTCAGGCCGGCTTGCAGAAGCCGCTGACGCCGATCTCGACGGTGGGCACGGTGGGTGTCGGCAAGGAGCAGGTGACGGTGGATCTCGAGGGCGGCGTCTACAAGGTGCCGGGTCGCGAGCTGACGATCAACGTCAAGGTGAAGAACACGACGGCTCATCCGCTTCGCCTCGGCGAATATACGGCGGCTGGCCTGCGCTTCCTGAACCCCGACGTGTTCACGACGAAGCCTGAGTTCCCGGACTATCTGCTGGCGGATCGCGGTCTGTCGACCGATCCGACGCCGATCGCCCCCGGCGAGACGAAGGACATCGTGGTGAAGGTGCAGGACGCGCGTTGGGACATCGAGCGTCTGTCCGACCTGGCTTACGACACCGACAGCCAGATCGGCGGCCTGCTGTTCTTCTTCACCCCGGACGGCCAGCGCTACGCCGCGGAAATCGGCGGCCCGGTCATTCCGAAGTTCGTCGCCGGCGACATGCCCTGATCGAACGCAAAGAGTTCTAAATAACAACCCGGCCGGAGACCCAAATCTCCGGCCGGTTCCTTTTCAAAGGCAGCCGCCGCCGGAAAGACTTTTGAGGGTTGGTTTTATCGGGTCGATAGCTGCGCTTTCGCCTCCCGCAAGAAGCGAAGCAGGCGGCAGTCCCTTCGGCGCAGCAAAAATCTCAGGGGGAATGGCGTAGAGCCGGTGCGGGAGCCCCGACTTATCTTTCAGCGAGCAGCGTCTCGACGAAAGCCGCTATGCTCTCTGGACGGCGCGGCCGGCGCAGCCGCTCGCTGCGCAGAATGGCGAGCAGATCGTCAAATGTGGCCTGAATATCGTCGTTCACGAGCACATAATCATATTGCGACCAGCGCGAAATTTCGTTGCGCGCATTGTCGAGGCGCTTCTCGATCGTCTCGGGCGAATCTTCCGCCCGCCGCTCCAGCCGCGCGCGCAGCTCCTTCATGGAGGGGGGAAGGATGAAGACGGTGACGGCTTCCGCCGGCATCTGCCGGCGCACCTGCTGCGTTCCCTGGTAATCGATGTCGAACAGCGCATCGCGGCCCTGCGCCAGGAGCTCTTCGACGGGCTGGCGAGGCGTGCCGTAGAAATTGCCATGGACTTGCGCCCATTCCAGAAGCTCGCCCGCATCGCGCATCGCCTCGAAGCCACGCTGCGTGATGAAGCGATAATGGATGCCGTCGACCTCGCTCGTGCGCCGGGGCCGCGTCGTCACCGAGATGGACAGCGTCAGGTCGAGGCGGCGGTCCTGCAGCAGCATGCGGGTCAACGTCGTCTTGCCGGCGCCGGAGGGCGAAGACAGGATCAACACGATGCCGCGACGTTCGGGTTTTTCCGGAGGCATGGACGATGGGGCGAGCGGGGACGGGTGGCACGGTTTCACTAGAGCATGTCCCGGAAAAGTGCGAAGCGGCTTTCCGATCGGGACATGCTCTAAGTTTCTGATTGGGAGCGATTCCTTATCGCTCGAACGACTCCGTTCGAGCGGGAGGCGCTCTCGGGGGAATCGCGGGCGATCCGAGGCGGCCCGTGCACCGTCCTTAGTCGAAGCGCGCTGACTTGTCCAAGATAGGGCGTCCGCGTCCCGGCAGGCTCTCGCCCTACTCGATGTTCTGCACCTGCTCGCGCCACTGCTCGATCTCGAATTTCATGTCGAGGCCGATCGCGGTCAGCGATGTGTCGTTGACCTTGGCGCAAAGCGTATTGGCCTCCCGCGCAAGCTCCTGGGCCAGGAAGTCCAGACGCCGCCCCATGGGGCCGCCGGCGGCGAGCAAAGCGCGCGCGCTCGCCAGATGCGCGTGCAGACGGTCGATCTCCTCGCGGATATCCGCCTTCACGACAAGCAGCGCCGCCTCCCGGTGCAGCCACTGCGGATCGAGCCCGCTCGCCGATTCGAGTAGGACCGACAACTGCTGGCTGAGCCGAGCGCGCACCGCCTCCGGCTGGCGAGCGGGGCTCGCGTCCGCCTGCCGGGCGAGCTCCTCCAGCCGGTCGAGGCGCTTGGCCAGCACGATCGCGAGCGCTTCGCCTTCGGCGCGGCGGGAGGCGATGAGGGCGCCGAGCGCTTCCCCCAGACTTTCCAGAATCTGCGCCTCGAGCCGCGCATTCTGCGTCTCGTCTGCTTCCGGCTCCACAAATTCCACGACGCCGCGCAGGGCGAGCAGCCCATCGAGCGAAGCTGGCTGGAGGTTCGCGTTGAGCGGGATCGTTTCGAGCGCCTGCAGCATCGCGTCCAGCGCGGCGCGGTTGATGCGCAGCGCGCCGGCTGTCGTGGCGCGGGAGGCGGAAAGAGTTGCCGAGCAGGCGCCCCGCGTAAGCGTTTCCGCGATGACGCGCCGCGCCTTGACCTCGACCGCGTCAAACCCCGGGGGCAGCCGCAGCCGCAGGTCCAGACCCTTGGCGTTGACGCTCTTGAGCTCCCAGGCGTAGCTCCAGACGCCGTGAGCGCCCTGGGCGCGAGAAAACCCGGTCATGCTGGCTATGGACATGCGGATGCGCCTTTGCGCTGCGAAAGAGCGCGTGCGGAGCGCTCGGAGCCGAACGCTCTCTTTGTAGATAATTCGGACTTCTATCTGCGACCCGCTCAGCGCAGGGATATGTCAGACGGAACGGTCTTGGGCGAGCTCAGATCCCACGACTTGTCCAGGAGCGGATCCAGCCGCGTGCCCTGCGACGCGTCCAGGATGCGCCGCCCGGGGGACCGGCCAGTCGCAGGCCCGTCGATATCGGCGACGGCGAGGCTCGCATTTCTCTCCAGCCTCTCGCCTGCGGCCAGTGACGCGGCGCCGCCAATGCTGTCGTCTTCCGCCTCGCTCGCCGCGCTGGGGCCGGCTTCGAAAGCGCCGCCGCCTCCCCGCGCCTGCTCACCCGCCGCTGCCAGCGCCAGGAAAGCCCTCGCCGGGCGAAGCACGGCGACGGCGTCAGAGCGTGTCGGCTCGTCGAGCGCCCCGGCTTCCAGGAGCGCCGCACGGGAGCCGAAACGGCTGAGACGTAGCGCCGCCCCGGAATTGGCGCTGAGCGCGCGGCTCGGCGGATAGTCTTCCGCCGCGCTCGCCGCCGTGACAAGACGGCCTATGCCGCCGGCGTCGCCATGCTTGTCCTTGGCGTCCGGCGCAGCGGGCGGCGGGGTGGGCTGTGTGAGGCTCGGCGCCGCATGCTCGGCCTCCGGCGGAGCGGCTCTTTCACGTTCGACGTCCCGCCAATGCTGAACGTTGCGATTATGCTGATCCAGCGATTGCGCGAAGACATGGCCGCCGGTTCCATCGGCGACGAAGTAGAGATCGTTTGTCTTCGCGGGATTGGCCGTGGCCTCCAGCGAGGCGCGGCCGGGGTTGGCGATGGGGCCAGGCGGCAGGCCGTCGATCGAATAAGTGTTATAGGGCGTGTATTTTTCGATCTCCGACCGCAGGATCGGCCGACCCAGCGTCGCCTTGCCGCCGACGAGGCCGTAAATGATCGTCGGATCCGACTGCAGCCGCATCTTCTTGCGCAGCCGGTTGACGAAAACGGCTGCAACCATGGGACGCTCCTCCGCCTTTCCGGTCTCCTTCTCGACGATCGAGGCGAGCGTCACGAGCTCATAGGGCGTGCGGATCGGCAGATCCGGGCGTCGTTTCGCCCAGATCTGGTCGACGACCTTTTTCAGATCGTCCTGCATCTTGGCCACGAGCTTGGAGCGTGGAAAGCCGCGCGTCACTCTGTAGGTCTCGGGCAGCAGCACGCCCTCCTTGGGCGTTTCCAAGATCTCGCCGGAGAGGATGTCGCTGTCCCGCAGGCGTTGCGCGATCTGCTCGCTGGTCAGACCTTCCGGAATCGTAATGGAGTGGAGCACCTGGCGCCCGTTGATCAGCTCGTCGATCACCTCGCGGATGCTGATGGCCTGCTTGAAGAGGTATTCGCCCGGCTTCACCTTACCCATCTTGTTCTCGACGAGAAGCGTGGCTTTCATCAGGGTTGGACTGTCGACGACGCCCTCGCTCTCGAGCTGCGAGATCATCTCGAGCGCGTCGGTGCGCGGCGGGAAATAGACGATCTTCTCGGCGCGCAGGGGTCCGGGCTCGTTCAGCACATGGCGGGCCGAGATCAGTCCGAAAATTCCTGCGACGAGGGCCACGAGCACAAAGCTGAAACCGTCGCTCAGGAGTGAGAGGCTTCCCCGCCGTCGGCGCCGGCGAACGCGCTCGCGACGCTGGCAAGTCTTCTCTTCTTCCTGCGTGGGACGTTTTCGTCTGAAGAAGCGCCAGAAGCCGGCGCCTTCTTTCGGCTTCGGCGCAGGGGCTGGCGCGGCTGGACTCGACGGCGGGGCGCCCTGCGTCGCCGCCTGCTGGACAGGGACCGGGGTTGCCGGGGCCTGCGCGGCTGAACTCGCTGGCGGCGCGCCCTGCGGCGCCACCTGCTGGACGGGCGCCGGGGTGGCGGGGGCTGCGGTTTCCGACGCAGATTTCCCCGCGGTTTCGTCCTTGTCGCTGTCGCCCGTCATCCGTTCAAGCCGCTCGCGCAAATAGTAAGCCTTGCCGCTCTAACGAGCGGCTTGGCGAGTGGCCCAGGAGGCCGCCGGCTCGCCCGGCGCCTCGAGCGGCCGGTTTTTCCGACGCAGTCGATCATACGCCGCCCCGCCCAAGGCGCAAGGAGCCGGGGTCGCGGTCAATCCGCGCGGCGCAGCAGCAAGGAGGCGTTGGTGCCGCCAAAGCCGAAGGAGTTGGAAAGGGCCACGTCGATCTTGCGCTGGCGCGCCTTGTGCGGGACGAGGTCGATCGCCGTTTCGACCGAAGGATTGTCAAGATTGCGCGTTGGCGGCGCCACCTGGTCGCGGATCGCGAGAATCGAATAGATCGCCTCGACGGCGCCCGCCGCGCCTAGCAGATGGCCGATGGCCGACTTCGTCGAGGACATGGAGAGCTTGGGCTCGGCATTGCCAATAAGGCGCTGGACGGCCCCGAGCTCGATCTCGTCGCCGAGCGGCGTCGACGTTCCGTGAGCATTGACGTAGTCCACCTCGTCAATGGAGAGGCCGCCTCGCTTCAGCGCGGCCTTCATGCAGCGATAGGCGCCGTCTCCGTCGGGGGAGGGCGCGGTGATGTGGTAGGCGTCGCCGGACATCCCGTAACCGATGATCTCCACGTAGATCTTGGCGCCGCGCGCCTTGGCGTGCTCGTAGGATTCGAGCACGACGCAGCCCGCGCCTTCTCCCATGACGAAGCCGTCGCGGTCCTTGTCATAGGGGCGGGAGGATTCTTTCGGCCGATCGTTGAAGCCGGTGGAAAGCGCCTTGCAGGCCGCGAAGCCCGCGACGCCGATGCGATTGACCGGCGACTCCGCCCCGCCGGCGACCATCACCTCCGCTTCGCCCAGCGCAATGAGGCGCGCCGCGTCGCCGATCGCGTGCGATCCCGTGGAGCAGGCGGTCACCACAGCGTGATTTGGCCCCTTGAGTCCATGCATGATCGACACGTAGCCCGCGGCCAGATTGATGATGCGCCCCGAGATGAAGAAGGGCGAAACGCGGCGCGGCCCTTTTTGCAGGAGCGTGACTGACGTTTCGTAAATCCCGCCGAGACCGCCGATGCCGGAGCCGATCAGGACGCCGGTCGTCTCCTGCTTCTCCGCCGTGTCGGCCTTCCAGCCCGCGTCGGCGAGCGCCTGAGTCGCGGCGGAGGCGGCATAGATGATGAAATCGTCGACCTTGCGCTGCTCTTTGGGCTCGAACCAATCGTCGGGATTGAAGCTTCCCTCTGCGCCCGGCTCGCGCGGCACGATCGCCGCAATCTGGCAGGCGAGATCGTCCACCTCGAAGGTGTCGATGCGTTTGAACCCGCATTCGCCAGAGATCAGTCGCCGCCAGTTTGTTTCGACCCCGCAGCCCAAAGGCGTGACGAGGCCGAGACCTGTGACCACCACCCTACGCATGGCGCGCACCTGCAAGCAAAATTTGTTCGTTGAGGTTTGCGCGCGCCGCGCTTCTCTAGTCCCCGCCGCCCCCGCGGGGCCCGAGGAGCGCAGCGCTCGCTGCGACCGAGTCAGCCTTAGGCCTTCGCGGTTTCCAGGAACTTGACGGCGTCGCCGACGGTCAGAATCGTCTCGGCCGTATCGTCCGGGATTTCGATCCCGAATTCCTCTTCGAACGCCATGACCAGTTCGACAATGTCGAGCGAGTCGGCGCCCAGGTCATCGATGAAACTGGCTTTGTCGACCACCTTCTCGGGCTCGACGCCGAGGTGCTCGACGACAATCTTCTTCACGCGCTCGGCGACATCGCTCATATGTCTCAATCCCTTATTACGTCTTCCGCGGCCTTGGCGCCTGGCGCGCCGCGTTCGTTTTGCGCCCCAGAGCGCTCCCCGCGCCCCGCGTCGCAAAGACTGTCTGGGTCGCCGCTCCGGCATATCGGGGAAAAGGGACCGCCGCAAGAGGGAGCATCGCGCGGAAACACGGGCTCGCGAGTTTGGCGCCGGATCGAGCGGCTGTGCCAGCAGCCGCAGCGTAGGGCGTCTCGAATGGTGAGACAGCCGCGTTTCAGGTTTCGCGGATCGGGCGATCGAAGGGCCGCGGCGCGACGCCCCCTTCTCACAACCTTCGCAATCGTCTAACACCCTCCCGACCACACCGAGCCGGGCGCGCCCGCTCACTTCCGCGAGGGACGCGTTCCGGTCCAAAAGGCCGGCGGCGCGGCCTTTTTTTATGCGCGCCCCGTCGCAAACGGAACAGCATGCCTAAAAGAGACGACATCTCGACAATTCTGATCATCGGCGCCGGGCCCATCGTGATCGGCCAGGCCTGCGAATTCGACTATTCGGGAACGCAGGCCTGCAAGGCTCTGAAAGCCGAGGGTTTCCGTATCGTCCTCGTCAATTCCAATCCCGCGACGATCATGACCGATCCGGACATGGCCGACCGCACCTATGTCGAGCCGATCACGCCGGAGATCGTGGCGAAGATCATCGAGAAGGAGCGCTACGCCATTCCAGGCGGCTTCGCGCTGCTCCCGACCATGGGCGGCCAGACCGCGCTGAACTGCGCGCTCTCGCTGCAGAAGATGGGCGTGCTGGAGAGGTTCGAGGTCGAGATGATCGGGGCTTCGGCCGCCGCGATCGACAAGGCCGAGGACCGCGAGCTCTTCCGCGAGGCGATGAAAAAAATCGGCCTGGAGACGCCGCGTTCGCATCACGTCAAGACGCTGCCTGCGGCGCTGGAGGCGCTCGACGACATCGGCCTTCCCGCGATCATCCGCCCCTCCTTCACGCTCGGCGGCACGGGCGGGGGCATCGCCTACAACCAGGCCGAATTCATCGATATCGTGAAGAGCGGCATCGACGCCTCGCCGACGAATGAGGTGCTGATCGAGGAGAGCGTGCTCGGCTGGAAAGAGTACGAGATGGAGGTCGTCCGCGACAAGGCGGACAATTGCATCATCGTCTGCTCGATCGAGAACATCGATCCGATGGGCGTGCACACCGGCGACAGCATCACCGTCGCGCCGGCGCTGACGCTCACGGACAAAGAATATCAGATCATGCGCGACGCCTCGATCGCCGTGCTGCGCGAGATTGGCGTCGAGACCGGCGGCTCGAACGTGCAATTCGCGGTCGATCCTGCGAGCGGTCGCATGATCGTGATCGAGATGAACCCGCGCGTGTCGCGCTCTTCCGCTTTGGCGTCGAAGGCCACGGGCTTTCCGATCGCCAAGGTCGCGGCGAAGCTCGCCGTCGGCTACACGCTCGACGAGGTCGCAAACGAGATCACGGGCGGCGCGACGCCGGCCTCCTTCGAGCCGACGATCGACTATGTCGTGACCAAGGTTCCGCGATTCGCCTTCGAGAAATTCCCTGGCGCTGAGCCCGTGCTGACGACGGCGATGAAGTCGGTCGGCGAGGCGATGGCGATCGGCCGCAGCTTCGCCGAATCGCTGCAAAAGGCGCTGCGCTCGCTCGAAACTGGGCTCTCGGGCCTGGACGAGATCGAAATCGAAGATCTCGGCAAGGGCGACGATCTGAACGTGCTGCGCGGCGCGCTCGGCACGCCGACGCCGGACCGTCTGCTCGTCGTCGGCCAGGCGCTGCGACTTGGCATGAGCGTCGCGGAAATTCACGAAGCCTGCAAGATCGACTGCTGGTTCATCGAGCGGCTCGCCGAGATCGTCGCGCTCGAAGGCAAGGTGCGGAAGTTCGGTCTGCCCAAGGACGCAGACAATCTGCGCATGCTCAAGGCCGCGGGATTCTCGGACGCGCGCTTGGCGACGCTCGCGAATCTGGAAGAGAAAGAAGTGCGCGCGGCGCGCCACAGCCTCGGCGTGCGCCCGGTCTACAAGCGCATCGACACCTGCGCGGCGGAATTCTTTTCGCCGACGGCCTACATGTATTCGACCTATGAGACCCCCTTCGGCGGCGCTCCCCAATGCGAGGCGCGCCCTTCGACGCGCGAGAAGATCGTCATTCTCGGCGGCGGGCCCAACAGAATCGGCCAGGGAATCGAATTCGACTATTGCTGCTGTCACGCCTGTTTCGCGCTGCACGACGTTGGCTACGAAACGATCATGATCAATTGTAATCCCGAGACCGTCTCGACCGATTACGACACGTCGGACCGTCTTTATTTCGAGCCGCTGACGAATGAGGACGTGGGCGAAATCCTCGATGTCGAGCGCAAGGCGGGCCGCCTCAAGGGCCTGATCGTGCAATATGGCGGACAGACCCCGCTGAAGCTCGCCAAGGGGCTTGCCGAGAGCGGCGCGCCAATTCTCGGCACGCCTGTCGATTCGATCGACCTCGCCGAGGACCGGGACCGCTTCAAGCGGCTTCTGGACAAGCTCGGCCTGAAGCAGCCCAAGAATGGGATCGCCTATTCCGTCGAGCAGTCGCGCATCGTCGCTTCCGAGCTCGGACTGCCGCTCGTCGTGCGCCCGAGCTATGTGCTCGGCGGCCGCGCGATGGCGATCATTCGCGACGCCGGGGCGCTCGACGATTATCTTCTGGGGGTGCTTCCCAGCCTCGTGCCGTCCGAGATCAAGACGCGCTATCCCAATGACAAGACCGGGCAGATCAATATGGTGCTCGGCAAGAACCCGCTTCTCTTCGACCGCTATCTGACGGACGCGATCGAGATCGACGTGGACTGCATCGCCGACGGCGAGCGCGTGGCCATCGCCGGCGTGATGGAGCATATCGAGGAGGCGGGCATTCATTCCGGCGACTCGGCCTGTTCGCTGCCGCCGCGCTCTCTCTCTCCCGAGACGATTTTGGCGTTGGAGGATCAGACGAAGCGCCTGGCCACGGCGCTCGGCGTCATCGGGCTCATGAACGTTCAATATGCGCTCAAGAACGGAGAGATTTATGTGCTCGAGGTCAATCCTCGCGCCTCCCGCACGGTTCCTTTCGTCGCCAAGGTCGTCGGAAAGCCCATCGCGAAGATCGCCGCGCGCGTGATGGCCGGCGAGCCGCTCTCGAGCTTCGAGGTTTCGACCGGGGAGCTCGGCCATATCGGCGTCAAGGAATCGGTCTTTCCTTTCGCGCGCTTCCCTGGCGTCGACACGGTGCTCGGTCCGGAAATGCGCTCCACCGGCGAGGTCATCGGCCTCAATTCCTGCTTCGCCGCGGCTTTCGCCAAGAGCCAGCTCGGGGCCGGCGCGCGTCCGCTCGAGGGCGGCGTCGTCTTCGTCTCCGTGCGCGACGCGGATAAGGAGCGCGTCGTCGAGCCCCTGCGCATTTTGCAGAAGCTTGGCTTCGAGACCCTGGGAACGGGCGGAACGGCGCGTTTTCTCACGAGCCGGGGCATCCCGACGCAGAAAATCAACAAAGTGTCGGAAGGACGTCCCCATATCGTGGACGCGATCAAGAACGGCTCAGTCCAGCTCGTCTTCAATACGACGGAAGGCGCCCAGGCGCTGGCCGACTCGCGCTCCTTGCGCCGGGCCGCGCTGCTGCATAAAATTCCCTATTACACGACTCTCGCCGGGGCGCTTGCCGCTGTCGAGGGCATCGAAGCCTATGTCACTGGAGAGTTGAAGGTCCGCGCGCTGCAGGACTATTTCCGCTAGACCGCGCCGCTCGAAGAGCGAACCTCGGGATCGAAGCCTGCAATCCCGCCCAGGCGAGGGCGAGGAAGGGTCCGATTTTCGCAGAGGGCGGGTCGTCACCCAAGGAAAGTGGATAGAATGGTGGAAAAAGTGCCCATGACCGCCGCCGGCCACGCCGCGCTCGAGGAGGAGCTGCGCCAACGCCAGCAGATCGAGCGGCCGCGAATCATTCAGGCGATTTCGGAGGCGCGGGCGCATGGCGATCTTTCGGAGAACGCCGAATATCACGCGGCCAAGGAATCGCAGTCCATGAACGAGGGCCGCATCGCCGATCTCGAGGACAAGCTGTCGCGGGCCGAGATCATCGACGTCTCCAAGCTCTCCGGCTCGACGGTGAAGTTCGGCGCGACGGTCACCGTCTTCGACGAGGAGACCGAGGAAGAAAAGCGCTATCAGATCGTCGGCGAGACCGAGGCCAATGTGAAGGACGGCAAAATCTCGGTCGCCTCGCCGATCGCCCGCGCGCTGATCGGGAAGAAGGTGGGCGATACGGTCGAAGTGAAGACCCCCAAGGGCGGCAAGAGCTACGAGATCTTGACGGTCGCCTTCGTCTGAGGCGCCGCTGCCCGCAGCGAAGGCTTTGCTGCGCTGCAAGGTCAATGTTATAGCCGTTTCCTATTTGGCGGGTCGTAGGCCCCCTCCGCAACCCTTGCCCGCCTTGCGGGAGAGGGAAGCGCTTCGGGTGCATCTCGGCCTCGCGCAAGCTGATCGTTAGGGTCCCCTCTCCCGCAGGCCGGGCGAGGGACAGGGAGGGGGAGAGCCCCGCCGAGGAAGTCACGCGATGTCGAAGATCAAGGTCGCCAATCCGGTCGTCGAGCTCGACGGCGATGAGATGACGCGGATCATCTGGGCCTATATCAAGGACAAGCTGATCCATCCCTATCTCGATCTGAAGCTCGAATATTTCGATCTTTCGATTGAAAACCGCGACGCCACAAATGATCAGGTGACGATCGACGCCGCCAACGCCATCAAGCGGCACGGCGTCGGCGTCAAATGCGCGACGATCACGCCCGACGAAGCGCGCGTGAAGGAGTTCAACCTCAAGGAAATGTGGAAGTCGCCGAACGGCACGATCCGCAACATTCTGGGCGGGGTGATTTTCCGCGAGCCGATCATCTGCAGCAACGTCCCGCGTCTCGTGCCGCATTGGACGCAGCCGATCGTCGTCGGCCGCCACGCTTTCGGCGATCAGTACAAGGCGACCGACTTCAAGGTTCCGGGCAAAGGCCGCCTCACCATCAAATTCGAGGGCGCCGATGGAAACGTCATCGAGAAGGAGGTCTTCTCCTTCCCCGGCGCCGGCGTCGCGATGGCGATGTACAACCTCGACGAGTCGATCAGAGAATTCGCGCGCGCCTCGTTCAACTACGGGCTGCAGCGCAAATACCTGGTCTATCTCTCGACGAAGAACACGATCCTGAAGGCCTATGACGGGCGCTTCAAGGACCTGTTTCAGGAAATCTACGACGCGGAGTTCAAGGAGCGGTTCCAGACGCTCGGCATCACCTATGAGCATCGCCTCATCGACGACATGGTGGCTTCGGCGTTGAAATGGTCCGGCGGCTATGTCTGGGCCTGCAAGAACTACGATGGCGACGTGCAGTCGGACATCGTCGCCCAGGGCTTCGGCTCGCTCGGCCTCATGACCTCCGTGCTGATGACGCCGGACGGCAAGACGGTGGAGGCCGAGGCCGCGCATGGCACGGTGACGCGCCATTATCGCGAGCACCAGAAGGGCCATGCGACCTCGACGAACTCCATCGCTTCGATCTTTGCCTGGACGCGCGGCCTCGCGCATCGCGCCAAGCTCGACGACAACGCCGAGCTCGCGCGCTTCGCCGCGACGCTGGAGCAGGTCTGCGTCGCGACGGTCGAGAGCGGCTATATGACGAAGGATCTGGCGCTGCTCATCGGCCCCAAGCAGAAATGGCTCTCGACGACGGGCTTCCTCGACAAGATCGACGAGAATTTGAAGAAGGCGATGGGGTAAGCCCCTCCCGCGCAGTAGAAGGAGGGGCTCAGCCGTCGTGCGGCTTTACCCCTCCAGCAACCGTCTTGCGATCACCTGCGCCTGAATCTCCGCCGCGCCCTCGAAGATGTTGAGGATGCGCGCGTCGCAGAGCACGCGCGAGACCGGATATTCTAAGGCGAAGCCGTTGCCGCCGTGAATCTGCAGCGCATTGTCGGCCGCGGCCCACGCGACGCGGGCGCCCAGGAGCTTGGCCATGCCCGCCTCGAGGTCGCAGCGCTTGCCGCCGTCCTTCTGGCGCGCCGAGAAATAGGTGATCTGGCGCGCGACGTGAATCTCGACCGCCATCGCGACGATCTTGTCGAAGATGCGCGGGAAGGAGAACAAGGGCTTGCCGAACTGGATGCGCTCCTTGGCGTAACGCAAGCCCAGATCGAGCGCGCATTGCGCGACGCCGAGCGCGCGCGCCGCTGTCTGGATGCGCGCCGATTCGAAGGTCTCCATGAGCTGCTTGAAGCCGTTGCCTTCCACGCCGCCCAGGAGGTTTTCCGCGGGCACTTCGAAACCGTCGAAGCCGATCTCGAACTCCTTCATGCCGCGATAGCCCAGCACCTCGATCTCGCCGCCGGTCATGCCCTTCGCGGGGAAGGGATTCTCATTCGTGCCGCGCGGCTTCTCGGCGAGCAGCATGGAGAGGCCCTTGTAGCCCTTCTCCTCCGGATTGGTGCGCGCGAGCAGGGTCATCACGTCGGCGCGCACGGGATGGGTGATCCAGGTCTTGTTGCCGGTCACCTTATAGATATCGCCGTCGCGCACCGCGCGCGTGCGCAGGCCCGCGAGGTCCGAGCCATTGTTCGGCTCGGTGAAGACCGCCGTCGGCAGGATCTCGCCGGCCGCGATCTTGGGCAGATATTTCTCTTTCTGCTCCTTCGTCCCGCCGACGAGGATCAGCTCGCCAGCAATCTCCGAGCGCGTGCCGAGCGAGCCGACGCCGATATAGGCGCGCGACAGTTCCTCCGAGACGACGCACATGGCGATCTTGCCCATGCCCGAGCCGCCGAACTCCTCGGGGATCGTCAGGCCGAAGACGCCGAGGTCGGCGAGCCCCGAGATCACCTCGAGCGGGATATATTCATTCTTTGCGTGCCACTCCTGGGCGAAGGGGGTCACATTGTCCGCCGCGAATTTGCGCATCTCGGAGCGGATCGCCTCGAGCGTCTCGTCGAGACCGGAGGCCCCGATCGTCTCCGCGGCCTCGTGATGATCGATGAGCTCGGCCAGGCGCGCCTTGTTCGCCGGGGTCAGGCCCTCACGAATGAGACGGTTGTCGGCCTCGGTCGAATGGGCGCGGACCTCGTCGCAGCTCAAGCCGAAGTCGAAGAGCCGCACGATCTCGCCCTGGCTCATCGGGATGCCGCCGTAGATCTGGGCCAGAAACTCCGCAAAGCCGATACGCGTCAGGAGCTGCTCGGTCTCTCCATAGGCGCCCTCCGCCAACAGCTGCTCGGCGTAATGGATGAGCTCGCTCAGCGACTGCTCATAGGTGGCGAACCAGGCGAGGCCATGCGCGGCGTGCTGCTCGGCTTCGATCAGCCCCGCCGAGAGCTTGCCGTCCTTCGTGACGCGCGCGCGGACCTTCGTCAGCGCCGCCTGGTAGAGCGCCTTGACGCCGGCGAGCGCCGTCTTGGCGTCGGCCAGCCAAACGGAGGCGTCGGAATGGTTTGTCGTTACAGCGTTCATCTCTGGCTCTCGAAGCTAGCGCCCGGCCGGGCGAAGGTGGCGGTTTTCTCCTTCATGCCGAGATTTATCCGGCGGCGCAACATCGGGCGGGAGATTTCGCCGAGGGCGGGGGCCGGGAGCGCTAATGGTCCCGCGGCTCACTCGAATTTCATCTGCCAGGCGACGATGGCGCGGGAAAAGCGCGGCTTCGGCAGATAGCAGAAGGTGTTGGTGGCGAGCTTCGCCTCTTCGCAATGCGGATGCTCGGTGGTCCAGTCATAGCCGAGCCGGTCCATGCAGGCGCGGATCTCGTCGGGGATGACGCTCGTCGTCTTCCCGCGCTCCAGCGGATTGGCCTGCTCGGCCTTATATTCGCAGTCGGTGACGTCGGTGCTTTGCGCCGCGAAATAGCGTCCCGCATTGCCGCCCGTCATGAACATGGTCTCGGTGGCGAGGAGGAAGGCGAGGCCGATGGCGAGAGCGACGCCCGCCTGAAACTTGCTTTTGAAGAAGTTCATTCCGAAAACGGATAGGAGGCCGAGCGTGAAAAGCCCCCCGCCGATCAGCAGCGTGATGGGCGAGAAAAATACCCCTGCGCTCTCGTTCATGGCTCCTCGCGCCCATTCTGCCGCCGATGCGGCGCATGCTCATTAAAGTGGGAATTCGCCGATTTTTTCAAGGCGAGAGCCGAGCGCTGCGGGAACATTCGATTTTGCGGCGCACGCGCCGAGCCAACTCACGGTCTGGGAGAGAGAAACGCGCTAGCGCCCCAGGCCGCGACCGCTTATTGCGGTTGCAATGACACACGCGCTTTTATCGCCGGGGCGGCAAGCGGGGTCGGCATGCTGATCGCCCGCGCTCCAGCCAAGGTCAACTTGACGCTGCATGTCCTCGGCCGCCGCGCCGCGGACGGCTATCATGAGCTCGAAAGCCTCGTCGCCTTCACGGGCGCAGGCGATCTGTTGAGCCTCGAGTCCGCGGCGGCGCTTTCCTTGACCGTCGAGGGACCGACGGCACAGGCTGCGGGCGAGGGCGGCGACAATCTCGTGTTGCGCGCCGCGCGCGAGCTCTCAGAGCGCGTTCCGCAACTGCGGCTCGGCGCCTTTCGGCTGACGAAACGCCTGCCCGTGGCCGCGGGCCTCGGCGGCGGCTCTTCGGACGCCGCCGCGGCGTTGCGCCTGCTCGCGCGAGCGAATGGCCTCGGCTTGGACGATTCCCGTCTGCTCGACGCCGCGCGCGCGACGGGGGCCGATGTGACCGTTTGTCTCTCGCCGCAGGCGCGCATGATGCTCGGCGCCGGCGAGAAGGTTGGCGCGTCGCTCGATCTGCCTAGCCTGCCCGCGGTGCTCGTCAATCCGGGCGTCGGCGTCGCGACGGCGCCCGTGTTCCGGCGGCTCGGACTGCAACCCGGCGAGAGCGCGGGCGTCGCTCCGCACCCCGCTATTCCCGCGGGCGCGGATCGCGAAGAGCTCTGCCGCCTGCTCGGCAAATGTCGCAACGACCTGGAGCCTCCGGCTTTGGCCGAGGCGCCGATCATCCGCGACGTGCTGGCGCTGCTCGGCGCGGCGCGCGGCTGCAAGCTCGCGCGCATGTCGGGTTCGGGGGCCACTTGCTTTGGTCTCTTCAGCTTGCCGCGCGCCGCCGCGCGCGCCGCCGCCGCGATCCGCGCCGCTCATCCGCAGTGGTGGGTGACGGCGGCGATGTTGCGCTGAGGGTCTGCCGATGCGCCCGCATGGCCGTAAACCGAATGCGCCAAAAAGGTCTCCCGAGAGGCGCCGCGACGCTCCGACGGCCTCGGGCGACGTCGCGCTGCTCTATGGCGCGCATACGGTGCGCGAGGCGCTGCTTGCGGGACGACGCGAGCTGCTGGCGCTCTACGCGACGGAAAACGCTCTGCCGCGCATTGCCGAGGCCGCCGCGCGCGCCGGCGTTGAGCCGCGCCTCATCGACGCGCGCGAGCTGACGCGGCGTCTCGGCGAGGATACCGTGCATCAAGGCCTGCTGCTGGAGGCCCGCCCTCTTCCGGAGCTTGCTCTTGACGAGATCGAGACGAAGAGCGGAATCGTGCTCGCGCTCGATCAGATCACCGATCCGCATAATGTCGGCGCCATGCTGCGTTCAGCCGCGGCCTTCGCGGTCGACGCCGCGATCGTCACCGAGCGTCACGGCCCACAGCTCTCAGGCGTGTTGGCCAAATCCGCCTCGGGCGCGCTCGAGCATGTGCCGGTCGTCACGGTCGTCAATCTCGCGCGCAGCCTCGAGCAACTCGCCTCACAGGGGTACTGGCTGATCGGGCTCGATTCGGCGGGCGAGACGGACCTCGAAGAGGCGCCGCTGCGCGCGCCCGTGGCGCTGGTGCTCGGCGCCGAAGGCAAGGGACTGCGCCGCCTGACGCGCGAGCGCTGCGACATCATGGCGCGTCTCGACATGCCGGGGCCGATCAAGAGCCTCAACGTCTCGAACGCCTGCGCGGTCGCTTTGAGCATTCTGCGACGACAACTCGCGGCGCCTGCGCCCGAACGCAAAAAAGCCCCGCCCGGCGTTGAGCCGGACGGGGCGTGAAGCGGGGAAAGAGAAGGCTACTGCAGCACGCGCTTGAGCCAGGGCGGCGCGCCATTGCTAAGCAGATACAACAAGGCGACGCCGGCGGCGCCGAAGATGATGCGGATCGCCCAGATCACCCCGATAAGCGTCTGCCGCTCGGCGTTGATCGAATCCATCTTGCTGTTGAGCTCGTCGAGCTGCGCGTCGATCCTCGATTCGCGTTCGCGCGCCGCCTTCTCGGCCGCGGCTTCGCGTTCGAGACGGGCTTTCTCGATTTCGTCGAGTCGCGCTCCCAGCGCGCCGATGTCGCGGTAACATTCTTGGCTCGGCATGAAACGAAAGTTCTCGTCGTGCATCGGCGCCTCCGGCCGCGCGTTCACTTGACCAGCGGACCCGCCGCGGTGGAAGTGACGCCGTGCAAATAGCCGTTGAAAACGGCGACGACGGCGACGCCGAGTCCGCCGATCCATTGCGCCCAGACCTGCCAGAGATGCGAGGTCGCGGCGGGAACCGGCGCCGGCAGTCCATTTGAGGCGATGTAAGCGAGCACCGCGCCGGCGATGGCGACGATGAGATTGATGATCAGGGAGCTTTTGGGATCGATCGAGGGCATGGAAAGTCCTTCGCGTTGAGAGAGCGATCATCGCCGGTCGGCGAATGCTCAATGTTGAGCGTTTCGCTCGCAGATCGCGTCGCGTTCGATCCGCCGCATTTCCGCGATAATGGCGAGGTCCACGCTATCGGGTCTTGCGGCGGCGATCGCCGCGGCGGCGTCCGCGCTGTTCTTGGCGAATTCGCACGAGGTGGCGGCGAGAGCGAACGCCGTGAGCATCGGGATCATTGAAAATCTCCCATCAGTCGGAGGAAAACGCGGAGGAGCGCGAGCAAGGCCTTGAGCTCGCGCATCGCGTGAAGTGAGTCAGAGATGCGCAAAGCCCATGCGGCGCGCGTCGGCGAGAAGCTGTGGGGCGTCGAAACCGTTGGGCGCCTTTCCGGTGGCGCGGATCAGCGCGTCCTGGGAGATCGCGGCATAGAGCGCGCCGCCGTTCGCCGGGGTCATGTATCTCGCGAGCGCCGCATGGGTGATGCGGCCATACATCCCCCAAGTGGCGCAACCGATCGCTTCCGAATCCCAGGAGAAATGCGTCATGCAGTGGCCGTTGGCGGGGATCGCGTCTCCTGCAACATCGAAAGTGAAGCCGTCGCCCGACGGCGGCGGATTGATCCAGGCGTCGGGCAATTCGACGCCGCTCATCAGACCTTCGAAGAGCCACAGCGCCGTCACGACCTCACTGCTCTTCGCGGCGTCGACCTCCACCCAGGCCACGATCTTGTGCGGATTGGCGTAGCCCGGCGCGAAGCCCGCATGCGCCCAGCGATTGAGCGCGAAGACTTCGTCGCAGCCGGAGTCGCTTGTGGGATATTGGTCTTCGGAGAAGGCGTGATAGGCGTTCTTGATCGCCCACTCGCCGAAGAGCGCTGGCTGCGGCAGCGCGTTGCCCGTCCATACGCCTATCATATGCGCCGCGCCCGCGACGACGCAGTCGCCGAGCGCATCGTTGAGATAAATGTCCTTGAGCGCCGCGTGCGCTTTTACGGAATAGTCGCCGGAGGTCGGCGGATCGGGGAGGCTCGCGCCAAGATAATTGGCGAGGCGCAGCCTTGGTGAGTGCGGCGCCGGGCGACGTCGCCCGCCAATAGCGAAGCGACGCTTGGTCGCAAGATCGGTGACGATGTGCATGAGCGCGCTCCCTAGAGACGCCTGCGGCTGAAGGCAGGCTGGAAAATCGGCAAGGCTTCGCTGACGCGATCACGGCGCTGTCGTGGATAGCCTCGCGAGCAGGAGGTAAACCTCCAGCCCGATGGCGATCGGCCCCGCGACATGCGGCCAGTGAGACTCCCAGAAAGGCGCCTCGCACCGCCATGTCTTGGGGTCGTCGATGCGCACAGGCGCTGCATCGCGCGGGTCGTCGTTCGCCCAGGAGAGCGCCAGGCCAAAGGCCAGCAACGTCGCCGCGAAGAGCAGTCCGAGCACAATTTCTGCGGTCGATAGCATCATCGCCTCCAAGAGTTCGGCCGGCGCGAGAGGCGCGCCGACCCGGCGTGGTCTCTCGCCGCTCAGAGCGACGGCGCTGACGGAAAATCCTTCGTCGGATCTCCGGTGAGGAGGCCGTTGAAGTGATAGGAGACGCCGAGCTTCACGGTGTTCGCGCGCAGGGGGACCTCGGCGAGGAACTGCTGCGGCACGGGGAAGCTCGGGACCGTTCCATAGGCGAAGCCGGGGAAGCTCGCGGCGTGCGTCCCGAGATCCGCATGCAGATATTCCGCGCGGATGCTCCAGTTTTGCGCCAGAGCCCATTCGAGGCCGGCGCCCGCCGCCCAGCCGCCGTAGATGCGGCCCTGCGCGCCGGGCGCGTAGGTGGCGGCGAGCGCCGAGCCATAGGCGTATTCATTGACATTCGCCGCGCCATAGGCGGCGCCGCCGGTTCCATAGACGAGCAGCGTCGGCGTGATCAGCAGGCCGACACGCGCCCGCGTGGAGCCCGCCCACGGCATCGCGCGGCCGATCTGCGCGACCGAGGGATTGAGTCCGCCCGGCGTGACGAAGGTCGAGGTATGGCCGCCATTGCCGGCGAAGACCAGCACGTCGCTCTCGAGGCCCGCCACTAATCGCGAGAAGCTCGCGAATTGATAGTTCCAGCCGACGTGGCCGCCCGCCGCAAAACCTGCGGCGTTCATGACTGCGACGCCGGGGATGTAGTAGGGATATGCTTGCCACTGCTGGACGCCGGTCTGACTGAGGCCTTCGCCGGCCGCGAGCACGGTCGCTGGTGAACTGTCCCAAACAGAGCCGCCGTCGAGTCCCGCGTAGAAGCCGGTCCAGCTGACGGACGGGACCGCCGGCGGAGGTGGCGCCTTGCGAGCGGGGAGATCGGCGGCGAACGCCGATTGTGCGAGCAACAGCGAGCCGAGGATTGCAGCGGCCAATTCGTCAGCAAGGCCGACGAGCGCAGTCCGAAGTTTCATAAGTTTCCCCTTGTGAAGAAGACCGCGGCGCAATTTCATGCGGGGAAGACATGAGTCGGCGCTGCGCCGCGGCCCGAGGGAACCGCGCGCCGATTCTTCACGGAACGCGCGAAATCAGCGATTTGATCCGCCCCCATTGAACGGGTCCACCTTGAAGTATGTCTTCGGACAGGAAAAGGAGGACCGTTATGCCGAGGAAGAGACCGACGCCCGAGGAGATCGTCGCGAAGTTGCGCCAGGTCGATGTGCTGGTTTCACAAGGGAAAAGCGTCGCGGACGCCGTGCGCTCGATCGGAACGACCCAGGTCAGTTACTACCGATGGCGCAAGGAGTTCGGGGGGTGAAGGCGGATCAGGTCAAGCGGCTGAAGGAGCTTGAGGCGGAGAACGCCCGGCTGCGGAAGGCGGTGTCGGATCTGACGCTGGACAAGATGATCCTGGCGGAGGCTGCTCGGGGCAACTTCTAAGCCCCGCGCGTCGCCGCGCCTGCATCGATCACGTTCGATCCCGGATGAACGTGCCCGAGCGCCGAATTTGCAGGGTGCTCGGGCAGCATCGTTCGACCCAGCGCCGCATCGCAAGGGGGGCGAGAGGACGGGGAGCAACTGACCGCCGACATCGTCGAACTCGCTCGCCAGTATGGCCGCTACGGCTATCGGAAGATCGCGGAGCTGTTGCGGACGCAAGCGGGCTGGATCGTCAATGACAAGCGGGTCGAGCGCATTTGGCGACGCGAGGGGCTGAAGGTTCCCGCCAAACAACCCAAAAGAGGTCGGCTGTGGCTCGCCGACGGCTCCTGCGTCCGTCTGCGGGCGGAGCGACGCAATCACGTCTGGTCCTATGATTTCGTCGAGGATCGCACCCATGACGGGAGGAAATACCGGATGCTGAACATCGTCGATGAGTTCACGCATGAATGCATCGCCATTCACATCGACCGGAGGCTGAAATCCGCCGATGTCATCGACGTGCTCTCGGACCTGTTCATCCTGCGCGGCGTTCCCAAGCACATTCGTTCCGACAACGGCCCCGAGTTCGTCGCCAAGGCTGTGCAGGAGTGGATCGCCGCCGTCGGCGCGAAAACCGCCTACATCACGCCGGGCAGTCCGTGGGAGAATGGCTTCATCGAGAGCTTCAACGCCCGGCTGCGCGCCGAGTTGCTCGACGGAGAAATCTTCTACGCTCTCGCCGAAGCACGGACCATCATCGAGAGCTGGCGGCGGCACTACAACACCGTCCGTCCGCATGGATCGCTGGCCTACAAGCCGCCAGCGCCAGAGGTCTTCGTGCTGGCAACAGCCGCACGGGCGGCTGCGCAACGCCAACCAACTCCGCCGCCCGCACTCGCGCAGAGGCCCACAATGCACTAACATACCAACTGGACCCGTCGCCGGGGGCCGATCAGTCAGAAAGTCGTCGGAGAGCGCCGCCGGGCCGGGGACCTGGGCGCGCTGCATGATCGAGACGAGCCGCGCGCGCGAGATGGGCTTGAAGCCCGCGGCCTTGAGCGACCTCTCGATGCTCTGCGCGGATTGGCCTTTCGCCGCGGCCTTGAGGATGCGCGCGTCGCGCCGCTCGCGATCTGTGGACTTTTTTTGCGGCGCGGCGGGCTTCGTCATGACGTGGAAAAGGCCCCCGCGCCGCAGGAATGAAAAAGCCCGGAACCATCAGTCCAAGGCGCATTTCTTGATGATGATGTTTTTATACCGCAGCAGCCCGCACCCGTCAAGCGCGAATTTCAGAAAATCGTCGAGAATTTTGCCGTGAAGCTCAAGAACGTTGTTTTTACACCTCAAATCAAGGCGATGGCCGAGACGAGCCGGCCGAAGTCCTCCTCGCCGCGATGCACGCTGCGCCGATAGGAGAAGCAGCTCTCCTCATTGGCGTAGGTGCTCACGCGAATATTCTCGAAGGAGGCGACGCCCGCTTGCTCCGCTCGCATCCCGATGAAGGCCGGCAGGTCGAACATCGCATGTCCTTGCCTTTCGGCCGGCGCGAAGAAGCGGAGATACCCCGCGTCCTCGGCCGTGAAGCGTTCGACGAATTCCGGTCCGACCTCATAGCTCGCGGCGTCGATCATCGGCCCGAGCGCGACGCGAATCTCGCCTCGCCGCGCGCCGAGCCCCTGCATCGCCGCGACGGTCGCCTCGATCACGCCATAGAGCGCGCCCTTCCAGCCGGCGTGCGCGGCGCCAATCACCCCTTCCGCCGCATCGACGAAGAGCAGCATGCCGCAATCGGCGCCGGTCACGCCGAGCGCGAGGCCGCGCGTGCGCGTCGCCAGCCCGTCGCAGCGCGGTCGCGCCTCGGGCGCCCAGGGCTCCGAGACGACCACCGCATCGGCCGAGTGGATCTGATAGGGCACGAGCAGGCGCTCGGCCGCAACGCCGAGCTTCTTCGCCATGCGCGCCTTGTTCTCCGCGACATGCGCCGCATCGTCGCGCGAGCCGACCCCGCCATTCAGCGATGCGTAAAGCCCCGTCGAAACCCCGCCGCCGCGGCCAAAGAAGCCATGCGCCAGGCCGGGCAGCGCGAGGCTCTCGGCCTCGAAGGCTTGCAGCGCGGTCAAGAGCCTCCCTCCGCGAAGCCCGGCGGGTCGGGCAGGTCGGGGCGGGTGATGGCCATGACCTTGAACAGATCGCCCATGACCTCGCGCGGGTCTCCCGATCCGGTCAAGCGGCGCAGCGCCGCGTCGATATCCGCCTGCTGCCGCTCGCTCGCGCGGGTTCGCAGCGCCGAGGCCCGTCGCTCGATTCCAAGCTGCGTCAGGAAGCGCCCTTGCGTCATCGCTCCCAGCACTTTGACGCCTTGCGCTTTCGCGGCGCGGGCGAGCGCGGCGAAATCGACATGCGCGGTCAGATCCGCCTCGCCCGGCGCGGCGAGCGGATCGGCGTATTCATGGCGCGAGACGGCCTGCAGGCTCTCGCCGAGCGTCGTCTGCGTGTAGCCGTAATCGATGATGAGCGCCGCGCCGCCGTCGGAAGCGATGCGCTGCGCGATCTCCGCCATCGCGTTCTGCGAGGCGGGACTCACTTCGATCACCGAGTTGAGCGGCGCGTTGAGCCTCAGATCCGGCTCGGCCTTCGCGGCGAGGCCGAAGGTAAGGCGCCGGCTCCCGTCGAGCCCCACCACGCGCTCGCGCCAGCCCGGCGTGGCGCGCACGAATTGGCGCACCGGCAGCGCGTCGAAAAACTCATTGGCGACGACGAACATCGGTCCGGGCGGAACCTCGGCGAGGCTGTTGCGCCATTGAATGGGGATCGTCTCGCGCGCGAGCGTCTCGCGCTGCGCCTGCCGCAGCGTCGGGCTCGTCTCGACGAGATCGACCTCAAGCCGCTCGGTCAGCCCCGGCGCGACGCGCAGCGCGCGCAAGACGTCGGACATCAGCGTGCCGCGTCCGGGGCCGAGCTCCACGAGCCGCGCCTGCTGCGGCGAGCCGGAGATCGACCAGGCGTCGGCGATCCACAGGCCGATCATCTCGCCGAACATCTGGCTGATCTCGGGCGCGGTGATGAAATCCCCCTGTGCGCCAAAGGGGTCCTGCGTCATGTAATAGCCGTAGCGCGGATGCTGCAGGCAGACCGTCATGTAATGATCGAGCCGCATCGGGCCGTCCTGCTCGATGGCGGCGATGATGTTGTCTCCAAGAATGGTCATGCGAGGGCGCTCCTACGCCTGAGAGCGAGGCCGATGAGGACGAGGCCGACAGCGGCCATGGGCAGAGAGAGCGCAATGCCCATCGTCCATCCATTTGCGAGCGCCTCCTGCTCGGGATCGGGCTCGCGAAAGAATTCGCAGAAGCTGCGCGCAAGGGCGTAGCCCAGACAAAATATCCCCGTTGCGAGGCCGGGGCGCTTCAAGGCGCCGGCGCGCAGGGCGATCCAGAGGATGAGCCCGAGCGTCAGGCCCTCGAGCCCGGCTTCATAGAGCTGGCTCGGGTGGCGGGGCAGGTCGCCGGCGGCGGGATCGGGGAAGACCATCGCCCAGGGAACGTCGGTCGGCCGTCCCCACAGCTCCGGCTTGATGAAATTGGCGATGCGCCCGAGGAAGAGCCCGATCGGCGCGCCGATGGCGCAGAGGTCGCCGGTCGTCAGCACGGGCAGGCTTTGGGCGCGGGCGAAGAGCGCCATGCCGACCGCCGCGCCGATGAACCCGCCGTGAAAGGCCATGCCGCCTTTCCAGAGCATGAACACGTCCAGCGGGTGGCGCAGGAAGTGGCCGAAGTCATAGAAGACCACATGCCCAAGCCTGCCGCCGAGGATGACGCCGAAGGCGACATAGACGATGAGGTCGTCGACCTGCAGCGGGGAAGGCCGCCGCTGATCCTTCGCCCAGAAGGCGTCGCGCGCGACGATGAAGCGCATGTAAGCCCAAGCCGCGACGAAGCCGCCGATATAGGCCAGCGCATACCAGCGCAGCGGCAGGCTGCCGAGCCCGAAAGGCAGCGGCCCAATGTCGATCGCGACGGGATTAATCACCGGAAAGGGGATGACCAGGAATGACATCAGATTCCGGGGCGGAAGGAGGCCGAACTCTCAAAAGTCTTTAGTCGCTCCGCGCGCCGATGTCATGTGGCGGGGGCGGAGGGGGCCGACCGCGTGGTCAAATCTGGCGCGTTCACAGCCACGAGAGTGGCACGCCGCTATAACAGGACCGCTGTTGACCCAATGCAGGTATAAGCACTGCTATTCCACAGCCGGTTTCAGCTTCCAGGCAATGGTGCTCGCTGGCCGTGACATTTCTTCCATTTCTTGCCGCTCCCGCAGGGGCATTGATCGTTTCTACCTATCTTTCCAGCGACTTGGGCACTTGCAATCCTCCGCTGGTGCAATGCAACGCCCTCCGCGCGTAGGCGCTCGATTTCTGCCGCTGGCACTCCCTCAAGAGTTACATTGCGCAAGTGGGCACCGAACAGCTTTCCGTCCTTGTCGTATTCGAACTCAACGAGGCGGCGATCTGTCTTATTGTCCGCGAGCATGACAACGCGCGTGTGTTCGATCGCGCTTTCCGCGTTACGTGGTGCTTCGGGAGACCAAACAAACTGGGTCATCTCCATTTCACCATAGGATGACAGTGGGCGTGCGCGCTTTAGCTCCTTATTTTCTTTCAGCGCGTTTTCGATCGACGAAGCAAGCGTGTCTCGCCAGTCGCCAGCGCCGTCCAAGATGAAACTTGATAATTCCGCTCTATGCGGATTGTCCGAGGTAGCCAGTAGATCAATAATCTCGGCAATCCGATAAGGCATCTTCTGCCGAGGCTTCGGCGGCGCATCGCCGACGCACACAGCACTAAAGTATTCGCTGACGGGGGTCGTGTAGCCGTCAAACCGCATCTTGTCAGCATTCTTTGAAAGTTCTTCCGCATACTGTGTGTAGTTGTTCTCCGTGATATACATGCCGAAGTGTTCCATCTCGTCATCGAGATCGACCTTATTGGAACGACCAGCTGTTACGCGCATTTCGACGAAATGCAAAAAAATTAGTGGATTGTCGAAAAGGTCGGCGTAAACACGAAGGTCGTCGAGTGAAAGCGGCCACAACGGGCGTTGACCGACATCGATGCCGAGTGGCGCAAGGTGTTGTGCGCGAGCCGCCAGCGCCGTGAAGGCATCAAGTGTTATTGTGCACACCGTTACATGCTGGAAATCTGAACGTCGCAGTTTCGCAATCTCATTGTGTTCTGGGTCCGCAATTGAGACTTCAGGCGCGCTTTCCAAGAAATCCACAAACCGGCATCCTTGTCGGGCGGGTGCCTGCAGAAGCGTACGAAGTGACGCGAGATGTGCATCCAGATCGTTCGCCGGCGATGTATAGGTATAAGCTCCGCCTTTCACCTCGATTACGAAGAGGTGATTTTCATAGATCAAGATACCATCGGCCTCATGCCATTGCGCCGGGCCGCCGCCGACTTTCCACCTGTAATAAATAGGCCGATATACAAGCGCACCGGGCATTAAACGGGTTAAATACCTGAACGGTAATTCTTCAGACACCGCCTTTTGGCCGTCATTCCAAGATTCCTTGTAGGCAGGATCAAGATCAATAACAATACGCCGTAGTACGCGGTATATGTTGTCGAACAGGCTGAAAATGTCGAAGCAATACGTCGAGCCATTGAGCCGTATAAACGGCCGCCGCATTATCGGCCAAATGCGCAAGGGCCATCCCGCAAAATCGCCGGAGGAGAAGAATTCAGTGTCTTCGCCCGGGGAGTAACTTAGAGCATCCAGCATGACTTGGGGCAGGACGGTGTTTTTGCCAACATCAAATAGATCAAGGCCGAACATCGCTCCTGCGAACCTATCGCGTTGCGCGGAAAGTTCTCCGTCTTCGAACACTTTGGCAAGTAAAGCTTCGAAGTCGAGGTCTTGGTGCTTGGATGCAAGCTCATCAAGCCGGGTCATCGACTTCGCATGCAATTCCTTCATGTCTCTTGCGATGTCCATGAGGCCGTGCGTAAGCCGAGTCAAAATTTTGTCGAACTCCGTCGCGATCTCAGTTGCGTCAAGTCCAAACAGTTTCAACAGAATGTCAGAGTGCGGGGCGAGCACATCGAGCAGGGCCTGCCGCTCGTGAAGCTGATAGCGTTTGCCGCGAATGTTCAGCCAGAGTGTTTCCGCTCGAAACCGAAACTCCTCGAGCTGCATATCCAGTTTCGGGTCCTGAGCTCTTCGGTGAGCCGTAAGGCACATTTGATACTCGAGCGTGAGACGTCGGAACAATGCCTCGACATCCGCTTTCAGCTTGATCCAAGCTTCCTCGCTTACGTCGGTGGCATACTGCCCCGGCGTTACTGACACGATTACACTCTGCACATAGTCGACCATCCGGGCTGCTGCGAGCTTCCCTGAATCACTGGCATCCCTCCCGCCTAAGCCGACCATCATAGTAGAATATTCCCACCAGCCCCGTTGAAGCAGGCGATCGGGGGGTAGGTGAGCGATTTGTGTTGCGATGGAGGCGACAAGGCCGTCGATCTCTCTGACTGTGGTGGGATACTGAGCCACCATTCGTGCTTGAGCGGTTTCAAATTCCTCTTGTGTTGCCCGTGAGCGGCCTATCAGCACTCGGCCAAACCGTGCGAACTCCATAGGCCCGGCCGCGAAGTGGTCGTCGGGCTTTATGTTTTTGGCCCTCCTGTTTTTCGACTTGGCCACGTGGGTTCTCCTACGCGAGGCAAGGCTATGCGGCTTCGACAATGAGTTTCTTGTTGCACGACGGCGGCGCAGCCCGGCCATGACGCGACCCGGAGCGAGGCTCAACGCGCTTCGCCCTAACCCCCCTCAAAATGCTTGGAAAGCTTCAGCCCCTGTCCCTGATAGTTGGAGACGCCGGCGTCTCCGTAGAGCGCTTCGGGGATTTCGAGCATCGGCTCATAGACGAGGCGGCCGATGGCCTGGCCGTCCTCGAGGATGAAGGGCACCTCGCGGCTCCGCACCTCCAGCACGGCGCGCGCGCCGGGACCGCCTTGCGCGGTGCTGCCGAAGCCCGGATCGAAGAAGCCGGCGTAATGCACGCGAAACTCCCCGATGGCGGCGTCCATCGGCGCCATTTCGGCGGCGAGGTCGGCGGGGATCTGCAGCCGCTCGCGCGAGGCGAGAATGTAGAAGTCGCCCGGATCGAGGATGAGGCGCTTGTCGGGGCGCACGGGGAGGCGGTCCCAGAAATCTTCGATTCCGTAGCTGCCGATCCGGTCGAGATCGATGACGTCCGTGTGCTTTTGCGCGCGGTAGCCGACGACGCCCGCCGCGAGCGGCGCGGAGAGATCGACGCGCAGCACCACGCCGTCGCGCAGATTGAGCGGCCCGTCGACGAGCGCCGCCTGCGCATGGACGGCGGCGAGCGCCTCGTCGGAAAGCGCGAAGCTCGTCTTGAGCGGCGCCTCGGGCTCATGGCGGCGAAAGCGCAGCTGATTGAGCTTCGTGCCCACACGCGCGCGCACCGAGAAGGAGCGCGGCGAAACCTCGGCGTAGAGCGGGCCGCGATAGCCGCTCTCCACGAGATCGAAGCGCTCCGCGCGGTCCGCGATGAGGCGCGTGAAAATGTCGAGCCGCCCCGTCGAGCTCTTGGGGTTGGCGGCGCCGGAGATATTTTCCGGCAGCGCCAGTTCTTCCAGCAGCGGGATGACGTAAAAGCATCCGCGCTCCAGCACCGCGCCTTCGCCGGAAAGCTCGATCTCGTCGGATTTGAGCTGCGAGAGCATCTCCGCGACGCTGCGGCTCCTGCCCGGCAGGAAGCTCGCGCGCACGCGGTAGGCGGTCGCGCCCAGCCGCAGGTCGAGGCTCGCCGGCTGGATCTGCCCCGGCGCGATGGGCGCCTTGGCGGCGATCGCCTTTTCGCGGATCAGCGCCGCGATCTGCCCGCCTGAGAAAACCCCGGCGCGGATCGGCTCGACCTCTTGCTGCAATTCGCCCCCCAGCGGCGCCGCGCCTCGGCGGGCATAGCGAACTCGCAGGAGAGGCGAATACCTCCCCCTTGCGGGGAGGTCGGCGGTCGAAGACCGCCGGGTGGGGGGATAACTCGGAAGTCCACCCCACCCGTCGCGCTTCGCGCTCCGCCCTCCCCGTAAAGGGGAGGGATCGCGCGCATCCTCCGTTCAACTATCCCCTCAGGCGCCTTCGCCCGCTCAATAGCATGAAACCCATCCGGCGTGGCATAAGCCGCCTCGCCGCTCCCACTGGACTCCGCCCCTTATGATTCGCATCGAAAACGTCAGCAAGCAAAACGGCCATCAAATCCTGTTCATCGAAGCCTCGGCCTCGCTCCTTAGGGGCGAGAAGGCGGGGCTCGTCGGGCCGAACGGCGCCGGCAAGACCACGCTCTTTCGCATGATGACCGGGCAGGAGGCGCCGGACGAGGGCCAGATCGGCGTCGACCGCGGCGTCACCATCGGCTTCTTCAGCCAGGATGTCGGCGAGATGGCCGGCCGCAGCGCCGTCGCGGAGGTGATGGACGGCGCCGGCCCGATCAGCGGCGTCGCCGCCGAGCTGCGGGAATTGGAAACCGCTTTGGCCGATCCCGAGCGGGCGGACGAGATGGACGCGCTCATCGAGCGCTATGGCGAGGTGCAGGGGCGTTTCGAGGAGCTCGGCGGCTATGCGCTGGAAGGCAATGCGCGGGAGGTTCTGGCGGGCCTGAACTTCTCCGAGGAGATGATGGACGGCGATGTCGGCGCGCTTTCGGGCGGCTGGAAGATGCGCGTCGCGCTCGCGCGCATTCTGCTGATGCGCCCCGATGTGATGCTGCTCGACGAGCCGAGCAACCATCTCGACATCGAGAGCCTGATCTGGCTCGAGCATTTCTTGAAAGGCTACGACGGCGCGCTGCTCATGACCTCGCATGACCGCGCCTTCATGAATCGCATCGTCGACAAGATCGTCGAGATCGACGGCGGCTCGCTCACGACCTATTCCGGCGACTACGAATTCTACGAGGCGCAGCGCGCGCAGGCGGAAAAGCAGCAGCAGGCGCAATATGAGCGCCAGCAGGCGATGCTGGCGAAGGAGATCAAATTCATCGAGCGCTTCAAGGCGCGCGCCTCGCACGCAGCCCAAGTGCAGAGCCGCGTGAAGAAGCTCGAGAAGATCGAGCGCGTCGAGCCGCCGCGCCGGCGCCAGACCGTGCTGTTCGACTTCCCGCCGGCGCCGCGCTCCGGCGAGGACGTCGTGACGCTCGCCGAGGTGCGCAAGTTCTATGGAGCGAAGCGCATCTATGACGGGCTCGACTTCCAGGTGCGCCGCCGCGAGCGCTGGTGCGTGATGGGCGTCAACGGCGCCGGCAAGTCGACGCTGTTGAAGCTGGTCGCCGGCGCCGCAGAGCCGGACGAAGGCGAGGTCGCGCTCGGGGCGAGCGTGAAGATGGGCTATTTCGCCCAGCATGCGATGGAGCTGCTCGACGGCGACCGCACGGTGTTCCAATCGCTGGAGGACAGCTTTCCGCAGGCGGGGCAGGGCGCGCTGCGCACGCTCGCCGGCTGTTTCGGATTTTCCGGCGACGATGTGGAGAAGAAATGCCGCGTGCTGTCGGGCGGCGAGAAGGCGCGGCTGGTGATGGCGAAAATGCTTTACGACCCGCCGAATTTTCTCGTGCTGGACGAGCCGACGAACCATCTCGACATCGCGACGAAGGAGATGCTCATCGAGGCGCTGTCGAATTACGAGGGCGCGATGCTCTTCGTCTCGCACGACCGGCATTTTCTCGCGGCGCTCTCCAACCGCGTGCTGGAGCTGACCCCGGAAGGCGTGCACCGATACGACGGCGGCTATACCGAATATGTCGCGCGGACGGGCCAGGAGGCGCCGGGGTTGAGGGGGTGAGGGCTAAGGGACCACGACTTCAGTCCATCCTGAGGCTTTCGACGGCGCAGGCCGCTCTGGCATCCTCTCTGGGAAAAGTTTGCAATTCGTACCCTGTCACCGTAACTCTAACACTCCTATCCTAACCGAATTATCGTCGCCGCTCGCAGCCTCAAGGAGCATCGCCCTGTCCGCTTAGATTTCGCCGCGCGACACCGTCCCTGGGAACGCATCATTTTGTGTGGCATCCATCGGTGTCGGGGCAGCGCCCCAAGACTTCTATGTGTTCGCGGGGTGATGGTGCGGACACCGAGAGAGGTCCGGCCTCGTGAGTAACCCTACAAGTGGAGCAAAGGTTGGGGCACACAATTGAAAGCGAAATGTCGATAGGCGTGGTGGATAAGGTTCAACGACTGCGGAGAACAATATGGCACTTAAAGGCAACGGACAGCTCTTAATCAAAATCAAAGTGCCAGCCACAACGCATTTTGCGACGCCGGAGCTTCGAGGTTATTCTATTGAACCCCTTTCAGCCGCGAGCCAAGAGAAAGTCCGGTTGGATTCTCGCGGGCATGCTTCAATTTGGCTACTCGCTAAACCGAAGGAACATGGGGACGATCAGACGCCTTGGGACCACGCTCACTCGGCCGCGAGAGAGCTTCGGTATGCCCACTATATCGAACCTGACATTTTGCATGAAAGACCAGCTCCAATGTCAGGGCAGTTCGATGGTGGGCTGAACCCGCACTGGCCACCATACAGCGCTGTGTCGCCGGGGTGGCACCTTGAACCCGGTTTTACAGACTTCTTGAAGGCGCACACTGTCGCCAATGGACAAGGCGTAAAGATCGCTCACCTTGACACGGGTTATTCGCCTAAACACATCTCGAAACCAAAGAACCTACGGCCAGACTTGGGTTTCGACTATTGGAGTAATAAATCAGATCCCGTCGACCCCGGAGATTCTGCGCCGGGACTATTTCCTGGTCATGGTACTGCGACTTTAGCGTTGCTTGCAGGAAATGATATAGAGCTCACGTTTGGAAATTACACGTTTAAGGGATATTTCGGGGGTGCCCCACTTGCAGAAGTGATCCCTTTCCGGATCAGCCCGTCAGTTATCCATATTTATACCAGCACCATGGCCAAAGGGCTGTTTGCTGCGCTTGCCCCCAGCGCAGATCCAAATAAACCGAACCCCAAAAACAGGTGCGATGTTGTTTCGCTTAGTCACGGCGGGCTTCCAACAAAACCATGGGCTGATGCTATAAACGCGCTCTATGAATCAGGAGTTGTTGTCGTTGCAGCGTCCGGTGATAGTATATATGAATATGGTATTGACATTGCCACCCATTACACAGTGTATCCGAGCGCTTTTAACAGAGTATTGACGGCAGTTGGTGTGACTTATGCTAAGGATCCTTATGTCACGAAAGACAATGGCCAGGTGCAGGGCTGCTGGGGGCCTGGGTCGGTCATGAAAAAGGCAGTTGCAGCGTACACGCCTAATGTTGCTTGGATGAAATTCGATGAGCCTTCCGGCTTCGAGATGGACGGGGGCGGGACATCTTCGAGCACACCCCAAATCGCCGCAGCCGCTGCGCTGTGGCTTCAGCTCTATCGAGATCGTATTCCGCCGGACTGGCGACGAGTCGAAGCCTGCCGACTGGCCCTTTTTGACACGGTGCACCCAGACCACCCGAACGAGGAGGAGCTTGGCTGGGGTCTTCTTAGAGCATTCGAAATGCTTGATCGTAAAATCGCCAACGATCTCATCAAGAAGGCCAACGCAAACGAATTGCATCCCTCTCCCAAGGATAGCGTTTCATTTGCCCTCTGGAGGCTACTCATGGGCTTAGGGCCTCCGCAAAGCGAGGAAGAAAGAATGTATGAGACCGAAGTTGCTCAGGTCATTCTAGAGTCGGGCCAGCCTGAATTACTCGCCGCCATGCGCGCAGCGGATCAGAAAATCGAAATTCCAGAGGCTGAAAAGAATAGACTTCGTGGCATACTCGCAAGGCAGCATATATCGAGCCCTTTGCGTAATCGGATCAATTCGGCATAACTGTTTAAAAACCTGTGTCTAGAGCATTATTTACGATTGCGGAATTACGGCGACCAGCAAGTTGGCGACACCATACGAATGGCTTTTTTCCCCTCCCAGTCTGTAGCCCGCGGCCTCTGGCCGCGGAGGCCGGGCCGCAACGCCCGTCGCGAAGGCATAGTCACGAATAGAAGAACGACAGAGAACTGGCGCTACGTCGATTTTTGGCTCGCTCGCTCCTATTGTGGCCCGCAGCCCCGTCTCCACTCGCCGCCACAAGGATCATCCCCCTGTCCCCCTACGACTTCGCCGCGCAACGCCTCTTCGTCGAAGACCCGCTCGCCGAGGGCGCGGAGATCGCGCTTAGCGCCGAGGCGCAAAACTATCTCCTCAACGTGCTGCGGCTTCGGCAGGGCGACGCGATTCTGGTCTTCAACGGCCGCGACGGCGACTGGCGGGCGACCGTCCATATGGTCTCGAAGCGCGCGGCGGCGCTTCGCGTCGAGCGGCGGCTGCGCGAGCAGACCGCGCCCGGAGACGTCCATTACGCCTTCGCGCCGTTGAAGCAGGCGCGTCTCGACTATATGGCGCAAAAGGCGACCGAGATGGGCGCTTCGCGTCTCACGCCCGTGTTGACGAAGCGCACGCAAATGCGGCGCGTCAGCGCGCACCGGCTGCGCGCCAACGCCATCGAGGCGGCGGAGCAATGCGGCCTGCTGACGATCCCCGAGACGCTCGAGCCGATCGAGCTCGACCGCTACCTCGCCGCGCTCGAGCCGCAGCGGCTGCTCGTCTTCTGCGACGAGGACGCGCCGGCAGCCGACGCGCTCGCGCCCCTGCAGGCAAAGAGCGCCGAATTGAGCGCGCGCCCCCCGCTCGCGGTGCTCATCGGACCGGAAGGCGGGTTCGACGAAACGGAGCGCGCGCTGATATTGCAACGCAGCAATATTTTGAGGATTTCTCTGGGCCCCCGCATCCTGCGTGCGGACACGGCGGCGGTGGCCGCGCTCGCATTAATTCAGGCGACTTTAGGCGATTGGCGGCCTCTTTAGACACGATCCCGCCACGATCTTTTGGTCCACTGTCATTTGAGCATCGCGGCTGCCGTCCGAGGGCGGGGTCTCCCCAAAAATAAGGGTGGAAGACCTGCGTTCGGGCCGCATTTTCGCCCGCTCTCGAGCGTTAAGAGTGGAATTCAGGGTTGGGGATGTCGGCCTTAGGCCGACGCAAGGATGGGTCTTCGCCAATGCGAGCTCTTTATCGACCGGCATGCGCTCACTCGGGCCGCAGCTTTCGCAGGGCATTCGGCGTCGCGCCGATCGCGGCAATCTTGCTTTCTGCGCCGGCGCTGGCGGAGCCGTCGGTTGTCCATGGCGTCTGCGCCGCCCATGGCCCCGATTACGTCGAGGTCGCGGGCACTGGACGCTGTGTCCGGATCGGCGAGCACGTGCGCGCGGCGATGGTCCAGACGCCGCCGAGCCCGCCCGCCGCAGGGGGCTCCCCGGTTGGCGTGATCGCTGACGGCGTCAATCACGTCGCCAGGACCCTCCAGGGCGCGACCGACTTTTCCCAGCCGCGCCTCTATCAGCGCTGAAATCCCGGTTCGAGCCCGGCGGCTGCGCCTCAGAGCAGCACGCATTCCTCAAAGGCCGGCTCGACGCTCCTCTGCCATCGACCGTTATAGGCCTCGAGCCGTTCCACCGCGAGCGGCCGGCCGCTTTGCGCGATCACTTCGAGCGGCGCGAGATATTGGCTCTCGTCGGCGCCGTCGGCGTCGCGCAGCGCCCGCCGCTTTAACCCGTCCCTGGACAAGGCCAGCACGTCGAGCGCGACCTCGCGCAGGGTTCGCGACTTGATCCGGGCGTCCAGCGCCTGGAAGGGAACCGCGGCGCGCAGCGCCTCCCGTTCCTCCGCCGTCCAGTCGGCGACGAGGTCCAGGGCGGCGTCGAGAGCTGCGGAATCGTAGAAAAGGCCGACAAACAGGGCCGGCAAGGCGAGGATATGCCCGCGCGGGCCGCCGTCGGCGCCGCGCATCTCCATATAGGTCTTCAGCCGCACCTCAGGGAAAATCGTCGAGAGATGATTGGCCCAGTCGGAGACTGTCGCGCGCTCGCCCGGCAATTGCGGGAGGCGGCCGGCGAGCAGATCGCGGAAGCTCGCGCCGGCGACGTCGTGATAGAAGCCCGCGCGCTTCACGAAATACATCGGGACATCGAGCGCATAGTCGACATAGCGCTCGAAACCCATGCCATCCTCGAAGACGAAGGGCAGCATCCCGGTGCGCGCGGCGTCGGTGTCGCGCCAGATGGCGGAGCGTTGCGAAAGCGCCCCCGTCGGCTTGCCGTCGAGGAAGGGCGAATTGGCGAAAAGCGCCGTGACGACGGGCTGCAAGGCGAGCCCCGCCCGGAACTTCTTCACCATGTCGGCTTCGCTCGTGAAATCCAGATTGGCCTGGATCGTCGCGGTGCGAAACATCATGTCGAGGCCGAGCGCTCCGACCTTTGGCATATAGTCCGACATGATTTTGTAGCGCTGCTTGGGCATCACCGGCGTCTCGGCGCGCGACCATTTCGGGCTGGCGCCGAGGTCAAGAAACGACATGCCAAGCGGCCCCGCGACCGCCGCGACGGCGTCGAAATGCGCGTCGAGCTCGCCCTTTGTCTCGTGCAGGCTGGCGAGCGGGGCGCCCGAAAGCTCGAATTGGCCGCCCGGCTCGATCGAGATCGCCCCGCCGCCCTGGGGATCGTAGAGGCCGATCGGATGGCCCTCGTCCTGGATCGCCGTCCAGCCGAGCGAAGCCTCGAGACCCTCGATCAGCGCGCGAATGCCGCGATTTTCGTAAGCGACCGGGCTATGGGTCGCCTTGTAGAAGGGGATCTTTTCATGCTCGGTCCCGACCCGGAGGTGGCTGGGGTCTTTGACCCCCGCTTCGAGCCGCTCGACCAGCTCGCGACGCGACGAAATCGGCGTGGCGTCGTCTGCGTCACGGGCCATGTTTTCTCTTTCCCTCGAAAGTCAGGAGCCCTCCCTAGAAGGGGCCCGGATCCGCGCAGGGACGAGCGATCCCCCAAAGCCGGTTAGACCGTTGACTTGCCGCAAAAACCGCCAGCATGCAAGCCGGGGGCCGCGGTCCTTCAGGCCCCTTTGTCGGGGCCCATCACGTCGCCGTCGCCGTGCAGCACGCGCGTAACGAAGTTTCTCGCGATCGCCGACACGTCCTCGGGGTGGGAGCGCGCCGACAAGACCCCGGCGACGAGGCCGAGCGCGGCGCCGACGAGCGAGGCTTCCGCGACGACGGTGAAATGCGCATTGCCGGCGACGAGCATCGTCAGGGTCATGCCGGAAAGCCCTGCCAAAAGAGCGATCATGGCGTCGCGGTCCCCGGCGCGCGGCCAGAGCGCGAGCGCCGTGACGGGCGCCCCCGCCGCGGCGGAAAGTCCAAGCGCCAGGACGAGCAGTGCCTTTGCGTCGAAGAGATTGTGGGCGCTGGCCAGATAGCCCGCCGTCGCGATCAGCGTGAGCGCCAGCCGAGTCGTCGCGAGGCGCCGGCTCGTCAAATCCGTGCCTCCGCGCAGCCTGAACACGGCCTCATGCCCGAGCGCCGTGCCGAAGGCCTGCAAGCCGGCCGCGGCGAGGGCGAGCGCCAGCGCGATTTGCGCGGCGGCGAGCAGCCCCGAGGCGGCGGCCCCCATGCGCTCCAGCGCCGGCAGGCCGGACACGAGGAAGTCCTCGCGCGGACGGAGGTTGGCGGGGCCGAGCGGCGCGCCCGCCGGCAGCCCCTTCTCGGCGCAGGCGCGCCGGGCGCTCGCCGGATCGGGCGCCCGAGCGCCGCAGATCGACACGAGTCCGTGGGCGCTGGCCTGATAGACCGCATCCGGCAGGCGCTCGGCGGGCTGGCCGCCGGTCTGCCGCGCGAAGGAGAGCGTCGTTCCGCCGATCACCGCGGCGACGAGCCAGGCGAAGACCCACGTCCAGGCGACGGCCGCGAATCCCGCATTGCGCGTGCTCCCGGCCCGCGGCGTCACGATCGTGGGGGCCAGCAGCGGGGCGAGCACCGCGACCCCGAGCATCATGGCGAGCGCGACCGCGAATTCGGCGCCCGCGTCGAGCGCCGGCGGGAGACTGCCCCATTCCTGCAGCTTCGCGCCGACCTCGCCCCAGCTCGCGCCGTCGCCCCCCGCGAAGGGCGGGGAGCGGTGAAGCGCGAGGCTGAGCGCGGGCCAGCCGAAGCCGAGCAGGGCGACCGCCCCCGCCGCGCAAGCCGTCCAGATCGAGCCGAGAAGGCCTCCTGGCCCCGCGATGGCGAGGACCGCGAGCGCCACGCAGGCGGCGGCGAAGCCGCGGCCGCCCCCCCAGATGCCGCTCAAGACGTCCACCGCCATTTGCTGGCCGGCCAGCGCGACGAGCTCGGAAGAGACGCAGGCGAGCGTGATGACGCCCAGCCGTGGTGGAAGGCTTGGAAAACGCGTGGCGAGCACGCCGGAGAGCGAGAACGCGCCGGTCTTGCGCAACATCGGCCCGAGGACGCAGCCGGCGAGCGCGACGCCGGCGAAGATCCCGCCCGCGAGGCCGATGCCCCAGGAGCGCGCCGCAAACTGAGGCGCGAAAGGCAGCATCAGGCCGGCGCAGAGCGTCGCGAGCGCAAATCCCGCATATTCCGAGGGCACCGAGCGGCCGGCGGCGTAATAATAGGAGACGCGCATCGAATGCAGCAGGGCGCCCAGCGTCGCGAGCGCGATGATGGTGAAATAAGGCGACAGCGCTCCGACGAAGCCGTCCGGCGCTCCCATGCGGTCGAGCAGGCCGATGAAGGCGTAGGCTACGGCGAAGACCGCCGCGGCGAAACCAACCCGCATTTCGAGCTTTTCCCGCTCGCGACCGCGATTGTCTTCGAAGCTTTGCGTCATGCGCGGAATTGTCCTTTATGCGGCGAAGTCAAATTCTAGCGAAGGCGGCGACTTATTCCAAGCCGCCGGGGAGAGTAGGGGAGAAGCCGCATGACCGACCGTTTCGCGATCGTGCTTTCGACCGCCGCGAGCGAGGCGAAAGGGCGCGAGATCGCGCTTGCGGCGCTCGAGGCGCGGCTCGCGGCCTGCGTGCAAATGCATCCGGTCAGCAGCTGCTACGTCTGGAACGGCGCCCTGTGCGAGGAAACGGAGGCCGCGCTCACTTTCAAAATTCGCAGCGAGGACTTTGCGGCTCTGTCCGCGCTGATTCGGTCGATGCATGATTACGAGACGCCGGAAATTCTCAAAATCGACGTGGCCGACGGCGACGCATCCTATCTCGACTGGCTGGCGCGCGGGACGAGCCGGCCGATTTCCTCCTGACGAGTTTCCGCTTGCGGCCAGGGCCGGCGCGTCCTAACCCACCGCTCATGAGCGTCATCGACCGCTGGAACGAGGCGAGGAGCCGAATCGATCGCGCTGCGCGCGAGGCCGGACGCGAGCCTGGCTCCGTCACGCTGGTCTGCGTGACCAAGACATTTCCAAGCGCCGCGATCGTCCCGCTGCTCGAGGCGGGTCAGCGCGTGTTCGGCGAGAATCGCGTGCAGGAGGCGAGAGAAAAGTGGCCGGAACTCCGTGCGCGCTTTCCTGACGTGGAGCTTCACCTGCTCGGACCGCTTCAATCGAACAAGGTCAAGGAAGCGGTCGAGACCTTCGACGTCATTCAATCGCTCGAACGTGAGAAGATCGCCCGCGCGCTAGCCGTCGAGCTCGCGCGACAGGGCAAGCCGATGCGCTTCTTCGTTCAGGTGAACACGGGCGCAGAGCCGCAGAAATCCGGCGCAGCGGTCGATGAGGCCGACGCCTTTGTCGCGCTTTGCCGCGATGAGATCGGCCTTGATGTCGAGGGCCTCATGTGCGTGCCGCCGGTCGATGAGCAAGCGTCGCCGCATTTCGCGCTGCTTTGCGTGATTGCGGAGCGCAATAGGCTCTCGCGCCTTTCCATGGGCATGAGCGGCGACTTCGAGCAGGCGATCGAGCTCGGCGCCACGCATGTGCGCATCGGTTCGGCGATCATGGGCGAACGGGACTATAGCGCGGGCCAATAATCATTCTCGCGCCTGTCAACCGACCACGAGCTTTACCTGCCGGGATAATCGTGGCGCGAGGCGCGCCATGTCGGCCGCGAGCAAGGCCACGCATCCTTCCGTGGGCGCGAGATCCTGCGTCGCAATGTGAAAGAAGATCGCGCTGCCGCGCCCGCGTCTTGCCGGCCTGATATTGTAGTCCAGCACGCCGACGACGTCGTAATGCGCATCCCTGCGCCAGAGCTTCTCGCTGTGGAAACGCGAAAGACCGCACAAGGGCCGGTTATAAAGGAAGCTCTTGGAGTCGTCGCACCAAAGATCCGATTGACGAATCTGTCGCGTCGGCAAGCGCAGGCCGGCCCGGCAAAGCTTGCCCGGCCGATGCAGAAGCAAGAGAATCCGCCACGTGCCGATCGGCGTGCCGTCGTCGCCTTCCCGCTTGGCGCGGACGAGGCCTGCGCGGCCGAGCGCGCAGCGAAAGACCGCGCCGCCAGCGATGAGACGCGCCCGATGCGGGGGCTCGCCGATGGCGCGCGTCACGATCAGGCGGCGTAATCCGGAGTTGTCTCCGGCGCTCGGTCTTTTCTTCATCTCAATTCGGATTCGAAGGGCGCGAAGCCAAATCCTTGCCGGAAAGAGGCTGGCGTTCAAGGGTCTTGGAATCCTGCTATCACAGCAGAGGCGTTCTCGCGGCCCAGGGAGCTTCAACAAGGCCATGGCGTTCGACATTCTTCTGGCCGGCGGACCCTCTTTGCGGGCCGCTCTCAACGAGCTCTTCACGCGCGAGCCGAATTACGCGCTCCGCGAGGTTTTGACGATTGAAGGCGCTCTGGCGGAAATCGACGCGGCGAATCCCGACGCGCTGCTCGTCTCCGATGATTTCAGCGCGGACGACGCCGCCGCGCTGCTGCGCGCCGCGCGGCTGGCGGGCTTCGGCGGGCCGGCGCTCTCACTCTACAGGGGAGAGCGGCAAGGCGCGCCGGATTTCGACGTGGCGATCCGCCGTCCCTTTCGTTTCGGCGAATTGCTGCTCGCGATTCGCAAAACTCTTGATCAGCTCCCGCCGCCACGCGCGCTCGGCGAGCATAGCCTTTGCCCAGTCACGCAGCGGCTCACCGCGCCCAGCGGGGCGACGCAGCCTCTGACCGAGAAGGAAATCGCTCTGCTGCTCCGCCTTTCGCGCGCCGCCGGCGGCGTGGTCGCGCGCGACGTATTGTTGCGCGAGGTTTGGGGTTATAGTGGCGCGGTGGTGACGCACACTCTGGAAACTCACATCCACCGGCTGCGGCGCAAGCTCGAGGGGATCAGCGGAAGAACCGGGCTGCTCGTGGCCGCGCATGGCGGCTACCGTCTCTCTTTCGCGGATGACTCTCTGGAGAGCGTCGACACGCAGCCGCCGGAGGAAAGCGGATCCGGAATCAATGGCGCTCGGTAGAGAGATCGAGGACCTTCTGGCCATCGACGTCTTCGCCGTCATGGAGGAGGCGGCCCTGCGGGAGCTGCTCTTTGGCGCCGACACGCGGCTGCTGCGCGCCGGGGACATGCTGTTTCGGCGCGGCGAGACGGCCGACGGCGGCTATCTGCTCACCAAGGGCTCGATCGCGGTGGAGGCGGGCGAGCCCGGCCGACCGGCCGACCATGTCGTGCGCCCCATCGCGCTGCTCGGCGAAAGCGCCATGATCGTCACGACGAAGCGGCCGGCCACCGCCTTCGCGCGCGAGCCCTCGACCGTGCTGAAGATTTCGCGTTCTCTGTTTCACCGGGTGCTCGAAGCCCATCCGCAAACGGCGCTGTGGGTCCGGCAATTTTTCCAGGAGCGCTTGAAGGACTTCGTCGAGACGCTGAAGTTCAGCCCGTAAGGCGCGCGAGGCGCCCGCCTCGATGTTGACAGGCCGCTCTCCGCTCACTAGAGGAAACCGCCTCACGGCTCGAGGCCGTTGGGGGATAGTTCAACGGTAGAACAGCGGACTCTGACTCCGTTAATCTTGGTTCGAATCCAGGTCCCCCAGCCAAATCTCGCTTTTCATATAAAATTCCGCTTCCCCCAGGCCTCCCATCGCGGCGGCGCCGAGCCAAGCGCGACGCGGCGATTTCCCGATTTTGCCGCTTTTCGACTTGGAAAGGCTTATGCATTGGGTCAGATTGAGCCTGAAGGGCCGCTTCGCTCCTTGGTTACGCTCGTCGAGACTTGATCAAGGAAGAGACTTTTCGGGAGGAAGCATCGATGACAGCTGCCCCAATGGCCGTCACCCGCCGTGCCTCAATTTGCAAGCTGTCCGTTTTGTCGTTCTGCGCTGTCCTCGCGGCGGCTCTATGCGTGTCGCCGACGCCTCTACGAGCGGCGCCCGAACTCGCAATGACAGGGATGGGGGCGACCGCATCTTGTTTCATCGTAAACGCGGCTCCCGACCACGCTCGTTCCGAATGCGATTTCCCACCGCTAAGCTCGACCACAGCGAAGGAAATCCAATATGTGTCGCTGCACTGTGGACGACTTGGAGGAGGTCCTAATTTCGTGATCCTCGAATTTCAGCTGCTCACTATCCCGCCGAATTTGACGTCGCCGGTGGCCTACCACATCCCGATTCCGTTCTCCGTTCCGCAGGGCTCCTCGGATGGCGCGATGGGCCTTGGTTCGCCGGTCGCGTTTCACGTCAAGGCGGGAACCGGGGTGACGGCGTTGGTCGATTTTCAAATTCAAAGTGTGACCGGCGTGAGCGTCCCGTGCACAGTGTCCCTGTCCGCTCATTGACAATACGCCGACCGCAAAGGACAGGCTCTCTCGCGCCTCGGAGTTAATGCCCCATTCCCTCCTCGCGTAGCTTGAACAGCGAAAACCACTCGCGCGCGTCGGTCCAAGAGCGGCTGACGCGCCAGCCTGCGGCGCCGGCAAGCGCCGAGAATTGCTCGAAGGAGAATTTATAGGAATTTTCCGTGTGGATGCGCTCTCCGACGCGAAAGTGAAATCGCTCGCCCAGAATTCCCGCGCTCTGCGCTCTGACGCTCACGAGACGCATCTCGATCCGGCCTTTGAGCGGATCGTAGACCGCCTCATGACGAAAAGCGTCGAGGTCGAAGTCTGCGCCAAGCTCGCGATTGGCGCGCGCCAGTAGGTTTAGGTTGAATGCCGCCGTCACGCCGGCCGAGTCGTTATAGGCCTCGATAAGCATGCGCGCGTCTTTCTTAAGATCGACGCCGATGACGAGCGCGCTGTCCCGTGCGAGCGTCCAGCGCATCGCCCGTAGCAAAGCGACGGCCGACGGCGGATCGAAATTGCCGATCGTCGAGCCTGGAAAAAAGCCGAGCTGAGCCATGCGTCCGACGTCTGCCGGCAGCAGGACCTCCTGGGTGAAGTCGCCGAGGATGGGCCGCGTGCTCAGGCGCGGATAAAGGCGGGCCAGACGCCGCGTCGCGCCGTTGAGCGCGGTTCTCGACACGTCGATCGGCGCGTAGATCGCAAGATGCGGGAGACGCGCTAGGAGGATTTCCGTCTTGCGGCTGGACCCGGAGCCGAATTCGACGAGCGCGCCCCCTTCGCCGAAACCCCGCAACATGTCTTCGGCATGCGCTTCGAGCAGCGCGATCTCCAGGCGGGTTGGATAATATTCAGTAAGACGCGTGATGTTCTCGAAAAGCGCGCTGCCGCGGGCGTCGTACAAAAATCGGCAGGGCAAACTCTTGTGCGGCTGCGACAATCCGTCGACGACGCATTGCGCGAAATCGCTTTGCGCATCGCGCGGCGCCGCGCGAAGCATCGATGGCCGCAGCATCATCCGTCCTCCGCCAGTCGCAGGCCCATGAATTGCCAGCGCTGATGCGGATGAAAGAAATTGCGGTAGGTCGCGCGAGCATGTCCTCTCGGCGTCACGCAGGAGCCGCCGCGCAGCACCTGCTGACCCACCATAAACTTGCCGTTGTATTCGCCGATTGCGCCCTTCGGCGCAGGATAGCCGGGGTAGGGGAGATAAGCGCTGCTGGTCCATTCCCATACGTCGCCGAACATTTGCCGCGGCGCATCGACTGACCCGGAGGGCGCGGGCAGCGGGCGCAGCGCCCCGCTCGAAAGGTCGTTCGCGATCGGGGACGCGCCGCGCGCCGCGATCTCCCATTCGAATTCCGTGGGCAGACGTTTTCCCGACCATCGCGCGAAGGCGTCGGCCTCGTAATAGCTCACATGCGCGACGGGCGCCGCCGGGTCGAGCGGCGTCAGGCCGTGCAAGGTCATCGTGCGCCAATCGCCGTCGCAGGACTCCCAGTAAAGCGGCGCGCGCCAGCCTTCTTGCGTCGCCCGATCCCATCCGTCGGAAAGCCAGAGCGTCGGCGTCTCATAGCCGCCGTCGAACACGAACTCCAAGAACTGCGCATTGGTCACAAGCCTGTCGGCCAGGCGGAAGGGATGGATCAGCGCGTCGTGAGCGGGAGCTTCGTTATCCCAGCAGAAGTCTGGGCCAGCATGACCGATGCGCTCGATCCCGCCCGCATAGTGGATCATCCATCCCGCTTGCACCGCCTGGGTCTTGCGCGCCGGAGCTCGCAGGTAAGAGGGGCGCAGCGGATTGGCGGCGAAAAGCGCGAGGATATCTGTCAGCATCAATTCTTGATGCTGCTGCTCGTGGTTGATCCCGATCTCGAGCGTGGACGCCGCCGCCTCGTCGGCGTCGAGGCCCAGCGCGAAGAAGCCCTCCAGCGCTGCGTCGACATGCTCGCGATAGGCGCGCACGCGCTCGAGCGAAGGCCGGGTGAGAAGGTGGCGCTTGGGTCGCGGTTGGCGCGGCCCGACCTGCTCGTAATAGGAGTTGAAGCAATAGCCGAAAGAGGGGTCGAAAAGAGCGTAGCCCGGGATGCTCGGCGCGAGAAGGAAGGTCTCGAAGAACCAGCTTGTGTGCGCGAGATGCCATTTGGTCGGGCTCGCGTCCTCCATCGCCTGCGCGCCCATGTCTTCGGCGCTCAAGGGTTCGACTAACTTCAGCGAGAGCGCGCGCGTCTCACGAAGCCGAAGGCGCAGCGACGACGCGTGTTGACCCGCTTGAATGTCGTCGGCCAATCGAATCATGAAGACCCTCACCCGGCGTCGCAGCACGGGATATAGGGCCCGCTTCGAGTGCGCACAGCGCTTGCCGTCGATTTGAGGTTGGCGTGACGGCGACGCTTGGCGCCGCTCGTCTTGGCGGCCGCGCTTGCGCAACCAAGCCGTGTGCGGCTCTAGCGTTCCGGCGCGACCGAAACGTCCAGAGCGGGAGACGCGGCGAGACCCGATGCGTCCTTCAGCGCGACGCCCGAGGTTTCTCTGCGGCGCGCTTCCGAAGCGAGATAAACCAGCCTCCGCGCGGCTTCGGCGTAAGACATGCCTTCCCGGCGGATGTTCGAGAGGCAGTTTCGCTCCGCGTCGGTGCGGCCGATGCGCGGCGCGAAGGTAAGATAGACGCCGAGGCTGTCGGGCGAGGACAGTCCCGGGCGCTCTCCGATAAGGACGGCGACGAGCTTTGCGTCGAGCGCCTCGCCGATCTCGTCTCCGATGGCGACGCGGCCTTGAGAGACGATGACGAGCGGGCCAATCCGCCAACCTTCGGCTTGCAGCGGCGCGATCGCTGCTTGAAGAAGCGGAGCCGCATGGGCGGCGACCGCGCGGGCCGAAAGCCCGTCTGCGATGACGAAGACGAAATCATAGCCGCCGGCGAAATCCTGCAGGCGCGCGCGCGACGCTTCGGTGAGGCGGCGCCCGAGATCGGGCCGCATGAGATAGGCGCGCCGGTTCGACGCGGCGCTGTCGACATCCAGAACCTGCAGTCCCGTGGCGCGCAAGGGCTCGGCGAGCGCAGCTGTATCGAGCCGATCCTCAACGGCGTCGCGTGCCTCCGCATGCGCGAGCTGAAAGGCGAGATTGGCCGAGGTCGCGACCGTCGCGCCGGCCGAAGGCAGGAAGATGCGCGCTGGCGTTGCAGCCTTCAGCGCCATGAGGCGATCCCGGACAGACGGCAGCTTATCGCTCATGCTTCACGCCCCCGCCAGCAAGCGCTGGAAGCTCGCGGGCAGGCGCGCCTCCTCCGCCCCCCCGCCGCCAAGATCCATACGCGTCAGCCACGCGTCGAATTCCGGCGCAGGAGCGAGATTGAGCAATCGACGCACGGTCGCGACGTCGTGAAAGGATGTGCTCTGATAGTTCAGCATGACGTCGTCGGCGCCGGGGACGCCCATGACGTAATTGACGCCCGCTGCCGCCAGGAGCGTGAGAAGATCGTCGATGTCGTTTTGGTCGGCTTCCGCGTGATTGGTGTAGCAGGCGTCGCAGCCCATCGGTAGGCCGAGAAGCTTTCCGCAAAAGTGATCTTCCAGTCCCGCGCGAATGATCTGCTTTCCGTCGAAAAGATATTCCGGTCCGATGAAGCCCACGACCGTGTTGACGAGCAGCGGCTCGAAGACGCGCGCGACGGCATAGGCGCGCGCCTCAAGCGTCTGCTGATCGCAGCCATGATGCGCCTCTGCCGAAAGCGCGCTGCCTTGGCCGGTTTCGAAATACATCACATTGTTCCCGACCGTTCCGCGCCCCAACGCGCGCGCCGCCTCATTCGCCTCGCGCAGCAGGGCGAGATCAATTCCAAAGCTGCGGTTCGCCGCTTCCGTCCCTGCAATGGACTGAAACACGAGATCGACCGGCGCGCCCGCGTTGACAAGCTCCAGCGTCGTCGTGACATGGGCGAGCACGCAGGACTGCGTCGGAACCTCCAGCATCTCGCGCACTTCGTCGATGAGAAGCAGCAGCTCCCGGCAGCGCTGAGGGCTGTCGGTGACGGGATTGATCCCGATGACGGCGTCGCCGCTCCCGAGCAACAGCCCGTCGATAATGCTGGCGAGCACGCCCTTGGGGTCGTCCGTCGGATGATTGGGCTGAATGCGCGACGAAAGCGTCCCGGGAAGGCCGAGCGTGTTGCGAAAGCGCGTGACGACGCGGATCTTCGCGGCAATCGCGATCAAATCCTGATTGCGCGAGATTTTCGTCACGGCGGCCGCCATCTCGGGCGTTATTCCCGTTGAAAGATCGGCCAGAGCCGCTCCCGTCGCCAGATTGGAAAGCAGCCAATCGCGGAATTCGCCGACCGTGAAGCTCGCGACGGGCGCGAAGGCGTTTTCGTCATGCGTGTCGACAATGAGCCGCGTGACCTCGTCGTCCTCATAGGGGATCAACGGCTCTTCGAGAAAGCGCGCGAGGGGCAGATCGGCGAGGCGCATTTGCGCGGCGACGCGTTCGACGGCGCTCTCGGCGGCGACGCCAGCCAGGCAATCCCCGGAGCGCAGCGGGGTCGCCTTCGCCATGAGCGATTTCAGGTCGTCGAACCGGTAGCGGGTTCCGCGAACGTCTATCGAATACATCGGAAGGCGCCAGGACGGAGATTTGCTTTAGGCTAGCGCTTGTGCGCAGGCTTGTCACCTTGACGCCGCCCCTTTAAATCTTCTCATGCTTCTGAAGGGCATTTCGCGATGGCCGCCGACGCCTCCGATCCGCAATCCGCGATCCGCGCCATTCCGATCTGGACCGGCCCGGTCGAGATCGAGCCTCTGCTCGGCGGCATCACCAACAAGAACTATCTCGTCTCGGACGGGCGCCGTCGCGCCGTCGTGCGCTACGGCGGCGACATTCCCGTGCATGGCGTCATGCGCTTCAACGAATTGGCGGCGGCGAAGGCTGCGGCTGCGGCGGGGATCTCGCCTCGCGTGCTTTACGCCGCGGCGCCCTTTCTCGTCATGGACTTCATCGAAGGGCGGACCTATGAGCCCGAGGATGTGCGCGAGAACCGTGAACGATGCCTGTGGCTGATCAAGCGCGCGCATCGGGAAATGCTCGCGCATCTGCGCGGCCCCACGCTTTGCTTCAACGTGTTCCATGTCATTCGCGACTATGCGCACAGCCTGCAGGAGAAAGGGAGCCGCGCTCTTCCTTTGCTTGCGCGCCTGCTGGAGCGAGCGCGGTGGCTCGAACGCGCCGTCGGGCCCATCGATCTCGTCTTCGCCCATAATGATCTGCTTGCGGCGAACTTCATCGACGACGGCGCCCGACTCTGGTTGATCGATTGGGATTACGCCGGCTGGGGCACGCCGCTTTTCGATCTCGGCGGATTGTCGTCCAACAATGGCTTCACGGCGGGCGAAAACGACCTCATGCTCGCCGACTATTTCGAGCAGCCGGTGGACGACGCGCTGCGACGAAAGCTGCAGGCGATGCTCGCCGCTTCGCTATTGCGAGAAACCTTGTGGAGCATGATTTCGGAGATCACTTCCGTCATCGAATTCGACTACGTCTCCTATACGCAGGAGAATCTGGCTCGCTTTGAGGCCGCCTATGTCGCATTCGAGGAAATGGAGAAGTCATGAGCGAGCTGCCCAAGAGCGCGCAAGTCATCGTTGTCGGAGGGGGAATCGTCGGCTGTTCCGTCGCCTATCATCTCGCCAAGCTCGGGGTTGAAACACTGCTTCTCGAGCGCCATCAGCTCACGTCTGGTTCTACATGGCACGCCGCCGGACTCGTCGGTCAGCTACGAACCAACGCCAACATCACGCGCTTGCTCGGCTATTCGGTGGAACTGTACCAGAAGCTCGAAGCCGAAACGGGCTACGCCACGGGGTGGAAGCGTAACGGCGGGCTTCGGCTCGCCTGCAACGCCGACCGCTGGATCGAGGTGAAGCGTCAGGCCACGACCGCGCGCAGCTTCGGCCTGGAGATGCATCTCCTCTCCGCCAAGGAGGCGCAGGGGCTTTGGCCATTGATGGATGTGGACGACGTCGTCGGCGCCGCCTTCCTGCCGACCGACGGGCAAGCCAATCCTTCCGACATCACGCAGGCGCTCGCGAAAGGCGCGCGCCTTGCTGGCGCGAAGCTCGTCGAGAACGTCGCCGTAACGGAGCTCGTCGTCGACAATGGGCGGCTGCGTGCGCTCATGACCAGCGAGGGGCGCATCGATTGCGAAAAGGCGGTTCTCTGCTGCGGGCAATGGACGGCGCGCCTCGCCGCGCGCGCCGGGGTCTGTGTGCCGCTCGCGCCGGTGCGCCATCAATATATCGTCACGGAGCGCATCGAGGGCGTCGCCTCCGATCTGCCGACGCTGCGAGATCCCGATCGCCTCACCTATTACAAAGAGGAGGTCGGCGGCCTCGTCATGGGCGGTTACGAGCCCAATCCCATTCCCTGGAGTGGCGCGCATGTCCCGGAGGATTTCGCCTTTCGCCTGCTGGAGGACGACTGGGATCACTTCGAGCCGATCATGACTCTCGCGCTCGGCCGCGTACCGGCTCTGGGGTCGGCGGGCGTGAAGCAGATGATCAACGGCTTGGAGAGCTTCACGCCGGACGGCAATTGGATGATTGGCGAGACGCCGGAGGTGCGCAATCTTTTCGTCGGCGCGGGCTTCAACGCCTTCGGCATCGCTTCCGCCGGCGGCGCCGGCATGGCGCTTGGCGAATGGGTCGCCGCCGGCGAGCCGCCCTTCGATCTCTGGCCGGTGGACATTCGCCGCTTCGGTCCAAACCACCAGGACCCGGCCTGGGTGCGCGAGCGAACGCTCGAAGCCTATGCGCGCCACTATTCCATCGCCTGGCCGGCGGAAGAATTCCTCTCGGGGCGTCCCCTGCGCCGCTCGCCGCTTTACGATCGGCTGAAGGCGCGCGGCGCCTGTTTCGGCGAGAAGCTCGGCTTCGAGCGGCCGAACTGGTTCGCCGATCTCGCGCGCGGGGAGACGCCGGAGGATCGCTATTCCTTCACAAAGCCCGGCTGGTTCGAGGCGGTTGGACGCGAGCATCGCGCCTGCCGCGAGGCGGCGGCGCTCTTCGATCAGACGAGCTTCGCCAAGGCGCTGCTTATTGGGCCGGACGCCGAAGCCGCTCTCTCCTGGATCGCGGCGAACGACGTCGCCAAACCGCCCGGCAGCGCGATCTATACGCAAATGTTGAACCTCAAGGGCGGCATCGAATGCGATTTGACGGTCACGCGCCTGGATCGCGACCGCTATTACATCGTCACCGGCACGGGCTTCGCCACGCATGACTTCGACTGGATCAGACGCTCCATTCCCGCGGGGGCGAATGCGAGTCTGATCGACGTCACCTCGTCGCGCGCCGTGCTCGCGTTGATGGGGCCTCGCGCGCGCGACATCCTCGCCGCCTGCACGGCGGAGGATCTGTCGAACGAAGCTTTTCCTTTCATGACGGCGCGCGAGATCGCGCTCGCCGGCGCGCCGGTGTTGGCGATCCGAGTCACCTATGTCGGCGAGCTCGGTTGGGAGCTTCACATCCCCGTGGAGTTTGCGGTCTCCGTCTATGATCGCCTGACGGCGGTGGGCGCGCCCTTCGGGCTGGCCAACGCCGGCTATCGCGCGATCGAGTCGCTGCGGCTGGAAAAAGGCTATCGCGCCTGGGGCGCCGACATCGGTCCGGATCACACGCCGCCGATGGCCGGCTTGGGCTGGGCGACGAAGCTGAAGTCCACGCAGCCGTTCCAGGGACGCGAGGCGCTGGAGGAGCAGGCGGGGAAGCCGCTCGCACGCCGTCTCGTAGGCTTCTCGGTCGAAAATCCAGACGTCACGCTGCTTGGACGCGAGACCATCTACCGCGACGGGGAAAGGGTGGGTTGGCTTTCGAGCGGAGGCTATGGATATTCGATCGGTCTCTCCATCGGCTATGGCTATGTTCGCCACGCCGCGGGGGTCAGCGAGGAATTTTTGCAGGCCGGCCATTACGAGCTCGATGTGGCGGGAGAACGGGTTCCCGCACGCATGTCTCTCGCTCCCTTCTTCGATCCGAAAGGCGCTCGCGTGCGGGCGTGACGACCGTGCTTCGAATTAACAGAGCGTCCGGCCGCCGTTATTTTGGAGAAAGCGCGACGTTGAGCCGGACATTCCACCCCGCGGGGCGGTTCTCGGAAGCGAACTCTCCGTAGCCTGACAAATTAAAGTAGAGCTGAACCCGCTCCGCTGCGGTCGAATAACCGATCTGCGCGCCGGCGCCCGCCACTTGGGAGCGGTAACAGCCGAAACTGTCTCCCCCGCCGCTGTCGCAGCCGACTTGCCGGTAGAAATAAGCGACCGGTCCTACAAACAGCGCATCCGTGAGATATTTGGAGGCGCCCGTCTCGAGGTGGAAATCCACTCCGTTCTTATAATTCGTCACGGGGTTTAGAAAATTGTAGGTCAGGCCCGCGACCGCCGAAAACTCCACGCCCGCCTTCTGATTGAGGTAGGTGTAGCCTGCGCCCGCGTCTAGCGCGCCGAAACCAATGCCTAGATTGGCGAGGCTGACGCTGCGGTAGTTTCCGACTGGAAGGTTCGAGGTTCCGTAGGTCATGAAGTGATGCTCGCCCGCGCTCCAGAAAAGCGCGAGCAGAGGCTGAACGTCGCCAAAACCCGTCGACGACTCGCCCAGGCCGAACTGAACGTCAGCCAGCCTGCCGCCGGCGACCGCGGAGAAAGAGCCATGATCGTATACGCTCGCCTTGCCGACCAAAGTCGAGAGCCCGAAGCTGACTTGCGCCCCGAGCATCGTCTCGCTGAACGTGTAGCTGGGCGAGATCGACATGGTGTTGGTTGGATTATCGGACTTTCCAGCGAGGCGGCCGGCCTGGTTCTCGTTGATCGCCCCCACGCGGACGAGACGAGAAGCCGTCACGCCGGCGCCGGCAAAGCCCGAGCCGTGAAAGCTCGTCGTCGAGAGCGCCCAACCCGATGAATTCGGGACGGCGGCGAGGCTGCCATAGGTCCCGGGCTGCCAGAAACTGACGCCGCCTTCGTCCGCGCGCGCGACGCTCGCGAAGCTCAGAACGATCAGCGCTCTCAAGGCCAACCGATCGCAAGTTCGAAGCGTCGCGTTCACATGGGACATGTCTGCACCGCTTCCTCAGGCGCGCCGTTCGACCCACGCATCGCTCAGGGGCGTAAATTACGGACAGGCGTTAGGCTCGGACGACAACCTCTATAGTTTCGGCCTTTGCGCTCCTGCCGTTCGATCCGATCATCGGCCTTCCGGACCCCCGGACGCTCCTGCGCAATCCCGCATCGATCAAGGCGACGCTGATGACCACGACCGCCATCTGCCATTGTGTGAAAGTACTTCCAGTTATTGACACTTTTGCGAAATATTCGTCTTGAACTCTTCTCGAATGCGACAGTTCTTTGGAAGCTCCAGGCTCGCATTCGGGGCGTCCGCGATCGAAGTTTTCGGTGGCGGATCAGGCCCGTCGAGCCTTGCAGATGGCTCATGCGTCTCGGCGGTCGGATACGGATCGCTCGCCAGGCGCGATTCGTGAGTAGAATGCCTGTATTATAGGCGCAGAGCGAAGATTCCGCTGGAGCGATGGCGGGCGGCGCCGCGACAGCCGACCGCGGCTCCAACGAGAAAAGGCCGTAAAGGAAAATGACTCCGAACAACCGCGAGCTGGAGATAAAATTCTCCACGGATTTGCCGGGCCTGAAGGCGGCGCTCGCATCCCCAGCATTAGGCGGCGCTTCCGGCAAGGCTCCCGCCGCCCGCCGCCTCGTCTCGACTTACTTTGACACGCCGGATCGAGCGCTCAACAAACGCCGTATTGTATTGCGCGTGCGACGATCGGGACGCGCCGCGCCGATCATCGGCGTGAAATGGCCGCCCAAGGCGAATGGCGAAGCCTTTTCGCGCGGCGAGCTCGAGGCGCGCAGTCCATCCGGCGAGCTGGACCTTTCGTTGCTCGGAGGGGAGATCGCGGCGGAGCTTGGTAAAATCATTGGCGGGCGCGCGCTCGAGCCTCAGTTCGAAACGCGCATCAAACGTCGCACGCGCTTGCTCACGGCGGGAGCGGGGCAAATCGAGATCGCTTTCGACGAGGGCGAGATCGTTGCGGGCGACAGGCGCACGCCTGTCACAGAGGTCGAGCTCGAGCTGAAGAGCGGAGATTCGGCGGAGCTTTACGAACTTGCGATCCGCGCCGTCGAGGCGGCGCCGCTGCGGCTCGATGTCGTGAGCAAATCCGAAAGAGGGTTCCGGCTCGTCGACGGCTTGGTCGCGACGCCGGCAAGGGCCCACGATCCCTTATTCGCGCCTGGAGCAAACCTAGACGACGCGATCGCGAGCGTCGTCGGCGAAACGCTCGCGCATTTCCTCGCCAATTTCGCGGCGTTGCGGGAGACCGACGATCCGGAGTCCATTCACCAATTGCGCGTGGCGTTGCGACGCATGCGCTCCGCCCTGGGCATGTTCAATCGCCTCGTCCCTTGCGCGGAGTTCGACGCGTTCCGCGCCGAGGCCAAGCGTATAGCCACGGCTCTCGGTCCCGCGCGCGAATGTGACGCCTTCAGCGATCTGCTCGCTGACGGACCGCGGCGCGTGTCCACAGGGGCGTCGGTCTTCGCCGCAATCGACGCCGCGTTGGCCGAGCGGCGCCAAACGCTTTACGCCGAGGCGCGCGATCTGATCGACGCCAAGGAGACGGCGGTTTTTGCGCTGAAGCTGCAGGCCTTTCTCTCGAAGCGCGGATGGCGAGACGCTGCCGGCGAAAAGACGCCGGGGCTTTTCGCGCCTGTCACGCAATTTTCTTCGCAAACGCTCAGCCGTCTGCGGAAACGCGTCCTCAAGCGCGGCAAGAAGCTCGTTTCGCTGCCCGACGACGAACGCCATCGGGTCCGCATTGCGCTCAAAAATCTGCGATATGCGGCGGAATTCTTCGGCGGTCTTTATGGAGACCCGGGGAGTAATCGCAGCTATCTGCGGGCCGTATCGCGGCTGCAGGATATTTTGGGCGCGCATAATGACGCGGCCGGAGCGCAGCGCTTGCTCGACGCCTTGGGCGCGCGGGCTGAGCCGGATACGGCCTTTGCGGCGGGCGTCGTGCTCGGCTGGTGCGAGCGCCATGCTGAAATCGCCGAGACGGAGCTGGAGGAGGCCTGGCGACGCTTCAAGCGTCTCGACTCGTTCTGGCGATGAGCCGACTTCGGTTCGGCTCGAGGAACCGGCGCCGCCGTCGCATCGGGCCATGCGACGGGCGTGCCGCTTTCGCTTGGATTACTTGCCGAAGCGGGTGAGGAAGTTGTAGCCCGCGAACCCGCCCAGACCCGCGCCGACCAAAGCCCCGATCGGACCCGCTATGCCGAGCCCCGTCAGCCCGCCGAGCACGGCTGCGACGGCGCCAAAGATATATTGGTTCTGCTTCTGCTTCGGGATTTCGGGAATATTGCTCATGGCCCTGGCGCCTTCCGTGGCGCGCGGGACGCCTCGCTGGCCGCGCGCAGGTTAAGAGATAGCGAAAGATCTCGAGCGGAGCGTCGCGAGAGTAACCCCCAATGCGCGGGAAGGTTGCGCCGATCGGGCGCTTTTTCAGCGTCGCGCGGCGCGCCGTCACCCTCGCCGAAAGGGCAGGGCCCCCTCATAGTCCTCGATGCTCGTGGCGACCACCTCGCGCTCGCGCGTCAGATAGTCGGCGACGGCCTGCTGCAGGCGCTCGTCGGCGAACTCATGCACGGAATAAGTCGTGACGGGGCGATAGCCGCGCGCGAGCTTGTGCTCGCCCTGCGCGCCGGCCTCGACGCGCTTGAACCCGTGGCGGATCGCATAGTCGATCGCCTGGTGATAGCATACCTCGAAGTGCAGAAAGGGGCGCTCCTCCAGCGCGCCCCAATGGCGCCCGTAGACGGCGTCGTCGCCGAGAAAATTGATCGCTCCGGCGATATAGTCCGCGCCCTTGCGCACCATGACCAGCAGAATACGCTCGGCCATCGTCGCGCCGACCTCGTCGAAAAAGCCGCGCGTCAGATAGGGCCGCCCCCATTTGCGCGCGCCGGTGTGCATATAAAATGAAAAGAAGGCGTCCCAATGCCTTTGCGCGATGTCGGAGCCGACGAGCGGCTCGATCGTCAGATCGGGGCCGACAGCATCCCGGCGCTCGCGGCGGATCGTTTTGCGTTTGCGTGACGATAGCGCCTCCAGGAAATCGTCGAAGTCACGATAGCCTTCGTTGAGGAAGTGGAACTGCTCGCCGGTGCGCAGCAGGAAGCCCTCGCTCGCGAGGGCGTCCGCTTCCGCTTGCGTCGGGAAGGTGACGTGCAGAGACGAGGCGCCAATGGATTTGCGGAGTGCGCGCAGCGCGTCGACGAGCGCCGTCCGGGCGGAGTCGGGAGCGTCTTTGCCGAGCAACAGCCGCTGGCCCGTCGCGGGAGTGAAGGGGACGGCTACCTGGATCTTCGGGTAATAGCGGCCGCCGGCGCGATGATAGGCGTCGGCGAAGGCCTGATCGAAGACATATTCGCCGAGGCTGTGCGCCTTGACATAGGCGGGCGCCGCGGCCAGCAGGCGCCCTGCATTGTCTTCTATGAGCGTGTAAGCCGGCGTCCAGCCGGTCTTCGCTCCGACGGAGCCCGAGCGCTCCAAGGCCGAGAGGAAGGCGTGCGAGACGAATGGATTGTGGCCCTCGGCGGGATCGCGCCCCGCGTTGGCGCAGGCGTCCCAGGCCGCGGGCTCGACTTTAGAGAGCGACGTCGTCACGCGCGCGACGAATTCGGAGGCCATCGACGGCTAGCTCCGGGGTCGAGAGAGGCCCCTCGCTTGGCGCGAGGGGCCACGCGACTTATTTCACCGCCGCGTCGTAGAGCTCCTCGACATAGGCCCAGTTGACGAGGTGGTCGAGGAAGGCCTTGAGGTAATCCGCGCGACGGTTGCGGTAGTCGATGTAATAGGAATGCTCCCAAACATCGGCCACGAGCAGCGGTTTCGCGCCGAAGACGAGCGGGTTCTCCGCGTTCGGCGTCTTGCGCACGGCGAGCTTGCCGTCCTTGATCTCGAGCCAGACCCAGCCCGAGCCGAACTGGCCGAGGCCCTGGGCCTGGAACTCTTCCTTGAACTTGTCGATCGAGCCGAAGGAATCGACGATGGCCTTCTCCACCTTGCCCGGTATCGCGCCGCCGCCATTCGGCTTCAGCCACTTCCAATAATTGGCGTGGTTGTAGTGCTGCGCGACATTGTTGAAGATCGGAACGTTCTTGCCGTGCGAGGCGACGATGATCTCCTCGATGGGCTTGCCCTCGAACTCCGTGCCTTTGATCAGATTATTGGCGTTGGTCACATAGGTCGCATGATGCTTGTCGTGGTGATACTCGAAGGACTCGCGCGAAAGATAGGGCTGCAGCGCGTCATAGGCGTAGGGCAGGGGCTCGAGCGTGAAGGACATTTCGTTCTCCTGGAATGGGACCTGCGCCTAGCAAGAAATGTGCGGGCGCTGTCCATCTCCTAGGGCGGCGGCGGCGCGCGGACAATATCTTTCCGCCCGTCGCCGGTTATTAAGGCGCCGCAGCTTGCGGCCAGCCATGCAGAAGCTTGGCGCGCACGATGAGGTCGGACCATTCCGGGCCGCTATAGGCATGCGCCGCCGCCGCTTGCTTTTGCGCGCAGAGGGCGTCCGCATCCGCCGTTTTTGGTCCGTCCACGTAGAAATAGATGGCGTTCAGCTTCAGGACCGAGCGCAGTTGGTCCGTGACCGTGCCGCGCTTACGGACATAGACGCCCCAAGCAGCGTCATTGCGGGGACCGCCAGCGCCGGCAGGCTTGAAGCCATAGGCGAACTCGCCTTCTCCCCGCAGCAGATCGAAGCGGATGAAGCAGAGCTTGCCGGCAGGCGGGGGCAGCGCGACGAGCTCGCGCGTCACGACCACGTCCTGGCCATTGTAGCCGACGTCATAGGCGACGGGATAATGCCAAACGTCGACCGTCGTGAAATGCTTCTGGAGCTCTGCTTCGTCCGGGTCTGCGGCAGAGGCCGGCGCGGAGGTCAAGCCCGCCAGAATGAAGAGCAGGCCGCCGAGCGTAAAGATCTTGCGGGAAAATCGCATTGACGCTTCCTTCTGCAATAGCGACCCGAGTGGAAACTGCCGCTCGGGTCGTGAGGGCATTACGCTTCCCGGGCCGATAGCGGAGCCTGAATGGCTTCGGCCTTTTTAGCCCGCTGCGAGAGCATGAACCAGAGGAACCCCAACAGGGCGACGAAGGCCACGCCATAGAGGATGTATTCGATGACGCCCATGACCGTGAAGACGCCGACCGTGAAGGGAAAGCGCGAAGTCCAGGCATTGCCGATATCGTCGGTAACCGAAACGATCGCTACGTAGCGCCCCGGCTCCTTGAAGTCGTGCTCGAAGGTCATCGAGCCGTTCTGATACACTTTCGGCGGCCTGGAAAACACCGTGGCGCCTTCGATGTCGGCCTTTTCCTTCTCCGCGCCGACATCCTTGATGACTCGGACGCCGATCGCCATATCGCGAAGATCAGCGGAGACCGCCGTGATTCCGATCACGGTCGGGCCGGTCTGAGCGATGTCCTCGCAGAACTCCTGCTCCTCGCCGCTTCTCTGATAGCCGACGAAATGCATAGTGTTCGGTCCAATTTTAAATACGCACTCGTCTTGCTCAAGCTTCACGCCGCCGTGCGCACTGGCGCCAATTGGCGTAAGCGAGGCAGCCCCCAAGAAAACGGCAAGCACGACGCCGGCCTTACGTAGTAAGCCCATCCAGCCCTCCTTTGACTCTCTGGCGCAAATGCGGCAGCTAGGACTGAGATATTTTTATTGATACGATCAGATACAATGCGACAGCATGCCTCAATTGAAATTCTATACTTTCTACAGGTTCCGGTTTAGCTTGGACCGCCTGAGGAAGCGCCTGCTTGCCGCCTCAAAAGGCGACCCCGGCGCGCCACGCACTAGTGTCATCCTGAGCTTTTGTGGTTAATGGCGGGAAGGCTTAAGGAGAGGTGTCTTCGAACATGCGACGTAACTTCGCCCAATGGGCGCTGCGCTGTCTTGGTCTTGCGCTCGTGCTCGGCGGCGGCGCGGCGATGCTGCGCGGCTGGGACATTGTCCAGGTCGAGCGCGGCTGGAGCCAGTTCATCGCCGGCGCCGTGGCGCTTTCCGGCGGGGCGGTGGTGCTTGCGCTGGCCGAGGTGGTCGCCAAGCTCGATCGGCTGCTCGCGGCCGGCGTCGAGGCGAAAGCGCCATCCGAGGCTCAGGCCGCCCTCAAGGTAGCGCCTCCGACCCCGCCCGCGCCGAAGGCCGCCGCCGCGTCACCGCCGCCGGCAAGAAAAGCAGCGGCGGAGCCTCCGCCGCCGCCCGAAGCCAAAACCTTGCCGGAATCCGTCGTGGAGCCGCCGCCGGCCGCGCCCTCGGCCCCGCTCCCCCCGCCGGCGCCGCTTCGCGTCCGCCGCGAGGAAGCGCCCGCACCAACGCCCAAGGCGCCCTTGCCGGCCGAGGAAGCGCATGAGATCGAGCGCTATCAGGCGGGCGGTCTGACTTACGTGATGTTGTCCGACGGCTCGGTGGAGTTGCGCTCGGAGGCGGGCGCGCAACGATTTGCCTCTCTCGAGGAGCTGCGCGCGGTGCTTGCGACGCAGGAGTAGCGATTGCTCCGGCGCCTCAGAGCGCCAGCCGGATGGTCACTGGCACGTGGTCGGACGGGCGGTCCCAGCCGCGCGCCTCGCGTAGCACCTGCATCTCCTTCAAGCCGCCGCTGAGGGCGGGGCTAATCCAGATGTGGTCGAGCCGCCGCCCGCGGTCGCTCGCGGCCCAGTCCGCCGCGCGATAGCTCCACCAAGTGTAGAGCTTCTCCTCGGCGGGGACGAAGTGACGCAGCGCGTCGGTCCAGCCGCCTGCCTCGAAGGCTTTGCCGAGCTTCTCCACCTCGATCGGGGTGTGGCTCACGACCTTGAGCAGCGCCTTGTGGCTCCACACGTCGTGCTCGAGCGGCGCGATATTGAGGTCGCCGGCGAGGATGACGCGCCCGCTTGAGACGCTCTCGGACTTCGTCCACTCGCGCATCTCGTCGAGGAAATCGAGCTTGTGGCCGAATTTCGGATTGATTTCGCGATCCGGCTCGTCGCCGCCGGCGGGCAAGTAAAAATTGTGCAGACGTAGGGGCTCATCGCCGATCTTTATCTCAACCGCGATGTGACGGGCGTGACCAGCGTTGCAAAAGTCGCGCGCGTCGAGCTTTTCCAGCGGGTGCTTCGAGGCGATCGCCACGCCGTGGTAGCCCTTCTGCCCATTGATGGCGAGATGCGGATAGCCGAGCTCGCGAAAGTCCGACGAGGGGAACTCGGCGTCGCGGCATTTCGTCTCTTGCAAGAGCAGAACGTCGGGCGCGTGGCTTTTGAGGAACCGCGCGACGAGCGGCATGCGCAGCCGGACGGAATTGATGTTCCAAGTCGTGACTTTCATCAAAGGATCTCTCGCGGCGAAGATGCGCCTTCGACCTTCGCGACGCCGGGTTGGTGTGGGAGTTGCTCAGAGCGGCAATACAGGCTCGAGGTCCCCAGGCCAAGCCGGCGGCAGTGGCGGCTATGGCGGGGGAGGCCTGCGCGGCGGGTTGTTCCCGTTCTGAGCCTTCAGGCGCATTCAGACTGCAATGGGCTCCGTCGAAAAACGGCGCCCGCACCCGTGTCCGGCGTGAACCTGCGCCTCACGAGGCCGCGGATTTGCTCTTGTCGCCGAAGAGGAAGGGCGCAACCTCCTTCACGCCCGGCGCCTTTTCGGCGCAGAAGGGCGTCGGCCGGCAAACCGCCATCGCCGAGAGCCCGACGCGCGCGGTCAGCAGCCCGTTCAAGACGCCTTCGCCAAGCCGCGCCGAGAGCTTCGCCGCGATGCCGTGGCCGACGAGCTGCTGCAGGAGCGAATCGCCGATGGCGAGGCCGCCGGTGATGGCCAAATGCGCGCCGACCGAGCGCGCCAGCTTGAAGAAGCCGAACAGGCCGGGCCGCCCGCCATAAATCTCGGCGATGCGGCGCATCAGAGCGATGGCCTGAGCGGCGACGAAGATCACGTCGAGGATGGCGCGCGGGCTCACCGTGACGACGATCGAGACGCGCTTCGCGGCGGCGGCGATTTCCTTGCGCGCCGCGGCGTCGAGCGGCGCGATCAAGGTTCGTTCCGCGAGATCGATGAGGTCCTTGCCGTCGATGATCTCGTCTGAGAGCGACATCAAGCGCGCGCGCGCCTGCGCCGTCTCGGGACGGGAGACATAGAGGTCGCAAAGCTCCTTCAGTCGCGCGCGCGCCGCCGGCCCGTCGTTTTCGGCGCGCGCCGCAGCCAGGGCGACATGCAGATGCGCGATTCTGTTCTGGCGCAGCATCGCCCGAACCTCGCGCGCGAGGAGAATGAGCGCGGCGACGGCGAAAGCTGCGGCCAGCGCGAGGCCGATCGTTCCCAGCAGCCGCGAATGGGCGAAGAGCCCTTCGACGAGTTCGGTCACCCAAAGGGTGAGCGCCAGCGAGACGAGGCCGCTAAGCGCCGACCAGAACAGCCCCGGCACGGAGAACGCCCATCCGCTCAGCAGGCCCTTGGCCTGCGCCGTTTCCGTCGCAGCCTCCTCGGTGTTGGGATCTGAGGGGAAATCGCCAGCGACGGAGGCGAAAATATCCTCCTCGGGCTCGACCACCTTCGCGGCGGAGGGCCTTGGCGCCTCGACGCCCGCCGCCTGAGACCCCGGCGTGACGACCTTCTCGCCATCGAGACGGAAGGCGCGCGGACGCGGCGGTCGATATTCCGGCTCACTCATGCGCTTCCCCTGTCGCTGGCGGAATCGATCGCGCGGCGAAGCGAAACCGCCGCATTCGACCTCTATCTAATCCTTTCGGCGCCGAAACGGGAGCCTCAGTCGCGAGCCTTTTACGGCGAGATCACCGCGTGAGGTGTGAGCTCTGGGCGATCGCCCAGTTGAACATCTGGCCGATCGCCGTCTGGATCTCGCTCGGGGTGTTGGCCGAATAGGCGTTCGCGGCCGCTGTGGCGCAACTGCTCATGCTTGCGGGAATGTTCGGCAGCAAGCTGCTTTTGAGATAGCCGAACATGCTGGGGTAGTTGGAGTCATAGCTGCCGCTCTGCTGGGCCGTCGCCGTCGGGATGACATAGGTCACGTCCAGTGTGAGCATCGTATATCCCTTGTTCTTGATCGCAGCGCATTGCGAGGGATCGACCGCCTCAAGCGTCCAGTTGAAACCGAACTGCGTATAAGAATGATTCGGCGGAAAGAGGCTGAAGTTCGAGTCGGGCGTGATCCCGAGCATGTTGTTGGTGAACTCTAGATTGTCCTGAATGGCGTCGCTGATGAGCATGACATAGCCGAGCGCCGTGCCCGCGGTCACGCCGACGCCGTTCAAGGCGGGAAGGCCCGAATTCGATTGCTGCAGCGCCAGGGTGATGTTGGTCCCCCCGGCGGGCGGGCCCTGCGACGCGGGCGGCGACGGCGGCCCGGTCCAGCCCCAGGTCATGTCGATACTGTTCACGGCGGTGATCGCGCCGGCGATGTTGCCAGAGAGGGGATAGACGTTTTGCAGCACGTTGCTGAAGACGTAGATCGTGACCTGATAGGTATTATTGACGTTGGCGGCCTGCAGCGTGTTCAGCGCCGCGACAATCGCGGACTTCGCCACGTCGATGCGCAATGTGGCGCCGGCGTTGTGGGCGATCTGTTCCGTCGTCAGGCTCGTCGCGGCGCTCGGTTGCTTGGCGTAGTGCTGGTCGTAATAGCTGTCCAGATGACATAGGCAGGGGGCTGTCAGAGCCGGACGACCTCAGACATTTGCGCCGCCCACACGCCCGTACCCCTTGCATTTACTGGATATTGGTCTGACATTGAAGGACACGGCCCGTCAGAAGCAGACGGCCGCAAACGCTTACCCCGAGCGTTACCTTCAAGGAGCAGACGATGGCGAAGAAGACCCCCGGCCTGACCGTCATGGAGGTGAAGGCGCTGAAGCCGCGCGAGGCAGATTATGAGGTGCGCGATGAGGCGGTGACTGGCGGCTATATCGTCGTGCGAAAATCCGGCAGGCTCTCTTATGTCGTCAGATATCGGATTGGCGGCGTCTCCAAAAAGCTGACGATTGGCGTTTTCGATCCTGACGACGGCGGCTTGACGACCGTCCGCACCCTGGCCCGAACTGCTCAGAACGATCTCGTCGCCGCGCGCCGAGGCGCTGGACTCGATCCAGCCACCGCAAAGCAGCAGCAGCGCCGTGCCGAGGAAGAGGCTGCCGAGGCGGCTCGTCTCGCCGAATTGGTGGCGCGCGCCAACACCTTCAACACTATCTGCGACGCCTATCTCGACGATCCCAACATCAAGAGATTGCGCCCGGTGACGCTGGGCGAGCGCAAGCGCCAGATTGACAAGGAGCTGCGGCCGGTGTGGGGCGACCGCCCGATCACGAGCATCACCAAGAAGGACGTGAAGGATTTGCTCAGGCCGATTGCCGCACGCGGGCCGGTCATGGGCAACAGAGTTTTTGCGACGCTGCGGCAAATTTTCAATTGGGCCAAGGAAGAGGAATTCATCGCGACGAACCCGACACAAGGGATGAAGCAGCCACTGGAGGAAGAAACGGAGCGTGACCGCGTGTTGAACGACGCCGAGTTGGCCGTCGTCTGGAAAGCGACCGAAAAACTTGGCCACCCCTGGACCGCCTTCTATCGTTTGGCAATTTTGACTGGCGCGCGAAAAACGGAACTCGCTCAGGCCGTTTGGTCGGAGATCGATCTCGACAAGGGCACGTGGTTGCTGCCAGCAGCGCGCTCCAAAAATAAGAAGCCGCTGGAGCGTCCGTTGTCGCCCATGGCCGTCAAAATCCTTCGCGAGCTGCCCCGCGTGCAAGGCGTGCCATTCATTTTCGGATCGGCCTGCGCAGGGCAACAGTTCGCGAAGCAGCGCCTCGATGTAGCGATCCTCGACGTCAACAACGGGCCGCTACCGGGTGGTCACTTTGTCATGCACGACTTGCGAAGAAGTTATGCGACCGGCCTTCAGGCGCTAGGCGTCCAATTGGAAGTGACCGAAAGACTGCTCGGCCACATCGGCGAGTTGGAGAGCGGCATTCGAAAAATTTATCAGAAGTATACGTTCGCCACTGAGAAGGCCGAAGCTGTCGCGAAGTGGGCCGATCACATCGCGGCAATCACGGGCGAGCCTGCACCTACGCAGTCGAATGTGGTGCCGCTTTCAGCGAGGCGATCATGATGAAGCGTCGCATCAAGCTCACGCGTGTCGGGATCACGCCACTCGATTCCCTTTTCACAGGCGGGGCCGTGCCATATTCGCCCGGCAGTCTGACGAAAAAGCCGAGCCCACCACCTGAGCCGCCGGCTGCGTCGCCTGATGAAACCGCTCGCGAGGCAGAGCCGCCGGCTTCCGGTGCCGCCACCGAACAGCCCGACAAAAAGTGAAGCGCGCAGGGCATCATTTCACAGCACCATTTCACAGCATTAGAAAAATAACACTGCCTCACAGCATTAGAAAAATAAGCCTCATTTCACAGCATTAAAAAATAATCCTCATTTCACAGCATTAGGAAAATAACACTGCCTCACAACATTAGAAAAATAACATCACTTCACAGCATTGCTGAAATAATACAACTAATTAAACGCAAACAACGTGCCAGGAAGTCTTGAAAAATTCCAGCAGCGGCTTTATCTCCTCTCGGGACAACGATGGACGGAGCACGCCGTGACCGAACAAACGATCTTCAAGAAGACATCCCTCGCTGCACGGTGGGGCCTCTCAACCCGAACCGTTGATCGCCGCCGCGACGAGGGATTGCTGCCGCAACCCGAGATTTTTCTGGGCCGCGAGCCGGCTTGGACTCTTGCAGCCGTGGAAGCGGCGGAAGCGGAGATGAAGCGGCGCGCCATCGAGGCTCCCCCCAACCGCTTGGGCACCTGCGAGATAATCGCCAAGGCGCGAGAGGCGGCGGCGACCCCTCAGGCCCGCGCCAAGGCAGTGCGAACACGCGCCAAGAAAGTCGCTGAGCGCAAGGCGCTGTCGAAGCAAGTGCGCAAGGTGATGAAGCCAGTGCGCAAGGGAAGGGCGTGACGACAATGGGCGAAGCCAGACGCCGCAGCGAGCACAAGAAGATGGAGGCTCGCTTTGCCGAGGACGCAAAACCAAAAAACCCGCGCAACGCAAAATACATAGTCGAGGCGCGTGTGTTCAGAACCTCGGACATCGCGCAAGCAATGCTGCCGCACAATTGGGCGAGAGCCAGCGACGACACCATTCGGCTCGTCAACGCGATGAATGATTGGCGCAAGATGCAAGCGGCCAAGCCGCTGCACGAGAAGCCGCTCTGCCTGCTTTGCAACTACGCCTTCATCAGTGGCGCACCCGCAATGTTTGTGCGCGTTCTTGGCGCGGGGACCACGCAACCCGGCACCCAAATACTCAGCGGCATTTGCCACGGCTGCGCAGCGTCGGCGGACCTGAAGGAGCGCCTCAGAGCGACCATCAAGGAGGGCCTGGGCATGGACAATTCGTTTGATCTCGATGAGCCGGCTGGATCGGCGTGACTATGCGGGCCGAATAACCAAGCGCCGGTAGCTTCCGACGCAATAAAGGAGAGTGAAACATGATACGCTTTATAAAACTACACAATGGCTCCTATGTGAACACCGACCTTATTGGCGAGGTGCGCAATAGTAGCGAAAACAGATATGAATGGACTATTTTTGACAAGAAAGGTGGACGACTTGGCCAACATTGTGCGCCGGAAGATTGCTCCCCGGATGATTGGGATAGCGCAATACTTCCAGCAGAGCCGGGCTATTATGTAGTTGAAGTGGAAGTAATTCATGACACAGAAACTGAGGAAGAATCAGAGGAATATGAACCTTGCGAGGAATACAGGCTACACAGGATTATTGCGTGGAGGATAGACAGCAGTGAAGTGTTGCCAATTTGTCTTGGTTTGGAGCGCAGAGAAGTGGCGACTGCGGCGATCCTTCAGCCAGACGGCAAGGTCGTCGCGCCACTAAGTTGCGTGACTTGGAATAGCCTTGATGATTACATCCAGCACAGTAAACGAGAAATTGCCGAAAATAGGGCGTGGGATGCTCTACCGGAGGAAGAGAAGGAACGGCGTCATGCCGCAACTCGCGCCGAGCTATTGGCAAGACAAGCAGGGTGACGACGTAAATAGCACGACGCACGACGACCTTGCCGGTCGCATTAACACAAGAAACACATCGGCGCACATCAGCAGACAATGACGGACAATACTCGCGAAAACGAAGTCAAAGCCTAGTTTGATCTTGCGTTCTGGCCTGCTTTGAGTGGATAGTAGAAATGGGTGAGGCCGCCCCTGGCAAAGGGCGGCCTCGAACTAGATCGGCGATGCACTGAACACCGTGGCAAGCGGCGTAGTGACTATATAGACCCCGCATGTTACCTTTGGCAAGTGCTTTCTGGCCGATCTCCAATCTTGGAGACGGAAAAATGCGCGGCTCTCCTTCACAGACTATCATTCCCGATTGGGTCAAGAGCTGCTTCACTGAAGCAGAGGTGCAAGAGCTGACGCGCGGCGGCGCGTTGGTCGACTGGGATAATTCATATTTCAGCTTCGACGGCCGCTCTTTCTACGCGCGCCGGGCGGGTGTGAACCCCGTCTGCAATTACGATGTTGAACTGGATTTCGACGAAAAGCGATCCTGGTTCAAGAAGCGGATACCCGAGCTTCAGAGATATCTGCTGCGCGATTGTGACGAGGCGACGATGCTCGCCCACCTGCGTTTTCTCGCCGAGCCGGCGCGCAAAACCTATCCGCATGTGCGGGTCGAGATTGCTTGGGACGAAGGCGACGGCAACATTGTTCATGGGAAGCTGTTTCCGATTACCGAAGCCGGACTCGCTGAGGCGGTGAGGGTCGCCACTCGCGTCAATAACGAGTGCGGCTCTAATGTCTATGTCGGCATGATGTTGAAGAGCCCAGAGGCGAAGGAGAACAGGCGTTCAAAAGAGTGGGATTGCCGCGTCGGCACAGCGGTCCCTGTCGACGTTGATAAGGATGCAGAGGCGACGCACGCCGCTATCGCCCAAATCGGCAATCCACAGCTTGTAGTGACTGTCCGTCGTCGAATGATTTGAGACACTGGGCGGCGCGATTTAAAGGAGGGTTCGGCTCATCCGCGGGTTGATTTTATGCGGCAGTCAGTTGGTGTTGCAAGCGTCGATTTTGGATTGTGAAGCGTTTGATCCTTTCCCGTTCGCGCAGGATTTTCGTTCCGCGCCCAAAGTAGACGTCGGCGGGCGTGAGATTGCCCAAGCTCTCATGATAGCGGCGATGATTGTAGTGCTCGACAAAGGCGCCGATCTTCGCCTTGAGCTCGCCAGGAAGATAATAGTTTTCGAGGAGAATGCGGTTCTTGAGCGTCTGATGCCAACGCTCGATCTTGCCTTGCGTCTGAGGATGCAAGGGCGCGCCGCGGACATGCTTGATGTTGTGGTCGTCGAGCCATGTCGCCAGGTCGCTTGAGATGTAGGACGAACCATTGTCCGACAGCAACCGCGGCCGGTGCGCGATGTTGACCTGATCCAGCCCCGACGCTTGCAGCGCCAGGTTCAGCGTTTCCGTGACATCCTCGGCCTTCATCGTCGTGCACAGCTTCCAGGCGACGATGTAGCGCGAGAAGTCGTCGAGGATTGTGCTCAGATAAAACCAGCCCCAGCCGATCACCTTCAGATAGGTGAAATCGGTCTGCCAGAGCTGGTTTGGCGCCGTGGTCTTGTCCTTGAACTCGTCCGCCGCCTTGACGACGATGAAGGCCGGGCTTGTGATCAGATCATGCGCCTTGAGCAGGCGGTAGACCGAGGCTTCCGAGACGAAGTAGCGCTTCGTGTCGACAAAGCGCGCCGCCAGCTCACGCGGCGACAGTTCCGGTTCGTCAAGCGCAAGCTGCACAATCTCGTCCCGCACCTTGTCAGGGATGCGGTTCCAGACGCGCGATGGCCGGGACGGCTTATCTTCCAGCGCCTCAAGCCCGCCAGCCTGAAAGAGGTCGCACCATCTGTAAAACGCCGCCCGCGACACGCCGAGCTTTTCCAGCGTCCTTTTGACCGGCAGATGCGACTGTTCGACGAGGCGAATGATTTCCAATTTCTCGGAGGCGGGATATCTCATTCCTCGTCTCCCCCATCCGCGATCATGCTTTTTTTAAGCAGCCGCAATTCGAGCGCCTGCTCGGCGACGACTTCCTTCAGCTCTTGCGCCTGCCGACGCAGATCCTTGACCTCGCCGGTCGTCGCCGCCCGCGCCGTGTCGCCGGCCAGGCGCCGCTTGCCGGCCTCCAGGAACTCCTTCGACCAGGAATAATACAGGCCCTCGGCGATCCCTTCGCGTCGGCAAAGTTCCGCGATGCTGTGCTCGCCTCGCAGGCCGTCGAGCACGATGCGAATCTTCTCCTCGGCGGAATATTGCCGGCGGGTCGCGCGGCGGATGTCCTTCACGAACCGCTCGGATGAGGGTTTGGGGCTATCGGATTTCTGGCTCATCTCCACTCCTTGACGGTTACGATGAGCCAGAAATCCTCCTTTCCTCAACCCCGCCAATCTGTCTCAGGGGTGCTGACGCCGAACACCGGGTCAGGGGGTGGACCATCGGCTGTCGCCGCCCAATAATCGACTGTGCGGCCTCCTCTCGCCGCGATTGCAGCGCTCCCGGCGATCACCGCGCCAGCAAGCCGCGCGCCTTGGTCCACAAGCCGCCGGGGATGAGGAAGGCCAGACGGAGGAGGCCCGCGCCGTGGAAGGCGAGTCCGCTCCTCCCCAAAAGGCCGCCGCAACAGGCGCGTTTTCGCGCTTCGGGTTCGCGCCAACAGCGGCCATGTAAAATTCTGAAGAATATCACTTGGGGACTCTCTCCAAGGGCAACTTGATTCAGCACAAGGTGCTCCCGCCGAGGATCGGACGCGTCTCACACAAAATCTCTCGTATCACCGCTGCCTTGATCCATTGCTCTCCCTGGGCTTCCCGACTATCGAGGGACAACACGCCGCTTAAGCTGCTTGAGCGGCTTATCGCATCGACATTGGGTGCCGATCCTGTCCGTGGAGACCATCACTTCCATGCGTTACCTGCTCCTACCCTTCACGCCGCGCTACGTGACCTATGCCGGCGCAATCCTCGCCACGATCCTGCTCCTAATTCTTTCATTCAACGATCCCGTCTATTGGTTTCCTTGTGGTCTCGCCGCTATGCTCGCGTTGCTGGGCACGCATGACCTTCTGCAAACGCGGCACAGCCTCCTCCGCAATTATCCAATTGTCGGCCATATACGTTTCATCTTGGAAGAAATCCGGCCGGAGGTCCGCCAGTATTTTGCCGAGAGCGATACTGACGGTCAGCCCTTTAACCGCAGGGACCGGTCGTTGGCCTATGAACGGGCCAAGATCACCGTCGATAAGTTTCCATTTGGAACTGAGCTTGACGTCAATTCCGAGTCGTTTGAGTGGCTTAGCCATTCCATCGCGCCAAAGCCTGTTGCAGCCGAGCCGTTCCGCATTACCGTTGGAGGGCCGGGCTGTCTCCAACCGTATTCGATTTCGGTTCTAAACATCTCCGCCATGAGCTTCGGCGCGCTCGGCTTCAAGGCGATTCTCGCTCTCAACTTGGGAGCAAAGCTAGGCGGTTTCGCCCACGACACCGGCGAGGGTGGATTCAGCCGCTACCACCGGCAGCACGGCGGTGACATCATCTTGCAGGTCGGAAGTGGCTATTTCGGTTTCCGTAATCCAAACGGGAGCTTTTCACCCGAGCGGTTTGCAGAGCAAGCGAATGAGCCACAGGTCAAAATGATAGAGATCAAACTCAGCCAGGGTGCAAAACCCGGCCATGGCGGTGTGCTTCCTGCAGCCAAAGTGTCACCGGAGATCGCTGTGGCCCGGGGCGTGCCAATCGGCCGGGATTGCGTATCACCGGCTTGGCATTCGCAATTTTCGTCGCCGCGCGGACTGTTGGAATTTATCGAACGGCTGCGTCGGCTCGCGCTCGGGAAACCGGTTGGAATCAAGCTCTGCGTCGGTCATCCGGGCGAGTTTCTCGGCATTTGCAAGGCCATGCTGGAAACCGGCATCTATCCTGATTTCATCGTTATCGACGGCGCCGAAGGCGGCACAGGGGCGGGACCGCTCGAATTCCTCGATCACGTCGGAATGCCGCTGCAGCAAGGGCTGATGTTCGTTCACAATGCCCTCGTCGGACTCAACATTCGCGACCATATTAAGCTCGGCGCGAGCGGCAAAACTTATTACCGGCTTCGAGATGGCCAGGGCCTTGGCTCTGGGCGCTGACTGGTGCAACTCGGCGCGCGGCTTCATGTTCGCGCTCGGCTGTATCCAGTCGCTCCGCTGCCACACGGACCAATGTCCAACAGGGGTTGCGACGCAGGACCCCATCAGGCAACGCGCGCTCATTGTCGCGGAAAAGGCAGCCCGGGTCGCATCTTTTCATCGGGCGACCGTTTTGGCGCTGGCCGAGGTGGTCGCTGCCGCTGGACTCGATCACCCTTCCAATCTCAGACCCTACCATATCTGGAAACGCACCGCTCTCGGCCGGCCAGAAACTCTCGAGCAAATCTACAATTTCCTTGAACCAGGCGAACTGCTTTCCGGCACGGAGGACCCGAGGTTCAAAGATAGTTGGCCGAACGCGCAGTCGGCTTCCTTTTCGGCAACGAGAGGCGAGGCGGCCTGATATGCTGGGAAACAAATGGGCCTGCCCGTTTTGGGTCATCTTCACCGCTAGCGCCCTGCGATGAGCGAGTCTCTTCGTCCCCACATTGCTGCCGTGACACGAAATCTCTCGCGGGTCAGTGACGCGCCAATTCGCGCCCTCCAGCATTGTTCAGTTTTCGTCGCTTGTCCTCACACCCCACCGCGATCATTTCACGCGTGCTCTCAATGTCGGAGAAGCCAACATGCCGACGACCTACCTTCCTCGCGTTACTGCGGTAGACCACGAAGTCTTACGGCGCGCGGTCGGCAACTACCCGGCCAACTCGTACGAAAAATGGCTTTTTCTGCAGGCGAAGGAGATCACGAATTGGCAAAGGAGCGGGTGGGAGGTCATCTTGATTGATGTCAGCGCCGACGATTTTGTCCGCTACTGCAAGGAGACAACGGCAAGCCCGAACTTCCACACGTTCAGAGCTATCGCCTCTGCCAAGGCGATAGGAAAATTTAGGTGATGTCCTGCGATGAGCCCGACTCCCGAGGAATCTTCGTTCCCTCTTGCAGCAGGGCGCGGGAGCATCGCGCTCGACTACTCTGCGGCGTTCTTTGCAGCCGCCCTCTGGCGCGCGGGTCTTCTTGCGCGCGAACGCTTTCATCCCCGCCTTGCGGCCGAGGCAGAGGCGACTCTTTGCTTAGCGATCGTCGCGCCGATCTACATGAAGATTTTTCTTCAGGCGTTGACTCATCACAGAGGTGACGGTCCCGCTCAGTCGAGGTCGATGATTGCTTCGACGACGTGACTGAGTGCGGGCGCGTTCTCGGACGTGAGTGTCATGCGCAACTTGAGTTTTTTGCCCTTGACCTCACCCTGGCGCACGACACGCTCGATTTCCCGTTGCGACGTAACGCCCACTTCCTTTAGAAATTTGCGCACGGCCATGTTGAAGCTGCTCTCGTCCATAGCGATTCTCCCACAGCTCACAGCCGAAAAAGCTCAGAGCCGATACTTTGCGGCCATGGCCATTATGTATTGCGAACGACAGCTATCTGCAGTGGGGGTCGCTCACACCCATAACTTGGCAGGCAGAAGCCGTGGCTCCTCGGAAAACGAACGCGTTCCGACGCTCAGCTCGGCAGTAGTGGGCCATGAGCTGATATTCCCGCCGAACCGCATAGATGGTTGTATCGACCCAACCTATCTTCGGAACTCCAGTCTCCCGAACTTCTGGGACCGGAGCTGACCGCCAGGATGGACGATGATAGTGTCAGTGCTCGGTTGTTGCTCATCCCCTTGGGCGCCGATCTCGTCTTGAGCGCCGCCCCGACAGGGCGCCTATTCGCATCGGATTGCTCCATGACCGCGCTCGTCGTCTTCGATATTGAGGCCGTTCCCGACTTCGAGATGGCGCGCCGCCTGCTCGTGCAGCCTGACGACGCGCCTGACGCCGAGATCAGACGGATGTTGGGGGAACGCTATGCGCGCAATGGCGAGGATCCGGCGACGGCCTTCCTCAAGGCGCCGATCTATCGGATCGTCGCCATCGCCGCCCTCTACGCCAAGCGGGAGGATGGCGGCGGTCCCTGGACGGTGACCCAGATCGGCAGCCGCTCGGTCGGCGAGAAGACCGAGGCGGAACTGCTGCTCGGCTTCGTCAAAAGCTTGCCGGTGGATAGCCGCGGCACAGGTCCGGTGTTGGTGACCTTCGGGGGCAACGGCTTCGATCTGCCGCTGCTGCGTTATCGAGCCTTCGCCCACGGCGTTCCACTGCCGGGGTTGCATGCCGGCGGCCATCGCAACTATTGGCATCGGTTCGGATCGGACCACATCGATCTTTGCGACGTGCTATCCGGCTACGGCGGCTCGACCAAACCCAGCCTCGCCGAAATGGCGGCGTTGGCGAAAATTCCGGTGAAGATCGGTGGCGTCGACGGCAGCCAAGTCGAGTCATACGTGGCGGGAGGTCGGCTGAGTGAAGTGGCCGACTACTGCCTGACCGATGTTCTCGCTACCTTCTGCGTGTTTCTGCGCTACGAGATGGTGCGCGGCGATTTGAAGCCGGCCTATTTCGATGCTTCCATCGAGAGCCTGAAGGCGATCGTTCAGCGGCACATCGAGCAGTGGCCTTTGTTGTCGGCCTTCCTCTAATTGCATCGCGAGCGCTTCGCTCGAATACGTCCGCTAAACCCCAAATTCCCGCCGAGACAAACGCATCCTCAGGCGGCAGCTGAGCGCCACAAGGAGACATCTGACAACCTGTTGAAAGAGTGAACGAGGTTCGCGCTCTGATTCGGATGCGTTCCCGCATCGATTCAGTGGCGTCCCGTGAACAAAGCACTTTTTCAATAGTCTGCTAGGGCTTGCAGATTGGCAGAGCCCCCTTGCCGCTACTGGCGGCGGCGCGCAATGCGTTGAGATAGAGTAAAGCGCCCGTCCGCAGTTCATGCAGAGCGAAGGGTTCCTGAGCTCCGAGCTTGAAATCCACGATCGCCTCTTTGGCGCTAGTCTGTCCGCTCGCAGCGAGCACATCCACGTGCACGAGATATAAAGGGTTGCCACCGCCTTGCAGCGCTGATTTGAAGGTCTGCGGAAAGCGTCCGTCGTTTCGGTCGAGATTATTTGGAAAAGGATTTTTCTGGAGGTCGCGAACGTTTTCTGCCGGAAACCCTGCAAGCGCAGCAAAGAGCGCCGGAGGCGCCGCTCTCGCATTGACGCCCGGTCGAGAGGAATAAACGGTCACGACGCGCTTGATTGTGGAGAAGAGCGTTGGATCGACGCCCGCGACCTGATCAAGTTCCAAGGTCGTGGCGAAGGGCGCGTGCTTGGCGCGAAATGGCCTGCCGCCATAGCTCGAATCCCCTGCATCGTCGACTGCGCCGTCGGCCGGTGGCGAGCGAAAATCGACGATGGCGTTCGCCAATGAGCTCGCTGCGCTCGTTCCCAGCCCCAAACCTGAAAACAGCGCATTCAAAATCTGTGGGGACGCGGCGTTGAGATCGATCTTGCCGCTCTCGTCTTCGATCGAAAGAGCAACCGCGACGCCCTCCATCGAGCAAAAAAATGGCTTCCCATCATGGACGACATCCGCTGCGTGCTGATTCTGCTCGGACATTAGCGACAGAATCGCCATGTTGATCGCTGCATCGGCGAAGGCGCCCGCTTGGGCGGCGCCGGCGATGTTGAAAGCCGTTTTCAAACGCAGGCTGCTCGTCGTCACGAAAGACAAGATCAGCAAAGTGATGATACTCAAACCCCAAATGACCGTGACAAGGGCGAAACCGCTGTTGCGTTTGACGATCCGCGCTTTTGACCGCGCAAGCGTGGCGCCGTTCTTTGGAGGAAGCATCGTGGTTGTTCGCTGCGTCGGTCCACGGGAATAGCGACTCATCGAACGCCGCGCGAAGCGACCTCGACTGGGTTCGCTTTGAAGCAGCGGATCCAACGACGCCACAAAAAAGCCCGAATCTCAAGAAAAAGCGCTTTTTTTGTGGCGGGAATGTGTTTACCTTTTAGCTAAAGCGAGTCCGGGCGTGCGGGGCCGGGTAGCCATTTTTTGGTTGGGGGATCCAAGACATGGATATTTTGGGTTTTGGCGCGGCTCAGCGCAAGCCGGCGGGCATCGCCAGCAGGGTCATTCTCGGCTTTGGCGTCCTCTGCGGCGCCCTGCTCTTCGGGGCGACCACGGCGAGCGCGGATTGCACCGCGGGGTTTCTCGGTCAGCCGACTGCGGCGGGGGCCCCCCTCGTGGTAAGCACCGCGTGCAGGGTCAAGCCCGGAACATATATCTATGGAGCAGTCAACATCATCTCGGGCGGACAATTGATTTTCGATGAAGGCGATGGCCCCGGCCCTATCGACTTTTGGGCCAGTTCCATCATCATCGAAAACAAGGGCGCGCTGCTTGCCCAGAATTCCAAGGCGCCAATAACTACCTCTGCGCCCCATGGGCGTTTCGGCTCCAACGGCTCCATTCTGACCCTTCATCTCTGGGGCGCCAACGCGAGCAAGTGGAACGAAGCGAATCAAAAATTCGACACGCAAAACCAAGGCGCTCTCTGCAAAACCCCGATCGGCTCGGCAAACGGTCCATGCGGCCTCCCCACAACAGGAGGTGCGCCCGTAAATGGCCAATCTATTGCATTGCCGGGCGGCTATTCTGACAATTTTTATCAATACGGGCCGCTATACGGCGACGCCGCCTGCTCCGACGGATCGACCTATCAGCCTGGCAACGGAAGCTGCAGCGGGGGAGGGCAGGTCGGCTATTTCGGGAATAAGGTGCTCGCCGTCTCTTACGGCGGCACATTGCAGCTTGCCGGCTACAAGGGCACGACCGACGACCCCAATTTGGCGCCTGGAAGCGCTGGCTTAACGCCGGGCGCCTCCAACCCCGCCTTCGGGAGCAACGCCGCCAACTCCGGGAACAGCTGGATTAGGCTCAAGGACGGTAGCTCCCTGCAGACGGGGGCCACGAGTCTCACGCTGGAACACGACCCCAGCGGTCGGTGGACGGCTGGCGACGAGATCGTGGTGACGACGACGGATTATCTGCCCGGCCATTCGGAACAGCTGGAGATCGCCACCGGCTATACGACGGGCGCGCAGATACCTTTCTCGGGCTCGCCGCAGAACCCCGGCTCGGTCACAACGATCCAGTGGCCGCACAACGGCGTGCGCTATGGCGGTCAGTCCACCGTCGATGGCAACCAGCCGTGGTGTGCAAAAGTCAATACGGACGGCACTTGTGACCCCGCGGGGGGAGGAAGACTGCAGCGGCGCATTCTAAGCAGTATCGACCCAACGCTGGCTGCCTCTGGCGCCGAGACGCGCGCCGCGGTGACGCTGCTGTCGCGCAGCATAAAGATCGTTTCGGCGGGCGACACCGCGGGCAGCACGTTCCCCGTCGCCAGCACCCCAGCGCCGTGCCTGACCACCGCGGATCCGGGTCCCTGTTACTACAGCTACGGGGGGCATATGATCATCCGCCAGGGCTTCCAGGCGGTCCAGATCTCGGGGGTCGAGTTCAAGCAGATGGGGCAGGGCGGCCTTATCGGCCATTACCCCGTCCACTTCCACATGGCGCGGAAGACGCCCGCCAACACCTATATCGTCAATTCGTCGGTCAATGAGTCGATGACTCGCTGGTATGTGATCCACGCAACGCTCGGCGTCACGCTTGCGCGAAATGTCGGTTATATGTCGATCGGCCACGGCTATTACCTCGAAGCCGGGCCCGAGACCGATAACAACTTCTTCTCCAATATCGGGATCCTGTCACGCGGCGCCGTAAAAAATCCTCAGAACCCGCGCAAGATTCCCGGCATTTTGGCGTCAAACGTGCGGGACGACACCAATGGGCCGGCCATGCCCTACAGGTCCGACATTGATTTTCCGACGGTCTTCTGGATCACCAACGGCTGGAACGATTTCATCGGCAATATGGCGGCGGGGGCTACGACTTGCGGCGCCGGCTATTGGCTCACGCCGGCGGCAAACGCGCCGAATGGCGTCCTGTCCGATGTTGGCTCCTTGACGATGCAATGGTCCGGCTACTCCTCCCTGCAAGGTCTGGCGGGGTTTACGAGCGGAGCCTATGCCGGCACGACGCCGCTGAAGAGCTTCTTTATGAACTATGCGACGTCGTCGATGCACTCCTTCCAAGATGCGAAGGATGCGACGAATTGTCATGACCTGGGCGTTTTCGAGGCCAACCCTGCCGGGCCCCCCGCCGACCCGGTTCCCCCCAGCGCAACCCAAGCTATCATGCAAGCCCCCTGGAGCGTCGCGCCAAAGCCGACCGGGACGACGACGGGTCCTGACTTCACCTACTATCCTCTCATCGCTGGCGCTTTGGTCAACGGTGCGCGTCGTGTGACCTATTGCGATTCAACTGGGCCTAATAATTGCGCCACCAGCGGCAACCCGCCCGCGTGCGGGACACCTGGTTATGGCGCCGACTCGATTCTCGATCATTGCGGGGCGGTCGTGCTCGACCATTTCACCTCCTCCTTCCATTGGGCCGAGGGGAATTTCTCCGCGATCTGGCTGCGTCCGCAATGGTCCCTCCTGGTCAGCAGCGTCCTCACCGACGTCCAGAACGGCGGGCTGAGCCTCATCACGGGCGGCGATTACACCCACTCGTCCGTCATTGACGGCTATTGGGGGTTGTCCGATAGCAGCATCTTCGTCGGCCACAGCCGCAAGGACATGAAGACATATTATTTCGCCAGCGACATCGGCCCCTTCAACACGGATAGCTATAACGCAGATAACATTCATAATAAATGCGATCAGTCGACCGACCCTACGGCATACTGCCTCAACTCTGCGCAAGGCGTCACCTATCCGACGGGCTCGTTCTTCGGGAACCAGCGCATAAACAATTTCTATGATGGCCCTACCTTTGAAGACTCGAATGCTTACTTGGACATTAACACGTCTCCCTGTAGCCTCAATAGACTGGATAAACCTGCATGGAATACGGACTGCATGTACGGCACGGGCGCTTCCTCCCTTCTCTTGAGGTCGTCTCCCCTCTTGCCGACGGACCCCATAACTCGGGGCCCCTGCTATGTGCCGAACGCGGCGATCGGCTGGAAAAGTCCCAACGGCTTCTATTATCCGCCGGCGTTTCATTCCACTAACCTGCAGTTCGACAATGTCGACATCCGCCACTACGTGATCCAACCGCTGTTCCAGGCGCCTCCCGGCGTGACGGGGAGTCAAGATTTCGGGCAGGGCGGCACTTACACTACTGACCAAAACCGGGCCAACCAGCAATATTGCATCCTAACGGGTAGTGCAGGGAGCTTCTTCACCAACTTTACCTCAATCGACCGACAGACCGAGCTCAATGATGACGACGGCTCGCTGACGGGGCTCGTAAATTCTGTTACTGGGAATCCGCGGATTACTCAGACTATCTCGGTCAATGAGGACATTTTTTTCAACGCGCCGGTCGAAACCGCGGAATGCGCCTCTGCTCCGGGTAAAAATTCGCTGCCTCAGAGCGCGACATGTCCTCCGACGACGGACCCAAAATCGCCGCCGCAGACGGTGAAGACCAGCCCCTATGACTATGTCTCGACGGTCCTTTGGCCAAGAGGTAGTTCACAAAGCGCCGGCGACACAACTTGGTCGAATGATTGCTCAACTCCGAGCTGCTACGGCGTCCCGCTTTACAGGCAATATCTGACGGGCATGACGGGAGCGGGCGCCACGCGGGAATGGAACAACTGGTTCAACAACGGCTGCAGCTCGAGCTCGGGCTTGACGAAGCCGCAATGCCGTTGGCCCTTCATGCGTATGGCGGGCACGGCCTCCGTGCAGCGGCAGACCATGACGGTCAACAACGGCCTCTATTATCTCGACACATCGATCTCGGCGAAAATGCAAACAGCTGAGAACGCTCAGTTTACTTTTGTCAATCAATTCCTGCCAAATAATCAATACACAGTCTTCCTCGTTTACGCGAAGAATACGACGAAGCAGACGTACCAAATCTATGTCGGCAACAACAAAGCCAAGTTCTCGCCAACGCGGGTGGGGATCGAAAGCTTCCCGTTAGTATTTAAGGACCAGTCCGGCACATGGGCCAAACTCGTGTCGATAGACCCCAACGGGATCATGACGGTAAATATCGATTTATCTTCTGCGACCGATCTTCAACCCTCGCCGGCGCAAGGGCTTTGCCAGCCGCGAGAATTCTGCTGCGCGTCGACGGACGGCAAGACTTGCGATACCAGCGGCTCGGCGTCGGCGTCCAAGTGCATCGGCAACCTCAAGAGCACGGACCCGATCGCATTGGCCAACCCCAACATGACGGCCGAGGCCGGCTACATCTGCGAAAATTGGGCGATGAAGGATCTCGACTGTCCTAAGGCCACCTTCAAAAACAACGTCTTGGTCAGCGGCGGCTGCTACGGATTCAGTATCACGCTGCCGGACGATTTCATGGCCGATGGATTGGCGAACCAGGCCAACTACCGACCGGCCCCGCAACCGTTTCCCGAGTTCGGCGGCACACAGCTTGCGCCGCTTGGGGGCGCCCCGATTGGTCGACGAAATTCGCCAACACGGCGACTCTGCCCGATAGCCAGAGCGGCGGGGGAACGTGCTCGTACCAGAAGCTGCCTTACTGTCCCTTCGGCAAGTAACCGCGGGGATTGGGCCGTGACGACTGAAACCATTGGGGTCGCGACGTGACCTGATCGGCCCCCAGTGACGGGTCCAGTTGGTATGTCATTGCATTGTGGGCCTTTGCGCGAGCGCGGGCGGCACAGCCGGTTGGTGTTGCGCAGCCGCCCGCGAGGCAAAGACAGGTATGAAGACCTCCGGTGCAGGAGGCTTGTAGCTCAATGATCCATGCGGACGCTCGGTGTTGCATGAAGCCGCCAGCTTTCGATCACGACACGCGCTTCTTTAAGCGAATAGCGACCATACTGACGAGCGAGTTCGATGATGTCAGCTGTGAGCCGTTCTTCATCTTCTTGCCCGTCGGAATAAGGCGCTGCGTTGAGCGATGCTGCCCGAGCACCTTGCAAATCCGGCGCTCGGGCACGTTGGTCGTTCCGATCGAGCGCACGGCGTCCGCGACGCTTTTCCCTTGAGAGACCAGCACGTCGACCTGGCGCAACTTCCTTACGATCTCCTCGGGAGTCGGTCTCTTCCTCGGCGTAACGGTCCCCCTGTTCCTGTCCGAAGACATACTTCAAGGTGGACCCCTTCAATGGGGTGGATCACGCCGTGAGTCGGCAAAAGAAAAACCCAACCGCAAGGGTCGGGCTTCTCCTCGATCAGCCATGAGGCAGCGCCATCAACTCCGCAGAAGATCAGTATTTGGCGAGCACTGGAACAGGAGCCGCCCAGTTGAAGTGGTAGTTCACGCCGACGCGAGCAATTACGCCATCGAACTTCACGCGAGTAGCGGTCGCAACTGCGGTGATCGGGCTAGTGTTGTTATCCCCGGCAATCGCGAAGCTGTTGACGGTTTGGCTACCCAAATCGTAGTAGAAAGCCTCGGCCTTCAAGCTCCAATTCGGCAGAAACAGCCACTCAACGCCGCCGCCGATGTTCCATCCAGCTTTCGTGCTCGAACTGTTACCTGGGATACCGCCCGAATTGTTCGAGAATGCGCAGCCCGCGGCGCACCCCGTATAAACGTATTGGTAGCCGTTCGTGAACGCTGAATTCGCGTTTGCATGGACGCCGCCGTAAATCAGACCGCCGGTTGCGTAGACCAGCACCGTTGGCGTGACGAGATAGCCGAGCCTGCCGCGCAGCGTGCCGAACCAATCAACTCCGGCCGAAACTTCAGTTCCGCCGAGAGTGGTTCTCTGCAAGTAAGGGGCGCCGGCGTAAATGGTATTGTCGACGCCAACGCCCTGGGACGAGCCTTGACCGCGGATGGCGGAACCCTGCATGTCCGTCTCAATGCCGGCGACGAAGCTCTCGTTAACTTGATAATTATAACCAATCTGGCCGCCGCCAACGAAGCCGCTCTGGTTTACATTGGCGATGCCGCTGTTGGCGAGACCGAGGCCCAAACTGGAGCCGGAGTCATCCTCATCCCACGAGACTGCGTTATCATAAACGGGCAGGCCCGCTGTTGTGGCGTTGGACGTCGCGCCCCAGCCGTAGCCAGCGTTTAGACCAGCATAGAAGCCAGTCCACAACGGCGGCGGCGGCGGGATGTAGACGGGGGCCTTATGAGAGGGCAGGTCAGCGGCCAGAGCCGAACCAGCCGAGAGCGCCATCGCCAAGGCGAAAGCGGAAGCTCGCTTTTTCATGCTTTTCTCCTTCAGTGGACAGCTTGTCCTAGCCACCAGCGAATCGCGCATTCGCCCCTCGCTTGAATTCGAACCTAACGACGAGTTGTAAAAAATAGGAAGACATTATTGCCTTTCTGGGCGCGCCTTTCTGTCGATTCCTACAGAGTGTTGTAGATTTATCACAGTAATTAAATTTTGACTGTTGCACGTTTACAACAGCCGTCTCAGAGTCGGTTTAATAATTCGGCTCCGTGAGCGATGCGTCGCACGAGCAGCATAATGGAGGCTACGCAGAGGAAGGCTCTGGCCGAGTCGATCGGCGCCTCGAAGTCCTTGGCCAGCCCCCGATTTCGATTGATCCAAGCAAAGAATCTTTCGACCACCCACCCGCGCGGCAGCACGACGAAGCCGAGTTGATCGGCGATTTTGCGCACGATCTCGACGACGATGCTAGTGGCAGTTTGGACCCTCTCGTGATCATCGGTGCTTTCGGCGAAGACGCGCTCGATACAAGGATAGAGAGCGCGGGAGGCGCGCAGCGGCGGCCCCCCCCGCCGTCGCGATCCCGAATGCTTGCGGGATGCGGCTCGATCATCAGCACGCGGCCGGCGCGCGTCAGGTAAAAGGGGGGCGAATGCCCAGTGCCTGGGCCGGTCTCGAGGCGGGTTGAGCACCAAAATCCATGCTGCGGGGGACGCTTTGGGAAATCCCATCCGCCTCATCGCCAGTCCCGGGCAGCGCAACGACATCGCCTTTGCCCATGATCTCGTCGACGGCTTCGAGGCGAACGCAACAATCGCCGACAAGGGTTATGACGCCGACCATCTTTGCGAAGCCATCGCGCAGACCGGTGAAAAGGTCGTGATCCCGCCGAAGCGAAACCGCAAAACCCAACGAGACTATGACGTCGAACTCTACAAAGAGGGTAAGATCATCGAGCACCTCTTCAACAAGCTCAAACAGTTCCGCAAAGTCGCCACGCGATACGACAAATTGCTCGCCAACTTCATGGGCTTCGTCAAACTCGCCGCTATCGCCATCTGGCTCAAATAGATAAATCGTCACTACGCCCTAACATTGCGCTTGGACCACCCGATGGGGGCCGACCAACCTCGCCGAGGAACTTTCAGGAACGATTGAATTGGCCGCACGTTCCCCCCGAGCGTCTCTGCGCCTTACTTTTCCGATTACGCCCGCACACACGCCGATATGAAGGGGCCGCCCCGCGTATGCCGCAGGTTCGCTTGCCAGAACTCTCTTCGACCGCGCGAAGAACCCGAGTCTCCTCCTGATTTCAGGGTTCCGCGCGCCACTAAACGGCGCAAGGCGCCATCGCTACAATAAAGTTTCGCATCTAAAGGCAGGGCCTATGACCAACCTCTTGTCAGTCGACTGGTCGAAAATTCCGGCTCCCACAGACGACGATGCCGCGCGGCACATCGTTGGTTCATCCATACCTTCCGTCCAGCTCTGGTCGACCGGTGGTGAGCTGATCGACTTGGCGCATCTCGATGGAATGGTTGTCGTCTATGCCTATCCGATGACAGGAAGACCGGACACGCCGCTTCCTGACGGATGGGACATGATTCCTGGCGCCCGCGGATGCACTCCGCAATCGTGCGCCTTTCGCGATCACTTCGAGGACTTGCGCCAACTCTCCGTCGCTCACCTCTTTGGCCTGTCCACCCAGACGACCGCATATCAGATGGAAGCCGCGGAGCGCCTGCACCTTCCGTTCGCGTTGCTATCAGACAGTGACTTCAAATTGACCGAGGCGCTGCGATTGCCGACTTTTGAGACCGCAGGAATGCGTTTGCTTAAGCGGCTGACGATGATCATTTCGCAGCATCGGATCGAGCACGTCTTTTACCCGGTTTTTCCGCCGGACCGAAACGCAAGCGATGTCATCGACTGGCTCCGGGCACGGATGCTAAAGTTGTCTGGTTAGGGTCATCTTCACCCGCGCCGCGCTGCCGGGAGTGAGTCCGCTCATGCTCGAAAAGCGTTCGCGACAGTGATCGCCGCGAGCCGGTTTTTTCGCGCTCACGTCAGGTTTTCCTTCGCCTGTGCCCGCGCTTGGCCGGGGGCGCGGCCGATGGTCGGCGAAGTGGATTCGCTCAAGTGTCGGCAGATGCGAGTCGCAAGCGCAAAGCGCCGTGATCGACAGCTCGCCGAGAGGTCGACATGCGGTGCGACATGGTGGCAGAATGCCGAGGCGATCACAGGCCAAGGGGCTCGCTGAGTAGTTCTGCTCACCTCAATGCTCACCTTGATCTAACGCTGATCGCTAACTTACTGAAGTATATAATGTATTCATATGTCCAGATGACAGGCGAGGATGCAGCCGCCGTTGACCGGCGTCGTCGCGGTGAATATCGCCGTTTGATCGGCGGCCGTCGCGCCGATGCCCATCGATTCAGAAACATCGAGCACGACGTAGATATTGGCGTAGACCTTCATCGTCAGACTGGAGGCGACCGTATTGCCGACCGGCATCGTGTTGAAGCCGAAGAGCTTCGCAAAATAGGTCGGGCTCGCATAATTATAGGTGACCGACCCCGTGACCGTCGCATTGGCGATTGCGAAATTGAAGGTCGGCGTTCCCAGCGCGGCCGAATCGGCCATTTGCCCTGCATTGGCGGTGAATTGCGCCAGAGCCTGGGTTTTCGCGGCGGCGATCGCGGCGGCGTAGGGATTTCCAATTCCCGTATAGCTCTGCACACAGTTCTGCGCGGTGGTGACTCCGGCGATGACGGCGGCGTCCGCCGCTTGATCGAGCTTGGCGCGGGCGGTCAGCGCCATGTTGTAGTCGAGCGCAAGACCCACCGCGCCAAACAGCGGCATGGCCATCAATGCGACGAGCACGGCTACCGCGCCGCGTTGATCGTCGGCGTAGCGCCGCAAGGAAGCCTGCAAACGATCGAACATGCCCCGTTCCTCCCTCTGGCGCGCAGGCTCAAAAGCCCGAGCACTCCTTGCCGAAGCCGTCGTCGTTGGGGATCGCGTTGTATTTGACCACGCCGCCCGGCGCGTAGCGCGCCGCGAGAAAGGCCGAGCGCTGGAAGGAGATCGACGGCAGGAAGGCCCGGCCGATCAGCGGCGTCCAGCTGTATTTGACGTCGACGACGATCACGAAATTCGGCGCCGCGCCGCCCGCGGGAGTGGCGATCGGCGTGAAGAGATCGTCGGGCAGGACGAGCGGATTCGAACCGGCGGCGTTGTCCGCGACGGCGACGGGGCTTGTTCCGCAGGCCCGGTTCATCGAGCCGCCGGTCCAGAAGATCTGGGAAACATAGGTGCAGCCGACCGTGCAGCCGGCGACCGTCGGGACGAAGCCCACGCCCGCCATGGAGATGCTGATGTCGTTCCTCCAGGCGATGTTCTTGGAGGACGCGTCGTGCAGAACCTCGGGAAAGATGATGGCGGCGCTGTCGAAGGCGTAATGCAGATTCGTGTAGTTCACATAGCCCGTCGAGTTCGTCGCGAGCATCGTCGCGATCGAGTTCGAAAGGCGCGTCAGCCCCCTGACGGCGTCCGCCCCGCGCGAGAGATCGTAGGCGCCGAAGAGCAGGAGAACGAGAACCGGAAACAGCGTCGCGAACTCGACGAGCGCGACGCCATGTCGATCCTCGAGGAATTTGCGCGCAGGGAGCGGGACCGGAAGCGGCATCTCAGCACCCCGCATAGGCGACGGCGCCGTTGAAAGGCTCATTCTCGAAGGCCGCCGATTTCATCAGCCAATAGGCCGGCTGACCGTTGACTTGCGACACGCTCGCCGCCGTGGAGAACAAGCTCATGAATATGTTGATGGGATAGAGCAGCTGCAGAACCATGTACTGGTTGCCGGCGCCCGGGCAGAACGCGTTGTTCGAATTGTTGGTGGAAGGCGGAATCAACCAATTGGAGGACGCATTGATGTATTTCGCATAGGCCGAGGGCGGGTAGGGCAGCACCACATTCATCTTCCCGCCGGTCAAGGCTGCGGCGGGCGGCTGTTGCGCAATCGACAAATTGACGACAATGTTGTTGCAGTTCAGATTGCTCGGAAGTACCGGGCAGATATATTGTGTGATGAACTGCGCCTGGGTCAGCCCCTGTTGCGACACGGCTCCCGTCAAAACGGCGCGCGCGCCAAGAAACGCCGCACGGTCCAGCACGCCTTCGGCGAAATAACAGTAGGCGATTTGGAAAATCACCGTCGCCGTCAGGACGGTCGGCCCTAGCACAAGGCCGAACTCGAGCGCGGTCGCGCCCTCTCGGTCTCTCAGAAAACACGCAAAGGATCTTTCCTCGCGCCGCGCCGCGAGCGCCGCAAATTCTCCGGCGTCGCGCGTCGGCTCGAAGAATACCGCCGCCAAGAACGAGCAGAGCACGGGGAAGGGTTGCAACGCCATGTGGTCCCGTAACAGAGAAGCCAAACAGCGTGTATATATGTATTAATTTAATACAGTCTTAAAATGTCACGTATATATTCAGTGTTAATGCGAGCAACAAAACTTTTAATGCTTTAGTTTATATATCTAGCGTCAATGACAACAGTAATTGTCGATTCTGTATACAATTACAGATGGATTTTCGTGCCGCCGCCGGCGCGCCTTTAGAGCGGTTTCCTGTCTGAGTGAATTGAAGGGGATTCCCGAATCGGCTGAAGTCTGATTCACCCTGCCTGCTGGCGAAGGAGGCCGGCGGGCATGTCGAAGAAGACCCTTTCGCTTGATCTTCGTGAACGCGTCGTCGCCGCCGTCTCCAGCGGCATGTCCCGTCGGCAGGCGGCGGAGCGCTTCGGGGTTTCGGCGGCGAGCGCCATTCGCTGGTGCGCGCGCGACAAGGAGACCGGCAGCCCAGCGGCGGGGAAACGCGGCGGCGACCGCTGGTCGGCGCGCATCGACGCGCACAAGGGCCTGATCCTGTCGCTGGTCGACGAAGTCTGCGACATCACGCTCAAAGAGCTTCAGGCGCGGCTCGCCGAGCGCGGGCATCGCTTCAGCATTGGCGCGCTGTGGCGTTTCTTCGACCGCCACGACATCACATGGAAAAAAAGACCGCCCATGCGAGCGAGCAAGAGCGGCCGGACATTCTGAAGCGGCGCGAGGACTGGTTCGAGGGCCAGCTCGATCTCGATCCCGAGCGCCTCGTGTTCATCGACGAGACCTGGGCTTCGACCAACATGGCGCGAAAATACGGGCGCGCTCCGAAAGGCGAGCGGTTGCGCGCCAGCGTCCCGCACGGTCACTGGAAGACCACGACCTTCGTCGCCGGGCTGCGCCGGAGCGGCTTGACCGCGCCTTTCGTGCTCGACGGGCCAATCAACGGCGTCTGGTTCCAGGCCTATGTCGATCAGGTCCTCGTCCCCACGCTCGCGTCGGGCGACATTGTCGTGATGGACAATCTCGGCAGCCACAAGGGCGCGCAAGTGCGCAAAGCGATCGAGGCGGCCGGCGCAAGCCTGCTCTATCTGCCACCCTACAGTCCCGACTTCAATCCAATCGAGAAGGCCTTCTCGAAGCTCAAGGCGCTGTTGCGAAAGGCCGCCGAGCGAACCGTCGACGGCCTCTGGAACAGGATTGGCGAACTGCTGCAAGCCTTCACGCCAAGCGAATGCGCAAACTTCTTCGCCGCCGCAGGATATGACCCCCTTTGAGAGGAAACCGCTCTAGCTGAAAGTCGAGCCTATGCCCTGCATAGGGCGGCGGGGTTCACGTCGCTGTTATCCAGAAGGCTCAAAAAGATGCCGCCGGCATCGAAGCGATTCGGGGGGACGATCCATGAACCGCAACTTTCCCTGCGCATACGACATGGAGCTCGAGGACGTGCGCGAATGGGCGCAAAACCGGGACACCGCGCTTCCGGTGGCCGTGGCGATCTGGGCCATCGCGGATGGCGAGCGCACCGCGCAGCGCATCTGGGAGAAGCCCACGCCGTCGGAATGGGATCGGGTCACGATGGCGCTCGACGAGTATCTGCGCCATGGCGACTTCGCGCGCTCCCCGAACGGGCTCTACAAATGGGGAGACGAAAGGGTTAAATGCCTTGCGCCCTGCTGACGGTCGCGAGCGCAAGCCGTCCGCTTCTGCTCGGACGCTTAGAATGGACCGACATGAAAACCGTGCTCTTCCTCTGCACCGGAAACTATTACCGCAGCCGCTTCGCGGGGGAGCTCTTTAAATTTCGCGCGCCTCGGGATTGCGTCGGCTGGACCGCGACCTCGCGCGGCATCGCCGTCGACCGCGGACACAACAATGTGGGGCCGATCGCAGTGGCGACCGCGAGGGCCTTGCAGCAGCGCGGGGTCAAGTTCGAGCGCGATCACGCCAGGTTTCCGCTGCAGCTGCAGCTGGCCGATCTCGAAGCCGCGGACCATGTCGTCGCGCTGAAATTCGCCGAGCATTTCCTCCTGATGGGCGAACGTTTCCCCGCTTTCGCGGAGTCGGCTGACGCGTCGCGCATCGAATATTGGCGCGTCGACGACGTTGACGCGATGACGCCCGACCAGGCGCTCCCGCTCATTGAGGAAGAGGTCTACGGCCTGATGCGGCGGTTGAAGGCGACGGGCCGCCGCCTCCTCGCCTGACGTTTCACGCGAATTCGAGGATCACCGCGTCGACGGCGAGGCTGTCGCCGGGCTTGGCGAGAATCTTCTTGACGGTCGCGTCGCGCTCGGCGCGCAGCACGTTCTCCATCTTCATCGCCTCGACCATGCAAAGCGCTTCGCCCGCCTTCACTTCCTGGCCTTCCTTCACGTCCATGGTCTTGACGAGACCCGGCATTGGGCAAAGCAGGAATTTGGCGGCGCCCGTGTCCTTCTTTATCGGCATCAACGCGGCGAGCTCCGCCTCGCGCAGCGTGTAAACGCGCGCGGCGGCGCCGAAGCCCTGATGCGAGAGCTCATAGCCGTTCAGAATCGGCCGCGTCTGAACGAAAAAGGTTTTCCCGTCGACCTCGCCCTCGAAGACCAGTGCGCCGGGACGCCACCGCGATGAGACGCGATGCTGCCGCCCCGCCTCGCCTGTGAAGCGCACCAGCAGATCCTCGTCGTCGGTCTCGACGGAGACGAAGAAGCGCTGCTCCCCCAGAAGGCAGACGCGGTTGCGCTCGAACTCGACCGGCGTCCCATGCTGAAGCTGGCCGGAGATCTGGCGTTTGCGCATGTTTCCGATGTGGTCCATCAGCGTCGCGACGCTCGCCAGCTGATGCGCGAGTTCCCCCTTGGGCTCCTCGGGGACGAATCCGCCCGGATACTCCTCAGCGATGAAGCCCGTCGAGAGCTCGCCGGAGCGCCAGCGCTCCTTGATCATGAGCGAGGAAAGGAAAGGAATGTTGTGGCGGATGCCGTCGATGAAGAAGCGGTCGAGCGCGTCGGCTTGCGCCTCGATGGCGGCAAGACGCGTCGGTCCATGCGTCACGAGCTTGGCGATCATCGGATCGTAATGGATCGAGATCTCGCGGCCCTCGGTGACGCCCGTGTCGTTGCGCACGGTGATGCCCTCGGCGCTTTCCTCGCGCGGCGGACGATATTTGACGAGCCGACCGATCGACGGGAGAAAATTGCGGGTCGGATCCTCGGCGTAGATGCGGCTCTCCACCGCCCAGCCCTTGATCGTCACGTCCTGCTGGCGAATTTCCAGCGGCTCGCCCGCCGCGACGCGGATCATCTGCTCGACGAGATCGATGCCGGTGATGAGCTCTGTCACCGGATGCTCGACCTGCAGACGCGTGTTCATCTCGAGGAAGTAGAAGCTCTTGTCCTGACCGGCGACGAACTCGACCGTGCCGGCGGAATCGTAATCCACGGCCTTGGACAGCGCGACGGCCTGAGCGCCCATCTCCGCGCGGGTCTTTTCGTCGAGAAGGGGCGAGGGCGCTTCCTCGACGACCTTCTGATTGCGCCGTTGAATCGAGCATTCGCGCTCGTTGAGATGGATGACGTTGCCGTGCTTGTCGCCGAGCACCTGGATTTCGATGTGGCGGGGATTGACGATGAACTTCTCGATGAAGACGCGATCGTCGCCGAAGGATGACGCCGCCTCGGAACGCGCGCGGGTAAAGCCCTCGACGACCTCGTCGGCCTTATAGGCGATGCGCATGCCTTTGCCGCCGCCGCCGGCCGAGGCCTTCAGCATCACGGGGTAGCCGATCTCATCGGCGATCTTGACCGCCTCTTCGCCGTCCTTGATGACGCCGAGATATCCAGGAACGACATTGACCTTGGCTTTCGCCGCGAATTTCTTCGACTCGATCTTGTCGCCCATCGCCTCGATGGCGCGCGGATTGGGACCGATGAAGACGATCTTCTCGTCCGCGAGCGCCTTGGCGAAGGCGGCGCGCTCGGAGAGAAAGCCGTAACCCGGATGGACCGCCTCGGCGCCGGTGAGCTTGCAGGCCTCGATGATCTTGTCGATCAAGAGGTAGGACTGCGCCGCCGGCGGCGGGCCGAGATGGACCTTCTCGTCGGCCATCTCGACATGCAGCGCATCCTCGTCGGCGTCCGAATAGACTGCGACAGTGGCAATGCCCATCTTGCGTGCGGTCTTGATGACGCGGCAAGCGATCTCGCCGCGATTGGCGATCAGAATTTTACGAAACATGCGTGCTCAACCCTCAGCCCTTGGCTTCGATTTCCTCGTCGGGCCGCTTCGCCTGAACATGGTCGACGATCCCGAATTCTTTTGACTCTTCCGCCGACATGAAGTGATCGCGATCGAGAGTCCTCTCGATCAGCTCATAGTCTCTGCCCGTGTGCCGCACGTAGATTTCGTTGAGGCGCCGCTTCACCTTCAATATGTCCTCGGCGTGGCGCTGAATGTCGGAAGCCTGGCCCTGGAAGCCGCCCGAAGGCTGATGCAGCATCACGCGGGCGTTCGGCAGCGCATAGCGCATCCCCGCCTCGCCGGCGCAGAGCAGCAGCGAGCCCATGGACGCCGCCTGGCCGACGCAGAGCGTGGAGACCTTGGGCTTGATGAACTGCATCGTATCGTAGATCGCAAGACCCGAGGTCACGACGCCGCCAGGCGAGTTGATGTAGAGAAAAATCTCTTTCTTCGGGTTCTCGGACTCGAGAAACAGAAGTTGCGCCGTGATGACCGAGGCCATGTGGTCCTCGACCGGACCCGTCAGAAAGATGATGCGTTCACGCAGGAGGCGCGAATAGATGTCAAAGCCGCGTTCGCCCCGCGACGTGTTCTCGATCACCTGCGGGATGAGATATTGGTTGTAGACTTCGATCGGATCGCGCATCTCTATAGACCTCTCATTGCTCTGTCGGCCGCGCTGGACGCGGGAGCCCCCTTCCTTGAACCCGCTCTTGGGAGGGCTTGAAGCGGGGAGGGGCTTTGAAGTGGAGCAGAGCACTAGTCACATTTGGGCCCATCGGCAAGTCGCAAGTGGGCGGCTCGCCCAGGACTTCAGGGGTCGATCGGCCTATGGGCGAATGTCCAAATCCGGTTGATCGCGAAGGTGACGAACATGATGAGGATCGTCGTCAGGACCTGCGCCGGCAGATAGGGCGCCCCCAGCCGCTCGACGAAAAGACGCATGAACACGTAGGTGAGCCCGAATCCCAAAAGCGCGACCAGAGCGAAGCGCCAGGCCGCTTCCCGGTGCGGCCGGTCGCTCGCGAAGGTGTGGCGGCGGTTCAAACGATAGGAGACGACCCCGCCCACCACATAGCCGGCGAGGGCCGCCGGCACGGGCGGCATGGCGCCGAGCTCCACGAGCGCGATGAGCACCGCATAATGCGCGAGCGAAGCGACCACGCCAACGAGCGCATAGGTCGAAAGCTGTCGGGGCAGGGTCATGCTGGACTCGGGGCGCGTTCGGCAAGGCTCCTTTATGCCGGCCCGCTCTGCGCGGAAAGGGCTAGAGACGACTTTTGCAAGAAGTCGCCGCCCGCGTCACGCCTTGTGCCGCGCTGCGATTGCGGGCAAAGTCTCTCGGCGGCTGCCCGTTTGTTGAGCCGCCTTGAAGGGCTTGGTCGCGAATCGGGCTTTCGGCGCCCGATGCGCGTCTAAGGCGCGCGTTTCGCCCGCCCCGGGGCGGTCAGCTCCCGATAATCGCGAGAGATCTTGGGATGGATACTTTGAATGCGGGCCTCTCCCAGGAGGCCCGAATCGGCTCGGCGGCGCCGTCGCTCATTGGCGATGCGCCCGTGCGCCGTGTGATGATTGGCGTGGATCGGTCGCAGACATCCGATCGCGCCGCTCGCTGGGCGGCCCTTTTCGCCGAGCTCTACGGCGCCGAGCTTTTCGTCGTGCAGGTCATCGTCCCGCAGGACGCGAGCGCCCCCGCGGCGAGCGCCGCCGACCACGCGCGCGCCGACGCCGCCCGCGTCGAGCTTCCCGCCTATGCGCAGAGCCTCGCTGGCTCCCGCGGCCGCGCGCTGGTCTTCATCGACCCGGACCCCGCGCACGCCATCGTCTCGGCTTCTGAGCAGGAGGCCGTCGACGTGCTCGTCGTCGGCAATCTCGGCATGTCCGGTCGCAAGGAGTTCCTGCTCGGCAACGTGCCCAATCGAATCAGCCACAATGCGCGCTGCACGGTGATCATCGTGAACACGGCGCGCGAGGACGCCGCGCCGCGGCTCGCCGCCCGCGCCGTGGAAGAAGAGGAGGCGCCCCATCCGCAGCTTGCGGCGCGCGGGGCGCGCATCGCCGCTGTCGCCGCCAAGCATGGATTGAAGGAGCTCTTCAACAAGCCCGACCCGGACGGCGCCACCGGCCGGCAGCGGCAGGCAAAGCGCTTGCGCGCCGCGCTCGAGGAGCTCGGGCCCACGTTCTCCAAGCTCGGGCAGATCCTCTCGACGCGCCCCGATCTCCTGCCGCCGGAGTTCATCTCGGAGCTCGCCTCGCTGCAGAACAAAGTGCCGCCGATGAGCGAGGCCGAGGTGGTCTCGGTCATGGAGAAGGAGCTCGGCGTTCCCTGGGAAGACGTCTTCCACGCCATCGAGCCGCAGGCTCTGGCGGCGGGCACCATCGGCCAAGTGCATCGCGCGACGCTCGTTGGCGGCGAGCGCGTCGTCGTCAAGGTGCAGCGGCCGAACGCGCGCGGCGAGATCGAGCAGGATCTCGCGCTCTTCGAGGCCTTCGTGACGGAAGCCGCCGCGCGCCCGGCGCTTCAGAAGGTCATCGACATCAAGAGCGTGTTTGGCCAGCTCTCGCAGTCGCTGCAGCGCGAGCTCGATTTTTCGCAAGAAGCCGCCAATCTCGAGCGCATGGCCGAGGTCGTCGCCACCTATGACCATCTCGGCGTTCCCGCCGTCTTCAAGGATCTTTCGACGCCGCGCCTCCTCGTCATGGAGGAGGTGCCGGGCGTGCCGGTCAACGACGCGCCGGAAGGCCCCGAGCGCGCCGCCGCCGCGCGGCAGCTGTTAGAGAGCTTCTACAAGCAGATCGCCGTCGACGGCTTCTTCCACGCCGATCCGCATCCCGGCAATCTGATGTGGTGGAAGGACCGCATCTATTTCCTCGATCTCGGCATGGTCGGCGTGCTCGACGGCGATCTGCGCGAGCAGCTCATGCTGCTGCTCATGGCCTTCTGGCAGGAGGATGCGCAGTTCCTGACCGATGTGACCTTCATGCTGTCGGGGGATTTCGATTCCTCGCGCCTGGAGCCGCAGCGCTATCAAGCCGAGATCGGCGCGCTCATGGCGAAATATCGCAAGGCCGGCCTCGCCGAGATGCAGATCGGCCCGATCATGCAGGAGATGAGCGCCATCGCGCTGAGCCATGGCGTGCCGCTGCCGGCCTCGCTCACGCTCGTCGGCAAGGCGCTGGCGCAGGTGCAGCTCGCCACCGCCCAGCTCGATCCGACGATCGATCCCTTCGACGTCGCGGGGAAGTTCCTGCAGCGCGCCATGCTGAAGGCCGCGCGCGAGAAGTTCAACGCCAAGACGATGCTCTACGAGGGGCAGAAGCTGGCGGTTCGCTTCACCCGTTTCTTCGAGACGGTCGAGAAGCTCATCGGCGCGAAGCCCGGGCAAAATCTCGAGGTGAAGTTTTTGGCCCATTCGCTCGAGGACGGCTTGCGCCGCACCGGCCGCCAGCTCACCATCGGGCTCATCGCGACCGCGGCGCTGTTCTCCGCGGGCTTCACGCACAGCTCCCCGGACCGCTGGACGCCGATCGCCTTCGCGACGGTCGGGGGGATCCTCACGCTGGGCCTGCTCGTCGACATGTTTCGGCGGCGGTGAGGCCGAGGACCGGACCCTAGCAGCGTCATGGCCGGCCTCGTGCCGGCCATAGACGGCAAGCCGCCGCGCAGAGCGCCCGAAGAGGGGTCACGGCGTGGATGCCCGCGACAAGCGCGGGCATGACGGGGCGTCAACTCAGTGCTCGGCTAAAGTGGCCTCACCCGCCCCGCAGCGCCATACGCTCCAGCGCCCAGGCCAGAAGCTTCATGACGACGCCGACGAGCGCGCGTTCAATACTGTAGAGAGCGGCGCGCAGGCGGCGGGGCATGAGTCTCATCTCCAAATTGCGCGGCGCGGAAGCGCGGGTCCGTCAGAACAGCGTGATTGCGAGCGAAGCCATCCAGGGCGTCTCAGAATTTCTTCGCGCCATCGCCCCGCCGCGCTCGGCGACAGCCTTTCATTGATTGCATGCAGGCGATTGTGCGCGGGCTCGATGCGAAGTCAAGGACGGCCCTTCGGGCCGCCGGGGGCAAAAGCGTACCCTAACCTACACGTTTTGTCCGCGACTTGGGTGCTCGCGGTGACGAGGTTAATCCCGCGCTGCGGGTTAAACAAATCGGACTCAACCCAGCGCTCATGGTAAAAGTTGGCCGACAGCTTCGTGCAGCGAGGGGATCCGAATGAAATGGCGCGACTTTCTCGAGGAATGGGGGCTCTCAAACCTCAAGATTAAGCTCGGTTTTCTCGAAGGAGAATTCACCCCCGCTGATCCGGACCGGAACGCGGCGTGGGAGCTATACGTCGAGCTTCTGACGCGCGTCACCACTCAATACCTGGCTCCCGAGGAAGGCGATGAGCAAGCTGCGCTCGATAGCGTGCACGAGCTTTTTCCTTTAACCCGAGAGATCATGCGTAAGCATGGCTCCGGTGCAACCGAGTTTTCCAAGCTAGCAATACCTGTTCTCAATCAGCTAATTCGGCCTTTCACCACGAAATGGCACAAGATCGCTCTCGAAAAGGGATTTTATGATGGCCAAAAGCGTTCACAATTCCGAGACGAATTACTGAAAGTGCAGAACTCGCTACGGAGATACACGCGTGCCTTGGCGGCTATGGCTCAGGTTGAAGACTTAACGGATTTAGAAAATACTTAGGTATTTGCTGCATTATCGTAGCGAAGGACGAATCAGAGATTCTTGCGCCTTTTGACCTTGATGTGCGCTAGCGCTGCAGAGGTAGCGCCTTTTTTACGTCATTAAGCGTGGCGGCAAGTTCGTGGCTCGGATTGGAGCGAACGTATTCTTCCATTGCACCAACTGCATTTGGAAGGTCCCCCAGGGCGATCCGGGTGCCTGGAGGGCCTTTTCGCTGGCCGAATATTCGTTCCAAAAGGCTGCAGGCGCGGCCAAGCCTGAAAAAGGCTTCACGGTCGCCAGACCTGTTTAGGACTTCCAATCGTCTGCGGATCGCCTCTTTGGCCTCCGTAATTGCCACCTCGCTCTGACCTTCGCCCGAGTAAAAACTGGCAAGTTTCTCATGGGCATCCGCTACCGCCCGTTTCGCCCACTCGGCATTGAGAGATGGGTTCACGCCACGATGCACTATCGAGCCATTGTCGGGCACAAAATCCTGAGCAACAATAAAATTGTTGCTCTCAATCAGGTCGTCACCGCCATCTAGAGCTGCTTTTTCGAGGAAGTTGTTAATTGCCCGGTCCTGTTGTGGCTTCATAAGCATTTGAGTCCTTATTTGCAATGCCTCACGGTAGGCATCCTCGGCTGGTTTTGCCAGGCCGATTTGATGCTTCAAGTCACCCAGATGGATATATGCCCTTGCAAGGAATAATTGTTGTTTGATATCTGCGGGAAACCTTTCCGACATTTTTCTACGAATATTTATAATTTCGTCGTATTGAGACGTAGCCAACTCTACGTTATCTCGACTGGTCTGGTTCAGAAGGTTCATCGCGAGAGTTTCGCGAGCAACAGCGAGACGCTCAAGCAACGATGTATCGTCTTCGTGCATTGCATCGAGATCACGAAGGACCTTTATAGAGGCCAAAAAATGAGTTATCGAGCTATTTGATGGTTGCGTGCTGGATGGGGCGCGACCAGCAGATAAATATTAAATCGCCCGACCTGCGGACATATGTGCCTCAGAAAGGAGGATCTGCCATTCTGCGTTACTAGGATCTTTTTGCGCTAGCCGACCCACAATTCGAATTGCTAATTCGAATTTTTGGAGCGCGCTTTGATAATCGTGATTCTTCATCAATATCTTGGCAGATTTATCAACAGATTTCTCAAGATTGGATTGCCAAATTGCGTCTTCTGGCTTCTTGTCAGCGAAATTCAGCTGTATTTCTGCCGCTTTCGCAAAATGATTTCCAGCTTGAGCAAGCTCATTGGTAGCCTCGTAACATAGGCCTATCCGATACTCCGCATCCGCAATAACCTTAGCGGCAGTCTCACCACCTAAGTCGATTTTTAACATAGACAAGCCGACATTATAAGAATCTTCATAGTATTTGATCGCCGTCTCATAATTTTTGTCCATAAGGTAAGTGTCGCCAAGTTTATCGGTAATGAAGGCGACCCTTCTTTTCAAGGTTATGGCATCTGCTGTAGTGCTAGACAGTCGGTTTGCGAATGTAAGCGCCGTTTCATAACGAGTTCGTGCGCTGGACGCGCCCTCGCTTTGGGCAAGAATATCGCCAATTCTGAAATTATTCTCATACATCAACAAGATCCATCGAGTGTTTGAAGGATCATCTGCGTAAATAGACGCAACGATTGCCTCCTGTTGACGCAAAATGTCTAATGCCGCCTGCTTTTGACCGATGTTAAAAAGCGTATCCGCAAGAACATGAAATACATCAATTTGTATAGGCATTCGCTTCGGGGTGATATCCCAAGCAATTTCCTTGGATTTCAATGTGGAGATTATAGGGCTTAGGAGATGTTGTGCCGTTGTTAGCTTTATATCGTTAGTTTTCTCCTCTTTTACTATGATATCCAGCACATCCTTAATTATTTTTGCCAAACCGTCGGCAAGGTTGTGCGTAGAGCGCTCTTGTGTCGAAGCCTTCTGCTCCTCCAGGGTTGCCTTTTTCCATCCGGCTGCGGCGATGAGCGAGAATGTAGAAAGTAGAACTGTAGCAGATACCAGCCCTCCCCGTCTAATTCTCTCTTTTCTGGCGGAGTATTGCTTGCTTTTATCGATGAACTCGGCTACCTCGCCCGAGAGGTCGTTGCGACGTTTGTCAAGCCATACTTTTGCTGTTGTGAGCCGCAGACCCATAAGGAGCGCTTCTGTCTTTTTCTTATCCTCGACCTTCACATATTCTGATGCCGCTTGTTCGACATCCGTGCGCCAAGTAAGGAAGTCGCGCTCTTCCTCCAGCCATCGCTTGAGTTGCGGCCAGCTTTGCAACAGCTGCTCATGCGCCACCTCAATACATGGCTCCAAACCGAGCAATGGATTGGAAATGGTCAACAATCGTTCATCCGAGGCAGCTAGTTTCTCCGCGATTGACCACTCTTCGGGGGTGCATTCACCCTTGCGCGCGCGTCTTCGGACGGGCTCTCCAATGTTCGAAACCTGCGCTAGGCGGAGCGTGAAGAGCTTCCGCACCACTTTGGGATCAACAGTCGGGATTTGCAGGAACGCATCCGCCCGCCTACGCAGCGGGAGGCTTATGTCGACAATTCCGGGCTGATCTGACCAGCGTAGCACGCCGTCGCTGCGGTTCAACATGCTCAGCCACGTTTCGTGCATCAAATCCGACAACAGCGGCAGCGCCCCGGGCTCGCCTTCCGCCGCCTCCGCCACGCGGATGGGTATAGCGGCGTCTTCGAAGCGAGCTCCCAAAACCTCTGCCGGTTTGCGGATCACCTCGATCAGGGCGTCTCGCGAAAAAGGCAATACATCGAACTTATCGGATAGGCTAAATAGCTCGGTATCGCTCTGAAAATTCGCATAGAAGTCCGAGCGCAGGCTCATGATGACGGTGCAAGAATCGTCTCCGACAGCTTCCGCCAGCAGATGAGAAAAATGTCGGGCCTCGCCCACTGCGGCGCGTGTATAGAGCTCTTCTCCCTGGTCGACATAAAGCACGAAACGCTTGGGTGGATAACCGCCCTGTGCCTCTGCAATTTTGTCGCGAGCCAGGCGAAGCATGTCGCGCAGAAGCGCCCCATGCCGAAACCGACGAGCCCAACCACTGGCCTCTTCGTCAATCGCTGCATTGCCCGAGCTGTAGAGTCTTGCTAGGCAGACCGCGAGATCTTTCACCGGCTCTCGTCCCGGCTGCATGGTCAATTGCAGATAGGACCTACTGTCTCCAAGTCCCGAAGGCCATTCAACGCCATCAATCGGCCAAAGCTGAGATTTGAGCCGCGAAAGAACGCCCGCGAAGACCAAGGATGACTTACCGACGCCGGACTGTCCGATTATAGTTAAAATTCGCCCGCGATTGTGAACCAGGAGGTTGAGGAGATCCGTAGTTTCCTTATCCCGACCAAAGAAAAAGGCAGCATCCGTCGTGGTCAACGCCTCCAACCCTTTATAGGGCTGGAATCGTTTCCAAGGCTCGATCGCTTCGCCTTTCGGCGAGGCATTTAACGCGGCCTCGATCGCGCTTAGAGCTTCGATACTCGAGGGATTAAGAGCAAATATTTGATGTAGGCTGGAAAGGAACGGAAGACCAGGTGCAGGCCGCTCCGCGATGACGACAGGAATGATACGCGGCCGCCCACCACACCTCGCCGAGCGTGAGAGCGTCAAACCTTCATAATACTCTAATTCCTGCCAGCGGCCAATGCTTTCGCCCAACAGCAGCAAAATCACATCGGCTCTTCTAACTTCTTGGCTCAGTTGAGGGATCCAATAGACGCCGCCCGACAGCCCCTGTTCGTCGAGAAAAAATGTTAAGTCAGGTCTCCGTAGCGCAAGGGCCTCTCTCAGCCGGCGCGCCACGTCCCTGTCTCGGGAAGAGAAGCTAATGAAGACCCGCAATGCCCGCCCCCCCAGCGCGTTAGCGGCCTCCGCTTGGAATTAATCCGACCTATTGACCGAACTTATTTAATCTCAATTTCTCAAACGTAAAGCCCTATTAACTACTCCGCTTAAGAAAGGCAGTCGGGAGTTCTGCCCCTAACCTACACAATTTGTCCGCAAAAAAATGCCGGAAATTTCTTGCAAGACAGTGACTTGAGGGCGACTTTGCGAGTGACGCAACTTGCAGGAACATGCCATGCAGTACGCCCGCCCTATCGGTCTTGCCCTTTCCGAACCCCTGCTCGAACGTATCGACGCCATCGCCCGCGCCGAGCGCGTGTCGCGATCCAGCGTAGCACGGATGTTTCTCGTCAGCGGCCTCGCCGAGTACGAATGCCGACGGAAGGCGGAGGAACTGATCGAGAGAGACGGGACCGCCCTGCTGCGGCCGTGGCGGCCACGCGCTCGCGCGGCTAACGACGCCGCTCCCGATTCCTCGAACGAGGGGCGGGAGTGAGTATGCCCCCCTTCGCCGACGCCCTCAAGGCGCGTCCAAACCGCGCGACGCCTCCGCACACGTGCTCAGATCACGCCGCCCGCGAAGAAATCCGACGCCTCGCGAAAGCTCTCAGCCGCGTAAAGCGGCGCATCCACCATCCCAAGCTTCCAAACGATGCCTGCTATGCCGGCGTCGCCTATGCGCTGCCCGATCCACCATTAGCCGGCGCAACTCTGCTCTACGAGCACCTTGGGCCATTGCCGCCCGGCATGTCGCTCGACCGGATCGACCCGCATGGCAATTACGCGCTCTTCAATCTCCGCTACGCTACGCCGAAAGAGCAGACCGCTAATCGAAGGCCGCCGCGCAAGCGCAAGGCGGATGAAGACGAGGACTCCTACGACGAATGAAACCAAAAGAATGGCCGCGCGGGACGGCAATCCCGACGCGGCCAGAAAGGATATTTAGCGATGAGAGAAAAGCAAAAACACGGCAGGAATTCAAGCGCAAACTGGCTTGAAAAGCTGTTTAGTCCGCGCGTCGGAAAGCGCGTGACGGCAAAACAAAGCGGCGAATTTCGCAAGCTCTCTTCCAAGGAATTGGAGCGAATTGGTCTGTCGCCAAAATCAGAGCGATATGTCGAAACGAGCGTCAAGCACATCTCAACCAAGACGCCCACGCTGTCAAAGCGCCAATATCAGCAAAAGCAACTCGGGGAGGCGTCCGGACGGCGCGTAACCCTCGAACAGCGAGCGCGCGAATTTCTCACCGGCGAGCGCGAAGCGACCTCCGCGCAACAGGCGCAATTGCGGGAAAAGTCGCTGGAGGCCTGGCAACTCCGCAAGAAGTACAAAGGCGAGCGTGTCGCCCGAATCCGGGAGCATCTTCACAACATCGAGCTGAAGGAGCGGGGCGATTACCTGGATAAAGACATTTGGCTGCGCGAAAAGGCCTTTAGCGAAGCACACAGGGACGTCCCCGACGAATCGGGCTTCTACCAAAAATGGTTCAACTACGGACACGTGAAGCGCGCGGCCTAAATCGCATCCACCGCAGCCAATAATGGATCGTCTAGGGCAAAAGCACCATGACCCAGGACAAAGAACCTCCCGAGACGTCTCGCGCAAAGCAACGGAAAAATGATTCGAAGCGGCTCGAACGTGCGAAGCGTGACGCCGCGCGCAAACGGGCAAAGAGAGGCGGCTACAAGAACCCCTCAGCCGCATATCGAGAGTTTCTCGCCAGCCTCTCCGATGACGCACAAATCGCCGCTCGCGTTCTGTTTGAACTGCCGCAAAGCTTCGAGTTGTCGCCGAACTCGCTCTCGCCCTGGCCGCAACCGGACGGGCAAACCGGGAAAACGACCTTTTCGCCCTACGTCCCAAGCGACACGCTGCCGGATCACACTGGCGAGAGTGGATCGAAAGAAGCCAGGACCCCAAAACCCCTTGCTCTGAACGCGAATGCCAAAGCTCGGCGAAGAGAACAGCTGCAGAGCCTGTACGACCGCGAACTCGCCGGCCTCCTTCAGACTTGGAGCGAAACCGAATTGGAAGCCTGGGCGTCGGCCCGCTTTCCCCAAATGGACACCAAACGGGTTGTCGCTAACATTAGGAAACAGTGCGGCGAAGCTCTGGAGCGCGAGAATGCGAGCAAGAAGGAGAACTCAGAAAAGCAGGCGCGCTGGCGAAACTACAACCTCGACAAGGTCCGTCCCCTCGAACGGCAAAAGACCGCTGCACGCCGCGCTAAGGAAAAGGAAGCCCGTGAGCGCGCTCCTTTCGTCGCCATCGACGCCGAAGGCATGGACATTGGGTCTTCCTTGGAGGTCAAGGTGGCGGAGCAATCTTCCCTCGATCTAGGTCTTCCTGAAAACCCCTCCAAGGAACACGGGCTTACTGCCCAGGATCATCGCACCTTCCTCTGGGGAGCAAGCGGTGACGGCGGCGATGTCCACTGGCTTGGCGGGAATGACAAAACGCCGCTCGCGGCGAAGTCGATATTGGAATGGCTTGTCTCTCTGCCCAAGAAGTTTCCAGGTGCGATCTTCGTCATGTTCGCGGCCGGCTACGACTGGACGCAGATATTCCGGGATATGGATTACGAAAATGCGTGGGAGCTGTGGAACGGCCTCCCCTGGTCTGAGCATGACAACCCCACCGGGATGAGACCGAACCGTCGGCGCGTCGTTTTATGGCGCGAATTTGGACTGCGGCTATACCCTGGGAAATATTTGGAGGTCGGCAAATTCAAAGACCCCAATCAAATTCGCGACAGCAAGGGAAACTTCAATTTTGAGAGCAAAATCAAAATATTTGACACATTTGGCTTTTTCCAATCGTCCTTCCTCAAAGCGGCGAGGGGCTTTGGCGGCAGCTTTTTGTCCTCTGAAGAGAACGAAATTTTGGAGGATGGAAAAAAGCGGCGCGGGGAGTTCTCGCAGACGCAGCTCTCGACAATCATGCGCTACACGCACGTCGAACTCCGGGTGCTGGCGCGCATGATGGCGAGAATGCGCGAGGGCCTCAAAGACCTCGATTTGAAGCTTACAAGCTGGCATGGCGCGGGTTGCATCGCCGAAACCGTCATGAAAAAGGACCAAATCACGAATTTCTACCCTGAAATTTCCTCCCAGTCCGACGTCAACGATTTTTCCGATCCAATGGCCTGGGCGTTGCGCGCCTATTTCGGCGGACGCGTCGAAATGATCAAGCAAGGTGTTCATAGCCGCCATTTCTTGAACTACGATATTTCCTCAGCCTACCCGCACATTTTGCGGCAATTGCCGACGATGCGAAACGGGGAGTGGCGCCGTCACAGCAGGGACGAATTGCGGACCTCCGGAATTTGTGACGATGAAAATTCCTTACCGGCGTCGGGCCAGCTGACAATCGGCGGAGAACTAGATTTATCCGCCATGTCAAAATTCGAACGCACACAGGGCGAATTAAGAGAGCTGCTCGCGCGCCTAGCAAAATTCTCCCTCGTCTCGATGGTGCATGTGGCCGTCCATTTTCCTAGCTGCCACCGGCGGGTGTTCAGGGCAGGACAATGGATAATCACACGCGCCGGTTTGCCCTGGTTTCCACTCCCCATTCGGTCAGATGAGGGAAAGATCTATTTTCCGCGGCAGGGCCAGGGAATTTACTCGGTCGAGGAAGTGCGGGCGATGCTGCGCTGGGCGATGCGCACCTACGCCGACGCCAAGAAGGGCGAAAGGCCAATTATTGCCCTTATGGAAGCCATGGAATTCATTCCAGCCAATAACGCGCGGCCATTCAAGGATAGGATTGAAAACGATTTCGCCAGACGCGCGGCAATAATTGCGGCAACGGAAGAAGCCAAAGCAGAATGGGAGAGGCAGGGAAAAAATGGTCCCGAGCCATATGACGTGGGAGAAAAAGTCCTAAAGCTCGGTATGAATTCAATTTACGGTAAGACCGCCCAATCAAAAGGAATTCGAGTTTTGAAGGATAAGGACGGCGTTATGCGCGCCCTGCCGCCAAAACTCTCGAATATGTTTTATGCCGCCGCCGTGACGGCGGGGACCCGCGCAATGCTGCTCGACGCGGCGAGCGCCGATCCCGACGCCGTGATCCTGTTTGCGACCGACGGCATTTGCTCGACCCGCGAGTTAGCCGACCTGGTAATCCCCGAAGTCAAAACGCTCGGCACATGGGAACGGTCGCTGCGCAAAAAAGGCGTGTTCGTGAAGGCCGGGATTTACAGTCATGAGCCCGGTGATGATGCGCCAACAGAGCGAACGACCAAAATGCGCGGCATTCGCCCTTCGAGTTTGCCGGAGGACAGGACGCCGGCGGAGTGGCTGATCGAGGAAGTGCCAATGGCATGGGAGCGAGACCATCCTTCGCTCAAATTCCCCTATCGCGCTTATAAGACCTTCGGCGCGGCGCTGGCCTCGCGCGAAGCTTGGAAGCTGGCCGGCCACTGGATCAACGGCGAGCGCGAGGCCGATATTCAGCGCGTGGCCGCCAAGCGCGATTGTCGCGGGGTGGCGCGTTCTGAGAACAGCCGGGGAGAAATTTCCCCGGGCGAGAGGCGACGCTCTCTCGCCCTTTTCGATACCACTCCCGCCGAAAATCCCATCGGCTATGAATTGTCGCGCCATTACACGCCTGAATGGCTCGACGGGGAATTGGCGACACGCATGCAAGCGGAGGAGGAGCAGAAGACGCTCGAATGCAAAGGCGGGTTCGGCTTCGAGAGGGACTGACGGCTAAGCATGTCCAGAATTTATCGTGCTGGGCAGGAAATTTCCTGCCCTTTCGGGCGAATCCCGATTTAATTCGGGAGCTATAATCGGCTTTGAGAGCCAAGGGGTGACGCTCGCCGCCCTGGTTGTTCGCGTCGCGATGTTCGCCGCCATGACCCAAACCGACATTATTCGCCCACGCTGCGACCCGCCGGACTATGCGTCTCTTTCGACTTGCGGAACGGCAAAGGAGGCATGGCTGCGTTACGTCAAAACCGCTGCGCGGCCCTACACGTTCAAATCCTTCGAATTGCATTTCAATCTCTGGCGGAAATCGGATCGCCCGGAAATTGATTTGCGATCGCGAGTTGGACGCAATGCTATTGCCAGGCCCCGCCGATCTTCTGAAGAAATTGCGAGGCCAGTTGCGCCAATTGCTCGCGCTATTCCGAGCAATCTGCCTCAGGCACTGATCGGCGATTTGCCCGCTCTTGAGCCAACCGGCGAGGAATTCATTGCCTCAGAGCAGTTCTGGCGCGCCCGCGTCAATCCAAAGGCGAAAGTCCTCTCCCTACGCACCGGCGCTTCATTGCGCGTCGCAAATGGTCTCTTCGAAATCTCCGAACAATTGCCGTTGCACCTGTCCCCCGATGGCGCGCCCCACGTCGTTTCGTTCGAATGTTCCGAGGCGCGACGCGCCCGGCGCAGCGATTTCGCCCTCGTTCCGAAGGCAATCATTCTTCCCGAGCACGGGTGGCGCATCACCGCGGAGGCCTTGAAATTTTGCCTCTCCCACGACATCGCGCTTTTGAGCGTCGCGGCCCGGACCAGTCAGGGCGAGAAGGGGCTGATTTCCATCCTCGCTGGCGAGCCGAGGGCCGATGCGGACCTGGTCCGCGCCCAATGTCGCGCCAAGCCCATCAAGATCGCTCGCGACGTCGTGCGGCAAGCTGTCCAGACTCGCGCGTCGATCGCCCGGCTCGAAGTAAAGGCCGCCCGCGAACTTCTCCGCGACCTCGACCAAGCCCGCACGCTCGAACGCGTCATGCGGATCGAGAGCGCCGCCGCGACGCTTTACTGGGACACGCGCCAGTGCGAGGTGAAGACCTCCTCGAAGCGATGGCCGCGCGCTTGGACGCGCTTTTCCAGTCGCTATTCCTCCATCGGCCAGCGCGGCGCGCGCCACGCGGATCACCCCGTCAACGCGCTCTTGAATTGGAGCTACGCCGTCGTCGCCGGCAGGCTCGCCGCCGAGCTTTTTGCGCGCGGCGCGTGCCTCGCGATCGGCTTCCTGCATGCGGACAGGGTGGGGCGCTATTCCCTCGCCTACGACGCCTTGGAGCTTCTGCGCCCGCTGATCGACGAGAAGGTTTTCGCCTTCGTCGCCAAAACGAAGTTCCGAATGGGCGATTTTCTGGTCACGCCCTCTGGCAAATACCAGGGCGAGGTCCGAGTCAGCCCCGAGCTGCTCAAGGTTTTTGCGCCGGCGACCTTCCTGCCGAACGAGGAGATTTCGAAGGCGGCGGATTGGATGGTGGGGGTGATCGGTGCGGGTAATTAAAGTATAAGTGATAAAGGTTGGAAACGCTGCAAAATGGTGAACTAAGAGCGAGTAATGAATATTCGTCGAAACGCGCCGTGTCCCTGCGGGAGCGGCGAAAAATTCAAACACTGTTGTGGTGCCTTTACCAATCCGAAAGGTACGTTGGATTTTGGACGCCAACCTCAGCAGACGAGACAGGATTTCGCTCGAGAGATGCTTCGCAGGCGAAGAGCAGAAGAGAGTATACGTCAACAACAGCAGGGATATGGTAAATCAATTATTTCGATGTTTCATCAAGGAAACCGCTTTGTGGCGGTTGGTAGCAAAGTATTTTGGAATCAGAATTGGCGTGTCTTTCCGGATTTCCTCTTCCATTTCCTGAAGGAGACGCTTGGTCTCGAGTGGGGCGCTCGCGCTCAAAAGGCAAAAAGCCCGCACCCGATTTTCCGGTGGCTAGCAAAAATTGACGGTCAAACGGCCAAACACACAACAGCAGAGGGTCACATAGAGGCACGACCGTTGGTCGGGTTTGTTTCTTGCACGCTTCACCTTGCGTATGCGCTCTATTCGATCGCGCACAACGACAAAATTCCTAACCGGCTGCTTCGCCGCTTGCGTGATCCGATGACCTCTATGCCCGCCTATTATGAAGCGCTTGTCGGCGCTGCTCTTGCCGTGGCAGGGTTTGAGATCACGAACGCTGAAACGAGAGCGACATCAACACCCACGCCGGAATTCCGCGCTCGGTCAAAGTCATCTGGAAAGATCTATGAGGTGGAAGCTAGAGCGGTTTCCTGTCTGAGTGAATCGAAGGGGATTCCCGAATCGGCTGAAGTCTGATTCACCCTGCCTGCTGGCGAAGGAGGCCGGCGGGCATGTCGAAGAAGACCCTTTCGCTTGATCTTCGTGAACGCGTCGTCGCCGCCGTCTCCAGCGGCATGTCCCGTCGGCAGGCGGCGGAGCGCTTCGGGGTTTCGGCGGCGAGCGCCATTCGCTGGTGCGCGCGCGACAAGGAGACCGGCAGCCCAGCGGCGGGGAAACGCGGCGGCGACCGCTGGTCGGCGCGCATCGACGCGCACAAGGGCCTGATCCTGTCGCTGGTCGACGAAGTCTGCGACATCACGCTCAAAGAGCTTCAGGCGCGGCTCGCCGAGCGCGGGCATCGCTTCAGCATTGGCGCGCTGTGGCGTTTCTTCGACCGCCACGACATCACATGGAAAAAAAGACCGCCCATGCGAGCGAGCAAGAGCGGCCGGACATTCTGAAGCGGCGCGAGGACTGGTTCGAGGGCCAGCTCGATCTCGATCCCGAGCGCCTCGTGTTCATCGACGAGACCTGGGCTTCGACCAACATGGCGCGAAAATACGGGCGCGCTCCGAAAGGCGAGCGGTTGCGCGCCAGCGTCCCGCACGGTCACTGGAAGACCACGACCTTCGTCGCCGGGCTGCGCCGGAGCGGCTTGACCGCGCCTTTCGTGCTCGACGGGCCAATCAACGGCGTCTGGTTCCAGGCCTATGTCGATCAGGTCCTCGTCCCCACGCTCGCGTCGGGCGACATTGTCGTGATGGACAATCTCGGCAGCCACAAGGGCGCGCAAGTGCGCAAAGCGATCGAGGCGGCCGGCGCAAGCCTGCTCTATCTGCCACCCTACAGTCCCGACTTCAATCCAATCGAGAAGGCCTTCTCGAAGCTCAAGGCGCTGTTGCGAAAGGCCGCCGAGCGAACCGTCGACGGCCTCTGGAACAGGATTGGCGAACTGCTGCAAGCCTTCACGCCAAGCGAATGCGCAAACTTCTTCGCCGCCGCAGGATATGACCCCCTTTGAGAGGAAACCGCTCTAAGCGCAAAGATCGATGGACGTCCCCGACATCAGAGATAAGCGGTGAAGCTTTCAATAGAGAGCTTGAAAAATGGGTGCGCGACCAGATTTACAACGCTTCCAAGAAACGACTTGTTACACCAGTATTTTGGTTTGAGCTAAGCATTCCTACACTGACATCGGAAGAGGAATGGCGCGTAATTGCCTCAAAGGTGCAGGCTATAATCCGCGAATCAGAGAAGATGACGATCGATCAAAAGCCAATTTCTCCCGCATTCGTGCTGGTTACGAACCACACGTTCCTGGCGAATGAAGATGTTGCTGGAGAGCCGAGCTTCGCCTTGCTTCAGGCGTTGCACACTCCTGACTGCCCGACTGGCCGCACGATGGAGATTGAGGACGCGTTGGCAGGCTATGACAAACACCGCGATATCTTTTGGATGATCCGGGCATGGCGCTTGGCACGAACTATCCCGATTACCTTTGACGGCACGCCACCTGAGCTGTTCTTGCCAGAGGGGCGACCGCAAAAGACGTTTCAAATTGGAGACTCGATGCTGGTCCCAGATGAAGATGGGAATGAAGTTGTAGTACGTATCGAAGAAGTTGCGTCAATGGGTGACAAAGCAGGTACTCGCTGTGCACCACGTTGCGACCAATAGGAGGTGGTTGGCACAATTGCCCCTTACAGACGGCGAGACGCTGGCGGTGGCTAAATTCACGGACGCAATTTTTGGCAAGGATAATGCGTCGAGGACCTTGAGCGACCGCGATCCGTTTGACCTCTATGATTGGTTCCTCAAAGCGTATGCGGAGACCACTCCGGAGCAACTCGCCAAACTGATGCGCGACGACCCCGGGTTGCGGCAGTATGAAAGACTTTCTCCCGCCGAAGCGCGGATTCGTCTCGCTCGAGAATACACGAAGCGAGTCTGGGCAATGTCACAATCAGGAAATGAAGTTCAATCGAGCAACAGCAAAAGTTGACAGCATGCTGAGTAACACACTGGAAGGGCCGAACCAGCAGGTCCTCCTTCGCCCCCACGTCGCAGTTGCCAACCGGCATCGCATGTGCTTGATTTCTTATATTATCCTAGTCATCCACAACGGCTTGCATGTCCCGCATCTTCCTTTCGCACTCGAACAAGGACCTCTTTGCCACCGTCGCGATCGCCGATTGGCTGAAATCCGAGGGGTGGGATGACGTCTTCATCGACGTCGACCTGCTGCAAGGTATTCCGCCGGGGGAGCGCTGGGAGGCGGAGCTTTATCGCCACGCAAGTAACTGTGAGGCGGTGCTGTTTCTCGTCTCGCCCAATTGGCTCGCTTCCGACTGGTGCCGCCGTGAATACGAGCTTGCGCAAAAACTCAATAAGCGCCCTTTCATTCTGCTAATCGAAGAGATCTCCATCGAGGGATTGCCGAAGTACCTCAAGGACGTGCACCAGGCCGTGCAGCTAAAGGCTGGCAAGGATCATATTATCTTCAATCCAAGGAAGCCGGTCACGCAGGAGGAAGGATGCGTCACTTTCTCCGCCGAGGGCCTCGCCAGATTGAAATCGGGCCTCGCCCGAGCTGGGCTTGATCCGAAATTCTTTCCCTGGCCACCGTTGGCCGAACCAAACCGAGCGCCCTATCGTGGCCTTGAACCCTTGGAGGCTAAAGACGCCGGAGTTTTCTTCGGGCGCGATGCGCCGGTGATCGAGGCGCTCGACGCGCTCAGGGGCCTCTCCGAAGCCGCGCCGCCGCGGCTCTTCGTGATCCTTGGCGCATCCGGCGCGGGCAAGTCGTCATTTCTGCGCGCGGGGCTGCTGCCTCGGCTTTCGCAAGACAGCGCGCATTACCTCAGCCTGCCACCGATCCGCCCCGAGCGCGCCGCGCTCAGGGGCGCGAACGGCCTCGTCGCTGCGCTGAGTTCCGCCGCTGAGAAGGCGAGGCTTCCATTGAGCCGCGCGCAAATCCTCGAGACGGCGGAGGCGGAGGAGCTTCGACCCCTGTTACGACAGCTCTCAAATGGAAGCGCGGAACGCCGAATCGTCTTCGCGATCGATCAGGCTGAGGAGCTGTTTCGCAGTCTGGGCGCGGCGGAGGGGCAGCGCCTGCTCGAGCTTCTTGGCGATCTCGCCAAAAGCGACGATCCGCCGGTTGTCATTCTCTTTGCGATCCGCTCGGACAGCTATGCTGCGCTTCAACAGGCGGTGCCGCTCGCGGGCTTGAGCCAAAAAACCTTCTCGCTGCAGCCGATGCCGCGCGGCGCTTATCAGACGGTGATCGAGCGCCCGGGCCAGCGCTTAGAGCAAGCGGGCCGTAAGTTCGCGATTGACCCCGCGCTAACGAACTCTCTGCTCGAAGACGTAGAAAGAGGCTCGGGCGACGCGCTGCCGCTTCTCGCTTTCACGTTGGAGCAGCTCTATCGCGACCACGTGGGAGCGGGGCGCGTCTCGCTCGACGATTACAAAAAGTTCGGCGGCCTCAAAGGCGTCATCGAAGCGGCGCTCGCACGCGTCTTCGAGGCAGCCGACAAGGACGCGCAGATACCGAAGGACGAGGCGGAGCGCATGGCGCTGTTGCGGCGCGGATTGATTCCCTGGCTTGCCGGAATTGATCCCGAGACGAAGACCCAGCGCCGGAACGTCGCGCGCTCCTCGCAAATCCCGATGGAGGCGCGTCCGTTGATCGACCTGCTGGTCGAGCAGCGGCTGCTGACGATGGACGTTGATCCCGCCAGTGGTGAGACGACGATCGAGCCCGCCCATGAGGCGCTTTTGCGCCAGTGGGGCATCTTGAAAGGGTGGCTCGACGAGGATTTCGGGCTACTTGCAACCCTCGAAGGCGTGCAGAGGGCAGCGCGCGACTGGGATAGAAACAATAGGTCAGATGATTGGCTCGCTCATTTCGGAGAAAGGCTTAGCGACGCTTACAGTCTTGACATAAGGTCAGATATTGGAGGCAGGCTTGAACTTGCTGATCACGATTACCTTGCGGCCTGCCAAAACCGCGAGCAGTCAAGAGAGAAAGAAACGCAAGATCAAAAGAAGAGATTACTAGATGCCACACAAAAGATGATCGTGGCGCAGCGTCATCGTGCACGCATTGCTATATATGGCAGTTCGATTGCGGTCATTTCTTCCGTGATTGTCGCAGTTTTTCTGGCGAACTACGTTTCCCAATCGACAGAAAAACTCCACCTCCGAGCAGAAAATGTAAGAATTCAGGAGGATAATTTAAAGCGTAAACTTGAGCAAGCAAGAGTAGAAATGGAAAAAGAGGCTATCGGGCGTGAAAGTGTGCGTTCAAAAATTTCAGAACAGCTGTTAGCTGCTAACCTTCAATTGGAATCAAGCACCAATCAGTCACGCTCATCAACTGAAGCATTCGCCCACGTGTTGGCGGCTCTTAGACTCGACCTCCAACAAGATCGGAACCCAGGAGTACAAATTACGCACGCTCTGAAAATTGCGGTCTCAAATATTTCTTCAGATGCTTATGATACGCCTCAACATGTTGACCGCCTTCATTCTGAACAAATATTCGAGGTTGGCCCCAATGGAGGCGTCGTAGCCGATGGGAGAAAACTACTGTTCATCCCGATTTCAGTGTCAAATGTTATATCTCTCGATATGCCTGGAACCGTCACATCTCTCGCAGCCTCTACAGAATATGTGGTTGCCGGACTCGAAAGTGGTCGTATTGTTGTCTGTTCGAGCGATGGTTCAAGAATTATCGGGTCTTTTATAATTTCAACGGAAAGGTCCATAGTGGGTCTTGGGATAGTTTCTAATGAACTAGCGGCTTTAGACGCTGGTGGCGGTGTGCATATATTAAATATTACGACAATGCATGAGCATTTTGTAGTTGCTTCTCAGCTAGTCTCGATTTTGTCTGCGTCCTCTGATGCTGGACTATTGGTAGGATCACTAAAAACTGAAAAAGGCATTACAGCGGTCGTTGTCGATTTGAAACACGATCTCAAATTCAAAACGATACGCTCGACAGACGGCGAGTTCCTCGGGAGGGCACGCTTTTCAGGGGATGGAAGACTTCTGGCACTGCTCATGAAAGACAGATCTGGAGAGAGCGTCCAAATCATCGATCCAAAAAGAGATTATTTTGTCAGAAAACTGTCTATGAGATGGAGCCCGTATACTCAGGATAATTTTGGTGTCCGCGATATAGTATTTTCACATGATAGCAATAGTATAGATATTTTTGCGCTTTCTGGAATATATAATTCTTGGGATATTGATGGTGATTCGCCTATAATTGAGAGGACGGGCGCAGCTTCTATCCTTCGTATTGGGCCCGGTCCAGTAAGCGAGTTTGGTTCCATTTTTTTGGGATTGGATGCCGGGGGGCGTTATTTTGTTAACGGGACGGGATGGTTGACGTTGGCGCTTTCGGGGTGCCGCAAGGCGGCGTGGTCGATTGATCAGAACCTAAAACCAATCGAAATGGAAGGATTGTATTACTGTTTTGAGCTGGCTAAAAAGCGCGATACGTTTAAGCTGGATACGCTTTCTACTCGAAATGACAGTGGCTTTGATACATTTTTTGCGGCTGCGGAAGCGGACAGGCTTCTAGGAGAACCCGATCCGTTTGAGCCGTGGTTCCGCCCTCCGCCACCCGAAATCAATGCCTTATCTCGACAAGCTTTTGAGCTGGAATTCGGACTTAAAGACCGCAGAAAAGATACAGAAGCTGCGCGTAGGATCTACGAATTGGCTGCCCAAGAAGGCGAGGCATATGCATGGCTAGGCCTCAGCCGCCTTCTCAGAACGCAAAATCCAGAGGATCCTAAAATTGCGGAATACGTTGAGCGAGCCCGAGCGGGAGGGATAGCGGAGGCGAGCAATTCTCTGGCCTTCCAAAATGAGCGTGGGGAGCTGCGGCCAAAGAATATGCAAGCAGCAATAACGCTGTACCAGGAAGCACTCGACCGAGGTGATCATTTCTTTGCTCCCTTTAACCTTGCCCGTCTAGCAACGCAAACTGATCCAACGAGGCGAGGCAAACTACTACGTCTTTCAGTAGCAAGTGGAAACCCATTTGCTGCAAAAGAACTTGCAAATAATATTGAGCGATTTGAGATTCCGGCGCTCGACGATGGAGAAAAGTTACGTTTAATGCGTTACGCAAGTCGATATGACCCTGGAGCTGCATTGCAACTGGCAGCTGCTCTTGAAGCAGCAACCCAGACAGATCAAATAGCCCGGAGAGAGGCGGGGGAATTGCGTCTACGAGCGGCGCGGGCTGGTAACGCTGAAGCCTTGACCGAGCTTGGTCGCTCAATCCTTGAGAGAGACCCGCCCCAGCCGAAGTTAGCCGCTGAAATCTTTCGCCGTGCCGTGTCGGCGGGAGAGAGGTTAGCTGCCAAAGAAATAGCCCATCTACTGCAAGAGAATGGTGCATCTCCAGAGGAGATTCGGCACTGGTATAGAGTGGGGGGCGATTTTGGGTCCGCATCGTTGATACGTCCGCCACGACCGGATAGAGGGAATGGTGGCCCACCCCCTTCGAAGGAGATCAAGCAGTGATGACTTTTAGCTTCAGACGCGCATCTATTTTTGCGTTTTTGTTCTGTGTTATAATAAACACCTCAGCCTATGCGCTGGTAGACATGCGTAATGGGAATTACTCCAACACGTGGATAGATATTCAATTCGATGATGGCTTCAAAATCTCCAGAACCTACAACAGTAGATCGCTCTTTAACGGTATATTTGGATTTGGATGGTGCTCCGATTACGAGAGTAGACTAGCACAAATCGGAAGCGATATCGTATATCAGGCGTGCGGGGCTGGTGCGAAAACGACGTTTAAATATATAAGGCATGATAAATCCGAAGACAGGTCGTATTTTCGAAGTGATTCGGGAGATAATATGTATTTCGATGGAAATAATTACATATTGAAGTTCAATAATATTGAAAATATAAATTTAGATAGGGTTAATGCGTTCTATAAATGCAATAATAACAGTCTTATAGGCAGTGTTAAGTTCGATGTAAGCGGGCAAGTGGTCGAAATTGTATGTGGAAACGACGTTATAACTATCGTAAATGCGTCGGATCGTATTTCGTATATAAAATATCGCACACATAAATTATATTTTCATTGGGGTGCAAATGGAAAAGTGAGCGAAATAACTCATGATGCCGAATCAATAACTCGTGATGCCGAATTAAGCAAAATAGAATTCGGCTATGATGAAAATGTTAATTTGACTGTTGTTAGAAATGCATGGAAAAATACATATAGATACTTCTATGATGAACTTCACAATCTTATTAAGGCGACGTGGCCCGATGGAACGGACATCGTTATTGAATATGATAAAGAGCACGACTGGGTTAAATCTTTTCAAGATAGATTACATTGTAAGGAGAGCTACACATATTATGACATAAGTCCAGATCATTACCTAGCGGATGTTACAAAAACATGCAATTCAGCCGTTGTGACTAAATCGAGGTATGAGTTTTTGCACAAGTACGATGAGCGGGGGGCTAAGTATCTATACAGGGTCAGGGTAACCGAGGGACGAAAGTTTAAGGATGTTGAGTATGATCCTGCGGGGCACGCGCATATTCTTGCGAACAGAGACAGCCAGGGTCCCTCAGATGTAGTCGAATTACACGAGCCTCTCCCTGAAAAGTAGATCTCGGCAAACAGCCACGAAGCTACAGCTCGGAAATTCGTGGCGGCAACCTTTACACAGACCCGTCCCCCTAGAGCGGTTTCCTCTCAAA
>CAWCTS010000010.1:0-71679 GCA_963798515.1 uncultured Alphaproteobacteria bacterium
TGTCCTTGGAGTGGCGGAATCCCAGCCAGCAAATAGGGAAGTCGCGGCGAAAGCAAGGGCTTTGGGAACGGAGGCTCGGCTCGTTTCCATATCTCGGCCGTGCGCGTCTTGCTGACGCCCTTATAGCGCGTGGCGCGACCGCCTCGCGGCGCGGGCCTTTGCGGCTCCAAAAGCGCAATGTGCCGGCGTGGATGGCCGGGACAAGCCGGGCCATGACGGGCCCAGCATTGGCCCCCTCCCCTTGCGCTCCCAAGCCCGGCGCCCGATCTTTACCCAAAGCTCAAGCGCCGGAGCCGCGCCCGTGACCCTGCCCGCCCTCACCACGTCGATCAGCCGCGCCGATATGCAGGCGCTGGAGGCCGCTGTCGCGGCGCTCGAGCGCACGAGCTTCGCGCGCCGCATGTCGCAGCTTGCGGGCCGGCAGCTCAGCCTCGCGGGGCGGGCCATGCCGGAGAAATGGCGCCAGGCGAGCGCCGTGGCGGCGCGGCGCGCTTTGGAGGCGGCGCTGCGCGTCGCCATAGGCTCGCTCAAGAACGGCGGCCCCCGCGTGCCCCACCGCAAGCTTGCGGGGATCTGCGGCGCGGTGGGCGGCGCCGTCGGCGGCGCGGCGCTGGCGCTGGAGCTGCCGGTCTCGACCACGCTGATGCTGCGCGCCATCGCCGACATTGCGCGCGAGGAGGGCGAGGACCTCTCCGATCCCGCGGTCTCCTTCGCCTGTCTCGAGGTTTTTGCGCTGGGCGGCCACGGCGAGGACGAGCGCGTCTTCGAGGGCGGCTATCTGGCTTTGCGCGGCGTTCTCGCCAAGTCCGTCTCCAACGCCGCGACCTATGTGGCGGCGGGCGGCGAGGCGGCGGAGAGCGCCCCCGTCGTCGCGCGCTTCATCGCGAAGATTTCATCGCGCTTCGGCGTCGTCGTGACGCAGAAGGGCGTGGCGCAGGCGGCGCCAATTCTGGGCGCTTTCGGCGGCGCCGTCGTCAACATTGCCTTCATGGAGCATTTCGAGACGCTCGCGCGCGGCCATTTCACCGTGCGTCGCCTCGAGCGCGCCTATGGCGAATATGAGGTGCGCAGCGAATATGTGCGCATCGCGCGCGAGGCCGGCTATTGGGCGAAAGCGAGCGCGTGAAGTGCTGCACGCCTTCTCATGAATCCGACCGGCCGGGAGGCAATTCGTCGCCGGCGTCGGGCTCCCGATCGGGAACGCGCCGCAAAATCTCAGAAAGACCCTCACCGGCCGCGTCGCCCGCGCGGCGCTTCAGAAATTCGGCCGTCGTTTCGACGACGCCAATTTTCTGTGCGACCGCTGTCGCGATCCATTGATTCAGCGACACGCCGTCCTGCTTCGCGAGCCTCGCCGCTTCCTTCTTCAAGGAAACGGGAAGCTTCAAAGGATAGGTCGCCTTGCTCATCTTCGGATTCTCTCCAGCAAGCCGCCCGGCGTCAGCACGGGAAAGCCGAATTTCGCCGCCGCCTCGCGGAAATCTCGCACATTGTGCGTGACGATGCCGTCCGCGCTGCCATTCAAGGCGACCTCCAGCACCATTTCGTCGGCCGGGTCTGAGAGTTGCGGCCGCCAACGAAAATGCGGTTCAACCGCCTCGCATAGGGCGGCGAGTTCCTGGAGCGCCTTGGAAACCGTCCGAGCGTCCAAGCCATGCGCTTCCCGCTGACTGGGCCGTTGCAGGACGTCCTCGTATTCCAAGAACAGCGCCGTTGAGACGAGAGGGACCAGCCGGCGCTCGGCGACCAACCCCAAAATTGCGAAACTCGCGCCCCGAGAGCTGCGAAAAGCCGAAGCGACGACAGAGGTATCGAGAACGACGCGTTTCACAGCTCTATATAAAACATCCTATGGGATGTGTCATTGGGATGCTTTCAAACGGCGCGCTCCCGCGAGCAAATTCCCCACCTGCCGCGTCTTCGTCAGGTTCAGCGCGATCTCCTCCAGCACCACGGCGTCGGCCTCCTTGAGGCTTTGCACGAGATCGGCGGGATCGGCGGGGATGCGCTCGCCATTGCCCGTCTCGCCGGGCTTGATCAGGAAACGCATCAGATCGCTGTGCTCGTCCGCCTGCACGTGAAACCAATAGTCGATCGTCGGCGGACAGGGCGCCTGCGAGGCGGCGACGATCAACTCGCGCAGGAAGCTCGAGCCGACGAGGAGCAGCCGCGGATGTTTCTCGCAGGCCGGCGCCGGACCGCGCCGCTCGATCGACGCGGTCGGATAGCGCAGGGGCGGCCAGAAGAGGTTTAAGAGTTCGACGAGGTCCTTGTCGGGACCGGTCGCAACGCCCTGCTCGCGCCAGTCGAAGGCGAAATCGCCAATGGGCGAGCCTGTAGGCTGCGCCGCCCATGTCGCCGTGATCTCGCGCAGCGCGAGCGCGGCGCCGAGCAGGTTCCAGTGAATGCCGCCCTTCGGGAAGAGCTCGATCGGATAATGCGCGCGCTCTTGGCGCAGCAGCGCCTGCGCATCGAGGACGGGAACGCCATGCGCCGCAAGCGCGGCCTTATAGGGCTCGAGCTTCTCTGCGGCCTTCGGATTTAGGAGCGCCGGACAGCGCGTGCCCACGGGGAACCAGGAAGGCTCATAGGCGGCCTTGGAGGGCGAGATCAGATAGACGAAGCTCTTGCCAAGCGCCGCCGTCGTCGCGCCGATCTCGCCAATGTCTCCCGCCCAGGCGGCGAGCTTGTCTTGCGGCGGCGGCGCGCCGCGCGCGCAAAATTCCTTGATGTATTCGCTGGAGATGAGATCGCCGTTGCGGCCGATCGCGACATTCGGCGCGCCGGAAACGCCGAAGAAGGAATAGAGGAACTGGTTCTTGAGCCGCACCGACATCGGGAAGAGCGGGGACCCGCGCCCAAGATGGTTCGAAACCGCGTGCTGCGTCTGACCCAAGAGGAAGGCGTCGAGCGTCCAGGGAATGGGCTTTTCCGCATCGAGCCCGTTTAAGGGCTCGGCGCTGCGAATGCGCAGCTTCGGCCAGTCGCGCTCCACCGCGAGGTTCCACAGATTCACGAGAAAGAGAAAGCCGATGAGCGCCGCTGCGGCGAAGATCGGGGCTCGGGCGAAAGTGCGTGCGTCCATGGCTAGAACCGGAAGTAGATGAAGGGCTTGAAAGGGTCGGCGAGACCCTTGGCGAGCGCCGCGAGGAAGAGAAGCGCGAGCAGCGTGTTCGTCGCGAGCGCGTGCTTTTTGGCGAGCGCCGCCCAATCGAAGCCCGGAATATAGAGGACCGCGCGCTGCGCGACGACAATGGCGAAGCCGATCAGCGCGGCGAGCCAATAGAAGCTCGGGATCATCGCCTCGCTCGGGCTCCGCGCCCAGGGCTCGGCCATCAAGGCGAGCATGCCGCCGGCCTGAGAGAGCGACACGGCGCGAAACACCGTCCAGCCGACCATAACGAAGAGGAAGGTCGCCGCATTTGCGAGCCAGACGGGGAGCGCCGCCAGCCAGCGCGCGAGAAACAGCCGGTCGAGCACGAGGAAGAAGCCGTTGTACGCCCCCCAGGCGATGAAGGTCCAAGCCGCGCCGTGCCAGACGCCGGAAGCCAGAAAACACAGCCATAAATTCAGCTGCGTGCGCAGCGCGCCGGCGCGGTTTCCGCCCAGCGGAATGTAGAGATATTCGCGGATCCAGCTCGTCAGCGAAATATGCCAGCGCCGCCAGAAATCGGTCATAGACGTCGCGACATAGGGCTCGTTGAAATTCTCGAGCAGGCGGAAGCCAAACATGCGCGCGAGCCCGATCGCCATGTCGGAATAGCCCGAGAAATCGAAATAGATCTGGAAGGTGAAAAAGATCACGCCGGCCCAGGCCTCGATGAAGCCGAGCTCGGAGGCGTCATGCGCGAAGACGAGATCGCAGCCGCCCGCAAAGACATCCGCGAGCAGCAGCTTTTTCACGACGCCGAACATGAAGCGTGAGAAGCCCGTGACGAAATCGTCGACATGCGCCGGCGGACAGGCCTCCATCTGGCCGGCGATGTCGTGATATTTGATGATCGGCCCGGCGAGGAGCTTCGGGAAGAAGAACACGTAAAGCGCATAGAGCGTCGCGCTCTTTGCCGGCGGCGTGACCTTGCGGTGTACGTCGACGAGATAGGTGATCTTCTCGAAGACGATGAAGGAGACGCCGATGGGCAGCGCAATCTTGGGAACGTCGAGCGGCGAAAAGCCGAAGCTCGAGACGAGCGCGCTGAAATTCTGGACGATGAAGCCCGCATATTTGAAATAGACGAGGATCGCGAGATTGCCGCAGACGCCGAGCGTCAGCCAGAGGCGTCGCGCTCTTGTCCCCTCCTCGCTCGCGTTGATGCGGCCCGCGACGAAAAGATCGAGCGCGACCGAGGCGAAGACGATGAAGACGAAGACCGGCTCGCTCCAAGCGTAGAACACGACGCTCGCCAGGAGCAGGACGAGCATGCGCGGCTTGAAGCGCGTCTCGACCGCGAGATAAAGGAGATAGACCGCCGGCGCGAAGAGGAACAGAAACAGCGGCTCGTAAAAAAGCATCCCCTCTCCCGGCGCTGAATTTTGAGCGAAGCGCGGTCTTAGCAGAGCACGCGGAGGGGCGCCAATTCAAGGAGAGAAGGCCCATGCAAGTCGACATTATCGAGATCGCGCCGATGCGCCTCCACACGGTTCTGCATGCGGGGCCGGTCGCGGAAATCCCGCAGGCTTGGGGGCGGCTGCAGGGCTGGCTTGCTGCGCGGGGTCTGCGCGATGAGGTCGAGCTCGCGGTCGGGCTTTGCGAAAAGGCGCCGGACGAGGCGGGCGAGATCGTCTATCGCGCCGGCGTCGTGCTGCGCGGGACAGTCGCGGCTTCGGACGGCATAGAGATCGTCGCGACGCCGGGCGGCCGCTGCGCCCGCTACCGCCATGTCGGCCCCTACTCAGAGATCGCCGCAGCGTTCGAGAAGCTCTACCGCGAATGGCTGCCGGCGAGCGGCCATCTGCCGGATGCGCGGCCGGCGCTCGACATCTGCCGCAACGATCCCCGCGTGACGCCCGAGCCGGAACTCGTCACCGATCTTCTACTGCCGGTCCGAGCTTGAGACTGTCGGACCTTTTGCCGACGTTCGCGCCATGCCGGTTTCATGCTATTTTTCGGCGTTTGGCAGGGAGGGCGCCATGGCGACGGAATGGGTGAAGCTGACCGAGCAGGGTCGCAAGGACGATGCCGGAGCGAACGTCTGGGTCAATCTGACGAACGCGAGCATCATCACGGAGCATAAGGGCGGCTCCCGCATTTGGTTCGCGGGCGACACGAAGAACGCGACGACCGATGTCAAGGAGAGCCCCGACGAAGTGCTCAGGAAAGCCGGTCAGGTCTGAATCCTCGCGGGCTTTGAAGACGAGAAGCGCCCCACCGATGTGAGCGGTCGCGCCGTCCCGGTCGCAAAGTTCGTGACCGGCGAGATCGACGGCGCCGCAGCAATCGCCAGCAAGCATTTCCGCCTTGACACTCCGCTCAAAACGAGAACAAAATAAAAACACTCCCGCAACGTGAGCGCCGGAGCGCGCCGTGATCTCCGCCCTTCCCCGCTACGCCGAGCTTGCGACGACGACGAATTTCTCCTTTCTGCGCGGCGCCTCGCACCCGGAGGAATTCGTCGCGCAGGCGCTGGCGCTCGAGCATGTCGGCCTTGGGATCGCAGACCGCAATTCGGTCGCGGGCGTCGTGCGCGCCTTCTCTTTTCTCAAGGTCCACAAGGTCCCGCCCGAGCGCTTCCGTCTCGCGGTCGGCGCGCGGCTCGTCTTCGCCGACAAGACGCCCGAGCTTTTGTGCTACCCGCGGGACCGCGCCGCTTACGGGCGCCTCTGCCGGCTGCTGACGAGGGGCTATTGCCGTCCGTCACACGAGTCGAAGCCCCCTCCCCAACCCTCCCCCGCCATAGGGCGGGAGAGGGAGCAGGCCCCGCCCGGCGTCGAGATTTTGCGCAACCCCAGCCGTCCCCTCTCCCGCGAAGCGGGGGAGGGTGAGGGAGGGGGCCAAAGCTTCCTCGACGAAGACCCTCGGGCGCGTCCTCCAAAAGGGGAATGTCGGCTTTATCTCGATGATCTCCTCGAATTCGGCGAGGGCCAGCAGATTATTGCGCTGGGCGCCAAGGCGCCGCCGGCCGCGCTGCGCGAGGCCTTCTCGGAGCGGCTCTGGCTTGGCGCGAGCGCGCTCTATGGCCCCGACATGCGCGCGGGACTGCAGCGGCGCATCGCACAGGGAAAGAAGCTCGAGCTACCGCTCGTCGCGGTGAACGACGCGCATTATCACACGCCGGAACGCCGCCCCCTCGCCGACGCGCTCGCCTGCATCCGTGAGGGCGTGACGCTGGAGGAAGCGGGCTATCTTCTCTCCGCCAACGCTGAGCGGCATTTGAAGAGCGCCGCCGAGATGACGCGCCTCTTTGCGCTCGCGCCCTGGGCGGTGGACGAAAGCGCGCGCTTTCTCGAGGGCCTCGCCTTTCGTCTCACGGACCTCGCCTATGAATATCCTTCAGAACTCTGCGAAGGTTTTGAGAGCGAGCAGCAGGCGCTCGAAGCCTTCACTTACCAAGGCGCGCGAAGCCGCTATCCCCAAGGGATTCCCCAAAACGTCGCGACGCTGCTCGAGCATGAATTAAAGCTCATCGGCGAATTGAATTACGCCGCCTATTTCCTCACCGTGCACGACATCATGCGCTTTGCGAAGGGCCAGGGCATTCTCGCGCAGGGGCGCGGCTCGGCGGCGAATAGCGCGGTCTGCTTTTGCCTCGGCGTCACCGAAGTCGATCCGATGAAGCACGATCTTCTCTTCGAGCGATTTGTCTCGGCCGCGCGCAACGAACCGCCCGACATCGACGTCGATTTCGAGCATGAGCGGCGCGAGGAAGTGATCCAATACATCTATCGCCGCTTCGGGCGCGAGCGCTCGGGGCTCGCCGCGGCGGTCACGACCTATCGCTCGCGCTCCTCAATGCGCGAGATCGGCAAGGTCTTCGGCCTCTCGAACGATCTCTTAGGGAGGCTCTCGGCGCTTTCGCGCGGCGGAACCAATGCGGAGCAGCGCCGCGCCGACATGGCGCAAATGGGCCTCGATCTGAACGAGCCGCGCTTCGCTTTGGCGCTCTCGCTCGCCGAGGAGCTTGCGGGCTTTCCGCGCCATCTGACGCAGCATTCGGGCGGCTTCGTCATCACGCGCGGGCGGCTCGACGAGGTCGTGCCCGTCGCGCCCGCCGCGATGGAGGGACGCACGACGATCATCTGGGACAAGAACGATCTCGACGCGCTGGGCCTGCTCAAGATCGACGTGCTGGCGCTCGGCATGCTCACGTGTCTGCGTAAGGGGCTCGATCTCCTGGCCGCGCATTACGGCCTCGCGCATCGCCTCTCGACGCTCCCCGCTGAGGACGAGCGCGTCTACGCCATGCTCACGCGCGCTGATTCCGTCGGCGTGTTCCAGATCGAAAGCCGCGCGCAAATGTCCATGCTGCCGCGCCTCAAGCCGCGATGCTTCTACGATCTCGTCATCGAGGTCGCGATCGTGCGGCCGGGGCCGATCCAGGGCGACATGGTGCATCCCTTCCTGCGCCGACGCATGGGCAAGGAGGCGATCCAATATCCCTCCCCCGAGCTCGAGGCGGTGCTCGGCAAGACGCTCGGCGTGCCGCTCTTTCAGGAGCAGGCGATGAAGATCGCGATCGTCGCCGCGGGCTTCTCGCCGCAGGAGGCCGACGAATTGCGCCGCGCCATGGCGACCTTCAAGCGCGCGGGGCTCGTGAGCCGTTTTCGCGAACAGATGATCTCCGGCATGATCGCGCGCGGCTATGAAGAGGAATTCGCGAGCCGCTGCTTCGCGCAGATCGAGGGCTTCGGCACTTACGGTTTCCCCGAAAGCCACGCGGCCTCCTTCGCGCTGCTCGTCTATGCCTCGGCCTGGCTCAAATGCCGCTATCCCGATGTCTTCGCCTGCGCGCTGTTGAACTCGCAGCCCATGGGCTTCTACGCGCCAGCGCAGATACTGCGCGACGCCGAGGATCATGGCGTCGTCTTGCGCGAGGTCGATGTGAACGCCTCCGATTGGGACTCGACGCTGGAGGAGACGCAGGACAAGGGTCGTCTGCATGCGCGCCACGCCGAAATGGCTGACGACATTTGCGGCCGGCGCGCGCTGCGGCTCGGCTTTCGCGAGGCGAAGGGCCTCGCGGAAGAGGACATGCGGCTCCTCGTCGCGCGGCGCGGCGGCGGCTATGACTCGGTGCGCGATCTCTGGCTGCGCACCGGCCTTTCGCCCGCCGTCCTGGAGACGCTCGCCTCAGCCGACGCCTTTGCGAGCCTAGGCCTCACGCGCCGCGAGGCGCTCTGGGCCGTCGCGGGCTTGAACCGCGCCGGCGACAAGGACGATCTGCCGTTACTGCGGGCGCTCGCCTTCACGCCGATCGAGGCCGACGCCGCGCTTCCGCCAATGCCGCCGGGCGAAGCCGTGATGGAGGACTATCGCGCGCTTTCGCATTCGCTCAAAGGCCATCCGGTCGCCTTTTTGCGCAAAGGCCTCAGCCAGAAGGGCATCGTCTCCTGCGCCGAATTCCTGCGCGTGAAGGGTCCGCTGCGCCCGCGGCTCACGGTCGCGGGGCTGGTCTTGATGCGCCAGCGCCCCGGCACGGCCAAGGGCACGATCTTCATGACGATCGAGGACGAGACGGGCTCGGCGAACGTCATTGTCTGGCCCAAGATCTTCGAGCGCCAACGCGCCGAGGTTCTGGGCGCGCGGCTCGTCGCCGTGCAGGGCGAGGCGCAGGAGGAATCCGGCGTGCTGCATCTCGTCGCGCGCAAGGTCGAAGACATCACGCCCGCGCTGCGGCTCATAGAGCGAGCGAAGGCCGCGACGCCCCGCGCGCGCGATTTTCACTAGAACCGGCTCCCTGGGGCAGCCGTGCGGAAAAGCGGATGAAAGCTCAAGTCCCGCCTTGCAATGCCGGCGGGCGCTCACCTACTATGCAGCGAGTCGGCGACGCGTCGACCCCGCGGAGATTGTAACCAAAAGTGCTTACCAAGAAGGCGAAATACGGCCTGAAGGCGCTCGTTCACCTCGCAACCGTCGAGCCGGGGCGCCCCGAACTCGTGAACGACATTGCCGAAGCGGAACAAATCCCGAAAAAATTTCTCGACGCCATTCTCGGCGACTTGAGGAACGCCGGCTTCGTCCATTCGAAGAAGGGTAAAGGCGGCGGCTACGCGCTGGCGCGTTCCCCCAAGGAAATCTCCATCGGCGCAGTGATTCGCGTGCTCGACGGTCCGCTGGCGCCGATCCAATGCGCGAGCCAGACCGTCTATCGACGCTGCGACGATTGCACGGACGAAAAACACTGCCCCGTGCGCATGGTCATGCTGCAGGTGCGAGAGGCGGTCGCCGGCGTGCTCGACAAGACGACGCTCGAAGAGATGCGCGACTTGGGCGAGCAAGGCGTAAAAAGCCTCGCCATCGAATGGGCGCTCTGAGCGGCGCGCCTCGCGACTCCTTTATAGAAAGGGCGCTCGCGTCGTGTTGACCTGCCCTGCGTCAAAAAGCTTCCTTCCGAAGGGGACGGCTCCCGCCATCGAATGGCTGTGCGCCTCCGAGCCTGTCCCCTACGAGCAGGCCCTGGCTGAAATGGCCGCGCGCGTGACGGCGATCCAGTCGGGAGAGGCGCGCGAGCGGGTCTGGCTTTTGGAGCATCCGCCGATCTACACGGCGGGAACCTCGGCGAAGGACAGGGACCTTCTCGATCCGCGCTTTCCAGTGTTTCACACCGGCCGCGGCGGCCAGTTCACCTATCACGGCCCCGGCCAGCGCATCGCCTATCTCATGCTCGACCTGACGCGACGCAAGCGCGACGCGCGCGCCTATGTCTGCGCGCTCGAAGCCTGGCTCACCGCCGCGTTGGCCGATCTCGGCGTCGAGGCGTTCACGCGCGAGGGGCGCGTCGGCGTCTGGGTCGCGCGGCCGGACAAAGCTCCAGGTCTCGCGGGCGAGCCGGCCGAGGACAAGATTGCGGCGCTGGGGTTGCGATTGTCACGATGGGTGAGCTCGCATGGCGTGGCGCTGAACGTCGCGCCGGACCTGACGCATTTCTCGGGCATCACGCCCTGCGGGATCAGCGCGTCGCATCTCGGCGTAACGAGCCTCGCGGCGCTCGGCGCGCCGTCGGAGATGAAGATTGTCGACGCCGCGCTGCGCCGGCGATTCGAGGAGATTTTTGGCGCAACGGTCGACGCCTGAAACGCACCGGCGCTACTCGCGCGCGAAAATGATAACAGCGGCGCCCGCGAACATGATCGCCGCGCCGAGCAGCCGGGTGCGAAAATTCTCGCCCAGCGCAAGGCCACCGACGATCACGGTGAAGAGCGCGCTCGTGCGCTTCAGCGCAATCACATAAGGGACGAAGAGCAGCGTCAGCGCATACATTTGCGTGACGTTGCCGACGGCGTTCGCCGCGCCGGCGGCGCAGGCGTAGCGGAGCTGCGACAGAGGGACCGCCCGCGGACGCGACGCCAGCAGCAGCACGAGGCTCGCGGCCGCGATCGTGTCGAAGGCGGCGGCGACCCAAAAGACCGGCGTCGAGGCTTCGACACCGAGCTTGTCCATATTGGCGGTCACGCTGTAGATCGCGGCCGTCAGGCCCATGGAGCGCACGCCGGGATCGCGGATGAAGGTCATGAGCGACGCGCGCGGCCTCGCGCCCGGCTCGCTCAAGGCGAGAACGAACCCGCCCGCGACCGACAGGACGACGCCCGCCGCGCCGAGCGCCGAGACCCGCTGGCCGACGAGGATCGGCGAGGTGACGAGCATGAGCACCGGCGTGAGCAGCAGCAGCGGCGCCGCGAGCGAAGCGTCGGAGAGTCGATAGGCGCGCACGAAAAAGTAAAAGGCCGCCACGTTGAGGAGGCTCGAGCCAAGCAGCAGCGGCCAGAAATTCCCGCGCGTCAGCTCTTGCAAAGCGCTCATTGGGCTAAGCAGCAGTTGAGGATGCAGCGCGAGGCAGAGAATGCTGAGCAGCGCCGCTCCCACGCACCATTGCGTCGCAACGACGACCCGCTCTTCCACCTCTCGCGTCGCGGCCTTGGTGCCGATGTCGGTTGCGGTTTGGCAAAAGGCGGAGAGGACGGCGGCGCCGATCCCGAGCCAAATCGAAGCGCTCGCCATGCAGTCCTTGGCCGTTACGCGCCTCTGCGCCTCTTTGGCGAAATGCGGCGGGGTTTAAGCCGCGGCCCCGAGCCACATGAGCATTGCGGAGAGGGCGGCCAGAGCGAAAACGGTGACTAGCATTTCTTGCTCCTGAAGTCAGTTCGACTTTGAGAAGGTTAAGACTTTGTTCACCTTGTCGCCGTGCGATAGCGCACAGCCCGCGGAGCGCCGACCCTTTGCGCAGGCGCGAGCGCGATGCTATCTGGCGCGCAGTCGGGCGCGCTTTCCCCTCGAACGAGGCCGTTCGAGCAATAGGAAATCTCGCAATATCAAAAAGGTGGAGCGAATTCCGATCCAAAAGTCTGTCGACTTTTGCGGCCTTCGCTTGGGGGAGAGGGAAGACCATGAGCGAAATATGGCTGGCGACAGGCGAGGCGACCGTGCTCGCCGCGGACGGGCAGTTCACCGACGCGATGCCGGAGGTCATGATCGGCGATGTGAAGGGGCCCGTGGGTCACGCCTTCGCGGCGATGACGGGGCAGGTCGCAGGCCACCCCCGCATGTTCGTGATCCGCGATCTCAATCAGCAGGTGCGGCCGCCCACGATGATGACCACCAAGATGACGGTGAAGTCGGAAGCCTATGTTGAACTGCTCGGCGGCATCGTGCAGGCGGCGACGGGCGACGCCATCGTTGATTGCGTCGCCGAGGACATTCTGCCCAAGGACCAGATCAGCGATCTGTGCATGATCATCATGGTCTGGCTCGACCCGCGCTGCGCAACCGACGAGAACCTCGACCGCAAGGATCTCTACCGCACCAATTACGAGGCGACGAAGCTCGCGATCTCGCGCGCGATGAAGGGCGAGCCGACCATCGAGACCCTTATCGAGAACCGCAAGACGGTCTCGCATTACGCGCTCGAGGGCGTCTTCGAGGTCTAGCGCGCATCGTCGGCGCTCAGGGCGCCGCGGAACTCGCTGCGTCGTCGCCCTCGCTGAGCGCGACGACGAGCCCGTCGGAAAACCAGTTGACGAGAAACTGCGCCAGGCGTTCCGGCGCGGCGGCCTCGTCTTCCTGAAAAGCGACGAGCTGGCAGATGCCGCCAAAGGACTTTCCGGCGAGCGCCTCGTTCAACGCGAGAAATTCGTCGGCGCTCAGCGTTCGATAGGCGGGATCGAACCCCGATCGCCACACGGCGACCGCCTCCTCCTCGTCGCTCGGCGCGAGTTGCGGCGGAGCGCCTTCGGAAGACAGCGCCTCGTAGAGCTCGACCGTGCCGGCGGGCGCGCTGATGAGCCTGAGGCTCGGGTGAAAAGCGAAGACGAGGCGCGGCCAATCCTGCGGCGCGTAGGCCGCGAGCGCCTCGAGCGCGCAGGAATCGCAGTCAGCAGCGTCGAAAGCGTCGGACAAGGCGCGCTCCAGCCTCGCCACGCCGAGGGCCAGAACCTCACGCCGCCATGTCTCCAACTCCCGCATGACCTCGGGCAGGCGCACGGAAAAGAAGCGGGCGTTGCGCGTGCGCGACGGGCTTGCCGCGACATAATCCCCGACGAGCTCTTCAAATCGCTCGGGACCCAAAAGGCTCTTCAGCGCCGGGAAATCCTCCTCGAGATATTCCGCGGCGCGCAGGCCATAGGCCTTCACGTAAACGCCGAGGCCGGTGGCGCGTTCTCTCCCGACGGGCTTCGAAAGGCTTGCGAGCACCGTCGGATCCTTAGCGGCCCCAGAAAGCACCGCGGACTGGAAAGCGGCTTGAAGCTCGGCGAGCCTCATGCGGCCGTCTGCTCCTGCGTCTCGGATATGGCGGCGTCGATCTCGCGCATGCGTTGCAGCTCCGCGAGAAGCTCGGAGAAAGGCGGAAAATTGTCGTCGCGCTCGATCATCGCCGCCACGGAACCGAAGCGTCGTCGCGCGCGCTCGTAGAGCTTCCAGACCGGTTCGCAAATCGGCTGGTCATGCGTGTCGATGCGGTAGCTTCCCTTGTCGGTGTGTCCGGCCATGTGAATTTGCGCAACGCGCTCGACCGGAATCGCGTCGATATAGGCCTCGGCCGAAAAGCCGTGGTTGAAGGAGGAAACGAAGACATTGTTCACGTCGAGCAGCAGCAGGCAGTCGGCGCGGCGCGTCATCTCGTCGAGGAACTCCCACTCGGCCATTTCCGATTGCGCGAAGGCGACATAGGTCGAGGCGTTCTCGATCAAGATGCGCCGCCCGAGGAAATCCTGAACGCGAGCAATGCGGTCGACGACATGGTCGAGCGCTTCGCGCGTCAGCGGGATCGGCAGAAGATCGTGAAGATTGATCCCATGCACACCAGTCCAGGCGAGATGGTCGGAAACCCAGGCGGGCTCAGTCCGCTCGATGAGGCGCTTCAGCGCCGAGAGATAATCCATGTCGAGCGGATCGACTGAGGCGATCGACATCGAGACGCCATGCATGACGATCGGATAGTCGGCGCGAAAGCGCTCCAGCATGGCGAGCGGCCGGCCGCCGTCGATCATGTAATTTTCGGAGATGATCTCGAACCAGTCGACCGGAGGCCGACCGGCGAGGATCTCTTCGTAGTAAGCCGGCCTGAGGCCCAAGCCGTAGCCAAGGCGGGGAAGCGGCTCCATTGCTCTGTGCTCCTCAGCCTTGCGCTGCGACGAGAATTCGGCGCAGCAGGCCCTTGCGCGAAAACGGTCCAAGCCTCTTCGGCTCGGACCCTTCGCCCTTCTCGATCAGTCGAGGACCTTGCCGCCCTCTTTGGCGCAGTTCGCCTCTGAGTCCTCGAACACCCACCCTTGGCCCTTGCACTCGTTCATGCCCTTGCAGCTGTTCTTCGGCGTCATGCAGTCGGACTTGCCCTTGCATGAGTTGACGCCCAAGCACTTCACCTTGCCCGGCTTGCTGCCCATGGCCGCGGATGCGCCTGTCGCTTGCGCGACGAGAGCCAGCGATACAGCCGCAACGGCGAGCGCGGCTCCGGAACGGGAAACGACCTTCATGTGACCTCCTTGCTTTGAGGATGTACTTGGCTTTGGCGAAGATCTCGCGGCGAGCGCGGGTCGAACGAAGGCGACTACGCTTCTCTTTCGCTCAGGCTGCTCCCGATGTTACGGGGTCGCACGCCCGATGACGGTGTGGCGACGTTTTTTTAGCTCGCGCCCGTCACGAGTTTCCGCTTCATCCGCATCTCCTCCCCGCCCGCGCCCGCCGCCACGTTTAGCCGTGGCGCGTCGAACACAAAGCGCAGCCAAACTATAACATCAGTCCGCGAATTGGCGATGACTTTCATAAATGGTGAGAACGGGTTGGAAGCGTTTTGGTAGACTTTACTGAGCCAGCTCTTTCAGCCCGCGGCGGATCAGCGCGGAGGCGTCCGCCTCCGGGCCCAGCGCCGCTAGGCTCGCACTGACCGCCGCTTGCGCCTGCGGGCGGCCATAGCCGAGATTGCAAAGGGCCGAGATCGCGTCGCGAGCGGCTGAAGGCGTTGCGGCGCCCTCAGGCGGCGCAACAGAGAGCGTCGCGGCGCCCGCGAAGGCCGGCGCCTTATCTTTCAATTCTGAGACAATGCGCGCCGCGAGCTTCGGCCCGACGCCCGGCGCGCGCGCCACCATCGCCTTGTCCTGCCCAGCTACGGCGGAAGCGAGATCATCGGCCGAGAGCGTCGAGAGCAGCGCTAAGGCCACCTTCGCGCCGACGCCCTGCACGCTTTGCAGCAGCCGGAACCAGTCGCGCTCGGACTCGCTTTGGAAGCCGAAGAGGCGAATCGCGTCCTCGCGCACCTGCGTCTCGATCGCGAGCGCCGCGGGCTCTCCCGCCCGCGGCAAATGCGCGAGCGTGCGCGACGAGCAGTTCACGACATAGCCGACGCCGTTGACGTCGAGGATCACGAAATCCTCGCCGAAGCTGTCCACGACGCCCTTGAGCTTGCCGATCATGCCCGCCTCGCGCGCAGCAGCGCTTCCCGGTGCTGCGCATGGCAGATCGCCACCGCCAGAGCGTCGGCCGCGTCCTTGCTCGCCGCGAAGCTCGCCGGCAAGAGCACGCGCACCATCATGGCGACCTGCGCCTTGTCGGCGTGACCATTGCCCACGACCGTCTTCTTGACGAGATTGGCCGCGTATTCCTCGATCATGAGGCCGGCGAGCGCGGGCGCGGCGAGCGCGATCCCGCGCGCCTGCCCGAGTTTTAAGGCTGACTGCGGATCGCGGTTGACGAAGGTCTCCTCCACCGCCGCCTCGTGAGGCGCGAAGGTCGAGATGACCTCGCCGAGCCCCTCGAGCAAAGCGCGCAGCCGCTCCCCCATCGGCGCGGCGGCGTCCGTGTGCAGGCAGCCGGAGGCGACGAAGGCGAGCCGCGACCCCTGAGCGTCGATGATCCCCCAGCCCGTGTTGCGGAGGCCGGGATCGACGCCGAGAATGCGAATCGCTGACGCGCTCATGATTGGAAGTGTAGCGAAGTTTCAGCAGGATTTCGCGCAGCGTACGCCCTCCCCTCTCCCGTGGAGCCGGGGAGGGTTAGGCAGAGGCGAGCGCCGCCCGCCTGTGCTAGAGTTGGCGCATGGGGAAGGCAATCGACCCAATCATGCGTCGGTTTCGAGCGGCGCTCGACAGGGCTTATGGGCCGCGGCTCGAACGGGTCGTGCTGTTTGGATCGCGCGCCCGCGGCGATGCGCGCCCTGACGCGGATTATGACGTCGCGGTGTTTCTCAAGGACCCTGAAAGCTTCGGGCGCGAGGCGGATCGCATCGCCGAGATCGAAACGGAAATTCTCTACGACACAGGGGCGGTGATCAACGCCCTGCCGTTCAGGGCCGGCGCCTATCGCGAGCCCACGGGCCTCATGGGAGAATTGCGCCGCGAAGGCGTCGATCTGTGAGACCTGAGGCTGCCGATTATCTCGACAAGGCCCGCAATGATCTCGAAGACGCTCGCAAGATTGCGGCGATTGGGATAGCCAAGGTCGCCGCTCGAACCGCCTATTACGCAGCCTTTCATGCAGCCGAGGCCTTCGTCGTAGAGAGGACGGGCAAGATCGCCAAAACGCATTCCGGTTTGAGGGCCGAGTTTACGCGCCTCACGAGAGAGACGCCGGCTATTGACGTCTCTTTTCCGAAGTTTCTAGCAAAGGCTTATTTATACAAGGAAATCAGCGATTACGGAACGAGGTCGAGCGCCGATCTCACCCTGGCCGACGCAGAGGAAGCCATCGTCGGCGCAGCCCGATTTGTTGAGGGCGTGGCCGCCGTGTTGAAGGCCGGCCCATAACGACGTCGCCTACGGCGCTACCGCGACGCTGGGGCCTAAAACGGATGATACTGGTAGAGCCAGTTCTCCGTCAGCACCTCGTCGCCGTTCTTGAGGAAGAGCCGCATCTCGACGGGCTCGTCGCCGGAGACGGTCAGATCGAACTGCGCGCGCCAATGGCCTGGCACATTGTCGAACACGGGCTCCGTGTAAATGTATGAAAATGTGCCACGGGAGGCCCAGAGCACCGGCTCGGGCTTCACGCCGAAGGGGAGCTTGGCGAGCGGCTCGCCCAAAAACTCGATCATGAACTTGCGCACGCCCTTGGGGCGCGGCTTGCCGGGCTGTCCGCCATTGCCGAGCCGCGTCGCGATGCACCGGGCGAGCGGAGTCGGATAGGGCTCGTCGGCGAGCCAGTGCAGGCGATAGGAGGAGTTGAATTCGGAACCCGCGACGGCGGGCTTTTCCGGGACCCAGACGCAGACGATGTTGTCGTGGATCTCGTCGTCGGTCGGGATCTCGACGAGATGGATCGCGCCCTTCCCCCACTCGCCCTTGGGCTCGACCCAGACGCTCGGACGCCGGTCGTAGAAGACGTTGTCCTGATAATGGTCGTAGTTGCGGTCGCGCTGCATGAGCCCGAAGCCCTTGGGATTGGTGTCGCCAAAGGCCGAGGCCATCACGCGCCCAGGATTGTTGAGCGGCCGCCACAGGCGCTCTCCCGTCCCCGTCCACATGGAGAGACCGTCGGAGTCGTGCACCTCTGGGCGCCAGTCGACGGCCGTGGGCTTTCTGGTCTCGGAGAACCAATACATCGAGGTCAAAGGAGCGATGCCGAAGCGCACGAAGTCGCCGCGCAGATAGAGCTTGCAGTCGATGTCCATCACGACGCCCTTGCCGCGCGTCATGAGGAAGCGATAGGCGCCGACGATATGCGGCCCCTCGAGCAGCGCGTGCAGCACGACGCCGTTTTCGGTCTCCGGCCCGACATAGATATGAGTGAAGTCCGGGAACTCCTCGGAGCGGTCGGCGACCCAGGTGTCGAGCGCGACGCCGCGCGCCGAAAGCCCGTATTGGCGCAGCTCGCCGATCGCCCGGAAGTAGGAGGCGCCGAGAAAGGCGACCCAGTCGTTCTTCTTCCAGGGCAGCTCGCCGTCCTTGGCCTCCTGGATGCGGAAGCCGGCGAAGCCCGCCCCCTGCGACAGGCCATGCGCGATCGAGTCGGCGGGCATGTTGAAATAGACGGGATCGTAGAGGATCTCCCGCGCCTCGCCCTTCTCCGCCTTGTGGATGCGCACGGCCTTCTTGAAGAACATGCCGAGGTGGAAGAATTCGAGCGGAAAACGCTCGGGGCTCGTGGCGTAGAGGGCGTAGTCAGTGTTGTAGGTGATCTTGCCCCAGGCCTCGTAGTCGATCTTGCTGGTAATTTCGGGATTTGGCTGAGCGGGCGGGCGATAGGGCTCGCCGATCAGGCGCTTCGCCTCTTCCTTGAGCAGCTCGAAGGAAAAAGGCGCGGCGGGGCCGAATTTGATCCCCCCGCCCTGCGGCTCAGCCGAAGACTGGGAGGCGCCGACGGCGCTCACGGCGCCCGACGCGGCGGCGGCTTTCAAGAAGGCGCGGCGATCCGGCGCGTCGACCATCGATGATCCTCTAGACGATTTGAGAAGGCGCCGGCTTGTGGGAGTCCCTGGGGGACTTTGCCGGAGACGCGAACAAAGACGCCTCAGCCCCGGATGGGCTCATGCTTGATGGCCGTGCGCATGAAAAAATAAAGGCCGGCGAAGCCCGCCAGGGCGAAGACGACCTCGAAGGCGCGGCTGACCAGAGGATCGAGCTGGAAGAGGCCGCCGATCGCCCAGCCGGCCGCCCAGGACGCGCCGACGAGCTCGGTGCCGACCAGGATCGCAACGGCCACGAGCGTGGAGAGGTTTACGAGGTTGATCGGCTTTTCGCTCATTTCGCTCACATCATGGGGCCGCACGGGCCCGGCGGCCTGCTCTAAAGACAGAGCTATAGGATCGCCGCCGCCGGGGCGCAAGCGCTTCCTGCCGCGAGTTTAGGCTTCGCCTTTCCGCCCACTTAGAGCGGGTTTCATGTTTTTTTGGGGCGGCGGCGCACTTCCCGCTTGCCAAGCGGCCGGAGAAAACGACAATTTTGCAGGGCGGACCCGTCCCCCAAAGGCGCGGCGCGAGATTTGTATGCCCCCTGACGAAGCCCTCGCCCGCGTCCTATATGGGGAGAACGGAACCGTGTCGGATCAAGAAAGGATCGCCAGGACCGCTCCATGAACAAGTTTCGCGAACGAAGCAGCCATCGCGCCGCGCGTCGTTCCTCCGACACGCCGGCGCGCGCGAGCAAAGAACCTCGCAAGAACGACGGGGGCAACCCCGGCTCGGGCACGGCCCTGATCACGCGCACGCAGCAGCAGACGCGCCGCCCCCACATGTACCGCGTGCTCCTCCTCAACGACGATTACACGACGCAGGAATTCGTCGTCATCGTGCTGCGGAAGTATTTCAACAAATCCGTGGAGGAGGCGACGCGCATCATGCTGCACGTCCACAACCACGGCGTAGGCGAATGCGGCGTCTACACCTACGAGGTCGCCGAGACCAAGGTCACGCAAGTGATGGAGTTCGCACGGCGGCATCAGCATCCGCTGCAATGCATCATGGAAAAGAAATAGGAGCCACGAGGCATGCCGGCCATCTCGCGAAATCTCAAGCAGACTCTCGATCGGGCGCTGTCGCTCGCGCGCGAGCGGCGTCACGAATATGCGACGCTCGAGCATTTGCTGCTGAGCCTGATCGAGGATCCCGACGCCGCGGCGGTGCTGCGCGCCTGCGCGGTCGACCTCGAGCTGCTCGGACGCAATCTTCGCGAATATATCGCGAGAGAACTGGATAATTTGGTCAATGGCGACGCGGAGGAGGCGAAGCCCACTTCGGGCTTCCACCGAGTTGTGCAGCGCGCCATCATCAGCGTGCAATCCTCGGGGCGCGAGGACGTGAACGGCGCCAATGTTCTCGTCGCGCTCTTCGCCGAGCGGGAGAGCCACGCCGTCTATTTCCTGCAGGAGCAGGAAATGACCCGTTATGACGCGGTCAATTACATCAGCCACGGCATCGCCAAGCGCGCCGGCCTCTCCGACGCCTCGCGCGCGCCCCGCGGCGCCGAGGACGAGTCCGAGCGCGGCGAGGGACGCGAGGGACGCGACGGCGACCAGCGCAAGAAGGAAGGCGCGCTGGACGCCTATTGCGTCAATCTCAATCGCAAGGCGCGCGACAATCGCATCGATCCGCTGATCGGCCGCGAGGCTGAGGTCGTGCGCACGATTCAAGTGCTCTGCCGCCGCCAGAAGAACAATCCGCTGCTCGTCGGCGATCCGGGCGTCGGCAAGACGGCTATCGCGGAGGGTCTGGCGCGCAAGATCACCCAGGGCGAGGTCCCTGACGTGCTCGCCGACGCGACGATTTTCGCGCTCGACATGGGCTCGCTCTTGGCGGGCACGCGCTATCGCGGCGATTTCGAAGAGCGCCTCAAGCAGGTCGTCAAGGAGATCGAGCAGCACAAGAAGGCGATTCTCTTCATCGACGAGATCCACACGGTGATCGGCGCGGGGGCGACGTCGGGCGGCGCGATGGACGCCTCGAATCTGTTGAAGCCCGCTCTCGCGCAGGGCCTGCTGCGCTGCATCGGCTCGACGACCTACAAGGAATACAGACAATATTTCGAGAAGGACCGCGCGCTCGCGCGGCGCTTCCAGAAGATCGACGTCAACGAGCCGTCGATCCCCGACGCGATCGAAATCCTCAAGGGCCTGAAGCCCTATTTCGAGGATTATCACAAGATCCGCTACACCGGCGACGCGGTGAAGGGCGCCGTGGAGCTTTCGGCGCGCTATATCCACGACCGCAAGCTGCCCGATAAGGCGATCGACGTAATCGACGAGACGGGCGCCGCGCAGATGCTGCTGCCCGAGAGCAAGCGCAAGAAGACGATCGGCCTCAAGGAAATCGAGTCGACCATCGCGACGATGGCGCGCATCCCGCCAAAGAGCGTGTCGAAAGACGACGCCGAGGTGCTCGCGCATCTCGACGAGACCTTGAAGCGCGTCGTCTATGGCCAGGAAAAGGCTGTGGGGCTGCTCGTCTCGGCGATCAAGCTCGCGCGCGCCGGACTGCGCGACCCCGAGAAGCCGATCGGCTGCTATCTCTTTTCCGGTCCGACCGGCGTCGGAAAGACGGAAGCCGCGCGTCAGCTCTCGACCGCGCTCGGCATCGAGCTCGTGCGCTTCGACATGTCGGAATATATGGAGCGCCACACCGTCAGCCGGTTGATCGGCGCGCCTCCCGGCTATGTCGGCTTCGATCAGGGAGGGCTTCTCACCGACGCGATCGACCAGCATCCGCACAGCGTGCTGCTGCTCGACGAGATCGAGAAGGCGCATCCGGACCTCTTCAACATCCTTCTGCAGGTGATGGACCACGGCAAGCTCACGGACCACAACGGCAAGACGATCGACTTCCGCAATGTGATCCTGATCCTGACGACGAACGCCGGCGCGACCGATCTCGCGCGAACGCCCATCGGCTTCACGCGCTCGCAGCAGGGTCGCGACGACAGCGAGGCGATCAACCGGCTCTTCGCTCCGGAGTTCCGCAACCGCCTCGACGCGATCGTGCCCTTCGGCCATCTGTCGGCGCAGGTGGTCGCCAAGGTCGTCGACAAATTCATCGTGCAGCTCGAGGGGCTGCTCTCCGACCGCAACGTCACGATCGACCTCTCCGACGAGGCGCGCTCCTGGCTCGTCGAGCGCGGCTATGACGAGGCGATGGGCGCACGGCCGATGGCGCGCGTCATCCACACCTACATCAAGACGCCGCTCGCCGATGAGGTGCTCTTCGGGCGCCTCAAGAACGGCGGCGCCGTGCATGTGGTCGTCGTCGCCGGCGAGAACGGCGAGAAGACGCTCGGCTTCGTCTATCCGGAGGGCCCCGTGCTGCCACGTCCCGAGCGCGACATCATCGAGGCGGGAAAGAAGCGCGCTTCCGCGGACGACGCGCGCAAGGATCGCCCCGAGACGGACGAGCCCGAGCCTGCGGCGGGCGGAATCGAACTCGAAGGCCGCCTCCAAGAGCGTGCCAGACGCCCCGCTACAGGGCTGAGCGGAGGCGTTTCGCCTCCACTCAGCTTTAGTTGGACACACACGCGCAAGGTGAACGTGCGGAGCACTGCAACCGCAAATTAACTCCGGGCCCTCAAGCTCCCTCAACCGGCGTCGCGTTCCGCGCGCCGGCGGGGAGGGTCTTGCGCCATGTCGACCCTGGATTGCGCCGGACCTCTGCGGATCGTCCATGTGCTGCGGGCGCCGGTCGGCGGATTGTTTCGCCATGTGCTGGACTTGGCCGGCGAGCAGGCGGCGCGCGGGCATCACGTCGGCGTCATCGCGGATTCGCTCACCGGCGGAGCGCCCGCGGAGCGCGTCCTCGCCGCGCTCGCGCCGAAACTGGCGTTGGGCGTCAGTCGCCTGCCGATACGCCGTGCGCCTCACTCGAGCGATCTCCAGGCTCTTTACATGATTAGCCGGCGGCTGCGTTCTTTTGCGCCTGACGTCCTGCATGGTCATGGCTCGAAGGGCGGCGCCCTGGCGCGGCTCGCCGTCGGGACCGGGGCAAAGACCATAAGGGCCTACACGCCGCATGGCGGCAGCCTGCACTTCGCGCCGGGAACCGCGAGCCAAAGGCTCTACATGGCGATGGAGCGCCTGCTGCGGCGCCGCACCGACCTCCTCCTGTTCGAGAGCCGCTTCGCATCGCAACGCTACGAGGATGGCGTCGGCGCGCCGCAAGGTCTCGCGCGCATCGTGCACAATGGCCTACGGCCCGAAGAGTTCGCGCCGGTCGAGACGGCCGAGGGCGCCGCGGATCTCCTCTATGTCGGCGAATTCCGCCTGCTCAAGGGCCTCGACACGCTGCTCGAAGCGCTGCGCCGGCTCAGAGATCTGGGCCGCCCGCTGAAACTCCAGCTCGTCGGCGCGGGGCCGGACGAAGCCGAATTGCTCGCACTGGCGCATCGGCTCGGCGTCGGCGGAGAGATCGCCGTGCAGCCCCAAATTCCGGCGCGCGAGGCTTTCGCGCTCGGACGGGTTCTCGTTGCGCCGAGCCGTGCGGAGTCCCTGCCCCATATCGTGCTGGAAGCGCTGGCGGCGCAAAAACCCATCGTCACAACCCATGTCGGCGGCATTCCCGAAATTTTCGGACCCTATGCCGATCGGCTCATCGCCAGCGACGACCCCGACGCGCTCGCCGGGCGGTTCTTAGCAGGCTGGATGAAGACGCGCAGACGAGCGCGCGAACGGGGAGCGCCCTCTGCGATCGAGTTCGCGCCGAGTTCTCGCTCGACCGTATGGCCGACGACGTCATCGACGCCTATCGCGAGGCGCTGAGCGTTCAGAGGGAAAGGTCTGGCGCTTCCCTCCGCCTGCGAACGGGGAGAGGGAGCGCGCCGAGGCTTGAAGCATGACGCAAGCCTTGCGCGCGCCCGCGCGGGTCCTCGACTATCGGCGCCTCGTCGAGGGGCTCGTCTTCCTCCTCGTCGCCAGCTCCGCCATCTCTCTCGTCGAGCCTTCGCCCTTCGACCTGCTGGCGCCCATCGCGGCGCTGCTCTGGGCGCTCGGCGGCTTCACGATTCACCGCGCCGTTCTGCCTTTCGCCGGCCTGCTGCTCGTCTATTGTTTCATCGGTTTCATCGCGCTCACGCCCTATTGGCGCGACCTCGACTCGGTCACCTACCAGGTCCTTTCGACCTATCTGATGATGATGGGCGTGTTCTTCGCGCTGTTTCTCTCAGAATGCAGCGAGCGGCGCGCCGAGGTGATCCTTTCCGCTCTAACGCTCGGGGCGCTCATCGCCGCGATCTGCGGCCTGCTCGGCTATTTCAACGTCGCAGGGCTCGGCGAGACCTTCACCCTCTACGACCGCGCCAAGGGAAGCTTCAAGGACCCGAACGTTCTCGGTCCCTATCTCACGCCGGGCGTGCTCAATCTCCTGCAGAGACTGATGCTCGGCCGCGCGCGGCGCCTGTTGCTCTCCGTCCTCGCGCTCGCGATCATTCTCGCCGGCGAGTTCGTCACCTTCTCGCGCGGCGCCTGGGGCGTGACGCTCGTCTCCGTCGCGGTGATGAGCGGCCGCGCTTATGCGCAGGCCGACGATCCCCGCCTCAAGCGCCGGATCATGACGACGGCGATCCTCGCCGCAATCGTCGGCGCGCTCGTCTTGCTGATCCTGCTCGCGCAGGATTCGACGCGCGAGTTCTTTCTCCAGCGCGCCAGCGCGACGCAGGACTATGACGAAGGAGAGACGGGGCGCTTCGGCAATCAGGCGCGATCCCTACCGATGCTGCTCGATCGCTTCTGGGGTTTCGGGCCTCTGCGCTTCCGGCTGTTCTTCGGGCTGGAGGCGCATGATTCTTACATCACCGCCTTCGCCAATGACGGCTGGCTCGGCGGTCTTGTCTATGTGCTGATCGCCGCATCGAGCGTCTTCGTGGCCTTACGCGTGATGACGCGTCCCTCGCCCTTCCGCAGCCAGGCGCAAATCTTTGCACCCGTGCTCATTTCCTATTTCGCCCTGGCCTTCGTCATCGACATCGACCATTGGCGCCATTTTCCGCTGTTGATGGGCGCGGTCTGGGGATTGGAGGCCGCACGGCAGAAATGGACGGCGCGCTCAAAACGTTGAACGCGCCGCTAAGCGTCAAAGAGCCTTTTTCAGCTTCTTCGCATCCGCGTCTATGGCGCGCCAGACCTCGAGCAGCTCGCGCGAGAAGGAATTTCCCGGCGTCCTCTTGCAGCTATCGACGATCATGGGAACCGCTCGCTCGGCGCCCTCGACGTCGATCAGCGCAAACTCTTTCCCGCCACGGATGCGCGGCGAGGCCCAATAGACGACCTTCGGTTGATATTGCTCGTCAATGGACAGAAATTCCGAGCAGGACCAATTGCCCACGGGCTTGCTGGGAGCGCTCGCGTGCGGGCGTGCTTCCATGGGTTTGCCTGCGCTACTCGCCTGCGAGTGAATTTCAGAGTTGGTGGCGGCGTCGCTGACCTGGCCCGCCAGAAGCTCGATCTCCCCCGGACGCCACGTCTTGTCGAAGAACGGCTGCAAGGGACCATAGAGCCGCAGCAAAGTGTTCCAGGCGGTTTTGGGAACCGTCTGAACCCAATTGTTCTCCTTGCCCGCTGGCGCCGTCGGTCCGAAATAGACGTCCACCGATCCATCTTCGTTGACGAGCAAGCCTTGAGTCTGGCTGCTCACGCTCGGGAACTGCTGGTCCGTCTGCAGCATGGAGCGCGTCTGATCGTCGTAGAGAATGACAGACCAGAAGTCTTTCACCGGCGCATTCGCCGGCAGCCGCAGCCTGTAGTTCTTGCCGCCATCGAGCGGGTTTCCCTTGGAGTCGACGAAGGCCGCCAAATATTGCGAACCGACGCCGACGGCGCGCGTGTCCATAGCTGGCGTGACGCCGGTGGCGTAGAAGAAGAAGCCCGAATAGGCGTCGAGCAGCCGCGCGTTGCCCTCCTCGAACTTGTAGCCGCCGACGAAGCCACGGCGCCAAGCGCTGTCTGGATACCAGTAGCCGTCCGCGTTGCGCCACCGGTACATGATGGCGCGGGCGGTGGCGTCGCCAACGGCGGCCGCTTCCGTGAGGATCTTTTTCATGCGCTCGTCGGGCGCGAAAGGCTTGCCTTTCACGATGCCGACCGACGCCCAGAAACCGAGCGTCGTGGCGTCGACCGTGTCGGTCGGCTCTTCCTGCACGACATTGTTCAGCAATTCCCAGAAACGATAGTCAGCCGGAGGGACAAGATTGAACGGCTTCCCCGACATGTCGACGAAATCGAGCTTCGGCGGATGGCTCGCCTGCCCGAAGGGATAAATCTTCGTGAGCTTCTTGATCGCCTCGACCCCAGGCTTCGGGTCGCCATTCACGAGGAAGCTGCGCCAAGGAACCCAGACGCTGTTCGTCGCGGGACGCAACACATGGTAGCCCCGCGTGGAAATATTGCCCTGGTAGCCGGGCGGAATGAGGAGATATTTGCCGCCATCGCCCTTGTCGGGGCCCGTGATGCCCACGTCCCCGACCCATTTGTACCACATGTCGTCGACGGCCCCGAGCACCTTCGGCGGAACCTCGAGCACCAGCGGGCCGTTGCGCAGATCGAGCCAAATCCAAGTGTAAGGCGTGTTGTTGTTCGCGGTGAGCTCGACGGTGCGGGCGTCGACCAAATTCTCCCAGATCGGCACGGTCGCGTTGGCGGGCCCGATCGCGAGTGAGGCGTCACGATTGGCGGCCTGGCTGACGACCGGCAGCGCGAGCAGATAGGCCTGCACGGCGCGCTGGAAATCGAGATTGTCGTAAAGTTTCTCGGCGCTCGCCCGATCCGGGAAGCCGCCGAAAAAGTTGAGCGTCCCGAAGCGCGTCTCGACCTTGTCCGGTATGGCGACGCCGGGAATCGCCGGCGTCGAATATTTGAGGTTGGCCGAGGCCGGCGCGCCTTCGAGAAATTGCGCGATGGATGAACAGGGCGCCGACAGCAAAATTGCGGCTGAGGCTAAGACGAACAAAGCTCTGCGAAACGCCATCGCTCAACTCCAAAGGGATCTATGTTCATCTGCGCGGCGAAGTCATGCAGGCTTCGGAGGCCTGCGCCGCCGCAGATGCGGAAGGCCCGGCGGCCTCTCGGCTTGAACGCGAGCATGAAGATATTCCGCGTTTGCTGCAAGATGGAGACAGCGCAGCGAAGCGGAGCAAGCGGGCTAAGTCGCGAGCGTCGCGAGACGGCAGGGCTGCGACGTCCCATTCGCGAAGAATCGCATTGCCTCGGGGCGACAGCCCCGAGGATTGGGTGCGACGTGAACCGATTTTCGGCTCAGCCCTCTTCGTCCGTGTCGAGGTCGCCGTCTATAAGACCCGAGACGTCGTCGTCCTCGCCCTCCTCCTCCTCGAGGAAGGTGTCGTCCGCCTCGTCGCCGTCGTCGATTTCGACATCGTCGTCGATGGCGATCGCATCGGGCTTGTTCTCGGCCTCCTCGACCTCGGAGAGCGAGACCGTCTCGGCCTCGTCCTTCTCGGTTTCAGCCTCCTCGTCGGCCACGGGCGCGGCGCGGGAGGTGAACGACGTGACATGGAACGCCGCACCGCATTTGGGGCAGAGGATCGGGTTCCGGTTGAAGTCGTAGAATTTCGTCGCGCAGGACTGGCATTGCCGCTTGGCGCCGAGCTCGGGTTTGGCCACGATGTCGAGATCCTTCGAGAAAAAGCCAGTCTTCGAACGCGGGCGCGCCGAAGGCGGCGCGTTCGGGCGCTGGGGTTAGTTTGCCGGCGCGCCGCTGTCAAATGAGAAATTCCTCAAGGGTGAGGGCGCGCCTCGCCGCCGCCGTGGACGGGCGCCCCTGCGGCTGTTGCCAAGCGCGCCGCGGCTTGGCATAGGTTCCCTCGTGCGGGTGTAGCTCAATGGTAGAGCAGCAGCCTTCCAAGCTGAATACGAGGGTTCGATTCCCTTCACCCGCTCCAGCCCCTGCCTGAAACTTGGCGTCGGCGACATGGGCTCCCTGCACCTCGGCGACGAAATCCGCGCCCGAGCTTTCGCGCTCGGCTTCGACGCCTGCGGCTTCACGCGGCCGGACGCCATCCCGCTCGCGGCGGAACGCCTGAAGGCCTGGATCGCCTCCGGCGCGCAGGGCCAGATGGGCTGGATGGCCGCGCGCGCCGATGAACGCGGCTCGCCCAGTGTTCTTTGGAGCGAGACGCGCAGCGTGATCATGCTCGGCATGAACTACGGCCCCGACGTCGATCCGCTCGCCGCGACCGCGCGGCGCGACCGCGGCGCGATCTCGGTCTATGCACAGGGCCGCGACTATCATGATGTGATCAAAGGCCGCCTGAAGCTGCTCGCTGGATTCATGCTGGCGCGGGCGGGCGGCGGCGCGGTCAAGGTGTTCGTCGACACCGCGCCCGTCATGGAGAAACCGCTCGCCGAGGCCGCGGGGCTCGGCTGGCAGGGCAAGCACACCAATCTCGTCTCGCGCGAATTCGGCTCCTGGCTCTTTCTCGGCGCGATCTTCACCGATCTCGAGCTTTCGCCGGACGCGCGCGAATCGGATCGCTGCGGCTCCTGTCGCGCCTGCCTCGACGCCTGTCCGACAGGGGCCTTTCCGGCGCCCTACCGCCTCGACGCGCGCCGCTGCATTTCCTACCTCACCATCGAGCATAAAGGTCCGGTCCCCGAGGAATTTCGCGCAGCGATCGGCAATCGCATTTATGGGTGCGACGACTGTCTGGCCGTCTGCCCCTGGAACAAATTCGCGAGGCAATCGCGCGAGGCGAAATTTGCGGCCACGGAGAGCCTGCGTTCGCCGGACCTTGCGGCGCTGGCGCGCCTCGATGACGAGGCGTTCCGCAAGCTCTTCGCCGGCACGGCCGTCAAGCGCATCGGCCTTGCGCGCTTTCTTCGTAATGTGGCGATCGCGATCGGCAATAGCGGCGAAGCGGCTTTCGCGAACGCGTTGGCCCCTCTGCTCGCCTCAGCTTCGCCATTGGTTCGCGGCGCCGCGTTCTGGGCGCTGGGGCGGCTTGTCGAGGAAGAAGCGCTTTCGCGGTTCGTTCAATTGCCGTTGGCGGAGGAAACTGACCCGAGCGTCCTCGCGGAGATTGCAAAGATGTCACACTCCGCGAAAAAATAACGTCGCTGGCGGTTTGATTGTTGCATCGCGCAAAATATAGGCGACTATTGGAAACGCCCGTCGCGCTGCGTTTCGAAGTCCTGTCCCCGGCGAACACTCAGGGGTTCGACGCCGCCGCGCCGTCCCCGGCCTTAAGGCCCTTCTGAGCCCCTTCCTTCGCCTCGCATGACCGCATTCACGCCGCCCCACCCGAACGAGGACCCCGCGCTGGAGGCCGGCAGGCTGCTCACGCGGATCGGGGTGTTTTTGCTTTTCGTGGTCGCGCTCATCGCCCCGGTCATCGCAGGGCAGACCATCTATATCTTGCTGCCCGTCGGCGCCGTGCTCTTGCTCCTAGGATCGGCTGTCGCGCCCGATCGTCGCGAGAAGACGGGGCCCTTGCGCGAGTTCCTCACGGCGCCGCCTTTCCTCGCCGCGCTGTTCCTGGCGGCCTGGGCCGCCGTGTCGCTGAACTGGACGCCCTTCCATGGCGGGCCGGCCGAGCGTTACTGGAAGGACGCGGGCACGCTCGGCCTCGTCGCGATCGCCTGCGGCTTTCTGCCGGCGCGAACGCGTATCTGCGATCTCAATCTGCTGCCCATCGGCGTCGCCGCGGCGGCGATCGGCATGATCGCCGCCGCGGTTTACGGCTTCTTCGCGCGGCGCTCCTTCACGCTCGAAGAGATTCTCGACGGAGACGCGCTGGCGCGCTCGGGCGTCGGCCTTGTTCTGATCATGTGGCCGGCCTGCGGCGCGCTGGCGATGCGCGGAAAGTGGCGCTTCGCGGCGGCTCTGATCCTCGTCTCCGGCGTGGCCGTACTCTTCTCAGGCGCGCAGAACGTCGCGCCGCCGCTCATCGCAGGCCTTGCGGTCTTCGGCCTGTCCTTCGGGCGTCCACGCGAGGCGCGCCTTTGGCTCGCGCCTCTCGCCGCCGCGGCGATCCTATTGGCTCCGCTGCTGGCGCTCGTCGTGCGCCTCGTCTTCCAGGGTCGCGCGCCGGAGCTGCTGCGCGGGCTGGACGTCTGGGGCCATATTTTCCTGACCGGCGGCGCGCGCTCCTTGCTTGGTCACGGCTTCGGCTCGGCGATCTATGGTCTGTTCGGCGGCTATATCGATCCCAAGTCGCCGCGCAGCCTCGCCTTCCAGATCTGGTTCGATCTCGGGCTCGTCGGCGCCGCCGCCTTCGCCGCCGCCGCCTACAAGGCCTTTTCACTGGTCGGTCTCGTGCGCCCCTCGCTCGCGCCCTTCCTGCTCGCGGGCCTCGCCGCCGGTCTCGTCGTCTGCCTGCTCGGGCCTGCCGGCGAGCAGCTCTGGGCATTCACCCTTGCGGGTCTCGACGTCGTGGCCTTCGTGATGGTGATGCGCGGACAGTTCAGGAAGAAGCGGCCGCATCTGCCGCGCTGGGCGATCGTCGATGACGAGGACTGAATTCCCCTCGCAAAAGAGAAGCTTGGCGTGACGCAAGATTCTGACTCGCTTACTCGTCATCTCGCCGAGATTCAGGCCGAGGAAGCCGTCGTCGCGGCGGCCTTCCTCAACTCCGCGCCTTTTTTCGCGCTCGCGCATGGCGTGACGCTGCGCATGAAGAGCGAGGGCGCCTTCGAGACGGACTTGCGCATCGCGGCGCACACTGACGGCGCCGCGCTCTGCGCCGCGAGCGACGGTGCGCACCTCGTTTCCGGCGGCGACGACGGACGCATCGTCGAGATTTCGGCCGCGGGCGAGGCCCGTCTGGTCGCCGAGGAGACGGGCAAGTGGATCAACTCGCTGGCGCTGCGCGGCGACGGGACGCTCGCGTGGACCGCCGGCCGCAGCGCGCGGGCGCGCCTGCCCGGGGGCGAGATCAAGAGCCTCGATCTGCCCTCGACCTCGCGCGGCGTCGCCTTCCTGCCGAAGGGTCTGCGCATCGCCATCGCGCATTACAACGGCGCGACGCTCTGGTATCCGAACGCCAACGCCAAGCCGGAAACGCTCGAGTGGAAGGGCGCGCATCTCGACGTGACCGTCTCGCCCGACGGCCGCTTCCTCGTCACCTCGATGCAGGAGAACGCGCTGCATGGCTGGCGCCTGTCGGACAAGAAAAACATGCGCATGTCCGGCTATCCGGCCAAGACCCGCTCCTTCTCCTGGTCGCCGGACGGCAAGTGGCTCGCGACCTCGGGGGCCGACGCCTGCATCCTCTGGCCCTTCGAGGGCAAGGACGGCCCCATGGGCGCGCAGCCGCGCGAATGCGGCGTGCGCGCCGGCGTCGGCGTCACGCGCGTCGCTTTCCACCCGCAAGCGCCTGTCGTCGCGATCGGCTATGAGGACGGCATGATCCTGCTTTCGCGCATCGCCGACGGCTCGGAGATTCTCGTGCGCCGCCCGCCGGGGCGGGAACATGCGAAGATCACGACGCTCGTCTGGGACGCGCCGGGGCGCCGCCTCGCCTTCGGCGCGGGAGACGGCTCGGCGGGCCTGTTGAAGCTGCCGCAGGCGTGAAGGGAGGAAGGAGTTGAGCGCAAAACTTTCGCAAGAGGCGCTGGAGCAGCTCTTCACCAAGGCGCGCACGCACAACGGCTGGCGCGACGTAGACGTCCCGGACGCCCTGTTGCGCGAGGCAGTCGACATCGCCAAATGGGGACCGACCAGCGCCAATGGCTCGCCGATGCGCGTTCTATTCCTGCGCTCGCAGGAGGCGAAGCAGCGCCTCGCGCCGGCGCTCATTCCAGGCAATCTCGCAAAGACGATGGCCGCGCCGGTCGTGGCGATCGTCGCCTATGATCTGAACTTCTACGAGCATCTGCCGCGGCTCTATCCCGCGACCGACGCGCGCTCCTGGTTTGTCGGCAATGCGGCGCTCATCGAGGAGACAGCCTTTCGCAACGGCTCGCTGCAGGGGGCTTATTTGCTTCTCGCGCTGCGGGCGGTGGGTCTCGACGTCGGTCCGATGAGCGGCTTCGACAAAGCGACGGTCGACGCGGAATTTTTCCCCGAAGGGACGGTGAAATCGAATTTTCTGATCAACATCGGCTATGGCGACAAGTCCAAGCTTTACCCGCGCGGGCCGAGGCTCGCGTTTGAGGAGGTGGCGCGGATATTGTGAGCGTCGCTGAGCCGGTCGCCTCCGCGCACAAAACCGCTGTCAAGCGGGCGCTCGCTCCCCAGTCTTGCCACGGCAGGGCCAATTCTATATCCCAACTCATAGAAGCGCCTGTTTTTGAGCGCTTTGCGCCGCAAGGGGAAGCCGTCCAAAGGCGGCTCGCCTGTCTTTGCCGCCGTCTCGGACGCAACGAGGACCACATATGACGAAGCGCGCGCTCATCACGGGCGTCACGGGACAAGACGGCGCCTATCTCGCGCAGCTTCTGCTCGAGCAGGGCTATGAGGTTCACGGCGCCGTGCGCCGCTCCTCGCACCGCGGCGTCGACGATCACCGGCTGCGCTGGCTCGGAGTCCTCCCGTCCTTGCATCTGCACGACGGCGATCTCGGCGACCTCTCGAGTCTCGTGCGCATCGTGCAGGAGACGCAGCCCCACGAGATATACAATCTCGCGGCGCAATCCTTCGTCGCCTCCTCCTGGCGCCAGCCGATCCTGACGGCGAACATCACGGCCGTCGGCGTCTCCAACATGCTCGAGGCGATGCGCATCGCCGCGCCGCAGGCGCGTTTCTATCAGGCCTCGTCCTCGGAAATGTACGGGCTCATTCAGCAGCCGATGCAGAGCGAGAAGACGCCCTTCTATCCGCGCTCGCCCTATGCCGTCGCGAAGCTCTTCGGCCATTGGATCACGGTGAATTACCGCGAGAGCTTCGGCATGCACGCGTCTTCCGGCATCCTCTTCAATCATGAGAGCCCCCTGCGCGGCGAGGAGTTCGTCACGCGCAAGGTCACGACGGGCGTCGCGAAAATCAAGCTCGGCGTCGCCAAAGAGCTGCGGCTCGGCAACATTGACGCCAAGCGCGACTGGGGTCACGCGCGCGATTATGTGCACGCGATGTGGCTCATGCTGCAGCAGGAAAAGCCGGACGATTACGTTGTCGCGACCGGCGTCACGACGACGGTGCGCGACATGTGCCGGCTTGCCTTCGAGCATGTCGGTCTCGACATGGAGAAGCATCTCGTCATCGATCCGGCATTCTATCGGCCGGCCGAGGTCGACGTGCTGCTGGGCGATGCATCCAAGGCGAGAGCCAAGCTCGGCTGGGCGCCGAAGATCGCGCTCAAAGACCTTATCGTCGAGATGGTCGAAGCCGATCTCGACCGTCTCAAGCGCGGCGAGGCGGGCTGAAACAGGGCGTTTAAACGAGAAGAGCGGCGGCTTCACGATGGCTCGTTACGAACGCATACTTTTGACGGGCGGCGCAGGCTTCGTGGGCTCGCATCTCGCCCCCGCCCTTGTGGCCGATTATCCGAACGCCAAGCGCGCCATGCTGACGCTTCCGGGCAACGGAGGCGCGGTCGATCCGGCCTGGCAGCCGATCGAAGGCGATCTGCTGGACGCTGAAATGGTCGAGCGGGCGATCGAAAAATTCCGCCCCGATCTCGTCGCGCATCTCGCCGGTCAGGCCTCGATCGCCCAGGCGCTGCATGCGGGCGAAGCGACCTGGCGCGCCAATTTCTGCGGAAGCCTCAATCTCGCCTCGGCGCTCGCCCGCCATGCGCCCCAGGCCGTCGTGCTCTTCACCTCCAGCGCCTCGGTCTATGGCGCGAGCCTCAAAGAGGGTCCCGCAAGCGAGAAGACGCCACTGAGGCCGCTCGACGCCTACGGCCGCTCGAAAGCCGCGGCGGAGGCCATGCTCGGCGACGTTCTCGGGCCAGAAACGCGCCTCATCGTCGTACGTCCGGTCAATCATACGGGGCCGAGGCAAAGCGCGCAGAATTTCGTGCTCTCGTCTTTCGCCTCGCAGATCGCGGCGATCGAGGCCGGCCGGCGCGAGCCTCGCCTCAAGGTCGGAGACCTCGCCAAGGCCCGCGACTTTCTCGACGTGCGCGACGTCGTCGCGGCCTATCGCGCGCTCATCGCTCGGGCTGACAAGCTCGACGAGCGCGTGAGCTGCTTCAACGTCGCCACCGGCGCGCCCGTCACGATCGGCGATCTGCTCGAGGCTCTCCGCGCGCTTTCGCGGCGGCCTTTCGAGATCGAGATCGAGACGGCCCGGCTTCGCCCCGCCGCCGTGGACCTGCCCAGCGTCGCGCTCAACGCCGCCAAGCTTGAGAAAGCGACAGGATGGCGCGTCGCTCACTCGACGCAGGTTATGCTCGACGCTCTCCTCGACTATTGGCGAGCGGTCGAAGCGGCGAAGGCATGAAGCGCCTTCACGCGTCCTCCTGAGCCACGAAAATCAGGATCACGCCGATGACCAGGGCGAAGCGAAAGGCCGGTTCCTGAAAATTCCAGCTGTCCGAGCGCCACATCTCGAACCATTCGCCGCCCACGACCAGAAAGCCCAAGAAATACAGCAGGAAAAGCGAGACGAGCCCGGCGATGGCAAGCCGCTTGCTCGTGTTGAAGAAGAGGGCGTCGTAACGCGCCGCGCGCGCCATGCGCCCCGCGCCCAAGATGAGAAGCGCGCCGGAGGCGAGCTCCGTGAAAATAATGGCCCAATAGGCGAAATTCTGCAGGGCCGCGATCGTGATGGCGCGCCAGCCGAAGGCCGCGCCCGCAGGCAAGGAGTCCATCGAGAGGACATGGCGGACGGCCTCTAAATTCGTCTGATAATCGAAGAGATTGTCGAAGCCGACCATGAGTGCGAAGAAGCCGACGCTGGCCACGAGCGCGATTTTCGCTAGGCGTGTGTTCAAGATTCCATCTCCCCGCGCGGCTCCCGCCGCATGCAGCAAGCTTGCCTCGGCGAGGGAGACAAGTCCAGAGCCGCGCGCCGCGCGCGGATGCCGGGAAATATTCATGAACTGTTGCAGAAAAGGCACAATGCGAGGCAACCGCCAACGCCTCCAGGGTTTTGCGCGGCGTCTCGCGAAGCGGGCGCCCCGGCGCAGCGAGGAAGAAGGCGAAGGCCAGGGTTCGGCTGCCCGATTTTCGCCCCTTTTGAACCGCGAAACTCAAGCTATGAAACAGTTCCGTGTCGAAGCAGCCTTCGCTGCGCTTTTCGCCATTCTCGCGCTCGGCGGCTGCTCGGGCCGTGATCCGCGGGGCTTCCTCGCGCAGGCCTCGGAGTCCGAGGTCCAATCGACGAGAATCAAAGGCAAAGAGGCGATCTGCGAGCGGATCACGCATCACGCGAAGCTGAACGAAATACCGGAATCGCTGATCCACCGCGTCGTGCTGCGCGAAAGCCGCTACGATCCGGCGGCGCGCCACGGCCGCTATTGGGGTCTCATGCAGATCAGCCAGGCCACGGCGAAGAGCATGGGCTATTCGGGCCCGCCGATCGGGCTGCTCGACCCCGAAACCAACCTCAAATACGCCGTCGCCTATCTCGCCAACGCCTATCGCGTCGCTGGCGGCGACGAGAAGCGGGCGCAGAAGCTTTACGAGCGCGGCTTCTACTACGACGCGAAGCGCGCCGGCCGGCTCGGCCTGCTGCATGCCGCTCTCGAGGACGCCTCCGAGCCCAAGCCGGCTGAGGCCCAAAGCGCCGAAAGGACGGCCAACGAACCGCAGCCCGCCGCGCAAACCGCCGCCACAGAGCAGGCCTCGGCGACCTTGGATCAGGCCGCGCTCGAGCACAATCCCGCCAATGCGGAAAACCATCTCGATTCCGAGTATTTAGACAAGGCTGCGGAGGAAAAGCCGGCTCCCGCCGCCAAGGCGAAGGCCCACCGTAAGCATCTCGCCTCCCACACCGCCTCGGCCAAGGCTACCCCATCGCCCTGAGCATTCAGGACTTCTCGATCCCGAAGCCGCGGCGATGAAGGCTCTGGACATTGCCGCGGTACTTTGGTCTATGCCGTGCCGCCGGCTTGGGCAGAACCTTGACGCGCGCCGCCAGCTCGGACGGCGGCGAGACGCCCGCGGCGCCGCAACCGCCCCGCCCCGCCCGGCGACGAGAATTCAACCGAAAGGATCGCGAGCTCCATGACCGCCAAAGCCATTCTTCATATGTTGAGCACGTTGAAGCATATGAGCCCCTTCGACGTGAACATGGCGGTCGACGCCGGCTATGACGTCACGATCCCCTACGCCAACGTCACCATCGAGGAAGTTCCGGCCCTCGTTCAGGACGCGATGTTCTCGCGCGCGCCTTCCGCCGCGCTGCGCACCGGCATCTTCTTTGCTGGCCGCGACGCCGTGCTCGCGCTCGACATGCTGGACGTCGCCAAGAAGACGCTGCTGAAGCCCTTCGAGATTTCGCTTTTCGCCGATCCCTATGGGTCCTTCACCACGGCCGGCGCCATGGTGGCCTGCGTCGAGAAGCTGCTGCGCGAGAAGAAGCAGCGCGAGCTCAAGGGCGCGAAGATCGTCATCTATGGCGCAACCGGCGTCGTCGGTTACTCGGCCGGCGTCATCGCCGCGCTCGAGGGAGCGGAAGTGACGATGGTCGGCTATAGCGGCCTCGACCGCGTCCAAAAGCTGACCGAGGAAATCGAGCACCGTTTCCATGTCAAATGCACGCCTGCAGACGGCAGTTCCGCCGAGCAGGTCCGCGCGCTGCTCATCAAGAACGAAATCGCTCTCTGCGCGGCGCGCGCCGGCGTCCAGGTGCTCGCGAAAGAGGATCTCGCGGCGGCCAAGTCGCTGCTTATCGCAGCCGACGTCAACGCCGTGCCGCCGCTCGGCGTCGAGGGCTGCGGTTTGCACGACAATGGGACCGTTATCTCCCCGAGCGGGGCGCTGGGCATCGGCGCGCTGGCGATCGGCAACGTTAAATACGGCACGCAATCGGGCCTTTTCAAGCAGATGACCGAAGCCTCCAAGCCGCTCTGCCTCGATTTCCGCCACGCCTTCGCGCTGGCCCGAACGCTCGTGTAAAACGAGAAGCCTTCGCGTAAGATCACGAAGGGGAGCCCTCGCCGGCTCCCCTTTTTGCTTGGCGGAGGGAAAGCAGCGGATGTTTTCTGATCCCGATCTTCGCGAGGCCGGCCCATGAGCGCGATCCTCGGCTGGGACATTGGCGGCGCGCATGTGAAGGCGGCGCGCGTCGAGAACGGAGCGGTCGTGGCGGCGGCGCAAATTCCCTGCGCGCCGCACGAGGGCCTCGGCGAGCTGGAGGCCGCCCTGCGCGCCATGCGCGACCGGATGGGCTCGGCCACGCGCCACGCCGTGACCATGACGGCCGAGCTCTCCGACGCCTTCGCCGACCGCCAGCGCGGCGTCGTCTCCATCGCCGCCATTTTTGCGCATGAGATCGCGCCGGACGCGCTCTTTTTTGCGGGCGCCAGAGGCTTCGTCGAAAAGCCGCAGGTCGCGGCCAACGCGGGGGCGATCGCGTCCGCCAATTGGCGCGCGCCCGCCGAGCTTCTCGCGCGGCGCGTCGACGCTGCGCTCCTCATCGACATGGGCTCGACGACGACGGACCTGACGCTGGTGCGCGACGGCAAGGTCGCGGCCGAGGGCGAAGACGACGCGAGCCGGATCGCGGCGGGCGAGCTCATCTACACCGGGCTCTTGCGCGGCGATCCGACGGCTGGCCTCCGTCTCGCGCCGATCGAAGGCCGGTGGACGGGGCTCGTCGGCGAGCGCTTCGCGAGCATGGCCGATGTGCGGAGACTGACCGGCGACCTCACGGCGGAGATCGACGCGCTCCCTACCGCCGACGGCCGCTCGAAGAGCCTCGAAGACACGCGTGCGAGGCTCGCCCGCCTAGTTGGCCACGACGCAGGGCGTGATGCGCCGCTGCAGTGGGACATTCTCGCGCAATTTTTTGCGCGCGCGCAGATGCGGCGCATCGAGGACGCCATCGCGCTCATGGGCTCGCGCGAGCCGGCGGCGCTCACGGCGCTCATCGTCGGCGCCGGGATTGGCCGCGGCGTCATCGCCGACTTCGCGCGGCGAGAAGGACGCGACTATCGCGAGTTCGACGCGTTTCTGCCGGTCAAGGCCGCGGCGGCGTCAACGGCCGCCGACTGCGCCCCCGCCTGCGCTGTCGCGCTGCTGGCGGGAGAATAGCTCTCGGGATCCGAGCGCGACGCAGCGGACGATATCCTCGTCGTCAGGCGAATGACTCACGCCAGCGACTTCCAGCCGCATCGAGACGTCGAACGCCTTACTTCGAACCCCAGGTCGGCAGATAGCTCGCCGGATTCCACCAGCTCTTCGCCTCTTGCTTATCCGCAGCGGACTGGCTGGGGGCGGACGACGCCAGCGCCGCGGGACCGGCCGCCGTCTGTGTCGGAGCGGCGGCGGGCTGTTGCGCCGCGCTGTCGCTGGACGAGCCGAGATATTTCATCGGATTCCACCAGCTTTTCGCTTCTTGCTGGTCCCAATGCTTGCCCGTGGCGTTCTTGCTCGGCTGACGGTAGCCGTAAGGCGGTTGCTCCAGACTCTGGCGCGCGGGCTCATCGGGCGAGGTGGGCTCGCCGCTGACCGCGCGCGCGCCCTGGCGCCGCGACGATCCCTGATCGACCGGGAAAGAGGGGGGACGCGCTCCCGCGTCGGCGCGCGGCTCAGGCAGAGACTTGCGATCGGGCGGGACGACGAGCTTGGGTCGGTCGCGATAATCGATCGTGCCTTCGCTGGAGGTGACGCCGATCGCGGAGCCGAGCGCCGAAAAGGGGCCGGCGTCGTCGCTTCCCGCATGAGCGTTGACGGCGCCGCCGAGCAAGAGGACCGCGCCGAGGACAGCCGGCGCGCCGATCGAACGAGCGTTGATCCGCAAAGAAGACATGGGGCGGCGAACTCCTTGAGCCTCGGCCGGAGAAACGGCCTAATCCAGAGCCTATGCCCGGATTTCTTGGCCTTTTGGAGGCAGGCCGGCGCGCGGGCGCAAGGCGCCGGGGGAAAAGGATTTTTTCCGTGCCGACGGTCCCGAAAGACCCCGCGGCGGGACGCGCGCGAGAATCTTTGCGGGGGAAAAGAGGCGTCCCTGTCCCGCTCCGCGCAAAGCCGCTACAACACCTCCATGCCCTCCGCTTTCTGGTCCGACCTCAAGACGACCGACTTTTCCGCGCTCGACTGGGCGCGCACGATCGTCGTCGCGCCGATCGCCGCGATCGAGCAGCATGGGCCGCATCTTCCGCTTGGCGTCGACGCGATGATCATGGACGGGATGATCGCGCGCATCGCTCCGCTACTGCCTGCCGCGCCCCGCGTGCTGTTCCTGCCGACACAGAGCGTCGGGGTCTCCACCGAGCACCGCGATTTCGCGGGCACGTTGAGCCTGAAGCCTTCAACCGCGCTCGCCATGCTGGCCGAGCTTCTCGAAGGGCCGATCGCGACCGGCGCGCGGAAGCTCGTCATTCTCAACACGCATGGCGGCAATTCCGCCCTCGTCACGCAGGCGGCGTTGGAGCTGCGCGCGCGTCACGGCGTGCTGGCGATCACCTGCTCCTTCGCGCGGTTCGGCTATCCGCGGGGGCTATTTGAGAGCGACGAGCTGCGCCACGGCGTTCACGGCGGCGCGGTCGAAACCTCGCTGATGCTGCATCTGCGGCCCGATCTCGTGGACATGGGCCGCGCAAAGAACTTCCCCGTGGCGACGCAGGATTTCGCGCGGGACTTCAAATGGCTGTCCGCCGACCGCCCGGCGGGCTTCGGCTGGATGGCGCAAGATCTCTCCAGGGATGGAGCGATGGGCGACGCGACGGCGGGGAGCGCGGAAAAGGGCGAGGCGGTCGCAGAATTTTGGGCGCGGGCCTTCCTCGAGCTCCTCCAGGAAGCCGACGCCTTCGCGCTCACCCGCCTTGAACAACGGGTCTAATCCACGCTGATCCTGCACGAGTTTCGACTGCGTAGCCTGCCGAGCGATGCGCGGATCAAAGCCACGCCCCTACGTCTGTCGACAAGATTCTCTGCACCATGAAGCCAGAGTTACGACATGGTCGGGAGACAAAGCCTGTAAACAGGACAAAGCCAGGAAACATCGCTTTGCGAATTTCCACTCGCAGGGAGCACCCCTCCGACTGGAGACCATCAATGAAGAAGTCACTTGTGCTCGCCGCTCTCATTGCGGCCGGGCTTATGGGACCCGCGGTCTCGACGCTCGCAGCGCCGCAGGATGCGCGCAGCGAGCAGAGCGAGCATCCGAAATTTTCGCCCGAGGATTTCGCCGCTTTGACCGACGCGCGCGTCGCCGCGCTGAAGGCGGGGCTGAAGCTCTCTCCCGAACAGGAGAAGAACTGGCCGGCGGTCGAGGCTGCGATCCGCGAAGGCGCCAAGGCGCGCGCCGCGCGTTTCGAGGAATGGCGGAAGTTCCGCCACGAAGGGGCGGAGAGCCACCGCAACACCATCGAGGCTTTGCAGGGGAAGGCGAAGGCGCTGCAAGAGCATGCGACGCGTCTGACCGCGCTCGCGACTGCGGCGAAGCCGCTCTACGATAGCCTGGACGAGGGGCAAAAGCTGCGTTTCGGCGTGCTGCTGCACGCCACCTCCGGCCATCACCACCACTGGCGGCACGGCGAAGACAATTGAAAACGAGCGGGAGCGCGGCGCGGAAGCCGCGCTTTCTTCCGTCCGTTCCGGACACTCTCACCTTAGGGGAAAGCGTATGAGCTATGTCTGGGACATTTTGGCCGCAATGTCCCTCTATGCGGCCATGCTCTATTTTATATGGTCCTTGCGATGATCGAAGGTTCCGCGATGGCCGACTCAGAGCGATTTCGCGCCAATGGCTCGAACGGTTCCGCCCATGCGGCCGGCGCGGGACGGCAAACCGCGGGCGAAGCGAAGACGAACGCCGGTCCCTGCGTTTTGCTCGTGGAAGACGACAAGGAAATCGGCGCGCTCATTTCCCGCTACCTTGCTTCCAACGACATCGAGGTGACGCATGTGCCCGACGGCGCGAAGATGGACGCGGCCCTCTCCGCGCGAAGCTTCGATCTGATCATCCTGGATCTGAACCTGCCCGGCGAGGACGGTCTCTCCATCTGCCGCAGGCTGCGCGTCGACCATAACACGCCGATCATCATGGTGACGGCCCGCGCCGAGGACGTGGACAAGATCCTCGGTCTCGAGATGGGCGCCGACGACTATCTGACGAAGCCGTTCAATCCGCGCGAGCTTCTGGCCCGCATCCGCTCGATCCTGCGGCGCGTGTCGTCCAACGAGCCGGTCGCCTCTGCGCGCCAGGTCTATCGCTTCTCGGGTTGGACCCTCGATCTCGCGGCGCGCGACCTGACGGCTCCGGACGGCGCCAAGATCGCCCTGACCGGCGCCGAGTTCGATCTGTTGCACGCCCTGTGCGAGCATCCCAACCGGGTTCTGTCGCGCGACCAGCTCATCGGCCTCACCCATGGCCCGACCGAAGGTCCCTTCGAGCGCAGCATCGACACGCTCATTAGCCAACTCCGCCAGAAAATTGAGGACGAAGCCAAGAATCCGCGGCTCATCCAGACGGTTCGCTCGGAGGGCTACCTTTTCTCGACCCAGGTGACGCGCGGATGAGGAGAATTCTGCGCCGCCTTTGCCCGGATCGCCTCGCAGGGCAGATCGCGCTGCTGATCTTCGCGGCGCTGGTGCTGTTCCAGATCGTGCTGGTCGCCGTGCATTCCTTCCAGTCGCGCTCCGGGCGGCCGCCGTTTCCCGTGCCTTATGATGCGCTCGCCAATGAGATTCTGGCCGTCGACGTCGCCTCGCGCGATGCGCGCGCTACCATCCTCGAGGATCTGGCGCGCAGCTCGCCTTGGGCGAAGCTGCGGATCGACGACACGCCGCCGGATCATCGTTTCGACAAGGAAGATGGAGAGAGGGAACGGGATCGCGCCGCGCTCGCCAAGCGCCTTCCGCCGGACATACGCGTCTATCTCGCGCAGGAAGCCCACGACAGGGGCGAGAGCAACTTCGTCGTCGCGCTGCGCCAAGGCGGATTTCTCGTGATCTCGCCGGACATTCCCTTGGAGCCGCCCGGAGGCGTTGGCGGACCCTGGCAATTGCGCGTGGAGCGCATGGCGCTGTTCTTTCTGCTCAGCGTCACGCTGTTGACGATCTGGATCTCGACCACGGTCGTCGCGCCGCTGGTGCGCCTCGCGCGCGAGGCGGAACGCTTTCCAGACGAAAGCGGTTCGGGAGCACCCCTCGCCGAGGCGGGGCCTCGCGAGGTTCGCGACCTGACGCGCGCGGTGAACAGGATGCAGCGGCGCATCGAGGCGATGATCGCGGCGCGCAGCCAGGCTCTGGCGGCGATCAGCCACGACCTCCGCACGATCATCACGCGGGTCAAGCTCCGGTCGGAATTCATTGGCGACGAGCCCTTGAAGTCGAAGATGCTCGCCGACGCCGATCTGATGGACTCGATGCTCTTCAAGAATCTCCAGGCCCTGCGCGACGGCGGCCCCAGTCCCGACCGTTGTCCGATCGACCTCGACAGCGTCCTGCAGACCGTCTGCGATCAGTTCGCCGATCTCGGCCACAAGGTGAGCTACAACGGGGGGCAGCACCAGATTATCATGGGCGCGCTGACCGAATTGCAGCGCGTCTTCACCAATCTCGTCGAGAACGCCGTGTCCCACGGCGAGCAGGTCGTCGTCACCCTGACCCAGCCGGATGCGAAGCGCGTGCGGGTCGATGTGAGCGACGACGGGCCGGGCATTCCCGCCGCGGACAAGGTCCGGGTCCTCGAGCCTTTCGTGCGCGGCGAGGCTGCGCGAACCGTGACGGACCGCAGCGGCTTCGGCCTCGGTCTGTCGATCGTGAGCTCCCTCGTCCAGAAGCTCGGGGGCCAGCTCGAGCTTCTGGATCGCGAGCCCCATGGGCTCATCGCCAGAGTCACGCTGCCGCGCGCTTGCGCCGGCGCGCTCGCCGCTGGGGCGGAAGCAGCGCAGGATCACGCAAGCGCAGCCAACTCAGATGGCGACGCCGCGCCTGCATTTGCGCAGGCGCGCGCCCAGGACTGAAGCGACGCGTCAGACGCCCGCTTTCAGAAGCTCCGCCGCGCGCAGCGCAAAATAGGTGAAGACGCCGCAGGCGCCGGCGCGCTTGAAGGCGAGGAGGCTCTCCAGAATCGCGCGGTCGCCGTCGAGCCAGCCATTGGCGGCGGCCGCCCCGAGCATCGCATACTCCCCCGACACCTGATAGGCGAAGGTCGGGACCTCGAAGGTCTCGGCGACCTTGGCGATGATGTCGAGGTAAGGCAGCCCCGGCTTCACCATCACCATGTCGGCGCCCTGCTCCAGATCGAGCGCCACCTCGCGCAGCGCCTCCTTCGCATTGGCCGGATCCATCTGATAGGTCCGCTTGTCGCCAATCAGCGTCTTCTGGGTGCCGATCGCGTCGCGGAAGGGACCGTAGAACGCCGAGGCGTATTTCGCCGCATAGGTCAGGATCTGAACCTCCTCGAAGCCCTCGGCGTCGAGCGCCGCGCGAATGGCGCCCACGCGCCCGTCCATCATGTCGGAGGGCGCGATCACATCGGCGCCGGCCCGCGCCTGATTGAGCGCCTGCTGCACCAGCGCGGCGACGCTTGCGTCATTGACGACCCTCTCATCCTGCATCAAGCCGTCGTGGCCGTGGCTCGTATAGGGGTCGAGCGCCACATCGGTGATGACGCCGATCTCGGGGACCGCGTCTTTGATGGCCCGGCAGGCGCGGCAAACAAGGTTTTCCGGATCGAAGGCGTTCGAGCCCGCTTCGTCGCGCAGCGCCGCGTCTATGTTGGGAAATAGCGCGACGGCCGGAATACCCAGAGCCGCCGCGCGCTCGGCCGTGCGGATGAGGAGGTCGATGGAGAGCCGCGCCACGCCTGGCATGGAAGGGATCGTCTCCTCCTGCCCCTGGCCCTCGATGACGAAGAGCGGCAGGATCAGGTCGGCGACATCGAGGCTCGTTTCGCGCACGAGACGACGCACCCACTCGGCGCGCCGATTGCGCCGCGGTCGGTGGGTCAGATCGAGGGCGCCCGGCGCTCGAAAGACATTTTTGTCCACGCTCATGCGGCTCACCTCCACGGCGGCTCTAACACGCCTGAAGGCCCCCCGAAAAGGCCGGGTTGCTCGGAAGGCGCGTCGACGGCTATGATCCGGACATGCTAGCATCCCCGCTGCAGAACGCGACGCGCGCCAACCCCGTGGCGCGACCCGCTCGACAAGCTTTCTGCAAGCGCGGCGTCCGGTTTGCGGCGATGCTGGCGCCATGTGCGGCGGTCGCGATCTCGGTTTGGACGCTGAACGCGCGCGCCCTGGCCGAAGACAAGCCCGCAGCCCCGCCTACCCCGAAAGCCGAAGCCGCGCAGCCGGCGCGCAAGACCAAGGAAAAGATGCAGCAGCCCGCTGCTTCCGCGAGCCGGCCGGCATCGCCGGCGCCCCGCGCGACGGAAAGCGGCGGCGGCGCGCAATCGCGACAGCGACCCGCACGGGAGGAGGATGGCCGCAAAGCGCCGCTCGCGGCGCTGCCGCCGCCCGACACGACGAGGCCGCCGCCGCGTCTGCCCGAGGCGCCGCGTGACAAAATGCGCGCCTGTGCGCTCGAATGGTCGAAGCTGAAGCTCCAGGCGCACGATCCGATGCCGTTGTGGCGGGACTTCGGCGCTCAGTGCTTGAAGCGCTGAGAAGCGCTGGGGGACGGCCCACCCGAGCGGCGCGTCAGCGCCTGCCCGGGCGAAGCCAGTCCGCCGCCGCTCCACGCAGGTCGCGAGGCAAAGCCCGCGCCAAGCGTCGGCGTCTGTAATTCAGATGGACTCGGGCGTCGAAGATGGCGGAGTGGCGGGAGCGGCCTTTGGCTTGCGGGTGGCGCGCTTTTTCGTAGCGGCCTTGCGAGCGCCCTTCTTGGCGGCAGCCTTCCGCGTTCCCTTCTTCGCCGCAGCCTTGCGCACGGTGCGCTTCTTCGTGGCGGTCTTGCGAGTCGTCGTCTTGCGGGCGACCTTGCGAGCGCCCTTGCGCGCCGTCTTCTTCGCGCCGGCCTTCTTCTTCGCGCCGGCCTTCTTCTTCGCGCCAGCCTTTTTCGTCGCTGACTTACGCACACCCTTCTTCGCCGCCGCCTTCTTGGCCGGCTTACGCTTGGTGGTTGCTCTCGCCATAGTTGGTCCCCTTCATCCGAATTGCCGGAACACGATCGACCGACAATTGGCGTTGCTAGCGTAGCGTGGTTAAGCAAGCGTGCAAGAGGCGTGCGCGCGATTCATCGCTGCAACACATGGCGCAGAGCTCCACGACGCATTGAAAAGCGCAATCGAGCGCGCCGCGCACGAGCGATGAAGCAAGCCGATAAAGGCTTCGAATGGCTTCCCAAGAGATGACGAAGCGGATGTCGTGCGATCGGCGCGAAACGCCGCTGACGCCTCAACCATGAAGGCGCTTGATGCGCGCGCAAGCGCGCGCGGTGATGATCAATGCTTTGATTCTTTTGATCTAAGCATTGACGCGTCACGCGCGTTGCAGACTTGCCGACGGATGCGCTCTGTTGATCGCATCGGTCCTGTGGACGACATGTCGGCGACTTGCCGCCTCTATCGCCGTCGGCTCGGCGCGGCGCTCCGCGCCAACCTGCGGAGACGCGTCGAGCCGCTTGTGCGAGGCGTGAAAAAAAAATTGTCGATGACGTGTCGAAACACAAAAAAAATCGCGTGCGAGCTTCCCTCACGCGATGGAATCGCGCAGCGCGCGACAAAAAATGATTCGTTTTGTCGATGAAAGGCTCGGCTCAGAGGCCGAGCTTGGCTTTCAAAAGCTCATTCACCGCCTGCGGATTGGCCTTGCCGCCGGTGGCTTTCATCACCTGACCGACGAACCATCCGAGCATCGTCGGCTTGGCCAGCGCCTGCGCGACCTTGTCGGGATTTGCGGCGATCACCGCGTCGATCGCCGCTTCGATCGCGCCCGTATCGGTGACCTGCCGCAAGCCGCGCTCCTCGACAATCGCCTCCGGATCGCCGCCTTCCGTCCACACGATCTCGAAGAGATCCTTGGCGATCTTGCCGGAGATCGTGCCGTTGGAGATGAGATCGACGATCTTGCCGAGCGCCTCGGCGGAGACGGGCGAGCTCTGGACGTCGAGCCCTTCCTTGTTGAGACGGCCGAAGAGCTCGTTGATGACCCAGTTGGCGACGAGCTTGGCGTCGCGCCCCTTTGCGGCCGCCTCGAAATAGTCGGCGCTGGCGCGCTCCATCACCAGCACGCCGGCATCATAGGGCGTGAGGCCATAGTCCGCGATGAAACGCGCGCGCTTGGCGTCCGGGAGTTCCGGCAATTCCTTCGACAGGGCGTCGACATAGGCCTGGTCGAACTCAAGCGGCAGCAGATCGGGATCGGGGAAGTAGCGATAGTCATGCGCCTCCTCTTTCGAGCGCATGGCGCGCGTCTCGCCCTTGCCGGGATCGAAGAGCCGCGTCTCCTGGCGGATCGAGCCGCCGTCCTCGAGGATGCCGATCTGCCGGCGCGCCTCGGTCTCGATCGCCTGACCGATGAAACGGATGGAGTTGACGTTCTTGATCTCGCAACGCGTGCCGAGCGGCTCTCCCGGCCGCCGCACGGAGACGTTCACGTCCGCCCGGAGCGAGCCCTGCTCCATATTGCCGTCGCAGGAGCCAATGTAGCGCAGGATCGTCCTGAGCTTCGAGACATAGGCCCTCGCCTCCTCCGCCGAGCGCATGTCGGGCTTGGAGACGATCTCCATCAGCGCGACGCCGGCGCGGTTCAGATCGACGTGGCTCTCGCTCGCGGAGAGCTCGTGCAGGGACTTCCCGGCGTCCTGCTCGAGATGCAGGCGCTCGATGCCCACATTGATGCGCTCGCTCGGAGACACGTCGACGACGACCTCGCCCTCGCCGACGATCGGGTTCTTATACTGCGAGATCTGATAGCCCTGCGGCAGATCCGGGTAGAAATAGTTCTTGCGATCGAAGACCGAACGCAGGTTGATCTTGGCTTTGAGCCCCAGCCCGGTGCGGACGGCCTGCGCGACGCACTCCTCGTTGATGACAGGCAGCATGCCCGGCATCGCGGCATCGATGAGCGAGACATGGTCATTGGGCTCGCCGCCATATTCGGCGCTCGCGCCGGAGAAGAGCTTGGCGCGGCTCGTCACCTGCGCATGGATCTCCATGCCGATCACGACCTCCCAATCGCCTGTCGCGCCCTTGACGAGTTTCGAGGGGATCGAAGCAGTGGCGGCGGTCATGGGAAGTCCTCGCGTCTGAGAGAGTTGTCGGTTGGCTCAAAGATATATCCAAACCCGCGCCCGCTCGGAAGCGGCGCGCGACGAGACGCGCGACGAGCCTTGACGCCCTGTGCAGATCGTCCAGCCGATCTCGGAGGACGTTCCCTCTATCGGATCTTCGCGGTCGACGCCGCGGCGGCGGCGGTCGTCGGGACGGGCGGGGACCAGATGCGTTTCGCTGCGGAGCCCAGCGCGCCGCTGCGCTTCGTCGCCGAAGCCGGCGCGGGCTCTGTCTTGGGCTCGAGCCGCGCCGTGAGCTTCTCGATCTGCGGCGTGAGGATGGGCCCCATGCGCGCGTCGAGGCTGACGATCTTCTGATAGGTGGCGATCGCTTCCGCGAGCTCGCCGCGCGCCTCCAGCTCGCGCGCGACGTCCCCGAGCGCCTTCGTGTCGAACATCGCCTCGATCTCGGCCTCGACCAATTTGTCCTTCGCCTCGTCCTTCTTGCCTTGGTCGAAATAGAGACGCGACCAGCCGATAAGGAACTCCGCGTTGTGGCGGAAGAACCGCTCGCGCTTCGCATAAAGCGCCTCGGCGGCCGCGTAGTGTTTCTGCGCGGCATATAAGCCCGCCAGCTCCACGACCGGAGCGGGCGAGTCCGGCGCCAGCGCCTGCGCCTTTTCGAAGGCGGCCTCTGCGGTCTTCCAGTCATGGAGCTCTCGCGTCGCGGCGCCGAGCGCGAGCCAGGCGTCGACGCTCTTGGGCTCGGCCTGCGTCGCGCGCTGCAGGAAGCCGAGCGCCTCGTCCTGCCGATTGAGATGCGTCGAGGCGTTTGCTGCGCCGATCAGCGGGGCGGCCGAGGGCCGGAGCTTGGCGGAGGTCTGATAGGAGGCGATGGCCTCCTCGTAACGCTCCACGCTCTGGCGCAGCGCGCCCTGAGCCAAATGGCTCTGCGCTTCCTGAGGATCGACCTCGACGCCCTTGTCCATCTCGGCGAGCGCCTTGTCGCGGTCGCCGCGGTCGAGCAGCACGAGCGCGAGCGCGGCGTAGCCCTCGTGCTGATTGGGCATCAGATCGATGGCCTTGTGCGCGGCGGCCTCGGCCGCGTCCAGCTGCCCGTCGAGACGCAGGATCCCCGAAAGGTTGACGTGGCCCATGCCGAAGTTGGGATCGATCGAGACCACCTGATTGAAGTTGCGCGCCGCTTCGCTCACTTTTCCGCGGTCGCGGGCGATGAGGCCGCGCATCGTGTAGGCCCAGGGGTAGTTGTCGGCGTTGGCGCTCGCGAGCGCGAAGTCGGCGGTCTCCTCGGCCTTGTCGTAGTCCTTCTGGCGGTAATAGAAATAGCCGAGATTGATCGGATCGAACTTGTGCATGATCCGCTCGGCCGCCGCCGCGATCAAACGCTGCACGTCCGGCTCGGGCGCCTCGGACTTGTAGATCGGTCCGTCGCCGGCGATGCGCAGCCGCAGGCCGTATTTGGCGGGCTGGTCCTTTTCCTTCGGCTCCTCGATGAAGACCTCGCCGGTGATGACGGTCTCGGTGTAGCCGAGCAAACGACGAACCTCCGAAACGATGGTTCCCATGTTGAAGCCGCCGACCGGCAGATTGATCGTCGGCATCGTGCTCTGGAAATCGAGCCCGGAGATTTGCGCCTTCTGCTTGCGCGAGCCCGCCGCGGCGTCGATTTCCGAAATGTGATCGAGGATTTGCTGCGCGATCACATTGCCGGTGATCCCCTGCTCCTGCAGCGAGGCCGGAACCGAAATGTCCTTGACAACGAAGCTCGTCTTCGCCGCCAGCTTGTAGATCGCGTAGCCGCCGACGAAGACGGCGAGGATCACCAGCGTGTTGACGACGAGGACGCGCAGCGGCTCGAAAATGCCGGCCGCGCGGCGGATGGTCATGGCGATGGCGGCGACGATATCGATCCGTCTCGGCGCCGCTTCGGCCGCGCCAGACGGCTCCTGACCCTGGCTCGGGGCGGTCTGCGAAGTCATGATATCGGTCACGAGGCCTCCATGGGCGGGGGCGAGGATCGTCGCCTCGGGAATCTGCGCTTTCCTATCCCTGCCCCACGATGGTGACGTAAAAGGGGCGTTTTTGGCGCAAATATTGCGTGCCGGACAGGTCGCAGACCCACGTCGCAAACAAGCCAATGGGAGCGAGATGCCGCTTTATTCTTACCTGTGCGAAGACTGCCGGGCCGAGAGCGAGATCCTGGTTCGCTCGAGCGAAACGCCGCAATGTCCCTCCTGCGGGAGCGCGCGGCTCACGCAGCAGGTCGCCAAAATTTGCAACGAGATCAAATATCCGGCGATCGCCCGCTCCTGGCGGCAGCGGGCGGCGCGCGAGGGCGATCTCTCCAACTTCAACCAAAAAGAGCGCGGGAAGATCTAGCCGACGCGTCAGATGTGGATCGCTCGCCCGTCGACGGCGAGCGCCGCCTCCTTGACCGCCTCCGAGAGCGTCGGATGGGCGTGGCAGATGCGCGCCAGATCCTCGGATGAGCCGCCAAAGCCCATGAGCACGCTCGCCTCGGCAATGAGCTCGCCCGCGACGGGGCCGAGGATGTGAACGCCGAGCACGCGGTCGGTCTCCGCGTCGGCGATGATCTTCACGAAGCCGTCCGTCTCGCGCATCGCGCGCGCGCGGCCGTTGGCGCTGAATGGGAACTTGCCGATCCGCACGGGACGGCCCGCGGCGCGCGCCTCCTCCTCCGTCATGCCGACGGCGGCGACCTCGGGATGCGTGTAGACGACGCCGGGGATCACGCCGTAGTCGACGTGCCCATGCTGCCCTGCGAGGATCTCGGCGAGCGCAACGCCCTCCTCCTCGGCCTTATGAGCGAGCATCGCGCCGCGAACCACATCGCCGATCGCATAGACCCCCGCAATATTGGTCGCAAAGCCCTCGTCGATCTTGACGCGGCCTCGCTCCAACGCAACGCCGGCCTCTTCAAGACCCAATCCATCTATATAGGGAATGCGGCCTGTCGCGATGAGGACCGCATCGGCCGTGACCGTCCCCTCGCCGGAGCCGTCGAGCGCCGCATAAGAGACCGTCACGCCGCTCTCCGAGCGATCGATCTTCGTTACCTTGGTCTTGAGGCGGAAGGCGAAGCCCTGCTTCTCGAGAACTTTCTGGAATCGCTGCGCGATCTCGGCGTCGAAGCCGGGCAGGATGCGCTCGAGATATTCGATGACCGTGACCTTGGCGCCGAGCCGCCGCCAGACCGATCCCATTTCTAATCCAATCACGCCTGCGCCGACGATGGCGAGCGTTTGCGGAACCTCGCTAAGCTCGAGCGCCCCCGTGGAGGAGAGCACGCGCTTCTCGTCGATTTCGATTGCCGTGCCCGAGGCGTCCCGCAGCGGCGCCACGGTCGACCCTGTCGCGAGCGCGACGTTCTTCGTCTCGAGCGTTTGCGCCGACCCATCCGCGGCCCGGACCTCGACGGAGAGCGCGCCGTCCTTGCCGACGATCAGCCGACCCGTTCCGATGAAGCTTGCGACCTTGTTCTTCTTCAAGAGGAAGGCGACGCCGTTCACATTGGCCGCGACGGTGTCGTCCTTGTGCTTCATCATCGCGGGGAGGTCGAGACGCGGCTTTTCGACGAGCACGCCGAAAGGCGCGAGCTTTCCGGCCTCGTCGAAGTGGTGCGAGGCCTGCAGCAGCGCCTTGGAGGGGATGCAACCAATATTCAGACAGGTGCCGCCAAAAGTCGGCCGCTTCTCGACGATCGCGGTCTTCAGACCGAGCTGCGCGGCGCGGATGGCGCAGACATAGCCGCCGGGTCCGGAGCCGATGACAATGAGATCATAGGTCATCGGCGCAGTCCTCCCCCCGCCACGTTAGCTCGCGGCCCAAACATAGGTAAGAACCGCAGCAAGCCCGATGCCAATCAAGCCGAGCTCCAACAGGCCCCAGAGCTTGATGACGCCGCGCGCCTCATGCAGGGCGCCGCCCTCGATCAGCGCGAGGATCTTGTTGTTGAGCGGCACGATGGCGATGTAGCTGTAAGGCCAGCTGGCGATGACAATGAGCGCGCCCAAAAGCCAGCGCACGTCGTCGAGCTCGCGATAGGCGACGAAGCCGAAGAGCGCCGAAAGCAGCGCCAAACCCGCGAGGACCACGAAGCCGCGATGGTCCGAGGGCTCCCATTCCTTGACAAGCGCCTCGTCGTCGAGCGCGAGACGGGCCGGCTGCTCGACATAATTCACGTAGAAAGCCGCGCCGACGAGGCCGCCGGCGGCGGCGAGCGCGAGTGAGCCGATCACCATGGCGTTCTTTCCTTTTTGCGCGGCTGCGGGGCTCAGCTATGCGACGCCGCGCTAGGCCGCGTCAATCGCCTCTTCGTCGCAGACGATGCGGGAAGCGCTCTGGGCTTCCGCGGCGAGATCGAGCTTCCTCACGGCGACCGTCCCCGTCGCCTCCTCGGAGCGTTGCATGAAGTGCTCGAAGAAGATCTGCATGGTCCGGTCGACGCCCAGACGGTTGATGCGGCGGGTGTCGTCGCCATAAAAACGCGCGGCGTTGGGCGCGGCGGTCACGAGATCATAGGAAGGAAAGTAGGCGATATTGGCGCGGGCGCGCACCACCTCGTCGGCGGCGGCGCGCAGGATCGCCTTCGAGGCGGAATTGGAGACCAGCACGTGCCGGTCCTCGCCCGTCGCGATGATCGACACCGGCGAGACGCTCAGAATGATCCGCACGCCGGGATTGTGCGCCTGCATGATGTCGACCAATTCGAGGAAGTCGCGCACCACCTCGGAGACGCCCATGTTCCAAAATTCGTAAAGGGACGGGTCGAACTCCCCGCCGGCGACGCCCGGCGCAAGCTGCAGCACCGCGCCATCCGGCCGATGCCGCCAGCACTCCGTGAGGCCGAAGGTGAAGACGAAGACGTCCATCGTCTCCACCATCTTGCGCACGGCGGCGAGATGGCGGTCACGATCGGCACGCACCTCCTCAGGCGTCGCATAACCCTGCGGCTCGATGCGCGGCCGGAAGGGATCGACATAACGGCCGTCCTCGTTGCGCCACACGTCGAGCTGCGGCTTGTAGTCTCCATAGGCGCGGCGCAGAAGCTGCAGCAGCTGCGTCGTCGTATAGAGATTGCCGTAGCGGCAGGAATACATGGCGTAGTTGCGCGCCCGCGCCTCCGCGGCAGAGAGGCCCTGCGGCGGCTCCTCGCAGAGATAATAATTATAGCCGCTCTTCTGCAGCTGATGCGCGATCTCCTGGGCGAAGCAGCTCCCGGCGGTCGCGACCTTGTCTTGCCTGGCGATCTTGAAGGGCGTCTCGACGATCGGGTCGAGCGCGAAGGGCGGCACGGCGGCGACCGCCTTGCGCCAGAAGCGATGGTCGGCGAGATGGGCATAAGGGTTTTGAGCCACCAAGAATCTCCAGGGGGGACTATCGCCAGCGGCCCGGAAGATAGACTGGGGCTTGACCTTTGTCATCCCCGGGGCGCGAGGAGGAGCCGAGGCCCTACATCGCCTCGATCGCCTCCTCATCGCAGATCACCTTGGAATTAGCTTGCGCCTCCGCGACGACGTCGAGCCGAACCACCTTGGCCGGCGCTTCGCCCTGCTCCGTAAAATGCTCAAAGAAGACGCGCATCGTCTGATCGATGCCGCGGCTCGTGATGCGCCGCGTGTCATCGCGATAGAATCTCGAGACATTGGGCGAGACCGTCGCAAGATCGTAGGAGGGAAAATAGGCGATCCCCGGCCGCACTCTTTTGATCTCGTCGGCCGCCGCCCGCAGGATCGCCTTGACGGCGGAGTTCGATTCGATCACGTGGCGATCTTCATAGGTCGCGATAATGCCCACCGGCGATACGCTCAGCACGATGCGCACCTGCGGATTGAGCACTCGGATGCGATCCACGGCGGCGAGAAAGTCGCGGATCACCTCGCTCACGGTCATGTTGTAGAATTCATAGGCCTCGGGGCTCCAATCCCCGCCGGCGACGCCCGGCGCGAGTTGCAGGATCGCCCCGTCCTTCTTGTGGCGCCACGTCTCCGTATGTCCGAAGGTGAAAACGAACACGTCCATCGTCTCTACCATATGACGCACGGCGGCGAGATGCCGCTCGCGATCGGCGCGCATCTCCTCGACGCTCGCGAAGCCGTCGGGCTCGATGCGCGGACGGAAGGGATCGACAAATCGGCCGTCCTCGGACCGAACCCAAAAATCGAGCTCCGGTCGGAAACGCCCATAGGCTCGGTCCAGCAACTGCAGGAATTGCGCGGTCGTGTAAAGATTGCCGTAGCGGCAGGAATACATCGAATAGTTGCGCCGTTCGGCTTCCTGCGGGGACATTCCCGCCGGCGGCTCCTCGGCCAAATAGTAATGAAAGCCGCTCATTTGCAGACGCTGCGCGATCTCCTGCGCGAAGCAGCTCCCGCCCGTCGCAACCTTGTCCTCGCGCGAGATCTTGAAGGGCGTGCGCACGAGCGGATCGAGAGCAAAAGGCGGCACGCCGGTCACGGCCTTGCGCCAAAAACGGTGGTCGGGTAGGGATGAGTATGGATTATCTGTCACGCGTCGGTCCCCTCGCGGATGGCCGGAGCCGCTATTTCCGGGTAGCTTCGGCTCCTTGCGTGGAGAACCCTATCCTCACCCCGCCCCCTTCGTCATCCTTAGGCTTGACTTAAACTCGCGCCGATGCGGCTGCTCCGCAAGGGCGATTATCGACGTGCTGCATCATGCTCTCTCAAATCGACAAGCAAATCCTGCGCGCCCATGTGCGGCCTCGCCTCTATAGGCTCCTCGGACGCGCGCCTGCCGCCGGACCGCGCATCGCGGTGATCGGCAACTGCCAGAGCTACGGGATCGCCTATGCGATGAAGGTGTTCTCCCCCTGCGCGCAGGTCGACCATTACTCTGCAGTTCAGAAAACGCTCGCGAATATCGATCGGCTCGCCACGACGCTCGAGCGCTACGATCACGTCTTCCTGCAGAATTTCCCGGCCGGCATCGTGAAGGGCGGCGACTGGGAGACTTTGCGTGCGCGTCTGAAGAATGTGACGCGCATGCCATCAATGGTCTTCGCGGCTTTTCACCCCGATCTAATCTATCTTCTGGATGCGACGCGCGGTAACAAGACTCTCAATGGCCCCCTGCGGCCCTATCACTCGGCGCTTGCCGTGTTCGCCTTTCGTGTCGGCCTGTCGCTGCAAGAGGCCAACGCTCTCTTCAACGACAATGTCTTCGCGACTGTCGGCTATTACGACATCTGGAACGCCTCGGCGCTAGAGCTGATCGAAGCGGCCAAGAGCTACTTCGGCTTCGACTTCTCGAGCGATCTCTTGAACTGGTCGCGGCGCGGCGTCTTCATGTATTCGATCGTGCACCCCAAGCCCTTCGTGCTCGCGACCGTCGCGCGGCGCCTGCTGGAGACGGCAGGCATCGCTATCGAGAACGAGAATTTCGACGACTATGCGATCGACGATCTGGCGCGATCCGAGATTTTCCCCGTCTATCCGGAGATCGCCGCACGGCTCGGCGTCCACGGCGGATATCTCTTCAAGCGCGGCAATTACCATATTTCCAATGGCGTCGGAGAGTTCCTCACGCTGCCGCAGTTCCTCGCGGAGAGCTACGCCGTCTATAAGCGCGCCCGCCCCGAGCAGATCGCGCATGAGCGCGTCGACGCCTGGCTCTCGGACGCGGCGCTATCGAGCCGGCTCGTCGCGCTCGGCAAGGAAAATCTCGCCAAAGGCAAGACGCCGGCGCTATAGCGCCGGCGACGATCACGCCGCCGCGGATTTGGCCTTCTCGACGCGGGCGGTGAAATCCTGAATGCGCGGCGCGATCTCGCGACGGAAGCGTGAGCCGTTGAACACGCCATAGTGGCCGACGCCCAGCTGAAGATGGTGCTCGCGACGCGCCTCGGGGATATTGGCGCAGAGCGCCTGCGCCGCATAGGTCTGCCCCACGCCGGAAATGTCGTCCTTCTCGCCTTCAACCGTCAGAAGGGCGGTCCGGCGGATCGCCTGCAGGTTGATCGGCGCGCCGCGGTGCTGGAACAAGCCGAGCGGAATCGCATGGCGGATGAACACCTGCTCCACGGTCTGCAGATAGAACTCGGCCGTCAAATCCATGACCGCGAGATATTCGTCATAGAAGTCGCGGTGCTTTTCAGCGCTGTCGCCGTCGCCTTCCACGAGATGCTCGAACATCTCCATATGCGCGGAGACATGCCGCTCGATGTTCATGGCCATGAAGCCAGAAAGCTGCAGAAAGCCCGGATAGACCGAGCGTCCCCAACCGGCGTGCGGGAAGGGCACGGTGTGGATGCAATGCTGCCGGAACCAGCGAATGCCGCGCTGCTGCGCGAGCTTGTTCACGGACGTCGGATTGACTCTCGGGTCGATCGGGCCGCCCATGAGCACCATGGAGGCCGGGGCGTACGGATCGTCTCGCGCCTCCATCGCGGCGACCGCGCAGATGAGCGGAACGCTCGCCTGGCAGACTCCCAGCGTGTGCACGGGCGTGTCCTCGTCGAACTGCGCGAGGAAGCCGCAAATCTCGATCAGATAGTCGATGTAGTCGTCGAGGTCGAAACGGCCGTCGCTGACCGCCGTGGCGCGGGCGTCCGACCAATCGGTGATGTAGACGTCATGCGTCGGCAGAAACACCTCGACCGTGCCGCGGAGCAGCGTCGCATAATGACCCGACATCGGCGCGACGAGCAGCAGCTTCGACTGCCGCGGCGCGGCGCCCTCGAACTCGCGGCGGAAGCGAAGCAGCCGGCAAAACGGCTTGCGCCAGACCTCCTCCTCGAAGATCGGGACGTCGACGCCATCTACGACGGTTTTGTGAAAGCCGAACGCCGGCTTGCCGTAGCGGCGCGTCATGCGCTCGAACAGTTCGGCGGTGGCGGTGATGCTGCGCGTGAGCGAGTTGTCGCCGAAGGGATGCAGCGAGCTGTTCAGCACGTGAACCGTCGCTTCCGACATCGCCCGGGCCGGCGCAAAGGCGAGATGCAGCATCTCGTACATCTGGTAGGCGTAACGATCCATTCCCGTCTACTCCAAGCCCCGCAGGCTCCGCCTCCCCCGTCTGGCGCCGCGCTGCGTCTCAGCTCGCAGTCTCCCCTGGAAGGGAAGCCGGAGTATCAACCTTTATCTTCGCAAGTCGCGCCGTTTTGTCAAACTAAGAGACCGAGCGGCGGTTAAACGCTCTCGCGAATTATGCAGCTTTCAGTTAATGTGACAAAGGCGACCAGCAAGGGATGGCCACAGCCCCTAGAGGCTTCAGGGAGAGAGCATCGATGTCCATGATCGAGGATATTCTGGATTCCGCCCAGGGCGGCAAGCTCATCGACAATCTCGCGCAGTCCTTCGGATTGACGCCGGAGCAGATTCGCTCGGCGATCTCGGCGCTCACCCCCGCGCTGGCGCTTGGGCTGCAAAACGCCGCGGCGAACCCCGAGATCTTGAACAAGGTCGTGGACGGGCTGGCGCATCCGACCCATGCGGCCGCCTTTGTCGACCATTCGGTCGCCTGTTGCGAGCAGACCGCAACCTTGGGCCAGGGCGCGATTACACAGCTGTTTGGGTCGAACTCCGCGGCAGGTCAGGTGGCCCAGATCGCCGCGCGCGACGCGGGAGTGCGTCCCGATATCCTCACCCAGCTGCTGCCCGTGCTGGCCTCGATCGTGTTCGGCGGATTGTCGAAGTCGCTCAACGAGAAGGGCCTCGGCCCCATCCTCGGACAAATCGCCGGAGGCGGCGGTCTGGAGGCCATTCTCGGCCAGCTCGCGGGCGGCGGCGGCGCGCCGGTCCCGCGCCCGCAGCAGATCCCGCCGCAATCTCTCCCCCAAAGCCAAGCCGGCGGAGGCCTCGGCGGCTTGCTCGGCGGGATTTTGGGGTCGCTGCTTGGCGGGGGCGCCCCGCGCGGCCCCGCGGGCGCGCCCGGCGCGCCGTCGCCCACGGGCCTGCCGGGCGGTCTCGACCCGGCCGCGATCCAATCGGCGATCGAAATGATCAAGAAGACGCTGGCGCAGGGCGGCCCTGCGCCGGGCGGCGCCGCGAGCGCTCCGGGAGGCGGTCGCCACGCCGAGCTGCAGGACGTGCTTGACCGGGTGTTTCCGAGAGGCTAGCGGAGCTCTGCGAAAGCGCGCGGTCGCAAGGGGACCGCGCGCCTGCGGCTCGCATGAGATTTTTCAGCGTCGAGCCGCGAAAAATTCCCTTAGCAAGGCCGCGGACTCCGCCTCGCGAAGCCCCCCATACACCTCCGGCCGATGGTGGCAGGTCGGCTGCGAGAAGAAACGCGGTCCGTGCTCGACCGCCCCGCCCTTCTCGTCGCCCGCCGCGAAATAGAGCCTGCGGATGCGCGCGAGCGAGATCGCTCCGGCGCACATGGCGCAGGGCTCCAACGTGACATAGAGATCGCAGCCGACGAGACGCTCGTTCTGCAAAGCGCGCGCGGCGGCGCGCAGCGCGAGCATCTCGGCATGCGCCGTCGGATCGCGGTCGCGAAGGACGCGATTGCCGGCGACCGCGAGGATTTCCGACCCACAGACGACGGCCGCGCCAATGGGCGATTCCCCGCTAGCGGCGGCCTCGTGCGCGGCCTCGAAAGCGGCGGAGAGGGGATCGGGGCGCATCCGGTCTTTCATCGCGAGTGGGTCTCGCTAGGCCCGGCGCGGGAGGCCGATCAGGAGCGCCGCAAAGATTTCTTCCCCCACCATTCATAGCCCCAAAAATACATCCCCACGGCGCCAAGCGCGGCGGCGGTCAGCAGATAAACAGGCAGGTTGATCGTAAAGAGGGGACGGCCGACCGTGAAGGGGAAACGCGCCGTCCAGTGCTCGCCATGCGGTCCGTCTAGGGTGACGATCCCGACGTACATCCCGCCTTCGGAGAATGTGATCGGCACGCTTATGTTGCCGGCCGGGTAGAGCTGCGGCGGCCGGTACGCAAGCGTGGCTCGCTCGACCGCGCTCTGATCGTCGGTCTCGCCAATGTCGCGCATGATGCGGAGCTCAATCTTCATCTCGCGCATGTATGGATGCGCGACGTCCAAGGTGATCACCGTGTAGCCCACATTGGGCACGTCCTCGCAATAGCGCTTCATCGGATTGGCGGGATCGTAGCCCGTGAAAAACATGTAGTCCGGCCCGACGAAGAGGAAGCAGACTTCACGGTTGACCTTGAGAGCGCCGTGAGCCGCAGCGGGTCCGGCGAGCAAGCAGAGCGCGAGGCCGGCGGCGAGGGTTCCGGCGAGCGCGTGGCGGCTCCTAGGCATGGGACTCTTCCCTGTGACAAAGACGACGGCTTGCCGGCGTCAAACGAATTTTCTGCGGACACGCTGCTGCGCCGGCGCCAAACCATCAAAGATTGGCTCCGCTGTCAAAGTCTCGTCGGGCGAACGGCGACCTCAATCGGCCTTCGCAGCGGCGCGCGGCCTTGAAAACGGTGGAGAGATTTGGCGGCGCGGCCATGCTCTCGCGCTTCCTGAATTGATCACTGCAGAGTGGTTTTGAGATTCTTCGCAACTTTCAATTTGCTACGCAAAAGCAGTGAAACTCGGGTTGGGAAATTCGCTTTCCACGATACGGCCTATGGCCTTTCCTCAATGAAATCAGGCCACCCTTCGAGCGCCGCCCTCTTGGCGCGTTTTGTGAAATCTCTGGAGCAGAAACGCCAAACACGGCTACTCCCAGAGGTGCAGACGAAGTCATGGTGGAAGAACCCGCCGCCAACAACCCGAATCTTGAGGAAGTTGCACTGCTTGCACGCACCGCGTGCTCGGTCGTCGGCTGCCTCCACGACGCGGTGCTCGAGTTGATCGACAACGAAATCGAGCAGGCGGGCCTGCCGAGCTTGCCGGGCGACGCAGACGAAATCAATGAGGCGATCCTCGAGCTCGTGTCTGACTTGATCTATGCTTTGCCGGGAACGCAGAACTCGTGCCTCGTAAAAGGCCTGCCGCAAATCGTCGAGCTATGGCGGAAGTCGCAGACGAAGGTCGCGACGAGCGAGAGCTGCGGTTACCTCCGCCTCGTCAAATCCTAGAAATCTGCCCAAGTTAGCGCTGGGCGGTGGTTATGGGGTGATGCATTTGAGCGCTCCCGAACGGACGGGATGCGCATGAAGCTGAAGATGCACGGCGTCGGACGAAGGGACGGTTTGGGTCAAATCCCCCCGCGCACGACATCCCTCGAACGGCGCCTCCCGGCTCTCGCTTTTGCCCATGGCGTCGCCGCGCTCTTTCATTCGCTGCGCCATGCCTGCTATCAGGCTCCATGACCGACAAAAACAGCAAACCCCCGCGCGGTCCGCGCGGCGGCGGAGGCGGAAGCCGTCGCGGGCGCGACGCCGGCAAAGGGCCCTCGACGCGCGGCGGCAAGCCCTCTGGCCCCAAGGGATCGCGGAGCCAAGGCGGCAAGGAAGCCCCCCGCGCCGCCTCCCGCCGCCAGGATGACGCCGCTTCTGCCACCGGCAGGGAGCGTCCGGCCTACTCCAAGCCGAGAGGTCCGCGCGACGAGCGCGACGCCGCGCGTCCGCGCCCGCCGCGACGCGACGGCGAGAGCGCCGGAGCGCGGCGTGAGCGGCCGGCGTCGACGCAGAGAGACGGCGAGAGGCCGCCGCGTCGCAAGGAATGGTCGAAAGAGTCGCGTGAGGGCTCTTTTCAACGCAGCCGCGACTCCGGCGCGGGCGGGTCGCGAGAACGCTCGTCTTACGCAAAGCCGAGAGCCCCGCACGACGAGGGCTACTCCGAGCGGCCGCGGCGGGCGCGACGCGACGGAGAGAGCGCCGGTGTGCGGCGCGATCGGCCGACCTCCTCGCAGCGAGACGGCGAGCGGCCGCCGCGTCACAATGAGGCTCGCGGCGACGCGCGCAGCGGCGGCGTCGAGCGCAGCCGCGACTTCACCGCCCGCGGCTCGAGCGAGCGCTCCTCATACGCAAAGCCAAGAGCGCCGCGCGAGGGCGGCGATAGCGCCGGATATCGGAGCGACCGGGCGCCGCGCCGCACGGAAGGCCGAGATGAGGGTTTTGCGCGCAAACGCGACTTCGCCCCACACGGAACGGGAGAGCGCCCCCCCTTCGCAAAGCGGAGAACCGAAGACGGCGAAAGGCCCGCGCGAAAGTTCGGCGGGCCGAAGAAATACGAGGCGAAGGCGAAAGACAGCGCCTTCGAGGGCGAGCGCATCGCCAAGGCGATGGCGCGGGCCGGAGCCTGCTCGCGTCGCGACGCAGAGCTATGGATTGCCGAGGGCCGCGTTTCGGTGAATGGCCGCAAGCTCTCGAGCCCGGCTTTCAACGTCAGGGAAGGCGACCGGATCGAGGTCGACGGCAAGCCGCTCGCGGAACGCGAGCGCACGCGGCTTTTTCTCTTTCACAAGCCCCCGGGTCTCGTCACCAGCGCAAAGGATCCGCAGGGCCGCGACACGGTCTTCGACTACATCAAGGAGCGCGAGCCCGAGCTGCCGCGCCTCATGAGCGTCGGCAGGCTCGACATCAACACGCAAGGGTTGCTGCTCATGAGCAATGACGGCGGCCTCGCGCGCGCGCTCGAACTGCCGGCGACCGGCTGGAAACGGCGTTACCGCGTGCGCGCGCATGGAGAAACGGATCAGGCCGCGCTCGACCGGCTCGCCCAGGGCGTCGAGATCGAGGGCGTCGCCTACGCGCCGATCGAGGCGAAGATCGAGCGCCAGCAGGGATCGAACGTCTGGATCGCGATGACGCTTTCGGAGGGAAAGAATCGCGAGGTCAAGCGCGTCCTCGCTCATCTCGGTCTCGAGGTGACGCGGCTCATCCGCGTCTCTTTCGGTCCCTTCCAGCTCGGCGAGCTCGACGAAGGCGCGATCGAGGAGGTGCGGCTCAAAGTGCTGCGCGAGCAGCTCGGCAAGTCCCTCGCCGAATTCGCCGGCGTCGACTTCTCCTCGCCTTTGCGTGAGGAAAAAACTCCCGCAAAAGAACAGGCGGCGCGCGCCGCCGCGGCGTCTCGCCCGCGCAAGCATGTCTCGGTGCTGCGCCGCGAGCGCGAGGCGGGTGACGCCGAGAGGCCACGCACGCGCATCGAGCGCGCCACGACTGCCGATCGCAAGGGACGCGCGGTGGAGATCGAGCGCGTCGTCGTCAAGGGCGAGAAGCCGGCCGCTTCCTCGCGCAATGCGCGGCGATTTGCGGCGGAACGCCGCGACGCGGAGGCGAGCCCGCGCAAAGGGACCAAACCGCCGCGCCGGCCTCCGTCGCGCGATCCAAAGAAGCCCCGCTAAACCATGCGCATCGTCGGCGGCGCGTTTCGCGGGCGAAAACTCGCGGGACCGAAATCCTTCGCGATCCGCCCCACGTCGGATCGCTTGCGCGAGACGATCTTCGACATTCTCGAGCACGCCTATCCAGCGTCGATCGAGACTGTTTCGGTCATCGATCTCTTCGCGGGGGCCGGAGCGCTCGGACTCGAGGCGCTTTCGCGCGGCGCGGCGCAGGCCTTGTTCGTCGATAATGGCGCCGAGGCGCGGGCGCTCCTGCGCCAGAACATCGAGACGCTGGGTCTCGGCGGCGTGACGCGCGTCTTCCGGCGAGATGCGACGCGACTCGGCCTCGCGCCGAAGGACGAGCGATTTCGACTAGCTTTTCTGGATCCGCCCTATGGGCGAGGTCTTGCCGCGCCCGCTTTGACGCAACTGGCGCGTGGCGCATGGCTCGCCCCGGGCGCGCTCGTCGTCGTCGAGGAGGCGGCTAGCGCCGATGTCTCGCTTCCCGAAGGATTCGCAGAGGAGGAGAGCCGCCGCTACGGGGAGACGCAGGTGGTTTTCGCACGCTGGCTCGGCGCTAGCGGGGCTGAGGGGTGACAGGCGTTCTACGACGACACGCACGTGCGACGCCGACGAGAATTTTTCTACCCTTTATGGTCTTGGCCGATCGGCCGATACGAATTTATACGGATGGTTGCCGCTGGCATTTGAGGATAAAACTGCTTCGCACAACTCTTCGAAAGATAAGGCGAAGGAATTTTTATGCGGGCCATTGTTATTGGCGGATGCGGCTTCCTGGGAGGCACAGTCGCACGTGAACTATTGAGAAGAGGACGAGATGTAATCGTATTCGACAAATCCATCAAACACGATATTTCTGGCGTCTCTTATGTAATTGGGGATATCTCTGATCTATTTTCTCTTAAAAAAGCTATGGTAGGCGCAGATGAAGTTTATCATTATGCGGGCGAAGTCGGAACGACGGAGCTTTTTCGAAACCCACACGCGGCGGTATCTGTAAATATTTCTGGCACATTAAATGTTTTGAACGCTGCGATGGAAAGCAAGGTCCGGCGCATGATGTATTGCGCTATGCCATCGATATGGCTCAACCCCTATTCGATCACCAAGAAGGCGGCATCTGATATTTGCTTGGCGTATAAAAAAAATTTTGGGTTCGATGTGAGAGTGATGAGGATATTCAACGCCTATGGTCCCGGCCAGCATCTCCATCCTGTCCGCAAGATCGTCCCGATTTTCACGCTACAGGCCCTGCACGATCTTTCCCTAGAAATATGGGGAAACGGAGAACAATATGTTGATCTCGTGTACTCTGAGGACGCAGCCAAGATAGTGATTGACCATATGCAGCTGGAACAGATGAAGAATGAAGTTCTCGATGTTGACGCAGCCATCCATCTTACAGTTAGAGAGGTGGCAGAAAAAATTATAAGCTTGACTGGTTCTAAATCGCAAATGATAAATTTACCAATGCGGCGCGGTGAGGACGACAATACATATTCTATCGCGAGAAATACTCGCTACGGTGCCTATACAACAGATATTGATATCGGCCTGACCGAGACGATTTCCTATTTCACTAATCTAGCAGAGCAGGAGCTACAGCACGCAATTGAATTTTATTACGGTCGAACGAATGTTCGCAGCTCGGATTTGACCACCCAGGCGATGACCCATCTACAGTCGATAAACGGCTAGCGCGGGTTCAAATCAAGTGAAACGCGCGCCCCATGTGGAGGCGCGCGTATTCCCGAAATTCTTAGCGGACCTTTACCGTCAGGTCCGTGCCGACGGCGCTCGTCTCATTGCTGACCGGCCGGTCGGAAACGATGATGGACCCGCCCGTCCAGAGCCGCTCCGCGATGCGATCGCGAACGTCCTGGGAGAGCTCCACACGCTCCAGCGCTTCTTCGGCGCTCGAACGCGGAAGATGGGACATCACAGCCGGCTCCTCGGGCTGAGCCCACCTTCTCCTGCGCCCCTGCGCCTGCGGGTCCGAGCCGCCGGCGTCCGGGACGTCCAGAACGGTCCAATGCAGCGCGCTCCCGCCCTTCTCGACGCCCGTGGCGATGAAGAGATGCGTGCCGAGCGGACGCTCGGGCTCGCGGATCGTGGCGGGCGCCTCGAAGAGCGGCGCCAGACCCTGGCGCACATAGACCTTGTGATCGCGCTTGCTGATCAGCACGGAGATCGGCGCGAGACGCTGGATGGCGTCCTTCTCGGCGCGCGCCGCAGCGGTCTGAGCCTCGGTCGCGTCTCTCAGACGCCCCGCAAGCTCCGAATGCAGGTTTGCATTGGCGTCAAGCGCGGCGCGGGCTTGGTCCACGGCCACAGAAGCCAGTTCGACCTCGCTCTCCGCCTTGGTCTTCGCCTGAGCCGCAAAGTCTTTGGCCGCGACCGCGGATTCCAAGGCCTTGGCGAGCACGGCGGTCTTGGCGCCGCCGAGCGGATCGGCTTCCGATTTCGTTGGCTCGTCCATCGCCACGGTCGCATCGCGATGCCTTGCGGCAAGAGCGGCTTCAGCGGCCTCGAAGGCTCGTTCGGCGGTGTCCGACTTGGCCCGCGCGAGCGTCAAATTCGCTTCCGCGACCCGGGCCGCATTGGCGAGCCGCGCCAACTCCGCCGCCTGCGCGGCGAGGGCGGCCTGAGCCTGCTGAGCGGCCTTCACCGCCGCGGCTTTGTCGGCCACGGCCTTGGCCTTCATGTGAACGGCCCATTCTTTCGGATTGAGAGGCGGGCGCGCTTCGGCCGCGGCCTGCACGACGGGGGCAGGAGCCGGCGCGGCGGGCTTCGCGCCCTCGCTCGAGGCCACGTCGGTCGATGCCACGTCGGTCGAGGCCATGGTGGCGGGCTTGACGGCGTCGCTTGCGGCGGCGTCCGTCGAAGCCGCAGCAGCCTTTGTCGTCGCGTCGGGGGCCGGGCTCGCCTTGGCCTCGGTCACGGGGATCGGCGACGCGGCGGGGGCGGCCTCCTCCGCACGCGGATACATCTTCGCGACGGGAAGCTGCGAGCTGGAGAATCCCTCGGGGGAGATGTCCGAAGGCGAGATGACGACGCGCTCGCCGATCTTGGTCAGGCCCCAGATCTTCTGGGCGAAAGAAGCCGGAAGCCGGATGCAGCCATGCGAGGCCGGATGACCCGTCACGACGCCCACATGCATCGCAACGCCCGACCAAGTCACGCGCTGCATGTAAGGCATGGGCGCGCCGGAATAGAGATTTGACGCGTGGAAACGCTCGCGGCCGAGGATCGTAAAGATGCCCTTCGGCGTCGGATGTCCCTCCACGCCGGTGGAAACGATCGAGCTCGTGACGAGTCCGCGATCGTCGTAGACTCTGATGTGCTCGTCGTTCAGCGAGACGACCACGAAAAGCGGGCCATGCGTCTCCCCCGCCTCGGCCTTGTCGGCCTTCGTTCCGCTCGAGGCCTTGGACGCGCTTGTCGAGGAGGTGGGCGTGTCGGTGTCGATCGCAGTTTGCGCGTTGTGCGTCGAGGACTTATGCGCGGAGCGGTAGCGCATCGCGCGCATCGGGGCGCTCGGCGATGCCTGGAAACGCTGCTGTCCTCCGCCGAACAACCAAGAAAACAGCCCCTCCGCGGAGGCGGGGGCCGGCGTCGATCCGAGCGCCAAAACGACGGCAGCCGCGCTCGCCGTTTTCACGCGCGTCAAATGTCCACAGCGACCCTGCAACCGCATTCTGCGTCTCCTCTCGCAAAGCCGGCGCCCAAATCTTCTGACGCTCAGCTTAGAATGAAATGCACAAAGCTGACTATCGTTCCCTCGTTCGCGAAGACAAAATTTGCCATTATTTCGTCGAATTTTCGCTCAGTGTGGCGCCGGCGCCACAGTCCGATCATCTCGGGCGGCGGGACAGCCGTTCGGAAAGCGGCTCTCTCGACGCGGCGATTTTGGATTTAGCGTTCCGGGTCAAAGGACTTCGAGTTGAAGAATCGCCGTACGACGTTAACGAAGACATTCAACACCAATCCATTTAAGGACTCCTTTATCGGCGTCGAAGAGCCGGCGTCCGCCTCGAAATCGACGCGCTTTACCGGGCCCTTGGCTTGCGTTATGAAAAGCTTCGACGAGCCCTGGCGATGCCGCCGGGGCTTTTTTCGTGCGGCGGGCGAGAGCGAATCCTCGCGAAAGTCGGGAGGCTTTTGCGATCCGAAGTCGCTCCCGCTCTCTCGTTTCGGGGCGGTCATTCGGCGCTCGAGCAATTCCGTTCGAGGGACGAGCGCGCTGGAAGCCGCGGCAAGCAGGGAAGCAACCTTAAGACGATGGCGAATGTCGCGGTCGTGGGCGCCCAGTGGGGCGACGAAGGCAAGGGCAAGATCGTCGACTGGCTTTCGCTCGAAGCCGACGTCGTCGTGCGCTTCCAGGGCGGCCATAACGCAGGCCATACGCTGGTCATCGACGGCGTGACCTATAAGCTGGCGCTGCTTCCATCCGGCATCGTCAGGCCCGGCAAGCTCTCCCTGATCGGCAATGGGGTCGTGGTCGACCCGCATTTTCTCGTGGGCGAGATCGACCGGCTGCGCGAGCAGGGCGTCGAGATCACGCCGGAAAACTTCAAGATCGCAGAAAATGCGCCGCTGATCCTGTCGCTGCATCGCGAGCTCGACGCGCATCGCGAGGAGAGCGCGGGCGAAGGCGTCAAGATCGGCACGACGAAGCGCGGGATCGGGCCGGCCTATGAGGACAAGGTCGGGCGGCGCGCGATTCGCCTCGTCGACCTCGCCGAGCCCGACACGCTCGACGACAAGATCGCGCGGACGCTCGCGCATCACAATCCGCTGCGCCGCGGCCTCGGCCTGCCTGAGATCGCCTCGGCGACGCTGCGCGAGGAACTCTTGAGCGTCGCGCCGCGCATCCTGCCCTTCATGGCCGCGGTCTGGCGGCTGCTCGAGGATGAGCGCCGGGCCGGCAAGAGAATTTTGTTCGAGGGCGCGCAGGGTGTGCTGCTCGACGTCGATCACGGCACCTACCCCTTCGTGACCTCCTCGAACACCGTCGCCTCCTCCGCGGCGGCCGGCTCGGGGCTCGGATTGGGCGCGATCAACTATGTGCTGGGAATCGCCAAGGCATACACGACTCGCGTGGGCGGCGGGCCCTTTCCCAGCGAGCTCACCGATTCGATCGGCGAGCTGATCGGCGACCGGGGCGCGGAATTCGGCACGAACACGGGTCGGCGCCGCCGTTGCGGCTGGTTCGACGCCGTGCTGACCCGCCAGGCCGTCAAGACCTCTGGAATCAACGGTGTGGCGCTGACAAAGCTCGACATTCTCGACGGTTTCGAGGAAATCAAGATCTGCACGCATTACGACCTCGATGGGGCGCGCATCGACCGTCTGCCGGCTTCCCAGGCGGCGCAGGCGCGGGTCAAGCCGGTCTATGAATCGATCGAGGGCTGGAAGGGAGAGACGGGGCGCGCGCGCTCCTGGGTCGATCTCCCGGCGCAGGCGATCAAATACGTCCGACGCATCGAGGAGCTGATCGAAGCGCCCGTCGCCCTGCTTTCGACGGGGCGGGAACGCGACGATACGATATTGGTTCACAATCCCTTTCGGGACTGAAAGAACGGGCGGGCGGCCCTGCGCCGTCGCTCCGTCCTTCGCCCGCGCCCAAGCTTGACGCGGCTTCGGCAACAATGGTTTAGGGGACGGAATGGCCGACTATTATTCCTTATTGGCTCGCAAGGTCGCCTCGCTCGAGCAATCGACGCCGCAGACGCGCAAGGCCATATATGATGTGGCGCGCCGGGCTCTCCTCAATCAGTTGCGCAGCATAAAGCCTCCGATCGCCGAAGAGGTGATCGCCGCGGAAGAACAGGCGCTCGACCAGGCTGTCGCGCGCGTCGAAGCCGAGACCGAGGTGCAAACCCTGCCGGATGCGCCCCTGGAGAAACCGGCTCCGGAAACCCCTGCCCCGCCGACCCCAAAAGCCTCGGCCGAGCCCGCCCCGCGCGAGCAGAAGCCCGAGCCCCTGGTGGCGGTGCGGCAGCGACCCGCCGCTCGAATCGCCAAGACGAACCCCGCCGCGCGCCAGAAGCGCTGGTTCCTCGCGATGGCCGTGGGCTCCCTCCTCCTTGTCGGCCTCCTGGCGTTTGTGGCGCTGCGCTACCGCGAGCGGCCGGAGGACCTCGCCAAGTTCAACCCGAATGAAAGCAGCGCGGCCTCCGAGGAGCGCGGCAAGATCGGCGACCGCGTCAGCGATGCGGATCGCCGCCGCGCCGGAGCCGACCCGGGACCGCCGGTGCCCGTCGCGCAGCGGGCGGAGTTCTATGTCGCCTACCCGAACCAGCCCGAGAAGGTGGAGCACATTTATAGTGGCACGGTGCTCTGGCGGCTCGAGAACGCGGGGGGCGCCGACGGCGGTCAGCTACGGCCCGCCATCCGCGGCGACGTCGACTTTCCCGACGCCAAGGTCAAAGCGACCATCCTCATCCAAAGGAATGTGGACCAGGCCCTTTCAGCCTCCCACACCATCAGCATCGCCCTCAAATTCCTGGGCGGCGACGTGAAGGGCGTCAGTCAGATCGGCAATATCGAGTTGCGCCGGCCGGACGCGCAGCGGGGGCAGCCGGTGGCGGGCATCCCTGTGCCGATTAATGAGTCGAATTTCCTCATCGGCCTGATGCGCGGCCCCGCGGAGGCGCGCAACCTCCAGCTGCTGCGGACCCCGGCGATCATAGACATTCCTCTGAAGCTCTCGGACAACCGCCTCGCGACCTTCAATCTGGAGAAGGGCGCCTCCGGGGAACGCGTCTTCTCCGACGCCCTCGACTCCTGGGCGCGATAGCGGACCTCGGGGCCCGGCCTCACTGGATGAGCGTCAGCCGCTTTGCGGCGCGCGTCACGCCCGTATAGAGCCAGCGCGCGCGGTGCTCGCGAAAAGCGAAGGATTCGTCGAAGAGCGCCACGTCGTCCCATTGCGAGCCCTGCGCCTTATGCACGGTCAGCGCGTAGCCGAAATCGAACTCGTCGGAGTCCTTGCGCAGGGCGAAGGGAATCTCCGCCTCGGCGTCCTCGAAGAATTGCGGGATCACGCCGACGCGCTGCGGTTTGCCGGGGTTCTCCTCGGGCGTCACCAGCATTCTGACCTTACGCGTACGCAGCTGGCCGCTGCTTTTGACCGTGAAGAGCGCCCCGTTGAGCAGGCCTTTCTTGCGGTTGTTGCGCAGGCAGACGAGCTTCTCCCCCGATTGCGGAAAGGCGCCGGAGAAACCGCGCAGCTCGCGCAGACGCCGATTATAGGCCCGGCGCGTCTTGTTCATGCCGACAAGCACCTGATCGGCCTGCGTGACCCGTTGCGGATCGAGCTCCCCGCGCGAGACGACCTGCGTGTCGCCATAGGCGCCGGGCGCGATCCGGCCGCCCTCGCGAATGATCATCGAGAGCCTGATGATGGGATTGTCAGCAGCCTGACGGTGCACCTCGGTGAGCATCGCATCCGGCTCCGCCTCGGTGAAGAAACCGCCGCCCTTGATTGGCGGAAGCTGCGCCGGGTCGCCGAGCACCAGCACCTTGCGGCCGAAGGAGAGCAGATCGCGCCCAAGCTCCTCGTCGACCATCGAGCACTCGTCGACGATGATGAGCTTCGCGCTCGCCGCCTCGCTGTCCTCGTTGAGGATGAAGCTCGGCTCCTCCGTGTCGCTGTCGGTGGCTCGGTAGATGAGACTATGGATAGTGCGCGCTTCCTCGCAGCCCTTGGAGCGCATGACGAGCGCGGCCTTGCCGGTGAAGGCGGCGAAAGCGACCGGCCCGTCCACATGCTCGGCGAGGTGGCGGGCGAGCGTCGATTTGCCCGTGCCGGCGAAGCCAAAGAGTCGGAAGGTCTGGGGCGCGGCGCGCAATTCGAGCCAGGCCGCAGCGGCCTTCAACGCCTGATCCTGATGGGGCGTCCATTGCGTCATGCAAAGGCGCCCCGAAAAACGGTTTGCCGCGCCAAGCGCGCTCTGCTCTTTTGCAACCCTTGGCGCTCCAGGCCCTCAGCCGATCGCGGCCGGACACGGAGCCATCTAGCCGTTCTCCGTGAGATGCAACAGCATATTGACCTTCTCGACGATGTTCACGACCGCGAGACAGAGCAGGATGAAGAGCGCGGCTGTGAGCGCCCAGAATTTCGGGTTTGCGTGCATGTGTCCCCCGCTTCGCCTCCTCACCGCCGGCCAACGCGTATTCAGCCACAATTCTTGCCGAGGCGCGAGCCCCGCCGGCGCCTTGCGCGTCCCTGCCCGGACCGCCACATAGCTTTCTGAGGAGCCACAGCATGTCCGCCGCCGACCGCACCGCCGCCCCGCCCTTGCGCCTGCAGGCGCTCGACGCGGAGGATCTCGCCCTCATTTCCGCGCATCTTCAGGACGCCGCGGTGCGCGTCGGCGACATCGCCTTTCTCAAAGAGCGTCGCCGCTTCGCCCTGGTGGCCGCGCGCTTCGACTGGGAGGCCGAAACGGAGGGCCGGCTGGAGCGCTGCGCGTCGGCCCTTCACTTCGACTCGGTCAAAGCGGTCCGCTGCCTCCGCCTGTCGCGCGAGGATCCGGAGGCGGTGCTGGCGCTACTGACGATCTTCTATGACGCGGAGGGCCCCGGGCCGGAAGGTCGTATCCTCCTTGTCTTCTCAGGGGGAACGACGATCGCGCTGGACGTCGAGGGGGTCGAGGCGCAGCTCAGCGACCTCGGTCCGCGCTGGCGAATCTCGTCGCGCCCGTCACATGAGCTTGACGAGGGCCAAGGCGCGGGGCCATGACAGCCGGCCTGAGGCGGATTTCGTAAAAGCTGACAGGCTTTTGCAACCTGAAATCGCATTCTGATCCGGCGCGTCGCCCCGTCTCTTGAACGATTCCGTTCGAGAGCCGATCGCGCTGGACCGGCGGGAGAAGCACATGGCCCAACGATTGGACGCTCGAGCGCCCGATTTCGAGGAGAATTTCAAGGCGCTGCTCGCGCAGAAGCGCGACCTCGCGCCCGATGTCGACGCCGCCGTCAAGGCGATCATCGACGATGTGGTTGCGCGCGGCGACGCGGCCCTCGTCGATTATTCCCGCCGTTTCGACCGCATCGACCTCGAGAAAACCGGCATTACGATCTGCAAGGCCGAGATCGACGCCGCGGAAGGACGCTGCTCGAAGGCGCAGCTCGACGCGCTCGACCTCGCGCTCGAGCGCATCCTCGCCTTCCATGAGCGGCAGCGGCCGCAGGACCTGCGCTTCACCGATCCGGTCGGCGTCGAGCTCGGATGGCGCTGGACGCCTGTGGAGTCGGTCGGGCTCTATGTTCCGGGCGGCACCGCCGCCTACCCCTCCTCCGTGCTCATGAACGTCGCGCCAGCGAAGGTCGCCGGCGTCGCTCGCATCGCCATGGTCGTGCCGACCCCGGGCGGCGAGGTCTCCCCACTGGTGCTCGCCGCCGCCAAGCGGTCCGGCATTGAGGAAATCTATCGCGTCGGCGGCGCGCAGGCCGTGGCGGCGCTCGCCTATGGCACCAGGACCATCGCGGCGGTGGACAAGATCGTCGGTCCCGGAAACGCCTATGTCGCGGCGGCCAAGCGCCGCGTGTTCGGCCAGGTCGGCATCGACATGATCGCCGGCCCCTCCGAGGTGCTCATTCTCGCCGACAAGAGCGCCAATCCCGACTGGATCGCCGCCGATCTGCTCGCTCAGGCGGAGCACGACGAGTCGGCGCAGTCGATCCTGATCACCGACGACGCCTCGCTCGCCGATGCGGTCGTCGCCGCCGTCGAGCGCCATCTCAAGACGCTGTCGCGTCACGAGATCGCCTCGGCCTCCTGGCGGGACTATGGGGCCATCATTCTGACGAGCAAGCTCTCTGACGCCCTGCCCCTCGCGGACAGGATCGCCGCCGAGCATCTGGAACTCGTTTGCGAGGACGCCGAGGCGCTTGCGGTCAAGATCAAGAACGCGGGCGCGATCTTCATCGGCGGCTACACGCCCGAGGCCATCGGAGACTACGTCGGCGGCTCGAACCACGTGCTCCCGACCGCGCGCTCCGCACGCTTTTCGTCGGGCCTCAACGTGCTCGACTTCCTGAAGCGCAGCTCGATCCTCAAATGCGACGCGGAGGCGTTGCGCGCCATTGGCGGCGCGGCCGTGACGCTGGGCGAGGCGGAGGGGCTCACCGCCCATGCGCGTTCCGTCTCGATCCGGCTGAACTCGCTTGGAGCCTGAGGTGGCGCAAGACAGCGTTCGGCGCCTCAGCCAGGTCACGCTGGACGAGAACTCGATCGGCCGCGGCACGGCCGATCAGGAGCATGAACGCGAAACCGCCATCTACGATCTCATCGACGACAATCAATTCGGCGTCGTCGGCCATGACGGCGGGCCCTATGCGCTCGCCCTTTCGCTACATGACGCGAAGCTCGTGCTGGCGGTGACCGATGCAGCGGGCAATCCCGTCGTCACGCATATTCTGTCGCTGACGCCCTTCAAGCGCATCCTCAAAGACTATTTCATGGTCTGCGAGAATTATTACGCAGCGATCCGCAGCGCTTCGCCGAGCCGCATCGAGGCGATCGACATGGGCCGGCGGGGGCTGCACAATGAGGGCGCGCAACTTCTGCTCGAGCGCCTGACCGGCAAGCTCGACATCGACATCGACACGGCGCGGCGGATCTTCACGCTGGTCACGGCGCTGCACTGGAAAGGCTAGCGCAAGATGGCCGATCCGCCGCTAGCCCGGCCGGAAGCGAAGGCGCGCGGTCGCCCGCGATCCGTGCTCTTCGCCTGCACGCTCAACGCCGTGCGCTCACCCATGGCCGAGGCGATCGCCCGCCACTATTTCGGGCGCGGCATTCGCTTCGACTCCGCGGGCCTGAAGCACGCCGAGCCGAACGGCTTCGCCATCGCCGCGATGGCGGAGATCGGCATGGACATCTCGCGCCATAAGCCGAAGACCTTCGAGGAGATCGAGGACGCGAGCTACGATCTGATCGTCACGCTCTCCCCCGAAGCGCATCACCGCGCGCTCGAATTTGCACGCGATCTCGCAGCCGAGGTCGTCTATTGGCCGACGCCCGACCCTTCCGCGACGCAAGGCTCGCGCGAGACGATCCTCGACGCCTATCGCCAGACGCGCGACGGGCTGGCGGCGCGCATCAAGAGCTATCTGCACCGCCCCTGGGACGGCCAGGGTTGAACGCCGTGGATTTCCGCATCGGGACGACGGATGCGCAAGTCTTCGCGCTCCTTCT
>CAWCTS010000011.1:0-116583 GCA_963798515.1 uncultured Alphaproteobacteria bacterium
AAACGGACCTTAAGACTTTAGTTCGAGCGCTAGGGGTCGAGCATCATCTCGTCGCCAGCCTCGATCATAACAGCGGCGACACGCCCATAAACCCCCGCCCAAGCTTGGCGAATTTCCGGCGTGAACTCGTCGCCGAGGAATTCCTCAAGCGTCTTCAGTAGCATACGGGCCACTTTATCATAATCGACGCGCGCGGTTTTATATTGGCGCACATGACGCTTTCCCAGCTCTCGCAGTCCACCTTCAATTTCCGGCAGGCGATTGAGGCCCCTTATGAGCGAGCTCAACATGGACATAAGCATCTTGGTCTGAATCGTGAGATCATCCTTAAAGTGCGGCCGCAGCTCCGGATTGGCCTCGAACAGGAGCTCGTAAAAACGCGCGCCGAAGTCCATGGCCCGGTTCGAGACGCGCCCGAAGGATTTCTGCACGAGATAGACCGTGTCTGGCTCGTTGAAGCCGGCACAGGGATAAATCCGCGTTTGCTCGCTTCTTCCCTTGATTGGAACGTCAATGGCGTCTCCCAGTTGCAGCGCGCCGGGAAGATGTCGGATGACCGCTTCGCTCAGAAGTATCTGCGCGTCGAAATCCTTCGTGAGGCTCTCAATACGGCTCGCCATATTGACTGTATCGCCGATCACCGTGACTTGGCGCTTCCCGGGATGACCCATGCGGCCAAGGATCGCGGAACCGAAATGAACGCCAATGCCCACGCGCAGCGACAGATTGAAGGAGCGGTCGAAAACAGGACGCAGACGGTTCGCTGCGTCCTGCATAAGCAGCGCGCCCCGCACGGCGTTCCGGCAGGTCGTATCCGCCGCTTCACCGCGAACGCCAAAGATGGCGAGGATGCCGTCGCCAACATATTTATCGACGAAGCCGTTGTTGTTCAGCACGGGCTCGGCGACCGTCGCGAAATGCTGATTCAGCATGTGGACGACGTCATAGGGCAAGTTCTGTTCCGCGAAACTCGTGAAATTGCGGATGTCCGCAAAAAGGACGGCGGCTTGGATTTCACGTCCTTCGCCAGGACCAGCGCCCTGCAACTCGTCGAGATCGAGAACGATGATGTCTTGGGGGTTGTCGACGAGGAGCCGGACGACCACATCCCCGTGAAGTTTCATCTGGCAGCCCAGCCGCGTGTAGTCGTCCCATCCCCGTTGCCTCGCGACTTCCTGCTCCCATGGATTGAGCGCCGAAAGATGCGACGCGCCGTCAAGCACCTGCACCCGACAAGTTGTACAGCGCGCTTGTCCACCACATTGGTGGTGGTGCGGTAAGCGGCGACGAATGGACACGTGAAGCAAGGTCTCTCCGTCGGAGACGTCCTCGACGGTGACGCCGCTGTTAGCATAAACGACCTTGTGCATGGCGCTCTCCCAACCACAGGCGGCGTTGCCAACGTCTTTGTGAAAGCTAACCCATCTCGCGGCGGACGTCCGCCAATATGGAGCCCTCTTGTGACGAGGGCGCCAACCCGGGGCCCTTGAGATCAGTAAATCCGATCAGCCTGAGGCGAATTGCCCCGGGGCCTGGAATTTCGCCTTCTTCTGGAAAGCCAAATCCGTTTCCTCCACAGTAACGAGAGGCGTCTTTGTCGTCCTAAGAAGACCGGACCCCGACACGCCGAGCGAAAAAGCCGAAGCGTAGATTTTGTTGGGCGGTTCGGCGATCAGAACCCAATCGAACTCGCCGAACGAGAGATTGAAAGAATCTAGCTCGCCGCTCAAAGCCTCGATAGCTTCGGCGAGCGCCGCTTTGCGTCCTGAGGCCTTATCTTCTTCCTGCCCATTGATCCATTCAGCAGCATATGCTGAACAGATACTTTGGCATGCTATTGCTCCTTCAAGTTCTGCTTTCTCCGCTCGTGGCGCATTGCCTCATGGCTTTGCCGGAACAGAAACGCAGGAAGGACTTTAGCCGCGCAATCGAGAAACATCAGTGTCCGCGCACACAGTCTGATTACGTAGCCAGCCGGCGTTCATGGAGGGCAAAGTTGGCTCAGATTGGAGCCTTCGTGAAGGGGCCTAAAAGCGCCATCAGACGTCACTTGACGTGACCGACTGCTAGGCGCCGCCTCTACTTCGCCTGCACCGACTCCAGATAAGCGATGATCGCCTCGACCTGCGAGGGCGAGAATTGGAACGGCGGCATCTGCTCGTTCTCATGGCCGACGATGATGCCTTCGGCCAAAGCCTCCTCGAGATTTTGCACCGGATATTTCTTCGACAGCGTGCGGAAGGGCGGCGACTTGGGGTTAGGGCTTTCGCCGGTCGGGCCGATGGCGTGACAGCGGCTGCAATTGGCCTTCACGATGGCCTGCCCCTCTTCGACAGGACGCTCCGCCGCAGCGGCGGGCGATAACATGAGGAGCGGGAGAAGGAGGAGCGAAGCGCGCATGGGACTTTCCCTCGTCGGCGCGCGCCGCCTTGAGTGAGGGGCGAGCGAGCATGGATGGAGAAGCTTTTCCCGCACCCTGCTCCCTCCCTGCGGTCCCTGCAACCCCGCGCGCTGGGCCAAGCCGCGCTTATTCTTGATCCTCCCCCTGGAATAGGGCAGAACCGTCGCTGCGGTCGCGCCTTGCGGCCGAGCCTTGTTTTGACTTGCGAAAGAACGAGATGAGCGAAATTTTGCGCGTCGGCGTCGCCGGCGTCGGCACGGTGGGCGCCGCCGTGGCGCGACTGTTGAAGCGACAGAGCCACGCGCTCGCCTCGCGCACCGGACGAAAAATCGTCGTCACCGCCATCTCCGCCCGCGACGCCGGCAAGAAGCGCGACGCCGATCTTTCCGACGTCGAATTCTTCGCCGACCCCGTCACGCTTGCCGCCTCCGACAAGATCGATCTCTTCGTGGAGCTCATCGGCGGCGCGGAGGGGGCCGCGCGCGAAAGCGTCGAGACGGCGCTTCAATCGGGAAAATCCGTCGTCACCGCCAACAAGGCGCTGCTCTCGGCGCACGGATTGGCGCTTGCCGCGCTCGCCGAGAAGAAACATGTCGCGCTCGCCTTCGAGGCCTCGGTCGCGGGCGGCATTCCGATCGTGAAGACGCTGCGCGAAGGGCTCGCCGGCAATTCGATCGACCGCGTCTATGGAATCCTGAACGGCACCTGCAACTATATTCTCTCGCGCATGGAGCTCGAAGGGCTTTCCTTCGAGGAGTGCCTCAAGGAAGCGCAGCGGCTCGGCTACGCCGAAGCCGATCCGACCTTCGACATCGGCGGGTTTGATACGGCGCATAAGCTCGCAATCCTGACCTCGCTCGCCTTCGGCGTGGCCATCGCGCCCGAGGCTATCGACATTGAGGGCATAGAGCGCGTGACGCTCGCCGACATAGAGGCGGCCGAGGAGCTCGGCTTTCGCATCAAGCTGCTGGGCGTCGCGCAGCGAACCGCCGAGGGCGTGGAGCAGCGCGTGCATCCGACGATGGTGCGCAAGACAACCTCGATCGCGCAGACCATGGGCGTGTTGAACGCGGTGACGATCGACGCCGATGCGGTGCGCGAGCTGACGCTGGTCGGACCCGGCGCCGGCGGCGAAGCCACGGCCTCCGCCGTCGTCGCCGACATCGCCGACATCGCGCGGGGCGTGCGCTCCGCCCCCTTCGGCCTGCCGACCGCGACGCTGGAAAAGTTCGAGCGGGCGCCGCTGCGCCAACACGAAGGCGGCTATTACATCCGCCTGTCGGTGCCCGACGTTCCCGGCGCCTTCGCGAAGATCGCGACGCGCATGGCGGAGCGCGACATTTCGCTCGAAAGCATCATGCAGCATGGAGCCCGACGCGTGGAGAAGGCGAAGCCCGTGGCGGCCGCCGCAGTCGGCGTCATTCTCATCACCCACGCCACAAGCGAGCATTTGGTGCGCGGGGCGCTCGACGCGATCCTGGCCGACGGCACGATCGACGCGCCGGCGCAGGTGATCCGCATCGAGCGGGAGTGAGGCCGAAGCCTTTACGCGCGCGTCATCCCTTCTTCCCGCCCTCAAAGCCCGGGGGCGCATGACGCCAGGGGTAGCCCTTCGCCGCCTTATCGTAGGCGTAACGATAGAGCGCCCGCATATACGACGGGTCGAACTCGAAGGGATGCGGCGCGCGGAAGTCCTCGCCGATAAACGCGATGTTGTAGGCGGCGTTGGCGCGCTGCGTCTCGAGATACATGCGATACAGGTCGTTGATGCCGCTGTAATTGATCATCGTCGAGACGGCCTTCTCGGCGATGGAGAGCGTGAGCGGATCGACGTCGCTCCATTCCGTGGTCAGCCGGCCGTTGCGGATCAGGAACGCTGCGACGCTTTTGCGCCGATACCCTGCCTTCTGGCGGGCGATGTTGGGGTCCAGCCCCGTCGGCACGAGGAAAGCCTGGCTCACGGCGCCACCGTCGACGTGCATCTCCTGATAGCTCTGCCCCTCCACCTCGACGTCGAACATGACGGGCGGGAAGGCCGCCGGAATCGAGGCCGACGCGAGCAGAATGTGGCGGACGAGATCGATCGCCTCTGGCCGACCGCTGGCCGCGATCGCCCCGATGTTCCAGACCACCGGACGTCCCGCGTCGAGGTCGGTCGTCTGGATTAGGAGCAGGCGTCCCTTCTCATATTCCGCCGCGATTCTCGCCAGCAGCGGCTCGTCGACGTAATGCGAGATGAGATCGAAGAGCGGATGCGTGTCGGAGAGTCCGTTCTGCGCGAGCGCCGCCACGGGCAGGAATCGCTTCTCGAAGACCTTTCCGGGGTCGATGTTGGTGTAAACGTCGGTCAGGGCCGCGTCATATTCGGAGCCGAGGAAGGCGAAGGGCGCGATGAGCGAGCCCGTGCTCACGCCCGTCACGAGCTTGAACTTGGGCCGATCGCCATGCGCCGTCCAACCGACCAACAGACCCGCGCCAAAGGCTCCGTTGTCGCCGCCGCCGGACAGGGACAAAAGATAGGCGGGCGGCAGCTCGCCTCCGGGGGCGACGCCCGCATGGCGCGCCTCGAGAACCAGCGCGCGTTGCTGCTCCGCGGCCATGCCCTTCACGTCATCCTTGAAAAATCGTGCGTTGGGCAAGCCAAGCACGATCGCGTCCCGCCGCTCGCCCGGCGGAACCGCTCGAGGATTGATGGCCGAGCAGGCGACCAGCAGCGACGCCGCGGTCAAAGCCAAACTCCAGGCAATGCCGCGTCGCAGCGGACCAACCCACGCTATCAAAATGACTCGCGACATCGAAACGGCCACTCCCCACAAACGCCTCGGCCGCGCCGCAGGCGCGGCGCGTCGATGGAAACCCGGTAGGGGAACATGACGGCTTTTTAGTGAATTGCAGGCTTGAGCGCGAGCGCAGGCAGAGTTGCCCGAAAATGCCCATATCCGCCGCGCTCTAGATTCCCTAGCGAGAATTCCGCATCCCGCCAGTCGTCATTTTCGCCTGTTCGCGGGGGCGTGAGGGCTTTTGACTAGGCTCGAGGCGTCGACGCGGCTTCTCTGGAGGCGCGGCGCTCTTGGGCTGGCGGCATCCTGCGATCGGGCCGGACGCGTCCGGCTTGCCTCCGCCTGGGCTCGAATGAGTTCGCGGCTCTAGGACGGGGGGCTCTTCAAGATGCCGGTGAGCTTTCGCCTTTTCCCAGGCCGAGTCCCCAAAGAGAGACCATGCGAACCAAAAATATCCGGCGCTGAAGATGAGGCAGGGCAGAGCCGCGGCGGGCTCCTGGCCACGCAGAAGCCACATCGCGAGGCCAAGCAGCACGAGACCCCAAGCCACCGGCAACAGCGAGAGAAGAACCCTCGCTATGCCGAGGCTGTGTCTTTCAGGTAGATGACCAATCATCGCGATTTCTCGTCTTGACGATGCCACGATGTGCGGCCTCGTCCGGAAACACGTAAGCAAGCCGCATAAGGGTTCCATTCGGAAACGCCCTTAAGCGGCGAGGACGCGCTTGGGAGCCGGTTTCGCCGAGCCCGCGTTCTGTTGCGGCGGGCGCGCCACTCGGTTAGCATTCGCTTCTCAATCCGCCGTCGCTGGCGGCGGTAAACCCTCTTGCGCGAGCCCATTGCGACGATGCCCTTCCTGCCGTTCTTCCTCTCGCTCGCGGCGGCCTTTTTGCTGGGCTATCTCCTCGGCTCGATCCCCTTCGGCCTGCTTCTGACGCGCGCCGCCGGCACCGCCGATCTGCGCGCGATCGGTTCGGGCAACATTGGGGCGACCAATGTGCTGCGCACCGGCCGCAAGGATCTCGCAGCGGCCACTCTGCTGCTGGACGCGGCCAAGGGCGCGCTTGCTGTCGTGCTTGGCGCGTCTCTTGGCCCCGCGGGCGGCGTCGCCGCCGCCATCGGCGCCTTTCTCGGCCATATTTTTCCCGTCTGGCTCAAATTCAAGGGCGGCAAGGGCGTCGCGACCTTTCTCGGCGCGCTCTTCGCGCTGCACTGGCCGACGGGTCTGATCTTCTGCGCGGTCTGGCTGATGGTCGCGGCGATCTGGCGTTATTCCTCGCTCGCCGCGCTCGTCGCGTCGCTCGTCGCGCCGCTCGCGCTTTTCGCCTTTGGTCATCACCTCGAGGCGGCGGCGCTGGCGCTGATGGCGGCACTGCTGTGGTGGAAGCACAGGGAAAATATTACGCGCCTCCTCGCCGGCGCCGAGACGCGCATCGGACAAAAGTCATGAGCGCGCCGCGGCGCCAGGCGAGCCGCCTGACCGACGCGCAGCTCGTCGACTGGCTCCGGCTCATCCGCAGCGAGAACATCGGGCCACGCACCTTTCGCGAGCTCGTCAACCGCTACGGCGGCGCGAGCGCGGCGCTCGAGGCGCTTCCCGAGCTCGTCGCCAAGAAGCTTAAAGGTCGGGTCATCAAGATCGCCTCTCGCGACGAAGTCCTGCGCGAGATCGAGGCTTCACAGGCGCTCGGCGTGCGCTTCGTCGCCATGGCCGACCCCGATTACCCGGCGGCGCTGAGCGAGATCGACAGCGCGCCGCCGCTTCTCGCTCTGCGCGGCGATGCGGCCGTGTTGAACCGTCCGACCTTGGCCATCGTCGGCGCGCGCAATGCGTCGGCCTCCGGTCTCGCCTTCGCCGAGTTCTTGGCGCGCGGTCTCGGCCGCGAGGACTTTGTGGTCGCGTCAGGGCTCGCCCGCGGCATCGACACGGCGGCGCATCGCGCGAGCCTTGCGAGCGGCGCCGAAACCGTTCTCGCCGGCGGCCACGCCCGCCCCTATCCCACGGAGAATATCGGGCTGCTCGACGAGATCGTCGCCTCGGGCGGCGCGGCGGTCTCGGAGATGCCCCTCGAGTGGGAGCCGCGCGGACGCGACTTTCCGCGCCGCAACCGGATCGTATCGGGCCTGTCGCAAGGCGTCGTCGTCGTCGAGGCGGCGCGTCGCTCGGGCTCGCTCATCACGGCGCGTTTCGCCGCCGAGCAAGGGCGCGAGGTTTTCGCCGTGCCGGGCTCGCCGCAGGACCCGCGCGCGGAAGGGACGAACGATCTGCTGCGCGACGGCGCGACGCTTTGCGCCTCGGTCGAGGACGTGACGCGCGTCCTGGGCCAGCGCGCCGCGCGCCCGCCGATCCGCGCCGATCTCTTCAGCGAGAGCGCGCCGGCCGAAGAGGAGGAGCCGCTGTTCGACGAGCTCGACCTCTTCTCGCTGCGGGAGGCCGCGCCCGGTCCTGCCCGCTTCGAAACTGCGCCCGCCGCTCGGCCGACGCCCTCGCGAGCGCCCGAACCGCTTACGCCCGAGGCGAGCGTAGCGGTGGAAGCCGAGGAGGCCAGAGCACGGGTGCTCGCCCTGCTCTCGCCGGCGCCGGTCTCGCTCGACGAACTCATCCGCGCCGCGGGCCTGCCGGCGCGCGACGTGCAGGGCGCTCTCGTCGATCTCGACATCGAGGGACGCATCGAGCGCCACGGCGCCGGGCTCGTTTCGCTAATCGCGAGGGGTTGAGCCGCTCCTTCGCTTCGGCCCGCGCGCGGCTTCACCCAGACGACATATCGCTTCATCCAGCCTTGCAGGAAAGCACGGCTTCCCGGCCCGATCTCGCCCGTCGCGTCGAGGAAGCCTTCCTCAGGCTTCCTCGACGTCCGGCGTGCGCCAAGAGAGATGCTGGCCGCTGTCCACCGCGATCATCTGACCCGTCACATGACGCGCGCGCGCGAGATAGAGCGCGGCCTCGACGAGGCTTTCGAGGTCGATCGCCTCCATGAGCGGCACGGCGGCGGTCTCGCGCGCAAATCCCGCTTCTCCGGCGCTTTTGTTGGGGAGCGTCGGGCCCGGCCCGATGGCGTTGACGCGGATGCGCGGCGCAAAGGACTGGGCCATCGTGCGCGTCGCGCTCCAGAGCGCGGATTTCGAAAGCGTGTAGGTGAAGTCGCGCGGCGTCAGCCGAAAAACTCGCTGATCGATCATGTTGATGATCGCGCCTTTCTCGCCCTCGGGCAGGCGCGCCGCAAAAGCCTGGCAGAGCAGAAGCGGCGCGCGAAGGTTGACCGCGAAATGGCGCTCGAGCCCTTCCGGCGTGAAGTCCTGCGCGGAATCGGGCTCGAAGAGCGCGGAATTGTTCACGAGCAGCGTCAAAGGCCCGAAAAAGGCCTCGGCGCGCCCGAGCAGGGCGAGCGTCTCGCTGACGTCGGCGAGATCTGCGGCCAGCGCCTGCGCGCGAAACCCTTGCGCGACGAGCGCCGCAGCGGCGGCTGAGGCTTCGGCCAGCGATCGGGGCGAGGCGTGCAACACGACCGCCCGGCCCGCGCGCGCGAAGCCTTGGGCCAGCGCCAGGCCGATGCGCCGCGCCGCTCCTGTCACGAGAACGGGGCCAGCCTGCTCCGCCGCCTGCATGCACGTCTCCGCAAGGTCTTCGACGCCTTCGTCGAAATTGACGCTTTATTAGCCATCATAAACCGAAAACCAAGCTGAAAATTCTGGCGCCTTCCGCAGGCTTGAAGAATAACGCCAACGCTATGCAAAGAATTCTTAATGTCGACACAATTCAATCTTTCTGGTTTGCAAATGTTTTCTTTAACCATCCGAGGAAAGCTCCGGCCGGAAAGGTCTCGTTAAGCTGAACGATTATAAATCGAACCGTCTTCCGCGCGAGCTGCGGTCGCGCTGGGGGCCGCCGAAGGCGGGGCTGGCGACAAAGTATGGAGTTCACGACGATGAGACACGCGTTCCTCGCGGCGCTGACGGCGCCTCTCGCCCTTTGGGCCCTTCCCGCCGCCGCCGCCGATCTGCCCTATCGCCAATCGGCCCCGGCCGACTATTACACCCCGGCGCCCGTCGCCCGCTGGCAGGGCTTTTATGCGGGCCTCAACGCAGGCTACGGCTGGAGCTCCTTCACCGACAGCGGGGACTGGCTTCTCGGCAATCCGACAGGCGGCCAATTCGGCTTCACGGGCGGCTACAACTACATGATCGCGCCGAATTTCGTGATCGGCGCCGAGGCCGATTTCGATTTCGCCAACATCAATCTGTCGGGATACGCCTACCCCGGCATATCAACCTCCAGCAGCGTCAACGATCTTTTCACGCTGCGCGGCCGTGCCGGCTATGCGATGGATCGTGCGCTCTTCTTCGTTTCCGGCGGCCTCGCGGGCGGGAACACCAACATCAACATGCAGAACTTCTGGGGCCGCTTCTGGGGCCAGGATTCGAGCTATCAGCTCGGCTGGGCGCTCGGCGCGGGCGCTGAATATCTGGTCATTCCCAACATTTCGGTGAAGGCCGAATATCTCTACACGTCGCTCGGCTCCAACACCTACTTCAACTTCTCGCCCTATGCCGTCCAGACGGGAACCAACACGTCGCAAGTGCGGGTGGGCGTGAACTATCATTTCTGAGCGTGTTCTCGGCCGGGGGTCGCTCCGCTAGACATCATGCCTCTGTCACAATTCCGGTAGAAACCGCGGGCGCAAGGTGCTCACGCGGAGGCCCAGATGAGTTCAGAAGCCTCCCAGCGAGAGATGCGCGCGGCAGACCTAGCCGAGCTGCAGAAGGCGGTTCGACTTCTCGAAAATCAGGGCCTCGTGCGGCTTTTGAACAATGTCGCGGGCGTGCCCACCGACAAGGCGCTGGCGCTCGTGCCGCGGCGTCTGAAGAACAAGCTCGACAAGGTCGTCAGCGGCGCGATGCGGCAAGGCCTGCAATTTGCCGTCAGCTCGATCGACGCCAAGGATTCCCGGCCGCCGCGCAATCGTCTCTCCACGCTCGTCACGGGGGTGACCGGCGGGTTGAGCGGTCTCTTCGGCGCCGGCGGATTGGCCGCGGAACTGCCCGTCACCACGACGCTCATCTTGCGGTCGATCGCAGACATCGCCCGGTCGCAAGGCGAGGACCTCTCCAGCGCGCCTGCCCAGCTCGCTTGCCTCGAGGTTCTCGCGCTGGGCGCGCCGGCGGAGGAGAACCAAACCCAGTCGAGCTACTTCCTCGCACGGGACGGTTTCTCGACATTCTCGGGCAACGCCGCCAAGGCCCTCGCGGCGCGCGGCCTGGACGCCGCAAGGTCTCCGGAAGTGGACGGCTTTCTGGGTCAAATCGGGGCCAAATTCGCCGTCGTCGTGGGAGAGCGCGCCGCCGCAAGCTCGGTTCCCGTCATCGGCGCCCTGGGCGGCGCGGCCGCGAATGCGGTGTTCACCAGATATTTTCAGGACCTCGCGACGGGGCATTTCATCGTGCGCAAGCTCGAGCGGTCCTACGGCGCGGACCTCGTGAGAGCCCGTTACATGGAGGCTTTCGCCTCGCTGAATTGAGCGAAATCATCGCAATCGCCCTAGCCGAGGCCCGTTCGCGCTCTAGCTAACGCGCGGCGGTCGCCTACGCGGTCGCGATTCACAGGAGCGCGAAATGGGAATTCTTGATTTTTTCGGAAAGAAGAAAGACGCGCCTGCCCCCTCCGGAGCGACCGAAACGAGCGCCGCCTCCGCTGAGGCTCTGAAAGCCGAAATTGCGAGGCATGGCCTCGACGCCTCCAACATCGACGTCGCCGTTGACGGCTCGACGGTCACGCTTTCGGGTTCGGCGGCGACGACAGCCGAAGCAGAAAAGCTCGCGTTGGCGGTCGGCAACACGTTGGGCGTCACGCAGGTCGTCAATAATATTTCGGTTGGGGAGACGCAGGCCAACTCGCACTTTTACACGGTCAAGGCCGGCGACAGCCTCTGGGCGATTGCGGAACATATCTACGGCCACGGAGGCGGTCCAAAATATCAGCAGATTTTTGAGGCCAATCGTCCGCTCTTGAAGGATCCCAATCTCATCTATCCGGGACAGGTGCTGCGGATTCCGGATCTCGCACATCCGACCGCTGGCGCCGGCCAGACCGCCGCGGCGGGCGGTTGGAAGCCGCCGCAGGAGATCGCCTCGACGGATAAGGCTGGCAAGACAGAGGATGAGGTCGTCTGGAAGGCGCCGACCACCTAGCCGTCCCTCATGAACAGCGTCGCGCGCGAGCCGCTCCGCGCGCGAGCCTTGCCGGACGAGGAGCGTTCGCCCCTCAAGGAAACGAGCGGAACGCCAGAGATTTCGGAGCTGGAACGGCCTCCGCGCCATCAGACTTGAGACTCGGGCGTTTAGGCCGTTGTCGCGGCGAACGACGGAACGTCTCGCGCGAACGCTTCAAGCCAGCCAACGAGCTTCGGCGCGCCCGCCCGCCAGGCGCCGCCGAAGCGATAATCGAGATAGCCGAGCGCGCTAGCCGTCGCGAGATGGCCGACATCGCGCTCCCCGACCGGCGGCGCGGCGTCGAGCGCGGCGAGAGCGCGATCGATCTTGCCTTGCTGAAGCGCGATCCAGCTCGCAGAGCGCTGGCCCTCGGGGCGTGTCGTCTGCTCGTAGCGAATGAGAAGCGCCGCATCGCAAATTCCGTCGCCGAGCGCCTCGAGCCGCAGCGCCGCGAAGCGCCGCGCGGGATCGAGCGGGATGAGCCTTCCTCCGCCGCCGAGATGATCGAGATAGGCGACGATCACCCGGCTGTCGTAAATTGCGGAACCGTCCTCGAGCAGCAGCGTCGGTATCTTGCCGAGCGGATTTTGCTCGCGGATCGGATCGGCGGGGTCGGCCGTATCGGTGGCCGACAATTCGATGCGATCCGCGAGACCGAGCTCGGCGGCGGCGAGGCGAACCTTGCGGGCATAAGGCGAAGCGGGGTGATAGCGCAGTCGGAGCATGGACGAGCCATAGCACGGCATTACGCCATGCCTACAGCTTGAAATGGATTTTGCTCGGTCGGCGTTCGTCGGGCGCGGGAAACGTGGTTCAAGTGGCGCTGGGCAAGCTCGACGCTCTCGAAGTCGCCGCGACGGCCAAAGACGCGCCGCAGAACGTCAATTTCGCGACCAAGACATCGATGGTGATGAATTTCCTCGACGCCAATGGAGTGAATTACCCAACAGCGGGCGTGGGGCCGGGCGATTTCCGTGTTGATCGAGTGCGAGAAGTACCGGCGCGGCCGCCTCTCAGCTGCCGGGCGTGTCGGGCGTGCGTGCAGCTGCCGAGAACCTGCGAGTGCGTGCGCTGCGCTTCGATCATCATGAGGCGCACCGGACAGGAGGCCTCGCTCGCGCAATCGTCGCAGCGCTGATAACGCGTCTTGCTCGCGCAGGCGATCGGCGCGAGCGCCCGTTCCGCACTTGTCCTCATCGGCACAAGCGCGGGAATCGTCGCTTTTTATTCCCCCGTCAGCTCCTCCACGACAAATCCCGCCCCCTCCCCTTGCGCGAGGCGGGAGGCGAGAAGCTCAAGCATGGCGCGCGCGTCCTCGACGACGCCATAGGGCGGATTGACCACGACGAGACCGCAGGCGTTGAGGCGCAGGGCGTCGCCGCCGACGCAAATCTCGAGGCGCAAAACGCGCCGCACGCCGGCCTGCGCGAAGGCGTCGTAAAAGACCTTGGTCTCTGATGGAGACTTGATCGGATGCCAGAGCGCATAAATGCCCGTCGGCCATTTGACGTAGGCCGAGAGGAAGGCGGAAAACATTGCCTGATATTCGTCTGTGCGCTCGAAGGGCGGATCGATGAGCACGAAGCCTCGTCGTTCCTTCGGCGGCACGAAGGCGCCGAGACCCGTATATCCGTCGAGAACGAGCGCTTTCACGCGCGCGTCGCGCTTGAATCTGGCGCTCAGCGCCGCATAGGCGTCCGGGCGCAGTTCGCAAAACAGCGCGCGATCCTTCTCGCGCAAGAAGCTTTGAACGAGGAGCGGCGAGCCGGGATAAGGCCGCGGCCGTCCCTCGATGAAGACTCCAAGCTTTTCGACGTAGGGCGAAAGAGGCGCGCGCTCCGCCTCAGTCCAAACAGCGAAATCCGCAAGTCGCCCGACGCCCTGCCGCCATTCGCCGGTGCGCTCCGCCTGGGTCGAGAAAAGGTCATAGGCCCCTTCGCCCGCATGCGTGTCGATGACGCGAAACGGCGCGTCCTTTTTCGTCAGATGCGCGAGAATGCGGGCGAGCAGCGCATGTTTGAACACGTCGGCGAAGTTGCCGGCGTGAAAGCTATGGCGATAGTTCATGCTTTTCGTCGATCAGCGGGGCGCGGGCACGCGGATCGCTCGGTCGCGACAGCTGCGCCGCGCGAGCTCCGGACAGGGGTGGAAGTCGCGAAGATCCTTGGAGAGGCAGATGCCCACTTCCTGCAGGGCGCCGCCGCCGCAGACGACGCTCAGCATGCCGGGCCGCAGCCTCGGATTCGCTGCGAGGTAAGCCCGCTCGATCTCGCTCGCGCCGAGCGTTTCATCCGCCGAGACGGAGGCGAGCTCAGGCGGCGTGGCGACCATCGCCTTCGCGCGCGCCGCCGCGTCGAAATAGTCGCCCGGCGAGAGGCCGGTGCAGGCTCCGTGCTTCCGCCATTCGTAACGCGCGAGCCCTTGCTCGGGATAGACTCCGCGCGCGCGTTCGAGCGCCGGACGCGACGGCTGCGCCCCGGAGCCGCATTCCTGGGGGAAGCCGTGCTCATATTGTGGCCACAGGCCATGCAGGACGAAGCCGCGACCGCCTCCCGGCGCGCATTGCTCTCCGCCGCTTCGATGCGTTCTTTCGCAAAAGCTCGGCGACCAGGAAAAAGCCAGGACATAGAAGTCGAAATTCGCCGGAGCGACGGTGGAGGGAAGATTTTGCTGCGGCTGGCGATCGGCACAGCGGTCGAGAATGCAGTCGCTTTCCGCACGGGCCAGAGCCCCGCCAAAGAGGAGCGCGGCCGCCGCGACGAAGATGCGTAGATCAAGCGCCATCGCCAATCCCTTTGCGCTTAGGGCCCTGTTGCGGAGCAGGCGGGAGCGTAGGCCAGAGATCGATCCAGCCCGACGACGCACCAATCGACGCCCCACCCCAAGCCAATGAAGCCGAGATCCTCGCCGATCGCGTAGATCACCTGGCGAACCGCGCCGTCGTTAAAGCGCGCCGCGGCGGCGCAGTGACGTCGCGGAATGAAGCTCGCGCCTCGCGTGCGGTAACCCGTCTCGCGGACGGCGTCGAAAGATTCGAGCGATAAGTCGCTGGACCAGTAGTCGCGCTCGCGATTCCAGAACTTGCGCGCAATCTCCGCCAGCACCAGGGCGTCCGCACAGACGGGCAGCTCGCCCGTATAGGGCCTGACCCTCGCCTCCGCCGGCGGATCGTTGGGGCCGGCAAGAGCCTGCGCGGCGGCCGGCTGAGCGAAGAAGCAAGCCATCGTGCAGAGGAGCCTGCGCCGGCGCGGCCCGCCAAAGAAACGAGACAGTTTGCTTCGCGACAAGCGCCTGAACCTTTCTCGGATCGAGACCGCGATGCTGCTCCCGAAGTGATACCCGCGAGGGCCGAGAGCAGCTGCGGCGGCAAGTCAAGGCTGCGGTTTTCGCAAGCGCGAGGCTGCGCTATACTCGGTCCATGATCAGCCCGCTAGCCCTTTCCTTTCTCGCTCGCAAGTGGCGCCTCGCGGCGTTCCTTGCGCTCATCAGCGCAACGCAAGTCTCCGACGCTGTCGCGCAGGACTTCTTTTCGGACCTCTTTGGCGGCGGCGGCGGATGGGGCGGCGGCGGATGGGGCGGAAGCGAGCGCGCGGGCCGGAAACATCATCGCCACCGAGATTCCGACTACGACTATGGTTACGAGGAGCGGCGCAATGACGCGTGGCGGGAGCGGCGCGTGCGGAGAATGGCCCCGCAGAAGCGAAATGCGCCGGTCGGCGGGCCGGCGCCCATCGAAGCCGCCAAGACGGAAATCAAGGAGAAGGACCCTGCAGCCTTCCGCGTAACCGTGCTGGGCGACGCCTTCTCGCAGATGCTCGCCGCGGGTCTCGACCAGAGCTTCGCCAATGATCCCAAGATCGCCGTGCTGCGCAGAGGCAACGACAACTCAGGCCTCGTGCGCAGCGACTATTACGACTGGATGAAGGCCGCACGCGAGATAGCCGACGACCCCAAGAAGCCCGACATGGCGGTGATCATGATCGGCGGCAACGACCGGCAGGCGCTGACCGCGGAGACGGGCGCGCAGGAGGCGCTCTCGCCGAAATGGCGCGAGCTCTATGGCACCCGCGTCGAGGGCTTGATCCAAATATTCAAAGACAAGGGCATTCCCGTCGTCTGGGTGGGGCTGCCGATCATGCAGCCCGCCGGCTATTCTGGCGCGATCGCCCAGATCAACGAGATCTTCCGCTCGAGCGCCGCCAAGGCCGGCGTGCCCTTCGTGGATCTGTGGGACAAATTCACCGACGAGCATGGCCAATACGCCGCCATCGGGCCGGACGAGAAAGGCCAGATCGTCAAATTGCGTTCGGCCGACGGCATTCATTTCACGGAAGCCGGCTCTCGCAAGGTGGCGCTTTTCGTCGAGGGCGAGATCAAGCGTCTCTATGAAGAGCGGGAAGCCAACACGCCGGAGAGCGGCAAGCCGGGTCCCGAAGCGCCCGCCGCTCCGCAGGCCGCGGCTCCGCCGCCGGCTGCGCCCGTGACGTTCCGTCCGCCCGCCGAAACGCCGAGCCCCGACAAGCCGCCGATGCTTCCAGCCGACCGGGCCGACGTCGGACAGGTGCTTCCGCTCACCAATGTCGCGGCCCCGCGATCCGACGATCTCGCCCATAAGGATCAAAAGCAACAGGCGATCCAGGACGCGGCGATCGAGCGCGCCGTCGCGGCGCATCTCTTCGTCAAAGGCGGCGTGCAGGCGGCGCGCCCTGGGCGCGCGGACAATTCCGCCTATCGGCCTCCGACCCCTGCGACGCCCGTCAACCAATAGTCGAAGAGCTTCCTCGCTTCCAAGAAAAGAAGCGAAGACGAGCGGAACGAAAGCCGCGCTGAAGCATTATTCCCGCGAACAAACGCTGGGGGGCGTTTGCAGCGGGGACGCAAGATGCGCAGTTCACTCGTAGTGTCCATGATGTTTCTCGGCGCGATGGCGACTGCGCCGCAGGCGCGCGCCGACGATCGTGGATTTCTTGCACTGTTCGACTTCGGGCAGGAAGAGCGTTATGCGCCGCCGGTCGAGGATCAGCGGCTCGTCAGCCAGGTTCCCGATACCACGCGCGAGCTCGTCTCCGACCCCACTCACGCGCGTCCGGGCACGGTCACGATCATCACCGCCGAGCGCGTGCTGTATCTCTCTCTTCCCGGCGGACAGGCCTATCGCTATCGCGTCGGCGTCGGACGCCCCGGCTTTACTTGGCATGGCGTGCGCCAGATCGGCCGCAAGGAGGAATGGCCCAATTGGCGTCCGCCGAGCGCGATGCTGAAGCGCCGTCCGGACCTGCCGCATTACATGACCGGCGGCGTGGAAAACCCGCTCGGCGCGCGCGCCATGTATCTTTACGACGGCGAGAACGACTTAGGCTTCCGCATTCATGGGTCGAACGAGCCCGATACCATCGGTCAGGCGGTCTCCAGCGGCTGCATCCGCATGCTGAACGCCGACGTCACCGATCTCTATAAGCGGGTGAAAATCGGCGCGACGGTCAACGTGCTCTAAAGAGCGTCTGCTCTACGCTCGAAGTTGACTGTTCAGTCGTGGAAGGGAGGCGGCGTAGGTCCTACTTGCGGGGACTTGCGCCGCCGTCTTTTTTCATTGCGGGCTGAAAGAGCGCAAGGGCGCGTTTTCATCGATCCTTTCGAGGCCAACGCGGAAGGGGAACGCCGCCCTGCCCTTCTCAAGACGCCCGCCGGCGATCCGCCGCCCGCAGCGTCCTCCTCTCCGAAATCCCGGCGACAGCCGACTCATTTTACCCGGGCGGCCCCGAGCGGCGCTCCTGGCCACAGATTTTTCGCAACCGGGATGGGCCGCCACGGGGCGTTACCGCAACCCACGGCGGCTCCAGGGGCGGGACCCCGCGCAACGACTCGGTTTTACCTTGAGACCTCTGTCCCGGGCGAAGCGCTGGGCTGGACCCAGCAGGCTCGGCCGTCCGGTCTGCCGGCTCGCTGCCGAGCGCAACAAAAAACCCTCCCCCGTCACACGGGAGAGGGCGAATTACGATCGAGGGGTCGGCATAATCTGCTCTGCTACGCGCCGCGCTCAGCGGGGCGACAGGGGGCTCTCGCCCCGCTCAGCTCAGTTTTTACCGAGCGACACCAGTCGACCGGAGAAGGTCGAGTTGGGAGCGATCTTGGTCTGCTTGGCCATATCTTGGCCGCCGATCGGGGACAAGAAGCCCAGGACGAACGCCGCCAGACCCATGGCCACAACCAGCGTGATCGAAACGCGAAGTTGACGACGCGCACTCTCCGGGTCAAAGCTGTGGGTGAACGCCGGCTCCACCTCGTTCTCGAACTTGTCAGCCAATGACATCTTGTCTTCCCCCTCGCGGCCACGTTCCGGGCCGTCGAACCTTCCGCCTGCTCCTGAACGGCGCCACCTCGACGCCGCCCATTCACAGGCTAGAACGTAGTGAGCGTCGAATTGGTTGCATCGAAGGATCACTTTTTTTAATCCTTCTTTAACTCCCTTTAATCTTGTTTTTGCCCCATTGTCGCGGGTGGGTTTTGATTAGGGTTAAGCCGGCCCCGCCCGCGGGGAGAGGGGCTTCAGAAAAACCAATAAAAATCAAAAGACTGTGCGCTTTACCGTGACCGCAGGCCCCCTCCCCCCAAAGCTCGCGACGGCGCCGTTTCGCCTTAATTGCGCGGTTTCGGAGGCCTCTTCGCCCCGAAAGTTTTTTGCGCTCCTATTCCTCCACCGCGGTCTCGTCCTCTCGCGGCGTCGACCGCGCGCACGGCTTGGCAATTTTATTTGCCCTCCCCTGCCGTCGCTCTTATGGTCTCGCGCTCCACTGTGCGCCGCACAAATCCCTGATCTCCCGCCGGCGGAGACGCCGGCCCTCCCATGAGGTTTCTTGAGATGAGCTTCCTCGCCAACGCCCTCTCGCGCGTCAAACCCTCCGCGACGATCGCGGCCACGCAGAAGGCGCGCGACCTCAAGGCGCAGGGCCGCGAGGTGATCAGCCTCTCGGTCGGCGAGCCCGATTTCGACACGCCGGCCCATATTTGCGCGGCGGCGAAGGCCGCGATCGACCGCGGCGAGACCCGCTACACGCCGGTGCTCGGCATTCCCGAGCTTCGCGCCGCCGTCGCCAAGAAATTCAAGCGGGAGAACGGCCTCGACTACAAGCCTGCCGACACGATCGTCGCGACCGGGGGCAAGCACATTCTCTTCAACGCCTTCCTAGCGACGCTCAATCCAGGCGACGAGGTGATCGTTCCCGCCCCCTATTGGGTGAGCTATCCCGAGATGGTCGCGATCTGCGGCGGAACCGCCGTCACCGTCGACACCAAGATGGAGCAAGGCTTCAAGCTGCAGCCGGAGGCCCTGGAGCGGGCGATCACCCCGAAGACGAAGTGGATCGTCCTCAACTCGCCCTCGAACCCCTCGGGCGCCGCCTACAGCCGGGAGGAAATGAAGAAGGTCACCGACGTGCTGCTGCGCCATCCGCACGTGCATGTGCTGACCGACGACATCTATGAGCATCTGGTCTACGGCGGCTTCCAATTCGTGACGCCGGCCCAGGTCGAGCCGGAGCTCTTCGGGCGGACGCTCACGATGAACGGCGTCTCCAAGGCCTATGCGATGACGGGCTGGAGAATCGGCTATGCGGCGGGGCCGGCGCAACTGATCAAGGCGATGGACCTGCTGCAGGGCCAGCAGACCTCGGGCGCCTGCTCCATCGCCCAATGGGCCGCGGTGGAGGCGCTCGAGGGGCCGCAGGATCATCTGGCGACTTTCCGCAAGGCCTTCGAGGAGCGCCGCGACCTCGTGGTCTCCATGCTGAACCAGGCGGCGCACCTTTCCTGCCCGACGCCGGAAGGCGCCTTTTATGTCTTCCCCTCCTGCGCCGCAGCAATCGGCAGGACGACTCCCGGGGGCAAGGAGATCAAGAGCGACACGGATTTCGCCAATGAGCTGCTGGAGGCCGAGGGCGTCGCCGTCGTGCAGGGCTCGGCTTTCGGCACGGGTCCGAATTTCCGCGTTTCCTACGCCGCCTCGAACGAGCTGCTGGAGCGGGCTTGCGCGAAAATCCAGCGCTTTTGCGCGAGCCTGCGATAGAAGAAGTCAGTGAAGAGGGGGACTTTTGCTCAATAGCGAGGCCCCTTTCGACCCGCCGGCGCGCATGGGAATCGCTGCGGCGCAGCAGCAAACGGAAGAAAAAGGCTTGCGCGTCTCAGATTAACTAGCAACGCGATATAAAATCCGTTCTTTCCTGGCCGCCAGCGAGGGGCGCCGCAGCTGCCTCCGCTCGGCGCGCGATTGAGTTACCTCATTGATTTATAACTCTTAATATCGAGAGGCGCGCCGGCCGCCGAGCCGAGAATTGTAGCCATTCTGTCACAGAAGTTTTTTTTCGGGGGGTCTTGAACATCGCGGTTTACATTGCGGTGCGGTCGTGGTTTAGTCTCCGTGAAATCCGGAGCGGGGGGCCCCGTCTCTTTTTATGGAAATATGGAGCCCGAGAAAGGGTTCCGTGATCAAGGAGAGAGTTGATGCGCCTATCCTGGCTTATGATTGCGGCGACCTCGGTTGCCCTTGCGACGCCCGCGCACGCTGTCATCATCGATTTCTCGGGGTCTTACGCGCCGACAGCAAAAGTATCGGGCGATCCGAGCGCCGATGTGTCCCCGGCGAAGCTCTCACAGGCGACTTGGCTGAACTTTAAATACAATGACGATGCGCTAGCTTGGTCGGTCAACACCGTCTTCGCGGACGACACCTCGGGCGTTGTGCCGGGCACCCGCTTCTCCATGGACGCGGACGTCGGCACGACGGAGAACGGGAAGCTCGTCTTCGGCAGCGGAAGCGGCGCGGTCAACTTCGCGACGAATTGGGAAAAAGAGTGGACCTATGGCAATACCAGCTACGCCGAGGTCTTCAACAAGGTGACGAATATCACCCGCACCAACGTCTCGGGCGGCCAATCTCTCGATATCGTCCTCTCCGGCACGCTGTATATCTGCCGTGCGACGTCGCTGGATTGCGACCGCCAACCGGTGGGGGGCGGTCTGCTCCTCGGGACCCAGAAGGCGACCGCGACAATCACGGCCGGCCAGTCGGGTAGCGGACAGTCCATCAGCGCGAGCATCGTCAACTACTCGGCTCCTGGCCCGCTGCCGGGCGTCGGTCTGTTCGGCTCCGCGGCCCTCTTCGGACTCCTGCTCTCGGGCAAGCTGCGTAACTTGCGCGGCTGAGTTCAAGCCAGCTATTCACATCAGGCGCCGCGCTTTCTGGAGCGCGGCGCTTTTTTCTTTTCGGCATTTGTTCGGTGCAGCCTGAGCGCGATGCATAGCCTCGTTCCTTTGTGACTCTAGGCGCCTCGCCTGCCGTCCCCCTCGCTTGAGATCGGCGCCGTTCTCGACGGCGCGACTTGCGCGCAGTCCGATCGTCCGCCAAACTCAAATTATGGCCGGGTCCATGCGGCCGGGGAAGGCGCCTTTGAACGACGGACCCATCGGACTGATTCTCGCCGGCGGCCTCGCGCGCCGGCTCGGCGGTCGCGACAAGGGCTTGATCGAGATCGCGGGCCGGCCGATTCTCGCGCGGCTCGTCGAGCGCCTCGTCCCCCAATGCGCGGCCCTCATTCTCAACGCCAATGGCGACGCTGCACGATTCGCGCCCTTCGGCCTTCCCGTGATCGCCGATGACATCGATGGATTCGCCGGGCCGCTGGCCGGCGTGCTCGCCGGCATGGACTATGCCGCGGCGCGTTTTCCTGGAACGAGCCATCTCCTGAGCGTTCCCGCCGACACGCCCTTCATTCCGGAAAATCTCGCCGCGCGGCTCGAGGCCGCGCGCGCCGCCGCTGGCGCGCGGATCGCCGTGGCGGCCTCTGCGGGCGGCGTCCATCACGCGGTCGCGCTCTGGCCCGTGGCGCTGGCCGAGGAGCTGCGTCAGGCGCTCAGCCGGGGAGAGCGCCGCGTCTCCGGCTTCATCGCGCGCTATGAAAGCGCCACGGCGGATTGGCCGGACGCGCCCTGCGATCCCTTCTTCAACGTCAATCGGCCGGAGGATCTGGCCCAGGCCGAAGCGCTGGCGCGCGCCGCGGACGAGCAAGCGCTCAAGGGAAGGACGGTCTGAAAGGGATCGGCGCGCTTGGCGGGGCCAATGGCGACCTCGACGCTTTAGGTCGTCGCCCTAGCTCAAGAAAGGAACTCCAGACGGGAGTCGCTCTCGAGCTCATGCCACGCAGCCGCATTCCTCATCGAGACCCCGAACGCAGCCCGATTCCCCTGGTTGTCGCGATCGGCGGCCTGCTCGCAGCCATAGCGAGCTTCTACGTCAGAAACGAGGGCGTCAGCGCCACGCTCTTAGGCTTGGGCCTCATCACGGCCGGCTGGTGCCTGATCTATTGGGTCGGTTACACGCCGAGCGACGAATGACCCGCCAGGGCGGGAGGCCATCGCCAAGGCTCGGACCTTGCGATGCTGTCGGGCGTCGAGCTCCCGGCGAAGAATAAAAGGCTCGGAACGCCATTCCGTCGGGAGGCGACCCTTCTAGCCTACCCTATCGGTCGGCCGGGGCCGGGACGCTGATCGGGCTCGCTCCGAACCACCGCCCAAGTTGGGTCCCTGCTTGGATATTTCGTTTGCATTTAACCCCATTCATGATTAAGGAAGCCGAGGCGTCGCTGTCGGCGTCCGTTCCAACTCTGTCAAACGTGGCCACGCGGAAAACCTTATCCCGAATTCGTTAGACACAAGTCAGTTGATATACGCATGCTTAGGACGCCCAAGCCTTATGTATTCGCGCCGACTTAAGCGGCCTCTTCTGCTCAAAGAGAGCAATCGAGAGGACGATTGATACGGCATTTTAAGCGTCACTCCTGGATGTCACATATTTTAAGTATACAGAGAGCAAAGTCTTCACACACGCGACGCGTAATGCGATTATCTGACGATTCATGGAATGATCGTCTTAGAATTAAGGAGTGCGGCTAAATGTCTACGAAAGCGAAGACTCCCTATCGCTGGCTTTTTCTTTTAGGAATCCACGGTATTATCTTATGGATTGCTGCGGAGGCGCCCGTCCAGGCTCAGAATCTTACGCTTTCCATCACCGCAACCCCTTCGGCTCTTAAGCCCGGGCAATCCGTTACGATCACCGCCGCAACGAGTGCCGCGTACGACGCCACCCAATATCAACTCTCTGTCGTGGTGACCTATCAAGGTCAGATCGTTAACGACTTTCTTCTCGCGACCACTGTGACGCCAACGTCTTCGACTTACATCTGGAAACCTGCCGGAGGAGATCCCACCGGAACCTACGCCGTCGCCGCTCTGCTGGCGCCGCTCAACCCCAGTGCGAAGAACCTCCCTGAGTTGACGGCGCAAACCTTGGTTAACGTCAATTCCAACGTCGTAAACGGGGCCTGCGGTTCCGCCGACGGGGTGGTGTCAGTAAGCGCGCCCACCGCGAATTTGTGCTCTGCAGGTGTGGCTTCCAAGGTTGCCGCCTATACCGGCGCCGCAGCGGAAGGCGTGTGGCAATGGAACTGCGCCGGCAGCAACGGGGGCGCGACGGCGAGCTGCGCGTCGACCAACAGCCTGCCCAGCCGCGCTGCGCAATTCACGCTCGATTTCACGGACGATACCGCCCTCACCGCTTTTCTTCAAAACAGCAAGCAACCTAACGTGAACTATGTTGTTCCTATAAACTATACCGGCCTGGGATCGCTGATCAAAGCCAAAGGCTATAAAGTTCAGGTCGGCATCGGCGGCTACGCCGCACAATGGGTTCAAGGATATGTTTTAGGTCGAGGCGCCGTATCGACAGCCGCCCGCGATATCTATGCAATAATTGACAACCAAGTCGCTGCAGGAGCCACCATGATATGGTTGAATGAGATTTTCCCGGCTCCAGGCGAAACAAATTGGTTCTCTTCGACCAGCATTTCGTATAATGTCAAAGGCGTCAATATGCTTTATAATTACATCCACACAAAGCACCCGGGAGTCATATTCGGTCTATCGATGGGTAGCGGGCAATTCACAGACCTGCACATGGCGCTGTTGAAAGCGGGGATGAAAGAGGATTTCGCCCAGATAGAGCTTTACTACGCAATTGGTTCCTCGAACCCATTCGTCACCAGTGGGCTGACGGCTCAGTTCCCGAACGTTAAAACCGCCGTTTTGGCTTATAATACGGCAGTTCTGTGCAATGGCCGAGGGGTCAACTGGCTTGATCCCACTCAAATCGACTATATTTCTTTCTGGAATATCAACAACAACAATTCATATATCGGTCCCTGGATTGATGTAAACTGGCAACAAAATGCGCTTACCTACGCTGCGACCGGCGAAAGGCCCTTCTGCGAGCTCCCAATCTCATATAGTGGGTTGCAGACTTGGAATGTGCAGACCGCAAACTTCGCCATGCCTGTCCGGGACTACTATTTTGTGTTATCACCACCGTCCAATATCGTTTCCTGTGAATATGCGATCATGAGCGGAGTGAATGCCGGGACTGGGCCGTCCTCTCCCTCGATGAAGACCACGGTGCCCTGGACGCCGAGAACCTGCAACGGAAGCATAAACATCACGGTTGGGCCGACCGGCAATTGCCGGGACAAGGGGAACAGCAGCTGCCTCATCTTCACCAGGGCCAAGACCAGTAACGGCGGCATCGGGAACACAAGCTATCAGAGGTTCAGCATTTCCTTCTGACGCTCGTTGCGCAGCGGCGCGGCGCGAGAAATCTCGAAGCGATTTCTCGCGTCGAGCACCGCCAGCAAGCTTCTGATCGTCGCAGAGGTATATGGGGAGGGTTGCGCTGGCCGAGCGCGCTTATGGGAACCGGGGCGCGGCGTCAATCGCGCGTGCGCGGCGTCAAAAATCGCTCGCAGAGGTTCCGGCGGTTCAAATTCAGCCTTGATTGCAAATTTCGGGCTGCTCAATTAGGAGTTCAAAATGGTTTGCTTTCGGCGTTAAAGCCGCTGGTTCGAGAAACCCTATGCAGAGTGAAACGAAGCTTGGATTGACCTCAGTACGGGGCGTTGCCGCCTGGGGCGAGCGTTTCACGGCGTATGGCGGCTATCCTTTCTTGCTCCTCTGCGCCGGTCTCATGGACTTGCGGAGGACCTTGGCGATCACCCTGATCAAAAGCCAAGACGGCGGCCTCGTTGGGATCTTCGACCAACTCAATTTTCTCGTCTTCGCCGAATGGTTCTGCCTGTATGAGGTCGCAAGGCGGATCGACTGGTCGGGGGTGCGCGCGTCAAGGCTCGAGCGCGCTGCAGGCCTAGCCTTCGCCTTCTATGCGGGGTTCCTCGTCACTCCGCAGTCGCATGTGCTCACGTCAATACTGGGCGTTTGGATCGCGTTTAAGATCGGGCGCACCTCGCGCGAGGCTTGGGCGCTCGCGATTCCGCTCGCGCTGGTCAGCGTCCAGGATGTGCCGAGCAGAGATTTTTCGGGGATTTCTCTAGCCGCAGCGATGGTGCCGGTGGACGTTCTCGGGGCTCACAGCCTGTTGAGGCTCGCGGGTTTCGAAATGAATCCCATCGACGGCGACGTTTTGCGAATCACAGGCTCGCTTCACGGAATCAAAGTGATTCCGTCCTGCTCATCCATCGTGCCGGCGTTTGAATCGCTGGCGGCTTATAGCGTTTTCGCAGCTTGGCTGCACGCAGCCATGGGCAAGCGGCTGGTCATCTGCGGCCTCCTGCTGTTGCTCGGCGTGACCCTCATCAACTGGGTGCGCCTCTCTCTGACGACGCTATCTCACGACAACTACGTCTTCTGGCACGACGGCGGGGGCAAGGTCATCATTGGCTTGAGCTATCTGATCCTCTCATTCCTCCTTGCCGAGGTGGCGGCGAAAGCGAAGGGCGAGATGCGACCCGCCCCCCGCGCGTGAACAGAGAAGAACTACCAATACGGACGGGTTGAAGAGCAGTTGATCGCCCCGGGCGCTTGCCTGGGAGCGGCGCGGCGGCTCGCCAAACCCCGTGGTCATGCAGCCGATCTGCTAACCAAACGCGACCAGAACAGGGCCGTGGTAGAGATATCGTAGGACGGTGTTAAAGGGCACGATGAAACACACCCCGAGCAAAAAGCAGCTGCGGGCCAAGGCGCGAACGGTGCCCTGTTCGACCGAACCCGCCTGCCAAGCCACCGGCAAAAGAAGAAAGGCGTAGCCGACGCTGCGTTGAAAGTCCCAGACGTTCAGCGCTATCGCCAGGACCGCTCCCAACGTGGCGACGGAACCGAGCAGGATGGCGACGCGTCCGTTGACGTAGAGCGCAATGGCTCCGACCACCATCCATAGCCACAGGCCCTGGAACACGGCAAGAAGTCCGTAGGACATCATCTGGGCCGCATTTTTCCAGGGAATGTCTCCAAACAATTCGGAGCTCCCGGTTTTGAGTCCAAACGCGTAGGAGAGAGACAGGCGCAAGGCTATGTACGCCAGCCAAGCCGCTGCGACCGCCGCCAGTGCGGCGCGTGCTCGCGTTTGTGAACCGTCTTGGCGGTCATAGGTGGCGACGCCCAGCCAGTAGAGGAATACTGCCGCGGAGGCGAAGATGGCCCGTTCATCGGTGAAGCCCGCGATCAGCACGCAGGAAAAGATCAAGAGTGGATGCCGAAAATAGACCGCCGCCAGCAGACAAGCCCACGCAAACCCGTCGCCGAACATGTTGTCGTTGAAAAAGCGGGACCCGGCATAGCTCAGCGCAAAAGCAAATGTCACGTAAGTACTGCTGACCCGATCGCGCAGATGCCTATTCGCCAAGCCGGCGAGCATCGGAAAAAATAGAAAGCCGGCGACGAAATTGAGAACCAAAAAGCTAGCGCCCCCGGTGTGCAGCAATTTTCCTATCAGGGGGACGCTAAGGCGAAACGCCATCTTGTCGCTGTGCGTCAGCTCCCCTACCGTCGGCGCCTTGCCGGCCTCGCGTTTCAGCTTTTCAAGATCGACCGGCGTCAAGGGATGTGCGATCTGCGCCTTGAGAGCAATGGATACCCAGCTCGTTTCCACGTCTCGAAAATTGGATCGTACCGGAACATGCGCGAACAGACTGAGCGCAACCGCGATCACGCCAACCCAAACGACCCAATATTTTTTTGTGGTGAGATTGGAGACCGCCTCGTCCAGCCTCTCGAAAATAGCGCTGACGAATGGTTCAACGCGAGGAGTCTGGAGTGAGGCCAAATTCTCCGTCATGAAAGCGCTTCCCGTTGACTCGAGCCAATGCAAAGTCTCAACCGGAGGGGACAATAAGTACACGCCCCAGCACGGTCAACACACCCATGTCTTCTCACAGCCGGCAAAAAGCAGGCCTGCCGCAGTTCGAGCAGACTGATCGTCGAGCGCATATTCAGGCCACTCGAAAGCTCACGCTCTCGCAGTCGATCACACTAGCTGGTTTCATCGACGGTCAACATCGCGCGAGGCTGATACATCAGTTCGTCATAAACGGCGATCGTGTTCGCGACGATGATGCGCTCGTCATATTCGGCGAGAACCTTGGCGCGCGCCGCCTCGCCGAGCCGTCGCGCGAGCGCGGGATCATCCGCCAAGCGCGCGATCGCCTGCGCCAGGGGCTTCGACTGGCGCGCGGGGACCAGCAAACCATTGACGCCGTCGCTCACCACCTCGCGGCACCCCGGAACGTCCGTTGCAATCAGAGGCCGCCCGCAGGCTGCGGCTTCGATCAGGCTCTGCGGCAATCCTTCACGATAGCTCGGCAAAACGAAAATGTCCGTCGCGGCGAGCACCGCCGGCATGTCGTCGACGTGTCCCAGCCACTCCACGCTGCCAGCGGCCCGCCATTCCTCGAGCGTGGCTTGCGGAATTGCCGCCGGATTGCCCGGATCTGGCGCACCCGCGAGGACGAAGCGCAAATTCCGGCCCTCAGCCCTCAATATTCTGGCGGCTTCGACGAATTCGCCGACGCCTTTATCCCAAAGCATGCGGCCGACCAGAAGCACAGATAAGCGCGACGGTTCGCCTTGCGTGCGCGCGGGAGGCGCAAAGCGCGCGCAATTGACCCCGGCTCCCGGAATGAACCTGACCCGATCCGGCGGAACGAGGCGTTCAGACACAAACAACTTTTCGTCGTCGCGGTTCAGCAGGATCAGGCGGGCGTCGCGTCCGCCGAGCGCAAGACGTAAAAGCGCCTGCACGATGGGGCGCAATGCCCGCGCTTTCAAGTCGTCGCTGATGAAGACATAACCCAGCCCGGTAACCGCGCTGACACGTGCGACGCCAGCCATTCTGCCAGCCAGCCCTCCATAGACCACGCTTTTGATCGTAATGCCGTGCACCACATCCACTCTCTCGCTGCGCAGCAGGCTCCAGAGCCAAAACAGCAGCCGCGCTTCGCTGAGCGGATTGAGGCTGCGTCGATCCATCGGCGCAGCGAGAAAGCGAAAGCCCATCGAAGCCAGCTTCTCGCCATAGGGGCCGGCGGGAGCAACCAGCAGAACCTCCCAACCCGCGTCCCTCAACCCCTTCGCAAGCGAGGAACAAAAGTTATAGAGAAACCAATCGGTATTGGCGAAGAGAAGGCACTTCTTCATCTTAAATTGCTCTCGGGATCGTGACGTGAGCCAGCTGTCGTTCAAAAAGAGGGCCAAAACCGCGTATCGACGGCGTCTTGACGTCGCGGGAAGCGCTCACCGCCACTGTCCCCTCAAAATCTTCCGCAAGCGCGGCGTTTGCGCTTCGGTCGCGCGCGAAAAACCAAACGCGCAAGCTATGACCGTCGTTGCGACCAGCGCATATGCGAGCAGACCGCGGGAATTCGTGGGTTCATATCCTTGAGCGATGCGAGGAAAATAACCCGTGTGCTGAAGCGCTCCGAGCAGGAGCAGCATGAGCGGAAAATGGATCAGGTAGAGGCTGTAGGAGAAGCTCGAGAACGACGCATTGAGCGAACGCATGGCCTCCAGAGGAGTCCAGCGCGCAGCGCGCATCGAAACCAGCAGCCAAGCGAAGAAAATCGCGACGAGGTAGTTGCGCAGCATCACCATCTCGCCAAGCCCGAATGTTCCTTTGATAAAACGGAAGGACAGGAGGCAGGCGAAGAAGGCCAAGCAAGCGACGAGAGGCCGCTCCATTTTAGTTCGCCCAACGAAGGCTGCCCCGAGCCCGATCATCCAGAGGCCCATGTTGATCAGGAAATTCCTGCCCAGGAGTGCGGCGAGGGCCACCGCCCCCAACATCCAGATCCACGATCTGGATTTTCCTTTTTCGACCACCCCCGTCATGAAGAGTCCAAAAGTAACGTAAAACCAAAACTCCAGGGAGATGCTCCAGAGCGGCATGTTGCTTCCAAAAGGCGGGCTAGCGATCGTCTGAAGCATCAAAACGTTTTTGAAAAAAACATTTAGAGTGAAGTGATTTACAAAAGGATCGCTATTAACCTTCGCGAGTATCTGTGGATGAGTATGATTGTAGAAACCGATATCGCCAAAGAACGTCATTCCCAGCGCATCGCACAGCGCCGTTAAAATCAACGCAGGGATGAAGGGAAGGAAAATGCGGGTGGCTCGGTCGATTGCATAATCGTTCGGCTGAAAGCGCCCGACCGCGGACTTGGCGCAAGCGAGGCCGCCGACCAGATAACCGCTCAGCACAAAGAAGATAATAACGGCTTCCCCGAACCATCCGGTGATAAGATAGCAGAGGGTGACGGGAACGCCTCGATCCGCGGGAGGAACGCTCTCGAAGCCGGAAAAGAGGGGGCCGCGCAGGTGGCCCAGAAAAACGATCAAGGCGCAGAGCCAGCGCGACAAGTCGAGGAAAGAGGTGAAGGTCGGATTCTTGAGGTCGTAAAGCGTCCGCCCAGACCAGCTTAGCAGAGGTTCGCTTTGCTCTGAGCCGCCCTGCCGCAAGGGATCATACAACGCCCCCTCGCCTGGCGGCCCCTCCACCTCTGCATTCAGCTCGGTCGATCTCGCTCTCACAGTGAACCCCACCATGTTTTATAGGGCACGAAGCATAGGGAAAACTGCCAAGACAAGGACGTCCAGGCAAGAAAATATGTGACTGCAACTGCTAATGGAGCAGCAACAAGAATTAGAGTCAGGTCTTTAGGGAAAATCTTATGCGCCCTAGCTTGTATGGCAAAAACGAGCGGCATCAGATAATAGCTAAAACGATCTCCTATGACTGATGATACCAAGACAATAGGCATTACTGCGATCATTGCGAAGGAAAATATAAATATTCTGTTGTAATCGACGTAGCGTTCTTTCCAGCGCTTCCTCATAAAAAACATGAAAAGCAGCCCAGTCAGGAATACAGGAATTGCTCTATATTTTCCTCCCTCCGCTTCAACCACACCACTGCCGACATACATATTTGTATAGGCTTGCGCAGCCTCGCTACGAGAAAGCAGATATATCATAGGAGCGACCAATACGACGCTACCAAATGCTTTTATTGCCACATTTCCAGGCAGAAGGAAAACCACAAAGGGGACAAAAACCGCCGCGCTGTTGTGAAATGTAGCGCCAAGACCAACAAATATTAAATATTTTACAATATTTTTATCCGTAAACGCATTAAATGCAACGCAGATGAAGCCCGCCGCCAGACATTGCCTGACAGCCGACATTCCAAGACCCATAATATACATAGGAAAAAGCAGGGTTAGATAAAGTAATGGATTAGGCTCCCTTTTAGCCATAACGTGTATTCCGATAAAAAACGATGCAGCTCCTAGGACATTTATGATATACCAAGGCATATCGAATAGATGCATGACGTATAATATAAATAAATATCCAATTTCTCTATATGTTATAACATCATTTAAGCTAACTACAGCAAATTTAATCTCATACAAATGCATGTAGCTGCCAAAATCACAGCCTACATACCAGCGGAATGCACAAAAGCAAAATAACAATGGTAGTATTAAATTGTAGATTGCTCTCGATGATTTTTGGTCTTGGGAAAATATAAGGGTGGCGATAGCCATGCTGATCAATATTATGTCGTAGAAGATCACTGGCTTATCTCACCACTCTTGTCCATGCCCCGCGTTTCGCTTAGAGGCCTTGCCATGCAACCTCTATGGCGCCCCCGGGCGACATCAACGCGCGTGTGCTGTTGTTGTCGAGATTGCGCCGTCTGGATCGGCCGCATCAGCCGATTTTTTTAGCACGATGTTAAGCCACGGTGAAACGACATAGCCCGTCAAGTTGCGAAATAACGAGAGCACCCGATAGGTTGCCCACTTTATCTGGGTTTTTCTGAACTCGCCATGCCACCACGTCTCGAGAATATCCGCGCTGTCATCAGATTGGCTATTCATGACCTCAATCGTGTCGCGCGGCGCGCTGGTATACCTTATGATTTCCGAGATCGTTCCTCCTCTTATCCCGGATCTTTGCGCGTTTTTCCAAGTCAGCTCGGAGGAAATCAAGCCCTTTCGACCCTGCCTCTTGAGGCGGTAAGCGAGGAGTGAAAGAGTATCCGGAAGGTAATTCACAAACGGCCACGCCAAGGTATGAGTTTCTATCGGGAACCAGCGCCATGGCGTTTCGGAAATGACCAACATACCGCCAGCATTCAAAGAGTCCCACAGCTTACTCATAATTGTACTGCGTTCTTCGGCGGTCAAATGCTCGAATACCGCATTGAGCCAAATTATATCGAATTTTTGGTCAATTTCTCTCAATTGTCCATCATCAGACAGGAGTATCGTATTTATTCTTGACGCGGATTCATCAAGAAAGCGATTTTTGAGCTGCACCAGCCAATCGGACACGATTTCCGCCGCCGTTATTTCAGCATTTGGGAACTGCTGAAATAGTGTAAATGTGGATATTCCTGTCCCGCACCCAAAATCGAGTATAGACACTTTTTCGTTTATTCTACTTGTGAGAAATCGCGAAATCATGTATTTGTGACGAAACTGCACAAATCCAGTACGCTCTGCGTCTTCTACTAGCGCAGCCGATCCATATTTCTCATAAAATGAGCGAATAAAGCGTTCAGAATATGGATACGGGTATTCTTTCACTCGCCCATCAGTTAAGTAGTGGGTGCATTTACTGACTCTTTTATCCTCAAATTTTATTTTTAATTCACTGCCTCGCGAAGAAATCTCCAGATCAGTCATCTGCTTCTGTCTCCCATTTGTACACTGCGGCGAATGGATCAGCCACATTGTAATTGAAGTGGCCAGCGACGCTCTATTGGCTGAATTTACGGTCTATTTCGTGAGCAGAAGATTTCATGCGTCGTTAAGCTGGCCGCGCGTTCGATTCAAACACCGGCTGATTTCAGCGCATGGACTACTCGCTGATTTTTGGCAGTCGTCTATCCACGCCTTTTCGCAGGACCGTCCAGAGTTGCGCGCTCTCCGCAAATTAAGGCGCCGTCAGCCAAAAATGATTTCGACCGTCAGCGTTTCCCCTCGCACATCGGATCACACTGCGCTGCCGACGCCCTCTTCGGTTGACCCCGCCCCTAGCTCAGATATCCCTGGTAATAACCTTGCAGATACTCCTCCAGGCAGACGCGCCAGTCCCGCATCACATTCACGCCCCGCAATGACAATTTTCGGGTGATCAGGCGTTCCGACGGGGGCCGCGGGGCGAAATAATCCTTGGCGAAGAAGTCGGAGGAAACCGGCGTCACCTTTATCTCGGATTGCTTCCCCAGCAGCCGCACCAATTCCTGTGAGACTTCGAGCCGGCTGGTCACCCCGCCGCAGACCATGTTGTAGAGCCCCCATAGCTCGTGCTCGAACAGCAGCGCGACATTCCGGGCGAAATCGTGCGTGTAGGTCGGCGTGCCGAGCTTGTCGTCGACGACCATCAGCTCCTTCTTGCCGGCCTTGATCTGCTGCATCAGCTTCTGGATGAATTTCTTGTCCTTCTTGGGACCCGCCCCCATCATCCAGCCCGCGCGACAAACGATATGCCGGCGACAATTCTGCTGGACGAACAATTCGCCCATATATTTCGAGCGCGCATAATGGCCGAGCGGATTGGGCCGGTCCCAATCGTCATAGAGCTCCTGTCCGCCGTCGAAAATTCCTGCGGTCGAAATGTAAAGCAGCGGAATGTTGAGCTCGTTTGCGATGTGGACCGCGTCTTCGACCGCGAGCGTGTTGGTCCGATAGGCGTCCTCCACATTCTCCTCGCAAAATTCGAGGCTCGTGTGGGCGCCCAAATGGAAGAGCAGATCGGGCTTGAACGCCCGCACATCGTCTTGGTAGGCCCCGCGGTCGCGGAAGTCGAGGAAGGTCAGCCAATCCTCATTCACATCCTTGTCGGTGCACTTCAAATCGTGATTTTCACCGAACACCTTGTAAAAGGCTTCACCAAGCATGCCGCCGCAGCCGGCGATGTAGATGCGCTTGCGGTGTTTCAATGCGTTTCTCCCATCACATCGTTAAGCACGCGCCGATATTGGCCGGCGATCGCTTTCGTCGAATAATTGGCCACTGCGCTCTCGCGCGCGGCCTTGCCAAGCCGCGCTCTCAGAGGCGCATCCTTCAGCAGACGCTCCAGGGCCTCGAGCCATTCCGCTTCCGTCTTCACCAGGAGACCGTTGACCTCATGGGTGATCAAAAGTGGCGTGGTGCCGACTTCCGTGGCGACGATGGGCAGACCGAACGCCATATATTGTATGGCCTTCAAACCGCTCTTGCCGAGCACCCAATCGTCGACCGGCAAAGGGTAGACGCCGATGTCGATGGCTTGCAAATCCTCGACTTCGCGCTCCTTGGACCACTGCACGACCTCGAGATTCACACCCTCGAGCTCATATTGGAAATTGCCGATCACGCGCAGCTTGTAGGGAACCCGCTGCGCCAAGCGTTGAAAGGTCTCCCGCAGCAGGTCCAGATAGATTCGGGTCGAGAAAGTGCCCGTCCAGCCTATGGTCAGCAGGCGCTCGCCTGCGGGCTTATCGAGCGGGACGAAGCGATCCGTGTCGACAGAGGAAGAAATGTAGGTACATTTCTTCTTTCGGTTGATCTCCAGACAGAAGTCATTGAGGAAGGGCGAGGACGAAACGACGTGGTCCGCGGTTTCGATGAGAAAGCGCGCCTTCTGCGGTCCCTTGAGCAGCCGCTTGATCGGGTTCGGCTCAACAGCGTCGGGTAGAATCGAGCCGAGGAGCACATTGTCCTCGACGTCGAAGACGAGCTTGCGGGCCAAAGATCTCGTCAGACGCTCGAAGGTGGCCGTGCCGAAGGGAGTAACCCACATGTGGATATAGATAATGTCATAGCTTCTGATCCAGAACATGTCTCGGACGCGCCGGAGGTAGCCGTGCAGCAACCCCAGGAGTTTCGTGCCTATGTGCCCTCTCACATAGGCCACCCGCCAAAGCGCGTCGTTCATGAAAGGCGAGACGTCGATCTCGTAGCCGCAAGATTTCCAATCGTCAAAATATTGTTCGTATTTCAGCCGCTGCCCCGCCGCCACGCCTTCGGGGTAAGGACAGATCACCAGCATGCGCAGCTTCTTCGAAGACGTAACCGGCATATAGTTATCTCGCTAGAGCTGAGAGACGCGCGACTCCGGACATTGGAACTCCGGGGTCATTCCAGCAAACGTCCATGAATCGCAAAGCGAAATTTGGACGTAAACGTCTTCCTGTTACACGCTCCCGCCTCCCTTGAGAAATTTCGACGGGGATCCCGACCCCGATCATCAGGCCTCTCACTGCGCGCGAATCACAATTCGTCGCGTCATATGCGCGAGGAGCTCGACGCCATCCCAATCCGTGTCGAATTGCAGAGCCTGGCCGATGGGAACAATCCGATAGCCGCCGCGCGAGAAAAGGCGGCGCGCTAGCTTCTCGAGCTTCTCGGTTTCGAAGCCGAAATGCGTGAGCGTCTGAACATTGCGCGTAACGAACGCCGCTATATCCGTGACGTCTTCGACGAAGCACTCGCCCAGGAATCCGCCGCCATGAACGCGCTGCAGGCAACTTTTGGGATCGGCGGCGTCATAGACGCATAGCTCGTTGCTGCGAAAGCGCAGGCGCTCAGCCAACCCTTCGGCCAGCAGATCGTTGGCGAGCGCGAATTTTCCAATCGCCACGCCGGTCTCGACCAAATATTTCTTCGCGGCGACGATCCGGCTCAGCCGCGCATAGAGGTCGGTTGTGAGATCACGACGCGCCTCGCCCTCCCAAACGATGAGCCGCGGCGAACCGCAACCCATCTGGTCGAACCAATAGATGTCATTGAAGAGCCGATTGGCGAGATCGTCGCGCTCCGCCTCCGTTGCGGCCTCGTAGCTCCGGACGCGGATGAGCGCGAGCGACTTGCGATCCGGGAAGCCGATCGACAGTCCGTCGGGACGAATGGGGATGCGCGAGACCGCCTCGACCTTGGCGTCTCCACCCCAGATCATCCGCAAATCGCATAACCGCGAGGCCGCCCTTTCGAGCTCGCCGCCGTAAGGATAGGCGCAGAAAATTTGCCGATCCGCCTCGCCATGCTCGATGGCAATCCGCGCGACTAGGCGCACGAGCCACTCCGCATCGCTGGACAGGGTCGTCGCGACACGCACGACGTTTGCGTTGCCCGCGAGCACGGAGAGCGCCCAGCTATAGACGAAGATCGTATCGACATTCGTCGGCGGCAGATGCAATGCGACGCCACGCGGAGCCCAGGCCGACGCGCGCCTCGTGGCGTGCATGACAAGCTCATCGCACATTCGTCGCATCGCCGCCGGCCGCAGCCAATAGCCAAGCGCGACATATTGCGGGGCGCGCCGAGCCTGCGGATCGTTGAGCAGCACATGGGAGATCGCATTGAGCATCGCGATCGCCGCCGGCGCGCAGGGCTCGTAGCCCCGATAGGTCATCGCCTCGATGCGCGTCAGCAGAGCGGTTTCGTCGATCGCCGCCCGCTCAGGTTGCCACAGGTAAAGACTCATGCGGCGCCCGCAGCAATGACGTCACTACAGCCGCGCAGTTCCGCCTTGGGAACGCGGCCGAGGATTCTCAAGCCCTTGCCCATCCATCCATCTTCGTTTGGATCGATCGACTCGATTACCCCGAGATCCTCCGTCAGCAGGCTGTGGCCGGGATAGGAGCTCGGCAACAAGGAGAGGACCTGAATGACGCCCGGCTCCCCGAGCTTTGCCGGAAGCCAGCTGTCGGGGTCGCGCACAACGACCGTCGCGAAGTTCGGCGGGTAGAGCAGCCCGCCCGGCCCTTCCAAGCAGATCGAGCCAATCTGCTCCACCATGCCGTAAAAATTGTGGATGCGGGTCAGGCCGAAAGCCTCACGCAAAGCTTGCCGGAAGGTGGCGTTGTCGACCGAACGCTCGATCATCTTCTTCCAGCCGCCCGAATAAATCAGCACGCCCTGCGACAGATCCAGCCCAGCGTCCCGGAACGTCTCGTAAAAGTTGATCCACACCATGAAGGTGAAGCCGAACATGAAGAAAGGCGCTCCGTCGAGCCCAGACAAAAAGCTTCGGACGGCGTCGAAATTGGGCTCGAGCGCCTCGTTCAAGGCGAAGACGTGATTGCGCCCATAGCGCATGAGGCCCAGCACGCCGGCGCCGCGCGCCGACATCATGCGCGGATCCTTGAATACGGCGTCAGTATCGATCACGAGCATCGGCAGCCGCTGCCGCCCCAGCACATGCATGAGCGAATTGGCGAGAGCGCGCTGCTGGACCGAGGACGCTTCCGCGTCGAGCGCGATGCGGCTCACAGCTTGTCCGGTCGTGCCGCTCGACGTCAGCGTCACGCGCACCTCGGCGTCTGGAATGGACTGAAGCTTCTGAGTCTTGAACAGAGAGACAGGCAGATAAGGAATATCTTCTATGCTCTCATAAGCGGTCTTTCCGCCCCAAGCTCCGTTGAGAATCCGGCGATAGGGCTCGCAATTCTCGTAATGCCGCCGCGTGAGCTCGTCGAGACCCTGGAGCAGAAGCCGCTCCCGCGCCGACTGCGGCAAAGAATACGAAGGCGCCTCGAGCGCACGAGAAAGAGCGTCAATCATGCTGGAGCGCTTCGACTGCCTTATAGTCGATTTTGCCGCGTTCGGAGCGCGGGATCATCCCGATCGGACGAAGCTCGTAACCCATGGCGGGTATTCTGTAGCAGGCGCTCAACCGATCGACGAGCGTCTGTTCAAGACTGCGATCCGCTTCACTGGCCACATAATGGATGCGAAGCACGTCAGCCTTTTGGGTGACGACCAATTCGCAGAGCTCATTGGTCAGCTTCTCGACTTCGTCGAGATTGACGCGCAACCCATAGACCTTCCCGAACCGCTTGCTCCGCCCCATCAAGGTGAGGCGGCCCGCTTCGTCGAGATAACCGATGTCGCCCGTCTCCAGCCGCCCGCGGTTGTCGTCCCCCCGCGCAAGATCAGCGCGCTCCTCAGCATAGCCGAGCATCACGTTGGGGCCGTGATAGACGACCTCCCCCTGCCCTTTTTCGTCGGGATTGACGATCTCCAACCGGCCGCCCGGGAGCGCGCCTCCGACAGATGCCGGAGCTTCGAGAAATTGCGCATGCGGCAGCGTCGTCAGCCGGGGCGAAGCCTCGGTCTGCCCATACATCACGTAAAAGCGTCCGCCGCGCGCGTTCATGAATTCATGCGCCGCTCGACGCGCGCCGACGTCGAGATGACCACCCGCCTGAGCCAGACTTTTCAGCTGCGCGAGACCCAGACGCTCATAACGCAGCTTCTGCATCATCTGAAAGTGGAAAGGCACCCCTGGGAGATGGGTGACGCTCGCTTCCTTCATCGCGGACCAAAAGCCGCGATCCGTGAAGCCGGTCGCCGTCAAACGAAGGCGCGCCCCGGCGATCAGATGACTGGTGAGCACCGAAAGACCGAAGGAATAATGGATCGGGAGATGCGCCGCGGCCACATCTTCGTTCGCGACCTCGAGCGTGCTGGCGATCGCCCGAGCGTTGGACTCGAGCGCCTCGAGGGAAAGACGAACGAACTTCGGGCTCCCCGTTGAGCCGGAGGTGGAAAGCAGGAGGGCGAGCGCAGGATTGATCTCTCCCCCGCCTCCTTGAGCCCGATCGACCTCGCCCGAAGCTTCGGCGCCGATGACCCATTCGGGCTGATAGCGCGCCGTCAGCGTCTCGCGCAGCTCCGCCGACAGCTCGGGATCAAGCAGGGCGACCGCATGTCCGGCGGCGAAGGCGCCGAGCAGAGCCGCAACGCTCGCAATGTCGTTGCGGGCATAAAGGAACACGAGAGATTTCGGTCCCGCCATGGCCGCGCTGTAATCGGCGGCGCGATGCCTCAACCCGCCGTAGGTGACCGCCGTGTCGCGATCGTCCCGCAGGCAGGGACGATCGAGATCGTCCTGCGCCAAGAATGGCGATGCAAAACCCGTGTCGATCATGCCGTTAGATGCTCATGCCGCCGTCCACGCCGATGACCTGCCCGGTGACATAGCTCGATAAGTCAGATGCGAGAAACAGCGTGGTGTTCGCAATATCTTGGGGCTTGCCGATGCGGCCCATCCGGATGGAGGCGATGCGCTCGGCGCGCTTTTCTGCGGTAAGATTCTTGATCATGTCTGTTTCGATGAAGCCGGGAGCAATGGCGTTCACCCTTATGTTTTTCGGCGCGAGTTCCTTGGCCGCCGAGAGTGTGGCGCCGATGACCGCGGCTTTCGAAGCACCGTAGACGAGCTGCCCCTCATTACCGAAGCGGCCGATGATGGAGGTCAAATTGACGATAGAGCCGCTGCTGCGGCGCTGCATCACGCGCGCCGCGGCCTGGGTTCCGTACAAGACACCTGCGACATTGGCGCCGAGGGTCTTGTCGACATCCTGCTGGGGTATCATACCAATCAGCGCATCAATGAGCACGCCGGCGTTATTGACCCAGATGTCCAAGCGCTTGTGCTGCGTCAGAGCCGCCTTTGCGAGATTGGCCGAAGTTTCGGGCTGTCCAATATCGCCTATCACATAGCTGACAGGAACCGAGTATCGCTCTGAGAGATCGCTGGCCTCGCGGGCGGTCGCCTCGGGGTCGCGGGTCGCGTTCAAAATGACAGCCGCCCCATGGGTCGCCAACGCCTCGGCGATCGCTCTGCCAATGCCGCGCGAGGAGCCGGTGACGACCGCGACGCGGCCGGTAAGGTCGAACAAATCAGGCATATTTGGCCATGATCTCGAGAGCCTTGTCGTAGGAGCTCATGTCGAGGATATCGTCCATCTCCAACATGCAGTCGAAAGCCTCCTCGAGTCCGGCGACGAGCGTCATGTGCGCGACCGAATCCCATCCGGGGATTTGATTATAGATCAGCGCCGCGCGGTTTTGTCTTGGGTCCACCTTCAACACTTCCTTGAAAACCGCCTCGACTTTTTCCTCTACAATGGCTGGCTCGCTCATCTTAGCCCTTCCTGCTTAGAGGGAAACCCCTCGGTGCTTATCGTAAGTTGGATCGTCAAGCGACAGGAATTCTCGCTTGTGCTCTCGCCGCGCCGTCAGCCGCCTTTCGCGAACTCTCCGCCGCCAATTGGAACGGCTCAGACCGTATCCGAATCGAGGTAGCTCAACATCCACTGCGACCGGTCCGGCACGGGGCCTGGATCGCGGCCCGGGCCCCGCGCTCCGAAGTTGATCGTGATCGGCCTCAGTCGATCCGGAAGCGTGAAGAAGCCGGCTTGGCCGAACGCTGCGGAGACGGGAGAGCCTTCGATGGCCCAGGCGAAAGCAACCTCTGGCTTGTGATCGGCGTAGTGATCGAGAATCGCCTCCACCATGCCGGCCATGTCGTCGACGCTTCCCATCAACTCGCAGATATAGACTATGCGCGCGCCATGCTTGTCCGTAAGACGGCTGACCGCGAGCGCTTCATCGCCTTTCGTCCAAAGGTCGTAGCCATAGGCTGGATTGTCGGCGTAACGCCAGTTCAGAATGTCCGGCGCCCGGTCGACCGCCACTTTTGGCGTGTGCAGCCGTCGCAGCGTCGTCCAAGCGGCCCTGTGCCCCTCATCGAAGCGTGCGACCCGCGTCGATGCCACGCGCCGTCGTGGAAGACGCGGCAGGGGGAAGTCCAGCCCCCCCAATCGCAACCGCCTTAGGATGAAGCCTGCGCGCAGCGGCCGCCAAAGCATGGGCGCGGTGCCGAGCGATTTCCATCGCAGCTGCCGTCCGAAATGAAACGGAGCGGCGCTGTTATTCGGGAACCCATAGACGAATGGGTAGTCGCGCTGCTCGTAGAAGGTCCGCATGAGCCATAGCAGCATGCCAGGCGCTGTAGCGTCAGGAGCTGTCGCGACATCCATGGATTGATAGCCGCAAAACAATTTGTCGTCGCCATCCATGAAGCGCGCCGGCTGAAACGCCGTCAAGCCGATGATCGCTCCGTCGGAGGAGCGGCCTATGGCGCCGGCTCCCGGACCGACCGGATGATCCCTCAGCTTCCACGCGACCTTTCCGGCGTCGACGAGCGGCGCCAGATCCGGCAACAGAGTTCGATAGGCATTCAGGAGTTCATCGCAATAGGGGACGACCTCGAATGAGATGCGAGCCATGGACGAGTCCGGGGTGTTTAGAAAACCAGCCGTCCCGATAACGCTCTGCTCGGGACGCCCGCTCCTGCGCTGAGGGAGGAAGAAACGCAATATTCGCCGAAGCCGTGGGGAACGCCGCTCTCGGACCCCGCGCAGGCGGAGCCGAGGCGCGGAATGTCGTCAATCATGTCGATTCGGAATCGAAAAGACTCAGATGCCAATCACCCTGATCGGGCACGGCGGACTTGTCCCCGGCCACGCCGCGCGCGCCAAAATAGATCTTGTTGCGTCGGAAGCGGTCGGGAAGGTCGAAAAAGCCGGCCTCGTGAAGCGCTGTGTAGACTGGGGTCCCGCCTATGGCCCAGGCCATGGCGTAATCTGGACGTTGGTCCGCGTAATGAGCGATGATCGTCTCAACTAGGCTCGCCATGTCGGCGACATCACCCATGAGCTCGCATATTTGCAGCACGCGCTCCCCGTGAATCCCCTGCATGCGGCTCACGGCGATCGCTTCGTGACCAATGGCCCAAAGATCGTATTTGAACGCCGGATTGCTGACAAAGCGCCAATTCAAAATCTCCGGCGAACGATCCACGGCGATTTTCGGAGTGCGCATTTTTCGCAGGTTGGTCCAGGCGGCAGCGTGAACGTCCTCGAAACGCGAGAGCCGTGCGACGGCCTTGCGCCTCGGTCCACGTATGCTGAGTCGCGGCAACGGGCAATCGAAACCCCCGCCCAGCAATCGTTTCAAAAGGAACCCGCTCCGCAAGGGCCGCCACACTATGGGCGTCATCCCAAGACGCTTCCATTGCAGTCGACCGAAAAAGAAAGCGCCGGACTTCTCGTTCGGGAAACCGAAAACATACGGACTTTCTACGCGATCGTAGAATGTCTGGACGAGGCGCAATGTGAGGCCTGGCACGTTGGCGTCAGGCGACGCCGCTGTGTCCATCGCCTGATGTCCGAGCACCAGTTTGTCGTCCACGCCGATGAATCGGGTCGACTGGAAGGCGGTCATGCCGACCACCTCGCCCTCTGCGGAGCGACAGACTGCGACAACGCCGGGCCCCGCCGGATGATCTCTCAGTTTCCAGGCGATTTTCCCGACTTCGACGACTTGCTGCTGCCTGGGAATCAGGCGCGTGTAGGCTGAGAGCAACTCTTCGGAATAAGGAACGATGTCAAAGGAGACGCGAGTCATTGGCTTAAGAACTGTGCTCATTGGAGGCGCAATCTGGTTTGTACGTTTCGAAGGTCATGGGATTAGGCGGCGAACTCGCTTTTTCTGGAGCCTCAGCATCGAGGAAGGCGACGGATTGCGCCATCGTCAAGTTGACGAGATCGCCCGTGCGCGTCAACTCGCCCGCAAAGTCCATGATCGCTTCGAAGGAAACCCGCATTTTCGGCGCAGTGATCAGATTGTGCGGATGGAACCACATGTGCACATGGCCGCCCGCTCGGGCGGCGTCGCGCAGCATGGACTTCCAGCGCGCGATCGTCACGGCGACAGGAACGACGGCGCGCGCGCCGGATGGCCAATTGAGGAAGGTGCCGGAACGACAAACACGCCAGCCGTCGAGAAGCTTCGCAGGGATCGTGTCGCAAGGCGCGAAGACGTTGAACTCGCCCAAGAGATTGACGGCCCTGCCGAGCCTGTCCTGCGCGGGGCTGTCCCGATAGGTTTTGAAGCCCGCCTGCTGCAAGGCGCGCCGGCTACCGACAAGATTGCGCGGGAAGACGATTGTCGCCGGTCGATGGCCAAGCGCCGTGAAGAGTTTTCCGGCGAGATCGAGCTCGAGCTCGATCGACTCTTCGGAAGCTCCATCCCGCAGCGACAGATGGGTCGCTCCGTGCCAGGCCATCTCGTGGCCGGCGGCAGCCATCGCCTGATAGTGATTTGCGCCCCGCCACCCGTCGAGCTCGCCCGCCTTGAGTCGGCCCACGATCGAGACGAACCACTCCGGGTTGAGCGCCGCCAACCGATCGAAGAGAGCGGCGTTCTCCCGCAAGACCGCCTCCTCGCAGGCGAATGCGGAGACGAAGGCCGCGGTGGCGACCAGGTCGTTTCGGCCGAGCGCACGCAAAATGATCTCATAGGCCTTGGCGAGCGCAGCGTCGGTGACCACTCCACTGGAGATGAGGGCGGCGTCGTCGGCCATGCCCCATAGTCCCTCGCAGTCGAGCGAGAGCGTGAAGACGCCTCGGGATTTTCCGCTCATTGCGCCAATTCTCGGGCTACGGGAACACAGAGGCTTTCATAGATGTTGCGATAGGCCTCAACTCCGACATCGAGCGAGAAGAGGTCTCGCGCCGTCGCCACGCAGCGGCTGCGCACATCCGCCTCTTCTAGCAAGGCCAGCAGCCGGTCAGCCGCGCTGTCGATGTCGTTTCGAGAAAAATCCCGAAGCGCGACCCCGACGCGCCGCCCCTCCAGAACCTCCTCCATATCCCCGACTCCGACGTTGCCGACGCAGGGAACGCCGCAACCGAGATATTCGGCGAGCTTCGTCGGCGCGCTGGAGATCTTGGAATAGGACGGCTTGATCACCGCGCCAGCGGCATGCATGCGCGCGATCTGTCGCGGGACCTCACCGTGATCGCAGGCGATGATCTCCACCCGATCGGGCGAGACGCCGTGCCGCGCGAAGAGCTCGCGCGCCCGTTCATGATCGTTGCGATTGACGACAAGCATTCTCGCGTCCGGACGGCGGCGAGTGAGGGCGAGAAAAAACTCGATCGTCTCGTCGAAGAGATACCAAGTGCCGATAGAACCGACATAGCCAAAAACGAGCGGCTCGCGCGCGGGAGCGGGAGCGGGCGAGAAGCGCTCGAGATCGGCGCAGGTTGGAATGACCGTGAGCGGCGGCTGATGCTGGGCGAAGGCTGGCCACTTCTCGAGCTCGCGCACGGAGGCGTGTGTGAGCGTCACCATATGGTCCGCGTTGGCGATGAACACGCTCTCGAGCTTCTTGACCCCGCGGTAGAGACCGCCGTCCTTGGGCCAGAGTCCGCCGTCGACACGCTCATCCGCCCAAAACCCGCGGATGTCGAAAAGGAGCTTGGCTCCCGTGAGCCGCGCGACGGGCAGCGCGATCAGCGCCCCTACGTAGCTGCGCGCATGCACGATCTCTATTCTTCGCCTCCACGCGAGCGACAACGCGGAGACCATTCCTTGCGCAACGTCGAAAGCGGTCGCCGGAACTGTCGGAGATTTATGATAGCGCAGCGGCGTCCAGCCGATGTTCGTCAGGGCGAGGCGCTGTCGCAGCGCCTTTACGCGTAGCTCATCCTCGAGATCCTTCGGCTTCTCGAAGGAAAGGATGTGACTTGGCCACTGCGGCGCGAGCTTTTCCAAATAGGCGAGCACCTGACTCTGACCCAGCGGCTCGAGCAGCCCATCATAGGTCACGTAGAGAACGCCGCCCAGCGTTTCGCCGCTCATAGTTCGCAGGCTCCATAGGCGTGAGAGGCGCTCACGACCGCAATATCGGAATCGACATCCATGCTCTTGGTCACGTCATCCTCGCGGCGATGTTGGATCAGGATCGAGAAGCGGCCCTGACGTCATATGGCGGTTGCGCCGACCTACTCCGCAGCGATCCTGGTTGAGCTTGGCTCGCCTGGGAGGCGGAGCACGATGCGAAATCGATTGCCGAATGTCACGCCCGCTAAACTCTTGCCGCCGATGGTGGTCGCGAGAGCAGCGATGGCGCTCCTCACGGCGCCGGCGCCCTTATAGGGCCAGCCGGTCTCATAGACGCTCCAATGAAGCGTCTCGAGCCGCGGCCAATGGCGCCTGAAGAAATTATGCTGCTGCGCGCCGTCGACTCGCAGGAGATGCGTAGGCGCGCCCGAGCCCACGAGCCCGGGCTTCAAAAGGCGCCTCACGACGCCAGCGACACGCGCCGACCAATAGACCGGGCTTGGGTTGTTCTCGAGAGGCCCCTCGACGAAGAGCAAGCCTCCCGGCTTCACCAAGCTCAACAGCCGATCGAGCGTCTCGGCCGGGTCGGCAAGATGCTCGAGCACATCGCCGAGATGAAGAGCGTCGAGGCTCGCTTTAGCCTGCTTGTCGGCAAGCTCCTCCAAGGCGTAGGCCGAACAGCCCGAAGCCTTGGCGGCCGCATCCGCCGCCTCACGGTCGAACTCGACCCCGGTCGCGGAAAACCCCTGTTCGTCCAGCGCCCGGAGAAAGAGGCCGAGCCCGCAGCCATAGTCGAGCACGCTCGCGCCGGCTGGCAGGAATGTCGTCAGCAACTTTGCGGATTCGCGATAATGCGGGCTCTCGCATTCGACGTAATGGACATCGTGATAGGCGCTCTTCGCATACATCTTCGCGAAAGTCTCGGCGTCGGGAACCGGGTCCACGAACACGCCGCCACAGGACTGACAGCGCCGATAGGCGAAAGTCGCCTCGTTGAAGCGCGTCGCGTAGGGAAAGCTGGATCGTCCAGCAGCGCCGCCGCAGAGAGGGCATGGACGAGAAGGTTTTTTGTTCATCAATGAGTTCTGAACCTGAATATGCGTTGACGCAGCTCGTCACCCTCAGGCCGTGGCGCCGGCCACAGGCTGAGAAAAGATGAGCCGCAGATATTGGTCTGCGATGCGCTGGGGAGAAAACTCTACCGCCCGCCGCTTCAAAGCTTCTCGGTCGTGCTCTGCGTCGAGTGCTTCGAGCATGGCGCGCGTGAGAGCCTCGGCGTCTCCCACAGGGACGAGCCGCCCCCATTTTCCGTTCCCGAGGATTTCCGCCGGGCCGCTCTTGCAATCTGTCGAGACCACCGGCAGGCCGACTGAGAGCGCTTCGATCAGAACATTCCCAAGACCCTCGTAGTCGGATGACAGGACAAAGAGATCCGCGCTTCGATAGTAAGGCGTGGGATCGGAGACGGCTCCGGGAAGCAGCACCTTATCCGCCAATCCTTCCTCCGCGACCAGTTGTCGCGTCGCGTCCAGCAGATCGCCCTCTCCCAACATAAGCAGCCTTGCGTCCCGGAGCTTCAGGAATTCCTTGAACGCCTGAATGAGCATCGGATGATTCTTCTGCTTTTTGAATCGTCCCACGGTCATGAGGCGGGGACCGCGCCATCCCCTCCAAACCGCCTCTGCAGCCGAATCCCCGCTCTGCAAGAACCTACGGTCAAGCAGAGGGTTGTGGATGACCGTGAAACGTCTCCGGCTCAGGCCGGAGAGCGAAGCAAGATCATCGGCGACGCCACTCGACACCGAGACGCTCGCATCTGCGAAGCTGCTCTCGTATGCAAGGCTCCATCTCAAAAACGCGTCGTGCGCGAAGCCTCGATTGGCGTATTGGATGGAGAGAGTATTGTGCTCGCAAACGACCGTGCGCGCCGTTCCGCCGCAGAGCTTGTTCGCCAGCACGCAGAGCGAAGTGAAGGGCCAAAGCGAAGCGACCAACGCATCAGGGCTAGCGGCGCGCAGGTAGCGGATCAACGGAAGCAACACCTGACGCGTCTTCTCCACTCGCAGGCACATGTGACGCGCCGCCTTGGGCACGAGCATCTCGGTCTCGGGCTCCTCGCGCATCGTTACGAAGTCCACTCGGTAGCCCCGCTCGAGAAACTCTTTCCCGAGAGCCACATTCACGGCCTCCGCGCCGCCATATCCGATCGACGGGACAGCCAACGCGATCAGCGGCGCCTTTACGCGCTCGACGCCGCCATCCCGTAGCGGCCCCGACGCCATCTCTATTCGGCAGTCGTCCATGCTTTCAGCTCTTCAGCTTTCCGACACGAAAAAACGCGCCTCGACGCTGGCGCAACGCTAGAAATCTTGCATTGGAAACCACGTCGATCATGCGACATTTCACCTTCGTGTTCTGGCTCTCGGTTGATCTTCGCGACGCGAGACGATCGCGAGACATAACGACTTTCGGCCTGAGGACGCCGCAGTTATTGAAACTCGCCCCAGTCCGCCGCAGAGGATTGCCAAACGGGTTGGGCGCCCGTCAGCCGCAACACCGCCGTCACACGCTTCATCGCTCCACGCCAGAACTCCCTCATGCCGGCCCACATCGAATTGACCGCCAGAGAGTCGCTGCGCCATTCGCACCCTAGAGAGACGAGCGGCGCTCCGAATTTGGACTTGAAGTTATATATTCCGTCTCTCGCATCCTTCACTGCGACGCCGCCAAGGTCATACCAATCGAGCCCCATCTCCTTCAGCCGCAGGATGGCTCGCCAGTGCAGATATTGGCCCGCCCCGTCATTCTCTTTGCTAGGGTTGACGCCATACATGAAGAAGGCCTTGCCGCCCGTCGTGTAGACGTGGAGGTAATTCGATATTGCGCCACGCTTTTTCGCCACGAAGAGCATCGCGTCGCCACGCGCATACATTTGTCTCAACGCCTCGCCGACGACTGGCCTCATCCCCCGCGTTCGCGCGAAGGCGTTAAACGCCGCGACGAAGCTCGCCTGAAGCTCCCGACTTGGCTTGTCATGAGCCTCCACGCTGACGCCGCGCGCGGCGGCGATCCTGATCTTGCGTCGATAATCCGCGCTCATTCCGGCAAGGAGCCCGTCCTCGTCCTGAGCGAGATCGATGGCGAAGGTCGCGATATTCAGAAGCCTCTCGTGGTTCGCCGCCAGGTGAAAGCGCAATCCAGAGATGACCAAGGGAGGCTTGAGCACCTCGTCGAAGTCGTGGATGGTGATGTCTCCAAGACGAAATCCAGATCCGATCTCGGCTAGGAAGCGCTTCAGCTCGGCCTCGCCTCCCTTTTTCAGCAGGATTAGATACCTGCGGTAAAGGAAGTGATGCTTGCACAAAACCCGAAGGCTTGGACCCAGCAGGAGGTGCTCTCTCCAGCCGAATTCTCTGAGCAAAGAGCAGTCTGCCTCGAGGAAAAGACTCTCATAACGGCGAAGCCGGACACAATTCCTCACTGAAGATGAGCCTTTTTACCTCGGCATGGAATTCCCCCAGCCGTTTTAAAGCTCTCTGGTTGAGATCTCAGATCCTTGCGCAGACGATACAAGACACCTCCTATCGATCTTTTGAACGAGCGGCTTCCATCTCTATCATCCGGGCTTTGACTTCGCCCCAATCAAACGACTTCAATTAAAATCAATTACGTTAACGTCATGCAGTCCCTCCGGGCTCCTCAGCTTGCCAGGCTTGGCTCAGCGGATCCGTTGTTGCGGTCGCCTCGTCGCCGGAACCAGCCCAACGCCCTGGCATGCCCCTCCGCGCGGCTTTTGGCGTGCAGTGTGAAGCGCGGATGCAACCAGGCTCCGGCATGCGAATAGTCCTCGCCGACCAGCAGCACGTAGCGATATCCCTCTTCGGCCACAAGCTTGGCTTGATCCTCGCGCGCCCAACCGTTGGGAAAAGCATAGACCTTTGGCGCGAAACCCAGATTTGACACGAAATATTTCGTGCAGAGCCTCGCATCCTCCCGCAAATAGGCGTCACTCTCCGCGTCCATGCTTGCGTGCTCGAAGGAATGCGCGCCAAACTCATGGATCGCCGCCAATTGACGAATGTCCTCCAGCGACATCATCGGGGTCGGTCGGAAACCGTCGAAGCGAGAAAAGGCCTGGTTTTCGAGCCGAGCGAAGATCTGCTTTTGCTCGGCGATGGGCTTAGCTTTGAGAGCCGCCGAGGCGACAAGGCAAGAGCGTTCCCGCCGGTCGGGGTCGGCGCCCTGCGGCAGGCCTGGCAACGGCGTTTCGCGCAAAAGCGCGGCCGGCGCGGAAGCGATGAAGTCCTGTAATTCGACATTCATCGGCGGACGGCCGCTCTCGATGCATCCCGGCACAATGTTGTGATTGACGCGGATGCGGCGCTTCTCGAGCAGAGGAGCCGCGACCTCGATGAAATCCTTGTAGCCATCGTCGAAGGACAGCATCAGCTGAGGTTTGCCGTTCTTCCTCGTCGAACTCGAGATCGGCGTGCACGACCAAGTCGAAGCGGCGATCCAGCCAGTCCAGCAGCTCATCGAAGAGCTTAGCGTCCAATGGAGCGTAGCCGCCGGCGTCTGGATCGCCTACGCGATGCAGATTGAGTATCGTCAGCGCGCCCGCAGCCTTCAAAGATCGTAGCTTCGAGTCGGCAAGCAGGTCGGCTTGCAGAAGCCGATAGACGGTTTCCTTCATGGCGCGCTTCATTGTCTGGGAGGCTTTCACGAAGTGTCCCTTTCCGTCACTGGCGCGAAAGGCGCGGAGGTCGCCATAAACACCGGGCGCGCGAATTTCGCAGTAGCGCGGGCCGCCTCAATGAGCTTTCGTGGCTTGGGCGGTCCCTATTTGAGATGCTTGCCCCTCGAGCCGCGTCGCTTTGGCGTTCTCTCAGCTGCGCGGAACCTGCGAGGCCAGGTTCAGAACATAGTTTCCGCCAGGGGCCAGAAGCAGCAGCTGGATTAAGCGGTGCTCGCGCCCCAATCGGGAGGCGAGCCGCCGTAAGGCGAAAAGCACGCCAAACAGCACAATTGTGATTTCGATGAGCTCGGCGGCGACGCCCCCCAGGAAGCTTCGCGTCATCGCGGCGCAAACCATCAAAGCGCCAGCGAAAATGACGAGCTGCAGCGTTTCCTTGGACCAAGCCATTCCGATCATCAGCCGCGCCACCACCAATACAACCAGGAGATTCACGGCGTAGCTGGCCGAGAAGGCGAAGGCGGCGCCGACGATCCCGAACGCATGGAGAAACTGGAGTGTCAGCACGGCCTGCAGCAGGACGAAAACCGTCTGCGTCCCGCCAAACCAAATGGCTTCTCCTTTAGCGAGCTGGACGTAGGCGGCCGGCCAGGACAGAACCCGACAAAAGGCGCCGAGCGCCATCCATTGCAGAAGCTCTCCCGCCGCAGCGAATTTCTGCGAATAAAGGATTTGCACGACAAGCGGGGCAAAAGCCGCGAGGAAGAGCAAACCCGGAAGCGCCAGGACGGCGCCGATTTCCGTCTGCTGGTCGACGCTTTTCGCCGCCAGCTCCCTGTCGTTAATCACGCTCATCAAACGCGGATAAAAATCCGTCGCCATCGCGGAAACCACCACATTTGCCAGCACGCCGGTCAATGTCCAAGCCGCCTGGAAGATGCCCGTGGCTTCGAGGCCGAGTTCCCGCATGATGACCGACCGGACCAACATATCGAGACCAGCGGTGAGGATGGCGGTCCACATGAGCGCCAGACCGAGCCCCGCGATGCTTCGGAACTTCTCCCAGGCTTGCGGCCAGGTGACCGGCGGGCAAGGCGGAAGGTCGGCGCGCCGCGCGAACCAGAAGGAACTGCCCAGTGTGAGCAGCGAGGTCGCGAAGATCGCCGGCGCGACGCCAGCCTTCCCCAGAAGGAATATCAAGGCGACCGCAGCGAGCGAGCCGATGAGGGCCCCAAAGAGATTGGCGCGCGCCACATCGCCAATCCGTCTCAGCCCCTGCATCAGGGCGATCTGACCCGTGTTGAAGGCCGTCAGCAGCAGTGTCGAGCCCAACAGCGCGATGACCGTCGCGTGCTCGACCGATCCGGTCATGAAGCTGCTGATCTGTTCGCGAAAGGCGACCGTCAATCCCCATCCAAGGAACCCGGTCGCCAAGCAGATGCGCCGCAGCAGGTGAAAGGTTCGGGCGACCTCCTGGCGATCTTCCGTGACGTTCGCCCGCGCGATCTCCCGCACGGCGCTGGCGCTCACACCGAAATCCGATACGGCGCCAACGAGCGCGATGGCGGAGCTGTAAATGCCGAAAATACCGACTCCGGCGGGCCCGACGAGCAGCGCGATCGCCTTGACCCGCAGCAGACCGATGATGTTGTTGATGATCTGCGCGCCGCCGATGATCGACGACGAGCGGAAAATCTGGCCGTAGGAGCGCTTTTCTTCACTCATGTGCTGCGATGCAGTTAAGTCGTTGGGCCGAAGGAGATCAGCCTCGAAAGCCCGGGCTCAGCGTCCCGCGCGCGCCAAAATATCCCGCGCGGCGGAGACCAGCGCGTCGGCTCCAACTCGGCAATCGGCCGGCACGCGAAACGCAAAATAAGTCATCTCGGCGGGATCCAATTGCGAAAGCGAGAGCTGGGATCTGAGCCTCTCCAAGAGAAAGTCGACGAGAGCGTCAAACCTCGAGAAGCTCGTCAGCGCTTTGCCCTCATAGACATAGACGGTCCGCCAAGGCGGCTCAGGAAAATTCAACGCCATGAGCCTTTCCGGCGCGGCCCCGAAAACGCTCTCCGAAGTGACGTAAACCGGCGCTCGGCAGATCGGGGTGCGCAGGCTCAACGAGAGGCGCGTCTGGTCGCGCGCATGCTCGACAACGAAGAAGCCCAGCCGGTCGCCAGGCTGGTAAGACTGGGCTGTGGGCCGGTGAAGCGCCTCGCGATCCGGCGTTAGCGGGCGAGGCCCGAATCTAAGGTAAGCGCCGACAACAAAGGCGAATAAAATCGCCACGAGGGCCGCGAGGCGCATTGTCATCAAAGATGCGGGCGTTCTTCATCTCCGAGGCCAGAATAGAAGAGCGCCAGCAGCCCGCCTAGCAGCGACCATTCCAGCATCGTGACGCCCTCGCCCTCGTGCCAGAACGCGTAGCTCGCAGACGACCAAGCGCACAAATCCAGACGCACGGTGTTGACCAGCACCACCCAGCTGACCCCGAGGAGCAAGACGATCCACTGGCGCCGGCCCGCGGACTGCCTCTGAATTTTCAGGAAGGACAGCCAGAGAAGGATCGTTGCGACGATATTGAGAAACGCCGAGCAGGACGCCTCGACGACGATCGTGTGCCCGGCCGCGCCCGATATGGCGTTGCCGATCAGTTCGAAGCTCCCGAGACGAGGCAGGATCCAGAAGGCGATGGCCGTTTCAAGCGGCAGCAGGACCTCCTCGATCGCGGCTTGGACAACGGGACCCCACACATCGACGCAGGCGAGCCCGAGGCTAAGCTGCCCCACCGCCGCCAGCCGCGCATCGCGCCTCCAACAAAACAACGCGCCGACCAACGTCAGAATCAGTCCGCCCATGTGACGCCAGGGGTGGGCCAGCGCCAATCCCGCGAGCGCCAGCGCCGCATAGTCGGCGCGAGACAAAACTTGGTCTGCGCCAAACCTGCGCAGCGACGAGCCAATAGCGAAGAAAGCAATCAGCTGTATTGTGGGAAAGGGCTCGCCCGTTGCGATGGCCGGCAGGTAGTCGAGACAAAACAGCGAGACGAAAAACGCCGCCAACACGAGGCGATCCGTTGGATGGCGGAACGTCGAGAGCGCGCGGAAGGCGTAGGCGCTCGTGCTGCGCTCGGCCGTCGCGTCGCCATCCGTCATACCGCAACTTTCCTCCTGTCCGCGCGCCGTTCACGCTGCGGGTCGGCCCGTCTCGCTCTGCCGCCTGCCGATGTGCCAAGCGACCGTCGCCTCTAGGCCGTCCGCGAAGCGATGCGTCGGATCGTAGCCCAGCAATCGTCTGCCTTTGGAGATGTCGGCCTGGCTGTGACGCACGTCTCCGGCCCTGAAATCGCGATGCTCGACCTTGGCCGAGGCGACGGCCGGCTCCGCCTCGAGCAGCAGATCTCGCGTCCGGGAATAAAGCTCGTTGAGCGTCGTCCGATCGCCGACGGCGACATTGTAAACTTGATTGATCGCCCCCGGCTCCTCCGCCAAAGCCGCCAGCAGATTGGCCTGAACGGCGTTATCGACGTAGCAGAAGTCGCGGCTCGTCTCGCCATCGCCATTCACGAACACGGTCTCACCCTCGATCAGAGCCGCGATCCACTTCGGAATGACGGCCGCATAGGCGCCATTCGGATCCTGCCTAGGGCCGAACACGTTGAAATAGCGAAGCCCGATCGACGGCAGGTCGTAGCACCGACCGAAGACGTCAGCGTAAATCTCATTGACGAGCTTGGTCACAGCGTAAGGGCTCAAAGGACGTCCGATGACATCCTCGACTTTCGGCAGGCCAGGATGGTCTCCATAGGTCGAGCTGCTCGCTGCATAGACGAAGCGCTTGACCTTAGCGTCGCGCGCAGCGACCAGCATGTTGACGAAGCCTGTGACATTTGCGGCGTTTGTCGCGATCGGATCGGCGAGGCTGCGCGGCACAGAGCCGAGCGCCGCCTGATGCAGAACGAAGTCGGCGCCCTCGCACACACGGCGGCAGTCCTCGAGATTGCATATGTCGCCTTCGACGAACTCATGCCTCGCCCACTGCTGCGGCGTGACGAGACGCCTCACATCATCCAGATTTGACCTGTGGCCAGTGGCGAAATTGTCGATGCTCACAACCCGCTGATCGAGCCTCAGCAGGGTCTCGAGCAGATTGGAGCCGATGAACCCTGCGGCTCCCGTGACGAGCCAGCGGCGGGGGGATCGACGCAATTCCTCGGTGATGCGCTGATAGGCCGTCATGCTCCCCTCCCCTCACAGCCGCAGATCGACGTCAGCCGAGGGCAGCACATATTTCAGGTCGTAAAGCACATGCTCGCTCTTCCCGAGAGCGCGGATCGCCTTCGCGCCCATCTCGCGGAATTGGTGATGAGCCACGGCGACAATGATTCCGTCGTAGCCGCCCTGCGCTGGAGCGTCGACAAGGGACAGCCCATATTCGTGCTCCGCTTCCGCGCCATCAGCCCAAGGATCATAGATGTCGACGCTGACGCGGTAATCGCCCAATTCACGCACGATGTCGACGACGCGCGTGTTGCGCAGATCGGGACAGTTCTCCTTGAAAGTCAGCCCCAGAATGAGAATGCGGGCGTTATCGACATGAATGCGCCGCTTGATCATCGCCTTGACCAGCTGCGAAACGACATAGGCGCCCATCCCGTCATTGAGGCGACGACCGGCAAGAATGATCTCGGGATGATAGCCGATCGCCATCGCCTTATGCGTGAGGTAATAAGGGTCCACGCCGATGCAGTGGCCGCCGACCAGCCCGGGGCGGAACGGCAGGAAGTTCCACTTCGTGCCCGCGGCGAGCAGCACCTCCTCCGTGTCGATCTCCATGCGATTGAAGATGATCGCGAGCTCATTGATGAGCGCGATGTTGAGATCGCGCTGCGTGTTCTCGATCACCTTGGCCGCTTCCGCGACCTTGATGCTCGACGCCTTGTGCGTGCCCGCGACGATGATCTCGCCGTAAAGCTTGTCCACGAGTTCCGCGACCTCTGGCGTCGAGCCCGCGGTGACCTTCTTGATCGTCGGAACGCGATGCTGCTTGTCGCCCGGATTGACGCGCTCCGGGCTGTAGCCAAGAAAGAAGTCCTCGTTGAACTTCAGCTTCGAGAAACGCTCGAGGACTGGCGCGCAATCTTCTTCCGTGGCGCCGGGATAGACCGTGGACTCGAAGACCACGATGTCGCCCTTCTTGAGAATCTTCCCGATGGTTTCCGATGCTTTGATCAGCGGTGTGAGATCAGGCTGCTTGTGCTCGTCGATGGGCGTCGGCACCGTCACGATGAACACGTTGCACTTGGTTATGTCGCCGGGATTGGTCGTGTAGACGAGACCTTTCGCTTCCTTGAGCTCTTCTTCCGAAACCTCGAGCGTCGTGTCCTTGCCCTGCTTCAAAGCCTCGACGCGCGCCTCGTTGATGTCGAACCCGACGACTTCCCGGGTTTTCGCGAATTCCGTGGCGAGCGGAAGGCCCACATAACCGAGCCCGATAATGGCAAGCTTGACATCGGAGAGCTTCGTCACAGGCGTCAATTGCGGCATGAAATTCCTCTGAGCGCTTGTTGGGTTAGGGCGAATGCGGCCCGAAGCGGCGGCGCGCGTCGAAGCAGCGAGAATGGCGCGGGACCATCGCCGGCTCGCGTGAGGGCGCTGCGCGATCCGGCGTAGGAGCGAGCGAAAAAAAAAAGCGGCCTAGGAGGCGCGAGGGAAGCTTCTACTTCTGGCGATCCCTGTGGCGCCTTCTGCGCGCTGGAACGAGGCTTCTCGCCCTAGGGATGTGCTGGCGGAGGTCAACACCGGCGCGCGATTGCCGACTGGCCTGCGCCGATCACGACTGGAGAAGCGGAAATCGGAGCCGGAACCTTCGCATTACTCGGTGTAATATCGGCGATAGTAACGATGCCCATAGTGATCGATGCTGGCGTGCTTCCCGTATTTCTGCGCCTGCGCGTCGATGACGTAATTGAAGACGACTCCCGCCACCTTCCTCTCGCCGACCAATCGTTTCATCGCGTTCGCCACGAGCTCGCGAGGCGTGGACGCCCATCTGACAACGAAGAGAATCTTATCCGCGGCGTGAGCAATGATCGAAGCGTCGACAACGGGTCCCAGCGGAGGCGAGTCTATGATGATCAGATCAAATTTGTCACGCAGGGCGAAAATGAGCGCCTTGAAGCGCTCAGAACCAAGCAGATCCATGGGGTTTTGCGTCTTGCCGCCTGCCGGCAACATCCAGATTCCGAGTTTCTCGTCGAGGATCAGCACATTTTGCAACTCCGCCTCTCCGACGAGATATTCAACGAGTCCGGCATTCTTCTCCGCCTTGAAATAACGGGAGGCGGACGGATGACGCAAATCGGCGTCGACGACGAGCACCTTGTGTCCGGATTGCCTCGCCGAAGCCGCGATGGCCAGCGCCACTGTCGTCTTTCCCTCGCTCGGCATCGCCGAGGTCAACAGCAGGACTTTCGGCGGGTTGTCCACATCGCTCATATGAACGGCGCTACGCAATGAACGGAGGCTCTCGCTCAATTTCGACAGGGGCTTGTTGAGTGGAAACTCCGGAACCGTCCGCGGCGCACCATCCAACATGAGCTCGCGCGTCTCCACCTTGGAGATCGAGCCGAGAAGGGGAAGCTCCAACGTCTCCTCTACCTGGCGAGGCGTCGTGAAGCCGGCGTTCAGCGCCTCCGCAGCATAAGCGGCTCCGAACCCAAAGATGAGCCCGAGCGCCACTGAGGCGGGAAAGAAGATGATCTTTTTGGGGAACGAGGGCGATTCGGACGGAAGCGCCGGCGTGATGATGCGAGAATCTCGCACCTCAAACGTCGATTGCTCTTGGGTGAGTTTCGCGCGCTGCAAAAAGTCCTCGTAGACGGTCTTGTTCGCGGCCATCGTGCGCTCGAGCTCGCGCAAAGTCACGGCCTTGGCGCTGTTCAGGTCGTTCTCGCCGGTGACCTGGCGAAGCGTGCTCTCGACCGCCTTCTGCGAGGCTTTGGCCAGATCGAGCTCGGCCCGTAGGCTCACAGACATTCGCTGCAGCTCCGAGCGAATGGCGCGATTGATGTCAGCGACCTGCGCTCGCAGATTGACGACGGAGGGGTGCGCGCCGTTGTAACGGGCGAGAAGATCTGCTTCCTGGCGCGACAAGTCCGTCAGCTGCTTACGCAGGTCCGAGAGCATCCCCGCATTCATCGAATCGGGAAGCGAAGCCAAGTTGGCGCCTTGCGACTGAATCTTCTCCAGAACCTCGACCTTCGCCTTCACTTCGGCCGCTTGCGCGCGCGCGCTGACAAGGCGCTGGTTCAAATTCGCCAGCTGCTCCTGGCTGAGCGAAGCGTTGCTGGCTCCCGCCGCCGGCAAATTATTCTGTGAGCGAAAGCGATTGACCGCCTCTTCCAATTCGCGCAGTTGCCGGCGCAACTCCTCCAAGCGATCGCTGAACCACGCGGAAGCGCGCTTCGCCGCGTCGAGACGGGCGTCGAGCTTATCAACGACGTAGGCGTCGGCGATGGCGTTCGCCAAGCGGGCTGCTTTGAAAGGATCAATTGAAGTGACCGAGATCGCGAGAACAAGACCCGTCTGCTGCCCGCGAATCACAGTCACGGCAGATTTGAGATTCTCGATCGTGTTTCTAGTTTCAGCTGAGATATTTTCGAAATCCCTCGCGTTTTGTTCATTCTCCGCATTTTCATCGGGAGAATTCGCTGATGTGGGCCGGGAGAAGAAGGCGCGGATCGGAGCCAGAATGCTCCCAGCCCCCGCGACGCCCGGGGACGAACCTCCTCCGAATTCCGGATCGCGGTTAAGCTGCATTTTCTCCACGACGCGTCGCAGCAGCGCCGTGGATTTGATGAGCATCATCTGGTTCTCGACCACCATTTGATCGAGCATCGTATCCGTCATGAATACATCTTGACCGGCTGCGCGTTCCTTGCGCGGATCGAGCAAGAGCTGGGCGGTTGAAGTGTAAAGCGGCGTCGCTCGCGCGAGATAGAGCGCGCAAAGAAAGACGAAGAGGGCGACCACGCCGCCGATGAGCTTCCATTGCCGCCAAAGAAAATTGACGGCGTCCCTCAGGTCGAAGCCGCCGCCTTCGGCGCCGGACGTCGATGATGCCTTCTCGATCTCGAGACGATTCAGCATTTATCGCGCCTTATCTACGTGAATTCAAACCGCGAGCGATTGCTGCGCGCGAGTTCCGTCACCACGACCTTGTCCCCAAACGACGCCTGAGCGCGATCGCCGCGCTCCATTGAACGCCAAAAATAAGGAGAGCGCAGGACGAACATACGGAGCGCCAGCCGCCACCGTCGCGCGAGAGCCGACATAGATCCTAGGAGACTCCATAGCCGAATCTGCGCCCAGGAGCATCAATAATCGCTGAAAAGAGCTGTTTTGCTCCAGAAGGCCGTTCCGATCTGGAGTTCCGGGCGTACAGGCCGCCGATCGGCCGGCAAAAATGGGAAGCTTAAGGTCGAACTTCGAAACAGGTCAGGTTGCAAAGCTACCGCACTCTGGGTGAAGCGAGTGACGCCCCACCAGAGGAAGATGCTACGCCGATCGCGTCCGCCCTCCGCGCAAATTTGCGCGAAAATCCCTCTAACAGGCCAACACGACGGTTGAACTGCTCACCAACGCCGGAACCTTTCCGCCCATGATTTCAATTAGTACACGCACGCGCCCGTTCGAGTCAAGGCGAACGAGCTGGCCGAGCTGCTCAGCGAAGGGACCGCTGATGAGGCGAACGCGCTGGCCGATGGAGAAGCCGTTATCGAAGCGGCAGACCCCCGTTTCATCGACATTCTCAAGGATGAATTCCACGATGCCACGTGGAACGGGCACAGGCGTTTCATCCGCCATGATCAGCCTCGACACACCGAAAGTTCCGTTGACGGAGCGCCATCGATCACGGTTGAGGTCAAGCGAAACGAACAGATATCCCGGAAAAGCGGGAGCCCGCACTTGCCGCATCTTGCGCGCGTGGCGAACCGTGCGCGCGACGCGCGGAAGAAAAACCCGAAACCCCTGGGCCTCAAGCTGCGACGCTGCTCCGGCCTCTCGATTTGGCAAAGTTCTCGCGACATACCACCTGTCGCCAATGTGATGCTGCTCTCTCGAAATCACTCGTCTGAAGTCCTTCGACTCGCTCAACGGTTGTAATCTGGCCGGCGCACCGTCCGTCCTGCAATTTCTTATGGCGGGCTGCCGAGCCAGGGCCGACGCGGCGGCCCCAAGAGCGACGTCCCCATAGCGCCCGCGCTATAAGCCTTTATGACAACGGCGGACAACTCCGAAACTCTACGGGCAGGTCCTCCTACTGCGAACGCGCTTTGAAGTGTACTAACAGCGCGAGGGGGGAGAGGTCAAATGTTCACGCGGCGAAATCTCAAGATCTTCAATTATGTTCCAATTGTGTTGCAACCGTGTCCACATTTCGATCATTGGAAATAAGGGACTCGAGGATGCTTGGAGCGCATTTCGCGGCGAAAGGCGCTGCCGACACGCCGCGGCGCTCGCTCATTTCTTTGACAACCAGTAGATCAGCGCAAGGATGGCGGCCGTCCCCAGCAGCAGCACCCGGTCGGATGCGCGCCGAGAGCGCACGAGCGCCTCGAGCGAGCGAGGCGACAGCTCGACGCCCGTGACGCTCTGCTCGCTGAGGCGCGAGAGCGTCATTTCCGCTTCTCCAAGCACGATGGGCAGGCGCCCCGCGAGCTTCGCGAGCTCGACCAGACCGCGCCCCGTGTCCTCGATCTTGGCCTTGGGGCCCAGATTGGCCTCGATCCAGTCCCGAACCACCGGCTCGGACGTCCTCCAAATGTTAAGCTTCGGGTCGAGCGTACGCGCCACCCCCTCGGCGACGACCATGGTCTTTTGCAGCAGAACCAGCTCCGTGCGCGTTCGCATGTCGAAAAGCGCGGTGACTTCGAAGAGCAGGGTAAGCAGGCGCGCCATCGAGATATCCGCCGCGTCGACCGTGTGCAGCGGTTCGCCGATCGCGCGGAGAGCCTGCGAGAATTCCTCCACCGAATGCGCCGGCGGCACATAGCCCGCCTCGAAATGCACCTCGGCGACACGGCGGTAGTCGCGCGTGATGAAGCCGTGCAGGATTTCGGCGAGGAATCGGCGTTCCTTATGCCCGAGCCGCCCCATGATGCCGAAGTCGATCGCGACGATGCGTCCCGAGGCGTCGACGAAGAGATTGCCCTGGTGCATGTCGGCGTGAAAGAAGCCGTCGCGCATCGCATGTCGCAAAAAGGACTGCAGCACGCAAGCCCCGAGCTCCTTGAGGCTGTGGCCCGTGGCCGCGACCCGCGGGAGATCGGAAAGCGGGATGCCGTCAATCCATTCCAGCGTCAGCACTTCCTTGGCGGTGCGCTCCCAGTCTACCTCCGGCGCATGGAAATCCGGATCGTTGGCGACATTGTCGCGAAATTCGGAGGCGGCTGCAGCCTCCAAACGAAAATCCGTCTCGAGCTTGACCGTGCGCGCCAGCGTGTCGACGACCTCGATCGCTCTCAGGCGCCGCCCCTCGGCCGAATAGCGCTCGGCGATGCGCGCGACGAGATACATATCGGCGAGATCCTGGGCGAACTGGCGCTCGACGCCCGGCCGCAGAACCTTCACAGCGACCTTCCGCTCCCCCTCGGCATAGCGCGCACGGGCAATGTGAACCTGAGCGATCGACGCCGCCGCAATCGGCTCGCCAAAGCTCACGAACAATTCGTCGATCGATCTGCCAAGCGCCTTTTCGACGATCGCAACCGCCGGCGCGCGGCCGAAAGGCGCCACCCGGTCCTGCAGCGCCGTCAGCTCATTGGCGATCTCGCCGCCCACCACATCGGGCCGCGTCGCGAGAAATTGCCCGAGCTTGACGTAGGAGGGACCAAGCTGTGCGAGCGCGCGGGCCAGAGCTTTCGCGCCGCCTTCGCGATCGCGGCGCGCAAAGAGATTCGCGAAACGAACGAGGGTTCCTGCGGGCGGCGGCAACAGCACCGGGTCGAGCTTCGCGAACACGCCTTCGTGGGCGAGAATGTAGGCTGCGCGCGCCAGGCGCCAAACATGTCCAAAACCCAAGATCACGCGAGGCCCGCCGTTGTCGTATTGCGTTGCGGGACCCTAAGCCGAGGCGCAGGGGTAAAGTCAATGCGCCGCCGGCGCGCCTCACGGCGTGACGAAGTCGAAGCCAGGCTCACGCTTGCCGGCTATGATCGCCCTGTCCTTCCCGCACTCGAAGGCGCGAGCTCGCTGGTCCGCGATCTCTCTCGCCAGCGCATCGGCCTTGCGATTGACCCGCGCGTCCACATAGCCCACGTGGCAGACGCCGCCGGGACCGAGACGGGTCACCACCAGTATGGCGCCGGTGTAGGGCTCGAACGGCCTGTCCGAGGGCCTCTGCGCCTTCCAGAGCGTGATCGCGGCGAAGGCCTTGCGCTCGCCGTCGAGGCGCCATTCGATGAGACTCCCGTCGAATTTGTTTGGCCGCAGCAGCGTCTCCTGCGCGGCCTTTTCGTCCGAGGGCCTGGGACCGAAGCTCAAATGCGTATGCGCGTCCTGCGCCCCAATCTCCACGCCAATGCCCTGGTAGCCGGCGCAGCGCCAGCCCGCCTGCTGGCCGCCGCTTTCCGCCCGATAGGCGCATTGCCGCTTCAGATTGATCTCGCGATAGGCGGAGGAGAATTCCTCAGCCTTCGCCACGCGCGCCGCCGAGAGCAGCATCAGCAGCGCCAAGCCGACCCGCGACGGACGTCCGAAACCGAAAGACATTTCCGTGTCCTCATTTCCTTCAACTCAAAGGAGCCTAAGCGGAAACGGAGCTGAATGCCTTGCGGCGGCGCACAGGCGCCGCGAGTCTCAGGGCTTCCAGCCCGAGTGGATCGCCACCACGCCGCCGGTGAGACGCTCATAGCCCGTGCGACGGAAGCCCGCCTTGCGGATCATCGCCTCGAATTCGTCGGCCTTCGGGAAACGGCGGATCGACTCGACGAGATAGCGATAGGGTTCGCCGTCGCCGGCGACAAACTTGCCGACGAGCGGAATGACGTTGAAGGAATACGCGTCGTAGATCTTATCGAGCCCAGGCAAGGTGACCTGAGAGAACTCGAGACAGAGAAACCGTCCGCCGGGCTTGAGCACGCGAAAAGCCTCGGCGAGCGCAAGCTCGATGCGCGGCACGTTGCGGATGCCGAAGGCGATCGTATAGGCGTCGAAATCGGCGTCGGGGAGAGGAAGGCTCTCCGCATTCGCCTCGATGAAGTTGAGCTTCTCCTCCAGCCCGCGCTTTTGCGCGCGCTCGCGACCCACCTCGAGCATATCGCCGTTGATGTCGAGCACAACGATCTTGGCGTCGCTCCTGGACTTGGCCGCGATGCGGAAGGCCACGTCGCCCGTGCCGCCCGCGACGTCCAGATGGCGGAAACCCGGCCGCGCCCCGGCGTTGACCTTTGCCGCAAGCTGATCCTTCCAGAGCCTGTGCAAACCGCCCGACATCAGATCGTTCATCACGTCGTAGCGTTGCGCGACCTTGTGGAACACGTCATCGACGCGCTCCTGCTTCTCGGCGAGGGGGACCTCCTCAAAGCCGAAATGGGTCAATTCTTCGTGATCGGCGGGGGCCGTGGTCATCGCATGCTCGCTGAAAGGGGGAAACATGGAAAAGCTATAGCGGCTTGGCGAGCGCGAGGCTACCGGGGGCCTAACCGCAGGGAGACCAAGGCTCAAGGCGGGGTCCGCATCTCCCTTTGAGGCGCGTCAGCGGCGAGCCCCTCGAAGCCTCATAGCGCCGAGCGCAAGGGTCAAAACGGCCGATCCGGCAAGACCCGCCCCGGGAGCGGGGCCTGGCGCCACGAAGACGAAGCTACCGCCGCCGCCGCCGCCGGCCCAGTACCGATCGACATCGCCGGTGGCGCCGGCGCCGCCGACGACAATCGACAGATCCATCCCGGCCCTCAAAGAAATTTCGCCGGCAACCGCTGCGCCATAACCGCCGATCTGGTCCACTCCCGCCCCTGAGCCGCCCTGGGCGCCAAACGCTTCGATAAAGTAAACGCCCGTGACCGGCACGACATAGTTGTCGACCATCCCGGAAAAGTTAAAATCGGCAATGCCACCAAGTGTGCCCAGGAGCGAGATAGCGACGAGGCCGTTTTCGCCGGCGCCGCCCGCACCGTTGGGCCTCCCGTGTAGCGCCGACGCCGCATCGATATTAACGAAGCTCGAAGCGATATAGGAGCCGCCACCGCCGCCGCCGACGCCCGTCGGGCCGCTTGGGCCGGAGAGACTAACGGAGCCGCCACCGCCGCCGCCCGAGTAACCGCCGCCACCGCCGCCGCCACTGGAGCCGCCGCCCCCGCCGCCGCCAAAGCCCCCGTTATTGCGACCTTTTCTCTCGCCCCCGAGGCCGCCGGCGAAGGAAGGCGGGCTCGAACCGCCGAGGGGTTGGACTTTGACGGAACCAGGCCCAGTGCCATTGCCGCCGGGGCCATTCCAGCCAGCGCCGCCGGCGCCGTCTCCACCGAGGAGTGGGGTAAAACCACCCTTGCCGCCGCCACCGCCCTGCCCTCCCGCGCCGTTTTCGAAACCGAAGCCATGGGAGCCGTTCAATCCCGCTTGGCCGCCACCGCCGGGAATGCCGTCGACAGAGCCCGCGCCGCCGCCGCCGCCGGCGGCGAGCAGGAGAACGTCGGCCTGAGCCGGGGCAGACGCGACCAATCCTAGGATCAGGGCGAGAGCCGGCGGCGACGCGGCGGAGATCAGTGATTTAAACATCGCAATAGGGCTTTTCAATTTCATCTGAAATCCCCCACTGAGTTTTCTCACGACGAGACGCATGCGCCTCGTGACAGCATTGCGGCACTTTCCTCAGGCTCAATATTATATCTAGAGGGTCTCGTACATTACTGCGTTTGTAAACGAGCGCTGCCGGCGTGCATCAGAATATTTTTTGACCCGTTGAGACACATTTTTTTCGCCAATGCCTCCACCAGAGCAGCGAAAATGCGGACGTTAAAGCACAACAAAACCGGCCTCCTTTCGGAGACCGGTTCGTTTCAGTCGGCGCGGGACGATCAGGCGCGGTATTGCTGCAGGCGCGTCGTGCGCAGACCGGCGAGACCGTGCTGGTCGATCGAAGCCTGCCAGCTCAGAAATTCGTCGACAGTGAGCGTGTAGCGGCTGCAGGCGTCGTCGAGCGAGAGCAGTCCGCCGCGCACCGCGGCCACAACCTCGGCCTTGCGCCGAATGACCCAGCGGCGCGTGGTCGGCGGAGGAAGGTCCGCAATTGTCAGCGGGCTCCCGTCAGGGCCGATGACATATTTGACCCGAGGACGATAAGACTCTGTCATGCTGCAACTCGCTTACTGGAACCGACACACGCATGACGTCTATATGCATTCGGTTTTAAAATTGCCCTAAGCAGTGCGGGAGTTTACGAGGACGCCCCAGCAATTCAATGTTAAATTCATGTGCCGGATTGGCTCACCCGTTGCGCTCGACGTAAGGAATTTCTAACGGATGCGATGGCGCTTGAAGAATTGGTAGAGATTTGGGGTCAGCGGTTTGCGAAAACCTCGAGTCTGCTTGGGTTGACTCCGGCTCGATACGCCCCTTCACCGGCCGTCCCCCAACCCCTATGCTTATGCGAGGAACTCAGCCGTCGGTCCGTTTGGAAGCATCCCATGAACGATCTCGATCGCATCACCCAAAACCCCGAAGTGATGGGCGGAAAAGCCTGTATCCGCGGCATAAGGGTCACGGTAGGCATGATCGTCAGCCAAATCGCCGCAGGGCGCGGCATCGAGCAGATCCTCGCCGATTTCCCGTACCTTGAGCGTGAGGACGTGCTCCAAGCGCTGCGCTACACCGCCTGGCGGGCGGAAGAGCGCGAGGTTGACTTGGCTGGAGCATGAAAGTTCTCATTGATATGAATTTGTCGCCGCGTTGAGTGGGCGTGCTGACCAAGGCGCGTTGAGTGGGCGTGCGGACCAAGGAAGGATTCAGCGCGCAGCACTAATCCGACCTCGGCGCAGGAACCGAGACGGATGCGGAAACCATGCGCTTCGCCAAAATTCACGATTTCGTCGTGCTCACCAATGATCTTGACTTCGGTTCAATCCTTGCGGCCACGCAGGGGAAGAAGCCGAGCGTAGTGCAAATTCGCGCAGTGGATCTAAGCCCCGACGCCATTGGCGAATTTGTCGCGGAGGCATTGAGACGAATGGCGGCGAAGCTTCAAGCCGGGGCCTTGCTCACTCTTTATCCGAACCGCGCGCGGCTGCGCCTCCTGCCTTTGCTGCAAGCGGACTAAAGCCTCACGCCATCACCGCCGCAGCCTTGCTCTTTCCGAACTTCTTGCGATCGTTGGGGTCGAGATAAACCTTGCGCAGCCGGATCGACTTCGGCGTCACCTCGACGCGCTCGTCGTCCTCGATATAGGCCAACGCTTTCTCCAGCGTCATCTGGATCGGGGGCGTGAGGCGCACGGCCTCGTCCTTCGACTGGGTGCGGATGTTGGTGAGCTGCTTGCCCTTCAGCACATTGATCTCGAGGTCGTTGTCGCGCGTATGCTCGCCCACGATCATGCCGCGGTAGACCTTCCAGCCCGGCTCGATCATCATCGGACCACGGTCCTCGAGCTTCCACATGGCGTAGGCGACGGCCTCGCCCTGGTCGTTGGAGATCAGGACGCCGTTGCGGCGACCCTGAATTTCTCCGCGATGCGGCGCATATTCGTGGAACAGCCGGTTCATGATCGCCGTGCCGCGCGTGTCGGTCAGAAGCTCGCCCTGATAGCCGATGAGTCCGCGCGTCGGCGCGTGGAACACGAGGCGCAGCCGGCCGCCGCCGGAGGGCTTCATCTCGATCATCTCGGCCTTGCGCTCGGCCATCTTCTGCACGACGACGCCGGAATGCTCCTCGTCGACGTCGATGACGACTTCCTCGATGGGCTCGAGAAGAGCGCCGCTCTCGTCCTTCTTGAAGACGACCTGGGGACGCGAGACGCCGAGCTCGAAGCCCTCGCGGCGCATGGTCTCGATCAGAATGCCGAGCTGCAGCTCGCCGCGGCCCGAGACGATGTAGGCGTCGCCCTGCGGAGAATCCTCGACGCGCAGCGCGACATTGCCCTCGGCCTCCTTGTAGAGCCTGGCGCGGATCATGCGGCTCGTGACCTTGTCGCCTTCCGTGCCGGCGAGCGGCGAGTCGTTGACGAGGAAGGTCATGGACAGCGTCGGCGGGTCGATCGGCTGCGCCTGCAGCGGCTCGGTGATCTCCAGCGCGCAGAGCGTGTCGGCGACGTTGAATTTCTCCAGGCCCGCGATGGCGACGATGTCGCCGGCCTCGGCCTCGTCGATCGGCTGCCGCTCGATGCCGCGGAAGGCCAGAATTTTGGAGACGCGTCCCTGTTCGACCACCGAGCCGTCGCGCGCCAGCACCTTGACCGGCTGATTGGGTTTCACCGAGCCCGCGAAGACGCGGCCCGTGATGATGCGTCCCAGATAGGGATTGGCTTCGAGCAGCGTGCCGAGCATGCGGAAACCGCCTTCCTCGACCTTGGGCTCGGGCGTGTGCTTCACGATGAGGTCGAAGAGCGGCTCCATGCCGTCCTGGGGACCGTCCGGCTCCTCGGCCATCCAGCCCTGCTTGGCCGAGCCGTAGATGATGGGGAAGTCGAGCTGCTCGTCGCTCGCGTCGAGAGCGGCGAAGAGGTCGAACACCTCGTTGATGACCTCGCTGGCGCGCGCGTCCGGCTTGTCGACCTTGTTGATACAGACGATGGGCTTCAGGCCGATCTTGAGCGCCTTGCCCACGACGAATTTCGTCTGTGGCATCGGGCCCTCGGCGGCGTCGACCAGCACGATGGCGCTATCCACCATCGAGAGGATGCGTTCGACCTCGCCGCCGAAGTCGGCGTGGCCCGGCGTGTCGACGATGTTGATGCGCGTGTCTTTCCAGACGATCGAGGTGGCTTTCGCCATGATCGTGATGCCGCGTTCTTTTTCGAGATCGTTCGAAATCCATCACGCGTTCGGCGACGCGCTGGTTCTCGCGAAAGGCGCCCGACTGCTGCAGGAGCCGATCGACGAGCGTGGTCTTGCCGTGGTCGACGTGAGCGATGATGGCGATATTGCGCAGCTTCATGGGGAAGGCGGCCTTGAGAACGACCGGCGCCGCTCCGGGCCTGCAAAGCGGCGGACGGATGACGCAAGGATCGGAAATGTTGCGATGCAGCGCCTATACAGGAGTTCGGGCGGAAAGGGAACAGGCTCGAAAATAGGCCGCGGCCAGCGGCCGCGTCCCTTGCCCATTGCTCTCTTCCAAACCGGAAATCTCCCGGGGCGCCGCCCCGGCTTGCCTCACCCCGCCCCGTTTCCCTTGGCGCTGGCGCGCGCCGCCGCCACCTCGCGCGCGAGACGTCCGGAGAGTTCGGCCAAATGATCGAAGCGGGCCTCGTAGAACCCTGCGCCCGACGTCGCCGAGCGCAACTCGACGATGAGATTGTCCATCTCGGCCTCGGGAACCAGCGCCTCCAGCCTGTCCCAGCCCTCCCAGCCCTCGCGCGGCCCAAAGCCGAGGATCTGTCCGCGCCGGCCCGAGACGATCGCCGAGGCGCGCGAAATGTCTTCGCTCGGGGCGTAAACGGTCACCGCGAGTATGGGCTCGAGCAGCACGGAGTCGGCTTGCGACAGTGCCTCGCTCATGCCGATGCGGCCGGCGGTGCGGAAGGCCATGTCTGACGAATCGACCGTATGATAGGACCCGTCGAGCAGCACCGCCTCGACGTCGACGACCGGAAATCCGAGCGGCCCCTCCGTCAAGGCGTCGACGCAGCCGGCTTCGATGGAGGAGAAATACTGCTTGGGCACGGAGCCGCCGTGGATCTGCTCGGAAAACTGAAATCCTTCGCCGCGCTCACGGGGTCCGACCGCCAGAAGCACGTCGCCGAACTGGCCGTGGCCGCCCGACTGCTTCTTATGGCGTCCGCGCGCCTGCACGCGCTTGCGGATGGTCTCCTTATAGGCGACCGCGGGCTTGCCCGTCTCCACCGTCACGCCGAAGCGTGAGGCCAGCCGCTCGAGCGCGACGCGCAGGTGCATCTCGCCCTGCCCCAAGAGACGCGTCTCCCCGAGGCTCTGGTCGTTGACGCATTGGAGCGCCAGATCCTCGTCCATCAGCTTCGCCAAGGCGCCGGCGAGCTTCATCTCGTCCTTGCGGTCCTTCGCCTTGAGCGCCAACGCATGCACGGGCGCCGGCGGGATCGTCTCGCTCCGCGTCGCTTCCTTGGCGCCCAAACGCGGATCGCCCGACAAGCGATCGCCGGTCTTCGCATGCTCCAGCCGCCCGAAGGCGAGCGTGTCGCCCTCCTTCGCCTCGCTCTGCTTTGAAAGCGCGCCGCCTAGGAGGCGCGAGAGGCCCGAGATTTTCTCCTCGCCGCCGGGCGAGAGCACCGAGTGGCCGTCGGCGAAGGTTCCGCGCAGCACGCGCGCCAGCGAGAGCTTGCCGCCATGCGAGGTGTGGATCGTCCGGATCACCTGCGCGAGCGGCGCACCGTCCTTGGCCACTCCCAGCCTTTCACGCGTCGTCGTGACGCCCGGCGCCTCGTGACGCAGCGCCTTCAAGAGGCGCGTGACGCCGGCGCCGCGTTCGGCCGAACCGAAAAACAGCGGCACGACGAGGCCACCACGCAACTCCTTCGCGAGATCGTCGAAGACCTGGTCGCGCGGCGGCTCAATGTCGGAGATGAGCTCCTCCATCAGCTCGTCGTCGTAATCGGCGAGACGCTCCAACATGGAGTAGCGCTCTTCCTTCTCGTGCAGGCTTTCGCCCGCCGGGATCTCGATGACCTCCGATGTGGAGTGCTCGCGATAAACATAGGCGCGCTCGAGCGCGAGATCGATGAAGCCGATCGCCACGTCGTTCTTCCAAAGAGGCATTTGTCTCGCGATCAAAGGCGTGCGCGAAGCCGGCTGCAGCATGGCGAGCGCTTCGCGCACGCCCGTGGCCGTCGAGTCGATCTTGTTGAGGAACAGAAAGCGCGGCACGCCCAGCTCCTCGAGCTCGCGCAGCACCAGTTGGAGCGGAAAGATCTTGCGCGGATCCGCCTCGCAAACGACGATCGCAGCGTCGACGAGCGGCAGCGCCTGTCGCGCTTCATGCGAGAATTCGAAAGAGCCGGGAATGTCGAGAAAGGTGTATTCGTCGCCAAGATAATCGGCGTGGCCCACATTGGCCTCGACGCTCATCTGGTGGGCGCGCGCCTCCGCTGAGAGATCGCCGAGCGCAGAGCCCTCTCTCGCGGCTCCGGCGCGCACGAGCAGCGCCTCGAAAAGCTTGGTTTTTCCGGTTTGGAAAGGGCCGACGATCGCAATGAGGCGCGGCCCTGCGATCCTGACGCCGAGACTGTGATCCCTTCCGCTCATCGTCCGCCCTCCCTTGTCGGAGCCTTGTTTCAACTTTTGGCTCCGTTGACGGATGCTCCCACCAAGCGGCGCGGAGCGCAAGGCGCAAGCGCGCCTCCGCGAGGAGGCAAATGGCGCTCAATGCTTCAGATTGAGACAGTGGCGCCCGCCCGCGGAGTCTAGGCGGCTGTATAAAAGCGTGCGACAGTCCAGCTCTAGTAACCGCCGCCCCCTGCCCTCCTGCGCAAGCCCGCTCGGGCTTGCCAGCGCTGCCGATCTACGCCAAGGGCCACCCATGGATGAAAGCATCGGACATTTTGTCGCCCTGCTCGCGGTCGCCATGCTGGTGGCCATCGCGGCGCGCCGCCTCAAGCTTCCCTATACGGTCGGTCTCGTCGGCGTCGGCGCCGCGCTGAAATTCAGTCGGCTCGATCTGGGCGAGCATCTGACTCATGATCTCGTCTTCGACCTCATCCTGCCGCCGCTGTTGTTCGAAGCCGCGCTGGCGCTGAGCTGGCGCGACTTGAAGCGCGACCTGGTTCCGATCCTCGTTTTCTCCACCGTCGGCGCGCTGGCCGCGACCTTCTTCGTCGCGCAGGGCATGACCACTTTGCTTGGTTGGCCCTTCGCTCCAGCGCTCGTGTTTGGCGCGCTCATCGCCGCGACCGATCCGGTCGCGACCATCGCCATGTTCAAAGACAACGCCATCCATGGGCGTCTCCGCCTGCTGGTCGAGAGCGAAAGCCTCATGAACGACGGCGCGGCGGCGGTCATTTTCGGCGTGAGCCTCGCCTTTGCGCAAATGGGTGCGGGGCCCACGGATACGCGCACGATCCTCAGCCTCCTCTGGGTCGTGTTCGGGGGCGTGGCGATCGGGGGAATCTGCGGTGGGCTCGCCATCCTCGTCGCGGGCCGGACCTCCGAGCATATCGTGGAAGCGGGGCTCACGACGATCACGGCCTTCGGCGCTTTCATCTCCGCCGAATATGTTCACGCCTCCGGCGTGCTCGCGACCGTCTTCGCCGGACTCGTCATGGGCAATCTCGGCGTGCTCGCCGACGACGAGAGATCCTTTCTCACGAACAAGGGGCGCGACTTCGCCGTCTCCCTGTGGGAGTTCGTCGCCTTCCTCGCCAATTCCGTGGTGTTCCTGCTCATCGGCGTCGACCTCGCGTCGATGCCCTTCGGCGCAAGCGAGGCTTTCGCAATATTCGTCGCGATCGGCGTCGTGCTCCTCGGCCGCGCCGTGACCATCTATCCCTTGAGCCTTCTCCTCGCGAGGACGCGCTGGGCCATTCCAATCGCCGAGCAACATGTGTTGTGGTGGGGCGGGCTGCGCGGGGCGCTGGCGCTCGCCTTGGCGCTCTCGCTGCCGGAAGGCCTGCCATTGCGCGACGAGATCAGAGTCGCGGCCTTCGGCGTCGTCGGCTTCTCCATCGTCGTGCAGGGCCTCACCATGCCGCTGCTGCTGCGCCGCCTGGGATTGATGACGCACGAGAGCGACGCCTGAGGGCGTAGAGGCTCAGCTGCGCTCCGCTAATCCGGCGCAGCCTCGAGGCGGCTCCAGGCCTATTCGGCCTGCTGCGACGCTTTCACTCAAGCAAGTTATGAGACGCTCGAAACTTCGTTCTCGCCCTCGTCGAGCATGCGCAGCCTGTTGCAAGCGGACGGATGAAACTAGCACGGCTCCCCGTTCGCGCGAGCGAAAACAAGCACGCGCGCGGAGAGCTTCTGCACGGGCTCTTCGCGCTGATTGTAAGTCGTTAGCCGAAGAGACACGATTCCCCGATCGGGGCGCGAACGCGAGCGGCTGATCTGCGTCACCTCGGCCTCAATGCGGATCGAGTCGCCAGGCCGCACGGGCTTGGTCCAGCTGAGGTCGGCGTTCATGCCGACGAGGCCGCCCGCAAAAGGCGCGGGACCTTCGACGAGCAGCCGCATGGACAGCGCAGCCGTCTGCCACCCGCTGGCGACAAGCCCGCCGAAAAGGCTCGCTTTGGCGGCCTCTGCGTCGATATGAAAATATTGCGGATCATTGTCGCGCGCGAAGCGGATGATCTCCTCGGCGGTCAGGATACGCGGCTCGGAGCGAAACGTTTGGCCGACCGAGAGATCTTCGAGATAGAGCGTCATGCGTTTCCATTGTCCGAATATGCCGGAAGCCGCTTGATCGCCGTCACGTCGCCGGCGCCGGCGGCGAGATTGCGCGCGCGCACCTCCTCGAACGGCTCTGACGCGACGAGCATGTGCGTCGCATTGGCGTGGAGCAGTGTCGAGGCGTCGCACATGATCCCGACATGGCCCTTCCAGAAGACGAGATCGCCGCGCCGCAGCGGCTCTCCTGGCGTAACAAGACGCCCCAGCCCAGCCTGCTGCAAATCGCTGTCGCGCGGCGCGGCGATTCCGGCTCGCGCCAAGGCGCATTGGACGAGACCCGAGCAATCGATTCCCAGTGGACTCTTGCCGCCCCAAAGGTAGGGAACGCCGATCAGCGTCTCGGCGACGGCGACGAAATCATCGGCGAGGTCGTCGATGGGCAGCAGGTGCTTCGCGTAAAGGAAACCGCCGTCGCTCGTCGCCAGAAAGGCGTCCCGTCGCTCGATGACGCGCACAGCGGCGCCGAGGGGCAGCGCAAGGATCGCGGGCGCCTTCATATTGGCTGCGGGATAGACGAAGCTGCGCGCCACGCGAACGAAATGGGTCGGCTCGTCGACGCGGCTCCACAGCGCATTGGCGGCGATCCAACCCACATAGCCGTCGCTTGCAAGCTGGCCCCAGCACCAGCCCTCCTCGTCGTCATAGACGGTCACGCAGTCGCCGTAGATCGCCTGAGTTTCGAGCGGCGCGTCGGGACGCGGCTCTCGCTTCACGTCGACGACGCCCTCTTTCACTTGCAGGACGACGCCTTCGACGAAGCGCGCGGCGTCGACCTGGCCTTCGAGATGCTTCGCCGCCAGATCGGGGCGGGCGGGCGTCAGCCGCCTGTCGAATCCTTGGGTCATCGCGCCTCGCGCCCCGCGGCAAGCCGCGTCTCGATGAGATCGTAAAGCAGGCGCGCGGCCTGAATCTCGCCGCCCTCGGGACGGCCGGGCTTGGTTGAAGGATTCCAGCAATAGACGTCAAAATGCGCCCAGCGCTCGGGATTCGCGACGAAACGGGTCAGGAAGAGCGCCGCGGTGATCGAGCCCGCGAATCCGTGGCTCGTCGTGCTCGAAACATCGGCGATCTTGCTGTCGAGGCCGGTCTGATATCCTTGCCAGAGTGGCAGCCGCCATACGGGATCGTTGGCCGCAGCGCCGGCGCGGGCGATATCGTCCGCGAGCGCGTCGGAGCGCGTGTAGAATGGCGGAATCTCGGGACCGAGCGCGACGCGCGCCGCGCCCGTGAGCGTGGCGAAGTCGAAGAGCAGATCGGGCTCGTCTTCGGACGCAAGCGTCAACGCGTCTGCGAGAATGAGCCGACCCTCCGCATCCGTGTTGCCGATCTCGACGGTGAGCCCTTTGCAACTCTTGTAAACGTCGCCCGTGCGAAAAGAGGCCGCGGAGACGGAATTCTCGACGATGGGCAGAATGACGCGCAATCGCAGCGGCAGGTTGGCGGAAAGCAGCATGTCGGCGAGGGCGAGCGTGACCGCGGCGCCGCCCATGTCTTTTTTCATCAGGGCCATTGCGCTCGAGGGCTTTATGTCGAGGCCGCCCGTGTCGTAGCAGACTCCCTTGCCGACGAGCGTGACCTTGAAGCCGTCCTGAGGCCCATGCGAAAATTCCACGAGCCGCGGCGCCTGGGTCGCGGCGCGGCCGACCGCATGGATGAGCGGGAAATTCTCGGTCAAAAGATCGTCGCCGACGACGGCCCGCGAAGTCGCCTCGTGTCGCTCGGCGAGCGCGAGCGCTGCTTCGGCCAAGGCCTGCGGCCCCATATCGTTTGCCGGCGTATTAATCAGATCGCGCCCCAGTGCGACGGCAGCCGCAATGCGCTCGAGCCGCTCGGCGTCAACCCCCGCTGGTGCGCGCAGGTGCGGCTTTTCTGCGGGCTTCGCGCGATAGCGGACGAATTGATAGGAGGCGAGCAGAAAGGCAAGCGCCGCGGCGGCGGGATCGCTCGGCGCGTGCTCGAAGGCGTAGCTTCCCGCCGGCAGGCCGGCGAGCTTGCCAGCAAGAAAGGGATCGAAGCCGCTCGCCCCAGGAGCCTCGACGCCAAAGATTACGCGCGCAAGCTCGCCTTCGGGCGAAGGCGCGAGCAGAATGGCGCCGGGCTTGGGCTCGAAACCGATGGCGCCGACATAGGCTCGCACGGCGGACGGCTGCGCCTCGAGATATTGCGCGAAGCTCTCCGTATCGACGCAATCGATGGGGATCGCCGGCCCGTCCCCTCGCTCAAAACGCTCCGCATCCGACATCTCGCCTCCTCAAGCCGCGCGCAAGCTCAGCGCTGTAATGGCGGAACCTCGATCCTCATCGTCCCGGAACGTCGACGTGATCAAGCCTCTCCGTCCCCATTCGGCGCACCGCCTTTTCTTGGCGCAAGGCGAGGCGGAGCGCAATCGCCTCGTGCGCAGCCTCGTCTTTCTGCTTCTCGGCGCGGCGGCGCTGGGACTATGCGGCTGCGCAAGCACGCTCGACGACATCACGGCGTCGATCAACCGCAATCCGCCGCCGGCGAAGGCGCCGACGGATGAAGCAGGGCTGCGGCGCTTCGCCGAGGAATGGGGCGCCCGCTACGAGAAGAATCCCAAGGATAAGTCGGCGGCGATCGCCTATGCGAAGGCGCTGCTGGCGCTCAAGCAGACGTCGCAGGCGGTGGCGATCCTGCAAGGAGTGGCGCTCCAATATCCCCAGGACATGTCGGTCCTCGCCGCCTACGGCAAGGGTCTCGCAAGCGCTGGCCAGCTCAATCAGGCAGCCGAGGTCCTCTCGCACGCGCATACGCCCGAGAAGCCCGACTGGTCCGTCGTCTCGACGCAGGGAACGATCGCGGACGAGCTCGGCGATCACGAGGCGGCGCGCCGCTTCTACGACGAGGCGTTGAAGATCCGCCCGGACGATCCGGGCGTGCTGTCTAACCTCGGCCTCTCGTACGCGCTCTCGCGTCAATTGCCGCGCGCCGAGGAAACCTTGAAGCAGGCGGCGGTACAGCCCGGCGCCGACATGCGCGTGCGCCAGAATCTCGCTTTGGTGTTGGCGCTCGAAGGCAAGTTCGATCAGGCCGAGGAATGGTCGCGGCGCGATCTCTCAGCCCTGGACGCGGCCGCCAATGTCGCGCAGATCAAGATGATGATCTCCGAATCCAACACCTGGCGCGACATCCAGAAGGACGCGCCGAAGGAGAAACGCGGAAAGACGAATTGGCCAGCGACGGAGAACGGTTAAGGATCGGCGGCGGCGCCCGTCGAAGAGCTCGCCTTGCGAAAAACTGCCGGCCCACGCAAGCGCAAAGCCCGGTATAGCGTCAGGGGAGGTTCAAGGACGCTGGGCAAGGGGTCGTCCCAGGCGAAGGTCGCCCAGGCGCGCGGTCGTCGCCAACATTTGAGATAATCCGCTATGCGAAGCTTGCCCGCCATCTTGAGGAGAGCGACGGAGGTAAGATCGCGCGCGACATGCATCCAAACCGCGCCCGACTGGCCACGGGCGGCCGGCGGATGTGCCCCGATCGCAATAAGATAATTGAGATAGGGAAAATCGACGCCAGCGGCGGCCCCCAGACTGATCCAGGTCCAAGCGCGATTATTGAAGTCGAGAAGCTTGTATCGGCCCTCCCGCGCGTCGAATTTGAATTCCAGCTCGACGAGGCCGCTGAAACATAGCGAAGTTAGAAGTTTTTCGGCCACGCTCTCGATCGTCGCATTCTCGATGGTCTCGACGAAAGTGCTCGTGAAGCCAAAGTCGATCGGCAGTTGACGACGCCTTCGCGCGACCAGTGAAGCGATCGGCGCGCCATCGTTCCAGACGGCTGCGTAGGAGAATTGATGCTCGCCCCCGCCCGGAATGAACTCCTGCACGATCACGCCGTCCCGGCCCTGCAACGCTAGTGCGCTGTCACAGAGCCGAATGAGCTCCTCGCGATCCGCGGCCTTCCAGCATTTCTCCATCGTCAAAGCGTTTCGCCGCCCTTGCGTCGCCGCTTTCAAGACCATAGGAAAAGGGCCTTCGAGAAGCGAGATTTCCTCGCCGCTTTGCGGCGCGTCGCTTCTCGGGCAGTCGAGCCCGATTGATTCCGCATATCGGTAGAGCAGGCGCTTGTCGTCGGAGAGCCGCGTAATCTCCCAGGGTGGCGACGTCACGCGAAAAATCTTGGAAAGCGCCTCGCGATTCTTCGAGGCGAAACGAACATCGGAATCGCTGCCCGCGAAAAGGACCCAATCTTGTAATCCGTTGACCTGACCGATCTCGAGAAGGCGCTCGAGCGCATCCGGGGCGTCGGGCCCCTCCCAGCGAAATTTCCGCCGCACATAGCGCGAGAGACCGGCGAGCGGGTGATCGTGGTTGATCTGAATCACCCGGACTCCCCGGCGGCCCAGGCTGCGCGCGACGGCGAGCTCACCATGCGCCCCACCGAGAATGACGGCGCCCGCAAGACAATGCCCGCCTTCGTCCGGGATTTGAGGTCTCCTCGAGACTTCTCCATGAGCCTGCGTCGGCGGCGCGCCGGGATGCGGCGTCCTCACGGGACGGAGCGGCTGGCGAGGTCTGTCGAGCTTGCTGCCCGGGAAGGGCGAGCAGCGCGCCGAGCGACGACGCATTGCGTCAGGTGCCGCGCGGCGTATCGCGTTCCGGCGACGAAGCGCATCAAAGGACCGAAGCTATATACCGCGCTCGAACCCACGAAATGCAGCCCATCGACCGACGATTCAAATCCCCTCGCCAGCACGGGAGAACCGTCCGCGCATTGGATGCGCGGCAGGAGGCTGGGCGCAATGAAGTCGAGCCTCGCAATCTCGGTCTTATAGCCGGTCGCCAGAAGCACATGGTCATAGGTTTCTGTTTCATTATCCAAACGCAGCCGAATGGCGGAGCCCGCAACTTCCGGTCGCAGATCGCCGCTCACAAGGCGAAAAGTCACGTCGCGCAGGCGCGGCTTGACCCAGCTCGCGGCCGAGGGCCGAAGGCAGCGCTCGATGAACTCGCCGCGCAGGCGGTCGGGAAGGAGCCTCACGAGGTCCGGAAGCTCGGCGATGTGACGGAGAGGGAACGGGCCCACGCCGTATTTGGTGGCAGTGAGCCAGCGCAAGCCGTTTCTCAAAGAAAACAAGGCGCTGTCGCTCGCCGCTTCCTGGCCGGCCCAACGAATCCGCTCACGCGCGAGAAGGTCAACTCTCGCGCCGTGCTCGCGCAACAGCGCTGCGGACTCGCAACCGCTCTGCCCAACTCCGACGACGGCGACCCGCTTTCCGGCGAAGGCCGCGAAATCCTCATGCTCGCAGCCGTGGCTGACGCGCTCGCGTGGCAAGCTACGGAAAGACGGAGGGCGAAACTCTTGATTGGCGAGGCCAGTCGCGATCACGACACGATGCGCGCGGACGGAGGCGCCATCGGCAAAGCTCAAACGGAATCCAAGATCCAGCCTTTCAATGGAACGCACCACGCTTGGCTCGATGAGCACGCCGCTTCGCTCGAGGCGCCACTGCGCATAGCGCAGGAACTCGTCGAGTGGCAGCGGATATTGTAGCGCCAACTCATGTTCCCGCGCGTAAGCGTCGAGTGTCAGCCTGTCCTCAGGGTCTGCGATGTCGCTTGCCGACAGAGCCGATCGCAGATTCATGCCTTTCGGCATCTGCTTTCGCCAAAAAGACAGGGGGAAGCCGAAGATCCGCGTCTCGATGCCGGCGCCGGCCAAGTGCGCCGCCACAGCGAGTCCATACGGACCTGCGCCAACGACCGCAACTTCGCAATCCGATATATCTAAGCTGCCCATGACCTCTCATGCTTTGATGCGGGGCTCTCGTCGGAGTCGACGCCCGGATTTGACGCTGTCCTGACCCCATTTCCTGTCTACAGTCAAGTTTAGCGGAAGGATAAGAAGGCATGTCCGAACTCTCGGCGAAGCATTGCTGAATGACTCTGCGACCGGGCAACACAAACGAGCATTTTTCGGGCCAATCCGGCTTTATCCTTAGGTCCTCGACTAAGGTTAAGGCCAAGCTACGCTCGGTGTCGAGCTGATGAAGACATAGGCGACGCCAATTGCGCATCACGGCAGCAGACGCGCGTCTCGACGCCGCTGAAGCGCGCGGCGATCTCCCAAACCGCCAAGGCGCCCGTAAATGCCGGGGGATACGGCTCTTCAGGCTTATTCGCGGGCGAGCCGGTCCAATTCAATTTTCGGGCAGCGGTTCATGACGATCTTGAGGCCGGCGGCTTGAGCCCGCCGGGCGGCAGCGTCGTCGCGCACGCCGAGCTGCATCCAGACGACCTTGGCGCCTTTGGCTATGGCCTCGTCGGTGACGGCGCCGGCGAATTCCGAGCGGCGAAAGACCTGCACGAGGTCGATCGGCGCGGGGATGGACTTTAAATCCGGATAGACGCGCTCTCCGAGAATCTCTTCACCGGCAAAGGCCGGATTGACCGGGATGACCCGATAGCCCTTGCCCTGCAGATATTGCATCACGGCGAAAGCCGGCCGGATCCATTTGTTCGTCGCGCCAACCTGCGCGATGACGCGCGTCGTCGAGAGGATTTCGCGCAGCTCCTCATCGGAATAGGCGAGATCGTCGGTCATGCTAGCGCCTCTGGTTTTTTTCGGGCCTTGGTCTGACGCCGGCGGCTCGGACCTTTAGCGCGACGGCGCTTCCGGAAAGAGCGTTCGGAGACCCTCCTCGCTCGCCGCGCAAACGCCGCGCTCGGTGACGAGCCCCGTCACATAGCGCGCCGGCGTCACGTCGAAACCGAAATTCTTCGCAAGGGAACCCGGCGGCGTGACCCGCACGCGCGTGACCTCGCCCGCGTCGGTCAGGCCGCTCATGAAGGAGACCTCGTCGCCGCTGCGCTCCTCGATCGGAATCTCCTTCACGCCGTCGCCAAGCCGCCAATCGAGCGTCGAGCCGGGAAGCGCAACATAGAAGGGCACATCGCTGGCGTGCGCGGCAAGCGCTTTGAGATAGGTGCCGATCTTGTTGCAGACATCGCCGCGCCGCGTCGTCCGGTCGCTGCCGACGATGCAGAGATCGACCTCCCCATGCTGCATCAAATGGCCGCCGGCGTTGTCGACGATCACCGTATGCGCAATCTTCTCGGCCCCGAGCTCGAAAGCCGTCAGGCTTGCGCCCTGATTGCGCGGACGCGTCTCGTCGACCCAGACATGGAGATCGACGCCGGCCCGCGCCGCCTTGTAGATGGGCGCGATCGCCGTGCCCCAGTCGACGGTGGCGAGCCAGCCGGCGTTGCAATGGGTCAGAATGTTGAGGCGGCGGCCCTTGCGCCGCGCGCCTTCTTCAATCAGCCGTAGCCCGTGCTCGCCGATCGCCTCGCAGCAGGCCGCGTCCTCATCAGCCAGAACGCCGGCCTCGGCGAAAGCCAGCGCCGCGCGCTCAGCCCTTGGCGCCGCGAGGAGCTTTGCGAGCACGCGGTCGAGCGCCCATTTCAGATTGATGGCGGTCGGCCGCGTGGCGAGCAGCGTCGCGTGAGCGCCCTGCAAAGCGGCGTCGCTCGCGTCTTCCTTCGCCGCAAGCGCCAAGCCATAGGCGCCCGTCACGCCGATCAGCGGCGCGCCGCGCACCACCATGTCGCGAATGGCGCGCGCCGCAGCCTCGAGCGAGCGCAGTCCGCAAATCTCGAAACGAAAGGGAAGCTTCGCCTGATCGATGACGCGAACCGTCGCGCCGTCATCATCCAGCCAAATGGTTCGGTAATGCCGCCCGTCGATCTGCATGCCGTCGCTCTCCCTTTCCAAGCCTTAGTAGCATGACGAAGCACGCTGCCTGCAACCGGTCGCATTCGCCCTTGTTCAAGGGCGAGCCTGCGCTACAACACTGGCGAGCCGTTTCGCCGCGGCGCGAAATCGAGGGATCGGGATGCGCGACTATCTGAAATTCTACATCGACGGACGCTGGGTCGCCCCCGTCGAGCCGAAGACGCTCCCGGTGATCAATCCCGCGACGGAGGCGGTTTGCGGCCATATCTCGCTGGGCTCCGCCGCGGATGTCGACCGTGCGGTGAAGGCCGCGGCCGCAGCCTTCAAGAGCTTTTCGCGCACGAGTCGCGAGGAGCGTCTCGAACTGCTCGAGCGCATCGTCGCAGAACTGGAAAAACGTCACGAGGATATGGCCAAGGCCATCACGGAGGAGATGGGCGCGCCCGTCTGGCTCTCCCAGCGCGCGCAGGCCGCCATGGGCGCGACGCACTTTAAGACCGCCGTCGAGGTGCTGAAAAGCTACGCGTTCGAAGAGCGTCGAGGCACGACGCTGATCGTCAAGGAGCCGATCGGCGTCTGCGGCCTCATCACGCCCTGGAACTGGCCGCTCAACCAGATCGCCTGCAAGGTCGCGCCGGCGCTCGCCGCCGGCTGCGCGATGGTCCTGAAACCTTCCGAGATCGCACCTTTCTCGGCGATAATCCTGGCCGAGGCTATCGATGCGGCGGGCGCGCCCCCAGGCGTGTTCAATCTGATCAATGGAGACGGGCCGACGGTCGGGACGGCGATCAGCGCGCATCCCGGAGTCAGCATGGTCTCTTTTACGGGCTCGACCCGCGCTGGCGTCGAGGTGGCGCGGAACGCCGCGCCTACCGTTAAGCGCGTCTGCCAGGAGCTCGGCGGAAAGAGCCCCAATATTCTGCTCGAGGACGCCGACATGGAGAGCGCGGTGACGGCCGGCGTCGGCGCGGTCATGCGCAATTCCGGGCAGTCCTGCAACGCTCCGACGCGCATGCTCGCGCCGCAAATGCGAATGGAGGAGGTCATCGGATTCGCCAAAGCGGCCGCCGAAGCGACGACAGTCGGCGATCCCAATGGCAATGCGCTAATGGGCCCCCTCGTCTCCGAGACGCAGTGGAACAAGGTTCAGGCCCTGATCCAAAAGGGCATTGAGGAAGGCGCCAGCCTCGTCGCCGGCGGCCTCGGAAAGCCCGAGGGCTTGGAACGGGGCTATTACGCCAAGCCCACGATCTTTGCGAATGTCACGAATGACATGACGATCGCGCGCGAAGAGATTTTCGGGCCTGTTCTGTCAATCCTCGCCTATGACTCGGTCGACGAGGCGATCGAGATCGCCAACGATACCGAATACGGCCTCTCCGCCTATGTCTCCGGCAAAGATCCGATGCGGCTCATGGATACGGCGTCAAGACTGCGCGCCGGCCAGGTTCATCTCAACAACGCCCCGCTGGAGCCGATGGCCCCCTTTGGAGGCTACAAGACGTCGGGCAACGGCCGCGAATGGGGAGACTATGGCTTCGCGGAATTTCTGGAGACAAAAGCGATCCTGGGCGTCGATTCCTGAGGGGCGCGCGCCGCTCAATGCGGCGGCATCCAGATCCAGAGCGGCGGCGCCCCGGCGAAGCGCACGTCCTTCAGAATCGTCGCATCGTCCACGCCGTCGGGCCTCAGATAGACATAGTAATTATCGTTGCGTTCGAAGAGATCGTCCTTCGGCACGCTCTGCGGACTGACGAGCATGTCGTTGCTGAAGCGCATATGCATGTAATGCGGCAGCAGCTCCGTAAATTTTTCGACGCGCAGCTCCAGAACGAATTGATAGAGCTGCCGGCCCGTGACTTTCAGCACGGAGGCGGTCGCCGCTTCGAGGGGCGTCAGAAGCGCCTCCTGCCAGCCCGCGCCGACCTGCACGAAGGCGCGGACGTTGGGGGACATGACATAGATCGGCGGATCGCCTTTCGTATTTTCGAGATAGATAGTCACCTTGTATCGGTGATCGCCGAGACTGGCGATGTCGGCGATGTCGCTGCGCAGCGTCGAAGTGGCCATTTCCTCCAGCGCCGCGAGCCGCTCTTTTTGCGCCTCCATGTGCAGCCCTTGAAAGCGCGCGACGCCGGTATTGGCGAGAATGGCGAGACCGAGAACCAGCGCAGCGCCGGCGGCCAGTCGGCCAAAGACCGCCCAGAGATTGCCTCCCAGCCGATCGAAGCCCTGCGCGCCTGCGGCCGAAGCGATCGCCGGCGGCTCGGGAGGCGCGGGCGCGGGCCAGACAATCGCGCGGACAGCAGGTTTCACGAGCGGCGCCTCGTCTTGCTCGCACAGTCGGCCTTGCTTCATTTCGAGTTGGCGCTCGGCTCTCGCCGCGAGATCTCGGTTATGCGTGACGAGCAGCAGCGCGAAGCCTTCCTCGCTGCGCAAGGCTTCCAGCAGCGTGACGATTTCCTCTTCCGTCTCTTCGTCGAGATCGCTTGTGGGCTCGTCCGCGAGCAAAAGCCGAGGCCGGTTGATGAGGGCGCGGGCGACGGCGACGCGCCTTTGCTCTCCGCCCGACATCTCGCCGGGGAAAGTCGAGGTGCGGTGGAAAAGCCCGACCCGCGAGAGCAGATCGTGAGCACGCGCATAGGCCGAGTCGGGGGCGACGTCGCCACCGAGCAGCGCGGGCAGCGCAACATTGTCGATCGCCCGCAGATTGGGGAGCAGGCTCGAAAACTGAAAAATGAAGCCGATCTCGCGACGACGCAGATCGGCCAGCTCAGTTTCGCGGAAAGCCCAAAGCCTCTCGCCCGCGAAGAAAACCTCGCCTTGGCTCGGCCGCGTCAATGCGCCGACCATGGCGAGCAACGTGGACTTTCCGGAGCCCGAGCGACCGATAATCGAAACGAATTCACCCGCTTCCAACGTAAGACTGGCGGCGACGACTGCGTCGACGCGCTCATTCCCGCTTTCATAAGACTTGCGCAGGTCCACGGCGCGCAGGATCATTGCGCGCCTTCCATTTGGATCAGGCCGTAAGGCTCTAAGCGCAACGCGCGCCGCGCCGCGCCAAACGCCCCGACCATCCCGAGGATGAGGCCGCAGGACAGGCTGAGCAGAGCCGCCGCCGCGATGAAGGCGTCGGGCGGCCCTTCGAGCGGCACGCCGAGCGACACAAAGTAAAATCCGAGCGAACGCGCGCTCAAGAGGATGAGCAGAAAGCCGAAGCCAACGCCGAGCAGACTGCCGACGCCGGTGAGGAGCGCGGCTTCCATGAGCGTGAGCCCGAGCACCCGCGCCGGCCGCGCGCCCATCGCGCGCAAGACCCCGATCTCGCGGTAGCGTTCCTGCACGATGGCCGAGAAGAGCAGCGACACGACGAAGAGTAAGGCTAGAAGAAGAAGGCCTGCAAAAGCTGCGACGCCCCAAAGCAGCGCGCCCAGCGATTGGCGCGCCGCGGTGAGCACCGAATTGCCGACGACGATCTTGAGGCCGGGAATTTGACCGATGGCGAAGCGCGCCTGCTCGGGCGCGGCGCCGGGCGCGAGCTGGAGGAGATAGGCCGTGACGCGTCCCGGCGCGAGCTCGGGCAGACATTCGGCGCCACGATACTGGCGGGTTGCGCCCTGCCCCTCGGTCCCGGCGGGCGACGGAGCGTGCATCTCCCGCGTCCCCGCGACAAGCTGCTCCAGCCCGGCGAAGGAGATGAAAAGCGACTCGTCGACCGGACCGACACCCGTCTGGCCGAGCCCGCCCGCGATGGTGAGCGTGCGGTTGCAAATCGTCAGCGTGGCCCCGAGCTTCTCAGAGCGGCGCGCCCCCGCGAGCAGCGCCAAAGGGTCGCGCGGGTTTGGCGGAGGCGCCGAGAGCCAGGGCTCCACCGTGAAGTCCTGCGCCGGGTCATAGGCGATGAGACTGATGACGCGCCCTTCCATGCTGGCTCGGAAGAGGCGCTGCGGCGCGACCTTGGCGACGCCCGGCAGCTTGCGCAGCGTTTCGCCCAAGCTTCCGTCGAGATCGAGATCGGTCGGCTGCACCGTGAGCAGCGTGCTCGTGATGTTCACCAGCGCGCCCTGCGGCACGACGACGAGATCGGCCCCCATGCGCGAGAAGCTCTTGGTCAAGCCGTCGCTGAGCGCCCAACCGAGAACCGCGGCCGAGAACACGACGCCGACGGCGATCATCACAGCGAGGCCGAGAAACAGGCTGCGGAGCCATCGCCTCCCGACGTTCTGCGCGGCAAGACGGAGCAGGAGAAAGCGCGCCGTGCGCCGCTTCGTCATGTCTTTCTAAACGGTGGTGCTGCGGCTGTGGATCAGCTCCTGATTGTTGCGCGGGACAATCACGCAATCGTGATGTCCGCCGAAATTCGGAATATAGCCAACCGGCTCCAATGTATCCTGCGTGAAGATGAAGGTGCCGGCTTCCATGCGCTGGAAACCGCTGAAGATCGCCAGCACATATTTGCCGTCGTAAGTGACATGCATGGTCTGGGTGTCGACGCCGACATTCTCGAAACGCTTGATTGTCGTCCAGCTGTTGGTGTCGACGACGATGATGGAGCTCTTCGCCGGCTTCTGATGCAGCTCGGACACGAACATCTTCGAGCCGTCCATGGAATAGGTAATGTGGAACGGACTCGGCGTCGAGCCGACCCAATGCGAGTCCTTGAAGTCGCGAATGCGCGTCCATTTCCGGGGATCGCGATCCTGGCAGTCGAATACGCCCATGCTGTTCTGCCGCGTGTTGTTCGTCATGGTGAACCATTTGCCCTGCGGCCCGAAACCGCATTCGTGACCCGAAGTCACGACATTGTCGAGCGTGATGTCCCAAATGCCGTCGGCGATCTTCTTGACGGGAATGCTCTCCTTCGTCGTTCCCTCCGGCGAGGAAATGCAGGCGAGCGGCTCCATCGTGGTGCGGTCGAATACGACGCCCACGGCGAACATGCGCAGGGTGACGAGCGACAGCGGATGAAAGGGATGATGGACGCAATTGTCCGCGCCCGTCAGCGTCTTCACGGAATCGCCGGGCAGCTGGCCCGTATAGGCGAGATATTCGCCCATCGGCACCATTTCCCAATCGAGCTTGTTGCCCCTCGTTCCGCGGTAATCGTAAAGGCCCGTCTCGGGCGCCTTGACGAGGCGCGTGATGCGCACCTTCCCGCCCTTGAACCAATTGTCCTGCAACAGGCCGTTCGGCTCATTGCCGATCCAGTCGAAGCGAAAGGCCTCGATGACCTCGGTCTTGTCGTGGCCGGTCGCGCGCTTGAAGAAGCCAACGATGTCCTTTTGACCATCGGCGACGGCGAAGCCGCTCGCGTCGGGGAAGATCACCGTATGAACGCCGAGGCCGACGCCCGTCGTCTCGGCGATGTTTTCCAGCAGATTCATCTGCTGCCCGTCGAATCCGACGCGATAGATCTGATTGCCCTGGCCCCAGATCGGATCGAGCATCCCGTGCTCGCGGATCTGCGTCGGAATGCCGTAGATCAGAACGTTCTGCCCGCCCTGCGTAGAGTTTATGAACTCGAAGCCCTTGCGCGGGTCGGAGGACGGAAATGCCGCGAGATGATGCGCGATCGGACAGCTGTCGCCATAGTTCCAATATTCGATCCACGCCATGGTTTTGCCGGTCGCGAGATCTTGCACCTGGGCGCCCCCGCCGAGCTTCGTTGGCGTGAGCCACACATAATCGCCGAGAGCGGAGAGCCGCGGCGCTTCCGCCTCCGCCGCCTTGGCGGCTGGCGCGAGAAAATTGGAGTCGCCCATCAGGCGCGAGAACAACCCTCCCGCATTCGCGGAGCGGGCGCCGAGGATCGTGCCGACGACGCCCGTCGTCGCGGCCTGGAGCAGTCTCCGCCGATCGATGGGGCCGCATTGGTTGCGCAGTCTCGTCAGGTTCGGCGCGCTTACGCTTGGCGCATCGGCGCCCGGATTCTTGGCTTTGTCGTCGAGCATCGGAGTCCCCAGCCGAAATCGTGAAACTCACGCCCCGGCCCCGTCCGATGAACGATCCGCAAACGGAGCAGTGAGCACGCTCGTCAATCGCCGCGCCGAGAGCTTCGCATCTTCCCCTCGACGCGTCCAGCGGTCTGACGGATGCGTCTTGTAGACTCGCATTCTTACAGGCTGTTGTCGGGCTAGACGCCGTCGAGAAAAGCCGCGACGGCGGGATCGCCGCGAAGCCGCGCAAGCTCTGCTTCTCCCGGCAGCTGCGGCTTGTCGCGGTTCCGGTTCACCAGGCAGAGGAAACCGAGGGTCTCGCCGGCGTTGGCGCGGAACTGGTGCCAGGTCCAAGAGGGGATCGCCACGAGGTCATGCGGCGCGAGCGCAAGGATCTCCCCACCCACGAGACATTGGCCGCGCCCGCGCAGCACCACGACCGCGTGCTGATGCTCATGACGTTCAAGCGTCGAATGACCGGAGGGCTCGATCTCGAAGTAGCGAAGCTCGCCCTCGAGCCCCTTGCCGCCAAAGAGCGTCTGGCGCGAGACCGACTTGAAGGGCGCCGCTCCCTCCTCTTTATAGGCCAGCAACTCGACGTCGGACCAACGGAAGCCCGGCTGAGCCTTGCGCAGGACGCCATCGCCGCCGTTCATCGGCGGGCGCCCGAATAATTTTCGACGCCCTGCACGAATGCCGCCGTGCCGCGCGCGAGCTCGCCGGGCTCGGAGAGCAGCAAATCGCCGCCGATCAACAGCATCGTGTCCTCGCCGTAGAAGTCGAGCGTCTCCTTGACGCGCGCGAGCGTCAGCCCCCCGGCGGGCACCGGCATGGCGGGGCGCAGGCCGCTCCAGGGCTTTCGCGCGCCATCGGCGATGCCGCGGCAGGTCTCGCGGCTGTATCCGAAGCGCCCGCCGAAGGTTGCGAAGATCACCGCATCGGCGCCGAAGAGCCGGTAGAGCTTGTTGTAGAGCGGCTGCGCGATGCGCGCGCCGCCCGTGAAGCTCGGATGCGCGAAAAAAGCGAAATCCGGGTGCTTGCGCTTCAAAGCGACGAGGTTCGAGACGCCGACAAGCGCCGGCGCGAGCATGACCACCCTCAAGCCCTCGTCTCTGGCGAGGCGGATGCGCGCGTCGATCTCCTCGAAGCTGCCCCAAAGGCTCGGAACATAATGCGTGAGCCGCCCCGTGACCTTTTCAGCCTCGCGCATCGCGCGCGCACAGGCGGGCACGCGTTCGGCGAAACGGCCATAGTCCTGGTCGGCGAGGCCGTGATCGTCCTTGATGAAATCGGCGCCGCCGAGCGCGAATTCCTTGGCGAGCGCGGCGAGCTTCTCTGGCGACAGGCCCTGCGGCTTCAGAGCCGAGCAGGTCAGCGCGCGACGGTTCGCTCCTGCAAGCGCGCGCAGCCCCTCGATCCCATGATTGGGGCCGCCGAAAATTTCCGGAAAAGGGTCGGGGATGTCGGCGTCCTCGAGCGAGACGTCCTCGTGCATCGAGGTGTTGCCCAAAAGCATGTTGAGCAATTGTCCGGCGTCGGTCCCGACCGTGCGCGCCGACAAGCCGATCGTCACCTCGAAGAGACGCTCGCCGCGCTGCTCGATGCGCAGCACCTTGCCGACGATGTTCTCCATGATCTCGCGATCGCGCACGCCCGCGAGCGGCATCTCGACGCTCTGCTCGACGGCGATCTTTTGCGCGCGATCCTCGACCGCTGCGGCGTCGCAACGCACACGGTAGCGCGCCTTGATCCTCGGCCCTTCGGCCAACTCGTTCTTCTCACCCCCCGGTCGCGCGAAGGCGGCTTCCGCGACGGCCTGCACTAGCGCCACCACACGAAGATGAAGCCCACCGCGACGGCGAGCAGAAAGCCGATCATCAGATTGCGTAGGAAACCGCCCTCGAATTCTTCCATCTCGCTTCCCCTCTTTCTCGGCGTCCATCTCACATCCGGGTTTTATAACAAGAATTTCGGCGGCCGGATCATGATTTTTCAGGAACCGGCGACCGACGGCTCGTCGCCGCTTGCGCCGGCCGCAGCGATGGCGCAAAAGGCTGCCGATTTGCGCCGCCCCGCCTCCGCTTAACGGGAGGCCGTCGGACGAATGGGTTGGGAGAACGAGAGAGAATGGCGGCCGCACCGCTTCTCGCCGTCGAGCGCGCTTCTAAGCGCTTCGGTTCGGTCGTCGCGCTCGACGACGTGTCGCTTGATGTTGGGCCGGGCGAGTTTTTCGCGCTTCTCGGGCCCTCGGGCTGCGGCAAGACGACTCTGATGCGACTTATCGCGGGCTTTGAGGCGCCCGACGCGGGGCGGCTCGCGCTCGAAGGCCAGGATCTTTCCGCCCTGCCGCCCTATCGGCGGCCGGTCAATATGATGTTCCAGTCCTACGCGCTGTTCCCCCACCTCGACGTTTTCGGGAACATCGCCTTTGGCCTGCGCCGCGAGGGCCTACCGCGAGAGGCCGTCAAAAAGCGGGTGGAGGAGCTGCTCGACATCGTTCAACTTCAGCGATTCGGGGCGCGCCGCATCGAGCAGCTCTCGGGCGGGCAGAAGCAGCGCGTGGCGCTCGCCCGCTCGCTGGCGCCGGGGCCGAAGCTCCTGCTGCTCGACGAGCCGCTCGGCGCCCTCGATCGCAAGCTGCGCGAAGAGACGCAGCTGCAGCTCAAGCAGATTCAGCGCAGGCTCAACACGGCCTTCGTCATCGTCACGCATGACCAGGAAGAAGCGCTGGCGCTCGCCGACCGCATCGCCGTGATGCGCGCCGGCAGGATCGAGCAGATCGGAGCGCCTCCCGACGTCTATCGGCGTCCGCAAACCCGCTTCGTCGCGGATTTCATCGGAGCCACCAATCTCATTGAAGGCCGCGTGTCGCGGCGCGACGGCCTTTGGTTTGTCGCGCCTTTCGGACAGATCGCGCTCGCAGCCTGCGCGCTTGAGGACGGCGCCGGCGCCACGCTGTCGTTGCGGCCGGAGGACATTCATCTCTCCCGCGACGGCGACGGACTGCCGGGACGCGTAACGCAAGCCAGCTTTCGCGGCCAGAGCACGCTGCTTTGGGTCGGTCTCGAATCTGGCGGGTCGCTACGCGTCTCTTGCGCGCATGACGCGAGCTTCGCGCAGGGAGAAGGCGTGCGCGTGACGATCCCGCCAGAGGCGGGCGCACTCTTCGCGGATAAGAGCCGATGAGCGCGCGAATGAGCCTCGCGCGCCGCGCCGTTTTGGCGCTGCCCTATCTCTGGCTCTCCATCTTCTTCATCGCGCCGATGGCGCTCGTCGCCAAGATCTCGCTCTCCCACCCCGCGATCGCCCGCCCGCCTTACGAGCCGGTGTTCTCTCTCTCAGACGGTTTTTCTGGAGCTGTGGAAAAGCTGCGCGCGTTCAATCTCGACGCTTATCGCGGCCTTGCCGAGGACAGCCTCTATCTCGAGTCCTTCCTCACCTCGCTCACTGTGGCGGCAATCTCGACGCTGATCACGCTCCTCATCGCTTTTCCTTTCGCGCTGGCGCTGGCCCGCGCCCCCCAGCGTCTGCGCCCGACCCTCATCGGTCTCGCCGTCGCGCCCTTCTGGACGAGCTTTCTCATTCGCGTTTACGCCTGGATCGCGCTGCTCAAGGACGAGGGACTCATCAACCACGCGCTCATGACGCTCGGATTGATCCGCGAACCGCTTGGCGTTTACGCGACGAATGTCGCCGTCGTGATCGGCATTGTTTACAGCTATCTGCCCTTCATGCTGCTCCCGCTCTATTCGGCGCTGGAGCGCCAGGACCCCTCGCTACGCGAGGCGGCAGCCGACCTCGGGGCGACGCCGGCCGAGGTCTTCAGGCGCGTGACTCTGCCTTTGTCGCGGCGAGGCGTCATCGCCGGATGCCTGCTCGTGTTCATTCCGGCCGTCGGCGAGTTCGTGATCCCGGACCTTCTCGGCGGCTCGGACTCGCTGATGATCGGCCGCACGATCTGGAACGACTTTTTCGCCAATCGGGACTGGCCGGCGGCGAGCGCCGCCGCAATCGTCCTGCTGCTGCTTCTGCTTGGCCCGCTGCTGCTGGCCGAGCGGCAGCGGCTCAAGGACGAGAGGCTGAAGTCATGAGCGCGCCCCTGCACCTTGCCGGCCGCGCGGCGCTGACGCTCGGTTTCGTCTTTCTCTATGGGCCTATCCTGGTGCTGGCGGCGATGAGCTTCAACGCCTCTCGCCTCGTCACGGTCTGGGGCGGCTTCTCGACACAATGGTATTTTTCCCTGCTCGAGAACGAGGCGTTGCTCGACTCGGCGAGGATCAGCCTGGAGGCGGCCGCCGTCTCGGCCACGCTTGCGACGATTCTCGGACTTCTCGCCGCAGTGGCGTTGACGCGCTTCGGCGCCTTCAGGACCCGCTCGCTGTTCTTTGGCGCGGCGCACGCGCCGCTCGTGCTGCCCGAGGTCGTGCTCGGTCTGGCGCTGCTCACTGCCTTCGTCGCCTTCGGCCTGCACCGGGGATTTCTGACCCTGGTGATCGCGCACGCAACTTTCACCATGTGCTTCGCCACCGTGGCGCTCGCCTCGGCGCTGCGCGATCTCGACCCGTCGCAGGAGGAGGCGGCGATGGACCTCGGCGCGACGCCTCTCCAGGCCTTCGCTCTGGTGGCGCTTCCGGCGATCGCGCCGGCGCTCGCCAGCGCCTATCTCATGACCTTCACCCTGTCGCTCGACGATCTCGTCATCGCGAGCTTCGCGACCGGCCCCGGCGCGACGACTCTGCCGATGCGCATCTATTCACAGGTGCGGCTCGGCGTGACGCCGGAGGTCAACGCGGTGTCGACCTTGCTGCTCGCCTTCGTCTTTTTCCTGCTCGCTGTTGCGGCGTTGCTACGGAGCCGCCGCGACGCGTGATTGAAAGCGCGGCGCGTCCGCCGGAAGCGGGCGCGTCCCCGATTCACTAACTGATTCATTTATTTGTGGAACGCGCTTGGCGAAAGTTTCTCCTGGACAATTTATCCTTGTCGGATTCTGATGGAGGTGATTCGCGGGAAAGTCGCTGCGTTCCCCTCGCGCCCGACATCGATGGAGACATTTCATGGCGCGGGCCTCCGCCGCCAAAGCGACAACTCGCGCCGAAGCGATCTGGAGCGCCGATCGCCAAGGCGCGGACGCAGGCCGCTCCGACCCGCGGGAGGAACAATGGCTGAGACGCCTTGCGCTTCTCGCCGGCGTCATTTGCATTCTGGCCTTGTTCGAAATGCTTGGCGCGCTTTCGAGCGATGCGCATGATCGGCTGCTGCTCGACGCCGCCGCCGATCTTGACCTCTTCTCCAAGGCGGTCTGGCGCGATCTTTCCGAAATCATCGCGCAGAACCACGACAAGGCGGCGCTCGACGAGCCGCTCTCGGCCATCGCCCCGCTTCACGCCAGTCGCGGACGCAGCATCGTCGTCACCGACGAGCAGGACCGCGTCGCCGCAACCTGGCCGCAACTGCAGCGCGCCAGCGCCACGCTGCTCGAAATGCTCGGCGAGCAATCGCAGGCCATGGTCGAGCGGTCCGGCCCGGTGCGTATCGTGCTCAGCGACGGCACCCCAGCCCTCGCCATCATCCGCAAGCTGCCGGCGCCCTTCGGCCGGATCGCGGCCATCCAGCCGCAAAGCTCGGTCTTGATGGACTGGCGGGCCGCATCGGGGCGTCACAAGCTCCTTCTCGGCGCCACGGTGGCCGTACTCCTCATCATCATGCCTGCGGCGTTCCGTCAGGCGCGCCGGCGCCGGGCCGCAGAGGAAACCAACCGCCGCATCAAGAGCCGATTGGCGACGGCGCTCTCGCGCGGGCGCTGCGGCCTATGGGACTGGGACATCGAGGAGGGACGCCTCTACTGGTCCGACTCGATGCATGAAATGCTTGGGCGAGAAGTCGAAGGCGGCTTCCTCACGGTCGCCGAGCTCGCCGAGCTGATCCATCCCGACGATAGCGATCTCCTGAAGGCTGCGACGATGGTGGCGTCAGGACGGGCTACGGCAACCGACCGGGAGTTTCGCATCCGCCATGCGAGCGGCGCCTGGGTATGGATGCGGGCGCGCTCACAGGCGATCGTCGATCCCGAAACGAAACGCACGCATCTCGTCGGCATCGCCTTCGACGTCTCCGAGCAAAAGGCGTTGGCGGAAGCGACAGATGCCGCCGACCGGCGTCTGCGCGACGCGATCAACGCCGCTTCCGAGGCCTTCGTTCTCTGGGATCAGGACAATAGGCTCGTCGCCTGCAACGCCAATTTTCTCGAATTTCACGGCCTCAAAGGTGACGAGGCGCCCGCGGGCGCAAGCTATGAGGCGATTATGAGCCGCGCCCCCCTGTCGGCGCTGCGTCTCGAGCAGGGCCCGCATGAATCTCTGGCGGCGCGCGCCTGCGCCTATGAAGCGCGCCTCGCCGACGGCCGCTGGCTGCAGATTAATGAAAGGCGCACGAAGGACGGAGGCTTCGTGTCCGTTGGAACGGATATCACGCAGCTGAAGCGCAACGAGCAAAATCTCCAGCTTTCCGAGCGACGCCTGCAAGCGACCGTGGCGGAGCTCACGCGCTCACGGCAAGCCCTGGAGATGCAGAAGCAGGAGCTCGCCGCGCTCGCCGAGCAGTATCACGTCCAAAAGTCCGAGGCCGAGGCCGCCAATCTCGCCAAGAGCGAATTCCTGGCGAACATGAGCCACGAGCTGCGCACGCCGCTCAATGCGATCGTCGGCTTCTCGGAGTTGATGCTGGAGCAGCCCTTCGGCGAATTGGGCTCCAGCAAATATCTCGAATATTGCCGCGACATTCACAACAGCGGCGCCCAGCTCGAAGCAATGGTCGCCGACATTCTGGAGATGTCGCGGCTCGAGAGGCGCGAGCCGCAATTCGCGCTCGGCCGCATCGACCTTTCCCGGATTGCGGACGACGCTGCGAGCGCTTGGCGCCAGCGCGCTTTGGAGAAAGGCGTCACCTTCTTCTGCGAGATAGAAGAAGCGCTGCTCTGCGCGGGCGATCACGCCGCCATCGTCAAGATTTTGGGCGTTCTTCTTTCCAACAGCCTCAAATTCACGGCGCCGGGCGGCGACGTGCGACTGCGCGTACGCCGTCGTTTCCAGACGATTTGGATCTGCGTCGCCGACAATGGCCAGGGCGTCGAGCGCGAGGCGCTTGCGGCGATCGGCACGCCCTTTACCCAGTCCCGCGCCGTGATCGAGAACGGCATGAAAGGCTCCGGGCTGGGCCTTGCGATCGCGCACGCCCTCGTGGAGTTGCTCGGGGGCGGCTTGAGGCTGCGCTCCCGCGTCGGCGTCGGGACGCTCGCGCTTTTCAAACTCCCCGCGGAGCCGGCTCCGCCGCGCGACGAGGCTCAGCGTGCGCGGCGCGTGCTGGCGGCGGTAAGCGCTGCGGCGAGCGCGGCGGCAAGGCAGGCTCAGCCCCTGCCCGCCGCGCCGCGCCTTGCTCACGCGCGTTCGGAAGGCGTGTCGGCCGCAGGCGGCGCGCGCAGCCACGGCATCGAGAAGACCACGCGCAAGCCCGGCGCATTGTCCTCCAAGCGCAAATTGCCCTGATGGAGCCGGGCGATCGCCAGCGCCATGGCGAGCCCCAGACCCGATCCCTGCATCGACCTTGACGACTCCAGGCGCCCGAATCGCTCGAGCGCCTTCTCGCGATCCTGCGGCGCGACGCCGGGCCCAAAATCGGCGACGACGAGCTCGATCGTCGCGCCGACGCGGCGAGCAGTCACCGAGACGCGCCTCGATTCACCGCCGACCCCATATTTCAGGGCGTTATCGACGAGGTTGCCGAGCGCCTGAGCGAGAAGCTCGCGATTGCCGCGCGCGACGAGTCCCTTCTGCGTTTCCACGTCGAGGCTCGCGCCGAGCTCCTCCGCCAAGGGCTCGTAGAGCTCAGCGATCTCGTCGGCGATCCCGCCGACGTCCACCTCCTCCATCCCCGCGCCGAGGTTCCCGGCTTCCGCGCGGGCGATCATCAAGAGCGCGTTGAAGATGCGGATCAGGCTGTCCGACTCGTCGATGACAGCCGCGAGCGCCGCGCGATATTCGTCCGCAGATTTGTCGCCGCGAAGCGCGGCCTCCGCGCGATTGCGCAGACGCGTCAGCGGCGTCTTGAGGTCATGCGCGATATTGTCGGAGACCTCGCGCAGCCCCCGCATCAGCTGACCGATGCGCTCCAGCATCGCATTGAGATTTCCCGCGAGGCGATCGAGCTCGTCACCCGCATCGGAAGTCGGCAGTCTCTCGCTCAAATCGCCTGACATGATGCGCCGAGCCGTGGCGGACAGCTCCTCGACCCGCTCGAGCATGCGATAGGCGACATAGAGGCCGCCGAGCGTGCCAATCAGCGCGAGCCAGAACAGCGAGGTGCCCATCCCCTCTCCGAAGACTTCCCGCAGCACGCGATGATGCTCGATGTCCTGGCCGACGAGCAGGCGGAAGCCGTCCGGCAGGATAACGAGCTTGGCGAGCGCGATATGCCTTTCCCCGGGCGCTTCGGCGTGACGACGATAGAGCGTCTCGACCAACGCCCTCTCTTCTCCGCCGATTGCCGGCGAGGCGACGATGTTGCCGCCGACGAACTCGCCGCTTGGCGTCGTGACGAGGTAGATCGTGCCTCCCGGCGCGCGCGCGCGGCGCGCGATCGAGCGGCTGAGCTGGAGCAGCCCGCCCTCCGCGTAAATCTCTTCCAGAAGGTGAATTTCGCCGTCGATGCTCCGCGCGATCTGCTCATCCAGCACGGTCTCGACGTGGCGCCCGACGCTGTTGAACATCAGCACGGCGCCGGCCGCAAACACGAGGAAATAGACGGCGGAAAGCTTAAACGCCGTCGTGCGGAAGAGCTTAGCGAGCGCTTTCACGGATCATATATCCCGCGCCGCGGACGGTGTGCAGCAGCGGCGTGGCGCGCCCCTTGTCGATCTTGGAGCGAAGGCGCGAGATGTGGACGTCGATCACATTGGTCTGCGGATCGAAGTGATAGTCCCAGACGTTCTCGAGCAGCATCGTGCGGGTCACGACCTGCCCTGCGTGCTTCATGAGATATTCGAGCAGCCGGAATTCCCTCGGCTGCAGCGTCACCTCGCGCCCGCCGACCGTCACATTGTGCGAGAGGCGATCGAGCTCGAGGTCGCCGACCCGGTAGACGGTCTCCTCGCCGCGCGCGCCCGTGCGGCGTCGCGCCAGCACCTCGACGCGCGCCAGAAGCTCGGAGAAAGCGTAGGGCTTGACGAGATAATCGTCGCCGCCCGCCCGCAACCCCTTCACCCGGTCGTCCACCTGGCCGAGAGCCGAGAGAATGAGGCAGGGCGTTTCGACGCCTTGCTCGCGCAGGCTCGAGATCAGCGAGAGCCCGTCGAGCTTGGGGAGCATGCGATCGACGATCAGCACGTCGTGCTGGCCCTCACGCGCCTGAGCATAGCCCTCGAGGCCGTCCGTCGCGAGATCGACGACATGCCCTTCCTCGCGAAACGCCTTCACGAGATAGGCCCCCGCTTCCTTGTCGTCTTCGATGATCAGCAGTCGCATGGCCGCAATATAAGGGCTCCGCCGCTCGAACCGAAGGGGAGCCGGGCGCAGTTTCCGTGGATTTCCCGCCTTTTCCGGCAGGGAAGACCGTCCGAAAATAGCCCTTGGCGCCTTCGCCGCGAGGGTCTATAAGCCCGTTTTCGTGGCGCGCGGCCTTTCGGGTCCCGCGCCGCGACTGTTTTGCGGGAGGCCGTTCGCCGCCCGTTTCCTCGAAAAAACGGCGTCAGGCAGAGGCATGGCCAACCCCTTTCAATTCATCCAGGATGTGCGCTCTGAAGCCAAGAAGATCGTATGGCCGAGCCGCCGCGAGACCACGATCACCAGCACGATGGTGATCCTGATGGTGGTGCTGGCCTCCCTCTTCTTCGTTGTCGTCAATTCCCTCCTGCGGTTCGGTGTGAAGCTGATGCTGACGGCGGGACAGTAAAGGTTAAACTTTTGGAGCGGCTTTCATTCTCATGACCAAGCGCTGGTACATCGTCCACGCCTACTCGAACTTCGAGAAGAAGGTCGCAGACTCCATTCGCGAGCAGGCCGCGCAACGCCACATCTCCGACCGCTTCGACGAGATTCTGGTCCCGACCGAGCATGTCGTCGAGGTGAGGCGCGGGCGCAAGATCAACACGGAGCGCAAGTTCTTCCCCGGCTATGTGCTCGTGAAGTGCGACCTCACGGACCAGGTGTTCTCGATGATCAAGAACACCCCGAAGGTCACGGGGTTTCTCGGCGCCGACAACAAGCCGATGCCGATCTCCGAGGACGAGGCGAACCGCATCAAGGGACAGGTGGTGGAAGGTGCCGAGCGACCCAAGTCCACGATCACCTTCGAGGTCGGCGAGACGGTGCGCGTCGCCGACGGCCCCTTCGCCTCCTTCAACGGCCTCGTCGAGGAGGTCGACTACGACCGCTCGCGCCTCAAGGTGGCGGTGTCGATCTTCGGCCGCGCCACGCCCGTGGAACTCGAATTCGGGCAAGTGGATAAGGTCTGACGCTGCGCTCAATCGCCCGGCTGATCGTTCAGGGCGGCCGTCAATTCCTTCAGATCCGCCCGCCACTGCTCCAGAACGAAGGCCAGGGCGAAGAAGTTCTGCACTGCGTCTTCCGGCATGAGCCGAAACTGGCCCGCGGCGCGAAGCGCGGCTATCTCCCGACCGAAGGCGTCGAACGCCTCTTCCCAGCGGGCGTCTCGTAAATCGGCGCTCCTCCCGCGCAGCCGCGACGCCGAGGTCAAAAGCGGACCTACGATCGCCTGCTCGAGCGCGCCAAGCGACGGCTTAAGCCGGGTCCGGATCGTCTCCGGCAGCGGCGCGGCGGCGGCGCGGCCGGTCATGATGAGATCGTGCCGCAGCCGCAACAGCGCCACCCGCAGCCGCTCGAACTCCGGCTCGCTCGAGGGATCGTAGCTCAGGAGCGAGATGCGCTCGTGCTCGGCCTCCTGGCCCGCCGCCTCGAATCGCCGATAAGCCATCGCAATGGTCTGGTGCAGATGCGCCACCGTCTGGGCCTCGGCGGATTGGAGAAAGCCGTCGAGCACCGTGGGCGTCGCGTCGGCGATCGCCTCCAGCATGGCGGCCGCCGAGCCCCTCGCCATGTCGCGCGCCCGCGCGGGCAGGACGACGAGCGAGACGGCCAGCGCCACCGAGGCCCCGAGCGCGACCTCCTCCACACGGTCGATCGCGGAGGCGAGCGGCGTGGCATGCGTGAGCGTCGGAACGACGACGACGATCAGGCCCGTCGGGACGGCCGCCGCGAATTTCGGGCTGACGGCGGCCGCGAAGGCGAGCGGCGGGACGGTGGCGGCCAAGGCGGCGAGCAGCCCTCCGTCAGTGTGTTGCGGGATGAGGGCCGATATGGCCGCTGCGTAAATGACGCCGCCGAGCGTTCCGACGAAGTAATCGATCGTCGCCTTCACCGATTTGCCGACGCTCATTTGCGTGAGAAGCACGCTGGTCAAGATCGCCCAAAGGACCATCGGGAACCCGAGCAGCCGCCCGAGCCCGAAGGTCAGCAAGGTCGCGAGCGTGACGCGCAGGCAAAGAAGCAGTTCCATCTTATGGCGGGCGATCAGACGCCGCATGCTCATTTCGCCGCCGGCGCGGCGCCCCTTATCTGGCCTGGTTTATGGAGCCCCAGCCAAGTTTATTTGATCTTGGAGGGCGAAAGGCGCCGGGCGTCACCGCACGTCCATCGCCGACTTGAGACCCAGATGCGCCGTGAAGGGCTCAAAGTCTCGGTCGCTATGGAGAAGCGGCAGCTCACGCTCGATGCAGAATGTGGCGATGATCGTGTCGATCGTCTTTCGGCTTGTCACCCCGAGCGCGCGCAGTCTTCGAAAATTTTGCGCGGCCGTCACCGCAATGTCGCCGCCCGCGAGATCGAGAACGGGGAAGGCGCGCATCAAATCCACCGCCTGAAGGAAATCGCGTTCCGCGTCGAATCCTTGCAGCACTTCGACCAAGATGAGGTCGCCGATGACGACCAACTCCTGTCCGAGCAGAGCGTCCAACCTGTCGGTTTGCGGCAACTCGACCCCGCGGAAGTAATCGATCCACACGCTCGAGTCGACGAGGATCATCTGCCGGCGCGCATCGTCTCGAGGTCCCCTCGCCAGTCGAGCTTGCCGCGAAAGCGTCGGGCCTCCGCCTGTTCATGCAGGCGCAACAAGGTGCGGAGACCGATCTCTACGGCCTCCTTCTTCGTCTTGGCGCCCGACGCCTTTAGCGCCGCTTTCATGAGAGCGTCGTCGATATCGATATTTGTGCGCATGATGTGTATCCCTTGGCTGATATATACACATTCGCTCGCAGACTTTCAAATACGGACACGCGCCCTGCCCTGACGGCGAGCTGCAAATAGCCTTTGCCTTTCGCGCGCAGTTCCATATAAGGCCCATGCCCTCTCCACGAGGGCTTTTTTCGTTCCTTAGAGAACGAGACCGCACGTGGCGGGCGCGCCCTTTCGCCGAGGGAGACCGCGTCGGACCACGAACTGCAACCGGCGGCGCTGCGCATCCTATGCGCGGCGACGCCTCACGTTGGAGAAGCAAATGGCGAAGAAAATCGCGGGCTTCATCAAGCTCCAAGTGCCGGCTGGCGCCGCCAATCCGTCGCCGCCGATCGGTCCTGCGCTGGGTCAGCGCGGGTTGAACATCATGGAATTCTGCAAGGCCTTCAACGCGAAGACCGCGCAGGTCGAAAAGGGGACGCCGATCCCCGTCATCATCACCGCCTATCAGGACCGCTCCTTCACCTTCGAGATGAAGCAGCCGCCGGTCTCCTTCTTCCTCAAGAAGGCCGTGGGCCTGAAGATCGGCAAGAAGCCGGCCTCGGGCTCCAAGACCCCGGGCCGCGGCACGGTCGGCAAGATCACGATGGCGCAGATCCGCGAGATCGCCGAGAAGAAGATGCCCGACCTCAATTGCGCGACGGTCGAGTCGGCGATGTCGATGATCCAGGGCTCGGCGCGGGCGATGGGCCTGCAGGTGGTGGAGTAAGACGATGGCGCATATCGGCAAACGCATCGCCAAGTCGCGCGAGGGAATCGAGCGCACGAAGCTCTATCCGCTGTCTGACGCCATCAAGCTCGTGCGCGAGCGGGCCAAGGCGAAATTCGACGAGTCGGTCGAGATTGCGATGAATTTGGGCGTCGACCCCAAGCACGCGGACCAGATGGTGCGCGGCGTGGTCAATCTGCCCAACGGCACCGGCCGCACGCTGCGCGTCGCGGTCTTCGCGCGCGGACCCAAGGCCGACGAGGCCAAGGCCGCGGGCGCGGACATCGTCGGCGCCGAGGAGCTCGTCAACACCGTGCAGGGCGGCGCGATCGACTTCGATCGCTGCATCGCCACGCCCGACATGATGCCGCTCGTCGGCCGCCTCGGAAAGGTGCTGGGTCCGCGCGGCCTCATGCCGAACCCGAAGGTCGGCACGGTGACCATGGACGTCACCGCCGCGGTCAAGGCCTCCAAGGGCGGCGCCGTGGAGTTCCGCGTCGAGAAGGCGGGCATCGTGCAGGGCACGGTCGGCAAGGCCTCCTTCGAAGACGGCAAGCTCGTCGAGAACGTGAAAGCCTTCGTCGACGCGGTCGCCAAGGCGAAGCCCGCGGGGGCCAAGGGCACCTACATCCAGCGCATCGCGATCAGCTCCACCCAGGGGCCGGGCGTGAAGGTGGACGTGGGCAGCGTCGGCGCCGGGACGGCGTAACGCGCAGGACGAAGCCTTATATAAGGGCCGGCGGGCGACCGCCGGCCTTTTCTTTAGGCGATAGCTCGGTCTACCCTGCGCGCCACAAGCCAATTGAGGAGCGCGCATGCGCGGTTTCACTGCGATCGCCCGCCTCCTCGCCTTCCTCCTTCTGGGACTGGCGCCTGCGGCCGCAGTCGCCGGCGGAGACACCGAGAAAGCGGCGATCACGGCGCGGCTTACGGAATGGGCCAACGCCTTCAACGCTCGCGACGCCTCCAAAAGCTGCGACCTCTTCTCGGCCGAGCTGATTTCAACAATGCGCGGTCGGCCCGACGAGGGGCGCGACGCGGTGTGCCAGCGGATCGCGGCGGCGCTCGCCGATCGCAATTTCAGCCTGCGCTATGCTGCAAGGATCGAGGAGGTCATCCTCAGCGGCGATCTCGCGGTTGTCCGTCTCGTATGGTCCGTGACGACGCGTCGGGGCGCCACAATCGTCGCTTGGGAAGAGCCGGGCCTCGACGTCTTTCGCCGCGAAACAGACGGCAAATGGAGAATTTTTCGCTTCCTCGCCTTCTCCAATGCGCGAGACTGACAAATTCTCGAGCGAGGCGTGGGGAGAACTTCCATGAGCATGTTGGCATCCTTCCTGGCCGTCACGCCCCGCCAGTTCGAAACGGTCCAGTCCGACCCGAAGGCCCTGCTCGCGCTGCTCGACAACGAAGCGGAGAACGACGACCAAGGCTTCGACGTCGACACCGCTTGGGACGCCATCCACTTCCTGCTCACCGGCGTGCGATGCGGAGAGCGCGCGGAGGGCTGTCCGCCGCTCTTCGGCGATCGGGAGATAGCGGGCAGCGCATATGGCTATGGCGCCGTATTTATCCTCACGGCGCAGCAGCTGAAGGAGGCGCTGGCCTGGATGCGCGCCCATCCGCCGGAAACTTTGCGGTCTCGCTACGACGCCGCGGGCTTGGCCCGGGCGAAGATCTATCCGGACATCTGGCGGGACGCCCTCGCGCTCGATTTCGTGCTGGAGCGCTATGCGGCTTTGATCGCCTTCTACGAGAGGCAAGCGGCGGCCGGCAGCGCGCTGCTCTTCTATCTCGCCTGATGGGCTGCGACCTCTCGTCGACACCGCTCGGGTAGAGCTTTCCGCACGCCGCCATATGTACCGACCGTGATGTCGAAAGAGCATTACAGCCGTCCGCAACGTGCGGCGGCGACTAGGCACAAAGGGATGAGCGTCATGGCCGTCAAAACCAACTTTTCTGCAGAGGAATGGAACACAGTGCTCGGGGGCCCGGTTCTCGCGGGCTTCGCCATCACCGCCGCTGACCCGAGCGGCATTTTCGGCACGCTCGCCGAGGGCTGGGCCAACGCCAAGGAGCTCGCCGCCGCGAAGACGAGCGCGAGCGACGAATTGATCAAATCCGTCGCCGAGGACCTTTTCACCTCGGAGGGCCGCGCCAGCGCCCGCGACCGTGTGGCGGCGCTGCTGAAAGGCGCGAAGCCCGAGGAGCTGAAGGATCTCGCCCTCGGCGAGTTGCAGCGCATCGTGGGGCTCGTCGACGCCAAGGCGCCGGCCAACTCGAGCGCTTTCAAGCATTGGCTTTCGCACATCGCGCAGATCGTGGCCGAGGCGGGCTCGGAAGGCGGCTTTCTCGGCTTCGGCGGCGTGCAGGTGAGCGAGAAGGAGAAAGCGACGCTCGCCCAGATCAACGGCGTGCTGGGCGTCTGATCCGCCCCGCCCCGCCCCCGTGCAGAAAGTCGCGGGGGCGGCCGGCGCCTATTGCGGGTTTTCCAGGTTGAAGGACTGGCTCGCCTCGTCATAGGCGAAGATTTCGCCGTAGCGGCCCCAGGTCGTCACGCTCTTCAGCGTCGTCTCGGCATAATCCTCGCTCATATAGTCTTCAAGCTCCTCGCGGAAACGTGTGGCGGGCGCGTGATGCGAGGGGCGTTCGTCGAGCACGCGGCGGATGCGCTGCGCCAGGGGCACGTAGGCCAGGAGATGATCGCCGAAGAGCCTCTTGCGCTGATCGACACCGAGCTCCGCGAAGCGCCGCCCGGCTGGGGTCAGCTTGATGTCGCCTTCGGCGAGCTCCGCGAAGCGCAGAAGCTGCAAGGTCTCGGCGACAGGGAAGAGATCGTCGATCTCGAGCTGCAGGCTGTCAGCCAGAGCCGGCAGATCGGCCTTGCCGTTATAGGGCTCGGCGGCCACTTCCTCGATCATGCCGGCGAGCGTGTTGGTCGAGACGGTCGGCAGCGACATGCCGAGCCCCAGGCCCGGGAAGGCGCCGGGCACGGCTTTCGCCATTTCGGCGCGGCGCGTCATCAGCGCATAGATGCGGTCGACGAGCTGGCGAAACTCGGGATCGAGACGATTGCGCGGATGCTGCATCGAGACGCCGATCTCGGCGGCGATGCGGCCGGGATTGGAGGAGAGCACGATGATGCGGTCGCACATCAGCACCGCCTCCTCGATGTTATGCGTGACCATCAGAATGGACTTGATCGGCATCCGACCTTCGACCCAGAGGTCGAGAAGATCGGTGCGCAGCGTCTCCGCGGTCAGCACGTCGAGCGCCGAGAAGGGTTCGTCCATGAGGAGAATGCTCGGCGCGACGACGAGCGCGCGCGCGAAGCCGACGCGCTGGCGCATGCCGCCGGAAATCTCCTTCGGATAAGCGCTCTCGAATCCGTCGAGGCCGATGATGTCGATCGCCTGCAGCGCGCGCTTTCGCGCCTCCTCGCGCGGCGCGCCCTTGGCCCGCAGCCCCAGCTCCACATTGGCGAGCACGGTGAGCCAGGGAAAAAGCGCAAAGCTTTGGAAGACCATCGCAACGCCATCCACGGGTCCCGTGACCTTCTCGCCGCGATAGCGCACCTCGCCGCCCGATGGATGATTGAGACCGGAGACGATGCGCAGCAGGGTGGACTTGCCGCAGCCCGAACGCCCAAGCAGCCCGACGATCTCGCCTTCCTTGAGCGTCAGCGAGATGTGGTCGAGCACGGTCGCGCCCTTTTCGCCGCCGCGCCCGTAGTTTTGCGAGACGTCGTCGATGACGAGAAGCGGCGGCGCTATTGCGTCGTTCATATCAGCCTCACAGCAGTCTCAGCCGGCGTTCCGCGAAAACGGAGAGCCGGCGCCAGAACAGGCGGTTGACCAGGATCACGACGATGCTCATCGCCGCGACGCCCAGCACGATTTTCGGATAGTCGCCGATCTCGGTCGCTTGCGCGATATAGGCGCCGACGCCCTCGGCGGTGACGCGGTCGTCGCCCCATTTCACATATTCTGCGACGATAGAGGCGTTCCAGGAGCCGCCAGACGCCGTGATCGCGCCCGTGACGTAATAGGGGAAGATGGCGGGCAGGATCACGCTCTTCCACCAGGTGAAGCCTCCGATATTGAAGTTCTGCGCCACCTCGCGAAGATCGTTCGGGAAGGCGCTCGCGCCGGCGATCACGTTGAAGGCGATGTACCATTGCGTGCCGAAGACGATCAGCGCCGAAAGCCAGATGTTCGGATTGAGATGGAAGTGCAGAATGCCGATCACCGCCACGGGAAACAGCACGTTCGCGGGAAAGGCCGCGAGAAACTGTGCGAGCGGCTGCACTTTCTCGGCGATCTGCGGGCGCAGGCCGATCCAGACGCCGACCGGCACCCAAAAGAGCGTCGTCAGCGCGATCAGGGCCGCGACGCGCAGGAAGGTGTAGAAGGTAAGCTGCGCCACGTGGAGAACTTCGGCGGCGGTTATGCTCGTGCGCAGAAACTCGATGGTCAGTCCGAAGGACACGCAGACCGCGGCGATGAGGATCACATACCACACGAAGTCGAGAACCCGCTCTTTATGCGGATCGGCCTCCCCCCGCAGGCCGCGCAGGCCGGGAAGCCGCATCGGCAACAGCGCGATGCCCTCCAAGAGCCGCGTCAGCGGGCGCGTCGCGCGTCTCAACCAGCGGGTTCGCAAGAAGATGTCGCGCACCCAGGAATCGGCCGGCGTCTGCGACGCCGTGAGCTCGACGCGGAATTTGTCGGCAAAGGCGACGATGGGCCGAAACAGCAGCTGATCATAGGCGAGAATGATCAGCGCCACTGCGATGACCGCCGCAGCCACGCAGTCGATGCGGCGCTCGTCTATCGCGAGCGCGAGATAGGAGCCTATTCCCGGCAGACGGATGTTCACGTCGCCAACGGCGATCGCCTCCGACGCGACGACGAAAAACCAGCCGCCCGACATCGACATCATCATGTTCCAGATGAGGCCGGGCATGGCGAAGGGCGTCTCGAGCTGCCAGAACTTCTGCCAGGGCGTGAGGGAGAAATTCGCCGCGACTTCCTCGAGATCGCGCGGCACGCTGCGCAGCGATTGGTAGAAGGAGAAGGCCATGTTCCAGGCCTGGCTCGTGAAGATCACGAAGATCGCCGCACATTCCGCGCCGAGAGTCGAGCCTGGAAAGAGCCTCAGAAAAAAGGTCACGGTGAAGGAGAGGAATCCCAAGATCGGCACGGATTGCAGCACGTCGAGGATGGGTATCAACGCCAGCTCGGCCCGACGGCTTTTCGCTGCAAGGGTCGCATAGGTGAAGGTGAAGACGAGCGAGACGCAAATGGCCGCGAACATGCGCAGCGTCGTGCGCAGCCCGTAGTAAGGAAGATAGCGGTAGTCGAGGGAGACGCCCGTCGCCTGCGGCGCGCTCAGGGGCGTGGTCATTCCGCCCGCGCCGTAGCTCAGCACGACGAGCACGCCGAGCACGAGCACGAAAGCCGCGACGTCCCAAATATTCGGCAGCCTCACATGGCTGCGAGCAAGGCTGGCGTAGCGGTCCATTGTCATGCGAGAGCCTGCCGGGTCCCAGAGAGACGGGGCCAGACGTCCGCTCGAGGGCCGTCATAACCACGGGAGAACGCGCCGCCTCGCGGCGCGCGACGCGGCGACGCTTTACCATCTCGGAGAGCGGCGTCCAATGCGAGCGCGATTTATGACAGTCCTATGGCGCGCCGGGCTTTTGCCGCTTGATCGAGCCGGTCGGCGTCGGATCGGCCTGAGCGCGCTCCAGCCGCTCGAGCCGGGTTTCGATCTGACCGAGCTTCGTCACGGTCGCGCCGAGAAGTTGAGACTGCGCGGCGCCGGCCTCGTGCGACGCCTCGAGCGCTTTCAGACGCTCGCCCGCCCTAGAAGTCTCGGCGAGATGTCGAAGCGCCTCGATCTGCGCGTGCAGGCTGTGCACGTCCTCGCGAAGACGCGCGACTTCCGCGGCGCCCGCAGCGTCGAGCCAGGCGGCGGTTCCGGCGCTCCGCGCGCCGGCAAGCGGGCCCGGATCGCCTGCGCGCAAGCCGAGCTCGAAGCCCAGGGCGCAACCGGCCAGGATCGCCAGCGCCAACGCACCCCGAAAGGAAGTGAACGCCTGCCCTCCTGCGACAGAAAAGCGCAGGCGCGCAGGCGCGGGGTCCGCCTCTACGCCCGCAACGCAAGCGGGGACCTTGGTCCCCTCGCCCCCGCTGGGCGCAAGCAGGGAAGAATTTCGTTGCATGCCCTGTCCAGCCTCAGGAACGACGCCCTCCGCCTCGGGGCGAAAGCTCGGGCGGAAGGCGTCCGGATGCTGGCCCGAGCGCCTTAAATCCGCGTTAAGCTGTTGGGGCTTGCGACGCCGGGTCACGCTTTGACGCCGGCGGATTATCGTGTATCCGAATCGAAAAACGAAAAAGGAAACGGGCAGGATCATGTGCTGGAGTGGGGAGGCGTCGACCGTACTGGCGACGGTGGGCATTGGCGGAGCTGCCTATTCGGCGTTGAAGCGTAATCCAGAACCGATGGCTCTCTGGGTTTGCCTCCTCTACTTCGCGAGCATGGAGGCGTTGCAGGCCGTAAGCTATTCGGTGCTCGGCCAATGCGAGTCGCCCGTCAACCAGATGATGACGTTATTCGGCTATCTGCACATCGCCTTCCAGCCTTTCTTCATCAATGCGGTCGCGCTGTATTTCATGCCGAAGGACGCCGCGCGAAAGGTTGCGCCCTGGGTGTTCGCGGCTTGCTTCGCGAGCGCGATCTTCATGATCGTGCAGCTCTATCCCTTCGCATGGGCCGGCCATTGCCAAATCGGGCGGCCGTTGTGCGGCGACGTGCTTTGCACGGTGCGCGGCGAGTGGCACATCGCCTGGCATCTGCCGGCCAACGGCATCGGCAACAGTCTGACAGATAATCCCTATCTTGGACGCGGATTCTTCTCCTATCCGATCACGGCCTTCTTCATCCCGGCGCTGATCGGCAGCTGGCGCTTCACGCTCTTTTCCTGGGTCGCCGGCCCTTGGCTCGCGGCGCAAACGACAAACGACATCACCGAATGGCCGGCCGTCTGGTGTCTCTTCAGCATCGGGCTCGTTCTCGCCATCACCAAGACGCCTTTGCGCGCGCATCTGCATGTCGGGGATCCCTGGTGGCGCATGCTCGCCCAATGGTGGGACGCCAGACGCGTCGTGCGGGAGTTGCCGCAAGTCGCAGGCGAGACGCCCCCGGCCGAGTGAGCCGGATGTTCTTGCAAGGCGCTGTAGCGAATTTCGAGAGCCCGGCTCCGCGCCGGGGTTCTTTCAGGCGCGGGCCGCTTCGGATGGCTTAACGAAGCATTAGTCAACTTTGCGAGGCCTGCCTCTAAGGGCGAAAAGTGTTGCGCACATGCAACAGCCCGCGGAAAAACGACGTCATTCCTGCTCGAATCCCTCGAAAACACGGCCTCGAGCCTTGCAGACTCAGTCGCTCTGACCCTTAAATCCGGAAGCTTTGGGACTGGAGCGCGCGAGCGTTCCGCTCGTCGAGCCTTCGCAAGGGGCGAGACCGGTCGGTCCAGAAAGCGCGAAAACGTCGCGTGTGAGGATTTCCCTCATTTCGCGAAATTGGCCGCAGGTTCGCGACGTCTCCCTCCCCGGGGGCGGAAGCGAGAGGCCCCGCAGGAGCAGGCGGGCGTCTCGAGGCTCATGAAGGTCGCGGAATATTCTGCGCCCCGAGCGGGTCGGGTCTCGGTCTTCTATCGAGAAGAGAGAAAGAGCACAGAGCCATGAAAAAGATCCTCCTTTCCGCGACCGCGCTCAGCCTCGCGCTGACCGCGTCGGCTTTCGCGGCGGACCTTCCGTCGCGCAAGGCCCCCCCGGCCTACGTTCCCCCGCCGCCCCCGCTGACCTGGAACGGCTTCTACGCCGGTCTGAACCTCGGCGGCGGCTGGAACTCCAATAACGGCAACAACGAAGTCTCCGCTTATTGGGATCCGAACTACCAGTTCGGCAAAAGCATCGGACCGGGACTCTCCAACATCGGTTGGGCGCCCAACCTGTTCTTCCTGCCCAACGGCAACCAGACCAGTTCGGCCGGCGGCGTCGTCGGCGGCCTGCAGGTCGGCTACAACTTCCAGTTCAACCCGTCGATCGTGGTCGGCGCAGAAGCTGACTTCGATGGCTCGAGCTTGGGCGGCAACGGCCCCGGCAACGGCTACAACTTCTATGCGTCGCCCTTCGCCAGCAGCATCTATCCCAACTTCGCCTACAACGGCGTGCTCGTTCCGGTGGCGGCGATCAACGGCGGAAAGCTGAGCCTTGACTGGTTCGGCACCGTGCGCGGCCGCGCCGGCTGGCTGTTCACCCCCACCCTGCTCGTCTACGGCACGGCGGGCTTCGCCTATGGCGGCGTCCAGGCCTGGGGGCAGAGCAACACCCGCACCGGTTGGACCGCCGGCGGCGGTCTGGAGTGGATGTTCGCCCCCAACTGGTCGGCGAAGGTCGAGTATCTGTATATGGATCTCAGCAGCGGCGGAGTCACGGGCGGCTGGGGCTGGAACTACGGCTACCACTTCCACCCAGAGGTCAACATCGTCCGCGCTGGCGTGAACTATCACTTCAACTGGGCGGCTCCCGCTCCGGTTCTCGCCAAATATTGATCGGCTCCAAAAGCCTGACCAACAGAAAGCCCGGCCTTGAGCCGGGCTTTTTGCTTATTAATACAAAGATCTGAGACACAGCAGTCCGGACCCAGGATTGTTGCAAAAATACCACAACTCTGTTGCAAATATAGCACACTGTCCGAGAAAGCATCAGACGGGCTGCTTTCTTTATTGAAATCGGATCGCCTACCCTGCATCCTCCTTTTCGAAGTCGTCCCGGCGTCCGCGCTCAAAACGATCGCGATTTACCAACGGTTCCTCTCTGGAGGCGAACATGAAAAAGATTGCTGCAATTTCCGCCCTCGCGCTGGCGATGGGCATGGGCTCCGCGCTCGCGGCCGATCTCCCCTATCGCAAGGCGCCGCTCGTCGAGCCGCCGCCGCCCCCGATGACCTGGACGGGCTTCTACGCCGGTCTGAACATTGGCGGCGGCTGGAACTCCAGCAGCGCCAACAACGTCTCAAACATCTATTATGACCCGGCCTTCCCCCTCGGCGTCACGCCGGTCGGCGCGGGCGCCCCGAATCTGTTCTTCCTGCCTGCCAGCGCCAACAACTCGGGCACGAATGGCGGCGTCGTCGGCGGCGGACAGATCGGCTACAATTTCCAGTTCAATCCGTCGATCGTGGTCGGCGCCGAGGCTGATTTCCAGGGATCGAGCATCGGCAACAACGACAAGTCGGCTTCCGCTCCCGTCTATGCGTCGCCCTTCTCCGGCATCGGCGGCAGCAGCCTCCTCTTCCCGCTCGTCTCGATCGGCGGCGGCCATGTGGGTCTCGACTGGATCGGCACGGTTCGCGGCCGGGCCGGCTGGCTCTTCACGCCCTCGCTGCTCGTCTACGGCACGGCCGGCTTCGCCTACGGCGGCGTCTATGCGGGGAACTACAACAACACCCGCACCGGCTGGACCGCCGGCGGCGGCCTGGAGTGGATGGTCGCGCCGCACATCTCGATCAAGGCCGAATATCTCTATGCCGATCTCAGCAGCGGCGGAATGACGGGCGGCTGGGGTTGGAACTACGGCTATAACCTCCATCCGCAGGTCAACATCGTGCGCGCTGGCGTGAACTATCACTTCAACTGGGCGGCTCCCGCTCCGGTGCTGGCCAAGTTCTGATCGTATCGAGGCTTTCTCAGCCTCCTGAAGCCTCAACGCAGAAAGCCCGGCCTCAAAGCCGGGCTTTTTGTTTTCAAAGGCCGCGGGGCTCTAGCCGAGTGGCGTCCCGTCGTCCTCCTGGTGAACCGCGAGCGCGCGCCGCAGCTTGCCGAGCGCCCGATTTTCGATCTGGCGAACGCGCTCCTTGGATATCCCAAGCAATTCGCCGAGCGCCTCCAGCGTGACGACCGAATCGTTCAAACGCCGCTCTTTGAGAATGCGCAGTTCCCGCTCGTTGAGCACGGCGAGCGCGTCCGTGAGCCAGCGCGCGCGCCGGTCCTGGTCCACTCTCTCCTCCACGATCTCATCGGGCAGAGGGCCGTCGTCCACGAGGAAGTCCATCCTCTCGGTGGCGTTCGAATCATCCGAGATCATCTGCGCGTTGAGCGAGGCGTCGCCGCCCCCCAAGCGCGAGTCCATGAGCTCGACGTCCGCTCGCGGAAGCTTTAGCGCGTCGGCGATGCTCTGCAGCGGATCGGCGCAATGCGCGGCTCCGCTCCCTTGCGCGAGACGCGCCCGCAGGCGTCTGAGGTTGAAGAACAGGGCCTTTTGGGCCGAGCTGGTGCCGCCGCGCACGATCGACCAGTTGCGCAGCACATAGTCCTGGATCGACGCCCGGATCCACCAGGTCGCATAGGTGGAGAAGCGCACGTCGCGCTCCGGCTCGAAGCGGGCAGCCGCCTCAAGAAGTCCGATGTGCCCCTCCTGGACGAGATCGGCCGCGGCGAGCCCATAGTGGCGAAAGCGCGCCGCTATGGCGATGACGAGCCGCATATGGGCGGCCGTTAGACGGTGCAGGGCGTTCTGATCGTGCTTGTCTCGCCAAGCCAACGCGAGATTTCGTTCTTCTTCGCGCTCCAGAAAGGGGGCAGAGGTAGCAGCCTTCAGGACGTCGCGGCTTATTCCTGGCATATAAGCCATAGCCATCTCCTTCGCCGAGCCTCACCGCGATCACGCAGGGAAGAGGCTCGCCGCACGGGGCTTCGTATTACTACCATTCTAAATCCCATAACCCCGCGCTTACCCGTTTGGTTCCGCCTGGGCCGCGAAATTCATTCGATTACAATCTTGTAATATTCGCCGAGGCTAAGCGGCTGATCCTTGTCGAGGCCGTTGATTAGCCGAAAGTATTCCGCAGGCGGATTGGCCGAGGCCATGCGTCGCGCCATGGTTTCGATCGAATCGCCCGGCGCGGCGGCGACGATCGAGAGCCTCGGACTTCGCAAAGCGGCGACCTCCTCCGCGGAGAGAGGGCGGAAGGAGGCGATCGAGGCGTCGAAGCGCTTTTGCGTTTCGTCGGTCAGCGAACGCACGGCGAAAAGCAATCGAAAAAGCCGGCCGTTGTGCTCGAAAACCGCCACGCGAAAGTTGAATTCGCCGGCGCGGGCGTTCGCCGTGACGACCTTGAGCCCATTTATCTCCGTTGCTTTGAGCGAGGAGCGCATCAGGCCCTGGATCCATCCGCCCGAGGTCAGATAGCTCTTCGCCGAGACGCCCGGCTGCGCCTCGACCCAGTCGAGATAGAGGACCTCATCGTCATGGTCGCCCACGCCCCGCAGCGATTCGGCGGAATTCTTGAGCACGAAGCCGTCCGGCGCGGTCAGGGTGAAGCGCAGCCCGCCGTGGGTGTAGCGGCCTCCTTGAACGAAGCCTGTCGCCGGATCGCCCCCGAAGGCCACGCCCTCTATGGCCGCGAGATAGCCCGCGCGGTCACGCTCGCCGGAGCCCGGCGCGCTGATCGCGCGCGCCGCCGCGATGGCGCGGGACACGCGTTCCGGCGTCGAAGGATGCTCGGAGAGAATGTCCGAAGCGTAAGAGGACTTTTTCTCGGCGTTGAGCGCCGCCAGCTCCTCGGTCGAGCGGCCGAGCGCCGTCAGGAAGCGCGAGGCGCCATAGGGATCGAAGCCCGCGGCGGCGATGACCTTGACGCCCATCGCATCGGCTTCGAACTCCTGCTGGCGCGAGAAGCTGGCGAAGGAGAGCTTCTGGCGGATGCGCGCATCCTCGCGGTTCTGCCCTGATTTTAGGGCCTCGGCGGCCTTGGCGATGACTTCCGCCTCGCGCTGCCGCTCATCGCGCAAGGCGCGATGGCGCGCCGTCACATGGGCGATCTCATGCGCCATGACCGCCGCGACTTCCGAGGCGTCATTGGCGAGCGCCAAAAGCCCCCGCGTGACGTAGAGATTGCCCGAGGGAAGCGCATAGGCGTTGGGAACGGGCGTGTTGAGAATCGTGACCCTATAGGCGGTCTGCCCGGGGCCGCCGCTCGCCGCCGCCAGCCGTTGCAGGATGCGGTTCAGATAGGTCTCGGTGACTGGCGCGCGGTACACGCCGCCGAATTGCTCGACGAACTCATCGACGGGAACCGTCTCGCGACTGGCGCCGCCGGCGGCGGGCGCGACCGGAGCGGTGGGCGAAAACAGCTGCCCCTGCCGTTCGAGCTCCGCGCAGCCGGTAACGGCGAGCGCTGCAAGGACCGCCATGAAAGGGCGAAAGCCAAGCCTCCTTCCCGCCGCCGCGCCGCCTGCGCGTGGAGCATCAGTTCTCGGGGGTGTCGCCAAGGAGCTCGATCTCCGCGGGGCTCGAAATCTCAATCCTCGGTCCGTTATTGGTCTCGATCAAGCCGCGGATGCGGATTCGCCGGCCGAGCAGCGAACGGAGAATCCATCCCTGAGCCAAGAATATAGGCATATTCTTCCGCGAAATCACGGCGCAGGCCTCGCGGCCGCGATTTTTACCGAAATTCAGATACATCGCGCCCGTCGTCTCGCCGATGGAGGCGACCCTGCCGGCGAGCACCGTCATCCCCTTCTTGTCCGCGAGCGCCTCCAGCGTCGCTTCCGAGGCGGTTGACGCGTCGATCTCCGGATCCTCCGCCCAAGCTCCGGCCTGCTGCGCGCGCGGGCGCGCCTCCGCCTGGAGAAAGGCTTTGGCGCAGGGCGCGACGGCGCGGTCGGGCCGGTAACGGGCGAGCCCCTCCCCGAGCAGCGCGACGCCGACCGAAACGAGCGGGGCAGAAGGCTTTTCGCTCGAGGCCGCAATCACCTGCGCCGGCAGATTTCCCCAGCGGTCGGGCGCGGTCGCGAGCGGCTCGACAAAGACTTGGGCCCCCTCGAGCCAGGCGATCAGCCGGGTCAGCGCCGCATCGCGCGCCGCTCCGACGGAACGCGGAAACTCGAGCCCGGCGAGGCTCGCTCGACGACCGTCGGCAAGAAGGAGACCGAAGTTGGAGGACACGCTGGCGACCGTCGCCGGCTCCGCCTTGGCGAGCGAGCATGGCCCGCTCTCCGGCGCGACGGGCGTCTGCGCAAGGGCCGCCGACAGCATAAACACGCCAGAGACGAGGATACGGCTCAGAGCCCCTCCGACCCTCTCTGGCGTGCGGCAAGGCGCTTCGCAGGGCGTTATTACGGCTCCGGCGGCCTGACGGGGATCTGCTCCGGCGAGAGGGCGGGCGCGAGCCGCACTCCCGTAACCTCGAACTGCGTGCGCCGGCGGCACATGAGCGGCAGCGGCAAGTCGAGCACGAAGAGCTTCTGGTTATATTGCAGCGAAACGGAACTGCCCGGGGGGATGTTCTCGAGCTGCTTGCGCGCCTCGGGATCCGGCACGGAGAAATCGAAGGTGTTGTCGACCGCCGAGTTTTTTCCAGTCCCGAGCGCGCTCGATCGCGAGAAGTTCGGCTGCGCCAGCTGACCCTCCCAGGTCCAGCAGGCGATGCCTTTCCGCGAAAGCTTCGAGATCACGCCTGCGCGCTCGCCGACCGCATAATTGAAGGAGTCGAGAAGCAGCAGCCCGGCCAGAAACAGCGCGATCGGAAGAATCGCCACAACCAAAATCTTGAGCTTCCAGTCGAGATTCCAAAAACGTTGAAAGGCGCTGGGTTTCGTCGCTGTTGAACTCATCGTTTCCTCCGGGCCCCTTGGTCGACCGTCGCGCGGCGCGCCGGCCAGAGAGCGGGGCGGACTCTGCCCGCGAAAGCGGTTTCGCACAAGCACAAAAACGCGATTGTGAACGCGTGGGGCGAGGCCGAGAGCCCCGCTCTTCGCAAGCCGACGCCGCAACAGCGGACCGCAGCGATGAGCGGAGGCGCATTTCTCGCGCAATCGCTATCGCCGCGAGATCCAATCCTTGCCACCGCGCCGGCGCGCCGCCTATACCCACGCAGTGTTACAAAACTTCGTATGGGAGAGGCCCGCAGATGGCGGACGACAAACCATCGGGTCAAGAGCGGCCGGTTTTCACAGACAAGGAAGCGTTGCTCTTCCACTCGCGCGGACGCCCCGGCAAGCTCGAGATCGTCGCGACAAAGCCGATGGCGACGCAGCGCGATCTCTCCCTCGCCTATTCGCCCGGCGTCGCCGCGCCGGTCATGGCCATCGCGCGCGACCCCTCGGCGGCTTACGATTACACCGCCAAGGGCAACATGGTCGCCGTGATCACCAACGGCACCGCGATTCTCGGGCTTGGCGATCTGGGCGCTCTCGCCGCAAAGCCGGTCATGGAGGGCAAAGCCGCGCTGTTCAAACGCTTCGCCGACATCGATTCGATCGATCTCGAGGTCGACACGCATGAGATCGAGGAGTTCATCGCCGCCGTGCGATATCTCGGCCCCTCCTTCGGCGGCATCAATCTCGAGGACATCAAGGCGCCGGAGTGCTTCGTCATCGAGGAGCGCCTGCGCGAATTGATGGATATCCCCGTCTTCCACGACGATCAGCACGGCACGGCGATCATTTCGGCGGCGGGCCTCTTGAACGCGCTGGCGCTCACCGGACGCGACATCCGCCAGGCGCGGCTCGTCTGCAACGGCGCCGGCGCCGCGGGAGTAGCCTGCCTCGACCTTGCGAAAGCGCTTGGCTTCAACGCCGCCAATGTGACGCTCTGCGACACGAAGGGCGTCGTCTATCGCGGCCGAACCGAGGGCATGAATCAATGGAAAAGCGCGCATGCGGTCGAGACGACGGCGCGCACGCTGGCTGACGCTTTGGAAGGCGCCGACATCTTCTACGGTCTCTCGGTCAAGGGCGCGCTGACCCCCGCCATGCTGCGCGCAATGGCGAAGGACCCGATCGTCTTCGCCATGGCCAACCCCGATCCGGAAATTTCGCCGGAAGACGCGCATGCGGCGCGTCCCGACGCGATCGTCGCGACAGGACGCTCGGACTATCCAAACCAGATCAACAACGTCTTGGGTTTCCCTTACATCTTCCGCGGCGCGCTCGACGTGCGCGCCAAGACGATCAACATGGAGATGAAGATCGCCGCGGCCAAGGCCTTGGCGCAGCTCGCGCGCGAGGACGTGCCCGACGAGGTCGCGAGCGCCTATCGCGGCGCACGTCCGCGCTTCGGGCGCGACTATCTGATCCCCGCGCCTTTCGATCCTCGGCTCATCTCCATCGTGCCGCCGGCCGTGGCGAAAGCCGCGATGGACACGGGGGTCGCGCGCCGGCCCATCGTCGACATGAAGGCCTATCGCGCCGAGCTTTCGGCGCGGCGCGATCCCGTCGCGGCGCTGATGCAGACGATCTTCGATCGGGTGCGCGGCGAGCCCAAGCGCGTCGTCTTCGCGGAAGGCGAGGAAGAGCAGGTCATTCGCGCCGCCCTCGCTTTCGTCAATGAGGGCCTCGGGCGCGCCATCCTCGTGGGCCGCGAGGCGCGCGTCGCCGCAACGGCCGCCGCCGCCGGTCTCGAGCTCGGCGACAAGCTCGAGATTCACAATGCGAAACTCTCCTCGCGCAATGCTGATTACGCGCAGATGCTCTATGCGCGGTTGCAGCGCAAGGGCTATCTGTTTCGCGACTGCCAGAGGCTCGTCAACAACGACCGCAATCATTTCGCCGCGGCGATGGTCGCCAAGGGCGACGCGGATGCGATGGTCACCGGCGTCACGCGCAATTTCTCCAGCGCGCTCGAGGATGTGCGCCGCGTCGTCGATCCGAAGCCGGGCCGACGGCTGATCGGCGCCTCGCTCGTGCTCGCCAATGGCCGCGTCGTCGTCGTCGCCGACACGGCGATCACCGAAATGCCGGAAGCCGCAGATCTCGCCGAGATCGCCATGGAAGCGGCGCGCTTCGCCAAGCGCATCGGCATCGATCCGCGCGTCGCGATGCTCGCCTTCTCGACCTTCGGCCATCCTCCGGGCGAGCGCACCGCGCGCGTGCACGAGGCGGTGAAGATTCTCGACAAGCGCAAGGTAGATTTCGCTTACGACGGCGAGATGGGCGCCGACATCGCGCTGAACCGACAGCTCATGACCGCCTATCCTTTCTGCCGCTTGAAGGACACGGCGAATGTGCTGGTCATGCCGGCCTTCCACTCGGCGGCGATCTCCACGAAGATGCTGCAAGAGCTCGGCGGCGCAACCGTGCTCGGGCCGCTGATCGTAGGGCTCGACGAATCGATCCAGATCGTGCCGCTCGGCGCGACGGCGAGCGAGATCGTCTATATGGCGGCGCTCGCCGCTTTCGGCGTGGGAGGGTGAGCGCAGCCACGGCTTTTCCCTCATCAAAGAAAGAGCGCGTCCGACGAGGTCGAACGCGCTCTCTCTCGGGCATGCGCGGGCTGGGGCCTTGGGAGTTCAGATGAAGGTCGAGAAGAGACAGGTGAGCACGGCGAAAACGAAAGTCACCGAAGCGATAAGCTGGTAGTTGTCCGAGACGCCCCACTTCGCCAGGATGAAGCCCAGAATCCCCCCGCCAATCGTGCAGAGCACGAGAGTCGGACGCAGAGACAAGTTCATTTCCTTGACGAGAGGCACATTGTTGTCGACGCTCATTGCGTTTCTCCCGGAGTTTGGACTTCCCGAAATAGGTTCGAACTTAAATCTCTCAGATTGCGGCATGGCTGCGAACGCCATTCTTCGCCAATCGACGACGCGATTTCGCCAATGAATTGGAGGCCGCGAGATTTTGCATCCAACCGCGAGCTTGACCCGCTGAGGACATCATAGCCGCGCGCGAGCGCCGACGGTCACAGTCATGCATCCAATTCCAAATCGCCCACTGCGCGAGTGCAGCAGGCATAGATGAAGCCGGCGGCCCTGGTTCTAGCGTCGATCTCGCACTCCTCGCTGGCTTTGGTGTCGCCTTTACACTTCACCTCACACGCGCCGCAGCTTCCGGAGCGGCAGCTGTATTCGATCTCGATGCCGGTCGCTTCCGCCAATTCCAGGAGCGAGACGTGTTCGTCGCAATCGACGGTGATCCCAGATTTCGCGAAGGTTACCTTATGTAGATCGCCTTTCAGCTCCAATGTCTTGCCACCGGCCTTGGAGCCTTGCGCCGAGCGTCCCGACCCGAAACTTTCCGTGTGCAGGTTGGCCAAATTGAAGCCCATGTCCCGCAGAAGCCTCGTGACACTGTCGCTAAACGGTTCGGGGCCACACATGAAGACGTGGCGCTCACGCAGGTCCGGTGCGAAAACGTTCAGCATGTGCTCATTGATCCGCCCTGTGAATCCGGTCCAATAATCCGTGCCGTGCCAGTTCGACGTCAGGGAGATCGCCACCTGGAAATTGCGTTTCCGGGCGGCCCATAATTCGAACTCCTTTCTGAAAATTATATCCGCTGGCGATTTGAAAGACGCGAGTAACTTAACATCGACATCGGAGCCCGTATCGGCGATCCAGCGGCTCATGGAGACGATGGGAGTTATGCCGCTCCCGGCGCCGATAAAGAGAATTTTGCGGGACGGATAGTTAAAGCAAGTGAACTTCCCAGATGGACCTTTGACTGTCAGGCTGTCTCCCAGCTTGACCCGCTCATAAAACCAGTTCGACACCAGGCCGCCAGGCACGCGCTTGATGGTAATTTCGAGAAGATGAGGCCGAGACGGACTCGATGACATGCTGTAGGACCGCTTTACCTCCTGTCCATCTATATTCAGAATGAAGGTTATGAACTGACCAGGATGATAGGAGAACAACAGCGGCTTTTCTCCCACCAAACAGAAAGTCTTGGCGTCATGCGTTTCCTCGATAATATCGACAACTTTAAGCGAGGTGACGCCTTGGCTCCATACGGAGAGCTGCTCCCGTTTTTCGATCAGGTCAACGAGCAAGGGACTGGCGGGCGGCGGGGGTGGCGAGTAGAAGAAACTGGGTATCTCATCCAGCTCCTCTGTCGCAAAGACAGGTCCATCCACCGGTAGGGGCGAATCGGCGATTGCGAATTCTAGCCGAAAACCAGGAAGGTCGAGCTGGGCGCCATCGTACAATTGGACAGGGATGTTTGGCTTTAATTTCTTGCGGTCCAACAGGACGCCACTCTCCAAATCCAATCCTTCGACATAGTATTTTCCGCCGCGCTGGAGAATGGCCACGTGAAACATGGCGAGCTTGAAGGATTCGAGCTGAAGATCGGCGCTCGGATGCCGCCCGATGACTGTCTCCCGTCCCATCTGGATCAGGGGAATCTCGTGAACGACGAGACCGCCCTTGAGGACAGTCATTTTGTCACCGGGGTTGGCGTCGATCGGCGCGCCTCGAAACAGACGTTGCAGCCAAAGGTCCCTTGGCAGGGTCGGACTCAGTTCGGCGACGTCGTGCTTTTGCCGGGACAAGCCGTGCGTCTCTTGCCGGTCCGCGAAGAATGCGCGCCGCCAGAAATCATTGTCAGGAGCACGGGGATCGGCCACGTTGATTTCTCCCGATGTTAAGCCACAGCGATTTCATGACGGAGGTCTTCCAAGGCGTCCGTTTGAGATGAGGCAGCCGCCCCAGTCCATGAACACGCTCGCGGCGTCGCAGTCATGACCACCTACCCATTGGGGAGGCTGCACGACCGCGCCCCGACTAGGGGTTTCAGCGATTGAGGACGTCTGACCGAGCGCTCTCGAGAATTTCAGTCATACCATTGAGCTCTTTCTCAGAAACATTCAATTCCAATAGAGATTCTTTAAATATTTCCAAAACGCGATCGAAGTGCGCATCGGATAGGCCCATCTTCTCCACTAATCGGCGATGGGTGTTGCGCAAATCCGTTCCCGAAAATTGATATGGCCCGCCGAAGGCCATGCAGAGGAAGTTTTTTTGCTTGAGCCTCTGACCTTCCATATCGACATCGGCGAAGAACTTGCCGACCACATCGTCCTCCAGCACTTTGCGATAGAATAAATCGACAACAACGTCCATGGCTTTATCGCCGCCGATACGGTCGTAAAGCGGGATATCGAGAAGCTGGAAGTAATCACCGCCTTTGGCGGCGACATTGTCAGTGCCCCACTCGATGGCCTTGTCCGCCTTTTTCAGCAGCGGGATATGCTTGGAGCACTGAATATAGGCTTCCTCTACTTCGACCATGACCCAGCGTTCGGGGCGTTTTTTCCCCTCCAATTTCATTTCCTCTAGAACATCTTCCGGCAAATTGTCAGCATAGTGCTGTAGCTCGTCATTCTCGACGACGCGCACTTTGCCGTTTACGTGTAAGCCGATCGTATCGCGGGTAAAATCGATCATCAGCATCGCGATGTGCGGGTTTTCGCTCATATTCCCGCTGTTCGCATACACGCCGTTACCCCGATATTCCGGATACATCAGGTAATTATCGCTGAGAACCCGAATAAATCCGGGCTTTCCGAACTTCGATGTGCAATCGCATTCTCCGTGGCGGTCGGCAGTGGCGACAAAGAGAAACTCCTGACGCGCTATGAACTCCTTCATGCGCGGAGCCAAATAGTTCAGCATCTGCTTTTCATAAAAATTGATCGCACGTGACTTTGAATCGTATTTTTCCTGGAGCTTATGCTCCCCCTCCGAACCGGGAAGCAGGGTCGCTTTTTCGTGCGGGGAAGGGATGTCGTGAACCTCCGCAGCTTCTTTCCTCTCCGCGGGCGACGCGAACGCCCGCGAAACGGGACATTCACTTGGCGGGGCGGGAGCAGCAATTTCGGGTTTGGATAGGTCGGCGCCGGGTTGCGTCACTTGCGACCCGGCGACATTCGCCGCTTCGGTGAGCCCTTCCCGCCTGGGCGCCCCCGCAGAAGAGACAACTCTGTCAGCTTGGAGCGGAGCGGCGGCTCTCGCCGCCTGGACGGTCGAAGCTTGCCGCTCAGTCTGGGCTCTCAGGCGAAGCGACTCAGAAAACTCATCCAGTTCAATTAGCTTTACCCAGACGTCGAGGCCGTTGCGCCAGATCAATGAGTTCGGCGAGAGGCGAAGAGAAGCAATTTGATCCACGACTTCAGATTTTGTCACGGGCCCGATTTGGCGGCTTCCAATAAGATACCACCATTCGGCTTCCGCGGCGCTCGGCGCACCCGCGTCCTCAAGTAGCAACCCCTCGAAGCCTAACGTCACATCTTGGCTCATTCGTTCTTAATCCGATCTGACCAAGCTCTTAATTAACCGCAATCATGCTCCCATTCGCGCCCTCGGGCAAGGCCGACGTTGGGGCGGCAAGAGAGTCGGAAAGAGCGCCGAAGCGCGATCCACTGCTCTCGCTTGCTCGTGGCGGGCGCTGCCTCTATGACGCGCGCGGGAACGCCTCCGGCGAGACGGATCGCGCCGCGGGACCGCTGCGCCAAGGGGCGGCGGCCGGAACGAGAGTCCCACGCTGTCATGACCTTGTCACGGGAGCGCAGGGAAAGGAAAGGCGCTCTGAATCGCCTCGCTCACGGACGCCGGCCGCCGCCGGCCTTCGCCACGCAGGAGCAGATTGCGGCGCGGCGGACTGTC
>CAWCTS010000012.1:0-243352 GCA_963798515.1 uncultured Alphaproteobacteria bacterium
ATTGATGAAGCTCGCGCCCTCCTTCGGAGACAAGGGGAGGGCGCGTCCGACTCGCACGGGATGAGACGCGGGAGGACCGGAGACTCTCGCGAAACTTTGCCGAAGGAGGCGAACGGCATGAGCGTTGCCCACGCCGCGGCGGGGCTCCAGCACGCCATCCATCGTTACTTTATCTGGCTGATCGTTTCGTCCTACGTGCTCGCTGCCGTGTTTCCCGGACTCGGCCTCTACTTCCGCAGTGCCGAGCTTGGCTCGCTCAGCCTGCCGCAAGGCAAAATCGCGGTTTCGATGCCGCCGTTGATGCTGGCCTTTCTTCTCTTCAACGCGGGGCTTGGGGTCAGGACCGCGGAGTTATCGAGCCTTCTGCGCAAACCGGCGTTGCTGCTCGCTGGCGCGGCCACGAATGTCGGCGCGCCGCTGGCCTTCATTGCCAGCGTTAGCCTCCTGTTGGCGTCCTGGAGCAACGCCGACGAGACGCAGCAAATTCTCGCCGGTCTGGCCCTAGTCGCCTCCATGCCGATCGCCGGGGCCTCGACCGCCTGGGCGCAAAACGCCAATGGCAACCTCGCCTTGAGCCTCGGCCTGATCCTGCTGTCCACCTTATGCAGTCCGATTCTTTCGCCGCTAGCGCTGCACGCCGCAGGTTTCCTCACAACCGGCGACTATTCCGAAGACCTGCACGAGCTGGCCCAAAGCAGCGCTGGCTCCTTCCTCGGAGTTTGGGTCATCCTACCGTCTTTGCTTGGGATCGCGACCCATAAAATGCTTGGAGAGCGTCGAGCGGCTTCACTTTCTCCCTATCTGAAGATCATCAATTCCGTGGTCTTGCTGCTGCTGAACTATTCGAACGCTTCGCTAAGCCTGCCGAGCCTCGTTGCTCAGCCCGATTTCGATTATCTCGCCGTCATGGTGGGCGTCGTGGTCGCCCTATGCTTCTCGATGTTCGCGGCTGGCTATCTGCTTTCGCGGGCCTTTCGCGCGGAGCGCAACGCCATGGCGTCGCTGATGTTTGGGCTGGGCATGAACAACAATGGGGCGGGATTGGTTCTCGCCTCACTGGAGCTTCCCGATCATCCGGGCGTGATGCTGCCGATCATCTGCTACAATCTCGTCCAGCATTTCGGCGCCTCGCTGGCCGATCGTTTCATCGTCGGCGGCGGGTTCTCGACGCCGAATTGGCGCGCGCGCCGCCACAGGCTCGACGTTGGGCTCGGCGACCCTAGGTAACGCGTCGCGGCGACGGGAGAGCTCGAGGAGCTCCACATGACGTACGACCCATCGAAAAAGAGCGATCCGGACGCATCGGGCAAAGAGCCGGAAAAATATCATGGGGTGGCCTTCCCCGAGTTCGAGATTGGCCCGAGCGTGATCATCTGCGCTCTGGCGGGCGCCGTCTTGGGATTCGTCCTCGCGCTCTGGGGAACCTCGGAGATCCCGATCATCATCTCGGTGACGGTTGTCTTCGGGGTCCTGTCGGGTCTTTTTGGGCTGTTCGTGCCCTGGTACAAGCCGCGATGACCGAGAGGCCGTAGGCGAGGCGGCCGAAGCGCCTCGCTCGGCCGGGTGACGCCTTGCCGTCGCCCGCCGCGATGGGTAAGCAGGCCCATCCCGGCAGGAAGACGCAGCCATGCGCTGTCCCTATTGCAGCTCGCCCGACACGCAGGTGAAGGACTCGCGTCCCGCCGAGGACAATTCGGCGATCCGGCGCCGGCGCGTCTGTCCCGATTGCGGCGGCCGTTTCACGACCTTCGAGCGCGTGCAGCTGCGCGAGCTCGTCGTCGTCAAGAAATCCGGGCGGCGCACGCCTTTCGATCGCGAGAAGCTCATGCGCTCGCTCGAGATCGCGCTGCGCAAGCGCCCGGTCGAGCCCGAGCGCGTCGAGCGCATGGTCAACGGCATCGTGCGCCAGCTGGAGAGTTCCGGCGAATCCGAGGTCGAGAGCGCGCGCATCGGCGAGCTCGTCATCGAGGGCCTGCGGGCGCTCGACCCTGTCGCCTATGTGCGCTTCGCCTCCGTCTATCGCGACTTCCGAGAGGCGCGCGACTTCAACACGCTGATCGACGAGTTGGAGAGCGCCGGCGCTTGGCCGGCCGAGACGGAGCCCGAAGAAAAACGCTAGCGTGACGGCTTCACGAAAGCTCAAAACGACTATGGCAGATTCTTAACCCCTCAACATGCGTCCGCGCCGGCGCGGCGCGGATCGAGCGAAGGACGACGCATTGGAAGCGCTCTTCATTGGCCACTCCTACATCGACGTGACCATGCTGGCTCCCCGCCTGCCGCAGGGCGACGAGAAATCGATCGCGCAGGACTATGCGGTCTCCTTCGGCGGCAATGCGGCGACGGCCGCTTTCTGCTGCGCCAAGCTCGGAACGCCGCCGGATCTTCTCGTGCCGATGGCGCGCGACTGGCTCGCGCATATGTTCCAGGACATGGCGGCGACCTTCGGGCTTCGCCTGCACACGCGGCGGGTTGCGCGCTCCTCTCTCTCCTTCGTCTTTCCGCATGAAGGGCAACGCTCCATCCTGCGGGCGCGCGACGACCATTATCTTCAGGATTTTCCGCGCCTCGACATTTCGACGGCGCGGCTGCTGCATCTCGACGGACACATGCCCGACGCGGCGCTGCATTATGCGAAGGCGGCGCGGGAGAAGGGCGTTCTCGTCTCGCTCGACGGCGGCGCGCTGCGTCCGCATCTTCTGGAGCTCCTCGATTTTGTGGACGTCGCGATCGTGGCGATGGACCTCTGCCGCAAGATGGAGCTTTCCGAAGGCGAGATGCTGGAGTTTCTCGCGCGCAAGGGCGTGCGCGTCGCGGGCGTCACCGATGGCGCGCGCGGGCTCTTATGGAGTGAAAATGGCGGCGCCGCGCAGCGGCAGCCGGCGCTGCAGGTGCCGTCCGAGCGAATCGTCGACACTTCAGGCGCGGGCGACGTCTTCCACGGCGCCTATTGCGCCTCCTTTCTCGAGCGGCCCGACGCGCCCTGGAGCGAGCATTTCGACTTCGCCCGCGCGGCCTCGGCCTTCAAGGTGCAGCATCTGGGGAATGAGGCGGGACTGCCGTCGAAGGCCGATATCGCTCTGGCGCAGCGGCGTTTCTGCGACGCGGCCGTATAAGCGCGGAAAAAGCGGTTTCTGCGAGGAAATCCGCGAAGGGGCTTGGCAAGCCGCGCCGCCGCTTGCTATATCCCCCGGCGCATTCCCCGATAGCTCAGCTGGTAGAGCACGCGACTGTTAATCGCTAGGTCGTAGGTTCGAGTCCTACTCGGGGAGCCATTCGCCTGCCGGCTCAGGCGAAAGCGTCACTGGAGAGGTGGCAGAGCCTGGTTGAATGCACCGCACTCGAAATGCGGCATACGGGAAACCGTATCGGGGGTTCGAATCCCTCCCTCTCCGCCATCCCCTGAGTCTTCGGCGCCGACGCGCCCCGCACGGCATGTTTCTCCAAAGGCTCTTCGCAGCTCTCATCGTTCCAACGCTGCTGCTCAGCATGGCTTCAGGCGTCAAGGCCGAGTCCGCGCGAGCGCTTGCCGTTGGCGCAGGCGGCTTTGGAGATGTGAACGATAAGACCCGCTTCACACAGCAGGCGATTTCCTCGGCGCTTCCCGGGTTCAAAATCGTAAAAACGACCGATGGAACGGAGAACACGAGCTGGACGGCCTTCGTGGCCGAGCAGGACGGTCTGAAAATACTCCTCGGTCCCGGCGAGGGACAATCCAAGCGCGAGCAGTTCCGTACGCGTCCTGTGACCACGCCGGGCGGTTCGAAAGGGTTTTTCCTGGACGGCGGAACGGGTCGCGTCGGCTATCTGAAAGTCACCGGCCCGAAAGGCGCGACGATCACCGGGATCAAAATCGGCGAGAAATTCTCGGACATTTATGGCGATGCCTCCCCGATCACGGGGGCCTTGAGCGCGGCCAATTGCGCCGCCGGCATTGAGGAACTTCAGGACTATCTCTTATGCGCGGCTCCCGGACTCGCGCATGTCACTTTGCAATTCCAGGGTGGCAAGGAGGAAGTCCCGGAGCTCGCCGAACCCTCGTTCCGCAAGAGGGTGAATTCCTGATTCTCCGCGCCATAACGCTGCGGCTTATGTCTGCCAACTTGCGCTGACCAGCGTCAGCCGAGCGCCGAAGTCAGTTTTGCGAACCACTCCATGAACTCGGCGGTGACTTGCGGAGCGAGCTCCTGGGTGGCCTCCGCGACGCCTGCAAATCCCTTCGTCGCAGCGATCGCGGAGAGAGTGCAGGCGAGGCTGTCGCCGTCCCAATCTTGCTCCGCCGGCGAAGCACGCCGAAGTCACGTCGCCCTGGTGCGCCAGCACTCGCCTCAGAACTCACGCGTCACTCAAAGCAAGCCATCTTTACAAGAACGCAGTCCATTTCATTGAGCGCAAGATCCTTCCTCCGTGTCACCGGATAGATTCCACTCACGGAAAAGCCTTGCTCATTATAAATGGACAATGCCTCTAAATAATTCGGCATGCCTTCATATAAGGGGATCAGGGATAATTCAGTCATTAAGCCACGTATATGATCGTAAGACTTCTTAGCGCCTTCGAAAACCTTAAGATCGTATCCCTGAGTGTCCATTTTTAGAAAAAGTCTTTTTGATTTCGCGGCTGGGAGTTGCGCGATGAATTCGTCAATTGTCGAAATGATAATTTCCTGCTGGTGCGCCACCTCCATCAATTCCCATGTTTTTCCATAATTATTTGCACTTAAGATTGATGAAAAAACCGATCCACGACAGACGTTTATGATATCTTTTCCTGGAGCGGCGCCAAGGGCTACATTATAGGCCGTCCATCGACTATCATTCTTGGTGGCGGCTAGTAGGGCATCATAAACCTCATTGACGGGCTCGAACGAGTGAATCTCTCCAGAGAACCCTAGGTTTCGAAGCGAAGCTCCAAACTGACCTGCGTTTGCGCCGACGTCTATAACTGTATCAATTTCGTAATCACGAAATACGCTTATCAAGTGCGTCCTGAGTGTATACTGACTTGACACGCGAACAAGATCAAAATTGGTAGTTTTGTTGATCCGGTAACGCAGTGAATCCAGGTATGTCATTCATTTTCCTCCTAATTTTATTAGCTTAGTTCCATTTAACTAGCAGCGCCTCGGGCTTCTGAAGTCTTTACACCGCACGGCGCGACAGGCGCATTGCGGACCACTTTGCCTCTTCAACGTAAGGATTCATGTAGCTTGGCGGCAGCAGACATCCCGCAATCTGCTGAGTTCGCGCCCCCAGTAATGCACGCTGAGGCAAGTTTCGACGCCAATAAAACATTTGGGCAGCTTTGCAAAGAACCGCAGCGAACGCCCAGCCGACTGGCGGCTGACCAAGATGGCGCCCGCGTCCACGCCCTTGTTCGTGAAAAGACCGATCGCGCGGCTCCCAGCCCCATCCTCACCCCTCATCGATAGTCCTGGCGGAGTCGTCTGCTGCAGAAGTCGGCCGAAAAAACGCCTCTTCCGCGACTTGCCAAGCGGCAGCGCTGCCCCATCCTCCAAAGCCGGACGCAAGCAGCGAAGACCGCCGACACACGCGGTTACGCTTTTGCGACGAGAAAATCGGAGGAGGCGACATTGGCGACGAAGACGAATTCGACGACTGGGAACAAGAAGGCGCATGAGACCCGCAACGATCTGGCTTCAAACTCCAAGGCGACGGCGATCGGGCTTTTGAACGCGCGCCTCGCCAACTCGATCGATCTCGCGCTCTTGACCAAGCAGGCGCATTGGAATCTGCGCGGGCCGAATTTCATTGCTGTTCATGAGATGATCGACGGCTTCCGCACCCAGATCGACACCCATGTCGACACGATCGCCGAAAGGGTCGTGCAGCTCGGCGGCATTGCGCTGGGCTCGACGCAGGCCGTCGCCGGCGGGACGGCGCTGGAGCCCTATCCGCTCGACATTTCGAAGGTCGAAGACCATCTGCACGCGCTGGCAGACCGCTACGGCAAGGTCGCCAACGCGGTGCGCAGCGGGATCGACGCGCTGGACGAGGCGGGCGACGCGGACAGCGCCGACATTCTCACGGCCTATTCGCGCGATCTCGATAAGGCGCTCTGGTTCATCGAGGCGCATATCGTGCCGTAAGGGGCCGGCGCGCGCATAACTACAGCGCGGGGACGATCACGCGCACTTTTTTCGTCGCGCCGTCGGAACCCGTCGTCTCGCGGGTGACGCCCTGATCCAGGCCCAGCCCCGTCGCGGCGGCTTCCTGCGGCGGTGGGAGGGGAGCCTCGGGGGCGGGCGCGGTGACGCCGCGCCGCGGGGACTGGCTCGTGGCGATGCGGCGGCTCGCGCCGCCGATGGGCAGGGGCCGCGAGAGCCGCTCGGCCTCTTCGGCCGTCAAAATCGAGTCGTGATGGCGCTGCGAGGCCAGCAGCTGCTCCGCGCCCTGCAGGGCCTCCGCCCAGGTCTGATTCGGCGGCTTGCAGCTGCAGGCGGCCACGCGCTGCTTCTGGAACTTCAGCGCGTTCGGCAGGTTCATGTAGGGCTCGCCTTCGAGCGAGATCGCGGTCTCGACGTCCCGCCACGCCGATTTCGTATAGAGCGACGCTTCGGCGTTCGGGCACTCGGCCTGGCAGAGCGCGTTCAAATCCTGAAGATTGCCCCTGTAGGCCGAGTAGCTCACGGGGAAGAAACCGCCGTCGCACTGGCGCACGCAAATCGCTTCCGAGCCTCCCTGCGCGCGCCACTCCCCGTCGTAACCCGGATCGCCGGGATTGAGGACGACGCCGCCCGGTCCTTCGACTACGGGCTCCCTGCGCGGCGCGCCGAAGATCGCTTCGAAAATATTCGCGGGCCCGGCTTCTTCCTGCGGCCGGGCTCCACGCGCGCAATCGGCCTCGTAGCGGGCGAGAAGCGCACCCCTCTCGCCGCCGCGAGAAGCGGAGCTGGCGGCTGAAAGTTGCGCGATGCGCGACTGGAGCCCCCCGCATTCGGCCGGATCGTCTCCGCCAAAAAACAGGAATCCGCCACGGCCGCAGCCGAGGCTCGCGGCGCGGGACTGCAGATGGCGAAGCTCGCTGCGCTCCCGATAGCCCCCGCCCGAAGCGTGATCGGCTCCGCCGACCTGGGCGATCTGCGCCCGCAAATTTTGGCAGTAGGCGCTCTCTCCCGGGCGTGCGGCTGCAGCTTCGAGAGCGAGGCTCGCCAGGATCAGGGCGTAGCCGAGCGAAAGGACGAACCGGCCCGCGGCGACAAGACCCGTCGTGCGATGATCAGCGAGGTTCCGCATCTGGATTCGACGCTCCTGCCGCAGCTTGGCGCGGAGGGTCCCGCGCGGGCTTCGTGAGACTATCGGCGAACTCGCCCCTACGATCAACGCGCTTTGCGGCGCTTTTACAAAGAAGCCGCGAGGCGTGTCTTTGGCGCCACATTATGCAGCCGTTCATCGGCCGAATCGAAGAATTTCCGCAAGTTGCGCGCGGCCTGACGAATGCGCTGCTCGTTCTCGACAAGCGCGAGGCGCAGATAGCCTTCCCCATGCTCGCCGAAGCCCACGCCGGGCGCGACGGCGAGATCCGCCTTCTCGATGAGGAGGCTAGAGAATTCGAGGCTGTTTAGGGCCGAGAAGCGCTCGGGGATCGGGGCCCAAGCGAACATCGAGGCGCGCGGCGCGGGGATCGGCCAGCCGGCCTGGGCGAAGCTCTCGACGAGCACGTCGCGGCGGCGGCGATAGATCGCGCGCATCTCGGCGATGCAGTCCTCGGGGCCGTTCAGCGCGGCGGAGGCCGCGACTTGGATCGGCGTGAAGGCGCCATAGTCGAGATAGCTCTTCACGCGCGCCAGCGCCGCGCAGAGGCGCTCATTGCCAGCGGCGAAGCCGATGCGCCAGCCGGCCATCGAGAAGGTCTTCGACATTGAGGTGAACTCGACCGTCACGTCGATCGCGCCCGGCGCCTGCAGCACCGAGGGCGGGGGTTCTCCCTCGAAATAGACCTCGGCGTAGGCGATGTCCGAGAGGATGAAGATCTCGTGCTTCTTGGCGAAGGCCACGAGGTCCTTGTAGAAATCGAGCGAGGCCGTGGTCGCGGTCGGATTGGCGGGGTAGCAGACGACCACGGCGATGGGCTTGGGGATCGAGTGCTTGACCGCGCGCTCGAGCGTCTCGAAATATTGCGGCGTGGGCTCGGCCGGCACGGAGCGCACGACTCCCCCCGCCATGAGGAAGCCGAAGGCGTGGATCGGATAGGAGGGATTGGGCGTGAGCACGACGTCGCCCGGCGCCGTGATCGCCTGCGCCATATTGGCGAAGCCTTCTTTCGAGCCGAGCGTCGCGACGATCTGCGTTTCCGGATCGAGCGAGACGCCGAAACGGCGCTTGTAGTAGCCCGCCTGGGCGCGCCGCAGTCCGGGAATGCCCTTCGAGGCCGAATAGCGATCGGTGCGCGGCTTCCCGGCGGTCTCGACGAGCTTCTCGACGACGTGGCGCGGCGCCGGCAGGTCCGGGTTTCCCATGCCGAGGTCGACGATGTCGGCGCCGCCTGCGCGCGCCTTGGCCTTCAGGCGGTTGACCTGCTCGAAGACGTAAGGGGGCAGGCGCTGGATTCGATAAAAGTCCGACATGGAAGGATCCGGGGCGTTTGGGGTGTCGCCCGCGCTTCTTAACAGTTTGGGCGGACGGAGAAAGGTCTAACGGCTCTCTTGATTGGGCTGGGCTTTCGCCGTTTTCGCGCCGGGCGACGGATTGGCTCCGCGCACGCCCTGCGCGGCGCGCAGATTCGCCGCCCGGGCGGAATCGAGCGAGGAGGCGATGGCGTCGAGCTCCGCGGCGCTCTTCTTGTGGTTCGCCTTGTCGGTTGGCGCAAGCTGCTGATAACCGAGATGATCCGGACGGGCGCGCTCGACGAATTCGGCGGCAGGCGGGGCGGCGGGCCTGAACTGCAGGCCCTCGGCGGCGTCGCCGATCGCGCCGCCCAGAGACTGCGCGCCGGCCGGCGCAACAGAGCAAAGAAGCGCAATCGCAAGCCCCAGGACGGGGCCGAAGACCCCGACCGCGACATTTCGCCCTAAGCGCTTCGCCACGCGGCCAAGAGAGAGGTGAAGCTGCGACGCGCCAGTGCAGGCGCCGTGCGTCGTCATCGACATGATGCTAATTTATCCCAGTCTTTAGCGGTGAGGACGCAGCGTCGCGGTCCCGATGACAGCGCAGGGTCGCCGCCGCAAGCGATCGCGACGAAGCGTCTTGATTTTCCCCCGCCGGGACGCAAGAAGCGTGGGAGGGCGCCTCCCGCGCCAAGAGGCAAGGGGAGAGACGATCATTAGTAAGAACAAAAAGACTGGCAAGAATAAGACCGACGAGTTCGAAAAGCTCGAAAAGGCCGTGCGCAAAAAGGCGCCCGCGCTGATCGTCATGGAGCCCGAGCCGGAATCGCCGAAAAAAGCGAAGCCGGAGAAAGCCAAGAAGGACAAGGACCTTCCGGCTGAGATCAAGCCGCCGAAAGCGGGAAAGTCTCGCAAGAAGGGCCCGACATTCACCGACGAGCTGGATCTCGCGGCGGCCAATATGGCCAAATTCGTCGATCAGGGACGGCGCGTGCTGGCGGCGGCGATGACCACGCCCGAATCGGGCGAGACGCCGAGCGAGCTCGCGCTCAACGCCGCCGACGCCACGCGCACGCTTGGCGCCGTCGTCGAAGCCTGGATGAAGAATCCCGAGCGCGCCGCCGGAGCGCAGGCGGAACTCACGCAGGGCCTGGGCGCGATCTGGACGCAGACGCTGCGCCGCCTCTCGGGCGAGGAGATCGAGCCTTATATCCCCGTCGACCCATCGGACAAACGCTTCACCGCGCCGGAGTGGAAGGAAAGTCCCTTCTTTGACTTTCTGCGCCAGTCCTATGCTCTCACCACGCGCTGGGCGGACGACATGGTCGAGCGCGCCGAGGGCATCGATCCTACGACGCGCTCCAAGGCGGCCTTCTACACGCGGCTCATCGCGAGCGCGATCTCGCCTGCAAACTTCGTGGCGACCAATCCCGAGCTCTTGCGCGCGACCTGGGACGCGCGCGGCGCCAATCTCGTGCGCGGATTGGAAATGCTCGCCGAAGATTTGAAGGCGGGCGGCGGCACGCTGAAAATCCGCCAGACCGATCAGAGCAAGTTCGAGCTCGGCGTCGACATGGCGACGACGCCCGGCAAGGTGATCCTGCGCACAGATGTGATGGAGCTCATCCAATATGCGCCGACGACCGAGACGGTCCTGACGCGCCCGCTCCTCATCGTGCCGCCCTGGATCAACAAATTCTACGTGCTCGATCTCAACCGCGAGAAGAGCTTCGTGCGCTGGGCCTGCGATCAGGGCCTGACCGTCTTCATCATCTCCTGGGTCAATCCCGATTCGAGCCAAGCCGATTTGAGCTTCTCCGACTATATGCGGCGCGGCGTGCTCGCGGCGCTCGAAGCGATCGAAGCGGCGACCGGCGAAAGGCAGGTCTCCGCGGCGGGCTATTGCGTCGGCGGCACGCTGCTCGCCTCCACGCTCGCCTATATGGCGGCGACAGGCGACGACCGCATTCAGAGCGCGACGTTCTTTGCGACACAGGTCGATTTCACGCACGCCGGCGACATGCAGATTTTCGTCGACGAGGCGAAGCTCGCAGCGCTCGAAGAGGCGATGTCCAAGACCGGCTATCTCGACGGCGTCAAGATGGCCAACACCTTCAACGTGCTTCGCCCCAACGAGCTCGTGTGGAACTACATCGTCAACAATTATGTGAAGGGGGAGACGCCCTCCGCCTTCGACCTTCTCGCATGGAACGCGGATTCGACCCGCATACCTCGCGCCAATCACTCCTTCTATCTGCGCAATTGCTATCTCGAGAACAATCTCGCCCGGGGCGCGATGGTCATCGACGGCGTGACGCTCGATTTGAAGAAGGTGACGATCCCGATCTACGAGATCGCCGCCAAGGAGGACCATATCGCGCCGGCGCGCTCGGTCTTCCTCGGCGCCAAGCTTTTTGGCGGCCCGGTCGAATATGTGCTCGGCGGCGCGGGGCATGTCGCGGGGATCATCAACCCGCCCGAGAAACACAAATATCAATATTGGCTCGGCGGGCCGGTGAAGGGCGAATATGAGGATTGGTGCAAGGCGGCCCGGGAAGTCAAAGGCTCCTGGTGGCCGCATTGGATCGAGTGGTACACGCGGCAGTCGCCCCAGAGAGTGCCCGCCCGCGAGCCCGGAGGCGGCAAGCTCGAGCCGATCTGCGACGCGCCCGGCGAATATGTGCGCGTGAAGGCCTGAGCTCGCGATGGGGGACAAGACTCTGGTGCTCCTGGGCCGTTTCGGCGCGCCGCATGGCGTGCGCGGCGAGATCCGCTTGCAGAGCTTCACCGCCGAGCCGCTCTCGATTGCGGACTACGGGCCGCTTTTCGACAAGAGCAGCGCGCGGCGCTTCGTGCTGAAAGGCGCGCGCGAGCAGGGCAGGGACATTCTCGTCGTCAGCGTCGAGGGCGTGACGAGTCGCGACGCGGCGCAGCAGCTCACGGGCGTCGAGCTTTATCTGCCGCGCGAGAACCTGCCGGCGCCGGAGGAAGACGAATTTTATCTCGCCGACCTCATCGGCCTCAGCGTCGAGAACGAAGCAGGCGCGGCGCTCGGGAAGGTGATTGCGCTCAGGAATTTCGGGGCGGGCGACATTCTCGAGGTGCTGCCGCAAACCGGCGGCGAGACCCAGTTTTATCCCTTCACCAAGGTGCTTGCGCCGATTGTGGACATTCCCGGCGGACGAATCGTCGTCGTGACGGAAACCTCAGAAGACGACGAGAGCTGAGGCCGGCCGCATCGCTTCTTCCGGCAGAGGCAGAATATATCCTGGCTACGGCCTTTTGCCGGCTTGCAATATGACTGCGATTTGAGGATGATCTTCGTCATGGCCGCTGTCTTCACAATTGGCGCAGGCTCTGGAAGCCGAGGGATCGTTCGTCTGATTTCGAAATGACGTCGCGCTTCATGAAGCCTATCCTCTCGCGCTGCTCGACGCGATCTCCCGGCGTTTTCATCCGCAAAAAAGGAGGCCACTCATGAGCATACAAGACTCCGAAATTCTTGCCGGCGCGCCGCTCGCCGGACTTGAGCGCAAATGGGGTTGGATCGTCGCGCTCGGCGTATTCTTCCTGCTCGCGGGCTTCGTCGCCCTGACGGACGAATTTGCCGCGACCGTGGTCAGCGTCTTCGTGACGGGCGTGTCGCTCATCGTCGCGGGAATCGTAGAAGTCGTCACGGGGATTCAAATTCGTCCCTGGTCGCGCGCGCTGGTCTGGATTCTCGTCGGCCTCGGCCTCATCGTCGCCGGAACCGTGATCCTCAGGGATCCTTTGCTCGCAGCCGCCGGCTTCACGCTCGCTCTGGGCCTCTGCCTCCTCATCTCAGGCGTGTTCCGGCTCATCCTGGCGTTTCAGATCCGACACGCGACGCTTTGGCCGATGGTCGCGCTGGCCGGCGTGCTGAGCGTCGTCGTGGGCCTGCTAATCTTGAGCCGCTGGCCGGCGTCGAGCCTCTTCATCATCGGGCTGCTGCTCGGCGTGAACCTGATCTTCGCGGGCGCCTCCTGGCTCAGCCTCGGACTGACGCTGAGGAAAGCCGCCTCCGCATAAACCGCGCGCCAGAGGCAAGCCGGGCGCGCCATGACTCGTCGCGCCCGGCCTCGCGTTCGCAGAACGCGACCACGCACATAAAAAGCGGCGCTGAGGAAGACCGTCATGTCGTTCGTTGTGCTTGCGGCGCGGATCGTCGCCGGTCTCACCCTCATCGCTGGGCTCTGCGCCGCCCCTGCGCAGGCGCAGGAGACGCGCACTCCCGACGGCGTGATCCACGGCGTGCCCGGCGCGCCGGACGCGACCCTCACGATTGAGGGACGATATCTGCCGCCGCCCACGCCGGCCTTCGGCGGCAAGATCGACGACACCGCCGCGCAGTCGAGACCCTATTGGCCGCCGCGCGTTTCGCCGCCCAAGAGCGCGCCGAATGTGCTGCTGATCATGACGGACGACGCCGGCTATGGCGTCGCGAGCACCTTCGGTGGCGTGATCCCGACGCCGTCGCTCGACCGCATCGCGCAAAACGGGCTGCGCTACACGAATTTCAACTCGACGGCCTTGTGCTCGCCGACGCGCGCCGCGCTCATCACCGGCCGCAATCATCATTCGGCCGGCTTCGGAGTCATCTCCGAGCAGGCGACGGGCTTTCCGGGCTACGACAGCGTCATCACGCGCGACAAGGCGACGATCGGCAGGATCCTCAAGGACAACGGCTATCACACCGCCTGGTTCGGAAAGGACCACAACACGCCTGAGTTTCAGGCGAGCCAGGCGGGCCCTTTCGACCAATGGCCCACAGGCATGGGCTTTGAATATTTCTACGGCTTCGTCGGCGGCGACACGAACCAGTGGCGCCCGAACCTCTTTCGCAATACCACGCAAATCTATCCCTACGGCGACGAGCCCGGCTGGAACCTGACCACGGCGATGGCGGACGACGCCATCGACTACATCAAGCGCATGAACGTGCTGACGCCGGACCTGCCCTTCTTCGTCTATTACGTTCCGGGCGGCACGCATGCGCCGCATCACCCGACGCCGGAGTGGATCGAGAAGATCCACAACCTGCATCTCTTCGACAAGGGCTGGAACGCGCTGCGCGACCAGATCTTCGAGAACCAGAAGCGGCTCGGCGTGATCCCCCAAAACGCCAAGCTCACCGATTGGCCCGATAAGCTCTTGAAGCGCTGGGAGGCGCTGACCGACGACGAGAAGAAGCTCTTCTTGCGGCAGGTCGAGGTCTTCGCCGCCTACGCCGCCTATACCGATCACGAGATCGGCCGCGTCATTCAGGCCGTGGAGGACTTGGGCAAGCTCGACAACACGCTCGTGATCTACATTGAGGGCGACAACGGAACGAGCGCCGAAGGCACGATGATCGGCACCCCGAACGAAGTCGCCATGTTCAACGGCGCCAATCCCGGCGTGGAGGAGCAGCTCAAGAATTTTTACAACGCCTGGGGCACCGACCGCACCTATCCCCATATGGCGCTTCCCTGGGCCTGGGCCTTCGATACGCCCTTCTCCTGGACAAAGCAGATCGCCTCGCATTTCGGCGGCGTGCGTCAGGGCATGGCGATCTCCTGGCCTGCTGTGATCAAGGACAAGGGCGGCGTTCGCAACCAGTTCCATCACATGATCGACATCGCCCCGACGATCCTCGAGGCGGCTCACATTCGGCAGCCCGATACGGTCGACGGCTTTCGGCAGAGTCCGATCGAGGGCGTGAGCCTCGCCTATACTTTCGACGCGAGCAACGCCGAAGCGCCGAGCCGGCACAAGACGCAATATTTCGAGATGATGGGCGATCGCGCCATCTATCACGACGGCTGGATCGCGAGCACCAAGGTCATGCGCTACCCTTGGGAGCATTTCGCGCCCGTCTCCGATCCGATGCAGTGGCCCTGGGAACTCTACGACGTCAGCAACGACTGGACGCAGACCGAGGACCTCGCGGCGCAGAATCCGCAAAAACTCAAGGAATTGCAGCAACTCTTCATGCGGGAGGCGCGGAAGCATCAGGTCCTGCCGCTCGACAGCTCCGTGGTCACGCGCCTCATCACGCCCAAGCCCAGCATCACCGCGGGGCGCAATGAATTCGTCTGGACGACGCCGATGACGGGCACACCGAATGGCGACGCGCCGTCGATCCTGAACGCCTCCTACACGTTCAAGGCGGATATCGACGTTCCACAGGGCGGCGCGCGCGGCATGCTCGTCACGCAGGGCGGACGCTTCGGCGGCTACGGCTTTTATCTCGCGAAGAGCAAGCCGGTGTTCCTGTGGAACCTCGTGGGATTGAAGCGCGTGCGCTGGGAAGGGCCGCGGCTCTCCCCCGGCCGGCACGAGCTGGAGTTCGACTTCAAATATGACGGGCTTGGGATGGGCACGCTCGAATTCGGCAGCATCAGCGGCATCGGACGCGGCGGAACCGGCGTGCTGAAAGTCGACGGCCAGGAAGTCGCGCGCCAGCAGATGGAGCGCACGATCCCCTTCATCCTGCAGTGGGACGAAAGCCTCGACATCGGCTCCGACACGCTGACCGGCGTGAACGACGCGGATTACGAGCCGCCTTTCCCCTTCACCGGCCAGATCAACAAGATCACGCTGACGATCGACCGGCCGCAATTGTCACCAGAAGACATCGAGAAGCTGAAGGCTGCCGCAGCCGAGAGAAAAGCGGCGGAGTGAGCGGCCGGATCGGCCTTTCCCCGAGCCAGGGCCCTGGTCCTCCGTCCCTCTCTGGTGTAGGTCTCAGCGAGCGGGGATGGGATGAGCGGGAACGGCGTGGAAACCAAGGAAAAGAAGGGGATATTCTCCCGGCTGTTCGGGCGGGGCGAGGCTCCCGCGCCGCAAGAGGGAACGACCGAGGAAGCCCAACCCGAGGCCCCCAAGAAAAGCTGGCGCGAGCGCCTCTTTGGCGGGCTCTTTCGCTCCTCGCAGGCGATCAGCAAGAGCATCGCGGAGCTTTTCACCAAGAAGAAGCTCGACGCGCTGACGCTCGAGGAGCTCGAGGACGTTCTCATCCGCGCCGACCTCGGCGTCGGCGCCGCCTCGCGCATCTCCGAGGCCGTGGGCAAGCTGCGCGTCGAGAAGGGGATCGAGCCCGAAGAGGTGCGCCAGATCCTTGCGGCCGAGGTCGAGCGCGTGCTCGAACCCGTGGCGCGCCCGCTCGAGATCGACGAGAGCAAGCGGCCCTTCGTGGTGCTCGTCGTCGGCGTGAACGGCTCGGGCAAGACGACGACCATCGCCAAGCTCACCGCCCGGTGGCGTGGGGAGGGGAAAAGCGTCATCCTCGCCGCCGGCGACACTTTTCGCGCCGCCGCGGTGGAGCAGCTCAAACATTGGGGCGCGAAGCTCGGCGCCGAGGTCGTCTCCGGCAAGGAGGGCGCGGACGCCGCCGGCCTCGCCTTCGACGCCATCCAGCGCGCCCGCGCGCAAGAGGCGGACCTGCTGCTCATGGACACGGCCGGCCGGCTGCAAAACCGCACCGAGCTGATGGCCGAGCTCGAAAAGATCGTGCGCGTGATGAAGAAGGCCGATCCCGAGGCCCCGCACGCGACGCTCCTGGTTCTGGACGCCACAGTCGGACAAAACGCCTTGCAGCAGGTCGAAATTTTCGGCAAGACCGCTGGAGTCACGGGCCTTGCCATGACAAAGCTCGACGGGACGGCGCGCGGCGGCATTCTGGTCGCCATCGCGGAAAAATATGGATTGCCTATTCACTTCGTCGGCGTCGGCGAGACCGCCGAGGATCTGGAGACTTTCGCCGCTCGCGATTTCGCCCGCGCCATCGCCGGGCTCGAGGCCGAGGAAGATCGGACAAATTCATGACGCAAGAGGCGGAGGCGCAAAAACCCGAGATCAAGCCGGCGAAAAAGAAGATCCCGCAGGGATTGAAATTCGCGCTGGAGCTCGGGCCGCTCATTCTGTTTTTCATCATCAACGCCAAATGGGGAATCTTCACCGCGACGGCGGTGCTGATGCTCATCGTGCCCTTCTCGCTCGCCATCGCCTGGAAGCTCGCGGGCCGCATGCCGGTCATGCCGATGGCCACGGCGGCGCTGGTCCTCGTTTTTGGCGGCCTGACGCTCTTCCTCAACGACGAGGAGTTCATCAAGATCAAGGTGACGATCCTCTATGTGCTGTTTGGCGCGGCGCTCTTGATCGCGCTGCGCTTCAACCGCCTGCTGCTGCCTGTGGTCTTCGATGCGGCGATCCATCTCGACGACGCGGGCTGGCGCAAGCTCACCTGGCGCTGGAGCCTGTTCTTCTTCTTCCTGGCCGGCTTGAACGAGGTGCTGCGCCATACGCTCTCCACAGATCACTGGGTGAGCTTCAAGGTCTTCGGCATCGTCGCGCTGACGCTCGTCTTCGTGCTGACGCAGACGCCGCTGATGATGCGTCATGAGATCAAGCCGGAAGACGACACCTCCGAAACGCATTTTTGAGCGGAGAAGGGGAGGACTTTCCCCAGCCCGTTAGAATTCGGATACTCGCAGGCCTTCTCCCTCTCCCCGACCGCGGGGAAAGGGAATAGACGCTCCGGCGCCCCTGATGCTCACCCATCTCTCCATTCGCGACATCGTGCTGATCGACGTCCTCGATCTCGACTTCGCGGGCGGGCTTACGACGTTGACGGGCGAGACCGGCGCGGGCAAGTCGATTCTGCTCGACGCCTTCATGCTGGCGCTGGGCGGACGCGGCGACGCCTCGCTCGTGCGCGCCGGCGAGGCTCAGGGCCAGGTTGCCGCGGTCTTCGAGCTTCCCCACGACCATCCGGCGCATCTCGCGGCGCGAGAACTCGGCATGGAGACGCAGGGCGAGCTCGTCTTGCGCCGCGTGCAGAGCGCCGACGGCCGAACACGCGCCTTCGTCAACGATCAGCCCGTGTCAGCGCAGGGTCTGCGCGCCATCGGGCGCGAGCTCGTCGAGATGCACTGCCAGCACGACGAACGCGCCATGGTGGATCCTGCGGCGCATCGCGCGCTTGTCGACGCACATGGCGGCCTGTTGCGCGAGGTCGAGACGCTGCGCGCGCTCCACGCGGCGCAGAACGCGGCGCAGCGCGCGCTTGAGGAGGAAGAGGCGCGCATCGCCAAGGCCCGCGCCGAGGCCGATTATCTGCGCCATGCGCATCAGGAGCTTGTGGAGCTCGCCCCGGAGGAGGGCGAGGAGGAGCGTCTGGCGGAGCGCCGCCTCGCCATGCAGCGTGCGGAAAAGGTCGCAGCCGACCTCGGCGAGGCTCTGGAGGCCTTCTCCGGCGACCACGGTTCGGTCGCCACGCTCGCGCAAGCGGCGCGGCGCCTGGAGCGGCGCCATCTGACGGCGCCGGAGCTGCTCGAGCCGCCTCTAAAACTCCTGGCGCAGGCGCTCGACGCGCTGGCGCTGGCCGAGCAGGCCCTTGAGTCCGCCCTGGAGCAGGCGAATTTCGATCCGCGCGATCTCGAAAAGGCCGAGGAGCGCCTCTTCGCTCTGCGGGCCGCGGCGCGCAAGCATCAGGCGCGCGTCGCCGAACTTCCGGCGGTCGCCAAGAACATCGCGGGGGCGCTCGCGGCGCTCGACGCCTCGGAAGCGCGGCTCAGCGAGCTGGCGCGTGCGGCGGATGCGGCGAAGGCCGCCTATGACGCGGCGGCGCAAGCCCTGAGCCAGGCGCGGCGCAAGGCCGCCAAGGCGCTGGACGCGCAAGTCGACGCGGAGCTGAAGCCGCTGAAGCTCGGCGGCGCGAATTTCCACACCTCCATCGCGAGCGATCCTGAGAGCGGCGGACCGGAGGGGATCGATCACGTGGAGTTCTGGGTGAAGACCAATCCGGGCTCGCGCCCGGGCCCTTTGACGAAGGTCGCTTCCGGCGGAGAGCTGGCGCGCTTCATGCTCGCGCTCAAAGTGGCGCTCGCCGATCGCGGCTCCGCGCCGACACTCGTCTTCGACGAGATCGACACGGGCGTCGGCGGCGCGGTGGCCGACGCCATCGGCGCGCGGCTTGCGCGTCTCGCCAAGCGCGTGCAAGTGCTGACTGTGACCCATGCGCCGCAGGTCGCGGCGAAGGCGCAGCGCCATTTGCGCATCGCCAAGGCGCAGGCCAGCCGCAAGGAAGACCGTCTGGCGACGCGCGTGAAGATGCTCGCCGCCTCGGAGCGGCGAGAGGAGATCGCGCGCATGCTCGCCGGCGCCACGATCACGGACGAGGCGCGCGCCGCCGCCGCGAGATTATTGGAAGGAGCGGATTAGACCGGTCCGAAGTTGCAATTCGGAGCGTGGAATAAACCTTACGTAGATAGCGATGTTCTTGGCGGACATAGGTCAAGTCGAGAGCCTCAGCCGCCGCACTTAGTCCGGCGGCGGTATTTTCCACGATGACGCGATTTTCCAGCTCGCCCATATGCTCCAAGCGCGCGAGGCGAGCGCTTCGCGCCAGAAATCAGCGGCTCTCTCGCGATCTCTGCTCGCGCCTCTCGGCTAGAAGCATGAGAAATCGAGCAGGATCAGAGTGCCGAAGCCGATTGCCTTCGCGAAAGTCTTTTGTACTTTGCGGCTTTCACTTCCTCGCCATGGTTGCGGCAAATAACCGCAGCGTCACCATGCCGGATTGGCTTAGCGCTTGCCTTTCGGTGATTGCCTCTGGCGAGAAAGGGCCTCTCTCGGCTCTCGCCTCATCGAGAAGGAAGTCGACCATGCTGAGACCCGAAGAAATATACGCCATACTGACGCTGATGCGCGGCGCGTCGCTGTTGCTCGCGCTCGTTTTCGCCTTGAAGATTCTGAAGCACTTCGTGCTGACGCTCTGACAGCGCCACGCTCTAGGCAGGAACGAGACGCCCACAGGTCGCTAGTCTTGTCGCCGTTCGACTTAAGCCCTAGCTCGCTCGTTCCCGGCGTGACTTCAATCGCGCTTCCATATCCGTCACGCGCGATCGCACTGTCCGCCAATTGGGCGGGCGCAGCCCATTCTTGAGGCAGCGTTCTCGAATCTCTTCGTAGAGCCGCGTGTAAGTCGGCGCGAGCGGCGAAAAATAAAAGGTCTCGATCGTATCGCGGATCAGATATTCACGCGTCGCGTCGAGCATTCGCGCGCCTTTGGGTCGGCCGATGGGCCGCGCGTTCGGGTCGACCGCCGCGCCGCAGGCGCGAAAGGTTTTGATCATGCGGTAGGCGGTGGAGCGGCTGACGCCGAGCTTGCCCTTCACTTCCTCGATGTGGTCCTGGGAGAGCCGCTTGCCTGCCCGTAGGACGATCTCGCGAATGGCGTCTGTACGCGCCCGCGCCTGCGCCCCGCGTGGACTTACGTCCATCTGATTGTCATTCATCGCCTAGCTCCGCTAAGTGGCCGCACTTCGCCTCGCTCGTCGAGGCCTGAGCTATCGAGCGGAATTTAAGCCGAGTCGATTTGAATGGCGAGTGGAAGACTACGTAGTGTCACTGCGACGCTTCGCCTCACCCCGTGTTGCGCAGACCCGCCGCCACGCCGTTGATTGAGGTCAAAATGCCCTCGCGGATGTCGTCGTTCGTCTCGCCCGCGCGCCAGCGGCGGATCAGTTCGATCTGTAGATAGTTCAGCGGCGCGATGTACGGCATGCGCAGCTTCAGCGAGCGGGCGAGAGAGGGATTGTCGGCAAGCCGGTCGCCCTCGCCGGTGATGGCCTGCAGCGCGGCGACGGCGCGGCCGTGCTCGGCTTCGATCTCGCCAAAAATCGCACGGGCGCGCTCGTGATCGGGGGCGAGGCCGGCGTAATGGCGCGCGATCGACAGATCGGTCTTGGCGAGGATCATGTCGATGTTCGAGAGCAGCACGCGAAAGAACGGCCAGTCGCGATTCATCCGCTGCAGGAGTCGTAGGCGCTGGTCGCGGTCCTTCTCGAGGAACTGCGCGATCGCCGAGCCGAAACCGAACCAGCCGGGCAAGGCGAGGCGCGCCTGACCCCAGGAGAAGCTCCAGGGGATCGCGCGCAAATCCTCGATGCGCCGCGTGGCTTTGCGCGAGGCCGGCCGCGAGCCGATATTGAGCGCGGCGATCTCGGAGATCGGCGTCGAGCCGAAGTAATAGTCGACGAAGCCCGGCGTCTCGTAAACCATGCGGCGATAAGCGGCCATGCCGTCGCGCGACAATTTTTCGGCGACTTCCAGGAAGTCGTCGGGCGGCGCCTGGCGGTCGGAGAGGAGCGTCGCCTCGAGCGTCGCGGCGACGATCAGTTCGAGCTGGCCGCGGCCGATCTGCGCATTGGCGTATTTCGCGGCGATGACCTCGCCTTGCTCGGTCATGCGGATCTGGCCGTTCACCGTGCCCGGCGGCTGCGCCAGGATCGCGTCATAGGTCGGTCCGCCGCCGCGCCCGACCGTCCCGCCGCGCCCGTGGAAGAGGCGCATCGAGAGGCTCGGGAAGGTCGAGAAGAATTCCGCGAGCGCGGTCGAGGCCCGATAGAGCTCCCAGATGCTCGTGACGATTCCGCCGTCCTTGTTGCTGTCGGAATAGCCGAGCATGATGTCCTGCGTCGCGCCGGAATTGGCGACGAGCGCAGCGATCCCCGGCAGCGCATAGAGGTCGCGCATGATCGGCGCGGCGTTGCGCAAGTCCTCGATCGTCTCGAAGAGCGGCGTGATGATCAGATCCACGGAAGCCGAGGAGATATCCTCAGCCGCAAGCGTGCCGTGCATCAAGCCGCATTCCTTTTGCAGCAGCAGCACTTCGAGCAGATCGCTTACCGATTCCGTGTGCGACACGATGTAATGACGGATCGATTCGTCGCCGAAGCTCTTCCGCATGCGGACGGCCGTCTCGAAAATCTCCAGCTCCGAGCGCGTGGCCTCGGAGTAGTCGGCGCCGGCGAAGCGCAAGGGACGCGGGTCGCTCAAGATCCGGAGCAAGAGCTCTTGCTTTTCGGCTTCGCCGAGCGCCGCATAATTCTCGCTGACGCGCGCGCAGGCCAGAAGCTCGGCGACGGTTTCCTCATGCTTGTCCGAGCTCTGGCGCAAATCCACCGTGGCGAGATGGAAGCCGAAGACCTCGACCGCGCGAATGAGGGGCTCGAGGCGTTGCGAGGCGACGGCCTCGCTCTTGTGCAAGCGTAACAACTCGTCGATCGTCACGAGATCGGCGAGAAACGCCCAGCTGTTGGCGTAAGGCTCGCCCGGCGCGACCGCATGGCGCTGCGCCCCCTGTCCGGTGAGCGTCGCCAGCGTCGCGGCGAGGCGCGAATAAACGCCGATGAGCGCGCGTCGATAGGGCTCGTCGTCGCGGTGCGGATTGTCGTCGCCCGAGCGCAGCGCCAAATCCTCGAGCGCCTTGGTCGCCCCCGCGTATCTCCTGGAAATGGAGAGCTCCGCGCCGAGCTGATGCACCTCGGTCAGATAAAAGCGCAGCGCCACCTCGCCCTGCATTTTGAGCGCGGTCTCAAGCGAGGCGGCGAGCACATTGGGATTGCCGTCGCGGTCGCCGCCGACCCAGGTGCCCATGCGCAGGAAGGGGGGGACGCGCAGCCCCTCGATGCGGCGCTCGACATCCGCGTAGATATTGGGAATTTCGGTCAGGAAGGTCGAGCGGTAATAGCTGAGCGTATTCTCGATCTCGTCGCGCACCGAGAGACGCGAATGGCGCAGCAGCTCCGTCTGCCAGAGCTGCGAGACGCGCGCCAGAAGCCGCTCCTCATTGCGGGCGAGGTCGCTCTTGGCGCGCAGGTGCTCGCGCTCCTCCAAGAGCGAGAAAATGGCGTGCTCGGCGTTGAGCAGGCTCTTGCGCCGCACCTCGGTCGGATGGGCGGTCAGCACCGGGGATATCCAGGCGCGCGCCAGGACCTGCGCGATCTTCCCCGCGCCGATGGAGGCCTTGCGCAGCTTCGCGAAACTTTTGGCGAGGCTCGGTTCGGCGCCCGCCTTCTCGCCGGCGGCCTCCGCCCGCGCCCGTTGCTGCAGCGGATGCAGATCCTCGGCGATATTGCCGAGATGCAGGAAATAGCTGAAGGCGCGGATGACGGAGAGCGCCTCGCGCGCCGTCAGCTGACTGAGGAGGGAATCGAGCTTGGCCGCGGCCTCGCGGTCGTCGCGGCTGGCGGCGATGGAAAGCCGGCGAATGGTCTCGATCCGCTCGAAGGCTTCCTGGCCCTCATGCTCGCGCACGGTCTGGCCGAGCAGGCGCCCGAGCAGGCGCACGTCCTCGTGCAGCCCGTGGTCGACGCGCGGATGCTCGGCGCGTGACGGGTGCGCCGGGTCCGCATCGGCGGCGCGCGCTGCGAGAGGGGAGGGTTCCGCGACCTGCATGGGATGAGGGCCTCCGTTGGGGCAAGGGACTCTTGCAAGCACTGCGCCGGCCTCGCTTTTATAGCAGGCTTCGGCGACGAACTCGAACGGGGGGACTGACTTGTGCCCGAAGCTAAATCGGCTTGCCCTCGCTCGTCGCCCAGGCCGCGGCCAGAAGCTCATTGCTGGGTTGCGTATTGTCCAGCACCTTGCGCGCCGTTTCGGCTCCGGCGATCGGCAGGCCCGTCGGGTCCAGGACGCCGATCTGCACCAGCACCGACGCCTGGTCCCAATAGATATGCTCGTGCACGAGCTTGTCGCCGCGAAAATGCACGACCGCGACTGTGGGGACCTCCACCACTCTACCGGTGGGCGGTATTCCGGGCAGCATCCAGTCGATCGTCGAGGTGTGGGTGCATCTGAAAATGAACTCGTCGACCAGAGTGTCGACGCCGATGGTGCGGCTGACCAGCGTCAGGGTCACGTCGGGGGGATTGCGCCCGATGAAGTGGTATTTGTAAAACCGCTTCAACTCGTCATGGCCGACGCCGCCCGCCATGGTCGGGATGTGATTGACGTAGGGCTGATCGACCATCGTGTCCATGGTCGCCTCGACGTCCCGGGTCTCGAACTCATATCGGCAATGCGCCTCCCACAGCGCCGCGAGATCACGTTCCGCCATCCCCCGCCCTCTCCCGTCAAACCCAAAAGAATCCGCTTCGGACGAAGCAATTCGAGGACCAACTCGCTTGACTTCCGTCCCGAAGCCCGCCGTATGGCCGTCTCCCTATCATCCCAAGCCAAAAGCCCCATGACCGCCGACTTCCACCATGAGATCGCCGACCGTCACGACAAGGCGCTTGTGATCGACTTCGGCTCGCAAGTCACGCAGCTCATCGCGCGGCGGGTGCGCGAGGCGGGAGTCTATTGCGAGATCGCGCCTTTCCAAAGGGCCGTGGAAGCCTTCGCCGAGACGAGGCCCAAGGCGGTGATCCTCTCGGGCGGGCCTTGCTCCGTGACGGAGGAGGGCTCGCCGCGCGCGCCGCAGGCGATTTTCGAGGCGGGAATCCCGGTCCTCGCCATCTGCTACGGCGAGCAGCTCCTGGCCGAGCAGCTCGGCGGCAAGGTCGAGGCGGGCCTCCACCGCGAATTCGGCCGCGCCGACCTCGAGGTCGTGACGCCGAGCCCGCTCTTCGAGGGGGTCTGGGCGGTCGGCGGGCGCCATCAGGTCTGGATGAGCCATGGCGACCGCGTGACGCGGCTCCCGGCTGGGTTCGAGATCATCGGCAAGTCGGAGAACGCGCCCTACGCGGCGATCGCCGACGAAAAGCGCCGCTTCTATGGCGTGCAGTTTCATCTCGAGGTCGTGCATACGCCCGACGGCGCGAGGCTCATCTCGAACTTCCTGCACAAGATCGCCGGACTCAAGTCCGACTGGACCATGGCGGCCTTCCGCTCGGAGGCCGCGCGGGCGATCCAGAAGCAGGTAGGGCAGGGGAGAGTGCTGTGCGGCCTTTCGGGCGGCGTCGACAGCGCCGTCGCCGCCGTGCTCATTCACGAAGCCATCGGCGACGCGCTCACTTGCGTCTTCGTCGACCACGGACTGCTGCGCCAGGGCGAGGCCGAGGAGGTCGTGCGCCTGTTTCGCGACCACTACAACATCCCGCTGCGCCATGTGGAGGCGCAAGAGCTATTCTTGAGCGCGCTCGAAGGCGTCGAGGACCCCGAGGTCAAGCGCAAGACGATCGGCCGGCTCTTCATCGAATGTTTCGAGGCCGAAGCGAAGAAGATTGCGGAGGACGGCCGCGGCGCCCCGCAGTTTCTGGCGCAGGGCACACTCTATCCGGATGTGATCGAGAGCGTCTCCTTCTCGGGCGGGCCGTCGGTCACGATCAAGTCGCATCACAATGTCGGAGGCCTGCCCGAGCGCATGAACATGGCGCTGGTCGAGCCCTTGCGCGAGCTCTTCAAGGACGAGGTGCGGGCGCTCGGCCGCGAGCTCGGCCTTCCACAAGCTTTCGTCGGGCGCCATCCCTTCCCGGGGCCGGGCCTCGCGATCCGCTGCCCCGGCGCGATCACGCGCGAGAAGCTCGACATCCTGCGCAAGGCCGACGCGGTCTATCTCGACGAGATCCGCAAGGCCGGCCTCTATGACGAAATCTGGCAGGCCTTCGCGGCGCTCCTGCCGGTCAGAAGCGTCGGGGTGATGGGCGACGGGCGCAGTTACGACTATGTGCTGGCGCTGCGCGCCGTGACCAGCACCGACGGCATGACCGCCGACTTCTACCCCTTCGACATGGGCTTTTTGGGTCGCGCCGCGACGCGCATCGTCAATGAGGTGAAGGGCGTGAACCGCGTCGTCTATGACGTGACCAGCAAGCCGCCGGGGACGATCGAGTGGGAGTGAATTAGGGTGGTTTCAGACCATCCCGCTCCGTGCCGGAAATCGCACGATCTCGTTGACTGACAGGGATTATTTTTTCTACCCCGTATCGCTGCATGTCACCCCAACCGAGCCACTTTGTTGGTAGCGATTTTGGTATGGCGCAGGATGGTCGAAAAGCGGGCGTTCGGTAACAACAGCCCCGCTTGTTGGTAGTCCTTCGCACCCGACCTTGCCGCCTTCTCCACAGGCGATCGCGGCTTTTGCAGTCTGCGGTGATCTCCAAGCGTGACAATCGCCTTGCGCGCCCCGTCTCGGCGTCGAGACAGTAAGGCCCGGCCTGGGCTTTCACAGGTTAGGTTCGCCAAAACAGCGCGGGCGGAGAGAACGAAGTGGCTTCGTCTGCAATTGCGCAATAACAGCTGATAAGCTCAAGGAGGCTGGCCACACCAAACTCAAGTCGTGTTGCATAATAGCAACACTTTCCAAGAATCGCCGCCAGTAAGGATAAGCTTACGCGTTTTACTGTTGTCATCATATATTCGCTCGGTCACATTCGCTCGCGCTGGCGCGCTTTGCAACGAAGAGCGCCACCCTGTTCTAGAGTGTTCTAACGCCTTGTCCGCCTCGGGACGTCGATCGCTGATCGACGGAGCGCCTTTTTGCGCGCTGTTTTCTTTGGGCGGATAGCGGGGTGGACGAGGAGAAGCCATCATGGCGAAAAACTCTCGCTTAGTGAAATCAGCCATTCGTGGGATCGGGCAGGGGACGTTCCCGCATAGGGAGCGCCGCCGCCTCGTCTTCGCTGCGAGTTTCGTCAAGATATGCGTTTTTTCCCTTTTCGTCGTGACGGCCGGATGGGCTTTGCAATCTTCAAGAGCGCTGGCGGATAATTGCGTCAGCGACGGCGCCGGAACCACCAACTGCACTGGCAATCCGGCAACCTTCCCGTCGGGCGGCGCCATTGCTGTTTCGGGTGATACGACCCTCAACGTCGGTGGAAGCAGTCCGCCAAGCGCTTTGACTGGCGACATCACGCCCAATGTCGGCGTGGCGGGTGCGACGCTGGCGATCGGCGGGGGCCAGGCAGGCGGCCGCGCCCCGTTCCCGGTCCATGGCCTGAGCGGCAATGACGGGTCGAACACCTCCGGCGTCACAATAAATCTCCAGGGTCCGACCACGAATTTTCAGGTCAATACGACCAACGCCTTCGGCATAAATGCGCAATCCATCGGGCAGGCCGGCGGCACTGGGGGGACTGGCGTTAGCGCTTTTCCTCTCCCCGGATACGGCGGCGGCGGCGGTAGCGGCGGCGCCGGAGGCGACGTTTCGGTCAGCGTGACCGGGAATGGAACGATCAATACGACCGGAACGAATCGGCACGGGGTCATCGCGCTGAGCCGAGGCGGCGCTGGCGGCAAGGGCGGCGACGGCGACACTGCAGGTTCCACCTTCGGCAGTGGCGGCGATGGCGGGGCGGGCGGCGCGCCCGGCAACGTGACCGTGACGGATTTCTCCGATCCGAGCTCCAAAGGCCCCGGAGTCAACATCACGACAACCGGCTCGGGCGCGGCGGGCATTTGGGCGCAAAGCGTCGGCGCGCCCGGCGGCGACGGCGGCACGGTGAGCGGCTGCATTGCCTGTACGGGCGGGGATGGCGCGGCGGCGTCGAACGGCGGCACGGTGACGGTGGAGACCAACGCCATCATCACCACGCACGCGGACAACGCCATCGGCATTTTCGCGCAGTCGGTGGGCGGTTTCGCCGGTTCGGGCGGCGGTTCGATCGGGCTGTTCTCCTTCGGCGGCGGCGCGTCGAGCGCCGGCAGCGGCGGCGTCGTCAACGTCACGACTGACGGCGGCTCGATCACCACGTCAGGCGTGGGCTCGACGGCGATCTTCGCGCAGAGCGGCGGCGGTGGCGGCGGCGGCGGCGGTGGCGGTGGCGGTCTCGTTGGCTTCGGCGGCGGCGGCAGCACCGGGGGAATTGGTCAAACCGTTACTGTCGTCAACAACGCCGCCCTCAATGTCAGCGGCAATCTAGCGTCCGGGATATTCGCGCAATCCTTCGGCGGCGGCGGTGGCACCGCCGGCTTTGGCGCTGGCTTGCTCGGTGTCGGCGGCGACGGCGGCGGCGGCGGCAACGGCGGTGACGTCAACGTCACCAACAACCAGAAGATCACCGTCGGAGGAAGCGGGGCGTTAACTCCCGGGAGCGGCGGCACGGCAATCGATGCGGCCGGCATCTATGCGCAGTCGGTTGGCGGCGGCGGCGGCAATGGCGGGCTGGGCGGCGGCGTGGTCGGCGTCGGCGGAACGGGCGGCGCGGCGGGCGCCGGCGGTAATGTGACCGTCACCAATAACGCCGACGTCCAACACACGGGCTGTGCGAACTGCATCGAAGCGCCGGATATTTTCGCTCAATCGGTCGGCGGCGGCGGCGGCGACGGCGGCGCCTCGGGCGGCCTCGTGGCTGTCGGCGGTCACGGCAGCGGCGGCGGCAATGGTGGTAATGTGACTGTCTCCAACAACGGCAACCTGTCCGCGTTCGGCGACATGTCCCCGGCCTTGTTCGCGCAATCCGTCGGCGGCGGCGGCGGCAATGGCGGCTCGTCGTATGGCGTCGGCGTCTTCGCGAGCGTCGCGGTCGGCGGCTCGGGCGGCTCTGGCGGCAATGGCGGGACCGTCTGTGTGAACGCGGATGTGGGCTGCACGACGATTTCGCCGACGTTGACCGGCGCGACGATCACGGCGCAGGGTTTTCGTTCCCCTGGCATCTTCGCCCAATCGGTGGGCGGCGGCGGCGGCGATGGCGGCAGCGCCATTTCTGCCTCGATTGGCATATTCGGCGGGGCGGCGTTCGGAATCGGCGGCGACGGCAGCAACGGGGGCACAGGCGGAAACGTCACCGTCGGCGCAGCGGGAAAGATCACCACGCAGGGCGACTTTTCGCCAGGCATTTATGCCTCCTCGGTCGGCGGCGGCGGCGGCAATGGCGGATTCTCGATTGCGGCGACCGGCGGGCCAGCCTACGCCTCCCTTGGCATCGCCTTGGGCGGGTCGGGCGGCTCTGGCAACACCCCCGGCACTGTCATCGTCGACAGCGCAGCGAATATCACCACGAACGGCAACTTCTCGCCGGCCATCAACGCCCAGGCGGTTGGCGGCGGCGGCGGCGACGGCGGCTTCACGGTGGCGGCGGCGGGCGGCGGCGCCGGACTTGGCTTGACCATCGGCGGCGGCGCCGGCGGCGGCGCGAATGGCGGCGTTGTGAGCGTGACCAGCGTCGGCAGCCTTAAGACGGGCCAAGTGGGCAGCGCGGTCACCAGTTCGAACTCCGACGGCATTTTCGCCGAGTCGGTGGGTGGCTCGGGCGGCAACGGCGGATTCGCGGTGACCGCGACCGGCGGCGCCTATGGCAACGTCAGCGTGGGCGTTGGCGGCGACGGCGGCAAGGGCGGCAACGGCCTGGGCGTCACAGTCAACAACAACAATGCGGCGAACGTCGGCAACGTCATCACGACTTATGGCGACCTTTCGAACGGCATATTCGCGCAGTCGGTGGGCGGCTCCGGCGGAAATGGCGGATTTGCGGTTGCTGCGGGAGGCGCAGTTTACGCCTCGATTAATCTTTCATTCGGCGGCGCCGGGTCCGGCGGCGGTGACGGCGGCGCCGTTCAGGTGAACAGCTTTGGCTCGATCATCACCTATGGCGACAAGTCCAACGGCATCCTTGCGCAGTCGATCGGCGGCGGCGGCGGCAACGGCGGCTTCGCCGCTTCGGCGGGGGGCGCAGAGTATGGCGCGCTGAGCCTTGGCCTGGGCGGCGGCGGCGCGCAGGGTGGCAACGGCGGGACGGTGACGGTCGCGAACACAGGCGCGATCACGACTTCGGGCGTTCAATCCAACGGCATCTTCGCGCAGTCGGTGGGCGGCGGCGGCGGAAATGGCGGCATGGCGCTCACCGCGGCTGGCTCCGGTTACGCCTCCTTGGCGCTGAGCTTTGGCGGGTCAGGCGGCAACGGCGGCGCCGGCGACGCAGTGAAGGTCGATTCTGCCGGGACGATCATGACCACGGGCGATCAGGCCAATGGTATTTTTGCGCAGTCGATCGGCGGCTCGGGCGGCAATGGAGGCGCCGCGATCTCGGGCACGCTGACGGTTGAATCGGGCTTCTCCGGCAATCTCTCGATGGCGGTCGGCGGCACCGCCGGCGGCGGGTCCCAAGGCGGAACTGTGCATGTCGGTTCGCAGGGCGACATCACCACGACCGGCTTGAACGCCGACGGCATTCTCGCTCAGTCGATCGGCGGCTCGGGCGGCAACGGTGGGCTCAGCGGGGCGATCAATCTCGCAAACTCCGGAGCGACCTTCACGAGCAGCGTCGGCGGCAAGGCGGGCGCCGGTTCGAACGGCTTGGCGGTCGACGTGACGAGCCAGGGCAATGTCACGACGGGCAAGGACAACTCGACGGGCATTTTTGCTCAATCGGTTGGCGGCGGCGGCGGCAACGGCGGATTCTCCCTGCTGCTGGCGGCGACCTATGACGGCTCGACGCCGGGCGTCTCGCCCACCCCGAAGACGGTCGGCGGCGGCGGCGGCTCGGGCGGCGCCGGGGGAACGGTGACGGTCAACAGCACGGGCACGGTGACCACCTCCGGCGCGGAGTCGGACGGCATCCTGGCGCAGTCCGTCGGCGGCGGCGGCGGCCGCGGCGGCTTCGCGATCGGCGCCTCGCTGTCCTACGGCGGCTCCACCGACATCAATGGCGTCGGCGGCGACGGCGGAACAGGCAATGACGCCAATCAAGTCCATGTCACCGCCGTGGCCGGCGCGACGGGCGATCATCCGGGTTTCTCGGTGTGGACCAGCGGCGACAATTCCGTCGGCATCTTCGCGCAATCGATCGGCGGCGGCGGCGGCAATGGCGGCTTCAGCACAGTGGCAAGCCTGAACGCCGGCGGCGACGCCAACGCCAACTCGGTGGGCGGCAGTGGGGCCGGCGCCGGAAGCTCGCTGAACAACGGGAACATTCCCGCCGTTCAGGTCGACAACACGGGCAATATCTTCACCGGCGGCCGCAACTCCAGCGGCATCCAGGCGCAATCGATCGGCGGCGGCGGCGGCAATGGCGCTTTCTCCATCGGCGCAGCGGGCTCGATTTCTGACAGCAACTCCAAGCTTCAGACGGTCGGCGGATCGGGCGGCTCGGCCGGCAACGGCGCCGACGTCATCGTCAACAACAACAATACGGCGGGATCGACCGCAGTTATCGTCACGGCAAAGGATCTCTCTTACGGCATTCTGGCGCAATCCGTCGGCGGCGGCGGCGGCAATGGCGGCTTCGCCATCGCCGGCTCGCTGTCGACGGGCGGCGGCGCCGAAGCCAACGCGACCGGTGGGAATGGCAGCGGCGGCGGCAACGGAGGCAATGTGACCGTCAATAGCGGCGGCGGCATCTTCACCGGCGCGAATATCAGCGGCGCTCAGATCGTCGCTTCCGGCTCGGGCCAGGGCTCTGCGGGCATTCTTGCGCAGTCCGTAGGCGGCGGCGGCGGAACGGGCGGCTTCGCCGGCGGCCTGTCGCTGGCGCTCGGCGACAAGGCGAAAAACACAATCGGCGGCGGTAATGGAGGCGTGGGCGGCACGAGCGGCGATGTCAATGTCACGACGCTCTCGGGCTCCGGCATAACGACTTATGGGGACAACGCCTCGGGCATTGTAGCGCAATCGATCGGCGGCGGCGGCGGCTCGGGCGGCTTCTCGATCGGCGCGTCATTCTCCTCTAAGGCTGACAGCGCTTCGAACAGCGTCGGCGGCGGCGGCGGCGTCGGCGGCAATGTGATCGGCGATGTGACGGTCACGAACGCCGGCTCCATCAATACGGCCGGCTATCGTTCCGACGGCATTCTCGCGCAGGCGGTGGGCGGCGGTGGCGGTTCGGGCGGCTTTGCGGTCTCGGGCTCGCTGTCGCTCGACGGGGCGGCCGCCTCGAACGCCACCGGCGGAGCCGGCGGCGGCGGCGGAAACGTGAATGGGCTCGTCACGGTCAACAATACCGGCGCGATCACCGTCAGCCAGATGGGCACCATCGGCATCCTCGCCCAATCCATCGGCGGCGGCGGCGGCGACGGCGGCTTCTCCGGCAATCTTTCCTTCTCAACGAGCGGCGACGTGAACAACTGCGTCGGCGGCGCCAGCGCCACCGCCTCCAACTGCGGCGGGGGATCGGGCGGCGGCGCCGGCAATGCGGGCGCTGTGAATGTCACCAACGCCGGCGTCATCAAGGCGCTTGGCGACCAAGGCGTCGGCATCTTCGCGCAGTCCGTCGGCGGCGGCGGCGGCAATGGCGGCTTCTCCCTCAGCGCCGCGGCGTCCACTTCCTCAGGTTCTGAAATTCAGAGCGTCGGAGGCAGCGGGGGCGCCGGCGGCAATGGCGGCGACGTGACCGTCACCAACAATGCGGGCGGCGCGATCACGACCAGTGGCGCGATGGCCTATGGCGTCGTGGCCCAGTCGGTCGGCGGCGGCGGCGGCAACGGCGGCTTTGCAGTTGGCGGCAGCATCGGGCTTGGCGGCGACGCGAAATCCACCATCGGCGGCGGCGCCGGCGGAGCGGGTGGCAGCGCTGGCGTCGTCAAGGTGGACAATTCCGACGTCATCATCACAACCGGCGTTCAGAGCACCGGCATCCTGGCTCAATCGGTCGGCGGCGGCGGCGGCAGCGGCGGCTTCGCCGGAGGTTTGAGCTTCAGCAGCGGCGGCGAGGTGAACAACACGGTCGGCGGCGGCTCGGGCGGCGCCGGCAACACGCCTTCGAGCGTCACTGTGACCAATCACGCGAATGGGGTCATCGTCACCGGCGGAGCCAATTCGATCGGCATCCTAGCGCAGGCGATCGGCGGCGGAGGCGGGCAGGGCGCTTTCTCGATCTCGGCGGCGGCGGCGACGAGTGGCGGCGGCCTGGCGCAAAGCGTGGGTGGCAGCGGCGGCACGGGTGGGTCTTCGACCGGCACTGTGGGGAACCCGACGGTGGTGACGGTGGAGAACGACGGCGCGATCTACACCGGCGCCACCGTCGACAACACGAATCACGTCGTGGCGTCGGGCGGCGGGCAGGGCTCCATCGGCATCTTCGCGCAGTCCGTCGGCGGCGGCGGCGGCGTCGCGGGGGTCACCGTGGCCGGTGTATTCGGCAGCTCGGGAGGCACGAGCGCCTCGGTCGGCGGCGCAGCGGGTGGCGGCGGCGGCGACGCGGGGGCCGTGAAGGTGATCAACAATGGCTCGATCACCACCTTCGGCGCCAATTCGGTTGGCATATTCGCGCAATCGGTCGGCGGCGGCGGCGGCGCGGCGAGCTTCTCGGGCGCCTTCAACTTCGCGGGCGGCGGCAACCTCAAGAACACTGTCGGCGGCGGCGGCAATGGCGGCAACGGCGGCGACGTCACGGTCATTAACAAGGGCTCCATCGCCACTTTGGGCGCGGACTCCGTCGCCATACTGGCTCAGTCGGTCGGCGGCGGCGGCGGCAGCAGCCTCTTCTCGATCGGCCAATGGACCAACTCGGTGACCTCGGACATCATCGCTCTCGGCAGCTCCGGCAGCGGATCGCAGGGCGCGCAGGGGACGGTCACGATCGATATTTCCGGTGGAACCACGAACTCGACCGGCGATCTCTCATACGGCCTGCTCGCTCAGTCGATCGGAGCCGGCGGCGGCAACGCAGCTCTGTCCGTGCCCGATCCTCTGGATGTGCCCGCCGGCGGTCTAACACAGACGTTGGGCGCGAGCGGCAGCGCCTCCGGCGACGGCGCCAACGTGCCCGTCAACGCGCCGATCAGCAACGCGAATGCGACGGCCACGACCGGCGCGGGCGCGATCGGCTTCGTCGGTCAGTCGATCGGCGGCGGCGGCGGCACGTCGGGCGTCACCGGCGACGCGACCTTCTCGGGCGGCGGTTCATACGCCTCGGTGCTGGGCGGGACGACGACAGGCGGCGGCAATGGCGGCGCGCTCGCGATAAAGAACACCGCGCCGAGCATCCAGACCGGAGGAGACGCGACGAATATCGCCAGCGGCGACGCGGCGATCGCCATGCTGGGCCAGAGCATCGGCGGCGGCGGCGGCAGCGCGATCAATGCTCTCGGCAAAAGTTCGGGCACGGCTGGAACGATATCGCAGACCCTGGGCGGCTCGGAGGGCGCCGGGGGCGCCGGCGGAGATCTCACGCTCACGAGCGGCGGCCAGATCACGACCTTGGGCCGCTTCGCTCCGGGCGTGGTTGGCCAGACGATCGGCGGCGGCGGCGGCTTCGAGGCCTTCACCGTGGCGCAGGGGGTTGCGGCGGCCGGCGTTCAGTTCCAGTTGGGCTCGACTGGCGGTGCGGGCGGCGCGTCCGGCAATGCGACCTGGACGATCAACGCCGGCGCAATAAACACGAGCGGCAAGCTTTCGGACGGCGTCGTCGCCCAAGCCATCGGCGCGGGCGGCGGCCTGGCCGGCTTCGTCTCCGACGGCGCGCAGAACCCGCCGCTGACCGGCGTGCAGCTCGGCGCACGGGCCGGCGCGGGCGACGGATCGGCCGTGACATTTACTTCGGCAGGAATCCAGAGCTCGATCTCCACAACTGGAGTGGGCGCGATCGGTCTGATCGCCCAATCCATCGGCGGCGGCGGCGGCGTGTCGCAGGCCTATGGCGTCTCGGGATCGGGACCGGTGACGCTCGGCGCGACCGGCGGCGCTTCCGGGAACGCTGGCGACGTGAACATCATCACGCAGCAAGCCGTCTCGACCTCGGCCACCTATGCGCACGCCATCGTCGCGCAATCGATCGGCGGCGGCGGCGGCCTGTTCCAGGCCTTCAACTCGAGCAGCAATCCGCTCAGCCTGCAGCTGCAGGGCGGCGCGGGCGGCGGCGGCAATGGCGGCAATGTCAGCGTCGCCAGCAATGCGGCGATCAGCACGACCGGCGCCGGCGCGCATGGCATTGTCGCGCAGTCCGTCGCGGGCGGCGGCGGGGTTGTCGGGGGCGGCGTCTTCGCGACGAGCCTGCCGATCACGACGACGGGCTTCGCGGGCAGCGCCGGCGGCGCCGGAACGGCTGGAACCGTGACGGTCAACAGCCAGGCCAACATCACGACGACAGGCCTGAATTCGACGGCGGTCTTCGCCGAATCGATCGACCGCTTCGGGCTTGGCGGCGTCATCGGCGTGACGCTTGGCAATGCTGCGACCGGCACCGCGCTGACGACGCTCGGCGGCGGCGGCTTGGGCAATGGCGTCGCTTTCGTCGGCGGTTCGTCGACCGCCGCGTCGCCCAACACGCTCATCAACTACACCACGCTCACCACGACGTCGCTCATCAACGGCATGACGATCACGGGCGCTTTCGGTAGCGAGGACGTCTCGAACTACGGTCACCTGATCGGCTCGGTCAATCTCGTCGGGGGACCGTCGCAACTCCCGCTCCCCGATCATCCGGGCGAGGTCAACACGATCGAGAACATGCCGTTTCATTCCAATCCGTCGCTGTTTTCCGGCGTGTTCAACTCGGGCCCCAGCATCATCCTCAGCAATAATGTCGCCCCGCCCGCGGCCGACATCTTCACCAACGGGGGGCTGATCTCGCCCGGCGCGCTCTTGAACGTCTTCACGACGAACGTGGCCGGCAATTTTGTGCAGACCGTGAGTCCGGGGGGCTGTGGCTCCTTCGGCAATCCGACAACGACGTGTGGTTATTACGGCGTCGACTTCGACATGAAGCCTCAGGTCACGGACCGTCTGAATGTGAGTGGAACGGCGACAGTCTCCGGCGCGGTCGTCGTGAACGTCATGAACCCGGGCTATGCGCTTCCCGGAGGCACGAGCAAAATCATCGTCCACACTCTGGAAGGCGAGACGCATCCCAATCTGATCCTGCAAGCGCAGCCTTCGGCGGTCGCGGGTTATTCCCTCGGCTACACGCCTTTCGACATCACGCTGAACACGACGGTCAACTTCGCGCCTGCCGGCCTCACCTTGAACCAGACTTCGGTCGGCAATGCGATCAATCGCATACAGATGGCCCGGTTCTACCCGGGATTTGCGCCGGTCGCCGCCGCGCTGTTCTACCAGCCGAACGTCCACCAGCTCGCCATGGTCTATGACTCGATGTCGGGCGAGGGCGTCTCGGCCTCGCAGCAGGCGAGCTTCCAGTCGACCGACCTGTTCCAAACATCGATCGGTCGTGAGCTCTCGTTCTGGCTGCTTGACGACGAGCGCAACGATCCGAACGCCATGGTCGACTGGAACGGCTTGGACCGCGCCGCAGCGCCCGGGTCGGATCAAGGCGTTCTTCCTCACACGAAAGCGCCTCCTGCCTATCTCGTCTCGCCGCCGCGCAGCTGGCGGGCCTGGACGATCGCCTATGGCGGCACGGCGAATTATCCGGCCGAGCCCTTCTACGTCGGCTCGGCGGGCGCGAGAACGAGCGGCGCCGGCTTTGCGAGCGGCCTCGACTACGAGCTGACGCCCAACGTCCTGATGGGCCTTGCCGCGGGCTACGGCAAATTCAGCTTCGGCGTCCCGAACCGCGAGACGAACGGCGCGGTCGAAGGCGAGCATGTCGCGGCTTATGGCGCGGTGCGCGAGGGGCGGGCCTATGTGACGGCCATGGTTGGCGGCGACTTCTTCGACAACAACGAGACGCGCCACGCCTTCATTCCCGGCACGACGCTCCCGACGCTCTTCGATACGCCGATACCCTCCGTCCCGGGCTTCAACGAAAATCCGGGCGGCAAGTTCGGCAGCAATGCGATCAGCGGCGCCTTCGAAGCCGGCTATATGAAGCAACTGGGTCCGGTCACTCTGACCCCCTTCGTCGGCCTTGAATACAGCGTGCTTCGTCAATTCGCCTTCACGGAGAGTCAGTCGGGCGGCCCGAGCATGCTCGGCCTGAACTTCTCATCGCGCACCATCCCGTCGATCCCGACGCTGGCGGGCCTGCGGCTGGACTGGCTGACTCCGATCGTCGACGACATGGCGATCGGCGGATGGGTCCGCGCCGCGTGGAAGCACGAGTTCGACACGCGGAGGTCGACGGAGTCCGCCTTCCTTCTCGCGCCCGGCTTCGATTTCACGATCGAAGGCGCGCGCGCCGTGCATGACGCCGCCCGTCTGAACACGGGACTGAAGTTTGCGATCAACAAATACTGGATGCTGTTCGCGGGCTTCGACGGCGATCTCGCGCCGCGGGGCCGCAGCATCGGCGGAACGGGCGGCGTGCGCGTTTCCTGGTGAGACGCGTCTCAGACGAGATCGGCTCGCCAAGTTTCAGGCCGGGCAGCGGGCGGGGCCATCCGAGCCCCGCAAGCACCCGCGAGTTTCGCTTTTGCAGCTCGCAAACGCGGCGTTCCGCGCACGGTGTTGTGTGTTGCGGAGCGCGTCTATGGCGCCCGCGCGACATCGACATGTTGCTCTAAAGGCCCTAATTCTGATCGTCGACGAGACGTAGACTGGCCACTAGGCCTTCGCCATCCGCCGGGTATTGTCAATTGACAACATGTTCCGCGCAGTGGAAGGCCTCCGTCGGGGCGATGAGCCATGATCCTGAACGAAAGCTTCACCCTCCCGAACGGCTTGCCGATCCCCAAGCTGGGGCTGGGGACGTGGCGCATCCCCGACGCCGAGGCCGCGCAGGTCGTGCGGGAGGCCATCACCATCGGCTATCGCCATATCGACACGGCGCAGGCCTATGAGAATGAGCGCGGCGTGGGAGAAGGTCTGCGCAGCAGCGACGTTGCGCGAGACGAGTTCTTCGTCACGACGAAGCTCGCGGCCGAGTGCAAGGACTATGCGGAAGCGAGAAAGCTCATCGACGGCTCGCTCCTCGCTCTGGGGCTGGACCACATCGATCTGATGTTGATCCACAGTCCGCAACCCTGGTCGGAGTTTCGCGAGGGAGACCGCTATTTCGAAGGCAATCTCGAAGCGTGGCGGGCGCTCGAGGAGGCGCACCGCGCCGGCAAACTGCGTGCGATCGGCGTCTCCAACTTCGAGCGGGAAGACCTCGACAACATTCTCGATCATGGCTCCGTCAAGCCGATGGTCAATCAGATCCTCGCCCATGTCGGCAATACGCCCTTCGACCTGATCGACTACAGCCGCAGCAAGGGCCTGCTGGTCGAAGCCTATTCTCCCGTCGCCCATGGCGCCGCGCTGAAGAGCGCCGACCTTGCCGCGCTCGCCGAGAAATACGGCGTCGGGGTCGCGAGGCTTTGTATCCGCTATTGCCTGCAGCTCGGACTGCTGCCGCTGCCGAAGACCGCCAACCCCGACCACATGCGCGCCAACGCCGATTTGGACTTCACGATTTCGGAAGCGGACATGGCGACCTTGCGAGGCGTCGGAATCGACTATGGCGAGGCGCGCGCTTTCCCCGTCTTCGGCAAGAAGCGGAAAATCGACAGTGCGGCGCTGAGGGGCTGAGCCGCCGCGATCAAGCCTCCGCGTGGGAAAGCCGCGCCAGTCTCGCTTCGAGCGCCGCGATGCGAGCCTGCAGCGGCTTCACGATCTGCTCGATCTCATGCTCGGCGAGACGCGTCGTGATGTACTGCGGGCAGTTCCAGTCATAGGAGTCGATCTCGACAATGACTCCGCGTTCGACCTTCGCGCCATAGTCCGCATCGACAAGCGCGGCCGCGAGGGCAGGGTGGTTCGCGAGATCGACCGACCGGACGCGGCCCAGCACTTTCAGGCGCGCGCGCCGCGCATAGTCCATGAAGAAGAGGGACGCGCGGTCGTCGTCGGCGAGGTTGCCGAGGCTGATATATTGCCGATTGCCGCGAAAATCGGCGAAGCCCAGCCGCCCCGCGTCGAGGATTTTCACGAAGCCGGCAGGTCCTCCGCGGTGCTGCAGATAAGGCCAGCCGGAAGCGCTGTTCGTGGCCATGTAGAAGCTGTCGCGCAGCGAGATGAACATTTCTTCGCGCGGCGTGAAGCGGTCGGGCTGTCCACTCGGCGCATCGGCGCGCGCATAGGCCTGCCGGCTGCCGTTGGCCTCCTGCGCGGCCTTCACGGAAGGCGTGAAGAGCTGATGATGATAGCGACTCGTCATGTCGACCTCTTCGTCTGCTTGCTGAGGGGAGGGCGGGTCGAGGATTTCGGCTTGGCCTCCGGACCGAGAAGGTCGTCGGCGAGGCTCGCCAAAAAGCTCTTGAAGGGCGCGTTCGAGCCCAGCCCGCGCGACAGCACCAGGCTGCCGTGCAGCATCGCCACCACGCGCTCGGCGCGGGACTTCGCTCCGTCGCGAGGAACGCCGCTCTCCTCGGCGAATTTGGCGAAAGCCGAGATGAGCGTTTCGAACATTTCCTTGATCGCCGTGGCGAAGGGGCTGTCCTCGCTGCGCGGCGCCGAGAGCATGTTGAGAAGACAGGCTTGGCGACCGCTCGCATAGAAGCGGTCGAGCTGGCGCGCGACGAAGCTGAGGCGCGCCGCAGGCTCGCCCTCGGCCCGCAGCGGCGCGAAGATATGCTCCTCGTACCATTTGCCTGCCGCCGTGAGCACTTCCGACGCCATCTGCTGCTTTCCGCCAGGGAAGCGGTGATAGAGCGCGGGCTTGCTCAAGCCCGTCGCCTCGGACAGCTCGGCCAGCGACGCCCCGACATAGCCGACGGCGCGAAAGCAGTGGCTCAGACGCTCGATGAGCGCCTCGTCTTCTATCGACACGGGTCGCGGCATGGGGGGGGCCTCGAAAGCGGGGGAGACAGCATTTCCGAACGATCGGTCAAAAAACATTTGACACACGGGCCGGCGGATGTCAAGAATTGCAAACCGATCGATCGGTAATATAACTCAGACCAAAGGAGCTCGCCATGTCCAAGACCGCCGTCGTCGTCTTTTCTGATCCCAAGCACGGGGGCGAGGAAGCCCTCGGACGTCTCTTCAACGCCCTGATCCTGACGCTGGAGCTCAAGGAGAAGGCCCAAGAGGTCGACCTCGTCTTCCAGGGCGCCGGCACGCGCTGGCCGGCCGAGATCGTGAAGCCCGCGCATCCGGCGAACGCGCTTTACAAGGCCGTGGCGGACAAGGTTGCGGGCGTCTGCGCCGGCTGCGCCGACATTTTCGGCGCGCGCGAGGGAGCCGAGGCGAGCGGTCTCGATCTCATCCGCAACCGCGACATTCCCGGAACGTCGGGTGTGATCGACCTCTCGCGCTATCTGGACGAGGGCTACCGGCTCGTCGCTTTCTGATACCGCCAGCCGGCGCGCTGACCCCAGTTAGCGCGCTCGCCCCTGCAAGGAGCGCAGAAACGCCTGCGCCTCCTCGTTCTCCGGCTCGAGCCTCAACAGCGCCTCGAGCCGCGCCATGGCCGAGGGCGCGTCATTCGCCTCGGCCTCATAAGACGCGAGCGCATAGAGAATATCCCCGTCATTGGGGAAGCGGGCGCTCGCCTCGCGCAGCGTCTCCAGCGCCTTATCGCGCGCGCCCAGATCGTGCAGCGCGACGCCATGCACATAGGCGAAGCGCGCATTCTCCGGCGCGCGTCTCGCCGCCTCGGCAAGTTCTCCCAGCGCCTCGGGGCCGCGCCCCTGCCGGATCAGGCTCAAGCCCAGCGCGTGATGCAGCGCGCCCGCCTCGGGATTTTTGACGAGCGCCTTGCGCAGCAGGGCCTCGGCGCCAGTCTCGTCACCCCCCGCGCGGAGCGTTTCGGCCAGCGCGATCGACGCGGGAAAGAAAGCAGGATCGAGGAGGATCGCTCTTTCATATTCGGCGCGCGATTTCTCGGCCTCGCCGCGCGCGCCGTAAAGCGCGCCGAGATTGGCGTGCGGTTCCGCGCGCTCGGCGTTGAAGAGCTGCGCCGCGACATATTCCTGAAGCGCCCTGTCGAAGCTGGCGCGCGCGCTCGCGGGCAGCGCGCTCTCGGCCTCGCCCGCAAGCGCGCGGGCGGCCTCGATGCGCACGAGGCGCGTCTTGTCGTCGAGAAGCGGCGGGAGCGTCCTCACGCGTGTTTCGACCGGCGCCTCGGTGAGCACGCCGATGGCGGCGAGGCGCACGAGCGGGTCGTCGATCGCCAGCGCGCGGGCGGCGAGCCCCACCGCCTTGCGCGTTGGACGCTGGGCGAGCCTCGCCAGCGCGCTGGCGCGGGCGAGCGGCGACTGGCCCGCCCCGTCGACGATGCGCGCCAGCATGGCCCTCGCGCCCGCATCCCCTTTGTCGGCGGCGGCGAAGCTTTCCGCGAAGCTCTGAAAGCCTTGCAGCGTCGCGCTCCAAGCTCGGATCGCCTCAGCGGCCCAGGCGGCGGTCTTGTCCGCATGGCATGTGTTGCAGGCGTTGGGCGTGTTCAGCGAAACCGTGCGGTCCGGACGCGGGATCCGCATCGAATGATCGCGGCGCGCGTCGACGCCCATATAGACCGTCGCCGGCATGTGGCAGGCGACGCATTGCGCGCCGGAAGAGCCTTGCGCGTGATGATGGTGCGCGGGGCTCGCGAAACGCTGCGCCGCGTGGCATTGCGCGCAGACCTCGTCGCTCGCCGCACGCAGCTTTCCCGAATGCGGATCGTGGCAATCGGAGCAGGTCACGCCGGCAGAGAACATTTTGCTTTGCACGAAGGAGCCGAATTCGAAGACCTCGTCGCGCTGCTGGCCGTCCGCGTGATAGAGCGGCGTTTCCAGCAGGGAGGGGTGGAAGGCGTCGTAGAAGGACGCGACCGCCGCTGGATCGTCGGAGAATTGCGCGCGTCTCGCATGGCAGCCGGCGCAGGCGAGAACTTCCTTATGCGTCTTCAATGGGCTCGAGCGGAACGCCTGGCCCTCGTCGTTCATCGGCCAGCTCGCGCCGCGCCGCTCGTTGAAAGATGTCGTTAACCCTTTGCCGGGCGTTGCGGCGCGTTGCGTTTCATCCTGGCGCGCCCAAGCGAGATGCGCGGAGGCGGGCCCGTGGCAGGCCTCGCAGCCGACCCCGAGCTCGCTCCAACGCGTCGAAAAGCCGTTGAAGGCCGCGTCGTAATTCTTCTGCAAATTCGTCGTGTGGCACCAGGCGCATTGGAAATGCCAATTCTGGTCGACGCCGGTCCAATGCAGCGGGTCGCCGACGCCAAGCTTGTGATCCGGATAGAGATCGAACCAGCGCTGGCCGCCTGAATCCTTGGGCCGCGCGTCCCAGGCGAGGCCAAAAGCCTGCAGCCGTCCGCCCGGCAGCTCGATGAGATATTGCTGCAGCGGGTAGAGCCCGAAGGCGTATTTGATCTGGAAGTCCGCCGACTTGCCGTCGGGGCCGGGCGCGCGCACGAAATAGCGGCCGTCCTTTGCCGTGAAGACGCTCGACGCCCCGTCCTTCTCGAAAGACACGCCGTCGAAGCGCCCGAGCACCGACTGCGCATCCGCCTTCTGCATGGCGAGAGCGTGATGGGAGCTACGCCAGCTCTGCGTCTCGCTCGCGTGGCATTCGGCGCAGGCCGCCGAGCCGACGAAGCGCGCGTCTTCGGCGCGAGCAAGCCGGGCAGGGAGGCAGAAGGCGAGCGCCGCAAGGAGAAAGGCTAAGAGAGGCGTGACTTTCCTCAGCGGGGAGGGGCGCCCCACCGCAAGACGGCTCATCCGCGCTCAGCCGAGGCGGTCGAAGAGCAAATCCCCATGCGAGGCGCCGAGCTCTTTCGTGAGGCCGAAGACGTAGACGAGGCCGATCAAAAGATCGCCAAGACCCAGCACCGCGGCGATCAGGCCGACATCGCCGAACAGTCCCGCCGGAATGAGAAGGAGCGCGGCGACGAAGCGCAACAGCGCCTCCCAATAGACGAGCGACGCGCGTCGCCTCAGATCGCGCGAGGCGAAGACCAGCACCACGCTCGTATAGGCCAGAAATCCGGCGATGAGCCAGGCCCAGACGGGGTTGCAGACGTTGAGCCCGATCGCCCGGTACACGGCCGGGCAGAGCAGGGAGGACGCTAGCGCCGCATTGTAGATCCCTGACCAGAAGACGAAGGAAGAGATTTTGAAAGGCATGTCGTTCCGATCCTCCAGCGCACGCGAAGCACAGGCCTTAGTTAACGACTTATTGACGCGAAGGCGAAGCCTCTTCGGTAGACCCCCCCTACGCGCCGCTTCCCCGCGCCGCGAAAGCGCGATAAACCCGCGCCATGACGCGCCCCACCTATATGATCACCACCGCCATTCCTTACGCCAATGGCGCGCCGCACATCGGCCACGCCTATGAGCGCGTGGCGACCGACGCCTTCGCGCGCTGGAAGCGGCTCGACGGCTTCGACGTGCTCTTCGTCACCGGCATGGACGAGCACGGGCAGAAGATGCAGCGCACGGCGGAGAAGGAGGGGCTCACGCCTCAACAGCTCGCCGACCGCACCGCCGCGCAATTCCAGCACATGGGCGAGCTGCTGAATGCGCGCGCCGACGACGTCGTGCGCACGACGCAGCCGCGCCACAAGGAGGCCGTGCTCGACATCTGGCGGCGCATGGAGGCCAATGGCGACATTTATCTCTCCAAATATGCCGGCTGGTATTCGGTGCGCGACGAGGCCTATTTCGACGAGAGCGAGCTTTCCGAGCGCGACGGCAAGAAATTCGCCCCCACCGGCGCGCCTGTCGAATGGGTCGAGGAGGAGAGCTGGTTCTTCAAGCTCTCGGCCTATGGCGAGAAGCTTCTGGCGCATTACGAGGCCAATCCCGGCTTCGTGACGCCGGAACACTACAAGAACGAGGTCGTCGCCTTCGTGAAGCGCGGCCTCGAGGATCTGTCGATCTCGCGCACGACCTTCGACTGGGGCATTCCGATTCCGCCGAGCCCCCAGACCAGCGCCCACCATGTCTGCTACGTCTGGGTCGACGCGCTGACGAATTACATCACGGCGACCGGCTGGCTTTCGGGGCAGGGGGAGCGGCAAAAGTTCTGGCCGGCCGACGCTCATGTGATCGGCAAGGACATCACGCGCTTTCACGCGATCTTCTGGCCGGCTTTTTTGATGTCGGCCGGCGCGCCGCTGCCCAAGCGGATCGTCGTCCACGGCTTTCTCTTCTCGCGCGGCGAGAAAATGTCGAAGTCGGTCGGCAATGTCGTCGATCCGATCGAGCTGGCGAGCCGCTATGGCGTCGATCCGCTGCGCTACTTCTTCCTGCGCGAAATCTCCTTCGGCCAGGACGGCAATTATTCGCATGAGGCGATCGTCAACCGGATCAACGCCGACCTCGCCAATGATCTCGGCAATCTGGCGCAGCGCTCGCTCTCCATGATCAACAAGAACTGTGGCGCGACCGTCCCCAAGAAGGGGACGCTGCTCGAGGCGGACAGAACGATTCTCGCCGAGACGGCGACGGCGCTGGAAAAGGCGCGCGGCGCGATGGACGCCTATCGGCCCGACCTCGCGCTCGCGGAGATTTTCCGCGTCGTCGCCGAGGCGAACCGCTATTTCGCAGGCGAGGAGCCCTGGGCGAAGAAGAAGACGGACCCGGCACGGATGGAGACGGTGCTTTGCGTCACCGCCGAGACGATCCGCCGGCTCGCGCTCCCCCTGCAGGCTTTCATCCCGGCGGCGGCCGGCGCGCTCCTGGATCAGCTCGGCGTCCCGCCCGAGGGGCGCGATCTCGCCAGCGCAGGAGAGAGCGATGCGCTCAAGGAGGGCGAGCCTCTGCCGCCTCCGTCGCCGGTATTCCCACGGTTCGTCGAGGTCGCGGACGCGAGCGAATAGGAGTTATATCTTGAGATATTAGATAATCAAGAAAACAGCTTATACTCAATGATATAATCAATAAATCGTAGGTAATACATTAGCTATTTTTTTTCCTTCACAAGAGTGGCCGCTGAAGGAGGCCGGCGCCCCACGGCGCCACGGGCCTGCCTGCCTCGCGTCCTTGCGTGAATATCCCATGTCTGCTAAGTGCATATACGCGCGAGGAGGGGGAGATGCCTCTTTACATCCGGGACAACGATGTAGATCGGCTCGCCGCCAAAGTGCAGGCGGAGCTCCGCGCGCGCACCAAGACGGACGCCGTTCGAACGGCTTTGGAGCACGAGCTGAAACGACTGCACGCAGGCAAATCGTTTGAGGAGAAGATCGCCGAGGCGCTGGCCTTGGCGGACCAGATCGGCCCGCCCAGCACGGATTTCGACGAAAAGGCCTTCATGGACGAAATGTGGGGCGAGTGATGTATGTCGACGCCTCGGCGCTCATCGCCATCCTCCATCAGGAGTTTGACTGGCCTCGGTACAAGGAGGCGATAGAAAAGGCGCAGGAAGGGCTGCTGGTCTCCTCGCTCACGATTTTCGAAGCCGCCACCGGCCTCGCCAAGGCGAGGCTCGGGAGGGCGTCACGCAAAAACACGCCCGAGGAGCTGAGGCTGGCCGAAGCCGCAGTGCGCGCTCTCATCGAAGCCCTGGAAATTCAAGAAATAGAGCTGACGCGTCCCATCGGACGGTTGGCTCTCGAAGTCGCAGGGAGATACGGAAAGGCTGTGGGTCACCCGGCTGGTCTGAATTTCGGAGACTGCTTCGCCTACGCCTGCGCCAGTTTTCACGCGACTTCCCTGCTGTTCAAGGGCGAGGATTTCTCGAAAACCGACATTGCAAGGTGAATTGAGAAATTTGGGCAGCGCCCCGCCGCCGCCCTTTCGGCGCTCGCGCTGCGCCTGCGCGCCTATCCCGCATCTCTGAAGCCCGGCGCCGCCGTTAGGAGCGCGACGCCCGATGGGCGATATGGTAAGAAATGCCATGCTATGGCTTAGCGTCGCGGCGCGTCGGAAACGGCGTTACGCCATGAGCGGCGCTTGCCGGTTGGGGGAGGCGGTTCTGGCTGGGGTGGTCTCGACAATCGCGCGAGGGTTTTCACGGACCCGAATGGCCGTCGCTTTCGGCGTGATCGGCGCGGGCGTCGTCGCGTTCGGCGCGTCAGCGATTGGGGCCTCTACCCCTTTCGACGGCAAATGGCTCATCGACGCAACTGCCACGGGCCCGCTTTGCCCGCTGCGCAGCAAGCGAATGGGCGCGCTGATCGCCTCGGGCAAGGTCGCGAAAATGGTCGGCCTGCCCGCACCCAAAGCCGTGGGCTTCGTCGATTCGTCAGGCGCCATCACCATCGAGATCAACAGTTTCGGCGTCACGGCGCACGTCAAGGGTAGGCTCGACGGCAAGAGCGGGCAGGGCGAGTGGTCGTCGAACAGTTTGCTGTGCCCCAGCGGCGCCTGGCGCGCGGCGGCGTTGCAGGGAGGCCAGGCTCCAACCCCTGCGAAGCCAGCCCCCGCCAAGGCGGCGAGCCCGGCCAAGACGCCGACGCCGCTCACGCCGACGCCGGTTTCTTCGCCCATTTATTGAGCCGCAACGGCCGTTCCTTTCCGCGCCGTCTCGGCGTAAATAGCCGGGATGCTCGTCGACACCCACTGCCATCTGGATTTTCCCGATTTCGCGCCGGAGCGTGACGCCGTCGTCGCGCGCGCCCGCGCCGCCGGCGTCGGACGTTTCGTGACCATCTCGACCCATGTGTCGAAATTCGCCGAGATCGCCGCCATCGCCGAGAGCTATGACGACGTCTTCTGCACGGTCGGAACGCATCCCAATCACGCGCTCGACGAGCCGGAGGCGAGCCCGCAGGCGCTCATCGCTCTGGCCGCCCACGAGAAATGCGTCGCTTTCGGCGAGGCGGGGCTCGACTATCATTACAACCATGCCCCGAAGGAGACGGCGGATCGCGTCTTCCGCAACCACATCGCCGCCGCGCGCGAGGCGCAGCTGCCGCTGGTGATTCACACGCGCGACGCTGACGACGACACGGCGCGCATCCTGCGGGACGAAATGGGGCAGGGGGCCTTCCCCGCCCTGCTCCATTGCTTCACGGCCTCGCGCGCGCTCGCCGAGACGGCGGTGGCGCTCGGTGTTTATCTTTCGTTCTCGGGCGTGCTGACCTTCAAGAACGCGCAAGGCCTGCGTGAGATCGCCGCGGCCATGCCGCTCGACCGGCTGCTCGTCGAGACCGACGCGCCGTTTCTCGCGCCGACGCCGCATCGCGGCAAGCGTAACGAGCCCGCCTTCGTGAAGGAGACCGCGCGCGTTCTGGCCGAGGCCAAGGGACTTTCGGAAGCCGAGGTGGCAGAGGCCACGACCGCCAACGCCCTGCGGCTCTTTGCGAAAATGACGCCGCTCAAGCGCTCAGAGGTCGCGGCGTGACTCTGGAGGTAACGATTCTCGGCTGCGGCTCGTCGGGGGGCGTGCCGCGCCCCGCCCAGGGATGGGGAAAATGCGATCCCAATAATCCAAAAAACCGCCGGCGGCGCTGCTCTATCCTCGTGACGCGGCGGGACGGGGCGAATTCGACCGCTATCCTCGTCGACACCTCGCCGGATCTGCGCGAGCAATTGCTCGACGCTGGCGTCAAGCGCGTCGACGCGACGCTCTTCACCCATTCTCACGCCGACCACACGCATGGGATCGACGATCTGCGGCCGCTCGTGATCCAGAACGGGCGGCGCGTGCCGGCCTACATGGACGAACCGACGGCGCGGGCGCTGATGCAGCGATTCGACTACGTCTTCGCCACGCCGCCCGGAAGCTGCTATCCGCCCATGATGGACGCTCGGGCGCTTGAGGCCGGCAGGAGCGTGACGATTGAGGGGCCGGGCGGGCCGATCGAGGCGACGCCCTTCCGGCTCGAGCATGGGGATATGGATTCGCTCGGCTTCCGCTTTGAGGCGGAAGGCAAGGTCTTGGCCTACACACCCGACATGAACGCGATACCGAGCGAAAGCGTCGACTGTCTCGAGCGCCTGGATCTCTGGATCATTGATGCGCTTCGCCATCAGCGTCACGGCACGCATTTTTCCGTCGGCGAGGCCTTCGACTGGATCGGGCGCATGAAGCCGCGCCGCGCCGTGCTGACCGACCTCCACACCGATCTCGATTATGCGACGCTCGCCGCGAGCTGCCCGCCGGCGACAGAGCCCGCCTATGACGGGATGCGCGTCACGCTGGACTGAGGCGCGGCGGCTTCAAAGGCCGAGCGCCGCAAAGGCCAGCGCCGCGAGAATCAGTCCGTTGAGCAGGGCCCCCATCGCCCGCAGCCGATAAAGCCGCTGCCCGGTGATCGAGCCCATCAGGCCGATGAGCGCAAGCAGCGCCAGCAGCGTCATGAGCCCCGGGAACGAAGATCCGGCCGGCCGGCTGCGCGTCGCGAGGCCGGCTGCGAGGAGCGCCGCTGCGAAGGCCGTAGGCCCGAAAGCGCAGAGCGGAACAAACGGGAAACGGGACGTCCTCACCCAGGGAACCGTACGTTGCGTCACAATTCTCTCCGTCCAGACAGGCGGACGCCCGAGCGCTTCCAAAAAAGGCTCAGGCGTTTCGACTCACTATCAGCGCGCAATCGCCGGCATTTTTTTGACCGCTCGGCGAAGGTCTCGTGGCGGCTTTCGGGTGGCCGCCTTGTCCCGGCGCGGCGCCTTCAACCGAACGTTAGCCGAGCCGCGCGATCGGCGTCGGCGCGCGCCGGGCCCGTGCTAGCCTTGGGCTCGTGAGGCGGAGAGCGCGGCGTTTGGCCCGGAAAGCCGGGAGACAGGCTTTGGTTCCATAATACCGATTATGCGAATCGGGCTTGTAGACCCCCGTTAGAAAGGTCACTGCTCTCCCCGTTAGAGATGTCACTCATGCCGAGACGACCCGGCCTGGGAGATGTGAGTGATGACGGTTTTGTCGATGAGCCGCCTGGAGATCGACCGGCTGCATGTGTTGCGGGATGTGATTTCGGAGCGGATTTCGGCACGGGAGGCGGCGCAGCTGATGCGCATGACGTCGCGCCAGGTGTTCCGGCTGCTGAAGATTTATCGGGCCGATGGGCCGGCGGCGTTGTTGTCGAAGCGGCGCGGCAAGCCGAGCAACCGGTCCTATCCGTCGATCGTGCGAACCGAAGCGCTGGCGCTGATTAAGGCGAATTACGCGGATTTTGGTCCGACTCTGGCGGCCGAGAAGCTGGCTGAGCGTCACGGTCTTCGTTTGGGCGTCGAAACAGTTCGGCGCTGGATGCTGGCCGAAGGGATCTGGAAAGACCGCCGGCAGCGTCTCAAACCGGTCCACCAGCCCCGACACCGCCGAGATTGCGTCGGCGAACTCGTTCAGATCGACGGCTCAGAGCACTGGTGGTTCGAGGCCCGCGGTCCCCAGTGCACCCTGCTCGTGTTCATTGACGATGCGACCAGTCGGCTGATGCACTTGCGATTTGTCGCGTCGGAATCGACGTTCGATTATTTTCTCGCGGCGCGCACCTATTTGCAGCGTTACGGCAAGCCGGTCGCCTTCTATTCGGACAAGCACGCGACGTTCCGAGTGAACAAGACGGGAGCGGTCGGCGGCGACGGCATGACGCAATTTGGCCGGGCGCTGCACGAGCTCAACATCGACATCATTTGTGCGAACACGAGCCAGGCGAAAGGCCGCGTGGAGCGCGCGAATCTGACGTTGCAGGATCGACTCGTGAAGGAGCTTCGGCTTGCCGGCATCGCGACGATGGAGGCGGGCAACGCGTTCCTGCCGGCGTTCATGGAGGACTATAATCGCCGCTTTGCGAAGGCGCCCTTCAGCGACAAAGACGTTCACCGGCCGCTCGCCCAGGCCGACGATCTCGACGACGCCTTCGCCTGGAAGGAAGAGCGCACGGTCTCCAACAGCTTGACGCTGCAATACGACAAGGTGCTGTTCATCCTCGAGCCGAATGAGATTACGCGTCCCCTCGCCCGTCAGCGCGTGATGGTTTTCGACTATCCGGACGGGCGCTTCGTGATCAAACACCAGGGCCGAGAACTTCCCTACCGCACGTTCGACAAGGTGCGGCAGGTCGATCAGGCGGCGATCGTCGAGAACAAGCGATTGGGAGCGGTTCTGGCCTATGTCGCGGAGCGGCAGAAGCAGATCGGCGAGAGCCGGAGTAAAAACGCGCCGCGCCGAGGAGGCCAGGCCAAGGGGATTTTCAAGGTAGGCTGAAGCCTTGAGGCGACGCTGCTGGTTCGTTCGAGCAGCGCGGCTGCGCTGACTGAAAGGCTGCGCCGCGCTGCTCGAACCCGTGAGGTCCGGGGAGCCGCCGGGAGTGACATTTCTAATGAGCGCAAACAGAGACTTGTCTATTGAGTTCTGACAGGGCTTTTGGAGCCAAGGCGCCGCCCCTTTTCCAGATCGCCGGCGTCGGCGCGATCGCGCTCCATGCGCTAATTGATGACGAGAACGAATTGACGAGCGTCGCCGACGCCCCGAAAGAAGGAACCGCCGATGTCGGACTCCTCTGGCTATTCACCGCCGCGTATTTGGGAGTGGAAGCGTCCGAATGGCGGGCGCTTCGCCTCGGTCAACCGGCCCATCGCCGGGCCGACGCATGACGCGACGCTTCCCGTCGGCCGACATCCCCTGCAGCTCTACTCGATGGGCACGCCGAACGGCGTCAAGGTGACGATCCTGCTCGAGGAGTTGCTCGAGCTGGGCTTCGCCGGCGCGGAATATGACGCCTGGCTCATTCGCATCGATGCGGGAGACCAGTTTTCGAGCGGCTTCGTTGGGGTGAACCCCAACTCGAAGATTCCCGCCATGGTGGATCGCAGCGGCGCAACTCCGATCCGCATCTTTGAGTCGGGCGCGATCCTGGTTCATCTCGCTGAGAAGTTTGGGGCTTTCTTGCCGACGGACCCCGCCCCCCGCGCGGAATGTCTGTCATGGCTCTTCTGGCAGGTCGGCGCTGCGCCCTATCTCGGCGGAGGCTTCGGGCATTTCTATGCCTATGCGCCCGAGAAAATCGAATATGCGATCGACCGTTTCGCGATGGAGGCGAAGCGCCAGCTCGATGTTCTGGACAGAAGGCTGGCGGAGACGCAATTTCTGGCGGGCGACGCCTACACGATCGCCGATATGGCCGTGTGGCCCTGGTATGGCGCGCTCGCCGAAGGCACGCTTTATGACGCTGGCGAGTTCCTGCGGGTCGAAAACTATACAAATGTGCGACGCTGGGCCGACACAATGGGTAAGCGTTCTGCCGTCCGGCGAGGCCGCAGGGTCAATCGCACTTTTGGCGACCCCGCCGAACAATTGCGGGAGCGCCACGACGCGTCGGACTTCATGGCGAATCCTGCGGACTCAAAGCCCTGATCGCCATCGGCTTCGGCGCGATGTCGCATGCGCTTGCCTGGAGCGGCAGGGAAATTACGTAGACCGGCTCTGTATAAAAACGCTGGTCAGAGCGGCCCGAATTCTGCTATTAGAAATCGCGCGCGGGACTATATGGCATTGAGCTGGCAAATTCCCACTCTCCTTCCGACGACCCGCGGTCGCCGGGGGTTGTTGTTTGGGCAATGACCAAGTGACATAGCGGTCTTGCCGATGTGGCGAAGACGAGACAGGTTGACATGAGCAAAGGTAAGGATTTCCGCGGTCCTCGCAAGCGCGGCTTCGACGATGACGGTCCGTTCGGTTACGATGCGCCTCGCGCGCCTAGGGCTCCCCGCCAGGGTTTCGGCGGCGGTGGATTTGGAGAGGGCCCCCCAATTCCATCCGACGCGCCCGCCATTGATGCGGTCGTCAAATGGTTCAAATCCGACAAAGGTTTTGGCTTTGTCGAGCTCGCCAATGGAACGGGCGACGCTTTCCTTCATATCGGCGCGGTGCAAGCGGCCGGCTACGAGAGCCTACCGCCGGGCGCAAAGCTCAAGGTGAATGTCTCGAGCTCGCTGAAGGGACAGCAGGTTTCGCGCATCATTGAGGCGGATCTGGCCGGCGCCGCCGAACGCGCGCCGCCGCCCCGCACCTTCGACGGTCCCCGGCCGCCGCGCCGCCAGGCGCCCGACCCCTCGACGGCCGTCACGGTCGCCGGCAAGGTCAAATGGTTCGACGAGGCGAAGGGTTTCGGCTTCGTTCAATCCAACGACGGCGGCAAGGACGTCTTCGTCCATATCTCGATCCTCGGCCCTTCCGGCGTGAGCCGCCTCGTCGAGGGTCAGCCGGTCACGATGCAGGTCGTCGACACGCAAAAGGGCCGCGAGGCGCTGTCGATTTTGGCGCAGTGATCGAAGCGTCCGCTCGATAATTCCAACGCCGCGACGCCCTGCCCGGCCTCGCGGCGTTTTTCATTACTTGGCATTCCGATTTGGCCTGCCAGACTACATCCGCCGATTAGGTGGGAGAAGCTGAATAAACAGCTAAGCCGGCGTCCCCTAGGAGAGCGCTATGGACACGGGGCAGAAGACAGAATCCATACTGCAACTTGTTGATGATGTTATCAAAGATCGCGTCGCGCTTCCTGAGTTTCAACGCGACTTTTGTTGGGAAATCGAGAAGACTTTTGATTTATTCGACTCTTTCGTACGTGACATCTTTGTAGGCTCTCTTATTTATGGAATTCCCAGCTTTGAAATAACAGTCCGGGAGCTTGATAGGCGTCCGCGTGCGGGGAAAGGTTCACGCACAAGCCTAAAGCTCAGTTCCTACAGCCGTGAAGAGATCGAAAATCGCGTAAAAGTCAACGGCTTCCGTCTGTTGCTTGACGGTCAGCAGCGTGCAACTTCAATATACCGCGCGCTAACAGGGGTCGACCCCGTTTTCTTTGTGGCCCGCGTGGAAGACGAACTATCCGCAGCTGTACGTTCCATTCCACCCGGGCAACGAACAATCGAACAGGTGCTCCACGCTTTCCAAGGAGAGGTAGAAGAAGGTCACGTCTGTGTTCGACTGAGCGACGTGTATCGCATTTTGAAGGGTGAGGCTTCGAGGGAGCGCGAGAAGGCAACGCTTTTCCTCGAGAGCAATAAAATAGAAGGGCTAGATCCTCTGAATGTTGACGCGTCAGAAGAATTTCTAATTTATCTAACACAATTAAAAAATCTAGAGAATCTCTTTCGACAAGAAAAACTTGTCGCTTATTACCTGCTTGATACAGACGAAGAAAAGTTTGCTTTATTTTTTGAACGATCAAATAGCAAAGGTATCCAACTTAATTTTATCGATATTTTGGCAGCAAAGCTATATGCCGGCTTCAATTTGCGCGCTAAAATCGAAGAATTTGAGCAGAAAAATCCTTCTCTTTCACTCAATCGTGAAGTTGTTGTGCGGGCGATAAGCTTCAATGTGAGTCAAGGAAGAGACACCGGTCGATCCTATATTTTGTCAACACTCACTCATGCGCATTTCACTAGCAATTGGGATCGATTCACATCGACTTACAAGAGTGTTTATGATTACTTGAAGACATCTAGACTACTTATTCATCCGACATGGATCCCGTATGAGAATATGCTCTTACCATTAATGGCGTTCGCTGCTCAACTTCCACACCACGACTTCTCGCAAATAAATGCGGATCAAACACTGCTCATCCGCGTTTGGTATTGGTTGGCAATATTTTCTCGCCGATATTCGAGTGCTGCCCAAACATATGCTCTTGAGGATGCTCAGGCGCTTCAAAAAGCGGCCAATGAAGACTATTCTTCTATCTTAAATATTATCCATAGGATTCAACCTCTTATGAGAGATGCGGATGATTTGCTAGTGATTCATAAAAAATATGATGCGGTATATAAAGGTATATTGAATCTAGTCAATTACGACACAGGCGGATACCAGAACTTCGAAAACGGAAGTCCTGTTTCGATCGCAAGCAACCTGGAAGATCATCATATTTTTCCAAGAGACTACCTCGCAAAGCGCTGGAAGAACGTTCATGATTCTCTGGACTCGGAGATCGCAATTGATTGTGTTGTCAATAGGACGCTTATCCCAAAGCTTACAAATATAAAAGTGTCTAACAAGGCTCCATCTAAATATCTATCAGAGATACAAGAAGTCAATATGAACATTGCTGATGCACTTAGGACTCATATGATTAGCGCAGACTTGTTGAGCGGTGATTATGACAGCAATTATGACTATTTCTTGAGCGAACGAGGTGATATGATACTAGCTGCGATGCGTCGCCATATTCTTGAGCCTAGGGTGAATATTCTGAAAAGGTTTGAAACAGGACTCTCTTAAGGGCCATGGTTAAACTCGACCTTTTCTAAATGCACAAGATCAGCATGCGCACCCCCCGCGTTTGGCCGTATTTCTTCGAGCTGGCCTTGACAAGCACGGTCAGCTCGCCATCCTCGGCGCTTCACGCCGCTTCGGTTGTCCAAAAGGACCGCGATGACGATCCACCGCCTCATCGAGATCATGGCGGCGCTGCGCACGCCCGAAACTGGCTGTCCTTGGGACCTGGAGCAGACGTCGCGCTCCATCGCGCCTTGTGCGATTGAGGAGGCCTATGAAGTCGTCGATGCGATCGAGCGCGACGACATGCTCGATCTCAAGGACGAGCTCGGCGATCTGCTGCTGCAGGTGGTTTTTCACGCCCGTATGGCGGAGGAGACCGGCCATTTCGCCTTCGACGACGTCGTCACGGCGATCTGCGACAAGCTGACCCGCCGCCATCCGCATGTGTTCGCGCAGAGCGATGCGAGCAACTCGCAGGCTGTCTCCGTCCAATGGGAGGCGATCAAGGCGGCGGAGAAGGCCGAGCGCGCGGCGCGGCGACAGGACCCCGCGCCCCCTTCCCTCCTCGACGGCGTGCCGACCCCCCTGCCCGGCCTGACGCGTGCGGTGAAACTGCAGGAGAAGGCCGGGCGGGTGGGCTTCGATTGGGCCGACGCGCGTCTCGTGCTCGAGAAAATCCGCGAGGAGACGGCGGAGGTCGAAGCCGAGCTTGCGGCGCCGGGCGCGGAGGCCTCGCTGGAGCTCGAGGACGAGATCGGCGATCTTCTCTTCGCCATGGCCAATCTCGCGCGCCACGCCAAGGTCGATCCCGAGCAGGCCTTGCGCCGAGCCAACGCCAAGTTCGAACGCCGCTTCCGCCACATCGAGCGCCGCCTGAGCGAAGCCGGCCGCACGCCGCAAGAAGCGACGCTCGACGAGATGGAGGCGCTGTGGGTCGAGGCGAAGGGCCTGGAGCGGGGCGCCGGATCCTGACGCACTGTCACCGGGCTTCTCGGATCCGCTCGCTGCATTGAAGCGAAGGGCTCCTCCGAGCCGTCTTCGCAGGATATTAACCACAGCGTGAGATTAAAATACCGCATCTTGTGATTTATTAACCATGTCAACTAACTCATTGATTATATTAAATTAAAATCCGATAGTCCCGCGCGGCGTCAGCCGCGCTTCATTCGCGTGCGGGTCGGCGAGGATTTCCTGCGACAGCCGTAGCCGGATTAAGAGCGCGCCCTACCCCGCGAGCCCCAGCTTCGCGGCGAGCCCGATGCGCTGCAGCTTGCCCGTCGCGCCCTTCGGGATTTCGTCGAGGAAGAGGATTTTGCGCGGCACCTTGAAGGCCGCGAGCCGCTCCGAGAGGAAGGCCCTCAGCTCCTTCTCCGTCACGGCGCCGCCCTCGCGCAAAACGACGGCGGCGGCGACGTCCTCGCCCAGCATGTCATGCGGCGTCGCGAAGGCGATGGCCTGCAAGATCGCGGGATGATCCATGATCGCCTCGTCGATCTCGCGCGGCGAAATTTTCTCGCCGCCGCGATTGATGATCTCCTTCAGGCGCCCGGTCAGGCGGACATAGCCCTCCGCGTCCTTGACGCCCTGATCGCCGGTGCGAAACCAGCCGTTAACGAAGGCCTCGGCGTTGGCTTTGGGATTGTTCTCATAGCCGGCGAAGACGTTCTCGCCGCGGATCACGATCTCGCCCACGGCGTCTGAAGCCAAGATCTCTCCTCCCTCGCCCATGATCTCGACCTCGGGTCCCGCGGCAAGGCCCACGGAGCCGGGCTTGCGCAAGCCCTGCAAGGGATTGGAGGCCATCTGATGGGCGGCTTCCGTCATGCCATAGGCCTCGATGACGGGCGCGTGGAACGTCGCCTCGAGCTCCGCGATCACCCGCGGCGGAAGCGAGGAAGAAGACGAGCGGATGAAGCGCAGCGGATGACGCTGGATCACATCCTTGTGATGCCCGGCGCGCGTCAGGATCGCCTGATGCATCGTCGGCACGCCTGTGTACCAGGTCGGATTCGACTCCTCCATCCAGTGGAAGAATTTCAGCGCATTGAAGCCCGGCGTGCAAAAGACCGAGCCGCCGCCCGAGAGCGGCGCAAGCAGCCCGGCGATGAGCCCGTGGATGTGAAAGAGCGGCGCGATGTTCAAGCCGCGATCGGCCGAGGAAAATGCGAGTGTGCGCGCGATGTTTCGCGCCGAGGTCGCGACATTGTGCTGGGTGAGCGGCACGATCTTGGGCCGCGATGTGGTCCCCGAGGTATGCAGGATCAGCGCGACGTCTTGCGGACTGGCGTCGCCGGGATTCGCAGCCTTCGCCGCCGCGCCGCCCGAGAGGGCGAAATCCCCTGCCCTGCCGGCGCGCGGCGTCAAGGTCAGCATGAGGACGCCGAGCTTCTTCGCCGCTTCGATAGCGGGCGAAGTCGAGCCGGCCTCGACGACGAGCGCCTTGGCCTTGAGGTCCTCCATGTAAAACTCGAACTCGTCGAGCTTATAGGCCGGGTTGAGCGGCGCCGCGGTCGCGCCGCACGCGATGGCGATGAAGGCCGCCGCCATCTCCGGACCGTTGGGAAGCACGATCGCGACACGGTCGCCGCGCCCGACGCCAAAGCCGTTGAGCGTCGCGACGGTCTCCTTGGCGAGCGAGCGCAGCTTCCCGAAGGAGAGCGGCGCCGCGCCGGGCGCGGAGAGCGCGACGTTTTCGTCGGGCGCGTCGGCCAAGAGATTTTGCAGGGTGCGGGTGGCGGTCATGACTTCTTCGCGGTTTGGCAGAGTCGGCTCAGGCGGGCGTGATGGCGAGCCTGCCGTTCTGGCGCTGGAGCGATTGCGCAAGCAGCTTCGTCAGCGCGTAGACGGCGCGCAGATGCGGCGTCAACACGCCCGCGATTTCGCCGAGCTCGATGACCGAGCCGAGCAGCGCCTCGATCTCGACGGCGCGCCCGCTCTCCACATCCTGCAGCATCGACGTCTTATGCGCGCCCACAGCCTCCGCGCCCGCGATGCGCTTGTCGAGCGAAATGCGAAAGCGGACGCCGAGCGCCTCGCCCACGGCCTGCGCCTCGCGCATCATTTCCGCGGCGAGCGCCCGCGTGGCCGCGAAACGGCAAATGTCCTCGAGCGTCGCATGCGTCAGCGCGCTGATCGGATTGAAGCTCAGATTGCCCCAGAGCTTGAGCCAGATTTCCGCGCGCACGTCCGTGACGACCGGCGCCTTGAAGCCCGCGCGCGTAAAAGCCTCGGCGATTTGCGCCACGCGCTCGCTCTTCGTTCCGTCGATCTCGGCCAGCGAGAAGCGGTCGCTCTCTATGTGGCGGATCACGCCCGGCGCTTCGATCTCCGCCGCCGCATAGACGACGCTGGCGATGATCCGATGGATCGGCAGGGCGTCGGCGATGATCCCGCCGGGATCGACGCTCTCGAGCCGCCGGCCTTCATGCGGCCCGCCATGCTTGAAGAAATACCACCACGGAATGCCGTTCTGCGCGGTCAGAATAAGGGTCTTCTCGCTCAGAGCCGGCTTGAGCTCAGGAACGACGGCGGCGAGCTGATGCGCCTTGACGCCCAGCACCACGAGATCCTGCGGGCCGAGCTCCGCGATGCGCTCGCTCGCGGCGATCTGCACGGTGAAAGACGCGTCCCCTTCAATGAGCCTGAGCCCCTCGGCGCGGATCGCCCTCAGCTGCGCGCCGCGCGCGACGACGCTCACCTCTTCCCCCGCCCGCGCGAGCTTCGCCGCCAGCAGCCCGCCGATCGCGCCCGCCCCGACGACGCAGATTTTCATGCCGCAGGTCCCTCGTTTTCCCTTTCGAGACTTTCTTGCGCAAGCTTCGCTGAGCTGTCCAGCCCCGCCAGATTAGGCGCGCGCCGCAGCAGAGGCTCGGTTTCGACGCGGCGCCACGCCTCGGGCCGCTGGCTTCAGCTTGCGTCAGGCGCGCTAGGTCACGCCGGCCTAGCGCATCCTTGCCTCGACGTCCGTGAGGAAGTGGTCGAAGAAGTTTACACGGATCAGGCCAAGGCGCGGGAATTCCACATTGGTCAGCACGAAGAGCGCGAAGGACAGGGCGAGCGCGAAAGCGACAAGATGTATCCGGCTCGGCGCCTTCGACGAAGCCATGCTGAAGCCTGCGAGCAGCGACCCCACCAAGCCGAAGCCATAGAGCATGGCGAAGACGATTTTGGGCGGGTGCTTTTCATTCGCGCCATGGCGCAGCTGAGCGGTCTCGAAGACACGGCTGATGATGGGTAGAAGCACCGAGCAGGTCGAGACATAGCTCGCCGTGGGACAGGCGCTCAGCGTTCCCGACCAGAGTTCCGCCTTCAAGGCTGCGATCTTGGCCTCCTCGGCTTCGGAGTAGATCGCGCGTTCATCCGCGAAGTCGAAGTCGACTGGCCTCTGGAAGAGCCCGATGCGCGCCGCGAGATACGCCTTCAGCTTACCCTTCAGCGCGTCGCGCGGCTCTGGCGGGAGCAGATCGAGATGATCATATGCCGTGCCGATGGCGATCCCCTCCTGGACAGTCAATTGCCGGCGCTCGTCGAACCGTTGCAGCGCGCCGGAGATGGCGAAGGCGAGCAAGAGGCCCAGAAGGGCGAAGACCGCGCCTTCGACCGCGTCGAGGCCGGCCATCGCTCCTGTCCCCGCCTGCCCGATGTGCCGTTGCCCGAGACGGCGCCCAAGGGCCAGAAGGCCCACGCATCCCACAAGGAAGCTTGCGGCTGCGGCGATCGCAAAAAGCTCGAAGGTCATGTTCATCCGAAATCCCCCGACGGACCGGCCGCATATCGGAAGGGGTAAGGGGCTGACAACGGCTTGGCCTAGGCCAATGGCGGGCCGCGATTTCGGGGAGGCTTAATTATGCCCCAAACTTCTCATTATGTTCGCATTAGCTTAATAGCCTAGCTTGAGAGCGTTACCAAAGCCCACGCGGCAGACTTTTAAAGGGGTGGACATGATCCGGCCGATATCAGCCAAAAAGACCGCAGCCTCCGCGGCGCTTTTAGGCTGCCTTGCTTTTCTTTCCGCCTGCGTCGGCGGACGTGAATCGGCCCCGGTCGTGGCGTCTCTGCCCGCGTCGATCCAGGCCGATGCGCTGGTCGGGACCTGGGGTCTCGCCGCCTATCATCGCGACAGCGATCGCCCCCGCACCGAGGCCGAGGCGAAGCGCCAGTGCAACAACCCCTATGTCATCAAGAAAGGCCCGAACGGCGGCGTCATCATGCATCTCGCCGACGTGGCCGAACCCCAAGAGCTCGTGCTCAAGGGCGGTCCGGGCGGGACCAATTTCCTCGGACCGGCGGGCCCTCCCGGCCTCCCCGAGGATCGCGAGGTCTTCGCCGTTTCGCCGAACTCCTTTAGCGTGAAATGGGTCAGTCCCGAGAATTCCACCCGCTACGGCATGATGATCTACGTGCGCTGCTGACGGCGTGCGCCGGAAGATTATCCCTCCGCATAACGCCATCGCCAATGAGGTGTTCATGAGACTACCGAGCTTCCTCCTTCACAATTCGCTCCTGCGCCACGCGCTACTCGTCGTCGGCGCCTGTTTGTTCGCCTTGCCTGCCGCCACCCCGACGCTGGGCGCGGCGGCGGTCCAAGAGGACATGCAGATCGACGATCAGCCAGGCTATATCCCGAACCCCACGGACGAGCATCTGGAAGGCGCGCTCGAGCGGCAGGTGGTGTTCTTTCGCACCACCGAGCCGCCGGGAACGATCGTCGTTCACACGAATGAGCGCTTCCTCTATCTCGTGCAGGAAAACAATCGCGCGCTACGCTACGGAATTGGCGTCGGCCGCGACGGCTTCCAGTGGTCCGGCCAGCACAAGATCGCCCGCAAGCAGGAGTGGCCGGATTGGCGGCCGCCGCCGGAGATGATCGAGCGCCAGCCCTATCTGCCGCGCTTCATGGCCGGCGGACCGGGAAATCCGATGGGCGCTCGCGCGCTTTACATCGGGTCGACCATCTATCGCATTCACGGAACGAACCAGCCGCAGACGATCGGCCACGCCGTGTCCTCGGGCTGCTTCAGGCTCGTGAACGACGACATCATCGATCTTTATGAACGTGTGCCCGTCGGCACGCGCATCGTCGTCAAGCAGGCCCCGAGCCTCTAACGCCCCTCGCTCGAACGCCCTCGTTCGAGCGGTCCTCGCGCTCAACCCGAAGCCGCAGCGAATTTGATCGCGGAAGTCCTGAGGACTTTTGCGCAAATCCGCTCAGGCCCCTTTAGGCTCACGCCAAACGAGGTGATCATGCGATCGCGCCAGTTTTCCATCAAGACGTCTTTCCTCGCGCTCACGGCGCTCTTTTTCGCCTACCCGGCAGGGGCGGGCGCGACGACCCTGAGCGCCGTGAAGGACCGCGGCGAGCTCATCTGCGGCGTCAGCGCCGGCATTCAGGGCTTCTCCGCCACCGATGACAAGGGCAAGTGGTCCGGCTTCGACGTCGACTTCTGCCGCGCCGTCGCCGCGGCCGTTCTCGGCGACGGTTCGAAGGTGCGCTTCGTCCCGCTCGGCGCGGAGGAGCGTTTCCCCGCGCTGAAAGACAAAAAGATCGACGTGCTGGCGCGCAATTCGACCTGGACGATCACCAACGAAACCGATCACGACGTGGCGTTCGTCGGCGTCAACTACTACGACGGCCAGGGCTTCCTGGTGCCGAAAGCCAAAAAGGTGACCTCGGCGCTGGAGCTCGGCGGCAGCAAGATCTGCCTGAAGAACGGCACGGAAAGCGAGATCAACCTCCAGGACTACTTCGAAGCCAATCAGATGAAGTTCGAGGTGGTGAAGTTCGAGAGCCTGCCCGAGATGCTGAAGGCCTACGAAGCCGGCAAATGCGACGTCGTGACGAGCGACACCTCGCAGCTCTACGCCGGGCGCCTCGAGCTTTCCAAGAAGGGCGACCATATCATCCTGGCCGACATCATCTCCAAGGAGCCGCTCGGGCCGGTGGTGCGCCAGGACGACATGCAGTGGTTCGAAATCGTCAAATGGGTGAACTACGCCATGCTGAACGCCGAGGAGCTCGGCATTTCCTCGGCGAATATCGCGGACGCGAAGCAGTCGAAGAAGCCGGCCGTCCGCCGCTTCGTCGGTGCCGAGGGCGACTCCGCCAAGGCGCTGGGCCTCTCCTCCGACTGGGCGGTGAATGTCGTGAAGGCGGTCGGCAATTACGGCGAATCGCTCGACCGCAATGTCGGCGTGAAGTCGCCGCTCGGCATCACGCGCGGTCTGAACCAGCTTTGGACGCTGGGCGGCATCCAATACGCCCCGCCGATCCGGTAAGGGCCGAGGCGTAAAGAGGCGCTTTCGCCTCAGACCTTCCTTCCAGGGCGCGGCGCGCGCCCTGGAGGCGCGCCTTGCGGAAATTTATGCTCGAGCTCGCCCATGCGGGCCGGCGGAACGCGCAGGCGCAGGCGCTGGGCGCCATCCGGCAAGCTCTTGCGCGAGAGCACCTCGGCATGGGCGTAGGCCCAGGCGAGACCCGCGCCGTCTTCCGCTGCGACCGTGACCTCGCGCGTCTCGCGCGCCTCGCCGATCCGCGCTTCGATCCGCTCGAGCAGCGGCGCAATCCCCTCCCCCGTCAAGGCCGAGACCAGCGCCACGGGATTTTCATTCGCCCGCGACGCGACGCGCAACGCCGCCTCGCGCTCGGGGTCCAGCGCGTCGATCTTGTTCCATACCTCGATCGTGGGCTTGGCGTTCTCGCCGGAGAGGCCGAGCTCCGAGAGGATTTGCTCGACGTCGCGCGCCTGCGCCTCGAAATCCTCGCCGCTCGCGTCGCGCACATGCAGCAGCAGGTCGGCCTGCGTCACCTCCTCGAGCGTCGCGCGGAAGGCTGAGATGAGCAACGTCGGCAGGTCGGAGATGAAGCCGACCGTGTCGGAGAGCAGCGCCACGGAGCCATGTGGCAGCCGGATGCGCCGCACCGTCGGGTCGAGCGTCGCAAAGAGCAGATCCTCGGCGAAGACCCCCGCCCCGCAGAGCCGGTTGAACAGCGTGGATTTCCCCGCATTGGTGTAGCCGACGAGCGCGACGACGGGGAAAGGCACGTCGCGGCGAGTCTTGCGATGCAGACCGCGCGTGCGCTTCACCTTGTCGAGCTCCTGCTCGATCTTGCGCATGCGCTCCTCGATGAGGCGCCGGTCGGTCTCGATCTGCGTCTCGCCGGGGCCGCCGAGGAAGCCGAAGCCGCCGCGCTGCCGCTCCAAATGGGTCCAGCTGCGCACGAGCCGCGACTTCTGATAGCCGAGATGCGCGAGCTCGACCTGCAGCGCGCCTTCGCGCGTGCGCGCGCGCCGGCCGAAGATCTCGAGAATGAGCCCCGTACGGTCGATGACCTTGCAGCCCCACGCCTTCTCCAGATTGCGCTGCTGCACCGGCGATAGCGCGCAATCCATGGAGACCAGCGCGATCTCCTCCTCGCGGATGATCTCGCCGATCTCCTCGACCTTGCCCTTGCCGAGAAAGGTCGCGGGCCGCGTCTCGGCGAGCGGAACGAGGATCGCCTGGCGCACGTCGAGATCGATGGCGAGCGCGAGACCGTGCGCCTCCTCGAGGCGCGCCTCGGGCTCGCGGCGGGGGCTGTCCTTCGGGCTCCGCGAGGGATAGGGGCCGATGACGAGCGCGCGTGTCTTCTCGCCGGCCTTTGGCTTCGGCGAGCCGGCTGTCGGGTTGGATGCGTTGTCCTTCAAACGGGTGAGAACTCTCCTGGACCACTCGGCGCGGGGCGGAAGGCCCGGAAGACCGTGATCGAACTTCTAAGATAATGGTCTCGCCAAGGCCCACCGGCTAGTGGCCCCACGCAAGAAGAGTCCGCTAACGCGACTTCTCGGCGCTCTCTCCTTCTTCGGCGGGCTCGAACATATGAATGGGGTGGCCCGGCATGATCGTCGAGATCGCATGCTTGTAGACGAGCTGGGAGTGCCCATCGCGTCTCAGCAGCAGGCAGAAATTGTCGAACCAGGTGATGATCCCCTGAAGCTTGACGCCATTGACCAGGAAGATTGTGAGTGGGACCTTGTTTTTTCGCACGAAGTTCAAAAACGTGTCCTGCAGATTCTGCGCGCGCTCAGACATTCGCCCGTCCCGTTCTTGTTGGTTGAGCGGCGAAAAACGCCGCCTCGAGTTCGTAGCCTCGAATTATTCCAAGCCGCGTATTAGAGCGCGGCTTGCTGCGGCGCGCAAGGCTCTCGCGCGAGAAATGCCGTAGAGAGAAGCCCGAGCCTCAAGGCGGGCGGGCGCCGGCATGGATCGTGCCTGTAGTCAGGAAAACGCGGGACCGAGGCAGATGGTGACGGCGCAATTCGAGTTAGGCCGGACTTCGAATTGGAGCGGCGCCCGTGGGTGAGCCGATCCGCGCCATTGTCATCGACCTCGAAGGCGCCGCTCTGCCCATGAGCTTCCTGACCGGGACGCTCACACCGCTGGCGCGGGAGAAGCTCGGGGCCTTCATTGCGGCGCACGCCGAGGAAGAAGAGATCGAGGAAGCGCTCGAAGAGACCGGGCGGCTCATGGGGGGCTTCGATTTGAAGCCGAGCGAGGCGGAGGCGCTTCTGCTGCGCTGGATGAAGCAGGACCGCAAGGCGACCCCGCTGAAATTCCTGCAAGGCCGCATCTGGCGGGAGGCGCAGGCGGCGGGCGCGCTGCAGGTCGAGTTCTACGAGGACGCCGCCGCAGCGCTGAAGGTCTGGGCCGACGCCGGGCTTCGGCTCTTCGTCTATTCCTCCCAGTCGAAGGAGGCGCAGACGATGCTGCTCGCGCATACGCCCTATGGCGATCTGACGGGGCTCTTCGAGGGCTTCCTCGACACGACGCTCGGGCAGAAGACCGAGCCCGGCTCCTATCGCGATCTCGCCGAACGCTTGGCGCTCCCCGCAGGCGCGATCCTCGTCCTCTCCGGCAATGAGGAGGAATTGGACGCCGCGCAATCGGCGGGCCTTGTGACCGCCCGGGTCATGCGCGAGGCGAGCGAGAAGAGCGGCCACGCCGCAAGCCCCGACTTCGGCTCGCTAAGGTTTTGAGGGGGCCTAATCCGATGGCGAGCTTCACTTTGGAGACCCGCAAGGGCGCGCGAAGCGAGGTCAAGGCCAAGGACGGCGTGACGCTCCTCAAGCTCATTCGCCGCTCGGGCGTCGAGGAGCTCGTCGCGCAATGCGGCGGCTCCTGCGCCTGCGCCACCTGCCATGTCTATCTCACCTTGCCCGAAGGCGTGGCGCTGCCGCCGATGCGGCCCGATGAAGCCCAGATGCTTTCGACCGCGAGCGAGCGGCGGATCAATTCGCGCCTCGCCTGCCAGATCAAATTCGACCTGGCGCTCGACGGAATGCATGTCGTGATCGCGCCTGAGAATTTGAATGACATTTGAACAAGCGGGACTTCCTTCTCCCGCCCCCTCCCTGCGCTGAGCCATGCAGCCTCGAAAGCTCGGCCGCTCCGGTCTCGCCTGCGCGCCGCTCGCGCTCGGCGGCCATGTCTTCGGCTGGACCGTGGACGAGGCAGCGTCGCAACGAATTCTCGACGCCTTCATCGATCGCGGCTTCGCGCTCATCGACACCGCCGACACTTATTCGACCTGGGTCGAAGGCCACCGCGGCGGCGAATCGGAAACGATCATCGGCCATTGGCTGAAGGCCTCGGGTAAGCGCGAGCAGGCGCTGATCGCGACAAAGGTCGGCGGCGCGATGCCCGATGTCGGCCGGGGTCTCTCCAAGGCCCATATCATCCGTTCGGCCGAAGATTCGCTGCGCCGGCTGCAAACCGATCGAATCGATCTCTATCAGGCGCATTTCGACGATACGGGCGTCGCCATGGAGGAGACGTTAGAGGCCTTCGCGAGCCTCGTGAAAAGCGGCAAGGCGCGCGCGGTCGGCGCCTCGAATTTCTCCGCGCCTCGACTCGCGGAAGCGCTGGCGACGGCGCGCGCCGAGGGGCTGCCGCTCTATTCCTGCCTGCAGCCGCACTACAGCCTCGTCACCCGCGCCTTTTACGAAGGCGAATTGCAGGCGCTCTGCCTCAAGGAGGATCTGGGCGTGCTGCCCTTTCGCCCGCTCGAGGCGGGGTTCCTCACCGGCAAATATCGCTCGATGGCGGATACCGAGGGGAGGCCGCGCGGCCCACTCGTCGCCCGCATTCTCGACGACCGCAGCCTCGATATTCTCGGCGAGCTCGATCGCGCCGCGCAGGCGCTGAACGCGACGCCGGCCCAGATCGCTATCGCTTGGCTCCTGGCGCAGCCGGGCGTGACCGCGCCCATCGTCAGCGTGACGAGCCTCGCGCAGCTCGAGGAAGTCTTCGGGGCGGCGACGCTGGCGCTCGATCCCAGAACCCTCAGGCGGCTCACCCTCGTCAGCGCCTGACGCGGTTTTGGCCTCGATGTTGCGTCTTTTTCGCTCACTGAGGCCGTCGGGGCGCTGAGCGAGGGAAATCCCATGCCGATCAAGGAAGAGGATATTCAGGTTGGCAAATGCTACCGATCGAGGGGAGGCGAGCAGAATTCGGAGAAATACACGATCATCGGCATCGTGCGCGGGATCGTGACCTATCAGAGCTGGACGACCGACCCCTACCGCCTGTCGCTTCGCACCAATACCGGGATCAAGGCGCTGGCCGAGGTGATTTTCAAGGAAATCCCCTGCCCCGACCGCAGCGCCGATAAGAAGATCGACTATTTCGATCCCTCGTGAGCAGACCACGAGGGGCGCCGGCCGCCGAGACGCCAACAGTTGAATTTCCGGTCCGAAGTGCCCCATAAGCGCCAGAGAACGCAAGCGGGGAGCCAATGGCGCGAATCATAGAGCCGGAAGAGCCGCGCGTCCTCGCGCCGTCGCTGGACGAAGCGACCAAAGCCGCGTTGGAAAAGCGCGCCTTTCTCATACGCGCGCCCGCCGGCGCCTGGGTGTTTCGCGAGGGCCTCGCCTGCGAAGGCTATCCGATCGTCGTCTCGGGCCGTATCCGCGTGCAGAAGACCGGGGCGAACGGCCGCGAGATCGCGCTCTACCGGGTCGGGCCCGGCGAGACCTGCGTGATCACCACGGCCTGCCTGATGCGCGACGCCGCCTATGACGCCGAGGCCGTGGCGGAGACCGACGTCACGGCGAAGGTCCTGCCGAGGGCCGTCTTTCGCGAGCTTCTCGCCACTTCGGAGAGCTTTCGCGACTTCGTCTTCCGCGCCTTCAGCACACGGCTCGCGAACCTCCTCGCGCGCATCGAGGAGGTCGCCTTCGAGCGCATCGACCGCAGGCTCGCGTTGCGCCTTCTCGACGCCGCCGGCCCGGATGGCGTGGTGGCTCAGACGCATCGCGAGCTCGCCGTCGAGCTCGGCACGGCGCGGGAGGTCGTCAGCCGCAAGCTTAAGGACTTCGAGCGAAGCGGCTGGATCGAACTGCATCGCGGCGGTCTTCGAATGCTCAACCCCGCCGCGCTGCGGCGAATCGCCCATGACGAACCGGGCCCGTGACTTTGTCGCGGACGGCTTAGAGCTGCGGGCGGAAGCTCGCGGGACCGCTTCCTGAAAGAGAGGAGTCCTGCCATGGTGAAAAATCTCGGAACGATCGACCGCGCGCTGCGCATCGCCGCCGGTCTGGGGCTGATCGGCGCGACGCTTGGCGGCTATCTCCCCGCCTGGGGATGGATCGGCGTCGTGCCGCTCGCGACGGCGGCCGTCGGCTGGTGTCCGGCCTATCTCCCCTTTGGGTTCAAGACCTGCGACAAAAGCTGACGCAAGCGGCGGCGTGCAGGGGGCCCGCGCGAGGAAAAGTCTCCCGTTGCGAGCGCCTTGACACGCCGCCTCACTAAAGCCCAAAGCAGGAGCCAAAGCGAAAGAGCGACGCGAGGCCTGCGGCCGCGCTTTTCTTCAGGAGACTGTATGAACGCCTTTGGCGCGGCGCGGCGCCGCCTCTTCTCCCGGCGCACTCGATTTGGAGCCGGGGTCATGCTCCTCGCAAGCGCTTTCGCCCTCGGCGCCGGCGTCCTGGAGCCGGCGCGGGCCGAGGATTTGAAGGGCAAGTTCGGCGAATGGGACATGCGCTGCGAAACGCCGCCGGGCGCGAGCAAGCAGCAATGCGCGCTCGTCCAGCGCGTGACGGCCGAGGACGTGCCCGGCCTCAATCTGATCGTGCTGATCTTGAAGCTCGACGACGGCAAGACCCGACTCATGCGGGTCATCGCGCCGCTCGGCGTGCTGCTGCCGACCGGCCTCGGCCTGATGATCGACGAAACCAAGATCGGCAACACCGGCTTCGCCCGCTGCAATCAGCATGGCTGCATCGCCGAGGCGATCATGGACGACAAGCTCATCGACCAGTTGAAGTCGGGCAAGACCGCCACCTACATCGTCCACGAGGTCCCGGATAAGGGCATTGGCCTGCCGGTGCCGCTCGCGGGCTTCAAGGACGGATTCGCGAAACTGCCATGAATGGACCGGTTCGAATCTGGCGAAGACGATTTGCGAAGGCCTCTGTCGCGGCCTGCGCCCTGCTCGCGGCGGCCGCGCCGGCGCAAACCCAAGAGCAGCCGGGGATCACCGGCCGCGTGATGCAGTGGTTCGGGGGCGGCGGCGACGCCGGCAAGGACCAAGCGCCCCCCGCCGAAGCGCCAAAGCCCGCCACTGCGCCGGCTCCCGCAGCCGCTGAGCCTGCCGCCCAGCCTCTGCCGGAGGGCACATACATTCCCGGGGCGAATGTTCTCGTCGTCGGCGGCGGCCCCGTGCAAAGCCGCGTGCTGAAGATGATGGGCCTGACCGGAGACAACCCGGCGGAGGCCGCCACCGCCGCCGAAACCTCGCGCCAAAAGGCTCTCGCTTCGGGCATCGCCGAATGTCCCGACATTGTCGTCGACGGCTCCGGCGCCGAGTTGCGCTCGCCCGCGGGCGCCGACGCATCCAGCGTGGCCTATCAGCTCTCGATCACCCGCACGGCGCGCGAATGCGCGCTCGCGGGGGAGGAAATCTCGATGCGTGTCGGCGTGCTCGGCGCCGCCATGCTCGGCCCGGTGGGCAAGCCCGGCGACTATTTCGGAAATTTGCGCGTGGCGGTGCGCCGCAAGAGCGACAACAAGCTCTTTGGCGAGAAGACCTATCGCATCGGGGCGAAGATCGCGCCCAATCAGTCGCGCGCGGATTTCACGCTGCTCGTCGAGGACCTCTCCGCGCCTTTCGTGAACGCCAAGGCCGCCGAGGATTACGAGATCCTGCTCGGCTTCACGAGCGCGGCGAGCGACGCCGAAAAGAAGCGCCCCAAGAAGAAGGCCGGCGGTTAAGCGCGGAGCCGCGGACGAAAAAAAAGCCCCGACTGTCTCCAGTCGAGGCTGTTCGCGTCGTCGAAACGTGCGGGCGATTAGGCCCGCAGCGCCTTCAGCCCGCCGATGCCCTGCGTCACGAGCGAGTCGCCCGACGCGGGCTGGGCGCGCAGCGCGGCTTCGGCGATCTTCGTCGCAGCGTCGGCGGCCGCGGCGCGCACCTCGGCGACGGCCTGCGCTTCCGCGAGCGCGATCTTGTCGGCGATCTGCTTGTCGCCGCGCGCGGTCCATTCGTCGAGGCGCTTGCGCAATTCGGCGGCGATCAGCTGCGCCTCTTCCTTGGCGGCGGAGACGATGGCGGCGGCCTCGGCCTCGGCTTCCGCCTTCTTCTGCTCGAAGGAGGCGAGCAGAGCTTCGGCTTCGGACCGCAGCCGCTGGGCTTCGGCGAGCTCGCCCTTCACCTTGTCGATGCGCGTGTCGAGCGCGCCGACCAGCGCATGCGGGGCGCGCAGCTTCAGCAGCACGGCGAGGAATAGAGCAAAGCCGATGGCGACGAAGACCTCGGCCTCGAGATGTTGGAAATCCATGGCGCGGCCTCCTTAGCGGGCGGAGAGTGAGCGGACGGCGGCGTCGATGGCCGACGCGTCGGCCGGGGCGCCGGTGAGCTTCGCCACGATGGCCGCGGCGGCCTCCTTGGCGACGCTTTCGACATGCGCCATTTTCTCGGCCTTTTCGGCGCCGATGCGCTGTTCGGCGGCGGCGAGCGCCTGCGCGAGCTTCTGCTCGGCTGCGGCGCGATAGGCCGCAGCCTCGGCGGCGGCCTTCGCCTGCGCCTCGCGGCCGATGCCCTGCGCCTCTTCCTTCTTGGCGGCGAGCGTCGCGTCATTGTGCTTGGCCGCGATCTGCGCTTTCGCCTGGGTGGCGCGCGCCGCGTCGAGATCGGCGTTGATGGTCGTCTCGCGCGTCGTGAGAATATTGGCGACGCGCGGCAGCGCGATGCGCGACATCAAGAGGTAAAGCGTGCCGAAGACGAGCACGAGCCAGACGAATTGGGGCGCCCAATTCGTGGAGTCGAAGGGCGGAAAGGCTCCCCCTTCATGCGCGCCGCCAGGGGCGAGCGTGCCCTCATGGGTCTCGGCTGCGGACTCTTTCGGCGCGATCGTCGTTGCTTCTGCCGGAGGCGCTGGCGGCGTAGCTGTTTTGGTTTCGGCCGAAGGCGCTGGCGGCACAGCCGTCGTGGTTTCGGCCGGAGGTGCTGGCGGCGTGGCTGTTTTGGTTTCGGCCGAAGGCGCTGGCGGCGCAGCCGTTGAGGTTTCGGCGGAAGGCGCTTGCGGCGCTTCCTGCGCCAGGGCGTCGGACGTCATGGATGGCGGCTCCAAATGAGAAGGCGCGCGCCGAATCGCGGCGCGCGCATGAAGAGCTGATGCGGCCTACTTGAGATACAGCAGGATCGCGATCAGAAAGGCGAAGATGCCGAGACCTTCGGCGAGCGCCGCGCCGATGATCGCATTGGTGAACTGGCCCGCCGCCGCCGACGGATTGCGCAGCGCGCCATTGACGAAATTGCCGAAGATGATGCCGACGCCGATCGCCGCCGCGCCGGTGCCGATCGCCGCAAGACCAGCGCCGACGAGTTGGAGTTCAGTAGCCATTCTATGCTTCCTTCGAGATGAGGCCAACTCTTTGTTGTTGGATATTTATCAGTGGCCCGGGTGAATTGCGTCGTTGAGATAGACGCAAGTGAGGGTGGCGAAGACGAAAGCCTGCAGGCAGGCCACGAGCAGCTCCAGCGCATAAAGCGCCGTGATCGCCAAGAGAGGAACGGGCGCGAGCAGCGCCCAGGCGCCGGCGCCGAGCAGCAGCGCGACGAAGCCGCCGAACACCGCGAGCGTGATGTGTCCCGCGAGAATGTTGGCGAAGAGACGCACCGAAAGCGAAACCGGCCGCGACAGGAAGGAGATGATCTCGATCGGCACGAGCGCGACGAGCACAGGCTTCGGCACGCCGTGCGGCACGAAGAGCCCGAAGAAATGGAAGCCGTGGCGGTAGATGCCGTAGCCGACGACGATCAACATCACGAGCATGGCGAAAGAGAAGGTCACGACGATCTGGCTCGTCACCGAGAAGGTGTAGGGCGCGAGGCCGATCAGATTGGCGATGAGCACGAAGGCGAAAAGCGAGAAGACGAAGGGGAAGAAGCGCATTCCCTCCTCACCGGCGACCTGCCGGACCATGCCCGCGACGAATTCGTAGAGCATCTCGGCCGCCGCCTGCAGCCGCGTCGGCACGACGCGCTTGCCGGCGGTCGCGAAGACCATGAGCGCCACGACGCCCAGCGCGACAATGAGCATGTAAAGCGAGGCGTTGGTGAAGGAGACCTCGACATCGCCGATGCGATGCTCGAAGAGCCGAACCAGCTCGAACTGCTCGATCGGATTGGGCTTTCCTGCAGCCTCGACAGCCATTCTCGTCACCTTTCCGGACGCGGCGCGTCCGCTTTTCTTCGCCCGCGTTGAGCGCCCGCGCGCCCGTGCAAATTTCTCAACTTTCGTCGTTCGCCTGGCCGTCGCCCGTCTGCTGACGCATCGCGAGGCGATAGACGTTCCAAAATCCCGCCGCAGCGCCAAGCCCGAGGAAGCCCACGAGGCCCCAGGGCTTCGCGCCGGTCCAGTAATCGACGATCCAGCCGAGGCCGGCGCCGACGATGACGGCCGCGACAAATTCGGAAAAGACGCTGAGGCCGGCGCTCATCGCTTTCGCGAAGCCGCTGTTTTGCGGCGCAAGCTTCGCGACTCGTTCCGCCTCGCGCGCGTCTCGCGCCCTCAAGGCCTCTTCGAGCTTCGCCAATCGCGCCTGGAGTTCGGCCTCTTTCTTTTCCGGATCGTCGCTCATCCCAAGGCTCCCCGGCGCCAACGCCGCGAAGATGCTTCCGGCGGGCTCGTCAGATCCTCGAGGCTGAGGGGTTTGACGCGGATGGCGCCGCAATGCGGCATACCGTCCAAAACCGCGCGGACCATATGGGCGCGATAGGGCGAAGTCAAGACGAAGGTGGCGTCATTTCCGCACGCTCGGCGCGAGCTTCTCGGCCTCAGCGCTATTCTTTATCCCCGCGGCGGAAAGGAGTCGCGCCAACGATGAATGCGCCCAGCCTGGGAGAGAGGCTGGGCGCTTCCTTTTCAGCATGCGCTGGCGCTGGCGATTAGCGCGCCAGGAGGCCGCGTGTCCTGGTGAAGAGACCCAGTCCGACGAGCGCCAGCAGGCCCCCTAATCCCGCGCCGGGCATCGGGCCCGGAGCTGTGACCTCGACGAAGCTGTTGGTGACAGCTGTGACGGTGCTGAAGTTAATCGGCGTCAATGTGTCCACCACATTCACCGACGTGCCGGTGAGGGCAGCTGTCGTCGTTCCCACATATGTGGGCGGAGGGCTGGTGACGGTGAAGTCGAGAGGCCCAAAGGCGCCCCCGTTGAGCGTCGCGACCACATGCACCTCACCGTCCGTTTGCTCAACGGCGCCCGAGACGTAGATCAGATGGGCGTTCGACGAAATGGTCGAAATGGTGTAGCCGACCGAGCCGCCCGTCTTGGAAAATGCGGTATCTTGGACGCTAATCGTGTGAAAGTCTTCGCTTAGGGCGCTGTCGTGCGAGAAGGTAAACTGGACGGTGTCGCCTGCCGTAAAAGAGAAGTTGTTCCAGAGCTTGTCCTGCTGCTGAACAGCGGTGAAGGACATGCCGGCGTCGGGTCCGGTGGTCGGGCTCAGCGTCGTGGCGCTGGTTGCGACGAAGTTGCCGTCGAAACCTGGTCCGAGAACAAGGGTGTTAGCGCCCGCTCCCGTGACGCCGCCGAACGCCAAGGCGCTCGCCGTCGCCAGCAAATGGATGTGCTTTTTCATCACGATCTCCTGTTCAAGCTTTTCTAGAAAGTCCTCATAAAAAATCATTCCAGCACTGCGGCAAGCTTGACCCGCATGAGGACCACCTGAGAGGCTAGCAGCAATTATCAGCAGGAAAAATCGTATTTATACTTAGCCATAAGACTCTATCATGCCATCATCTCTAAGTACAATTACTAAATCGTGATATCTATAAGGGCGTGTACGCATGACTAGACTCCTAAATTCATCAATAATAAGTGTTTATACGGAGACAGCGCTCCTTTCAACGTCCAGGCTTGGCTATAATTGCTACGCTCAAGGAAGTAGTGTCTGAGTTTTTTAACCCGGAAGCTTGGCTGATCTTAGTCTATCGCGCCACTTCGGCCGGAGGGACGATCCACCTCCACTCGCCCTATCCCCGCACCGCTCCGGCTCCAAGAAAAACGCCAAGGAGCCGATCCATATGGCGTCGGCCTTCACCGCCCGTCAGCGGCTCGTCATGGGCCAGGTCGCCGTCGCCGAGAAGATCAAGGACAAGAAGGCCGACTGCGTCATCTCGCTCAAGCGCAATCAGGGAGCGCTGCACGAGGATGTGAAGCTCTTCGCTGCCGAGCAGAAAGCCAGGGATTTCAAGGATGCGACCGTGACGCGTCATAAGACGCTCGATGGTGAGCACAGCCGCATCGAAACCCGCCAATACACGATAATCCATGACGTCGGCTGGCTGCAGCAGCGCCGCGCTTGGCCAGGTCTCGCAGGCGTCGTCACGCTCGAGCACATGGCCAGCAATTTGATCCGAAGGGAGCCAGGGAAGGACTCCCAGCGCCGCAAGCGCATGACCGCTGCCTGGGACGATGCTTCCTGGCAAGCCTCGTCGCCGCTTAAAATCCTTCACCCTATCCCCCCGGGAGCGATTTCAAGAGACGCGGCGCATGAACACGCGACATGGTTTCGCCCGCCGCTGCGTCCAGTGGCGTTGAACTAGCGGTGGACACCGCAGGCCGGCGCAGATGTTTGTCTGAGCTCCCGTGACAACCCAGAAATGAGCAGAGGGACTTGGGCTGGACCGCGGCTCTCTGCTTCTCCGCCGTAATCCTGGCGACGCGGCTTCGCCCTCATCTCCCCGCGGCTTCCGCCACCGCTTTCCACGCCTCGAGCTTTTGAGCAAAGCTCACGCCTGCGTGGGCCGGGCTCGTCGACGGCAGGCGGCGGGTTGCGATTTCGGCGACGCCGGACGGCAAGGTCGGAAGCGCCAGTGTCAGATAGAGGCGTTCCGCCGTCGCGCCGTTGAAGAAGATCGCGGCGATCTCCCGATGATCCGCGAAGAAGCTCGCAAAACCATTGGCCGCAACGCTGCGCTTGTCAATTCGATGATCGAGGCTCCCCGGCCGCTTGGCGCTGGCGCAGACGTCCCAGAGCGCCACGCGCGCCTCGACGAGACGCTTCAACCGCTCCTCATAGGCGTGCTCGGGTCCCGCGTCGAAGAGTGCGCCCATGATGCGCCAGAAGGCGTTTTGTGGCTGCGCGTAATATTGGGTCGCCGCGAGCGAGGCCTGTCCCGGTAGAGAGCCGAGAATAAGCACGCGCGCATCCTCGCGCGCCGCGGGCGGAAAGCCGAAGGAGCGGATCATGGGGTGTTTGAGCGTCGGGCCATTTACGCCCGCCCCGCGCGTTCGAGACGCGCGAAGATCGAGACGATGAGCGCCTTCTTGTCGAAGTTGAACACTTCGGTCTCGCGCACGGCGGCGGAAATCTCATCGAAGGCCTCGGCGTAACCGACGACGGACGCCGCGCCCCGTCCGGCGAGCGCACGAACCCGCGCGTCGAGAAAGGCGTGCAGCGCGCGCACGAAGCTCTCGAAGGCCTCCTCATTGTCGCGTCCTGTCAGCCGGTCGGCGAGGGCGTGCACGGCGTTCCAATCGACGCGCGGCAGCGCGGCGAGAACCGCCTCGATCGCCGCGTCAAAGGCCGCGCCTTCGCCGTCGAGCAGGCGCAGCGCGGCGCGAACGGACCCCCGCGCGCCCTGCGCCGCGCGCAAAATCTCGGCCTGCGGCCGCTCCGACCAGGGTGGGCCAAGGCTCCGCGTCGCGGCGGCGATGTCCTGCTCGCTCAGCGGCTCCAGCGAGAGCTTGCGGCAGCGCGAGCGGATCGTCGCCAGAATGCGCGCCGGGCGATGCGCGACGAACAGAAACACCGAGCGCTCCGGCGGCTCCTCGATGATCTTGAGGAGCGCGTTGGCGCTGGAGCGGTTGAGCTCGTCGGCGGCGTCGACGATCGCGACGCGCCAGCCGCCGACTCCCGAGGCGCTGTGGAAGGCGCGCGTCACCTCGCGCACGTCGTCGACGCGGATCTCGGTGTAATGGCGGCGGCTCTTCTCGTTCCAGGCGCGCTTCAGCGAGAAGACGTCGGGAAGCGCCTGCGCCGTCATGCGGTGCGCCGCCGGCGCTTCCGCGGGAACGAAGAGCGAGCCGGCCTCCTGCACCGCCACGGCTCGGGGATCGGGATGCGCCTGGAGAAAGCGTGCGAAGCGCCAGGCGAGCGTCGCCTTGCCGATCCCCTCCGTTCCGCCGAGGATGAAGGCCTGCGCGAGCTTGCCGCCGCGATAGGCGTCGAGCAGCGCGCGCTCGGCCGCCGCATTGCCGAAAAAGCTCAGGTTTTCTCGTGGGTGCGGCGCCCCGGGAAATCGGTCGCTTTCCGGCGGCGCCGAGGACTCGCGGCTCATCGCGCGGGAAGACCCAAGGCGCGCGGCAGATGGAAATGCTCCGAGACGAGTTGCAATATGTCTTGCGCGACCGCGTCCAAGGGACGCGTCGAGTCGATGACGCGGCAGCGGTCGGGCTCTTGCTTCGCGATGTCGAGAAAAGCGCGCCGCAGCCCTTCATGATAGTCGAGATCGCGGTTCTCGAACCGATCCCCGCCGGCCCCTCTGCGGCCCGCACGCGCCAGCCCCTCGGCCGCGGGCAGGTCGAGGATGAAGGTCAGATCCGGTCGGCGCTCGCCCAGCGCGATGCGCTCCAACAGCTCCAGCAGCCGCATGTCCGCTCCGCCCATCGCGCCCTGATAGGCGCGCGTCGAATCGGTGAAGCGGTCGCAGAGCACGAAGGCGCCCTGGCGCAGCGCGGGCGTGATGACCCGATCGACATGGTCGATGCGCGCCGCCGCAAAGAGCAGAGCCTCTGCGAGCGCGCTGAAATTCTCGGAGCTTTGAAGGATCCGCTCGCGCAGAGCTTCGGCGAAGGGCGTGCCGCCGGGCTCGCGCGTCACGACGACCTGCAGCCCCGCCTGCTCCAGCGACTGAGCGAGACGGCGAATTTGCGTCGACTTGCCGGCGCCCTCGCCGCCTTCGAAAGTGATCAAGCGCCCGGGCGCATGCGGCCCCAAGGCGTTCATTTTTTCTTCAGGCGATCGAGGCGATCGTGGATCGCCGCCGCCGCCGTCTCATAAGCCGCATCGAAGGCGCGCCGCGGCAAGGAGCCCTGCTCCACCGACTCCGTCGCATAGACCGGCTGGTCGAGAATGACGCTCGCGCCGCGCTTGATCTCTATGTGGCCGATCTTCTGTCCGGCCTGCACCGGGGCGATGACGGGGCCCTCATAGACGAGGCGACCCGAGAGCTTGTCCTGACTGGTGCGCGGCAGCAGCACCCGCAGATCCATCTTCGCGGCGACTGGCACGGAGCCTTGCGTCCCGCCATAGACCTGCGCCGTGCCGACCGGTTCGTCCGCCTTGAAGAGATTTTTCTCCTCGAAGGCGCGGAAGCCCCATTGCAGCAGCTTGCGCGCCTCCTCGGCGCGATCCTTGGCGGTTTTCGCGCCATAGCCCGCGAGGATCAGGCGGCGCCCCTCCTCCACCGCCGAGGCGACGATATTGTAGCCGCTCTTCTCGTCGATATTGCCGGTCTTCAGACCGTCGACGCCGATGTTCTGGCCGATCAGCGGATTGCGGTTGGGCTGCTTGATCTTGTTCCAGAGGAAGTCCTTCTCCCCGAAATAATGGTAATATTCGGGGTAGGTGTTGATGATGTGCTCGGCGAGAAACGCCATCTCGCGCGGCGTCACCTTCTGATCCGGTCCCGCCTGCCCCCAGGGGTTGCCGAAGCTCGACTTGGTGAGCCCGAGCTCGGAGCCGCGCTTGTTCATGCGGATCACGAAGGCTTCTTCCGAGCCGGCGAGGCCCTCGGCGAGCGCAATGGCCGCGTCATTGCCGGAGACGATCACAAGGCCGCGGATGAGGTCCTCGACGCGCACCTTGGTGTGGACGTCGGCGAACATCGCCGAGCCGCGCGAATGGGCGCCGCCGTCGCGCCAGGCGTGCTCGGAGATTTCATATTCGTCGTCGAGATGGATCTTGCCCTGCTTCAGCTCGTTGAAGATCATCTCGGCGGTCATGATCTTCACCGTCGAGGCCGGGGCGACATAATCGTCCGCCCCCTTTTCGAAGAGGACGGCGCCCGAATTGGCGTCAATGAGGATCGCGTGGGCGAAACCGGTCTGGAAGTTCTCCGCCGCAGAGGCCGGCGCAGCATGAAGGCACGCCGCAAGGGCGACGGCGAGGATCAGTCTCAGCAGGCTCATGAGCTTCGCATCAGGTTGCGGCGCAGGCGCGCGGGCGGCGGGAAACATGCGGCGCCGCGCGTCGGAAAGCAATCCGCTGCGGATGTCAACGCCAGGACTTTCGCTGAACTGCGTAAATTACGAAGTCTGAGACTGGCGGGGACGTCTCATCGGTCTCCGGACGCGTCCGACAGCGGTCGGGGTTTGCCCTGCGCATCGACCGCCACATAGGTGAAAATCCCCTCGGTCACCTTGATATCCTCGCCGGTGCGCCCGCGACGGGCATGGGCGATGAGCCTGACCGTGATCGAGGGCCTTCCGGTCTTGACGACCTCGGCGTGACAGGTGACCTCGTCGCCGACGAAGACCGGTTTCTCGAAGGTCATCCCGGTCACCGCGACGGTGACGACCCTGCCCTCGGCCCGCCGGGTGGCGACGCTGGCGCCGGCAATATCCATCTGGGACAGAAGCCATCCGCCGAAAATATCGCCGTGCGCGTTGGTGTTTGCCGGCATCGCCACGGTTCGCGTGGCCAGGGTCGGCGTCGTGTCATCGCTGCTCATGCGCCACCGGGCTTGCAAAAACTTCACCGAACAAGTCTTTGGGAATACCTGCCGCTTCCGTCGTCGCGTAGCGAGGGATCGGGGCCCTGATGGGGCTTGAACCCCTACCGCTGCGCGAGCTTCGTCTTGTGTGCGGACTTCGTCGGCGCATGGCCCAGCGCATAGGGGCGCGAGGGCGGCAGCGGCGCGTTCACCGGCACGCCTTCGGCATGCGCGACTCCGGGACGGCGCGGCGGCGTCGGGTTCGACTCGTCCTCGTCGGGGGCCGCGGCTTGCGGCTCGCGCTCGACGACGGAGCGCAGGCGGTCTTCGCCTTGCTCCACCGCCGCGACGACGGAGTCGCGCGTCCGCTCGGCGAATTGCGTCACCGGCCCGCCGTGCGGCGGCAGCGTCGCCGGATGTCCGTCGGTGCGGAGCGAAGCGAGCAGCATGGCCTTATCGCCGCCGTTGATGTCGGCGCGGCCGAGCCATTCGACCTTCACGCGCGCCGTGCCGGCGCGGTTGAAATCGAGACCTTCGGCGACCTTCTGCGAGACGTCCATGACGCGGTGGCCGTGATAGGGCCCGCGATCGTTGACGCGCACGACCATCGAATAGCCGTTCTCGGTGTTGGTGAGCCGCGCATAGCTCGGCAGTGGCATGGTCGGATGCGCGGCGGAGGCGGCGTTGCGGTCGAAGACCTCGCCATTCGCCGTGAGCCGTCCGTGGAAATCCGAGCCGTACCAGGAGACGAGACCCGTCGCCTTATAGGGCTTCTCGGAAGGGTAATAGGTCTTGCCGGCGATCTGATAGGGCTTGCCGAGCTGATAATGGCCGCCGCCCTCCGGCACCTCCTCGCCTTCGGCGATGACGCGCGGGCTCGGGCGCACGCCATAGCGCGGATCGATCTGCGATTCTCTGACGTAATCGCGGGTGGGCTGGCCGGCGCAGCTGCAAAGCAGCGTCGAGAAGGCGAGGCACACCGCGAGCTTGGGGCTGGCCTGCAACGGAACAACCGCTCCTGCGGCGAAGGAGCGCCAATTGACCTTAATCCGCGTCATGCCCGTCCGCCGTCCCCATCCCGCAGCCTATCGCCACATTCCTCTTCAGGAGCGGCCGGAGGCTGCTGCCTGCCCGCTTCAAGCTTCACAGCGACGCTTTACCCGGGCGTTAAAAATTCAAGGACTTGGGAAACATGGCTTCCCGATCCTTAACCCGAACAGTAGGCGCGGCGAATGCGCCAAATTTGCGGGCGCCGGCTACCCGGAGGCCGGGCGGGGCTCGCTGGATTTTGTTGAATTTGTGACGCTTCTGACCGGCGGCCTGGGACGCCCGGGCGGCGGCGGATTAGGAGCCCGGCGCTGGCGCCAGATCGACGATCTGCGCCTCGACCTTCTCCGCGCCGCGCCATTCCCCGACCGAAAGACGCAGCGCGACATGGAAGGCCGCGCCGCGCCCCTTTTGGAGCGCGAGGCCCAGCGGCGTGCCCGTCGCCCGAAACAGCATGGCGTCGAGCGCGGCCCCGTCACCGGATGCAAAGCGCGCGCGCAAATGGCCGTCGCCGACGGGGCTCGCATAGGCCAGCCGATGCGCCGGAAGGGCGAAGACCGGCTCGCTATTTCCCTGCCCGTACGGGCCGGCCTGCTCGATGAGGCGCAGACGCTCGAGCGAGGCCCCGCGCGCCGTCACCGCCGCGTCGAGACGGAGCGAGTCGGTGAGACGCGCCGCCTCGACCGCCTCTTCCAATTTCTCGTTCATGAAGTCGCGGAAGGCGTCGAGCTTGTCGCGCGCGATCGTCACGCCGGCCGCCATCGCATGCCCGCCGCCCTTTTCGGCAAGACCATGCTCGACGGCGGCGCGGACCGCGCGCCCCAGGTCGGCGCCAGGTACACTTCTACCTGAGCCTGAAGAAATTTCCCCTTTAATATTAAGCGCAAAGGATGGAATCTTAAACTTTTCCTTCAACCTCGCAGCGACGAGCCCGAGCACGCCTGGATGCCAATCCTCCGATCCGAGAATGAGACAGGAGAGACGGTTGGAGCGCGCCAGCGCCTCCTCTGCCGCTTCCTCCGCGAGCGCGAGCGTCGCCTTTTCCAACGCCTGCCGCTCGCCGTTCAGCCGGTCGAGCTCGCGCGCGACGGTCGCAGCGGCGGCGGGATCTCGCTCCATCAGCAGCCGCGCGCCGAGGCCAGCATCGCCGATGCGCCCGCCGGCGTTGATGCGCGGACCCAGCAGAAAGCCCAGGCGCCAAGCGTTTGGCTTACCATCCATTCGGGCGGCGTCCATCAGCGCGGCCAAACCGGGGCGCCGGCGCAACCGCATGACGCCGAGGCCGGAGACGACGAGCGCCCGATTGACGCCGGTCAGAGGCGCGACGTCGGCGATGGTGGCGAGCGCCGCGAGGTCCAGTCCCGCGAGCAGGTCGGGCGTTTCGCCCGACGCCCAATGATTGCGCCTCCGCAACTCGCGCGAAACCGCGGCGAGCGCGAGGAACACCACCCCCGCCGCGCAAAGCGCCCCCTGCCCCGAGACATCGTCCTGGCGGTTGGGGTTGACGACAAGCGCCTCCGGGAGCCGCTCAGCCGCTTGATGATGATCGAAGACGAGGGTCGAGAGGCCGAGCGCCCGCGCGCGGGCAAAGGGCTCGAAGCTCACCGTGCCGCAATCGACGGTGACGAGCAGCGTCGCGCCGCGCTGGGCGAGCGCCTCGATCGCCTCGACATTCGGCCCATAGCCTTCGGTGATGCGGTCGGGAATATGGATGAAGGGCGGCGGGGCGCCGGCGGCGGTCAGAAATTCGGCCAGAAGCGCCGAAGAACAGGCGCCGTCTACGTCATAATCGCCGAAGATCGCAATCTGCTCGCGGTTCTGAATGGCGTCCGCAAGCCGCAGGGCCGCCGCCTCCATGTCGAGGAGGCTGAAGGGCTCGGGCAGGAGATCGCGCAGCTTGGGGTCGAGAAAGCCGGGGGCGTCCGCAACCGAGACCCCCCTGCCCGCGAGCACGCGCGCCAGCAGCGGGTCGTAGCCATGCGCGAGGGCGAGCGCCTCGGCGAGCCCCTCGCCTTCGCGCGACAGCCGCGGCGTCCACCGCCGCCCCGTGACGGAGGCTTCGACGCAGAGAAAGGCTTCCGACCGGTCCAGCACGCCACGCTCCAAAATCGACATCGCTGAGCATGGCGGGCGGGAGGGCGCGGGGTCAATGGGGCGAACGATGCGCGCGCGGACGCTCTTCACAATGGGCCTGCGGAACCCGAACGCCGCCGCGCCCAGCGCTGGCCTATGATCGGCTGAAGTGGGGTTAACGATTTATTAATAAATGCGCGCTGAATCACCCTACTCTGCGGGACGGGCTTGAATAATTCGGACCGCGATTTACAAAAACCCCGCGATCGCGCTTTGAGCCTGATGTCGCAAGACGAAGCGGACCGATTCGTCTGCGCAAACTCAAAATTGATCTAAGCCCCCGATTTGTCAAGTGAATCTAGCTTGCGCCGGCCGAGCCCGAGAAGGGTGAGAAGAGGCCTTTAAACGCGGACACAAAAGATACACATATTGCGTCGGGAGGCTTGAGAGCCGTGCGCGCAAAAACGATCGTCTTCATTCATGGCATGGGCGGCTGGGGGCCCGAGGATCTCGGCGGGTTCTACCCCTATTGGGGCGACGCCTTGCGCCAGATGGGCTCGCCTTTCCGGGCCTTCGAGGCGAAGTGCGGCCCGATCAGCTCGCTGCACGACCGCGCCTGCGAGGTTTTCGCCCAGATCAAGGGGACGCGCATCGACTATGGCGAGGCGCATAGCGAGGAAGCCGGCCATGCCCGCTTCTCGCGCGACTTCGAAGGCCGCGGCTTTCTGCCCGACTGGTCGGAGGACAATCCCGTCATCCTGATCGGCCACAGCGCCGGCGCGCCGACCGCGCTGCTCCTGCAAAAGCTGCTGTCGGAGGATTTTTGGGGCTTAGGCTCCAACGCCAATTGGGTGGAGAGCATCGTCTCCATCGCCGGCGCGCTGAACGGCTCGACGCTGGCCTACAACCTCTGCAACGATACGACCGGCCGCTTGCAGTCGCGCCCCAGCGCGCTCGTCGGCCAGGCGCTTTCGCTGCTCTCGCGCGTGCTGCATCTGGGCTCGCCGCGGCTCTTCGATCTCCATCTCGATCAGTGGATCGGAACGGAGGGCTCGGATCGCGCGGCCTTCGGACGGTTTGCGGCGAGCGACGACAATCTCCTCCACGATATGACGCTGCACGGCGCGCGGCGCACGCTCGAGCGCTGCGAGACTTTCGAAGAGAGCTACTATCTCTCGCTCGTCGCCTGCGCGACGACGCCGCAACGCCGCCTGCCCTTCCTCCCGCGCTTCGAGCAGCCGGATCTCTCGATGATCGTGCGGCAGCCCTATGGCGGGCTTTACATCTGCCACCGCGGAGAATTTGCGGAGCCGCCCTTCGAAGGCTGGGGAGAGGGCGATCTGACGATGGAGCAATGGCGAGCCAATGACGGCTGCGTCAACACGATCTCGCAGCGCTATCCCTTTCTGGCTGGCTCCCATCCGGTGGGCGGCGAAGGCGTGTTCTCCAACGCGCAGCTCGCGCCGGGCGGCTGGTTTTACGAAAATCTCGAAGATTCGACCGGGCGCAAATTCGATCATCTCGATCCCGTGCATGGCGGTCCGCTGAGAACCTCGGCGGCGCAGCGCGAGGCGCATCGCAAGCTCTATCGAAATCTGTACGGGCGGCTGCTCACGCTCGGCGAGAACGCCCCGGCGCAGGCGGCCTGCGGCTAGCTGATTGACGCGGCGGGCAAAAGGCGACAAGGCTTCGCCGCATGAGCGCCCCCACCTCTCTCGCCTTTCTCGTCGTCGCCGGGGGCCGCGGCGTGCGCGCCGGCGCGGGCGGACCCAAGCAATATCGGGCCATTCTGGGCAAGAGCCTGCTGTCGCGCACGCTCGAGGCTCTGCATGTGGCCGCGCCCTCGGCGCTGCTGCAGACGGTGATCCACGCCGACGACGCGGAGGACTTCCAGAACTGCGTCGCCGAGCTCTCGGAAGCGGCGCGCCGCCATTTGGCGCAGCCCGCCGGAGGCGGCGCCTCGCGCCAGGAGAGCGTGCGCAACGGGCTCGAGGCGCTCGCCAAGCGCGACGCGCCGCCCAAGATCGTGCTGATCCACGACGCCGCAAGGCCTTTCGCCGATGCGGCGCTCATCGAGCGCGCGATCGACGCGGCGCGCGAATTCGGCGCGGCGGCGCCCGGCGTGCCGATCGGCGACACGATCAAGGAGGTCGACGCCGCGGGACGCGTCGTCTCGACGCCGGAGCGCGCGCGGCTGCGCGGCGTGCAGACGCCGCAGGCCTTCTCCTTCGATCTGATCCTTGCGGCGCATCGCGCCTGCGCGGGGTCCAAGGTCGAGTTCACCGACGACGCCATGGTCGCCGAACATGCGGGCGCGACCGTGCATCTCTTCGCGGGCGATCCCAAAAATTTCAAGCTGACAACGCCGGAGGATTTCTTGCGCGCGACCAACGAGCTTTTGGCCGCCCTGCCCGATGTGCGCGTCGGCCAGGGCTTTGACGTGCACGCCTTCGCCGACGGCCAGGAGATTTACCTTGGCGGCGTCGCCATCCCGCATAGCAAGGGATTAGCTGGCCATTCCGACGCCGACGTGCTGCAGCACGCGATCACCGACGCGATCTTCGGCGCGCTGGCGGAAGGTGACATCGGCGCGCATTTCCCGCCCTCGGACCCGCAATGGAAGGGCGCGGCGTCGGCGATCTTTCTGGAACATGCAGTCGAGCGCGTAAAAGCGCGCGGCGGCGTCATCGCGCATGTCGACGCGACGGTGATCTGCGAAGCGCCGAAGATCGGCCCGCATCGCGACGCGATCCGCGCGAGCCTCGCGAAGATTTTGGGTATCGCCGAAGACCGCGTCGCGCTGAAGGCGACGACGACGGAGAAGCTCGGATTTACAGGCCGCAGCGAGGGCGTCGCGGCGATGGCGACGGCGACGGTGCGATTGCCGGGGTGAGGAAGCCCCCTCCCCAGCCCTCCCCCGCTTTGCGGGAGAGGGAGCGCACTCGGCGCTCAACTCAGAGTGCGCAAAAGCTGATCGTTAGCGTCCCCTCTCCCGCGATAGCGGGGGAGGTGGCGAGCGAAGCGAGCCGGAGGGGGCGTTCGCCACCCTCTACCCCGAAAGCTCCGCCGCCCGCTGCTTGGCCGCCTGTACCGCGCGTGTCATCAGCGGCGCGAGGCCGTCTTCTCCCATGAGCACGGCGAGCGCGGCGGCCGTCGTGCCGCCGGGCGAGGTCACGTTCTCGCGCAATTTCGCGGGCGAGAGCGCGGGCGTGCGATGCAGGAGCTCGCCGGCGCCGCTCACCGTCGCGCGGGCGAGCTGCGCCGCGAGAGGCTTGGGCAGGCCCGCCGCCTCCCCCGCCGCGGCGAGACATTCGGCAAGGAGAAAGACGTAAGCCGGGCCCGAGCCCGAGACCGCCGTCACCGCGTCGATCAGTCCCTCGCGCTCGACCCAGACGACTTCGCCCGCCGCCTCCAGCAGCTGCTGCGCCAAAGCGCGCTGCGCGTCGCTCGTCTCGGCGTTGGCGAAGGCGCCGGTGATGCCGCGTCCAATCGCGGCGGGCGTGTTGGGCATGGCGCGCACGAAAGCCTTGGCGGCGAGCCTCGCGGCAAGATCGGAGATGCGCTTGCCGGCGAGGATGGAGACGACGAGCGTTTCCGGTCCCACGATCGGCGCCAATGCCGGCGCGGCGCTCTCCAGCATCTGCGGCTTGATCGCGAGCAGCAGCGTTCCGGCGGGCGGGCCAGCCAGAGGCGCGCCGCAGAGAATAAAGCCCTGCGCGTCGCAAAGCGCCACGAGCTCGGTGCTCGGCTGCGGCTCGACGACCTCGACGCGGCCCGGCTCGCCGGCGCGGGCGAGCCCCGCCAGCAGCGCCGTTCCCATCTTGCCCGCGCCGACGAAGACGATCCGGTCGGCCGCGCTTTCAGAACTCACGCTTCGCCCTTCGTCTCGAAATTTGCGGATTCGAGCGCCTCGCGGGCGCTCTTGCCCGCCCAGAGCACGAATTGGAAGGCCTGATAATAGCGCTCGCAGGTCGAGAGCGCATTGTCGAGATGCGCGGCGCAGAGCGCGCGCGAGGGCTCGGCGCCGCCGATGAGCATGAGGCCATGCCGGTGCATGATCACGCCCTCCTTGCGCCAGATGTCGAAATGGCCGACCCAGAGCTGCTCGTTGATCGCGGCGATGAGCGCGCCGATCTCGCCGCGCAGCCGGTCCGGCGCCTTCAGGTCGAAGGCGCAGGAGAGATGCAGGGTCTCGATGTCGGCGAGCCAAGTGAAGGCGACGCGATATTCGGTCCAGCGGCCGGCGACCGAAATGGAGATCTCGTCTTCCTCCTCACGGTCGAAAGCCCAGTCGTTGCTGGCGGCGAGCTGCTCGACGACATCCACGGGATGCTGTGAGCGGGTCGTGTCCTGTTCGGCTGCGGTGAGCATGGGCCAACCTTTGTTTCTTGGAATTTCGGACGCGAGGAAGAACAAAAGCGGCGGTCATCGGCCCTCCCCCCACAAGCGGACGGACCGAGACGACATTCGAATCGTCTCATGTCGACCTTACTCGGAAAAGCTTGATTCGGCGAGCTTTCCAAAATCCGAGGCCTCGTCTTCCGGCTCCTGACGTCCTTTCCGAGAGCCTGCGGGATTCGCCTCCTCCGGTAAAGCCGAAGCCGCTTTGTTCCACAGCCAAGTGTTGGGGATAAGCCGCAGCGGCGGATTGGCCCACCCCGTCCTCTCAAAAGCAAATGGCGCGGGCCTTTCGGACCGCGCCGCAATATATTCTGAGATGCGGGAGCCTCAGGGCTCCATGATCACCGGCGTGCCGACGCTCACGCGGTTGTAGAGGTCGGAGACGTCTTCATTGCGCATGCGGATGCAGCCGTAGGAGGCGGCGGTGCCGATCGAGGCGCGCATCTTGTTCGTCGTGCCGTGGATCGCCGTCTCGTCGCGCGCCAGCACGATGGCGCGTGCGCCCATCGGATTATGCGGCGAGCCGCCCGGGATGAGATTGGGAAGCTCCGGATGATCGGCGCGGACGGCGGCCGGCGGCGACCAGTCGGGATGCGCATGCATCGAGGCGACATAGGTGGAGCCAGCCCATTCCTTGCCGCGCTTCGGCACGGCGATCGGATAGGAGATCGCGGTTCCATCGCCGTTGACGAGGTAAAGCCTGCGCTGATGCGCGCTGATCACGATCGTGCCTGGCGCGATCGAATCTCCGAAAGAGACCCTCGCACCGGCTAGCGCCTGTGGCGGCGACAAAGCCCACAGGCCGGAGAGCGCCGCCAAAGCCAGCGCCAGATTGAGCGCGCGCAGTCCCGCTGCGCGCGAAACGAGCTTCGTCAAGACCATCTCCCCCACTCCATCACCCTTACCGCCTGCAACCTCGCAGGCTCAGACTTGAAGGTAGGACGCATTCTATCGTCGGCCATGCCTCTGTCGAAACGAAAATGCGGGCGCGGTTAGCGGGTAACCCTAAGTTTTCGTATAGTGTGGCTCCCTCGCAACACCGTTTCGGGCGGGCGGCGACCGGCTCCTCGAAGGACGAATTTCTGAGACATGCAGAAGCCCCCGCCTCGCCTCTTCGATCGAAGGCTTTTGCGCCAGCGACTCGCGCGCGCGCTCGACGCAGGCGCGCCGGAATTTCTGATCGAGCGCGCCGCCGAAGATCTCGAGGATCGCCTTTCTGCGATCAAGCGCGACTTTCCGCGGGCGCTCGATCTCGGCACGCCGACCGCGCGCTTCGCGCAGGCGCTCACGACGCCGCAGCGTCCGACGCTGCTACGCGCCGCGCTCGCGCTAGGCGAGAAGGAACAAGGAGTGCGTCTTGTGGCGGACGAGGAGGCCCTGCCCTTCGCCAACGGATCGCTCGATCTCGTCGTCTCGGGCCTCGCGCTGCAATGGGTCGACGATCTGCCGGGCGTCTTCGCGCAAGTGCGGCGCATCCTCGCGCCGGATGGGCTGTTCCTCGCCTGCATGATCGGAGGTCTAAGCCTTTTCGAGCTGCGCCAGGCGGTGATCGAAGCCGAGAGCGAGGTGTCGGGCGGCGCGGGCCAACGCGTCTCGCCCTTCGTCGACATGCGCGATCTCGGCGGCCTGCTGCAACGCGCGGGCTTCACGCTGCCGGTGACGGATGTCGACACCATCACCCTGCGCTACAACTCTATGCTGGCGCTTTGCGCCGAGTTGCATCAGATGGGCGCCGGCAATGCGCTGCGCGAACGCCGCCCCTTGTCGAGGCGAGCGCTGCTGCGCGCCGCCGAAATCTATGCTCAAAAATTCTCCGACCCCGACGGACGCGTGCGCGCCACGATCGAGATCATCTGGCTCTCCGGCTGGACGCCGCACGAAAGCCAGCAGAAGCCGCTTAAGCCCGGCTCCGCGCAAATGCGGCTCGAGGATGCGGTGAAGGCGATGAGGGACGGGGAGTAGGAGGAACAGCGCCTGCGCATTGAATATTATCGCCAAGCGCATGGCTGCCTGGGAGCGAAATTTCGTCTCGCTAGGGAGTTTTGTTCCGAGGATGCTTCGCAAGCCATTCCGGGGCCCCGTGATCGAGCCAGCTCGTCACGTCCGACATTGAACGAAAACCGTTCAAGCGCTCTTCGCGTTTGTCTTCCCAAGTAACGATCACCAGCCAGCCCGAGTTGTCCTCGCGTTTGAATGGGGTCATGAGCGGAACTTCTTTCATTTTTTTATTATGCGCGCTCATGCGCGAAAACTCCAGCGAAAGTAGCGGCCGTGGTCAAGCTAGGCCGCTATCCGCGCCCCTCCTCCCTTGAGCGGGCCTGGCCGGTCGGCTTAAAGATTGGGCAGGGTCGCGACGAGTTCACCCCGCCGCCAATTCCCGGAGCCCAAAATGCACTTTCGCCGCGTGCTTTCTTTTGACGGCGCTGTGATTGAAACGCAGGCCCGGGTCGGCGGCGAATGGCGAAAGATCGACGCGCCGCCCTCGCCTTTCACGCCCGGATGGGAGCTTGCAAAGCGCAGAGAGCAGGGCCTTCCCCCCGCCCTGCCGCTGCTGCCTTTCCAGCCGCTGTCTTTTCGGGACTTCATGCTGTTCGAGCGCCATGCGATCGACGCCGCGCGCGGCTGGGCGCGGCGCTTCGCGCCAAAGGCCTTCCCGCTCGCGCGCCTTTATGAGAGCCTCACGAGCCGCGACTTTCCCGCGTTCAAGCCGGCGCCGCTCTATTACCGCCAGCCGATCTACTACATGGGCAATGCGCTCTCTTTCGCTCCGAGCGGCGCGCCCGTCTCCGCGCCCGCTTATTCGCGCGCGCTGGATTACGAGTTGGAGCTCGGCTTCGTTTTGGCGAAGCCGCTCCTAAACGCCACGCCGCAAGAGGCGGAAGAGGCGATCGGCGCCTTTGTCGTGCTCAACGACTTTTCCGCGCGCGACGTGCAGCGCGACGAGATGCGAAGCGGCTTCGGCCCGCAAAAGGGGAAACATTTTTTAAGCTCGCTCTCGGAGACGGCCGTCACGGCGGACGAGATCCTCCCCCGCCTCTCGAGCCTCGAGGCGCATGTCGAGATCAATGGCGCGCGCGTCGCGAAGACGCGCTTTTCCGGCATGCGCTATTCGCTGGGCCAAGCGCTCGCCTTTGTCTCGCGAAGCGAATCGCTCTTCGCCGGCGAACTCTTCGGCTCGGGCACGCCGCCCGGCGGCAGCGGCATGGAGATCGGCCGCTGGCTGCAACCGGGCGACCGTCTGCGCCTCGTGATCGAGGGCGTCGGCGAGATCGCGCATGAGATTGTCGAAGCCGCTGGCTAGGGCTTTCGCAAATTATGTTACGATCGCATCCGATCACCGCCGCCGCCGCAATCGCTTGGGAGGCACGCTTGGCGCGCATCACCATCGTGCACACGACCCGATACAACTACCGCAATCCAGTCGGTCTCACGCGGCATCGCATGATGATCCGGCCGGACGACAGCCATGATCTGCGTCTGCACAAGAGCGCGCTGACGGTCGATCCCCCGCCCGAAAAAATTCGTTGGGCGCATGACGTCTTCAACAACTCCATCTGCTTTCTCGATTGGCCGGAGACGTTGCGGACGCAACGTCTCAGCATCGTCTCGACGCTCGATCTCACCCACCATCCGGCAGGCCCGGCGCTGCCGGCCTGCACGCTCGAGCCCTCTGCCGAGCGCTTCCCTTTTTCTTATTCGGCCGTGGAAACCGCTGACCTCGCGGGCCTCGCACAGCGCCAGCAGCCCGATCCCAAAGGGAAGGTCGAAGCCTGGGCGCGCCGTTTCGTCTCAAGCCCTGGGGAAACCCAGACGCTGAAAATGCTGGAGGCGATGACGCACGCCGTCAAAGCCGATTTCCGCTATGGCGCGCGTTTCGAGGAAGGCACGCAGACCGCCGCCGAGACGCTGGCGCTGGGCTCCGGAACATGCCGCGATTTTGCGGTGCTGATGATGGAGGCGCTGCGAAGCCTGGGGCTCGCCGCGCGTTTCGTCACCGGATATCTTTACGACGACACATCGGGGACGACGCGCGGCGGCGGCAGCACGCACGCCTGGTGCAGCGTCTATCTGCCGGGATCGGGCTGGATGGAGTATGATCCGACCAATGGGCTCATCGCGGGCGCCAATCTGGTGCGCGTTGGCGTGACGCGCACGGCGGAGCAAGCGCTGCCGATCTCGGGCGGCTATATGGGCGCCGCGAATGACGCGCTCGGTCTCGATGTGTGCGTCGCCGTCAGCGCCGTGCCAATTCCGCAAGGCGACCCGATCCTCAACGCATGATGGAACAGGAGAACGATGCGTGAGCCCGCAGCCTGAGGGTCATCGGCAGGAAGACGCAGCCTACGTATCGACGGGCCGCCTTCCATCTCCGGAGCTCGCCAGCGCTCTCGTGCGCGACGCCTATGAGCGATTCAAATCGAACACGGAAGGCCGCACGTCGGATGTCTATCCGGTTCTGGCCCGCGCGCCTGCAAATCTCTTCGGCGTCTGCGTCGCCGCGGCGAGTGGAAATCTCTATCCGGCGGGCGATGTCGAGCATGAATTTCCCGTGATGAGCGTGTCGAAGCCTTTCGTCTTCGCGCTCGTCTGCCAGCATTTGGGCGCAGAGCAGGCGCGCGAGACGCTCGGGGTCAACGCCACCGGACTGCCGTTCAACGCTCTGGAGGCCCTAGACCACGGCGAAAGCGGCAGGACCAATCCCATGGTCAATCCGGGCGCGATTGCGACAACCAGTCTGGTTCCCGGTTCGACCAGCGCGGAGAGGCGGCGTTTCATCGAAGAGGGTTTGTCGCGCTTCGCCGGCCGCCCGCTTTTGCTCAACGAAGAGGTCTTCGCTTGCGCCATTCAGTCGAATTTTCGCAACCGGGAAATCGCCGAGCGGCTCAACGCGCATGGCCGCCTCGGTCTCGACCCCGATGAGGCGCTGGATCTCTATACGCGTCAGTGCTCGTTGAATGTGAGCGCCAAGGATCTGGCCGTCATGGGCGCCACTCTCGCCAATGGCGGCGTAAACCCGCTCAGCAAAGAGCGCGTCGTCGATGCGGCGAGCTGCAAATATGCGCTGGCCGTCATGGCGACCGCCGGGCTCTACGAAACCTCGGGAGACTGGCTCTATGACGTCGGCCTACCCGGCAAAAGCGGCGTCAGCGGCGGCATCGTGACGGTCTCGCCCGGCAAAGGCGGGCTTGGCGTCCTCGCCCCACTGCTCGACGAGAGCGGCAACAGCGTCAAAGGGCGGCTCGTCGCGCGATTCCTATCGGAACGCCTCGGCCTGAGCCTCTTTGCTTCTAGCTCGGGGGGCTGAGGGCGCAACGCGTTTCAATGCACCATGAAGCCGATCGCCGCGGCGTTGGCGAGATCGATGAAGAAGGCCGAGACCAGCGGCAGGATGATGAAGGCGGTCGGCGCCGCGCCATGGGTCTTCGTGATCGCCGTCATATTGGCGATGGCGGTCGGCGTCGCGCCGAGACTGATGCCGGCGAAGCCCGCCGTGATGACGACCGCCTCATAATCGGCGCCCATCGCGGGAAACACGACGAACACCATGTAGAGGACCGCCACAAGAGTCTGCGCGGCCAGCAACGCGACGAGCGACGGGCCCAATCCGCCGAGTGTCCAGAGCTGCATGCTCATGAGCGACATGGCGAGAAAGACGTTCAGCGAAAGATCCGAGATCAGCGCGAGCGCGCGCGTGCGAGAGGGCCACGGTAGTCGCGACGAGAGCCGCGGAACCGTGTTGGTGAGCGCGATCGCCGAGAGAAGACAGGCGACGAACAAGGGTAGCTTGAGGCCGGCCTCGGTGAGCGCCTCATGCAGCGCGAAGCCGATCAGGATCGCCACATTGAGCACCAGTATCGTCCGCAGCAGGCTGATGTGATTGAGATCGTCACCGCTCGTTTCGTCGGAGAGCCCGATCATGGGCGGCGCCTCGCGCGGGCCGGAGAGACCGCGGCGCGAGATCAGGAATTGCGCGATGGGGCCGCCGACGAGGCTCGCGATGACGAGGCCGAGGGTCGCCGCCGCGACGCCGATCTCCAGGGCGTTGGCGATGCCGAAACGCTCGGAGATCAGCGGCGCCCAGGCGATCGTGGTGCCGTGCCCTCCGATGAGCGACGCCGATCCGAGCAGCACGGTCACGCCCTCCGGCAGACGCAGCGCCGCCGCGCCGCCCGCCGCGACAAGATTCTGGATAACGAGATAGACGAGGGTCAGGGCCAGCAGCACGAGCAAGGGCCGGCCCCCTGCGATCAAATCTCCGAGCTTGGCGTTGAGGCCAATGCCGGTGAAAAAATAGAGCAGCAGCATGTCCCGCGCGCCGAGATTGAAGAGGATCTCGCGGCCAAGGAATTTATACGCGCAGAGGGTGGCGAGCGCGGCGAGCAGCCCGCCCGTGACGGCTTCCGGAATGTTCCAGCGGCGCAGCGGCGTAATCAGACAATTCACGCCGGCTCCGATGAAAAACACGACGATCGAAATGGTGAAGGTCAGCAAGCCCGGCGTCTCTATCGTCGTCATCTTGATCGGCCTCCTTCGACATCTGCTTCGTCAATGCAGGATTTAAACTCACTATCGCATAGCGCGATCACTGTCGCGACCGCTTCGACGGCCGGAGGCTGCGGCTCCTTGACTTCGTTTTAAGCGAGCGCGAAAGCGGACGCGTAGAGGGCGCCGATCGCCGCAGCGCATCCTCAATTCTGTTTGACCAACGAAAAGACATCCGCACATGACATCTCTTCGTCCCAAGCGCATCGTCGATCTTTCGAAAGAAATCTTCGACAATCCCAACGACCCTTTCTTCATGCGCGTGAAGATCAAGCATCATGCGCATGGGAAGGCGCGCTGGCTCGTGCGGCTCCTGGGGCTTCCCTTTCGACTTTTTCCCAGAGAGTTTGCGGGCTGGGCGGACGACACCATCACGAAAATGGGCGTGCACTCCACCACCCATATCGACGCGCCCTGGCACTATGGCCCGACGCTCGCCGATGGAACCCGTCCCGCGGCGATCGACGAGATGCCGCTCGAGTTGGGCTTCGGTCCCGGCGTCGTCTTCGACATGCGCCACAAACGCGAGGGCGAGGAGATCACGGCCGCCGACATGGAGGCGAGCCTCGCCCAGAGCGGCGCGACGCTCTCGCCCGGCGCCATCGCGCTGATCATGACGGGGCGCGACCGGCTGCAGGGAACCAAAGACTACTGGAAGAGCGGAACCGGCATGAGCGCCGAGGCGACCGAATGGCTCATCGACAAGGGCGTCGTCGTCATGGGCGTCGACCAATGGGGCTGGGATCGGCCCTTCCACGAGCAAATTCGCGACGCCAAGGCGCGGAACGACGCGACGCTCTTCTGGCAGGGGCATCTCGTCGGCCGGCGCAAGCCCTATTGGCAGATGGAGCAACTGCGCGGATTGGATCAACTTCCGAGCTACGGATTCGACGTCGCCGTCTTTCCGCTGCGGCTCAAGGGCGCCTCCGCCGCCCCCGCGCGCGTCGTCGCCTTTCTCTACGATTGAGCCGCAATGGCGAGAATTGTCCGGGAATTGTCCGCGTCGTCGCTGTCCCGCGGCGGCGCAGGCGGTAGGTTCCTTCCCAATCCCTCCCGCAAAGTCAACTTGGCCCGGCCCCCCGCCGGGCTCTTTTTTGGCGCAGGCCGGCACGCAAAAAGAGCGGTGCTGCGAAATCTTTGAGCTTGTGCGTAGCCGCGCTTCGTCTACTTTCATAGCCGTATAGAGCTTGTTTATATCGCGAGCGCGAGAAGCCGCATATTGCGGTGGAACAGCCCCAGGCGCGAGTCGTCGGGCCTGCGCTTATATTTCCATCCACACAGTTTCCATTCACCCAACGCCACGACCGCGCTGCGCAAACGCCGCGTGTTGACCGGCATGGCTCCCCAGTCAGCCGGGCCTTCTGCTTTTTTCTATTCTCTATGCTGCAATAATACTTGCAAAAGCTTATAAATGTTATTGACGACACCGTATCACATTATATAGTTTAAGATTATAGCGCCAACTGCCTCGGCGCCGTCAGGGGACGAGAGACCAGGTTGTCACAAACTTTGGAGCGATGCCGGCCGCGCGGCCCCGGCGGCGCGCATCGCGTAATGGAGCCGGGAATGACTGGTGAAATCTCTCAACGCTTAACGCGCCGGCGGGCGCTGCCCCTATCTGCCGCAATGGCTGTCGGCGCCCTGTGCATGGTCGCCCTGCCCGCCTACGCTCAGATTGCCGTTTCGGGCGGCGGGCTCTCCGGTTCGGTCAGCCCAGGGCAAGGAGACACCCTCTGGAGCATTGTGAGCGGAGCCGCGATCCCCACCCCGCCGGGCTTGGATTCCAAGAATTCGCAATTGCGCGGCTATGTGATGGCCTTCGGCGGCGGGACGGAATCCGTCTTCTCGCTCGGCGAGATCAACCCGAGCTTCGGCGGCAATAGCGTCTACCCCTATATCTCCGTCACAGGGAGCAGCTATTCGCTCATCGACACCGCCGACCCCTCGCGGGATGTTACCGGTCTGCAAAAGCTCGTCATCGGCTGGGTCGCGGCGGCGACGGGACCCGGCGGCCAGTCGTCGCTCGTCAATCTTTCCGGCCTCACCAATAGCGCGGGCTCCTACAATCTGACCCAGCTGCAATCGCTCCCGTCCAGGACCGTCACCACATTCAACGCCACCCCTAACCCCAGCTATACCGGAGTGTCCTTCGCCACTTTCGTCGACCCCAGCCTGAGCAACGTCAATAGCCAAGTTGTCAGGGTGACGGCGACGGATGGCTACACCGTGGCCTTCTCGCTGGCGGAACTGGAGGAGCATCCGGACGATATTCTCTCTTACCTGGGCCCGAATCTGCCGGGTTCGGCAGGGTTCGCGCGCGCGATCATTCCGCTGCCCGACTCGACATCGGGCCACAAGCTCGGCCGCTGGGTCTCCAATGTGGACTCTGTGACGGTGGAGCTGGCAAGTCCCGGTCCAAACCCCGGAGCGGGCTTGGCGAGCCTCGGCCTGCTGCTGCTCGTGGGCGCCGGCGTCCGCAGTCGCGAAATCGCCGCGGCGCTGCGCGAGAGGTTCGCCTGACCCGCCGGAATGAAGGGTACGCGCGGCCCAGGTGGCGAAAATCGCATGCTGTTTGTCGCCTGAGCCGCTCGTCAGCAGCGCCGCTTGCGGTAGTTTGAAGATTCAACTCCTCCCTGAAGCGCACTCGCCCGGCTCCGGCCGGGGCCTTTTTCATTCCTTACGATCTTGCTTATGGAGACGTTGACGCTTGAGATCGCACGCCTAGATTAAGCTTCGATCATCTTTTGGATGGGGTTGGGGGAGCGGCAACGTCCGCAGTTCCCTCGCAATGGAGAAGCAAAATGTCTTCTATGATTATCGGTCTCATCATCCAGGCGATCGCTGGCGCCTTCGGCGGCAACGCGGCCGGCGGCTTGATGAAGAACATCGATCTGGGTCCGATTGCCAAGACCCTCAGCGGCGCCGTAGGCGGCGGCATCGGCGGCCAGCTCCTGCAAGCGGTCATTCCGGCTCTTGCCGGAGCGGCCAGCGCCCCCGGTGGCTTCGACATTGCGACCGCGGCGGGACAGGCCGTCGGCGGCGGCGTGACGGGCGCCATCGTCACGGTCATCGTCGGCTTGATCAAGAACGCCCTCATGAAAAAGGCGTGACGGCTTCGACCGCCAGCGCCTGAACAACAATTCAGCCTGACACTCGAGATCTCGAGGTCGGGCTAGACGCCTATTCGAGCACATTGGCCGGCGCCGGCCTTGGGGCCGGCAATATCGGGAGTTGAGAACATGGGACTGCTGGACGGAATCCTGGGCGGCGTTGTCGGCGCGGGAGCGCTCGCGGTGGTGCAGCATTACGTCGAGAGCCACGGCGGACTTGAAGGCGTCGTCGCCGAGTTCGAGAAAACCGGCTATGGACAGCAGGTGAAGTCCTGGATCGGCGCCGGCTCCAATCTCCCGATCAGCGCGGAGGACATAAAAAAGGCGCTCGGTTCGGAGAAGCTCAAGGAAATCGCAGCCTCGACGGGCGTCCCGATCGATCAGGCCGCCGACTATCTGGCCAAGCATCTGCCGACCGCCGTCGACAAATCCACGCCCGGCGGGACTCTTCCCCCGGCAGCTTGAGCCGGCAAACAGAGAGGGAAAGCCGAGTGGCAAGGAAGACTCCCGACTGGCCTCGGCTTTTCGCCAATTCTATGATGCTCGGCCTCAACGCCAATCTCGTCATCGGCTTGCGGCTCGCGAAAATCGCGCGCGGCGGCCCGGCCGCAGGAGCGGAGAGCCGCCTCATGGTCGAGGAGAAAATCAAGGCGGCGCAGGACGCCAATGTCTCCGCGGCGACGGCCATCCTCACGGGAAAGGCCCATCTCGCGCCCGAGCGCGCCATGAGAGTCTACCAGAGACGCGTGCGCAGGAATCTCTCCCGCCTTTCGAAGTGACGCTTGCCGCCATCGCGACAAAAAAACAGCCCGACCGGATCCGGGTCGGGCTCGAGGTCACCTAAGGAGGTTTAAAGAAGAGCTAGTGCGCGCGCCGCCCAATTCCAAGGGGCGCCGGAGCGCGCTTGAGATCCGCAGGGCGATCATTCGTCGTTCTCGGCGTTCAACTCCTCGAGAGGGATAGAAGATGGCATGGAGCCCGGCGGCTTCTGAAGCCTCACGCCGACGCCTTCGCCATTATCGGGCAGGAAAACGACGCCAGCGGACTGCAGCGTCGCGAGGAGCGTCGCTCCGCCCTCGGCTTCCTCGACGACCCCGCCATCTTGCGCTTCCAGGCGGGCGACGGCTGGCTCGGAGAGGCCTGACGCCTCGGCCAAGGCGCCCTGCGACCACGCCAGCAAGGCGCGAGCGGCTTTGACTTGTCTCACGGAAACCATCGCCGCCTCTCAGCTGAAGCTCGTCACGCCAGCTTTTGAAAAGCTTTGCGAAACTCGCCTAAAGATTCTGGGGCGTCGCGCCGTGGTTGTCTATGCCCCCCCGAGGCCTATTTTTGGCTCGGGGCCGCGTGGAACGCTTCGCGGCGGGGGCGGAAAGTGGGAGAAACTTCGATGGAACGTCGCGAATTCATGACGAGCGTCTGGGCCTCCGCAGCCCTGCTGTCGGCCGCGCCGGCCTTGGCGCAAACCGCAGCGACGGGCGCGCAACACATGCATCCGCCGAAATATAAGGCGCTGAGCGAAGCCTCGGGAAAATGCGCGCTCGAGGGCGATAATTGTCTGCGTCACTGCTTCGGCATGCTCTCGATGAATGATTCGAGCATGGCGGAATGCACCAAAGCGTCCTTTGATGTCATCGCCGCATGCCGCGCGCTGGAAACGCTCGCAGCGGTCAATTCCAGCTTCACTCCGGCGCTGGCAAAGACGGTCGCCGACATCTGCATCGCGTGCAAGAAGGAATGCGACAAGTTCCCGCAATATGCGGAGTGCAAGGCTTGCGGTGAGGCCTGTCAGGCTTGCGCGGACGAGTGCCATAAGGTCGCCGCCTAGCGAAACGCAGGACCTGCTTTCAATCGATGACGCCGATGTACGGCGAATGACGATGCTTCTCCGCGTGGTCTATGCCATAGCCGGCGACGAAGACGTCCTCGATGCGAAAGCCGACAAAATCGATCGGCGCTTCGACTTCCCGCCGCTGCGGCTTGTCGAGCAAAGCGCAGGTCCAAAGGCCGCCGATCTTGCGCCGGCGCAGCAAGTCGGCGGCGAAAGCGACAGACCGGCCGGTGTCGACGATGTCGTCGATGAGCAGAATGTTGCGGCCTTCGATATCGCTCGGCGCTTCGCCCATGAGGCGCACCTCGCCGCGGTTCACCGTGGCGAGACCGTAGCTCGAGAGCCGCATGAACTCGATCTCGGGCTGAGCGCCGGCGCGATCCAAAGCGCGGGCGAGGTCGGCGACGAAGACGAAGGCGCCCTTAAGCAATCCCACCATGATGAAATCGGCGGGAAGGGTCGAGGCGATCTCTCCGGCGAGCAATTCGACGCGCGCCGCGATCTCCGCTTCGCTGAGAAGAATGCGTAGGCTGCTCATCGTCTCTGCATCCCCGATCCGTTGCGCGCCTGTCGAGCAGAAACCGCGCCAGCTTGAAATCTGGACCGAGATCTCTTCGCAAAAGCTTTTTGCGCGCCCTTTAGGCTTTCGCCGAGCCGGGCATGTTAGGAGAGAAATATGACAGACTTCATCAACGGTCTGCCGAAGGCCGAGCTGCACCTCCACATTGAAGGCACGATCGAACCCGAGACGATGTTCCGACTAGCGGCGCGCAACGGAGTCGCACTGAACTACGATAGCGTCGAGGCGCTGCGCGCCGCCTATGATTTCAAAAATCTTCAGGACTTCCTCGATCTCTACTACCAGGGCATGGCCGTCCTGCGTACGCAGGCGGATTTCTACGACGTCGCCTGGGCCTATCTCGAAAAAGCTCATGCGCAAGGCGTCTTACACGCCGAAATCTTCTTCGACCCGCAAGGTCACACGAGCCGCGGCGTCGCCTTCGAGACCGCCTTAGAGGGGATCTGGCGCGCGCTGGAGGATGGGCGCGCCCGTCTGGGCTGCAGCTTCCGGCTCATCGCCTGCTTCCTGCGCGACCGCAGCGCCGACGACGCCATGGCCACGCTGGAGGACGTGCTGCGCCACCGCGACCGCATCGTCGGCATTGGGCTCAATTCAGCAGAAAAAGGCAATCCGCCCGCGAAGTTCAAAGCAGTCTTCGACCGCGCGCGCGGCGAAGGTCTGCTGACGGTGGCTCATGCGGGCGAGGAAGGCCCCGCCGACTATGTGCGCGAGGCGCTCGATCTGCTGCATGTCGCGCGCATCGATCACGGCAACCACGCCGCGGACGACCCTGCTCTCTTGGAGCGTCTCGCCCGCGAAGCGACGCCGCTCACAATGTGTCCGCTCTCGAACCTGCGCCTGCGCGTCGTCGACGACCTCAGTCGCCATCCCTTGCGCATGATGCTGGAGAAGGGCTTGGCGGTCACCGTCAACTCGGACGATCCCGCCTATTTCGGCGGCTACATCAACGAGAACTACGCGGCCGTTCAGCAGGCGCTCGGCCTCTCCAACGCAGCGCTCGCGCAGCTTGCGCGCAACTCTTTTTGTGCTGCGTTTTTGTCACAGGAAGAGAAGCTCGCCTATGCTCGCCGCGTCGACGATTACGAAGCGCAGTTCGGCGCATAGAGCGGCGTGGCTTTTCTACCCCTCCAGCGCGGCGAGACGCTTGAAGAAATTCGGATATCTCATGTTGGCTGCGGGGTCCAAGGCCAGCTCTTTGAGCGCTGCTTCGACGCGCTCGGCGCTTTCATCCTCGATGCAGAAGCTCTCCTGCTTCGCGCCGCCGATGGAGAGTCGGGTGATCTCCGCCCGGCTTCCACCAAGCGAAAAAACGCGCCTCGCCTTCGCAAGCCGGAAGATTCGAAAGCTCGGGTCGCCGCCGATGATCTCCGAAAGGAACTCGTCCTTGGAAAACGCCGTGCGTCGCAGTGCGGGGGGCGTCAAATCCAGCGTGCGGAAGAAGTCTGTGATCGTCAACGCGGACAGAGGAAAGCCGTGCTTCGGCAGGGCTTCCCAAAGCTCGAGACCCGAGCTTGCCGTTCTCTTGATGCGCTTCACATCGAGGCGCTCGTCGCGGATTTTGGCGTTATGCGGCGAGCGGCTGTTCGCGAGATACAATTCTTCGCTCTGATGCGCAGGCTTCTGCGCCGCGGCGCCGATCTTCGCTTCGAGCTCGGCGAGGCTCGCCGCGAAGATGCGCCATTCCCAGCGAGGCGGCGCGCCCGCCTGAGAGCCTGTCGTTTCCGTCATGCTCGCTCTCGCGTTCGAGCCTCGCCAGAAGTCAGCCCGCCTGGCCGACGCCGCCCGGCGTCAGGCCCAGCGTCTGCGCGATCAGAAAGCCGTTGAGCGAGAGCACCACGCAGGCGGCGACCGTCGCCGCGACCTGCATCGGGCGGCTATTGGCGAGACCGCCCATGATGTCGGCGCGTCCGGTGAAGAGGATGAGAGAGATCATCGGCGCCGGCAAAGCGAGGCTCAGCGCCACCTGGCTGAGGACGAGCGCGTTGGTCGCGTTGACGCCGAGCGCGACGACGACGAAGGCGGGCGCCATTGTGACGAGTCGGCGCGCCCAAACGGGAATCTTGAAGCCGACGAAGCCCTGCATGATCATCTGTCCGGCCATGGTTCCGACGGTCGTGCTGGAAAGGCCCGAAGCGACCAAGGACAGCAGAAACACGCCGGCCGCTCCCGCGCCAAGCAGCGGCGTCAGCGTGTTGTAGGCGGTCTCGATCTCGGCGACGTCGCTATGGCCGGCGTGAAACGCGCCGGCGGCCATGATGACCATCGCGACATTCACCAGACCGGCGATCGAGAGCGCGACGACGACCTCGCGGTTCGAAAAGCGCAGCAGACGGCGTCGTTCCTGGTCGTTGCGCGGCGGGGTTCGCGCTTGCGTGAGGCCCGAATGCAGATACAGCGCGTGCGGCATCACCGTCGCTCCGACGATGCCGACCGCGAGGAGCAGCGCGCCGGCGTCCGCAATCTGCGGCGTCACAGCTTGCGAAGCGGCTTGCGCCCAATCGACGGGCGTCAGGAAAAACTCAGCAAGGTAGCAGAGGCCGATGACCCCGACGAAAGCGCCGATCGCGAGTTCGAGCGGCCGAAAGCCTAATCCTTCGAACATCAGTATCCCGTAGGAAATCGCCGCCGTCACCGCCATGCCGACGATGAGCGGCAGATGCAGCAACAGCGACAGTCCAATGGCCCCGCCGAGGAGCTCCGCAAGGTCGGTCGCCATGGCGGCGATCTCGCTCACGCCCCAAAGCGTCCAGACGACGGGAGGCGAAAAGTGATCGCGGCAGAGCTCCGCGAGGTTTTTGCCCGTCGCGATGCCGAGCTTAGCGGAGAGCGCCTGAAACAGCATCGCCGTCAGATTGGACAGCAGCACGACCCAGAGCAGCCCGTAACCGTATTTCGCGCCGGCCTGGATGTTCGTCGCGAAATTGCCGGGATCCATGTAGGCGATCGACGCGATCACCGCCGGACCCGCGAAGAGAAGCGAGGCGCGCGCGCCGCCGCTTTGGCCTGAGAGCGCCTGCTGCGCCGCGAGAACCGTGTGAGCCGTAAGAGAGCGTGGGTTCAAAGCGACGGTTGCTGCGCGCATGAGTTGGACGGGCTCTCTTCAGCTTCGGCTCCATCTGAATTAGTCGGCTGGAGCGCGTCGGCAAGCCTGCTCGAAAGGCATTCGCTCGCCGAGGTTCCGCGTCGCTCGATGCGGCGATCTCAGTCTTCCGGCGTGACGCGTTCGGTTTGACCGCCGGGCCAATAGTCCCCGTAGGAACCGAGCTGCAGCTTGAGCGCCGGCGCAGGAAGGGCATGAGCCTGGGCCGTCCGATAGGCTTCCCAACCCAGCCTCGCGCAGCATGGCGTCTCCGTGTTCACGACTACCGCCCCCGCGGGGCCGGTCAAAGTCAAGATTACAGCCGCGCTCGCCGCCAAATGAGACGCGATCATGCCAAGTCTCCCAGTCTTCAGCTCAGCTTAGGACGCCGCTCAATGATGCTGTTCATCTTCAAATGGAGCAGACGAGGGCATGATCGAGTTCATACGGAAATATACCTAACATTGCGGAGGTTATGCTTGGTCAATACATCAGCTTTACGACGTTGATTGATCGTCGGCCGGCGTCGGCCCAAGCTTAACAAGGGCGATCAGCGCAAGCAGGCGCCCGTCACGCCGCCACTTGAAAGACGGGAACCGCCTACTTACCTCAGCAAATCAGCGACGATGGCTTCGGCTATCGCACGGGAGCGCCCCGACCGCGGATGGACCGGCGGGGCGTTTTTGTTTGCGCATTGCAATCGCGAATGATTGCGGCGACTCCTGTCTCCCACGCAAAACGCCTTCGCGCTTGCAGCAACATCGACCGTCAAAGACCGTTGCGCATAGCTGCGGAAAACTCGCCTCTCTCGCGCTTTGGCCTTGTCAAAAGAGATTGAGACCGATCATAGGCTTAGGCTCGCGCTCCCTGCGAGCGCGCAGCGACATGAAAACGCAACTCGCCGAGGAGAACGACATGCGCAGATGGGCGCCAATGCTTCGCATGGCAATTCTCTCAGCTTTCGCCCTGGCGTTTCTCGGCGCCCCGGCCGACGCCGCCCCGCGACCGCAGAGACCCAACATCCTGCTGATCCTCGCCGACGACATGGGCTATTCCGACCTCGGCTCCTACGGCGGCGAGATCTACACGCCGCGCATCGATAGTCTCGCGGCGCAGGGCGTGCGCTTCACCAACTTCCACACATCCGCCTATTGCGCGCCGACACGCAGCATGCTGATGACCGGCGCCGACAACCACCTCGTCGGCCTCGGCAATATGACCGAGCTGCTCGCCGACAATCAGATCGGCAAGCCAGGCTATGAGGGATCGCTCAACGGACGCGCGCCGACCGTCGCGACGACGTTGAGCAAATCCGGCTATCACACCTACATGGCCGGTAAGTGGCATTTGGGAAAGAGCCAGGACAAGCTCCCCGCCTCGCAGGGCTTCGAGGAATCGGTCGTGCTCGTCGAGGGCGGCGCCGATAATTTCGAAAAGAAGTCCTACACGCCCGGCTACGCCAGCGTGCACTTCTACGAAGGGACGAAGGAGATCGACCTCCCAGAGAATTTCTACTCGACGAAATTCTACACGGACAAGCTCCTCGGCTACATCGACAAGAACGCCGACGACAAGAAGCCCTTCTTCGCTTATCTGGCGTTCCAGGCCGTGCATCAGCCGCATCAGGCGCCCGAGAACTTCATCCAGCGCTACGCGCACACTTATGACGCCGGCTGGTCGATCATTCGCGACATCCGCTATCAGCGGCAGGTCGAGCTCGGGATAATGCCTCCTGGCCTAGATCTGAACGCAGAGGGCCAGCCCGATTGGAATGCTCTCTCCGTGGAGGAGAAAAAAATCTCCTCGCGGCGCATGGCCGCCTATGCCGGCATGGTCGAATATATGGACATGAGCGTCGGCCGGATCGTCGATCGGCTCAAGCAGAAGGGTCTTTTGGACAATACGGTCATCATCTTCCTCAGCGACAATGGCGGCGAGAGCGCCGAGCTGCAGAAAATGTTCCCGGCCTATTACCAGAAGAATTTCGACCTCTCTTACGATCGCATCGGCCTGAAGGGCTCTTATTCCGAATATGGGCCGGGATGGGCCGGCGTTTCGATGACTCCCTTCTCGAACTACAAGGGTTCTGCGTCGGAGGGCGGCATTCGCGCGCCGCTCGTCATTCGCTATCCGCGGTCGGTTCCGATCGACCAGACCACCGGCAAGCTCGCCTCGGTCGTCGACCTCGTTCCGACGATCCTGGACTTCGCGGGGGTGCTGCCCTCGCGCGCCGGCGCGCCGCTACCGGGCATAAGTATGCTTCCGCTGATTTCGGGCCGGTCGGGCAAGCTGCACGACGGCGGCGTGGTGGCGCAGGAAGTCGCGGGCGGCTCGGCGGTTTTCCAGGGCGACTACAAGCTCGTACGCAACGCGCCGCCCTTCGGGGACAACAAATGGCGCCTCTACGACCTCACGCGCGATCCGGGCGAGACCAAGGATCTCTCCGCCGAGAACCCGAAGGTCGTGGAGACGCTGCAGAACGCCTACGCCGACTATGTGCGCAAGAACGGGGTCGTCGAAACGCCGCCCGACTACTCGATCGACGGCGCCCTCAAGCAGAACATGTCGCGCAAGAAATAGCGCCGTCTGGCGCAAGCCCGCTGTAGACAATCGCGAGGCTTGAAGTCAGCGCCGCCGTCGATAAATGCCTGAGGGCCTTTCGCCAGCGTTCGGAGGTCCAATGAAGAAGCGCATTCTCGAGCGGCGCGCCGCTTTAGCGATCGCCGCGGCGATCGCGCTCTGCTCGCAAGGGGCGCGCGCCGAAACCCGAGCCTGCGACGCCGACAATGGCGGCCTCTCGCTCGCGCCGGGCTTTTGCGCCACGATCTTCGCCGACAATCTCGGCCACGTCCGTCACATGGTCGTGGCCCCCGACAACACGCTATACGCCAACAGTTGGAGCGGCCGATATTTCCCCGATTCTCCGCCGCCTCCGGCGGGATTTTTGATCGCGCTGAAGGATACGAAAGGGGCCGGCCGCGCTGATGTCATCGAGCGCTTCGGCTGGACCCCGAGGCAGGGCGGCGCCGGCGGCAGCGGCGTCGCTCTCTACAACGGCGGGCTCTATGCCGAGGAGAGCGACAAGATCGTGCGCTTTCCGCTCGAAGCGGACGCCATGGTTCCCACGAGGGCGCCGAGCGTCGTCGTCTCCGGCCTGCCGCTCACCGGCGATCATCCCATGCATCCTTTCGTCATCGACAAGGAGGGTTCGCTCTTCGTCGACATGGGATCGGCGACGAACGCCTGCGAGAAAAAGAATCGCGCTCCGCGCTCTCCGGGGCAGACGCCCTGCGTCGAGAAGGAAACGCGCGCCGGGATTTGGAAATTCGACGCCAACAAGAGCGATCAGAGGTTCTCGCCGGCGGAGCGCTACGCCACGGGCATTCGCAATGGCGAGGGATTCGCGTTTGACGCGGAGGGACGCCTCTTCGTGACGCAGCACGGCCGCGATCAGTTGTTCCAAAGCTGGCCCCATCTCTTCACGCCGCAGCAGAGCGCGGAGCTCCCGGCCGAGGAGATCGTGCTTCTGGAAAAGGGCGCGGATTACGGATGGCCGGAGTGCTACTTCGACCAATTCCAAGGCAAGCTCGTGCTGGCGCCGGAATATGGGGGCGACGGCAAGATCGTCGCTCTTTGCGCCGAGCGGACTCCGCCCGTCGCCGCCTTCCCGGGACATTGGGCGCCGAACGATCTGCTGATCTACCACGGCACGGCGTTCCCGGAAGGATATCGCGGCGGCGCCTTCGTCGCCTTCCACGGCTCGTGGAATCGCGCTCCCCTGCCCCAGGAAGGCTATAAGGTCGTGTTCCAACCGCTCTCAGCCGGGAAGACGTCGGGCCCTTATGTCGTCTTCGCCGATGGCTTCGCCGGCGCGGTCAAGACGCCGGAAAAGGCGGCTTTCCGGCCCGGCGGATTGGCGGAGGGGCCCGACGGCGCGCTTTATGTCTCCGATGATGTGCACGGACGGATCTGGCGCATCGCCTATGTGGGTGACGGTTCCGACAAGGTCGCCGCCGCGCCGGCGCGCGGCGCTTCGTCTGGGGGCTCCGCAGAGCCGCCGGAAGGCGTCCATCCCGACGCCGGACGCGCTGCGCGCAACCTCCCGGTTCCGCCCGGATCGAGCGCCGAGCTCGTGGCGCTGGGGGACCGAGTGTTTCACGGCGAGGCGTCTGACGGAACCTGCGCCGGCTGTCACGGATCGGAAGGCGGCGGAACGCCGCAGGGTCCGCCCTTCACGAAGGGGCGCTGGCTCTGGAGCGACGGGAGCCTCGCCGGGATCAAATCGACGATCGAGAAAGGCGTTCTGCAACCCAAGCAGTATCAGGGCGCCATGCCGCCGCTCGGCGGCGCGCCGCTGACGCCACGCGACGTGGACGCGGTCGCGGCCTATGTGTGGGCGATTGCTCAGGGGGGGCGGTGACGGGCGCAGCTCGGCTCAGAACGGAAACTCGACCTGCGCCTTCGCGAGCGACGCGGCCGTTCCGATGTCTCGATGGTAGCGGGCGATGTCCAGGGCCTGGATACGCCCCATCAACAAAGGCAGAACCTCCGTAGATAGGTCGATCGTCGTTCTGCCGAAACCCGCCATCATGTCCATGACCTCGCGCTCGATCACGTAGACGGCGGCGTTGGCGAGATTGCCCGGCGGGTTTGCGACCTTCTCGTGAAAGGCTTGAACCAGCCCCTTCTCGTCGAGCTCCAAAATGCCGCAGGAGCGCGGGTCGTCGGTGCGGAAGGCGAGCATCGACACGAGAACGCCTCGAGGCCTGTTCGCGTGGGCGTCGAGAAATACGCGGATGGGAAAGCTGCTCAGATTATCGGCGTGCGCGACGAATAGCGCCTCCTCGCCAGCCCAATCGCGGTTGGCAAGCATGGTTCCTCCGGTCCCCAGCAGCACGCGCTCGTGAATGAGATCGACGCGATCGCGATAAGGCGAGCCGGCGACATGCGCCGAAACCTTTTCGGCGAGATGATGCGTGTTCACCAGAACCCTCTCGGCGCCGGCGTCGAACAATTGATCGAACCAATAATCGATCAGCGGCCGCCCCTTCACCTCGACGAGGCATTTGGGCGTATGGTCCGTCAGAGGGCGCAGCCTGGTTCCCAGGCCCGCGGCAAGAAGAAGCGCGCGCATGCCGGCCTCACTCATTCGGGATAGAAAATCTCGGCTTCGACATCGGCCCGAGTCAGCGGCGTGTTGCCGACCCGCGTCGTTTGACAGGCGGAGGCGATCGATCCGAGATAAGCGGCGCGCCAAATGTCCGCGCCAGCGCAAAGCGCGAGCGAGGCGCAGGCGAAAAGCGAGTCTCCCGCGCCGGCCACGTCCTTGGGCGCGGTGTTGAACGCCGGCAGCCGGTCGGCGAGTTCCTGCCCTTCCTTAAGGCCGCGAACGAAAAGTCCTTCCGCCCCGAGCGTCACAATGACATTGTCGGCTCTCGACACGCTCCGCAACTTCTGGGCGACGAAGGCGAGACCGACGTCGAAATCCTGCAGCGCAAGCCGCGCCTCGCGCTCCGTCGGGGTAATCAACGCCATGTCCTTGAAGCGGGAGATATCGGAATATTGCGAGGAGGCTTGGCTGTCGGCCACCACCATGACGCCTTTGCTGCGCGCCAGGGCGCAAACGGCGTCGACCAACCCCTGTGGCAGGCAACCGTAATTGAAGTCCGCGAAAAGCAGAACATCGGCCCGCTCCAGCCCGCGGTGTATCAACTCCATCATCTGAGCGGAAACGCCCTGCGAAACGGCGTGCTGGCGTAGATGGTTCACGCGCAGCAGCGTCTTTCCGAGCGCTCGGAAACGCTGCTTTAATGTCGTCGGACGCGTATCGTCGGTGACCAGTTCGGCCTCGACGCCGAAGCTCTCGAGCCTCTCGCGCGCGAAATCGGCGTTTCCGTCGGCGCCGACGACCGAGACGAATTGCACCGACGCGCCGAGGCCACGGGCGTGCGCGGCCACGATCCCGGCGCCGCCGAGGAATTTGGTGGCCTCGATCGGCGTGATGACGATCGTCGGGTCTTCCTGCGACATGCCGAGCGGATCGCAATTGATATATTCGTCGACGATGACGTCGCCGATCACGAGGACCCGCAAAGCGTTGAACCTACCGAGCGTTTCGGTCAATCCGGCGATCTCGAAGCCATGCCGCGCCGGATAGTCGCGCGGTTTGCAAATGGTTGAAAAATTCGTCTCGAAGTATTCTTTTCGAAGTAGCCCGAGCGACACGAAGCGCACGTCCCCCGAGCCGAAGACGAGCCTGCCATTCCACTGCGCGAGAAGCTTCTCCTCCTCGTTCACGCGCTCGGCGTGCTCGTTTCCCTTCACGATAATATCGGGTCGCAACGCCTCTATGAATTCAATGGGCCCCTCTTCGAGGCGGACAACGAAGTCGACATAGGAAAGGGCGGAAACCCCGTCGACGCGGAGGTCGATGGGCAGGCTAACGCCGGGGGTTGTGTCCGGGGAAACGCCGACGACGAGAAAATCCGCCTGTTCACGCGCGAACTTGAGCAAGCGTAGGTGGCCGGGATGAACAATATTAAAGTTGCCCGAGACAAAGACGATACGGGCCTTGGCGCCGGCCGCCGCGCGGATTGTCTTGACCGCCTCTTCATATTTCGGGGATTTGCCGTTCATAACGCGCTCATGGAGAGTTCAGGAGACTGAACGTGCGAAAGGGCGCGCGATCGCTGGCCTCTCCTCGCAGGTTTTCAGCTTCGCTTTGCGCATGTTTCAAGCGCTTGATCAATGGCAATACTGCTGACGAGCGTCCTGCCATCCACCCCGAAAATTGTCAACGTGAGCTGAATTCTTGCGGCCGTCCTCCGACTGAGCTAAGAGCCTCCGCGATCCAGCGGGATTCGATCCGGGCGTCGTTTGCGGGGGACGGATGCACATACTTGTCACAGGCGCTTGCGGCTTCAAAGGTTCTGTACTCGTTCCGAAGCTCATAGAGCGCGGACATCGCGTGCGCGCCTTCGACATTCAGTGGTTCGGCAATTTCTTGCGGCCCCATCCCGCGGTCGAGGTGGTGAAGGGCGACGTTCGCAACGCTGCGGAGATTGACCTTTCGGGCATAGATGCGATCATTCATCTCTCGAGCGTCGCCAACGATCCCTGCGGAGATCTCGATCCTAAGCTCACCTGGGAAATCAGCTGCCTCGCGACGATGCAGCTTGCGGACCGCGCAAAACGGGCGGGCATCCGCCGCTTCATCTATGCCTCCTCGGGCAGCGTCTACGGCGTCTCGGACGCCGAGCAGGTGACCGAGGATCTCGAGCTGTTTCCGATCTCCGAGTATAATAAGACTAAGATGTGCGCCGAGCGCATCCTGCTGTCCTACAAGGACGACATGGTCGTGCAAATCGTGCGGCCCGCGACGGTCTGCGGCTATTCTCCGCGCATGCGCCTTGACGTGTCGGTCAACATGCTGACGATGCAGGCGCTGGACCGCGGCGAGATCACTGTCTTCGGCGGCGAGCAGACGCGTCCCAACATCCATATCGACGACATCACCGACCTTTACATCTTCCTCCTCGACCACCCCGAGCACATGGGCGTGTTCAACGCCGGCTTCGAGAATCTCGCGATCCGCGAGATCGCCGAAAAGGTCGTCAGCGCCGTTCCGGCCACGGTCAAGGTCACGCCCTCGAACGATCCGCGCTCATATAGAATCAACTCGGACCGTCTCCTCGCCACCGGCTTTCGGCCCAAGAAAAGCGTGAACGACGCCATCAATGAGCTCGTCGGACTGTATCGGCAAGGCGTCCTGAAGAACGAGGACCGCTTCTACAATCTCAAGTGGATGCAGGCGGGCAAGGCGTCATGAGCCGAGATGAGAGCCAAGCCGCGCAGGAGCATTTCCGGAACTATGGGGTGCGGCTGGCGCGCGTCATTGAAGCTCTAGACTGCGCCGCGCTCGCGCAGCTTGCGGCCGAGCTCAAGCAATGCTGGCGCGAGCGACGCCGGGTTTTCATCGCGGGCAACGGCGGCAGCGCGGGCAACGCCGTGCATCTCGCCAATGATTTCCTCTACGCGATGTCGAAACGCCCGGGCTCGGGCCTTTGCGTAGACGCCCTACCCGCCAATCCCGCCATTCTCACCTGCCTCGCCAATGACGAGGGCTATGACAGCATCTTCGCACTGCAGCTGGCCGTGCAAGCGCGGCCTGGCGACGTCCTTATCGTCTTCTCGGGATCGGGCAATTCCCCGAATATCCTGAAAGCGCTCAGCGAGGCCAGGCGCATCGGTCTAACGACCTACGCCCTGCTCGGCTATTCGGGCGGCGCGGCGAAGGCGCTGGCCGACAATGTAATCCATTTCCAGGTCGACGACATGCAGATCGCCGAAGACATGCAGCTCATCACGGGCCATATGCTTGTTCAGTGGCTCATGACCTTCCGCGATGAGATTTGAGAAACGACTGGGCTGCCCGCGCAAATTGACCCGGTATTGTCCAATCTGCGCCTGGAAGGTATAGCCGGAGAGGAAGGGTAAACTGGCCTTTCCGCTCTGCGAGGACTTATGAATCCCTTGATTCGAACCCCGAGCCAAGCTGACGAAATGGCTCTCGAGAAGGTGGCCGCAAAATTACGCGGCCGCGTTATTGAATTGTCCCACGCGGCCCAGACCGCGCATTTGGGCTCCTCGCTGTCCTGCTGTGACATCGTCGCAGCGGCCTACTGGCGCGTGCTGAAAATTGACGTCGCCAATCCCCAGGCGGCGGATCGAGACCGTTTCATCCTTTCCAAGGGTCACGCGGCGACGGCCCTCTACGCCGCTCTGGCTTTCAAGGGCTTTTTTGATCCAGCCTTGCTCGACACCTACGCGCGCAACGGCTCGAGGCTCGCGGAACATCCGCTCGCCAATCTGTTGCCCGGGATCGAGGCCGCGACGGGCTCTCTCGGGCATGGCCTGCCGATCGGTGTCGGCATGGCTCTCGCGGCGAGGCTCTCTTCCAGAAATTTTCGCGTGTTCGCGCTGCTATCCGACGGCGAAAACAACGAAGGCTCCGTCTGGGAGGCTGCGATGTTCGCCGCCGCGCAGAAGCTGACCAATCTTTGCGTGATCGTGGATTACAATAAATGGCAAGGCACAGCGCGATCCAACGAAACGCTGGCGCTCGCCCCCTTGTGCGAGAAATGGCAGAGCTTCGGCTGGGATGCGCATGAGATCGACGGCCATGACGTGAACGCCCTCGCCGACGCTATGGAGAATGTTCCGAACGGGTCGGGACGGCCCGTCGCGCTCATCGCGCATACGATCAAGGGCAAGGGCGTGTCCTTCATGGAAGACGACAACAATTGGCACTATCGCGCGCCCACCGCGGACGAGGTTCGCCTCGCGCACGCGGAGCTCGGCCTCACATGAGAAACGCATTCGCAGACGAGCTGACCAAGCTCGGTGATGAAGACCCGCGCCTCGTCATGCTTTCGGGCGACATCGGAAATCGGCTGTTCGACAAGTTCCGGGCGGCGCACGGCGATCGCTTCTTCAACTGTGGTGTCGCAGAGCAGAACATGATGGGCCTCGCGGCCGGATTGGCCCTCACGGGTTATCGGCCGATCGCTTACACGATCACGCCCTTCGTGACGACGCGCTGCCTCGAGCAGATCCGAACGGACGTGTGCTACCACGAGGCGCCCGTCGTCATCGTGGGCGTAGGAGCCGGTCTTTCCTATGCGGGATTGGGACCGACGCATCATTCCTGCGAGGATATCGCTTTCCTGCGCGCGCTGCCCAATCTCGCTGTGGTGTGCCCTTGCGACGCCTTCGAGACTCGCGCCGCCCTACGCGCCGCGATGCGCGCCGACCATCCGACCTATCTGCGTCTCGGCAAGAGGGGCGAGCCGAAGGTCCACTCCGAGACCCCCGCGAACTTTGCAATTGGCGAAGCTCTCACAATTCGCGAAGGCCGCGACGTGTGTCTGCTCGCGACAGGAACCATCCTGCCAGAGGCGCTGCACGCTGCGGACAAACTTGCCGAAACCGGCGTCTCGGCGCAGGTCGTGTCCTTCCATACGGTGAAGCCGCTCGACACCGAAAGGCTGCGCGACGCCTTCGCCGCTTTCCGCCTCGTCGCCACGATCGAGGAGCACAGCGTCCTGGGCGGCTTTGGTTCAGCGGTTGCCGAATGGCTCGTCGATAGCGCCATCTCGCCGCGCGCGTTCCTGCGCTTTGGAACGCCGGACGCCTTCTTCAAGCTCGCGGGCGAGCAGGAATTCGCTCGCGCCCAACTGGGGCTGACGGGGGAGCAGATCGCTTCCCGCATCAGGGAAAGGCTGTCTGCCTCATGAAACCTGCAGCCGCCATCCTCGTCGACCGGTCGCGGGCTCGATGACGTGGGTGACGCCGTAAAACTTCGCGAGGGTGCTGCGAAATTGACTCGGCTCAATGATGGTGCTCATCGCCGAGCTGAAGATAACGGCGAGCGTGAGCGCGATGAACGGAAAGCCGACCAGATCCGGATTGGCGTGGACTTCGACAATACGCTGGTTTGCTACGATGGTGTGTTCCATCGCTCCGCAGCAGAGCGTGGGCTCATTCCGTCGGACTTGCCCGCCGGCAAGAATGACGTGCGCGATTATCTCAACGCCTCGGGCCGCGGAGACGAATTCACGCAGCTGCAGGGCTACGTCTATGGCGCGCGCATGGATTTGGCCTCGCTCTATCCGGGTGTGATCGAGTTTCTTGCTACGGCTCGTGAAGGGGGACACACGCTTTTCATCGTCAGCCATAAAACGCGCCGTCCGGTGCGCGGCGAGCCATACGATCTTCACGCCTCGGCTCGCAGGTTCCTGGAGACGCAAGGCGTCGTCGGCGACGGCGTCGCTCTGCCGCCGGAGCGCGTGTTCTTCGAAGAGACGAAGCAGTTGAAGGTTGCCCGCATCGCCGCGCTCGATCTCGACGTCTTCATTGACGATCTGCCGGAAATCCTGGTCATGCCCGGCTTTCCTGCGCGCACCTTGCCTCTTCTCTTCGACCCCGATAGGCGTTGGACGAAGCAAGACGGGGAGCCGCGCGAAATCGCTCGATACGCCAGCTGGCGCGCTCTGACGAATGCGTTGTTTGGGCGACCGAACCCGAGCCAATGACCCCAGCCGAGGCCGATCCCCTCACCCTCAGCCGGCAGCTGGCGCGCGCCGCCGGTCTTGCCACGGCGCTCCATGCGGAGCCGCTTCCGGGCGGTCGCAACAATCGCGTCTTTCGCGTCGAGCTCTCCGACGGGCGAAAAGCAGCGCTGAAAATCTACTTTCGGCATCCCCAGGATCCGCGTGACCGGCTGAGCGCCGAGTGGGAGTTCCTGGTGCGCGCGAAACGCCTTGCGCCGGGTCGGACGCCAGCTCCCTTGGCGCGCGACGTAAGTGCGGGCGCCGCGCTCTACAGCTTCGTGGAAGGACGCCGCTTCCTTCCAGAGGAGGTGGATGCTGCCGCGGTGAAGGCCGCCGCGGACTTCATTCGCAAGGTGGCGACCCCCGGCTCCACGCAGCAGCTGCGCCCCGCTTCGGAGTCCTGCTTCTCCATTCGAGATCATCTCGACCTGGTCGATAAGCGCGTTGATCGACTTAGCGCGATCGATCCGGCGGCCCCGGGTGGGCGCGACGCGGCACGCTTCGTCGCCGAGCGCTTTCGTCCCGCTTGGCAGCGCGTTCGCGACGAGGCTCTGAAACTGTGCCGCACCTTCGGCATTGACCCCTACGCCAGGATTGACGAAGGGCAGATCATCGCCTCCCCCTCGGATTTCGGCTTTCATAATGCGTTGCAAACAGAAGGTGGATGCGTGTTCCTGGACTTTGAATATGCGGGTCGCGACGATCCCGCCAAGCTCGTGTGCGACTTCTTCAACCAGCCGGACTTTCCGGTGGCGGCGGCGCATCGCGAAATCTTTCTGAGAGAAGCTCTGGACGAGCTTGGTCTCGGCGCTCTTCGCGGCCGGGCGCAAATACTCGCTCCCCCTCTCAGCATTAAACTGATCGCGATTATCCTCAATGATTTTCTACCAGTCGGAGACCAGCGACGCTCCTTTGCGAAGCTCGAGGATCAAGACAAGCGTAGGCTGCGGCAGCTCGCTCTCGCCCGCGCTCGGCTCGATGCGCTCGCGGTCGCATGACGATGTTTTGTGCGTCGGACGACCGACCCATTGATGTGTCGATTACGGAAGCGGCTGGCCGGCGACGACTTCCACCCGCCTGTAGTCAATTCTTCACATCCCGGCTAACATGCCTATGAGCTGCGTCCGAAGGCGCTAAGAGGCGCGTCTAGAAGTCACCGATGTCGTTAGGGCGTAGGAGAGCTTGGTATGAAAATTTCAGTGGTGCTGCCTAATTTCAACCACTCGGCATTCCTCGCGGACGCGTTTGAAGGGGTTCTCTCGCAGGGCTATCAAGACTGGCAGCTGTGCGTCGTCGACGACGCCTCTACCGACGACAGCTGGGCGATCATCGAGCGCTATCGGGAGCGAGACGCCCGCATCGTAGCCGACCGGTTCTCTCGTAACAGCGGAGCCAATGCGGCCGTTCGGCGTTGCCTCGAACTCTCTGCGGGTGAGTTGGTGTATCCAGCCGCGGCCGATGATTACCTATCAGATTCTCGTTTTTTCGAGCTCGCCGTTGCCGCGTTGCAACGGTTCCCGCAGGCGGGGCTCGCCTATGCCCGCGCCGCGATAATCGAGGGCGACGATGGCCGGGAATTGGGTTCGATGGGCTCCTGCTGCGGCTCCCCGAGCATGGTGAAGTACCGTTCGATGGGCGTCGCCACGCAATTCATTCCCCCACAGGACGCGCTGACGGGCTTCGTTTCTCATCGCATGTTCATTCCTGGGTGCTCGGTGATATTGCGACGCGGCCTGATGGCGGAGCTCGGTGACTATGATGAGGCGCTTGGCCCGCAAAGCGATTATTTCCTGAACCACGCGCTGGCAGCGCTGCATGGAGCCGTCTTCATCGATGCGCTCGTCTCCGCCGGACGCGTGTCCAAAAAGAGCTACAGTGGCTCCGCCAGCGATGACGACTATTTTCGGCTTTATGCTCTCGTCGAGAAGAGGCTGAGGGCGCTGCCTCTGCCATATGTAAAGGATGAAGGGCCTTTCGCGCAGTTTCGAGCTGCGTCGATCAACGGCCGCACCGCCGAGGCGTTTCAGCGGCGACTCTTTAATTCCATTCGTGAATTTTGCGATTCCATCCCGCCTGACGTGCTGTGGATGTTTCCCCAAGAGCCCGCGGCCTTTATCGAAAGCCTGAAAATGGATTGCGCGCGTCTGGAGGCCGCGCTCGATGACAATATCGAAAATGCGCGGCGCATCTTCGATGAGGTGGCGGGACCGATCGCCCCTCATCCGCAGGTTCAGCAGTCTCGCCCGAGACCCTGGTTGAAGCCTGTCGCGGAATTCTTTCTGTCCCTGGGAAAGATCTTGGGGAAGACCTTCACCGGCGTCGGCGAGTGGCTTTGGCAGGTTTAAAGCTCGCCTGCCGCGTGTGCGTCTTACACCATCTCCCGCAAGCGCTCCCCCACGAGCTCCCCAATCGCGAGCGACGCGGTCAGCCCAGGGCTCTCGATCCCGAAGAGATTGATCACGCCGCCGACCCCGTGCTCCTGGGGGCCGTCGATGCGGAAATCGGCGGCCGGTTCTCCTGGGCCCGTTATCTTCGGCCTGATCCCCGCATAGGCGGGGAGGAGCGAGCCCTCGGGAAGATTTGGCCAGTAGCGGCGGATCTCCGCGTAGAAGGCGTCGGCGCGGCGAGGATCGACCTCGTAGCTTTCGTCGCGCACCCATTCCACATCCGGGCCGAAGCGCGCCTGCCCGCCGAGATCGAGCGTCAGATGCACCCCGAGCCCGCCGGCGACGGGGATGGGATAAATCAGCCGGCGAAAGGGCGCGGGACCGGCGAGCGCGAAATAGCATCCGCGCGCGAGATGGAACGGCGGAACCGCCGCTTGCGGAAAGCCCTCGAGCGCCCGCGCGATGGCGACCGCGCCGAGGCCGGCGGCGTTGACGAAAACCTTGGCGCGCAGTGACAGCGCTTCAGCGCTGTCGCGATCACGAATGTGAAGGATGACGCCGCCCTCTGCGAGCGCGCCGCCCTCGATCCTCGCGTTGAAGGCGAAGTTTACGCCTCCCGCCTCGGCGTCACCTTGCAGGGCGAGCATCAACCCATGGCTGTCGACGATGCCGGTGGAGGGAGAAAGCAGCGCGCCGCGGCAGCGCAGATCGGGCTCGAGCGCGCGCGCCTGCGATTCGCTCATCCGCACGAGGTCGTCGACGCCATTCGCCTCGGCGTTACGCGTGATCGAATTGAGCTTTTCGTCCTGATCGGGATCGGTGGCGACGACGAGCTTGCCGAGGCGCCGCGCCTCCACGCCGCGCGTCGCGCAATAGCGGTAGAGCATGTCGGCGCCGCGCCGGCAGAGGAGCGCCTTGCGCGATCCCGGCGGGTAATAGAGGCCGGCGTGAATGACTTCGGAGCTGCGCGCGCTGACCCCCTGGCCTATTCTCGGCGCGGAATCGATCAGCAGGACCGAGCGGCGGGCGTCGCCTATGGCCCGAGCAACGGCAAGACCGACGACCCCCGCCCCGGCGATGATCACGTCGAAATCCGCTGCGTCCACGTCTTATCCCCGATCCTCTTTCCAAGGCAGCATAACCCCTGCGCCTTCGCAAATGGAGAGCGCCGGCGTCGCTTAGATTCCGGATCAGACGGTCTGCTCAAAGCTGCGGCAAAGAAAAAATCGAGCCGAAAGCCAGTCCGGCCGGCCCTGCTTCTCGACAGCGGGAGTCTCAATTCTCAATGAAACGAAGCCCTTGGGAAATTCAAACCTCGTGGTTTCCACAATTGCGACGCGTGAGCGAAAGCGTTGTTATTCGCCCATCGATCAAATGTGATGGACGCGGGGAATATGGAAAACACGGCCAAGAGCAAACGCGGCTTCGCCTCGATGGACCCGGAACGGCGGCGCGAGATCGCCCGCATGGGCGGAAAGAGCGTCCCTCGGGAAAAACGCAGCTTCTCGCAAAACGCCAGCCTCGCCGTGCAGGCGGGTCGCAAGGGCGGCCAGTCCGTCGGACCGGGCGATCGTTCCTTCACGAAGAACCCCTCGCTCGCCGCGGAAGCGGGCGCCAAGGGCGGTCGCGCGTCGCGGCAGGCCCGGAGCTTCAGAGCGGCGGAATAGTCCCGCTTACGCCGGGTCTCGATGGCCAGGCGCGTTAATCCGACTCCGGAGCCAACCGGGGCGGACGCCCCGAGTCCGGGGAGGACAGGCGGATGCGTTCCGCGCATCCGCCTGCAGTTTAGGCGCGGCGCGAAAGAAATTTGCGCGGCGATAAGGGCATAGGGAAGCGCGAAAAGCGCCAATTCGACGGTCCTGCGATTGACCTCCCTACCCCACGCGATCAACTCCTTGACCTGCGGCGCGGCCTGTCCAAGGCTGAGCGCTTCTGCGTCCTCGGCGCCTCTGCCGGGAGCCGCAGCGCGCGGAGCCGGCTTCTTCATGAACAAGCGAAACATTCTCCTGCCCTTCACGCCGCGCTATGTCGCCTTCACGGCGAGCCTCGCAGGCGCAGTCCTCTTCGCCTTCGCGGCCGGTCGGCTCGGGCAGCCGGCCTTAAACGGGCTTGCGCTGCTTTGCGTCGGCTTGGTTCTCCTCGGCCTTCGCGATCTCGTGCAGAAGGATCATTCGATCCTGCGCAATTACCCGATCTCCGCTCATCTGCGATTCCTGTTCGAGAATGTGAGGCCGGAGCTCCGGCAGTATTTCTTCGAGGACGACAAAGACGGGCGGCCGTTCAGTCGCGACAAGCGTTCGATCGTCTATCAGCGCGCCAAGATGAACGTCGACAAGCGTCCTTTCGGCACGGGATACGACGTCTATGAAGAGGGTTTCGAATGGCTGCGCCATTCGCTCATGGCGCGCCCGGTAAGCGACGCCCCCTTTCGTTTGACCATCGGCGCCGAGCGCTGCGCCCGTCCCTATGAGAGCTCCATTCTGAATATTTCGGCGATGAGCTTCGGCGCGTTGAGCCGCAACGCGATCCTCGCGCTCAACGCGGGCGCAAAGAAGGGCGGCTTCGCCCATGACACCGGCGAGGGCGGCGTCAGCCCCTATCACCTCCAGCCGGGCGGCGACCTCATCTGGGAGATCGGCTCGGGCTATTTCGGCTGCCGCACACCGCAGGGCGGATTCGATCGCGAGCGCTTCGCGGCGCTCGCGGCGCATGATCAGGTCAAGATGATCGAGATCAAGATGAGCCAGGGCGCCAAGCCCGGTCATGGCGGCGTGCTGCCCGCTGCCAAAGTCACACAGGAAATCTCCCGCATCCGCGGGGTGCCAATGGGCGTGGACTGCATCTCGCCCGCGGCGCACACCGCCTTTTCGACGCCGATCGAAATGCTGCGCTTCCTCTCGGAGCTCAGGAGCCTTTCGGGGGGCAAGCCCACGGGGTTCAAGCTCTGCGTGGGCCAGCCCTCCGAGTTCTTCGCGATCCTCAGGGCGATGCTCGAGACCGGCGAAGCGCCCGATTTCATCGTCGTGGACGGCAAGGAGGGCGGCACCGGCTCGGCGCCGCTCGAATTCATGGATCATCTCGGCACGCCCCTGCGCGAAGGGCTTCTCTTTGTGCATCATGCGCTCGTGGGCGCCGGATTGCGCGATAGCTTGAGGATCGGGGCCTCGGGCAAGATCGTGAGCGCCTTCGACATCGCGCGGGCCATGGCGCTTGGCGCCGACTGGTGCAACAGCGCGCGCGGCTTCATGTTCGCGCTCGGTTGCATCCAGTCCCTCTCCTGCCACACCGACCGGTGTCCGACCGGCGTCGCGACACAGGACCCCGTGCGCGGACGCGCGCTCCACGTGCCGACCAAGGCGGAGCGCGTCACGAATTTTCATCGCGCCACGCTGAAAGTGCTCGCAGAAATCGTGGCGGCCGCTGGCCTCGATCACCCCGGCGAGATTCTTCCCGAGCATTTTTGCCGGCGCATCTCTCCGCACAGTTACGCGAGCTTCGCGGAACTCTATCCGCAGCCTGAGCCGGGATCGTTTCTGACCGGGGGGATACCCTCGCGCTACGCCGAGGCCTGGCGGCGCGCACGTCCCGACAGCTTTCAGCCTGGATAGTTAGAGGGGTGACGGGAGGTTCCGTCGCGGGCCCGGCCCAAAGGACGAAGGGCCGAACGGCGCGCCGTTTTGTCCCGTTGCGCCGTGCCGGCCCTCCAATGAGACCCCGCTCTTCAAGAGGCCTTTACTCAACTCTCGGCAAGACGCCCCTGTTTGAACTGGGACGCGCTGCTTAAGCTCAGAAGACCGAGGCTCCGTATGTGTTGCGGGAGAGAAGCCCACCGCGCACATAACCGACCGCGCCACCGGCGGAGACCTTGCACCAGCCCGAACCGAGTCCGCTCCTGCAATGCAGCACATTGACCGAGGCGCCGGCCGGTATCGTCGCGATGACGCGAGAGAAAATACGAGGCGCTCTGTGCAACGCCGTTGCATCCGTCGTGACCACGTCCGCGACGTCGACATGGCCGCCGCCCATGCCGAGCGCGCTCTGGTGCACATAGCCCTTCACGTCGCCGGCCTGAACCTGGCACCAACGCCAGCGCCAGCCCGTCGTGCAGGACAGGACTTGAAGGTCCGTTCCGGCAGGAATCGTCGCGACGACCGGCCAGCCGGTGCCGGGCCCCGACCGCACGTTTACAGGGCTCGCAACCTCTCCTGCGTTCGCCCCAGCGGAAAGAGCCAAGACGGCAAAGGTCGCGGCGCTTGCAATCCAGAATGTTGTGTTTTTCATATCCCCCTCCCCTTTTTACGCGATGCTGTCGCCTCTTCCATGCGGCGGCATTTACGAATTTTTCTTCGTCTTGAGCGGCTTTACGCGGCCACCGGTTCTGCGGTCGTATCTATGCACGCAGCTTCAGGACCCTCAAGGACGAGCCTGCTCATTATGAGCGCTTGCTCGATGACCCAGGCGCCCATAGAAAAAAGCCACGGATTTTTCGCGGAGGCGCCTGAAGCACTTCCTTGTCACTAAGGTTTCGTTTGAGGCACGAACAGAAAATTAGGTCCGGCAGCGCGAGTGACGACAATTCGCCACGACGAAAAACTCATTGAAGGCCCGATGGGCCGGACTTTCGGCCGCTCCGACGCGGAAATCTTCCGATTGTCGATCCGCATCGTCGTGATAGCCGTTCTGGGCTACATGACTCTGGCCGTTGTCACGCCCTTCGCTCCGATCTTTGTTTGGAGCGTCACATTGGCCGTCTCGCTTTACCCGGTGTTTGCGTGGTTGACGACGGCCTTGAAGGAACGTCGCATCGCCGCGGCTGTTATTCTGACTGCGCTCGGTCTGCTCGTCGTCATCGGTCCCATCGCTTGGCTCGGGGTTGATCTTCTCGATGTTTCGCAAGAACTCGTCGATCGCATCGAGTCGGGAACGGCGCTGCTGCCCCCGCCTCCCGCCTCCATCAAGACTTGGGCCGTCATTGGAGAGCCGCTGTTCCATTGGTGGGACCGGGCGTCGACGCATTTACAGGCTGCGCTTACGCCCTTCATGCCGCAGTTGCAGGCCGTGGGAGAAAAGCTGCTCGCGGTCGCGGGAAGCGCAGGCCAGACCACGGTAAACTTTTCCACGTCCCTTGTCGTGATGGGAGTCCTGCTCCCCTTTGGACCTTCTCTCGCCGCTATGGGCGCGAAGCTTGCGCAAAAGATTGATCCCGAGCACGGGCAAACCTTCGTTCGTGTCGCCAGCGCGACGATCCGCTCCGTGTCGCGCGGCGTGATCGGCATTTCCGCTCTGGAAGCGATTCTCGCAGGCACGGTCATGGCCCTTGCGGGCCTGCCGGGAGCAAGCTTTCTGGCGTTCGCCATCTTTTTCCTGGCGATTCTGCAAATAGGGCCTATTCCCGTGGCGATACCCGTCCTGGTTTGGGCATGGCACAGCGTCTCGCTTCCCTACTTGTTGGCGCTCGCCCTGTGCATGGCGGCGATCACCGCCATTGACGGTCTCTTGAAACCCTATGTCATGGGCCGCGGCAAGACTTCCGCGATGATCCTCTACACGATCGGCATCATCGGAGGCGTCATGACCTATGGAATGATTGGCGTGTTCCTTGGCCCCATCGTCCTCGCGATCAGTTATGATCTGATCTGGGCGTGGTTGGATTGATCAATTCAATGCCAGGCGTGTTTCGCCAACGCCTCCATCACGCCGTCAAACACCAAGCCTACACCCATAGCCGATACGAAAAAGCCGACGACCTTCGTCAAGGCGTCGATCACCGTCGCGCCCAGCTTCGCCGAGAGGCCGCCGGCAAAGAGCAGGCACAGATAGGTCACGAACCCAGCGGCCAGGATCGCCGCAGAGATTTGCAAAAAGGGACCGAGGTCGATGCCGGCGTCGGAGCTTTTGACCGTGGCCGCCATGCCGATCACGGTCGCAATGACGCCCGGTCCGAACATGATCGGCATCGCCAGCGGCGCGAAGGCGATATTGGCGCCGTCTTCGGCTTGCGACGACGCCTTTGGGTCCTTCGGCTGTGACGGCGAAAAGAGCTCGAAACCGATCCGCGTGAGAACGATCCCGCCAGCGATGCGCACCATGCTGAGCGGCACGCCGAAGAACTTCATGATCAGCGTGCCGAACAAAAGAAAGAACAGCATCAGACCGGTCGCATAGGCGCAGGAGGCGAAGGCCACCCGCCGATGCTCCCGGGCATCCTTGCCTTCCAAGAGCGACAGAAAGACCGGCATCGCCTCCAGCGGATTCACGACGGCGATGAGAGTCGCGAATGTGCTGATGAAGAGTCCAAACTTGCTCGACATTGCTTTACAGGAACCTCTTCTTGGACGATGCCCAGGGCCTCTTCATTCCGCCGAAGCACCCGTGGCGTCATCAAGACGCTGCGGGGCGCGATCGGCATGACGGCGACCGCCAGAGGCCCTCGAGAGCCTCAGGGCCGGCTACGTCCACAGCCCTTCCGCGGCCGGCGCTCCGGCGCAAAATTCTCTCAAGCACAGCGATCGGGCCTTGACTACACCGCATCTGCTCAGATTGAGCGGCGGAGCGCGAGTCTAACAAGCCGCGTCTTCAAACAGAAGCGGACCGTCACTGACGGGCTAGCGCGACCATCAGATTTTTAGAATGGGTCCCAACCGAAGAATCGTTTTGACCATTCGGATGAGACCGCGCCTGTCGAGTTCTGAAAGATCCTTGCGCGCGGCTGCGGCGCCATTCTCAAACAGGAGTTTCCACTGGGCGTCTTCAGTCTGAACGATCCATCCGCGCTTCGAGAGGGAGCGCAGCTTTCGCCGCACCGTTTCGCGTGGAATGCCCGAAACGTCGGCGAGGCGCGAGGCGCTTATGCCACCGTAATCGATTTGATCTTCGGCGGACCTGCCTGCATTGTAAGAACTAAGGAAAACTTGACCGATAATGCCGAGGACGAGCAATTCCTGAAGATCGCCCCCAAAAACTCTCGAGCAGTCGGCAAGATGGGCAACGATGAATTCAACGAAATGATACTGGAATTGGCCGTAATTTGCCTCGATTACCTCCGCCAAATGGGCGTCGACACGCAGTTCCGACTGCCATTCTTGCTGAGATGATTCTGGCTCTCTCGCCATGGTGGGGTAAAGCTCGAACTCGACTGTGACCGCTACATGTATTTAACGCGGTCGGACGACGAGTCAAACCACTGTGCAGCTAGGGAATGGCCTTCGCCAGCCCGCGCACGCCAAAAGCGGCGTGTCCGCCCACCCGCGCAAGACGCGGAGGCCAAGCGTGCGACAATTTCTTGAGACGGGTCGAACCAAAGGAAAGGCGGTTCAGCTTGCCGCCGAACCGCCTCTCGCTAAGCCTGAAGCCGAGCCTCACTCGACGATGACGAGCTCGCATTCGGCGCCGCCGTTGCGGAGCTGCTGGCAGAAGTCGAGAGCCTCGGCCTCGCCTCCGAAGCCGCCGATGTCCAGCACCCAGAAGGTGCGCCCGTCCCGCAGCGACTTTGCGAGCACGGGCTCGTGGTTCCTCAGCAGATCCGCCTTGCGCGCTTTCAGCGCTCGCAGCTCACGCAACGCCTGCGCCTGTGAGGCAAGAGCGCCCACTTCGACCACCGTCTTGCGCGGCGTCCCTTCCGGCGCGGCTTCGGCTCGCGGCCTGACTTGAATAGCCGGAGCCGCCGCGGTCTCTTCCTTCGGCGCCGCCACGGGCGCGGGCGCCGGCGTCACGGGCTGCGCGGGGGCTTCCGGCTCGCTCTTGGCTTGCTGGGCGAGCGGGGCCGCCGCCTGGGCGACCGCGACGCCTTCCTTGCGCCAATACCAATCCCCTGCGCCGACGAGCGCCACCAGAGCGGCGACTCCCAGCACGGTCGCAATATTGTCGGCGACGCCCCATGGCAACACCGGCCCGCGAGCCGCGGCGCCGATCGCGCCCGGGCGTTGCTCCGCTCCGTGCAATGGCTGCTTGAGCCGCGCCAGGAAGGCGGTCGCCTTCGCGGCCCGCTCGGTGAACTCGCGCTGCATGACGAGCTTCGCCAAGTCCTGCAGGAACATCCACACGATGTTGTAGACCCAGACGAGGCCGATCAGCCACCACGGAATGGCCGGGACGAGGATCCCGAAGGCGCAGAGCAGCGCCGCCAGCACCTGCGTGGCGACGATCGCCAGGAACAACGCCGGCGCCGGGAAGTCCGGCATCCAGAACGGACCCTTGGTGCGCGTGACGAACAGCATGAGATGGCCGCCGACGACAAGCTGCAGGAAGAGCGCCGTCTGCAAGTGCTTCGGATCGAGATGCAGGACGTTCTGGCCGAGGGCCAGCAGGCCGAAGCTCTGCACGACGGCCAAGAGGCCCAGAATCGAGGACACGACGAGCACGCGGTCCATCTGCCAGCGCACGGGCAGGCCCGGGACTTTCGCATTGTCGAAAGCGATCGTCATGATCGGAACGTCGTCCAGCAGCGCCAGCATGATGATCATGATCGGCGTCAGCGGGAAGAAGCCGTAGACGATCGTCGCGAGCACGATGAACACCATGATGTCCAGCGTCATGGCGATGCGGTAGAGCGTGTAGCTCATCATCCGCTCGAAGATGCGCCGCGCCTCTTCGATGCCCCTGATGATCGTGGAGAGGCCGGGCGCGGTGAGGATGACGGCGGCCGCAGCGCGCGCCGCGTCCGTAGCGCCCGAGACCGCGACGCCGATGTCCGCCTGCTTCAAGGCCGGCGCGTCATTGACGCCGTCGCCCGTCATGCCGACGATGCGTCCCCGCTCCTGCAAGGCTCTCACAATCGCGTATTTATGCTCGGGGAATACGCGGGCGAAGCCGTCCGCCGCCTCGATCTTCTCGGCGACGTCCGCGGAGATCGCGCCCTTCGTCACGTCGCCAGTGAAGAGATCGGTCGCGGGCTGGATGTTCTGCCCGAGACCCAGATCTCCCGCGATCTGCTTGGCGATGGCGACGTCGTCGCCCGTCACCATCTTCACGCTGACGCCATAGCCGATGGCTTTCTTGATGGTTTCGGCCGAGTCGACGCGCGGCGGATCGTAGAGCGGCACGAAGCCCAGGAAGCGCCAGTCGTCGCCCCGGTCGGCTTGCGCCACGCCGAGCACGCGGAAGCCTTTCGCGGCATAGGCGTCGACCTGCTTGTTGGCCGACTCGAGCTCCGTGCCGCCAATCTTGGCGAGCGCCAGAATGACTTGCGGGGCGCCCTTCGCCACCTGGAACTCGCCGCTCGGCCCTTTGACCGTGGCCTCCGTCCGCTTGACCACGGGATCGAAGGGCTTGTACGCCGTCTGCTGATAGGCGGAGAGCGCCGAGCCGTCCTTGAGGCCCGCCAGCACGGCGAGGTCGATGGGATCTTGGTCCTCGGCCTTCGACGCCAGCGACGCCGCGAGCAGCACGTCTTGCGCCTTGACGTCCTTCCAGGGGCTGATCTCTCCCAAAGTGAGCTTGTTCTGCGTGAGCGTGCCCGTCTTGTCCGAGCACAGCACCTCCATACCCGCCAGTTCCTCGATCAATTCGAGACGGGAGACGATCGCCTTCTCGCGTGCGAGCAGCTTCGCTCCGAGCGCCATGGTTACGGAGAGAACCGCCGGCATGGCGACGGGGACCGAGGCGACGAGCAGGATCAGAACGAATTCGGCGAGCCTGATGATATCGACGCCGCGCGAGAGCTGGACGGCGATGAGGATTGCGGCGAGCACGGCGGCGGCGGCGATGAGGAAGTCGCCAATGCGCATGACAGCGGCCTGAAAATGCGACGTGGCGCCCGCGCTCTGCACCAGCGAGGCGGTGCGCCCGAAGAAGGTGCGCGCGCCCGTCTCGGTGACGACCGCCTCCACCTCGCCCTGCTTGGCGATGGAGCCGGAATAGAGAACGTCGCCGGGTTTTTTCGATACCGGCAGAGACTCGCCCGTCAGCGCGGCCTGATCGACGCTCAGATAGTCGCCCGAGACAATGCGCGCGTCGGCGGGAACGACGTCGCCCAAGCGAACCTTCACGATGTCGCCGGGCACGAGGTCCTTCGCATCGATCTCGCCCCAGGCGCCGCCGCGCAGAACCTTCGCCTTCAACGCCAGCGCGCTCTTCAACGCCGCCAGCGCATTCGACGCCTGGTGCTCTTCGAAGAAGCCCAGGCCCGCGTTGAACAGCAGCAAGGCGAGAATGATGATGAAGTCGCCCCAATCGTGCACGATCGCGGCCATGATCGCCGCCGCCTCGATCATCCAGGGAATGGGACCCCAAAAGAACCGCGCGAATACCATCCATTCGCTCGTCTTCTTCTCTTCGAGCGCGTTGGGGCCGTATTTTGCCAGGCGGTCCTTGGCGGTCGCCGCAGCGAGACCCGTGCGCGGGTCGGTCGAAAGGAAAGCCAGCACTTCCGCGAGGGGAGATTTGGCGAGGTCGACTGGGTTACTCATTTGGGCCTTCTCCAGCTCGCTGCTCAGCTTTGTTTCGGGATGGGAAAGTGACCGCGCTCTTTATCGGGTTCAGGCATAGGACACTTGCGATGATGCGGCTTTTGATTGGGTGAGCGCAAGCGTGTGCTCGGCGATCATCAGTTCTTCGTTTGTGGGAATGACCCAAACGGAAACGGCGCTGTCATCCGTCGAGATGCGGCTCTCATTCGCGCCATTCGCTTTCTCGTCGAGCTTGACGCCAAGCCACGCGAGCTTTTTGCACAAGGCGGCGCGCACAACGGCGGAGTGTTCTCCGATGCCGGCCGTGAAGACAAAGGCGTCGAGTCCTCCGAGAACGGCGGCGTAAGCCCCCGTGTATTTTGTCAACGCGTAGACAAAATACTCGACCGCGGTGACGGCCTTGGGATCCTTGCTGTCTTGGAGCACGCGCATGTCGTCGCTCGTCTCCGAAAGCCCGAGCAAGCCTAACTCGTGATAGAGCGACTTTTCGAGACCGGCGACGTCCAATATTCCTCTGCGGAGCACATAGAACAGAGCGTCGGCGGCGATGTCGCCGGAGCGGGTCGCCATCGGCAAACCCGTCAGTCCCGCAAAGCCCATCGTCGTCTCGACGCTGCGCCCGTCGAGCATCGCGCACATGCTGGCCCCGCCGCCCAAATGCGCCACGATGACTCGCCGCGCGTTGGGCGCGACTTTCGGGACTTGCCGGCTGATGTAGTCATAGGAGATCCCGTGATAGCCCCAGTGGCGGACGCCGGCGTCACGCAGCTTCGCGCTGACGGCATATGTCTGCGCCACTTCCGGCATGGTTCGGTGAAAGGACGTGTCGAAGCAGGCGACTTGAGGCAGGCCGGGATACTCCTCCGCGAGCGCCCGCATGCCGCGCACGTTGAAGGGCTGATGCGAGGGCTCGACCACCTCGAGAGACTCGAGGTAATTCAAGCTTTCCGCATCGACCCGAACGGGCTTGTCGTATTTCGTGCCGCCTTGCACGACCCGGTGACCGGCCGCGACGATTTTCAGGCCGGGGATGTTCGACTCCAGCCAGGACAGCGTGAACTTCAGCGCGGCGCGATGGTCGATTGCGTGACCGGCTTCCCACCGATGTTCTCCGAGCGGCTTTCCAGTGTGGTCATGCGCCAGGAAATGCGGCGCGTTCCCCATGGAGTCGACTTCGCCCCCACAAATAACGACGGGAGACGCCGTCACCTCCGCCGAGTAGGCGGCGAATTTCAAACTCGTAGAACCGGAATTGATGACGACGATTGCCTTTGTCATCCACTTCACTCCGCTGTGTCAGGGAGGATCGCGGCCGGATCACGCGCCATTGCATCCGCATAGAGGACGGCGGCGGCTGCAGAGAACAGCCTCGCCGCGGGCCCGTCCGCCCGGCTCGTCAAGATGATCGGCACACGCGCGCCGACCACGAGACCTGCAGTCTGCGCATCCGCCATGAAGGCTAGATCCTTGTATATCATGTTTCCGGCTTCGATGTTCGGCGCGAGCAGCACGTCGGCGGCGCCTGCGACCGGCGACACGATGTGTTTCGTGCGCGCCGCGTCCGCATCCACGGCGGCGTCGAGGTCGAGCGGTCCGTCCACGATCCCGCCGACGATCTGTCGGCGATCGGCCATTTTGGCGAGAATGGCGCCGTCGACGGTCGCGGGCATGCGCGTGCGCACCGTCTCGACTGCCGCCAACACGGCGACCTTCGGCGTCTCCACCCCGAGCGCGCGAGCGAATCCGATCGCGTTCTGACAGATGTCTTTTTTCTGATCGGTATCGGGAGCGATATTCAGCGCGACGTCGGTCAGCACGACGCGCCGCGCATAGGTCGGGATCGAAAGCGCGGCGCAGTGGCTGAGCAGACGACCCGTCCGCAGCTTCGCTTCCTTCTGCATGGCCGCGTGCAACAAGACGTCCGTATGCAGGCTCCCTTTCATCAGAGCCTGGACCTCCCCGGCCCCCGCCGCCAGCGCGGCTTTCTCGGCCGAGTCGTCCGCGCCCGACGTGTCGACCAAGTGGAATTTCGAGATATCAAGCTTAGCCTCATCGGCCAGCCGCAAGAGTTCGGCTCGCGGCCCGAACAAGACCGGCTCGATCAGCGCCGCCTGCGCCGCTTCGACCGCGCCGCCGAGCGCAGCGGCGCTGCAAGGATGAACCACCCCGGTTCGCATCGGCTTGAGCTGCTTGCAACGCTCCAAGAGTCCCTCGAGCCGATGCTCCTGGAGTTCGACCGTGACGGGCTTTTGCGGCGCCAGCACCTCCAACAAGGCGATGGCGATCTCTTCTCCCGCATCGCCCACGCAGCGGCCATCGAGTTCTCACGACGCCGCCCTCCGCCTTCGCCGACACTGTCAGCCTTGCGACCATCGGGCTGCCGACGGGCAAATCGCCTTTGATGTGCACGGAGGCGGCTCGCACCGCGGCGCCCGGGCCCGGCAGTTGGCTTCTCGCCAAAGACGACAGGAGCGCCGAGACGATCCCCGCGGGGTCCGCTCCGGCGCCGCCGGCGCCATCGCTAAAAGGAGACGCCCAGGCGCGCAGGTCCTTCGGCTGCAACGTGGTCTGAAGTTCCGCAGTGTCTCCGATCTTGATGTCGTCGAAAACCTTGCTCACGATTTGCATTTGGATCGCTCCGCATCTCTTCTTCGAGGCGCGCGCTTCGCCGCGCGCCAAGGCAGCTCAGATTCCGGCGGACGCCGCTCTGGACGGAAGCGTGGCGCTCCCGCCGAGCGCCGGACCGGATCAGATGGAGACGGCCTCGGATTTTTTTGGCGAAGGGTTCGATGAGACTTTTTCGCCCGCGGTCTGGCTTGCCGAGGCAGAGCTGATCGCGGTCTCGACCTGATCGAGACGCTGCTGTTGAGCAGGGCTCAAATTTTTGTCCCCGGCGACGATGGCGCGCGTCCTGCGCAGCAGATCGACCTTGCTTTCCGTCGGCGTCACTTGCGCCAACGCCTTTACAGCCTTTTCGCGCTCCAATTGGAGCAGCAGGAACTGCTCGCGCACGATCCGCTTGAAGTCCTCGATGCCGATGTGCAGCAGCTCGCGTCGCGCCGCGCCCAGCGCCACAGCGCATCTTTCGTCGAGCGACCGGTTGGCCAGGGCGACGTGAAGAACGCTGCGGATCAACGCCTCGTCGAACCCGCCCGAAGTCAGTTTGGCCTCGAGCGCCTCTGTCGCGCGTTCCCGGCGCTCGAGAATCTCGGGCGTCACGCCGGGCAAGGTCCGAACCTTGTCGCCGGTGTTTACTCCCGCGAGACCCTGCACCGCCGGCGATCCGTAGAAGGACCAGAAGAACTGCTCCTCGAGGCGATCGCGCATGTCTCGGTAGGCATTGAGCGAGGCGTTTATCTGATCGGAAAACAGCTCCTGCGCCCGCCAGAAGGGATTGGCGGAATCCGCAGGCTGACGATCATTCGCGACTTTTTCCGCCAGCGGCGCGATCTGCTTCATCCACGGATTGGAATCGGCGAACAAGGTGTAGCTCAGCCGCAGCGGATTGAGCTTTCGCGCAAGATCGGCGGCCGGCGCGTTTGCGAAGGCGCGAACGAACGGCTGGTAGAAAGTGCGATAGTAGGACAGATTCAGCTCGGAAACCCGCGCCGCCGTCGCGAAAGCGCGGTCGTCTTCCTCGCTGTTGCGTCCCAACGCGCGAATATCGTCGAGCGTGCGCATCTCGAAACGCGTCAGCCACTCGCCGCCTGAAAAGCCGACCTCCACCGTTCCGGCAGGACGAGGCTCGATCACCATTTCATAGAGGCCTGGCGGCAGGCAGTCGATGACGTCCATGAGCCGCTCGATTTCCTCGTCCTCCTTCGCCCCGACCTTATGGGAAACGAAGATGGCCAAGTGGCCGACCTTCTCGTTGAGGCAGTAGACGATCGTACGTCCGGAGGCGCGTATGTCCTCGATGTCTCGATAGAGATCGAGGATCCAGCCGAGCGTCTGCTGCGGCGGGCTGATGTTGTCGCCTTCCGAGGTCAGCACGATGATGGGCGACGTGATGTTGCGGATGTCGAAGACCTTGCCGTCGCTCGATTGCAGCTCGTTTCTCGTCAGCTTGTCGCCGATGAAGAGCTGATCGACGAGCCACTGGATCTCGGATCCGTTCAGCTGAATGAAGTCGCCCCACCACTTCTCGAATTCGAGATATCGCTTCCCATCGGTGTCGACGTTCGCGTAGACGTCGTATTGCTTGCCCCAAAGCCAGTTGGCGGGATTGAGGCCGTCGAAGTTCAGGATCAACCAGGTCCCGTCGAACTTGCCGTTGCCAAGATCGCTCGTTAAGGCCGTCAGCCAGCTTCCTCCCAAGAGGCCGCCGGCATAGCGCATCGGATTTTTGCCGTGCACGCCCTGCCAGTAGGACATTGGCGAGCCCGCGACCATGCAGGGCCCAAACAGATCCGGCCTGAGCATTGCGACCATCAACGTCTGATAGCCCGCCTGACAGTTGCCGACGGCGAAGGGCTTCGGCGCGTCCGGATGCAGCTTGACCACGTGCTCGAAGAATTTCACCTGGCCTTCGACGATGTCCAGGAACTCCTGCCCGGGCTCCGGGGTCGCGCCAAAACCGATGAAATAAACCGGGTGTCCGGCGGCGAGGGCGTCGCCGATCTCGCTTTGGGCCTTGAAGCCGCCGATGCCCGGACCCTGTCCGGCGCGAGGATCGATGACGACGATGGGACGCTTGCGCGGATCGATGCTCACGCCTTCGGGCGGGACGATGCGCGACAAGGAAAAATTGATAGGCTTCGGCAGCGAGCGCCCGCTGACGAGGATCTCGTGATCGAAGCGCAACACCGTCGCAAACGGACGAGAGGTCATCGCTTCCTGTTCGTTTCCGCGGCGCCGCAGCAGGTCCAGAAACAGAACGCTTCGCTGGAATGCGTCCGTCAGATATTCCGATACGTAAGGGATCTTGACGGACTGTTGTTTGAAAATGTCCTGCGGTTTGAAGAACTCGAAGGCTTCCTCGTGGGACGGCGTCACCTTGACGAGCGCCTTCGAGAGCGCCTCCTTACCTTGGACTTCCATGGCTTGCTCCCTCGGAAATGAACGCTTGCGTGATCGTGTACAATTCGCAGCAAGACCGCCGGTTCGCGCTGCGTCGCGCGTCCATATTGTCGGTACGGTTTCCAACGCTAACAAGGCGTTTTGCAGCGCACAATATGCAGGGTGCCCAAATTGAGCGTGCAAATTGTCGCGGCAACGCGCGTAGAGGTTCGCCTGTTCGTCACGATGCGCCTACCAGCTTTGAATCGTAAGCGTGTCGAGAGGCCGACGGAATAGCGCCTCGCTAGAAAAGATTTTGGCCTGCTGCGTCCCGCGGCCCCCTACTCGTCTTTATTGAATGAACAGACGGTCGATGAGCAAGCTAACGCCAACACCCGCCGCTGCCGCCGCGACTCCGATCGAAACCGTTTCCAAGACCGTTGGAAGCAATCTACGCCGCACAATTTGCGCGCGTCCAAGGCCAAGCACAGTGAGCAGAACCAAAGTGACCGCCCCGGAAACAATGCGGGCTTGGAAAATCGGAAGGATCACAAACGGCAAGATCGGGATCGCCGCCGCGAAAAAACTGGCGAGGAGCATCCAGAGCGCCTGCTCGGAAGGACTGGGCGGCGCGTTCGTCTCCGCTTTCAGCGCGAGCAAAAGGCTGCTGGCGGCGTCGGGGTTATTCGCGACGGCCAGGGAGAGGGATTCCGATTGTCTTGGCGTGAGACCAGCGTTGATCAAATGCTCCGAGAGCGCAGTCGCTCCGCTCTCGGATGGCGGATCTCGCAAATGGTCGTTTGTTTGGTCTCTTGTCGTCTCGGCGTCCAGATAGACGCCGGCCATCATGGATACGGCCGCCGCGACAGCCCCCGAAGCGCCGGCGATCAGAACTGCCTTGGCGTTGTCGGATGTGGCGGCGACGCCCAGGATCAATCCGAACACGGAAACGGTGCCGTCCTCCATGCCAAACACAATCGTTCCGGCCGATCGGGAGAATGAATTGGCGATTCTTTTTAGCATTTGGCAACCATCGTTCGTTCGATCCGCTCTCGAGCGACGCGCGTCGAGCATCTTGGTCGATTGAACAACTTCAACAAGCGCTGCGCTCCTCACGTTCATCGTGATGCGCAGGGAAGGATGCGAATCGCGATGGCTTTAGTCAATCAGGGGAGTGCTCAGAATGAGCACATGGATGCTTGCCACATCTCCCTAGCGCAGCTTAGCATAGCTTGAGGTCGCTTTAGCCTTCGCGCCAAAGTCAGAGTGGATGCGGTCATGCACGTCGATGTCGTCCTGCTGTCACGATTGCAGTTTGCTTTTGTCATAAGCTTCCACATCATCTTTCCAGCCTTCACAATCGGGCTTGCAGCGTGGCTTGCAACGATCGAGGGCGTGTATTTTTTCACCGGCAAGTTGATCTATCGGCGCGTTTTCGACTTTTGGCTGCGCGTTTTTGCATTATGCTTCGGAATGGGTGTCGTGACGGGCATCGTCATGGCGTTCCAGTTCGGCACGAACTGGAGCCTGTTGTCGGAAAGAACCGGTCCGATACAGGGTCCCCTTCTGGGTTATGAAGCCTTCACGGCCTTCCTCTTGGAGGCTACGTTCTTCGGCGTGGTGCTCTTTGGTCGGGAGCGGGTCTCTCCGGGCTTCTATTTCTTCGCCTGCTGCATGGTGTCCCTCGGCACCATGTTCTCGTCCTTCTGGATCCTCTGCAACAATAGCTGGATGCAGGTGCCGCTCGGCCACACCGTCGTCAACGGGCGATTCATTCCGGACAATTGGTGGGCCATCGTGACCGGCCCGGTCGTGCGCGTGCGCTGGCCGCACATGCTCATCGCCGCCTATTGCACGACAGCCTTGTGCGTCGCCGCGACGGGCGCCTGGTATCGGCTGAAGGGCGTGTTCACCGCCGAGGCCCGCGTCATGCTGCGCTGGGGCCTGAGCCTGCTCGCCGTCTTGATCCCGATCCAAATGGTGATCGGGCATTTCAACGGCGAATATGTCCATCGTTATCAGCCCGCGAAATTCGCGGCGATCGAAGCCAGGTGGAAGACCCAGCAGCCCGCGACCGAGGTGATCCTCGCCTGGCCTGACGAGCAGACGCGAAGCAATCTGCTTGCCCTCTCCATACCCAAGCTCGGAAGCTACATCGCGTCGGGCGGCAATTGGGACGCCCGCGAGACCGGCCTCGACGCCATCCCGGAACAAGACTGGCCACCCGTCCTCCTTCCCTTCCTCAGCTTCCGCGTGATGGTCGGGGCGGGATTGCTCATGCTGGCGATCGCCTGGATCGGGGTGCTGCTCGAATTGACGGGCCGTCTGGAGAAGACACGCTGGTTCCTTTGGGCGACGTTTCTCTCCTTTCCCGCCGGGTTCGTCGCCGTGATCTGCGGATGGGTGACCGCGGAGGTCGGCCGACAGCCCTGGGTCGTCTACGGCCTGCTGCGCACCAGCGAGGCGGTCACGCCGTCTCTCCAAGGCGGAACGGTCGTTTTTTCCCTCATCGCCTACATCCTGGTCTATGCCGTCGTCTATTCCTTCGGCTTCATCTACATCGTTCGGTTGCTGCGTAGCGGGGAAGATGCTCAACCCCCGTCGCCCCTGCCCGCGGTTTCGGCGAGACAATCCTGATGGTGACTGCAGAGCCCTCTACATTCGCCCTTTTCTGGGTCGGCGTCATTTTTCTCTCGCTCCTGGTCTATGTCGTTCTCGACGGCTTCGACCTCGGCGTCGGAGTTTTATTCGCGACCACCCGTGACCGCAGATTGCAGTCCGAAATGATGGGCGCCATCGCGCCCTTCTGGGACGGTAATGAAACGTGGCTCGTCGTCGTCGGGGCGTCGCTTTTCGCGGCCTTTCCCGCCGTCTATGCGGTGTTTTTGGGAGCCTTCTACATACCGGTTCTGCTCTTGCTGTTCGGCCTCATCTTCCGGGGAGTGGCCTTCGCGTTTCGCGGTCGTGGCGGACCCGAGTGGCTATGGGACTGGGGCTTCGGGATCGGCTCCATCGTCGTGGCCTTCGTCCAGGGCGCGGCGGTGGGAGCGATCCTCGGCGGCGTGCACGTCGAAGATAATCAATATGTCGGCGGCGCCTTCGAGTGGCTGCGGCCCTTGCCGGTGATATGCGGATTGGGTCTGATCTTTGGATATGCGCTCTTGGGCGCTTGCTGGCTCATTCTGAAATCGGACACCGACCTGCGCGAGTGGGCCTATCGCCGCATCGACTGGCTCGCCGGCGTAACGGGCGCCTTGCTCGCGACGGCGGGAGTGGGCGCGCTGATCGAGTTGACGGGGTCGCATGCGCCGGGCGTCGATCGTCATTGGGCGCTGATCTTCCCGATCCTTGCAACCGCCGCCTTGCTGGGTGTCGTCTTCGCCGCGCGCACGCGCCGCGATAAGCTTCCCTTCACAATGGCGGTGCTTTTCATCCTCGCGGCCTTTCTCACTTTGCCGGCGATACTTTGGCCCTATCTCATCCCCTACAAGCTCACGGTCGTGGACGCGGCCTCGCCCGACTCCTCTTTGTCCTTCTTGTTTTGGGGCGCGGGACTCGTCGCCTTGCCTACCGTCGCGATCTACACCGGTTACGTCTACTGGACTTTCCGAGGGAAAACTCAGACCGCTTACGGCCCTGTTGAAGCCGGCATCAACTGGGCAAGCTTCGAACGAAAGGCGCCGTCGTCAGAGGACCGCCGCGGCGGTCGCGTTGGAGGAGAGAGCAATATGGTCACACCATTTGCGAAAGGGACGCCGACGGTGCTCTGGGACGCGCCTGAGCTGCGCGGAAATTGGAAATGGATGGTCGTCATCGGCGCCGTTCTCGTGATCGCAGGCTTTATCGCCCTGGGCAGCATTATCGCCGCGACATTGGCGGGGGTATTCATTATCGGCGTCGCGATGCTCGTCGGCGGGGTCGCGGAGATCGTGCATGGATTCGCCATGCGATCCTGGGGCAAGTTCTTCTTATGGATCGTGATCGGCGCTCTCTACGTCGTCGCGGGCCTCTGCGTTATCGCAAACCCGCTCTTCGCCGCCGCCTGGTTCACGCTGTTCCTGGGCGTCGCCATGGTCGTGCTGGGCATCCTCCGCTTCGTCTTTGCGTTTCATCTGCCGACGGACGCGCCAACGGTGCTCGTGCTGATCTCGGGCGCGCTCAGCGTAGCGATCGGGATTTACATCCTTGCGCAATGGCCCACCTCCAGCCTCTGGGTCATCGGCGCATTCCTTGGCGTGGACCTTGTGTTCGCCGGTGTGGGCTGGATCAGCATCGGTCTCGCGCTGAGGCATCCTGAAACGTCGGCTTTTTCAACCGACGAGGCTCAAGCGCCGGTTTAGTCGGTCGCCAGCGCCACCACTGACCTCCAGCGTCGTCGACGAGCGTTGCGCGCATGGCATCATGCCTTTCGGTTTCTGGGGCTATAGAAGTGTGGCGCGATTTGCTGCGAGTTGAAGATTGAATCAATCGGGCGGGGTCGTCGCGCGGCGCCAGTGCGTGCGGCTTCATGCTCGCGTCGTGTTCATCGTGAGTTATGGCGCCAGCGGCGGGTAAGTTTCCGCTTTCGAGAACCAGCTTGGAGCCTGTGAGCGATGGACCAAGGAGCCGAGACTGAGAGGGGCAAACGCGTCGATCCGGCTCGCGAGCCTAAAGAAATTGCATGGTGGACGCTCGTGCTTTGCGCGCTCGCCGTGGGCGTAATCTCCGGTCTCGGGGCCGTGGTCTTTCGCGCCATGATCGCCGGATTTCACAATTTGCTCTTTCTAGGCCAATGGTCCCTGGACTACGACGCGAACATGCACACGCCTCCGTCACCCTGGGGCGCCTGGATTATCTTGGCGCCGCCCCTCGGCGCGATCGGCGTCGCCTTTTTGGTCAAGACATTCGCTCCGGAGGCGAAGGGCCACGGCGTTCCTGAGGTCATTGACGCGATCTACCACAAGGACGGACGCATCCGTGCCATCGTCGCCGTCATCAAGTCGGTCGCCTCGGCCCTTTCGATCGGAAGCGGCGGATCGGTGGGACGAGAAGGCCCCATCATTCAAGTCGGCGCGGCCTTTGGATCAACGCTCGGACAGTGGATAGCCATGCCCGCACGACAACGCGCCCTGCTGATTGCGGCGGGCGCTGGCGGCGGCATAGCGGCGACATTCAACACGCCGATCGGCGGCGTCGCCTTCGCACTCGAGCTCATGATGCCGGCCGTAACGTCGCTCAATCTCCTCTGCGTGGCGTTGGCGACAGTTACGGCCACTTACATCGGGCGGGCTTTCTTCGGCGTCATGCCTTCCTTCGATGTGCCGATGCTCTCTCTCGTCATGAGCCAAGGACAGACGCCTTGGGTTCTTGGCGTCTTTGTATTGTTTGGCTTGCTGATTGGCGTTCTGGCGTGGCTCTTGACCCGCGGAATTTATCTCTTCGAAGATGTCTTCAACGCCATCCCGGGGAACTACTACTCCCGGCACGTCTCCGGAATGCTGCTCGTCGGCTTGATCATGTTTGGCTTTATGGCCCTGTCGCAGCGCGTGTTCGGCGAGCCCAACCATTATTATGTCGAGGGCGTGGGCTACGCGACGATCATGGATATTTTGGAGGGAGATCTGATCTCTCCGCTTTTTCTGCTCGTTCTGGTGGCTGCGAAATTGCTCGTCACCTGTCTCACCCTCGGCTCGGGCGCTTCCGGCGGCGTTTTTTCGCCCTCCATGTTCCTCGGCGCGACACTTGGAGGCGCGTTCGGCAGCCTGCTGCTCCATTTTTTCCCTAACGTGCCGATGACGCCCGCTCACTTTGCCTATGCCGGGATGGCCGGCATGGTCGGGGGCGCGACGGGGGCGGTGCTCACCGGCATCATCATGGTTTTCGAGATGACGCGGGACTACACCGTGATCATGCCGGTGATTGTCACTGTTGTTATCGCCGCAGCCGTACGCCACGCGCTGTCCCCGGCGACGATTTACACCATGAAGCTGGTTCGCCGTGGAGAGGTGGTTCCCGAAGGGCTCGCGGCGCGAAGGGGATCACTCGCATGCAGCCATGTCATGACACGGAATTTCGCGGAAATTCGTGAGGAGGCTGCGCATAGGACCGACCGGGTGCTCAGAGCGCTGGGCGTCGGCAAAACCGTGGTTATCACGACGGATAACGGTAAGGTTCTGCGGGTGATTGATGACGGGCTTCGCAGAGAGCCTCAGGAGGGAACGGAAGCCCTTTCAGTCTCTTGCCGCCATATCGTCGTTGATCCGGCGACGTCGCTCAATTCCGTTTTGCGCGCGCTGAGGCAAGAAGACGCTTCCGTTGCAGTCGTCATGGCGCGCTTGGAAGCGGGCGTTCCTGAAGCGCTGGGCGTAATCACGGAACGTGAAATCGCGGCCTTCGCATGTGAGGCCGCAGAGTTCGGTGATTAGCTCGTTCTGCGTCGAATAACCGATGCCTCGGTGCGAGAATACGCAATGTGCGTTACGCCTCTCTGCGTCGTCTTCGTTGGACGGTTGGTTTTCGGCGTCTATTGCGAGGTGACCACGGCATTCAATACGACGCCGAGCGCCATCGAATAAAAGAAAAAGGCGATGACGCTTTGGCTCAATATAAGGCGTCTGGGTTTGGGGTCCGTGATGTCTACGTCGCTCACCGCATAGGTCAGCCCAACCGTGAAAGACAGGTAAAGAAAATCCATATAGGCCGGGTCTGCCGTTCCGGGGAAAATGATCCCCTTGCGCCAGTCTCCCAACTCCTCCGCCCAATCATAATAAAGCCTCGCGTAGTGGAGGGCGAAGGCCGTGTGCAGGAGCAGCCAGGAAAAAACCACGGCGCCGACGCTCAGTCCGACTAGCAGTCGGCTCTCCGGGGTCGAGCGATGACCGACCGCGGTCAAAATCACGCCTACGCCTAAAGTGCCGAGGAGAAGCACCAAAACCAGCGCAGCGAGCAGATAGAGATCCGCTCGGTCCACAGAACCGGCTCGATCCCGGGTTTTGGCGGGGGACGCGGTGTAAACGACGAGGCCCAGCAGAGCCAGATAGCTTGCAACGGCGACATTCCATCCCGCGAGAAAGGAGACCTCCCTGTCATAGTCACTTCGCCATCCGAGCAGGAAAACAAGCCAGCCGATGATGAAACAGAGAGCCGCTCGCTTCTGGTCGTCAAGCGCCCAGGCGAAGCGGTTGATGTAAGCCCCGAGCCTTCCCAAAACGATCTCCGTATTTGCGACGCGTTTATCGATCCCGCCTGACGTTAACCAGCGAAGTCCGTTCTAACATGACGCGCTGAAGTCGCCGTCCTTCCATGCTCGCGTTGCTCCATGGCGCAGCGCAGCGGTGGACAGGTCGCAGTCGCAAGCGACATCGCCGGGAGCGCCGGCATGACGAAACGTCGGAGCGCTGATTGCAGTCATGTCATCGGATTGTTAAGCTCCGATGGCGGAAGCGGCGGGCGTCGTGCGCCGGGCCAGGGCCTGTCGCCCCAAAACTGGGGCGGATGCATGAACACTGCGAGAGACTTCCATAGGGCAGCTTGGTTACTGCTGGCCGTCCTCGCGGGGCTTCTGATCCTCACGGGATGCGACGAGAAAAGCGCTACCGTCATCCGAGCCGGGCCAGCGCCCTCGGCGTCGCCCGATTACGTGAGCGACATACAGCCGATCTTCAATCGCCGCTGTATCGCCTGCCACGGCTGTCTCGGCTCACCCTGCAATGTGAAGCTCGACTCCTTCCGTGGCGCCGACCGCGGCGGATTCGGCGTCAATCCCTACAGCAGTCACATCGAGGCCAGCCCGCGCGTCGGCATGGATGTGGCCCAGACCCGAGAGCAATGGCGGCAGCGGGGCTTCTATTCCGTCCTCGACCGGGAGGGGAATGCGTCGGACCGCTTGAATTGGTCGCTGCTCTACAAGATGGTGGTTGCGGGGCAACAGCATAACCATCCGGGCTTCTCGCGCGAAGCGGTCATGCCGCTTTACGCCAAGCGCTACGAACACCAGTGCCCCGCGACCCCGAAAGCGCTCGACGACTACCTCGAAGCCAACCCGGCCGCGGGAATGCCCTTCGGCTTGCCGGCCATCGACAGCGCGGACCTGGAAAAGCTTGCCGCCTGGGTGGGCAGCGGCTCGCCGGGGCCGACGCAGGAGGAGATGCAACAGGCCGCGACGGTCAGCAGCAAGGAAGCCGTCATCGAGTGGGAGGCGTTCTTCAACGGTCCCGATCCGCGCAGCCGCTTGGTCGCCCGCTACATCTTCGATCACGTCTACCAAGCCAGCCTCGTCCTCGAGGAAAGCCCCGGCGACTTCTTCCGTCTCGTCCGATCCAAAGCTCCGGCTAGTCAACCGGCTACAGGCGGCACGACCGCAATCGATCCGCCGATCGAGGTCATCGACACCCCGCTGCCTTACGATGATCCTTACTCATACGCAGGGGTCGATCGCTTCCAATATCGTCTTCAGAAGGTCACGACTCCCCGGGTTCAGAAAAACCATTTCGTCTGGCGCCTCAACAAGGCGTCGCTCGCGCATCTCAAGGAGCTTTTCCTCAAACGCGACTGGGATGCGACGCAAAACCTGAACCCGCCCTGGGGCGTCGGCAATCCATTCCTCATCTTCCGGGCCATTCCCGCAGAGGCGCGGTCACTGTTTCTGCTGGAGAACGCCGAGGTGATCGTCGGCGGCATCACCTATGGCCCCGTATGCCTCGGGCAGACGGCGACCTATGCGGTCAAGGATCAATTCTGGGTCTATTTTCTCGACCCGCGTTACGACCCGTCAGTGAGAAATCCGCAGCTCGGATTGGAGACCTGGTCCGCGATGATGGACCCTCTCCCGCGCGGCGACGCCGAATATGCGGAGGCCTACGCGAAGGCCCAACGCAGGCTCACGCCCGGGGGCCTTACCCTCGACGCCGTCTGGAATGGCGACGGCAAGAATCCCAACGCCTGGCTTACGGTACTGAGGCACGAAACCAACGTCTCGGTCATGAAGGGCCGGCAGGGCGGAATTCCGCGCAGCCAATGGCTCGTCAGCTATAGCGGCCTCGAGCGCCTCTATTACGATACGGTCGCGAGCTACAAATATTGGGGCGGCGATCTCGGCAAGCTCGAGACGCTGGTCTTCTTCAATTTCCTCCGGCAGGAGATGGAGGATAATTTCCTGCTTCTGCTGCCGCCGAAGGAACGCGGCCCGATCCGCCAGAGCTGGTCGCAGGGCATACCCGGCGCGATTGGACGCTTTCTGGTGCCGTTTCCAGACCGCAACCTGCCGGGCGGAGTCGAAGGCGGCCAGCCCCAGTCGGTGCTGCAACTCGTCGACCGTCTTCAGGCGCGCATGGGTCCGGCGATCAGCGGGCCGCTCGACGCGCTCAATCCCAGGATCAAGCCGAAGATCTCGCTCGACGTTCCGATTGCGAGCTTCGAGCAATGGGACAAAGCGATCTCGGTGCTCACCCAGACGACAGCCTACAAGTTTCCGCGCTTTCTGCCGAGCGTCGTGCTTGTACGGGTCAACGGCGGCGAAGACTCCAAAGTCTATTCGCTGATCGCCAATCGCGTCTACAAGACGCAGTTCGATCTGTTCTTCCAGAATGGCGAGGCCCTGCCGGACGAGGACACTATGAGCGTCTATTCAACCATCGTCGGCGGCTTTCCCAATCTCTTCATGGAGCTCGATCTCGCCCAGGCGCCGGCATTCCTCAAAGAGCTTCGCTCGGTGCGGTCCCTCGAGGACTGGACGGCCTTGCGCAACCGCTATGGCGTCTTGCGCAACAGCGCGCGCTTCTGGTCCGCGCTCGACTGGTTCAACGACTGGAACTTCAAGAACCGCGGCGAGGAGGCGGGTTATCTCGACCTCTCCTATTACGATTTGCTCGATAAGGTTTACTGACGATGGGGAACGAGATCAGGACTTCGACGGCTCGCGCGGGATGCGAGAGGTCGTTGACGCCGTGGGATGGCGTTGTGGTGTCTGATCGGCCCCCAAGGACGGGTCCATTTGTAATGTTAGTGCATCGTGGGCCTGGGAGCTAGCGCGGGTGGCGGAGCGGGTTGGGGTTGCGGAGCCGCCCGTGCGGCTATTGCGGGCACGAAGACCTCTGGCGCTGGCGGCTTGTAGGCCAGCGATCCATGCGGACGGACGGTGTTGTAGTGCCGCCGCCAGCTCTCGATGATGGTCCGTGCTTCGGCGAGAGCGTAGAAGATTTCTCCGTCGAGCAACTCGTCGCGCAGCCGGGCGTTGAAGCTCTCGATGAAGCCATTCTCCCACGGACTGCCCGGCGTGATGTAGGCGGTTTTCGCGCCGACGGCGGCGATCCACTCCTGCACAGCCTTGGCGACGAACTCGGGGCCGTTGTCGGAACGAATGTGCTTGGGAACGCCGCGCAGGATGAACAGGTCCGAGAGCACGTCGATGACATCGACGGATTTCAGCCTCCGGTCGATGCGAATGGCGATGCATTCATGCGTGAACTCATCAACGATGTTCAGCATCCGGTATTTCCTCCCGTCATGGCTGCGATCCTCGACGAAATCATAGGACCAGACGTGATTGCGTCGCTCCGCCCGCAGACGGACGCAGGAGCCGTCGGCGAGCCACAGCCGACCTCTTTTGGGCTGTTTGCTGGGAACCTTCAGCCCCTCGCGTCGCCAAATGCGCTCGACCCGCTTGTCATTGACGATCCAGCACGCTTGCGTCCGCAACAGCTCCGCGATCTTCCGATAGCTGTAGCGGCCATATTGGCGAGCGAGTTCGACGATGTCGGCGGTCAGCTGCTCCTCGTCCTCTCGCCCCCTTGCCATGCGGCGCTGGGTCGAACGATGCTGCCCGAGCACACGGCGCCCCCGGCGCTCGGACAGTTGCAACTTGGATCGAACGTGATCGATGCAGGCGCGGCGACGCGCGGGGCTCAGAAGTTTCCCTTGGCGGCCTCGGCCAGGATCATCTTATCCAGGGTCAGATCGGAGACGGCGCGGCGCAGCCGAGCGTTCTCCGCCTCGAGCTCCTTCATCCGTTTCACCTGATCCGTCTTCAGCCCGCCAAACTCCTGGCGCCACCGGTAATCGGCGCCCTCGGTCACCCCGATCGCCCGCACCGCGTCCGCGACCGGCTTCCCTTGCGAAATCAACACATCAGCCTGTCGCAGCTTGGCGACGATCTCCTCAGGCTTGTGACGCTTCCTCGCCATTGTGGTCCCTCCTTCTCATGTCCGAAGACATACCTCAGGCTGGACCTGTTCATTGGGGGTGGATCAAAGCGCGACAAAGTAACCCTCGATCCCAGGCTGAAAGGAGGGGAAATGAACGTTTCGTACCATCGGCCTTCCGCCGACACCGGGCGAAACGTGCAATCTCGTCGTCGGCGAAGGCTAACACTCGCGCGACCCTCTCAAAGATCTCGATGACAGCCCGGGAAAGAGCGCATCGCCGAACCACAACTAAGCAGGGCTATTACGCTGGCATGGCGACGAGGAGGCTCGCGCCGCAGTTCATGGAAACCGCAATTGCTTGACGTCGGGCGTCGGCAGAAAATGAATTCGCAATCGCAGCGAAATCGTAGAAAATAGTTTTGCTCATGTTCTGGAGCGCGGCGGCATTCACCGAACATGGCTGCATGGTCGCGAGAAGCCCATAAACGATGTCGCCCATGTCCCCGGGCCAAAATCTCGGCATCCCAATGCGTGCGCTGTTTGAAAGTGGCACGCTCGAAGGAGACCACCAACGTCAGGTTTACGTTGCTCTTAATTGCCGTTGTGATCCTGACCGCGTCCGACGCAGAAGCCTGGGCGCTCGTTGTCGCGATCCCTCGAGAAGCCGCCTTGTCAAATTACAACATTTTCATCGGGAAGTTGCTTCGCTTTGATCTTCGCCTTAATCGCGTCGGCCCATTGGGCGGCTGCGCCCTCTGCGGTGACGCGAACATCGAAGCGCAGCGGAGCCTCGAAAAGCTGGTTAGTGTCCGTGAACCGGCCTGCCTGAACGCGATCGACCCAAACGATGAAAGCGGCGCCGAAGGCGCGGCGCGTCGCCTCGGTAGGACACACGAAGTCGGCGATAGCGGTTCCGCCCGCCTCGACGACGCGGTCGCATAACCAGCCCATCCGCCGCGCGTGCTCGACGCGATCTTCGATGCTGAAACCAAGATCGCGGCTGATGTTGGCGCGCACCTCGTCGGCATTGAACAGCGGCGCGCGCAATCGTGGAGCGAGTTCTCGTGCGAGCGTCGTCTTGCCGGCGCCTGGAAGCCCCATAATCAATATTTTACGCATTGGAGCGGTCACGTCACAGTCATGTCCTGTCCATATAGCCGAAAAAAGGGCGACATCCGCAACACTCATATGCGCCCTAGCGGGTTCCACATGGGTCCGCGAATTTTTTTGGGGGGAACATGATCAAACGGCGTCTCCTGGACAGTGCGGTCGTCACCGCTTCCATCTTGTCGATGCTCGGCTATAACGCCGCCTTCGCTCTGGACAACAGACAGCCTTTCGGCCCGACGGACGGCGATCACGCGACGCGCAGCCCGATCAAGCACGTGGTTGTCCTCATCGGCGAAAACCGCACCTTTGACCACGTCTTCGCGACCTACCAGGCGCCGCACGGCGAATATGTCGATAATCTGCTGTCGAAAGGCATCGTCAACATCGACGGCACGCCGGGACCGAACTACAAGCTTTCCACGCAGTATCGCGCGACCGACACCACAACCTATTCTATCGCCCCGACCAAGGCCGGCCCGTTCGACCCGTCCACCAACAAGGTGCAGTCGCCCGGCATCTCCTACGCCCCCCAGACGCCCTATACGGATTGGCAGGTCGCCGCTTACGCCGGCCCCGGCGCGCTTTCCGCCTCGGTCTATCCCCCGGCGCAACTCGATCAGATCATCCAGCACGCGCTGCCGTACGACTATCTGAATTTTCTGACCACCGGTGCGACCGGCACCGCGAGCTACATCGACACTCGCGTCCAAAACGTCAATCCAAACGACAGCAGCGATCCAACCGACAATAGTTTGCCGAACGGCGTCTATCCGCTGATCGATCAGACCGGCAAGAGCCTCTATGACACTTACGGCGGCAGCCCGGTTCACCGCTTCTTCCAAATGTGGCAGGAGCTCGATTGCGATAAGAGCCACATCGATCGCGCCCATGCCTCGGGCTGTCTCGCGGATCTCTTCCCCTGGGTCGAGATGAGCGTCGCGGCAGGCGGCAACGGCGGCGCGCCGCACGCTCTCAAGGAAGGCGACATTGCGATGGGCTTCTACAACGTCGCCAAGGGCGACGCGCCCTATCTAACAAACCTCGCCCGCGAATATACGCTCGCCGACAACTACCACCAGGGCGTGATGGGCGGCACCTGGGCCAATTTCATGATGCTCGGCTACGCCGACGCGCTCTATTACGCCGGCCCGGACGGCAAGCCGGCGACGCCGCCTTCCAGCGTGATTGAGAACCCCGACCCCTGGCTGGACCAGAGCCTCGCGGGCGCCAACAACTGGTATCAACAGGATGGCTACTCGGGCGGCAGCTACGTCAATTGCGCCGACAGGTCGCAGCCGGGCGTGGCCTCGGTCCGCGCCTATCTCGACGACATGAAAGTGAAGCCGAACTGCGACAACACGGCCTACTATCTCGTCAACAACTTTGCTCCGCCCTACACGGGCTATGGCGACTTCAACGTCCCCGCGCTTTCGAGCTGGGTTGCGACCAATGCCGCCCCGGGGACGACCCCAGTCAACCTCCTGCCGTACGTTCTGCCGCCGGTGATCAATCAGCGTCACATCGGCGACGCTTTGAGCGCCAAGCGGGTATCATACGCCTATTTCGGCGAGCGCTGGAACGACTTCAAGGTCGCACCTCCCGGCGCCTGGAACAACGAGAACATCGCCAACCCGGATCTCGCCTGGTCCGCGGCTTATCTCTACTGCAACATCTGCAACCCCTTTCTCTATTCTCGCTCCACCATGACCGACAACGCGCTGCGTGAGGCGCATAACAAGGATCTGTCCGACTTCTACGATGCGATCGAGAACGAGACGCTGCCGGCTGTCTCCTATGTGAAGCCGAGCATTTTCGACGACGGCCATCCGGCTTCCTCGAAGGTCGATCTGTTCGAGGGCTTCGTTAAGAAGATCATCGACAAGATCAAGTCGAAGGATGATCTCTGGGAGGACACCGCAATTCTCGTGACGGTCGACGAGGGCGGCGGGTATTATGACTCCGGCTATGTGCAGCCGCTCGATTTCTTCGGCGACGGCACGCGCATCCCGCTGATCGTCGTGTCGAAATATTCAAGGGGCGGCCATATCGCCCACGAATATGCGGACCATGCCTCGATCATCAAATTCATCGAGCGCAATTGGGGACTGCAGACTCTGTCGAACCGCTCGCGCGACAATCTTCCCAATCCGAAGACGGCGTCCACCAATCCCTATGTCCCGACCAATGGCCCGGCAATCGGCGATCTGTGGAGCATGTTCGACTTCGACCGGCACGGCGGCGACGACCACTAAGAACACCAGGCGGCGGCGAGAATTCAGTCGACGCCGCCGCCCCAACAGCCAGTAGTCTCCGGGAAGGCCGAGTTCTCGCGCTCGGCCTTCTCGCTATTTGGGAACCCGACGTTGAGCCGATCGAAGATCGAAGCCCAGGCTGCCGCCCGTCTCGCTGCCGCCCGCGACGCCTTCGCGCAAGGCGACGTCGCCGCGACCGAAACCCTCTGCAGATCCTTGGTCGAAGCCGCGCCGCAAACCGCCGGAGCCTGGGCGCTTCTGGCGGAGACCGCGCTGCTCCGCAACCGCCCGAGAGCGGCGAGCGTCTGCGCGGCCAAAGCCGCGGCGCTTGCGCCGCAGGACGCCGTGACGCGCATCATCGAAGCGAAGACGCTCCTTTACGCCGGCGACCTGCGGGAGGCCCTCGACGCGGCCCAAGCGGCGGAGCCGCTGGTTGGCGACGATCCTGCCGCGGCGGACGCGCTCGGCGCCCTATTCGGGCTCCTCGGCCGACATGAGTCGGCGCTCCGGCTGGCGCAACGGGCGGTCGCAGCCCAACCCGAAGCGCCGCAATATTTGTTCAATCTCGCCGCGACGGAACGGATGCTCGGCGCGCTTGAAGCGGCGCAAACCCACTGCGACAGAGTCATCGACGAGGCGCCGAAATTCGCGCTCGCGCATTACATCCGCGCCGATCTGCGCGTGCAAACGCCATCCTCCAATCACATTGCCGAGATGGAGGCGCTGCTCGAGGCCGGCGGTCTCGACTGGCGCGCGCAAACGACGCTGCGCTACGCGCTCGCGAAGGAATGCGAGGATGTCGGCGAAGACACGCGCGCCTTTGAGCATGTCGCTGCCGGCGCGTCGCTCTGGCGCGCTAACATTCCCTACGACGCCCGCGCCGAGCTTGCCGCGATCGATCGCTTGATTGTCTCCAAACATCCGACAGCCGGCGGCAGCCGGGTTGAATCGGCGCCGATCTTCGTCTGCGGCCTGCCGCGAACCGGCACAACATTGATCGAGCGCATCGTTTCGAGCCACAGCGCCGTCGCCTCGGTGGGGGAAACGGGCGTTTTCGCGCTGGAGGCCGGGCGCATCCTGTCGCAAAACTCGGTCAAGCCGGATTTCGAGCGGCTCGGCAAGCGCTACGTCGACGTCGTGACGGGCGTCTTTGCGCCGGAGAAGTCGCGTTTCGTCGACAAGACGCTGCAAAATTATCTCTACTGCGGGCTCATCGCCGCGGCTCTGCCGAAGGCCAAGATCATCCTCGTCGAGCGCGATCCTCTCAATTCCGCCTGGGCGCTCTACAAGGCCCATTTCAACGGCGGCTTCCTTTTCTCCTACAATCTGGAAGAGCTCGCGGATTATTGCCGCGCCTATCGTCGTCTCGTGGCGCATTGGAAATCGACGCTCAATCCCGACAGGCTGCTCACGGTCGCCTATGAAGAGATCGTCCATGATCTGCCCGGCCAGAGCCGCCGTATCACTGAGTTTCTCGAGCTTCCTTGGGAGGATGAGATCCTGCGCTTTCACGAGAGCCGCGCGCCTTCGGCGACGGCGAGCGCGGTGCAAATACGGCGTCCGATCTACGCCAGCTCGATCGGCCGCTGGCGTCGCCATGCGCGGGGCTTGCAGCCCTTCATCGCCAGAATGGCGACATAGCGCAAACGTCGGAGAGAAAACCGCATCGTCCCGTCATCTGCGCATCATACGTGCTTTATCGGAAGGACGCATCTCATTGCTGACCTCAAGGTGGGCTAGACCTTCGACCGCACGCTACTCTACGGAAAGTGCGGCTCCACGTGGGCGGACACCACCTACGCCAGCATCGCCAATCGGTTCCTTGGTAATTCTGCACCGTTCGCGAAGGCGCAAAAGTGGCGCAAATCGCTCCTTCGGGATCGCTCAAATTTGACCCAAAGCGGACCTTCAAGGATTGCGTCAAGGGCATTTGGGAGGAACGTTTGGTGATTTTACCACTAATACGGAGAAGGTTCATTTCTCAGTCCAAGCTGAATTTACAAATTGGGCATTTTCATGGCGTAATGGCCGCGCGGGGTGCGGATGGCGCGAAACCCATTTTCTGCGTCGACGGCGTTCCTCCATGACCGGCCCTTGGCGCATCGGCGCCCGCCAGAATAGCCGTCGAAGGACAAGGAGATCGAAGATGCGTAAAACTGCAATTCTTGCGGGCTTGCTGCTATTCGCCCCGCTATCTGGACCCGCTCTAGCCGCCTTAGTGCCGACCCAGGGCGATCCCTTCCCGCAGGGCTCATTTTCCAACGTGACCGGCTCAGTTTCAACGCCGTACGCCTTAGTGGAGAACATCTCGATCTCCAACTTCGGAGCACCGATGGTGTCAACACCCGGAGGAAGCCAAACGTTCAGCTACGGCATGGCAGAACTCTCTGCTCGGCTTGTGGATCCGACGACCCATGCGACGCTCAATCTGTCCCTCTTATCCAGCGGGTTTACCGTCACAGTTTCAGGGCGCACGGCGCCCGACGACAACGGAACTTTCAGCTTATCCCTCGCTCCGGCAGATTTCACTGGGAGCGTTAACGGCCACATGGTGGATGTGACCCTGATGGGCGCCGGCGTCGCCACCTTTGTGAACCTCCCTTACCCTGGGCTAGTCTCAACCCAGCTCACGCTTAGTCCGACGTACAGCGTCGACGGTGGCCCCTTTAGTCAGCTCGCCGATGTTGTTGCGGTGTCCTCGGCAACTCCGCCGGCGGCTCCCGGTCCTGTCCCTGGCGCGGGCCTTGCGGGTCTCGCCGCATTGGCCTCCGCCGGACTGCTTGCGAGAACGCGCCGCGCCTGAGCCGCTGAACGCGCCAACTCACGATCTCAACCGCCGCCCCTCTTCGGCGGCGGTTTAGTTTTGCGACCACGGCGCAGTGGCGTTTTGAGAAAGCTCGTTGATGGCGCATCAGGCGCGTTCGAGAACGCTCAAATTTGACCCATATGGAACCTTCGAAGCGGACGCTAGGCTCGGCGCCGAGGGATCAACTGGTCCGTCCACATGGATCGCTGGCCTACACGCCGCCAGCGCCAGAAGTCTTCGCGCCCGCAACGGCCGCGCGGGCGGCTGCGCAATCCCAAACAGCTCCGCCGCCCGCGCTAGCTCCCAAGCGCTTCAAAGGCTCCAAAAGCCATACTTCACGGAGGACCACTTTGCAGGGGGCAGACCAATGGAGTTCATCGCGCATGGCCCGACACCGCTGCAGGCCTCCGAAGTCGCGGACTATCTTGGCTAGCTGGAGTAAGCGCGCGGCGCTCAAAGCTGGCTGAAGGGAAATGAAGGGGCGCGGCTCAAAGCGGATCGGAAGCTTCGCCTCAGAAAGGCCGAACTTGAGCTGCTTAATCTCATCGACGCTGGAATAGCTAAGCCCTCCGATTCCACTTGCGTTACTCGATGACACTCACTGGGCGAAAGCCGCAGCATGGCGACCCTGGTCATTCCCGAACACCATCGCCTCCGCGGCAAGGCGGAGCAATTCATCCGAGAAGTCTATGAAGAGGAATATGGCGCGCAACTCAGCGCATTTCCCCGCCGACTGCTCGTCAAGATCGGACAGCACGGCGAGATTCTCTGCGCCGCGGGGCTCAGAACCAGCGCCGAGGGTTTCTTTTCCGAGCGCTATCTCGACACCACGGTCGAAACCGCGCTGGCCGGCGTCCGAGGACGACCCGTCGCGCGCGAGCGCATCTTCGAAACCTCGACATTCGCCAGCCGGTCGCCGCGCGCGGTCCCGCTTTTCGTCGGCCAGATTATCGACTGGGGCGAGGCCAGCGGTTTCGAGTGGGGCTTCTTCACCATAACCCGCAGGCTCTCGAGTCTTCTCGATCGGCTGGGGCTGGACCTCGCCCCTCTGGGTCGCGCCGATCCCGCCCGGATCGAGAACGCCGGCGCATGGGGGAGCTATTACGATCAGGGGCCCGCCGTCTTTGCGGCGAACCGGGACTGGCAGGCCGGGAGCCACGCCGCGCGGCGGCAGCAAGCCGTCAATGCGTGAGGTCTATGAGTCGCTGCGCCGACACGCCTCGAGCGACGGCAAGAGGCTGATCTTCAGCGACGGTGTGAAGCGCCTCTCGCGCCAGGAATTGCTCGCAAGCACCGGCGCGCTTCTCCAGAGACTGCCGCCCCACGTCAATAGGATTGGTATTCTCGCGCCGAACGGCGTGGATTGGGCCGTCGCGCAAACCGTAGGAGCCGCGGGCGGCAAGACCATCGTGCCGCTCCCGCCTTTCTTCAGCGCAGAACAACTCGGCCACATTGTCCGCGACGCGGGCGTCGAGCTCATTCTTTGCAGCGACACGCTGCGGTCGACAGCCATCGGTTGCGGCGTCGCTACGCAGCCTATTGCTTGCGACCCTTCGGCGGAGCCGGTCGCATTCGTCGAAGGCTTTGAGCAGATCATCTACACATCCGGAAGCACCGGCCATCCCAAGGGCGTAAGGCTCGGGGCGCGTCAGCTCGGTTGGTCGGCGCAGGCCCTGGCTGAGGCGACCCAGGCGCGTGAGACCGATTCCTTTCTCTCGATCTTGCCGCTGTCACTGCTGCTCGAGACGATTTCCGCAATCCTTCTGCCCTTGCTCGTTGGCGGCCGCGCGCATTTTGCCTCTGAAAGCGCGAGCATTTTCGACGGCGCGCAACGGCTCGACCTCGTTTCCGTGTTCGAAGATTCGCCGTCCACCTGCACGGTGCTCGCGCCGCAGCTCCTCGGCCTCTGGGTTCAACAGCTGATGATCGCCGGACGACGTGCGCCGGAAGGTTTGCGCTTCGTCGCTGTCGGGGGCGCGCCCACGCCGCCGTCCCTGATCGAGGCGGCCTGGGCCGTCGGGATTCCCGTCTATGAGGGATACGGCCTCTCCGAATGCTGCTCCGTCGTCACGCTCAATGGCCCCGGCGCGCTGAAACGAGGCACGGTTGGCCGTCCTCTGCGCGGCCTCGAGATTTCGATCGACGATGGCGAGATCGTGGTTGAAGGGCCCTCAGTGATGAAAGGCTATCTCGGCGGACCCCAGCTTAGTGGAGCATGGCGCACGGGCGATCTAGGCGGCCTCGACGAAGCTGGGTACCTCACCGTATTCGGCCGCAAGGACAATCTCCTTGTTACATCCCAGGGTCGCAATGTCAGCCCGGAATGGATTGAATCGATGCTTCTCGCCGATCCACGCGTGGGCCTTTGCATGGTGTTCGGGCACGGCGAGCCGCACTTAAGCGCGCTCATCGTTCCGTCAGCCGTCGGCGCCGAGTGGTTTGCGAAGGCTGGACGCGACGGAGCGCTCAAGCTCGTCTCGCACTCCTGCGCCGCAGCGCCATCCTACGCCACGCCCCGCGAGGTCATTCTGGCGACTTCGCAGCGGCTGATGGAGCTGGGCTTGCTTACATCCAATGGTCGGTTTCGCAGGAAGGCGACAGCGGCCCATTTCGCTGGCGCGACGGCCCGCGCATTTGACTCTAGCTCGTGCCGCGAGATAAGCACCTCGGGCTCAATCCTGGAGGCCGGAGGCGAAAATGAGCTTTTATGACGAGCTTGTCTCGCAGACGGCCGCCGAACACCAAAGATTTCAGGAAATTCCCCTCATTCGCGGGGTGCTCGGCGGCGGCGCGGTGACGCGCGGCATGTATATCGACTTCCTCACCCAAGCCTACCATCACGTGAAGCACACTTTTCCGCTTCTCGCTTCGGCGGCCGCGCGCACGACGGATGCGTCCTACCAGAAGGCGCTGCTCTCGTACATGAGCGAGGAGCGCGGCCATGACGAGTGGATACTCGACGACATCCGCGCGATCGGCGGCAACTCCGAGGCGGTTCGGAACGGGCGTCCCGGCACAGCCTGCGAGCTGATGGTCGCCTACAGCTATTTCGTGATCGAGCACGTCAGCCCCTTCGCCATGCTCGGGAGCGTGCATGTGCTCGAAGGCATGTCGGTCGCGCTCGCGCATGGGGCGGCGGGCGCGATACAGTCGGCGCTCGGCGTTCGACAGGAGGAAGGCTTCTCCTACCTGCGCTCGCATGGGACCCTCGACGTCCAGCATGTCGCCTTTTTCAGGGAACTCGTGGATGGATTCGCGGATGAGGAGATTCGCGAAATCATCGTTCACAGCTCGAAGATGTTCTACAAGCTCTATGGAGATATTTTCCGCGAGCTTGGGACCCGTCACGGAGTGACCGCCTATGCAGCTTGAAGGAAAATTGGCGCTCGTCACCGGGGCCGGCTCCGGCATCGGCCGCGCCCTCGCCGTCGAGGGGTCGCAGCGCGGGTTGACTCTCGCGCTCTGCGGCCGCCGGGCGGATGCGCTCGCGGGAACGCTGGCGCTGCTCGACGCCTCGAAGCCCCACATCGTCATTCCCGCCGACATCACCCACGCGGAGGACCGGGCCACGATCGCCTCGCGCCTTAAGGAGGCTTGGGGCCGGCTGGATGTGCTCGTCAACAACGCCGGCGTCGTCACGGGCGGTGCGCTCGTGAAGGAAACGGACGCGGCGATCGAGCAAGTGGTCGCGACGAATGTCACCGCGCCCATCGCTCTGACTCGCGACCTTGTGCCCTTGCTGCTCGCCGCAAATCCCTCGCGCGTCGTCAACATCGGCTCGATGTTCGGCGACATTCCCTTTCCGCTGTTTGCCGCCTATTCCGCGACGAAATTCGCCTTGCGTGGCTTCTCGGAGGCGTTGCGCCGCGAGTATCGGGATCGCGGGATCAGCGTGACCTATGCCGCTCCGCGCGCGACGAAAACCGAGGGCGTCGACGCTCTCGAAAAGCTCATCGCTGCAATGCAGCCCAAGCTCGACGAGCCCGCGGCCGTGGCGGCCCAGATCTGGACCGCCGTCGAGAAAGGTGAAGCAAGCGTCTATCCTGGACGCGTCGAGCGCCTCTTCGTTGTGCTCCAACGACTTGTTCCCGCCTTCGTCAACTCCGCCGTCTGCAAGCAAATGGGCAAGCTGATCGCCGAGTGATCTTGCTTGCGGCGCACATCATGATCATCAAGGAGATATTCATGTCGATCACCCGATCTTTCTTCAGGAACGCCTGCGTTGCAGCATGTCTGATTTGCATCGGCGGTTCCGCAGCGTGGGCTGCTCCCGCGGCGAGCTATGACCCGGACGCCTTGAAGCTCGCGCTCGGCTGGGAAAAGATCAAGTTCCAGATCGACGATCCCGCCGAACAGCTGAAGCAGATGGATGCGCTCGGGGAGCAGGCTGACGCGTTGGCGGCGCAGCATCCCGACAAGGCCGAGATCGTGATCTGGGACGGCATCATCACCAGCGAGCGCGCTTCGCTTTATAATGAACACGGCGGGCTCACCGGGCCGGTGAAGGCGCTGTCCTACGCCAATCGGGCGCGCGACACGCTGGAGCGGATGGAGAAGAAAGATCCCAAGGCGATGGACGCCGGCGCGCCCACGAGCCTCGGCGTGCTCTACTACCGTGTGCCCGGCTTCCCCATGGGGTTCGGCGACAAGGGCAAGGCGCGCGCGTTGCTCGAGGAGGCGGTGCGCAATGCGCCCAACGGCCTCGACGCCCATTACTTCTACGCCGACTTCCTGCAAGAGCAGGGCGACTACGCGAAATCCGCCGAGGTCTTGAAACACGCCCTCACATTACCTGCGCATCCTGAGCGTCCGATCTGGGACAAGAATCGCCGCATCGTGATCCAAGAGCTGCTGGAGAAGGTTCAGGCCAAGGCTGGCAAATAGCGCTTCGCGAGCAGGCCGTGTGGCGCGCGATCGGCGGTCAGTTTCGGAGCCCGGCGGGACCAGGCGGCTGGCTCATGGGCCGCGTGATGGAGGCGATCAATCGGGTCCCGAACCGGGAGACGATCGCGGCGCTGGCGATCGCTCCCACGGATGTGATCGTCGAGATCGGCCATGGGCCGGGCTGCGCCCTTCAGTCACTCGCCGCGAGCGCGCCGCAAGGGCGGGTATACGGAGTCGATCCCTCGCCAGCGATGCATGCCTCCGCCTCTCTGCACAATCGAGAGGCGCTCGCTACGGGACGTCTTCGCCTATTACAAGGCGATATTCGCGATCTAGGATTGGCGCCCGAGACGATCGACAAGATTCTCGCCGTCAACGTCGTCTATTTTCTCGATGAAAGTGGCGACGATATCAAGGAGGCGTGGCGACTGTTGAAGCTGGGGGGCAAGATTGCGCTTTACGCCACCGACAAGTCGGTCATGAAACATTGGAAATTCGCTGGGTCTGAGACGCATCGCCTTTATGGGCGGGACGACCTCTTCGAGCTCCTTCGCAGCGCCGGATTCGATCCCGGCAAGATCGTGATTCGTCAGGTAAAGGTGGGGTTCGGCGTCACCGGTCTCGTCGCCACTGCAAGTAAGTAACGAAATACGCGCCGGGAGCGAGGAGTTTTAGGAATCTCGACCGGCTGAAGACGCCTGCACGGCAACGGAGTCATGGATGCTGCAAAAAGTTCAGGGCGGCGTTGAGGGTTACGAACGCTACGTCAATCCGCAATGGGCACGCCTGCTCGACATCATGGAGATGAATGTCGAATATGCGCGTTGCGAAGGCGCGGAACTGCACACGACTGACGGTCGGCGCATCCTCGATTTCAATTCCGGTTATTGCGTTCACAACATCGGCCACAATCACCCGCGCCTCGTCGCGGCCTTGAAGCAGGAGCTGGATGCGGCGGGTCCGGCCATGCTGCAAAGTCATGTCTCGGGCCTTGCCGGCGAGCTCGCCCAACAGCTTTGCGCGCGCGCCGGCGGGCGGCTTTCCAAGGCCTTCTTCGCCTGCTCCGGAGCCGAGGGCGTCGAGACGGTCATCAAATTCGCGCGCGCCCATACGCGGCGTTCTGGTATTCTCTACGCGGCGAACGGCTTCCACGGGCTGACCTGCGGTGCGCTGTCGCTAATGTCCAACGGCTTCTGGAGGGACGGCTTCGGGCCGCTGCTGCCGGAGACCGAGTCGACGCCCTTCGGCGATCTCGCCGACCTCGAAGAAAAGCTCGCCTCGAAACGCTTCGCAGCCTTCGTTCTGGAGCCCATTCAGGGAGAAGCCGGCGTGCGCGCGCCGCCGGACGGCTATCTCGAAGCCGCGCAGGAGCTTTGCCGCCGCTATGGGACTTTGCTCGCTCTCGACGAGGTGCAGACGGGCTTCCATCGCACCGGGCCTTTTCTCGCCGCCCATCGCTTCGGCGTCGAGCCGGACATGGTCGTGCTCGCCAAGGCTATTAGCGGCGGATTGATCCCTTGCAGCGCAGTGCTCATGACGGACGAAATTTGCCAGTCGGTTTACAGCTCCTTGAAGCGCGCCTTCGTTCACACCTCGACCTATAGCGAGAATGGTCTCGCTATGCGCGCAGGTCTGACCACTCTGGCGATTTTGGAGGACGAGCAGCTAGGCGAACGCGCCGAGGAGAAAGGCGAAGCGCTCCGCGCAAAGCTCTCCGAAAAGCTCTCCGGCTATGAGATGATCGCTGATATCCGCGGCTACGGCCTCTTGAGCGCAATCGAATTTCGGCCGCCGCGCGGGCTTCTGCTTCGAGCGCCTTTCGAGTCCTTCAAGGCGATCCATCCCGGCATGTTCGGTCAGGTCGTGGTCATGCGCCTGTTCCGCGATCATGGCGTTCTCAGCCAGATCTGCGGCAATGATTTCCTCACATTGAAGGTTTCCCCGCCGCTCATCGTGAGCGACGCGCAGATCGACCACTATCTCGACGCCATCGGAGCCGTTGTCGCCGACATGCACGCCTCAGCGAGTTTTTGGGCCGAGCCGCTCGGCATCGCGCGCCGCGTCATCGCTTCCATCTAGAAAGAGAACTGACGGTGAGAATCAGCGGCGTCGGCAGCGCCCTTCCCGAGCATCGCTATCCCCAGGAGACGCTCACTCAGGCGCTGAAAGCCTATTGGGGATCGCGGCTGGAAAAGCCGGAGCAATTCGAACGCTTGCATGCGCATATGCGCGTCGCAACGCGCCACCTCGCTTATCCGATGGCGCGATATCTGGATTTTCATACCTTTGGAGACACCAACGCCGCCTGGTTCGAGGCCGCGCAGGCGCTCGGCGAGCATGCGATCGACGCAGCGCTCGCTTGCGCGGGGCTGACGCGAGGCGATCTGAATGCGCTCATCGTCGTATCCGTCACGGGCGTCGCCAGCCCCTCGCTCGACGCGCGCTTGATCAACAGGATGAATCTCCGGCCCGACATCAGGCGCACGCCGATCTTCGGCGTGGGTTGCGTCGGCGGCGCTTTGGGACTCTCGCGAGCCGCCGATCACGTGCTCGCCTATCCGGAACACACCGCGGCTGTGCTCGCAGTCGAAACCTGCTCGCTGACGCTCGACCGCAATGACCTATCCACCGCGAACCTCATCGCGACCGGCCTGTTCGGCGACGGCGCCGCAGCTGTCATCGTTTCCGGCGCCCGCGCGAAGGAAGGCCACGGGCAGGAAAGGGGACCCAAAATTCTCGCCAACCATTCGGTCTTCTATCCGCAGAGCGAGGAGATCATGGGTTGGGATATTTCAGAGAGCGGCTTCAAGATCGTCCTCTCGCCGCAACTCATGGACCTCATCCGCGCGAATCTCGGCCGCGACGTCGACGCCTTTCTCCGGGCACGCGGCCTATCTCGCGCAGACATCGGAAATTGGGTGATCCATAACGGCGGACCGCGTGTGCTCGAGGCGATGCAGGACGCGCTCGGTCTCGATGAGCGAGATACGCAAGTGTCTTGGGCGAGCCTCAATCGCATCGGAAATTTGTCCTCTGCCTCCGTTCTGATGGTGCTGGAAGATACCCTGAAGCAGCGTCGGCCAAAGACGGGGACCCTGGGCCTGCTGCTCGCCATGGGACCGGGGTTCTCTTCGGAAATGATCCTTTTGGAATGGTGACGCTGGCGAAAACGGATGTGGCTGTGATCGGCGGCGGTCCGGCGGGACTCGCCGCAGCCCTCGCCGCGCGTCGCGCGGGGCTTGATGTCGCCCTTGTCGATCTCGCTTCGCCGCCGATCGATAAGGCCTGCGGCGAAGGATTGATGCCGGACGGCGTCGTGGCGTTGCGCGAGCTCGGCGTTTCTCTCGACGGGCATGGCCGGCTTTTTCGCGGCATTCGCTTCGTTGACGCACTGCATGCCGCCGAGGCCTCCTTTCCGAATCAATCTGGCGTCGGGATACGACGCAGCCAGTTGCAATCGCTGCTTGCGGAGCGCGCGGCGTCTTCCGGCGTGAGATTTCTCTGGCGGAAGCGGGCGACGGGAATCGAGAGCGACGGCGTGCGACTCGATGAGGGCCTCCTGCCTTGCCGCTTGATTGTCGGCGCGGATGGCGTCAATTCTGGCGTGAGGCGTTGGGCCGGCTTGGAGCCCGCCCGGCAGAGTCGCCGACGTCTCGGGATACGCCGGCACTTTCGCGCCAAGCCTTGGACGGACTTTGTCGAGGTTCACTGGTCGGAGGGCGAGCAGGCCTATGTGACACCGGTCGCGCCCGACGAAATTTGCGTGGCCTTGCTCGGGCGGGCCGAAGAAGCAGGTTTTGAGAACCTCGCGCAGCGGTTCCCGCATCTTTGTGAAAAATTGCGAGGCGCCGAGCCGGTGGGTACACTGCGCGGCGCCCCGACGGGAACGATGCGTTTAAAGCGCGTGACTCGTGGCAACGTCGTGCTCATCGGCGACGCCTCGGCCGCGATCGATGCGATCAGCGGCGATGGTCTCGCGCTGGCGTTTCATCAGGCGGTGGCCCTCGGCGAAGCTCTGCATCAGGGGGATCTGGCGCTCTATGAGACGCTCCATCGTAAAATCTGCCGGCCGCCCTTCCTCATTGCCCGATTACTGCTGCTAATGGATCGTCACGTGGCTTTGCGGACCATCGCGATGCGGGCCTTGGCGTCGGGACCTGAAAATTTCAACGGGCTGCTTGCAACGCATGTCGGCGCGCGGCATCCGGCCGCCGCTTCCTTGGACGTCGCCGCCCTAGGTGTGCGCCTGCTCGCGGGAGCGCCATCGCGCCGTGGGAGCGTCGCGCGGTGATCTGGCTCGCGACGCGGCTCGCCTTCCACAATCGCGCGCGTCTGATCGTCACGCTCTTCGGCGTCGTCTTCTCCGCCTATCTGACGCTCACCGAGACCGCCCTTTATATTGGGATGATGGAAAACGCGACCTCGATCATCCGGCACACCGGCGCAGATCTCTGGATCGCGTCGAAAGGAGTCCAGAATTTCGACTTCGCCAAGCCTTTTCCGGACGATCGCCTCAAGCCGCTCCAAACTCGCAGCGATCTGCTCTGGGCAAGGCCCATCAGTCTGAGCTGGGGCTTTCTTAAATTGCCCGACGGGGCGCAGGAGCTCGTCGAGATCATTGGCTACGATCCGACGGCGCCCGTCGGCGGCCCTTGGGAGATGGCGAGCGGCGCTGCAGAGGACGTGGGCGGCGGCGACAAGATGATCGTCGACAAAAGCGCCGAGCAACGGCTCGGCGAGCTTCTGATCGGCGGCTCCTGGGAGGTGAACGACCGGCCGCTCAAGCTCGTCGGTCTCTCGCGGGGGGCCAAGACCTTCACGACGGCGCCGATCGTCTTCACCTCTTACGCGCTCGCGCAGGAGATGACGCCGGATATTTCGCGTCGCGCCGCCGCCGCCTATATTGCGATCAAGCTGCGCAACCCCGCAGACGTCGAGCGCGTCGCCTCCTCACTTCGCCGCGAGCTCAGTGCAAACGAGATTTTGACGACCCGGGCTTTCGTCGACCGGACCATCCTTTACTGGACCTTGCAAACGGGGATGGGGGCAGCCTTCTGCCTGACCGCCTTGCTCGGCCTCGTCGTCGGCGCGGGAACGATCGGCCAGACCGTCTTCGCCAACACCATGGAACACCTCGGCGAATTTGCGACATTGAAGGCGATGGGCGCTTCGCCTGGCGATCTCAACGCGATCATTCTGGGGCAAGCCGCGATCGATGCGGCTGTGGGCTTCGCCGTCGCCGCGCCGCTGGCGCTTTTGAGCCGCGCGCCCCTGGAGAAAATGGGCGTTACGCTCGCGATCAGCCCTTGGCTTCTCCTTGGCCTCTTTTTCGTGATGCTCGTCACGGCGCTCGCGGCGGCCTATTTCTCGATCCGCAGAGTGCAGAAGCTCGATCCCGCGACGATTTTCAGGAGCTGACGTGAAGCCGTTGCTCGAAGCCCGCGCGCTGACAAAGCACTACGAGCAGGGGACCGTCTCCGTCGCCGCGGTCGATAGCGTCTCCTTCTCGTTGAGCGCCGGGGAAACTGCGCTGATCATCGGCCCCTCCGGTTCCGGGAAGTCGACGTTGCTGTCGATGCTCGGCTGCATCCTGCGCCCGACCTCCGGCGCCATCCTTCTCGGCGGACGTGAGGTAAGCGGTCTCTCCGACCGCGAATTGCCGCGCATCAGGCGTCGATGTTTCGGTTTCGTGTTTCAGTCCTTTCACCTCTTCCCCTTTTTGACGGCGCGCGAGAATGTCGAGACGGCGCTGCGCCTGCGAAGGGTTTCGGCGGCCTCGAGGCTGCGGCGGAGCATCGATCTTCTGGAGGATTGCGGTCTCGAGCAGCGGATGGAGTTCTACCCGGCGAGCCTCAGCGGCGGAGAAAAACAACGTGTCGCCATCGCGCGCGCGCTTGCCGGCGATCCCTTCATTCTGCTTGCAGACGAGCCGACAGCCAGTCTCGATTCGGCGAATGGGGATATGATCTTCAAGATGCTACGCGGTTTCGCCCAGCAGAAGGGAAAAGCGGTCCTCATGGCGAGCCATGATCCAAAAGCGCGCGATTTCGCCGACAGCGTCTACAGTCTCGTTGACGGCCGGATCGTCGGGCTCAGTTCCTGATATTCGTTATTGAGAGTTCAAGGACGACGAGGCGACCAAATCAGAAAAGGAGCGCTCATGACAAAATTTGACAACGGCCGCCGCCGTATCGTCGCCGCGGCGGGTGTCGGTCTCCTGCTGGCGGGGACCGGCGCCAGACTCGTCAAGGCGGATCAAAAACCCGAAACCAGCAAGGAAAAAGACGAGAAGGAGGTCGGCGCGGTAGAAGATCTGATGCGCGAGCACGGCGTCATCCGGCGTGCGATCCTCATCTACCGAAAGATGGCTTCGAAGCTTCGCGCCGCGCCAGCCAGTCTTGATCCCGACCTTCTTCGCCGCACGGCCACTATGTTCCGTACTTTTGGTGAACACTATCATGAGGAGAGGCTCGAAGAGACGCACATTTTTCCGACGATTAGAAAGGTGGGCGGTCCGGCGGCAAGCTACGTCGATATTCTTGTGACGCAGCATAAAAGGGGACGAGAGCTGACAGATTACATTCTCGCGACGGCTGATAGAGGCGCGGTAGGAAGCGGCGACGCTGAAACGCTGGCGCGAGTTCTGGATAGCGTGGAGCTCATGTATGAGCACCACGCGGCTCGCGAAGACACGGTCGTATTCCCTGCATGGAAGGAAGCGCTCTCGGCCCATCAACTTGACGAAATGGGCGACCTCTTCGAGGAAATCGAGCACCAGCAATTTGGCAAAGCCGGCTTCGAGGACGCCGTAAAGCAAATCGCAAAGATCGAAGACGCCCTGGGAATCGGCGATATCTCCCAATTCACGCCGCCGCCCAGAGGCATCGCTCCCTGAGCTCGCGGAGCTGGTACTACACTAAAGCGGTTTCCTGTCTGAGCGTATCGAAGGAGATTCCCAAATCAACGCGCTCCAACCAAACGCCAATTTGGTCGCGCAGCTCGAAATTTGGGCCGCCCGGCCAAACTGTCCGAGTGTTGTCGGCATCCGCGCGCCCGTGGGAAGCTACCGCGATCTCTGACGCGCCGACCAGAGCCACCCCCTCGATCCATCGAAGCGCGCGGAGGCTAAGCGGCTTCCTCACGCACTGGCCCCCTGGCCGCCGCTTCCTCCGGGCGGCGGTTTCGTTTTTAGCGCGCCGGGATCGCTGCTTTTCCGAAGGCTCAAAAGTGGCGCATTTCTGCCCTTCCCTTATTCGCGCCACTGTCCCCAAACCGGCCAAGCTCGATTCGCTGACACAAGGCGCTCAAGGCATGGGGCATGCTCTGTCATCGCAACCATCGAGCGACCAGTGCTCAGCACTTATCTCCCGCGCTTGGCGACGGCCAAACCTTCCGCGCACCGGGAAGCTTTATGAAATTGCTGGCTGCCAGCTGGCCCCGTTGATTGCGTCCCTTGTCGCCGGGCTCCCGCAAGCGGTCGGCGCTCGCGGCCCGTTCCAAGAAGCCCCCGGACTGCTTCCAAATCGCTTCCAAAACCAAAATATTTGGAAGCGCTGGTCGCCGCTTCTTTGGCTAATTCTTTGAATTTTTTGGTGCCGCAAGAGGGATTCGAACCCCCGACCCCATCATTACGAATGATGTGCTCTACCAGCTGAGCTATTGCGGCCCTTGCGGGTCTTTGGCGACCCTTGCGCCGCGAGCGGACCCGTGTCGGCGCAGGACCTTCTATCGGGCGACCGACGCTTTTTCAAGCTGCGCGGCGACCCCAAAACACGCCTATTTCCGCGCGCCGTCTCCGGGAAGGCTAGAAAGCGCCTGCTGGCGCAGGCTCTCCACCTCGTTGCGCGCCTTGGCGAGATCGGCTTTCGCGACGCGCGCCGTGCGGCGCGTCTCCGCGTGACGCAGCCAGGAGGCCACGGCGCCGAGCACGACGCCGACGCCCACGGCCGCGAAGATCACGAGAAAGAGCGGCGCCTGGAAGTTCAGCTCGGTCGCTTCGGCGCCCGGAAAGGGATCGAGCGAAATGGTCACCGGCGCCCGGTTGGCCTCCGCCAGATAGAGCGCCGCCAGCGTCACCACGACAAAAAAGAGGAGGCGCAGGAAGCGCATCGTTTCGTTTTCCTTCAGGCAGAAAGCCGCATCTTGAGAGGTCAGAGCAATCGAGCGGCTCCCCGCGCTGCGCCTTGCAGCCTTCAGCCTTCATAGTCCTCGTTCAAGCGCTCGCGCATTTCCTTGCCGGTCTTGAAGAAGGGCACGTTCTTCTCCTGCACCGACACGCGCTCGCCGGTGCGCGGATTACGGCCGGTGCGCGCCTCGCGCTTCTTGACCGAAAAGGCGCCGAAACCGCGCAGCTCGACGCGGTCGCCGCGCGCCAAGGCCTGCGTAATCTCGCCAAGGATCGTGCTGACGATCGCCTCCACGTCACGCTGATAGAGATGATCGTTGCGATCGGCGATGCGTTGGATCAGCTCCGACTTGATCATGTGCCCCACCCCCGCGAAGCTTGGCCTTCCGGCCGCAAGCTATTCAAGTTCAATAACCCTTCGGAGCTTGCCAAATGGCCAGCACGCCGTCAAGCGAAGCGCGAGGCTCCAGCGCGCCTTCGAGCGCCTCGGCGAGGGGCGCGAGCCCAAATGCGCGCAGTGCGGTCGAGGCGAGGCCGAGAATTCCCAGCTGATCGAGCTTGGGCTTCTTCTTCCAGTCGCGAATCGGCAGTTTTTTGGCGACGCCCTTCGTCTGCTCGAGCCAGTCGACCGCCTCGCTCTCGCCGCCGAAGGCGTCGGCGAGCTTTAGGGGCACCGCCTGCCGGCCGGTGAAGACGCGCCCGTCGGCGACCTTGGCGAGCTCCTCGTCGGAGAGGCCGCGCCGCTCTTTCACCAGTCCCTTGAACCAGACGTAATTGTCGTCGATGAGCGCCATGATCGCGGCGCGCGCCGCCTCGCTCGTCGGCTCAAAGCCGTTCGGCGCGTTTTTTAGCGGCGAGGATTTGAACTCGTCGACCTTCACGCCGATCATGTCGAGACCCTTGTAGAGGCTCTGAATCTCGGCCAACACGCCGATGGAGCCGACGAGCGACCCCCCGCGCACGAAAATCCGGTCCGCGCCGAGCGCCGCAATATAGGCTCCCGAGGCCGCGGTGTTGCTGACCACGGCGACGGTGGGCTTCTTTTCGGCAAGCTTGCGCAAGGCGAGATAGACCGCCTCGGCGCCGGTCGTCGTGCCGCCGGGACTGTCGATGGCGAGCAGCACGCCGGCCGCCTTCGACTCTTCGAGCTCCTTGATGAGGTCGAGCGTGTCGCGGTCGCCCGTGATCATGCCCTCAATGAAGAAGCGCGCGACATGCGGCGAGGCTTTGTCGAGCGCGCTGACGCCCGAATATTTCGAAAAGGCGATCAACGCGGCGACGAGCGCCGCCGCGATCGCGGCGAGCCGCCAGTAGCCGAGCTTTCGGCGCAGGCGGCGGCGGTCCAGAAGATAGTCGCTGGAGCTCGTCATGGCGGGTCTCCTGGGCGGGCGCTGAGAGGGAGGCTGTTTCGAGCCTATAGCCGCATTCTTGCGCCGAAGCTATCTGGCGGTTGCGCGCGGAGAGCACAAGGGCGGGCGGCGGCGTCCAGTGGCGCTCCCCTCTCCCGCAAGGGGAGAAGCTGGCGGCTAAGCGGCCGGAAGAGGGGTTCAAGCCGACGCTTCGACCCAATTTACGGGCGACCGCCCAGCTCGCATTGCGGCTTGCATCTCTTGGCAGAGCATTTTCGGCGAGACGGCTCGGTCTTTGTCAAGGACGGCGCATAGGGCGTCCTTTTGGACGCCCGTCAAACATGACGGGCTATGCGCCGCCGCCGAAGGCGGTGCGAGCAAAGCTCGCATCCTTGACAAAGGCCGACCGCTCACTGCCGTCCCGAGCCGTGCCACTTATGAAACAGAGGAAAGCGGTGATGGCGACGGTGGCCTCCGACACTTTCAAATTTGCGAAGCGCCTCCTCGTCGCCGTCGAGGCGTGAAACGGATTTTTCCCGCTAGGACGCTAAAGGTTCGGTGAAAAGTCTAAACGCCCTCACCCTGAGGAGCCCGCGAAGCGGGCGTCTCGAAGGGTGGTGGATTAGAGTCTTGCGCGGACCCTTCATCCTTCGAGATGCGCCCTGTGGGCGCTCCTCAGGACGAGGCCGCTGGAAATCCGTCGCGCCCCCTCCCTAGCCCTCCCCCGCTCCGCGGGAGGGGGACGCGCCTTGCATCCCTCCCCTCGCTTTGCTAGCTCCGCCGCAACCTTTGGAGCCCTCATGAAACTTCCCAACCAATTCTATCGCCCGCTCGCCATCGGCGCCCCGGCCCCGCTGCGGGAGCTTCCCGTCAAGGTGGAGCGGATGATCCATTTCGTGCCGCCGCATCTCGAGAAGATGCGCGCCAAGGTGCCGGAGATCGCCAAGCAGGTCGACGTCGTGCTCGGCAATCTCGAGGACGCCATCCCCTCCGACGCCAAGGAAGCGGCGCGCAAGGGCTTCATCGAGCTCGCCAAGTCCACGGACTTCGGCACAACAGGCCTCTGGACCCGCATGAACGCGCTGAACTCGCCCTGGGCGCTCGACGACATGATCGAGATCGTCGGCGCGGTGGGCAATAAGCTCGACGTCATCATGCTGCCCAAGGTCGAGGGGCCCTGGGACATCGCCTATCTCGACCAGCTTCTGGCGCAGCTCGAGGCGCGCAACGGCGTGAAGAAGCCGATCCTCATCCACGCGATCCTGGAGACCGCCGAGGGCGTGAAGAACGTCGACGCCATCGCCTCCTGCTCGCCGCGCATGCATGGCATCAGCCTCGGCCCGGCGGATCTCGCGGCCTCGCGCGCGATGAAGACGACGCGCGTCGGCGGCGGCCATCCCGATTATCGCGTGCTCGCCGATGCGGCGGAGGCCGGCGCGCCCCGCCCCGCCTATCAGCAGGACCTCTGGCATTACACCATCGCCAAGATGGTCGACGCCTGCGCCTCGGCGGGCATCAAGGCCTTTTACGGCCCCTTCGGCGACTTCTCCGATCCCGACGCCTGCGAGGCGCAGTTCCGCAACGCCTTCCTGCTCGGCTGCGCGGGCGCCTGGTCGCTGCACCCGACGCAGATCGCTCTGGCGAAGAAGGTCTTCTCGCCGGACCCGGGCGAGGTCGCCTTCGCCAAGCGCGTCGTCGAAGCGATGCCGGATGGCACCGGCGCGGTCATGATCGACGGCCGCATGCAGGACGACGCGACCTGGAAACAGGCCAAGGTCATCGTCGACCTCGCCCGCCAGGTCGCCGCCGCCGATCCGGAATTCGCGAAGATTTACGGGTTGTGAGGAGAGCGAGGGCAAGCGCCCTCCCCGCGCTTCGTCCTGAGGAGCCCGCGAAGCGGGCGTCTCGAAGGACGGCCATGGCGCGGTCTCGGAGAAGCGGGAGGCGCATCCTTCGAGACGCGCCCTGTGGGCGCTCCTCAGGATGAGGTCGCTGGAAGGCGGGCGAGCCCTTGAGGCGCGCGCGCCGCCCGCCGTTACTCTCGTTTCGGCGCCCGCGCGATGACTCCGCCGCCGGTCGGCGCCGGGACGCCCGTCGTCGTTGGATAGGTCAGCGGCAGACCTTCGAGCACGCGCGCGGCGAGATAGGCAAAGGCCTGCGCCTCCAAAAAATCGGGCGACCAGCCGACGACATCCGCCGTCGTGACCTTGCAGGGAAGGCGCAGCACGAGCTCGCGCACGAGGATCGGATTGCGCGCGCCGCCGCCGCACACGACGAGAAGCTCAGGCTCGCGCGGCAGATGCGGGAAGAGCCGCAGCACCGACGCGGCTGAGAAAGCCGTGAGCGTGGCAGCAGCATCCTCAGTTGAGAGATTACTTATCACCTTAGGTAAAAAAGCATTTCGATCTAATGATTTAGGTGGTGATTCCTCAAAAAATGGATGAGATAGCAATCGCAGCAGCGCGGCCTCGTTGACGCGGCCTCTCGCGGCGGTCCGCCCATGCCGGTCGATCGGCGCGCCGGTGCGCTGGAGCATCAGATCGTCGATGAGCGCATTGCCCGGACCCGTGTCGCAGGCGATGGGCTCCAGCCCCTCCTCGATATAAGTGACATTGGCGACGCCGCCGATGTTAAGCAGCGCGACCGGCCCCTTGAAGCCCGCCGCGGCGACGAGCGCGCGGTGGAAGACCGGCACGATCGGCGCGCCCTGCCCGCCGGCGGCAAGATCGGCGGCGCGGAAGTCGTGGACCACATCGATCCCCAGCCGCTCGGCCAGCGCCGGCCCGTCGCCGATCTGCACGCTCAGCCGGTCCTTGGGGCGATGCAGGACGGTCTGCCCGTGAAAGCCCACGACCGAGACGGACGCAGGGTCGATCGCATTCTCGGCGAGGAAGGTCTCGACGGCCTCGGCGTGGCGGTCTGTAACCATTTTCTCGGCGACTGCGAGCACCCCTGGCCGCGCCGCGCGGTCCTCGAGCGTCGCGCCCTCGGCCAAGGCGCCGCGCAGCAGCGCCCGGTCGGCGTCCGAATAGGGGAAGCTGCCCGTAGGACCGAAGCCGAGCTGGCCCTCTGCGTCGGTGTCGACGAGGGCCACGTCGACCCCATCCATCGAGGTGCCGGACATGAGGCCGATGGCGCGATAGGAGGGCATTAGGCGGCGCTCGCGGCGTTTGAGGCGACAGCCGAAAGCCCCCTCCCCAGCCCTCCCCCGCTTCGCGGGAGAGGGGGCGGGCTGCGCCCTTCATTCGAGGCTAGCGGAACGCGACTCGTTAGGGTCCCCTCTCCCGCTTGCGGGGGAGGGACAGGGAGGGGGCGCGACGCCCCGATCGGCTCCCGAAGAGCCTGCGCAGTCTCGGCTTTCATGGCTGAAGCTTTAAGCGGTCCGCTCGAAAAAGCGAAGGGGCGACGGGCCTTTCTTTGGACCCGCCGCCCCTTTCTCCGGCGCGGTGTGTCTCGCATGCGCCGAAGTATTCCATGCTTTTCGAGGACTAGAGCGAGGCCAGATAGCCCATCGGATCGACGGGGGTCTTGCCCTTGCGCAGCTCGAAGTGGAGCTGCGGGGTGGGCACGTCGCCGGACTGTCCGGATTTGGCGATCGTCTGGCCGCGCGTCACCTGATCGCCCGCCTTGACCGCGATCTCGCCATTGTGGGCGTAAGCGGAGACGAAGCCGTTCGGGTGCTTGATCAGCACGAGATTGCCGTAGCCCTTCAGACCGTTGCCCGCATAGGCGACCACGCCGGCCTCGGCGGCCTTGACCTGCGTGCCTTCCGGCAGCGCGATGTTGATCCCGTCATTGCCGCCCGAAGCGAAGTTCTGGATGACGCGTCCGCGCGCCGGCCAGCGGAACTCGGGATGTGCGCCGGAGCCGACCTTATCGGTTGCCTGCGGCTCTTCCTTCGCTTCGACCTGAGCCACCGCGGGCGGGGCCTTGGAGGCGGCGGCCGGCGGCGGAGCGGCCGGGGCAGGCGCGGGGGCGGCGGGGGCGGGAGCCGCATTGGCGACGGCCACAGGCGCCGCTGCGGCCTTGCCGGCATGCGCCGTCTGGGCGGCGGGCGCGGGAGCCTTCTGCGCGACGGCCTGCGGCTTCGCCGCCGCGGCGGGCTGAGGCTTCGCGGCCGCAAGGGCGGGCTTTGCCGCCGCCGCCGCCTTGGCCTGGGCGATCGCAGCGGCTTTCGCCTGCGCGGGATTCAGCGGCTTGGAGGGAGCGGCTGCGGCAATCTTAGCCGGAACGGCTGCGACCTTCGCCGGCGGCGCGACCGCCGGAGCGGGCTTCGGCGCTTCCGCGACCGGATGCGGCGCGGCGGCGGGCTTCGAAGCTTCGGCCACCTTGTTGCGATAGACGGGGATCACGAGACGGCTGCCCGGCGTGACCTCGGAGGCGCTGGAGAAGCCATTGACCCGCACCAGCACATCCACCGGAACGCCGTAGCGATTGGCGACCATATCGGGCGTCTCTCCCTCGGCGACGGTGACCGGCGTGCCGCCCTGCGGGGACCAGTGATCGTAGCCCCCCGCGCCGGGCGCGGCGCTCGCGCTGGCGCTCGGCGGCGCAAGCGGCTGCGACTGAACGGGACCCGGCGTGTTCGGCCCCGAGATGGAACCGGTGCTCACATTGTCTATCGGGCGACCGGAGCGCGACGCCACCTTCGTCTGCGATCCGAAGGGATCGGAAAAGGGATCGGAAGCGAGGCGCGTAGCATCGGAGCAGCCGGAGATGGAAGCTGCCGCGCCCGCCGCGAGAGCAAGCCGCAGCGCAACTCGCGAAAAATATATGTGACGCTTTGTTGCCATGACGCGACCCACCCGAACGCAAAACCTATGGTTCCTGTTTACGCCGACCCGGTTAAGGGACGGTTTAAGGTGAAGGCCGTGGGCGGCGAATTGCTAAAATTCTCGGCTTTGCGCAACGCGGCGCTGGGCCGAGCGGCGGCTTAAGCAGTCGCCCAAGTCAAAGGCGCGCGGCAAGTCCGCTCGCCGCCAGGGGAAGCCGGCAGGGTCCGAGCTGCGTCTCGCGAAAACCCTCCGCCGTCCGCTCGAGACGCAGGCTGCGAGTCTTGCCCTCCCCCACCCGGCCGAAAAGCATGAGCCCGCCCGGAGCGAGGAGCTGGATCAGCGCTTGCGGCGCCTCCCGCAGCACGACGTGAAGAATGATGCGATCGAATTCCCCGAGGTCCTCTGGTGGCGCGAGCCCGTCGGCGTGCAGCACGCGCGCATTGGCGACGGCAGCGCTTTCGAGCCGCGCCGCAGCCTCTGCCGCAAGCGACGCGAAGCGCTCGAGCGAGACGACCTCGCGCGCGAGCTGAGCGAGAACCGCCGCCCCATAGCCCGAGCCCGAGCCCACCTCCAGCACGCGATGATGGCCAAGGACGCCGAGCGCCTCGATGCGCCGTCCGAGATCCGCGGCAGAGGGCATGGACTGGCCGCAGCCGATGGGCAGGCTGATCTCGCGCTCGGCGAGATCGCGAAAGCGATGCGGGGCGAAGACTGCGCGGGGCGAGCGCTCGATGGCCCGCATGATCGCAACGTCGCGCACGCCGGCGCGGCGCAATTGCAGGAGAAGCGCGGCGCGACGCTCGACATCGGCCTCTGCAGTCGCAGGCTCCGCGCTCATCTCTGAGACTCGAAGGTCGAAGCGAGCGTCGTCACCGTCGGATGATCGGTCAGATCGAGCTTCAGTGGCGTGATCGAGATGAGCTTCTGGTCGAGCGCCTCGATGTCGGTCCCCGCCCCAGGCGTGAAATCGGCGCGGCGGAAGGCGATCCAGTGGTAGGGGTTGCCGCGGCCGTCAAGGCGGTCCTCGACATACATGAGATCCGGGCTTCGGCGGCCCTGAACCGTGATCGCGACGCCCGCAACCTCCGCCGCGGCGCAGGGCGGGAAATTCACATTCATGAGGACGTTGTGCGGCACGCCCGCCGCGATGAGGCGGCGCAGGACGGAGACGGCGTGGGCCTCGGCGCAATCCCAGGGAAACCCCTGGGGCTCGCCGAAGAAATTATAGGCCTGCGACAGCGCGACCGAGGGAATGCCGAGCAGCGCCCCCTCCATCGCCGCGGCGATGGTGCCGGAATAGGTCACGTCCTCGGCGACGTTCTGGCCCTTGTTGACGCCCGACAGCAGCAGATCGGGCGGCCGGTCCATGAGCTTTCTGACCGCCACGATCACGCAGTCGGTCGGCGTGCCCTTCACCGCAAAATGGCGCGGCGAGATTTCGCGGATGCGCAGCGGATCGGAGAGCGACAGCGAATGGGCGACGCCCGACTGGTCATATTCGGGCGCGACGATGAAGAGGTCGTCGGAGAGCTGGCGCGCGATCCGTTCGAGCAGCGCGAGGCCCTCCGCATGCACGCCGTCGTCATTGCTGATGAGAATGCGCATCGGCGTCCTGGCCCTTTCTGGTTCTCCCGGGAATCTTTCTATAGCGCTTTCCGGCCGGACGCATTTCGTCCGCGTGGGAAAACCCGACGCCGGGCGCCCGAGTTCACCGCTCCAACGGAAACGTTACAGGATCAAGACTTCGCGCCTGCTGGAACATGGGAAGGAGCCGCCAGCGCAAAAGCAGGTCGATCTTCGCCCCAATTCGCTATTCTAAGCCAAAGCGCCAGAGGATTGCGACCGCTTGAGGTAAGATTCGACCTGATTGTAGAAGTCGAGAAGATCGACAAGGGCGGGATCATGCGGCGGCCAGTCGTCGCCCTTGCCGGCCGGGTGCCTCAGCCCCGTCATCATCTTGATCGCATGCTCGCCGAGGGCCCGATAGCTCTCGAACTGCAATTCAGTGAACCATTGATCGAGCGTGACGTCGTGCGGAAACTTCGCGTTTGCCGCGGCATAGGCTCTCACATCCGCCGGCGCGTCCGCATATAGACCCGGCTTGATGTAGATGAGTTTCCCTTCTTTCGCGTCCTTGTCGGGATATTTTATCTTCCCGATCGCGCAGTATATGCCCTGCTTTGGCGCGCCGGCCTCGCGGGCGCGCACGTCGATGCGCTCGAAATCGATCTCGACGCCAAGATCGATGTAGATTTTGCGGATGGCGTTGCCGAGGTCCTCGAGCGTGCAGGTCGGGTCCGCCCCCGCGTCGGACAGCACGATGATGTGGCAACGGCGGCGGACCATTTCATAGAGGCCCAGATTCTCGAAATGGCCGCCGTCCGAGAGATAGACGAAGGGCTCCTTATCCGTCGTGAAACCCAGAGCCTCCTGCCAGAAGCGCGAGGAGCTCCTGTCGGGGCCGATCTTCTGCCAAGCCTCGTCCTGCGAGGGATTGCCGAACCACCCGCCGAGGCGCGCGTTGAAGATCGTGAGAACGAAGCTCGTCACCGTGGACGAATGGTAGCCCCAGTTCGGGCTGACCGCCGCCCCCGAGAGCGAGACAGCGGTGCCGAGCGAAATCTTGTCGCAGTAAAGCGCCGATGTGCGATATCCGACGAGATGACCGCCCGTATGCAGCGGCGTGCAGATAAAGGGCGCGGCCTTTCGCTCCTGCCAGGCGTTGTTGTCGGTTCCCGTCAGATTGAGCGTGATGTTGACGACGTGAAACAGCTTGGCGCCGCCCTTGTGCAGCAGGTCGGTCATGCTGAGATTGTCGCTCGCCGCAAAGCCGTCGAATTTATTGCGGTCCTTGGCGTCCGCGTTGGAGGCGCCGAGAAAGGCCCGCACGAGGCGGTTGCGATACATGGCGTTCAAGGAAAAGTAGTTCACGTTCACGAAATAAGAGGCCACGAGGCTGAACGCGAAAAGCGCCAAGCCCGCGATGACGCTCCAACCAAAGTTGTGCAGGGCCGCAGCGAAGTCGACTGGCGTCTTGGGCTCCAAATTCAGGCCATAAGGAATGATAGCCTGCAACAGCATCGCCGACCCATGCGCGATGGCGATGGCGAGGCAAATCAGGAACACGATCGAGGCGAGCGTGATCACTCTGGCGAGAGGAAGCTTGACGCCTTTGAGCGCGTCCTTGAGCGCAGGCGAGATGGGGCTGGCCCCGAGAAGGCTCAAAAGCCCGGTCCCCGTTCCCGTCGCGGCCAAAATGACTTGGCCTCGAACGCTTTCGAAAAGCTCCCACCCGAAAATCACAAGCCAGGAGGCCAAGACCCAACCGAGCGCAGCGGCCCCGTAAAATCCTCCCGCGCGCGCCCACCACTCCCTGTAACGGTCCCCATCCATGGGGTTCAATTCGTTACCCGAGGCTTCGGTGCTGCTCTTCACGTGGTAGAGCCGGCTGGTCAGCGCGGCGAGCAGCACCTGTCCCAGGAGAAACGACATGAGGTACCAGGGCACGCCCAACACGGCGTCATATTTGGCCGTCTCGAGATGGCCCGCCGCCGCCAGATGACGAAGCCAAAGTCCCGACCAGATCAACACGCCAATGAAAGCGCCGGATAAAAGCTGGGCGATGAGCTCCCATTTTCCCTTCTCGAGGACTTGAGCGGGCTTGAGCGCGCGGTCCGCCCTGCGCTCCGGATGCCGCACCCAGATCACCCACCACCAGAGCGTCGCGATGAAGAACGCGGTAGAAAAGACCCCGGCGCCGAAAGCGACCCATTCGTGGAGCTTTACCTGATCCGGCGCCCCTCCATCCGCAGACCAGTAGACGCTCTGCATCACAAGGAGAACGGCGCCCAGAACCAGAGGCGTCATGACCCCTTTGACGAAGCCCCATTGGCTGAAAAACTCTTCAGGCGGCTTGAAACAATTCGTGATCGATTTGACGAGTGCGAAAATGACACAAGCGACGCCGATCGTGTCCACCCAATAGTGCGCCCTCCAAAAATTGGCGTGCGCGAAGGCCGCGCGGAAATCCAGGCTCCAAAGACCCTTTCCGAAATTCAGAAGGAAAGTGTCGCCCGGCGCCTCCGACGTCGCCCAGCTCACAAAGGCCCATTCGATGACTCGGGGCAGGAAAAGCGCGGCGGCGAGGAAGGGCGCGAAGACCAACCAGTTCAGCAGAATGTTTCGAATGACGATGGCGACCGCCGTCCAGGTGTCGGGCGAACCGGCACCGACCTTCGGCGTGATGAAATCCTGATTTTTCCTCAACTCGACAAGCGGACGCGGCTCGTCTCCGACCCGCCGCCCGGTGCGCTCCTCGATCTGCCCGAACGCATCCGCGATTTGATCGAGCGACTTCCCTTGCTTTTCGGCGCGTGCGGCCCAGGCCGAAAGCCATCCGCCGATGTAACCGCCGCCGGAGACGGTGGAGAGATAGTCGAATTGCGAAAGCAATCTCAGGCGCGCGAGCGCCTGCAGCACCCCCAGGGCGAAGGCGGCGCTCCGAATGCCGCCGCCAGACAAGCAAATCGCCGTTTGTCCCGGATCTTTGTCATCCTTCCTGAACTTATGAATGGCTTCATAATAGGCCGCGAGCGCTACGCGTTCCGCTTCACGATCCTCCGCCGTCGCGTCCTTCGGCGTCGGACGGGGCTGCGGCGCGCGATGCCTGTCGAGATATTCGTTCAACTCTTTTTCGTTGGGGTACAACGCCTTGAACTCATCCATCAAGACGTCGCTGGTCCACAAATAACGGTGCAAACGCAGTTGCTCTGGATCGGCCGGCGCTGGTGGACGAGCGTGAAATCCCAGCATGCTCAATCTCTCGCAATTTCACCTCCGAAGCCTCAAGGCTTCGGCGGCTTTCTCCAGATTACGCTTTATTGAGAGAATGCGGCGCCCCGCGAAAGGGGGCAAGGTCATTCTTCGCGCAACTGCGCCGCCGCAATAGCGACGGCTGTGCTTTAGCGATTGCGTCGAGACCGATAACGTCAGCGCGTGATGCGCTCTGCGCCGCCCATATAGGGCCGCAGGACCTTCGGCACGGTGATCGAGCCGTCGGCCTCCTGGTAATTCTCGAGCACCGCGACGAGCGCGCGGCCGACGGCGACGCCGGAGCCGTTGAGCGTGTGCACGAACCCTAAGCCCTCGGGGGAGCGATAGCGCGCATTCATGCGCCGCGCCTGGAAGTCGCCGCAGACCGAGCAGGAGGAAATCTCGCGATACTTGCCCTGCCCCGGCAGCCAGACCTCGAGATCGTAAGTCTTCTGCGAGGCGAAGCCCATGTCGCCCGTGCAGAGCACGACCTTGCGATAAGGAAGCTCCAGAAGTTGCAGCACCTTTTCGGCGCAGCCGGTCATGCGCTCATGCTCCTCGAGCGCTTGGCTCGGCGTCGTGATCGATACGAGCTCGACCTTGTAGAACTGATGCTGGCGGATCATGCCGCGCGTGTCGCGCCCCGCCGCGCCGGCTTCGGCGCGAAAGCAATAGGTGCCGGCGGTGAGGCGCAGCGGCAGCTGCGCTTCGTCGAGGATGAGGCCGCTCGCGAGATTGGTCAGCGGCACTTCGGCGGTGGGGATCAGCCAGTAATTTGCCGCCGCTTCCTCTGCGACCGCGCCGCCGGCCGGCCGGCCGGCCGTCACGGAGAATTGGTCCTCGCGAAACTTCGGCAATTGCGCCGTGCCGAACATCGCAGAGTCGCGCACGAGCAGCGGCGGCGCCACTTCCGTGTAGCCGTGCTGATCCGTGTGCAGATCGAGCATGAATTGCGCGAGCGCGCGCTCGAGCCGCGCAATCTTGCCCTTGTTGACGACGAAGCGCGCGCCGGAAAGCTTCGCCGCCGCCTCAAAGTCCATGAGACCCAGGCCCTCGCCGAGGTCGAAATGCTCTTTGGGCGTGAAGTCGAATTTGCGCGGCTCGCCCCAGCGCAGCGCCTCGACATTGTCGTGCTCGTCCTTGCCGTCGGGCACGCTGTCCAAGGGCGTGTTGGGCAGTCCCGCGAGCTCCTCCTCTAGTTTTCTGATCGCCTCTCGCTCGGCGGCTTCCAGATGCGGCCAGTCTTCCTTGATCTTCGCGACCTCGGCCTTCAGCGCCTCGGCTTTGGCCTGATCCTTCTCCTTCAGCGCGACGCCGATCTCCTTAGAGGCCGCGTTGCGGCGTTCCTGCGCGCGCTGCAGCGCCGAGATCGCAGCTTTTCGCGCGTCGTCGAGCGACAGCAGTTTTTCGGCCACGGGCTCGAGCCCGCGCCGCGCGCGCGCCGCGTCGAAGGCTTGGGGATTGTCACGAATGAGCTTGATGTCGTGCATGAAGGAAGCCGCTTTCGGAAGAGGGAGGCCGGTTTGTCTCGCACGGCCGCAGGAGCGTCAAGGCACGATGGAGTATGGAGAGAAAGCCCCCTCCCTCACCCTCCCCCGCTTCGCGGGAGAGGGGCCTGCGGGCGTTACGCGAAATCTCGATGACGAGCGGAACCAAGCTCCCTCTCCCGCCATAGGGCGTCGAGAGGCGCCCGTCCTAGGACGGGCTATGGCGGGGGAGGGTTGGGGAGGGGGCCCCTACCCCGCCTTTGGCAGTTGCGGCGGCGGCCGCGAGGGCACGTCGCTCTCCAGAATCGCGAAGAGCAGATGATCGCGCCACTGCCCGTTGATGCTCAGATAGGAGCGTGCAAATCCTTCCTCCGTGAAGCCCACGCGCTGCAGCAGGCGCTTCGAGGGCTCGTTCGTCGGCAGGCAGGCCGCTTCGATGCGATGCAGTCCCTGAAACTCGAAGGCGTAATCGATGGTCGCGCGCACCGCGCGGGTCATGATCCCCTGCCCCGCATAGGGCTGGCCCATCCAATAGCCGAGCGTCGCCGCCTGCGAGACGCCGCGACGCACATGGCCGAGCGACAGCCCGCCGACGAGCGCGTCATCCTCGTCGCGGAAGACGAAATAGCTGTAAGCCTCGTCGCGCGAGGCTTCCTCGGCGTGGCGCTTGACGCGGAAGCGGAAAGCCATGCGCGTCAGATCGTCATGCGGCCAGACGGGCTCCCAGGGCGTCAGGAAGGCGCGGCTCTTCTCGCGCAGCGCGGCCCATTCGCCATAGTCGCGCATCTGGCAGGGACGCAGGTAAATCCCCTCGCCTCGGATCGTAACCTCGCGTCTTGGGAAATTTACGCCAAAAAGCGCCATGATCACGCCCCCGCGTCGACGCGCGCCGCTCGCGCATGATTGAGAATGAAGCTTTTCACCGTCTCCGCGTCCTTGCGCATGCGCGCTATTCTCTCCTTGCCTTCGAGAACCGGGGCGAGCCGGGCCGGCGGCGTCACGCGCAGACCGACGGCCCGTTCGATCGCCTCGGGAAATTTCGCCGGATGGGCGGTCGAAAGCGCGATGACCGGCGTCGCCGGGTCTTGCTCGAGCCGCGCCCGCGCCGCGCGCACGCCCGTCGCCGTATGCGGATCGATCAGATAGCCGCTCTCTCGATAAGTGCGGGCGATCTCGGCCTGCGTCTCCGCCTCATTGACGGCGCGCGCGTCGAAATCCTGGCGAATGGTTTTGAGGGCCTCCTGCGGAATGTCGAAGCCGCCGTCGCGCTCCAGCGCCTCGAAGGCGCTGCGCACAGGCGCGGACTCGCGCCCGACCGAATTGAAGAACAGCCGCTCGAAATTCGAGGAGAGCTGGATGTCCATCGAGGGCGATTGCGTCGGCGTCACCCCGCGCGGCTCGTAGCGCCCAGAAGCCAGCGCGCGCGCGAGAATGTCGTTCTCATTCGTCGCGACGATGAGCCGCTCGACGGGGAGCCCCATGCGCTTGGCGACATAGCCGGCGAGCACGTCGCCGAAATTGCCGGTCGGCACGGCGAAGGACACCTTGCGATGGGGCGCGCCGAGCGCGACGGCGCTCGTGAAGTAATAGACCATCTGCGCGACGACGCGCGCCCAATTGATCGAATTGACGCCGGCGAGGCCTACGCCGCTGCGAAAGGGCTCGTCGCGGAAGAAACCCTTGAGCAGCGTCTGCGCGTCGTCGAAGGAGCCATCGATCGCGATGGCGTGGACGTTCTCGTCGGCGACGGTCGTCATCTGGCGCCGCTGCACGTCCGAGACGCGGCCGTCCGGATAGAGGATGAACACATCGACATTGGCGCGCCCGCGAAAGGCCTCGATGGCCGCGGCGCCCGTGTCCCCCGAGGTTGCGCCGACGATCGTCGCGCGCAGGCTGCGTTTTTCGAGCAGGGAGTCCATCAGCCGGCCGAGCAGCTGCATCGCCAGATCCTTGAAGGCGAGCGTCGGACCGTGGAAGAGTTCCAGGACGAAAAGATTGTCGGCGATCTGCGTGAGCGGCGCGACGGCGGCATGCGAGAAGGTCGCATAGGCGCCGCTCGCAGCAGACTGCAGCAGCCCGCGCGGCAGGCCCTCCGCGAAGGGCGCGATCAGCGCCTCAGCCGCCTCGGCGTAGGGCCGGCCCGCCAGCGCGGCGATCGCCTCGGGGCTGACGGTCGGGTAACGGCTCGGGACATAAAGTCCGCCGTCGGCGGCGAGGCCCGTCAGCACCACTTCGTCGAAGGGAAGCTCGGGCGCCCGCCCGCGGGTCGAAAGATAGTGCAAGGTTCAGCTTCCGTTGCGTGTGCGACCGATGCAGCCTGCGAGTCTAACACGGAGAACGCCGCAAGGCGAAAGGCCCCGTCGGCTTTCCTCAGGCTTTGGCGGCGCGCTTCAGCCCGCCGGATGGCGGGAGGCCAATCCAAGCTTCACAATGGTGACGACATAAATCAGCGCGATGAAGAGCCCCACGCCCGCGGCGATGGCCAGATTGCGCTTGCGCTTCGCGGCGTCGCGCGGGTCTTCGGGCTTGTTGGCGCTCACAGAACCCCCGCGACGGACAAGAGCCGTTCGATCACGATGATCGAGAACAGCAAGAACAGATAGAGGATGGAGAAGCCGAAGAGCCTCCAGGCGGCCTTGGTCGCCGCCGCGCCTTCGCGCAGCGCATAGACACGCCAGGAAAACCAGAGGAAGGCCAGGCCGAGAACCGCCGCCGCCGCGCCATAAAACGCCGAGGCGAAACCCAACAGATAGGGCGCAAGTCCGAGCGGCGCGAGCGCCAGCGTATAGAGCAGGATTTCGAGCCGCGTGTGGTCCGGCCCTGCAACGACGGGCAGCATGGGGACCCCCGCGCGGGTGTATTCCTCGTTCTTGACGAGGGCCAGCGCCCAGAAATGCGGCGGCGTCCACATGAAGACGATCGCAAAGAGCACGAGGCTCGCGAGGCTGACCTCGCCGGTCGCGGCGGCATAGGCCACGATGGGCGGAAGCGCACCGGCCGCGCCGCCGATCACGATGTTCCAGGGCGTCGCCCGCTTTAACCACATCGTATAGATCACGACGTAGAAGAAGATCGTGAAGGCCAGAAGCGCCGCGGCGAGCCAGTTGGAGACGAGGCCGAGCGTCACGACCGAGACGCCGGCGAGCACGAGCCCGAAGGCGAGCGCCTCGTCCCCTCCGAGCTTCCCAGCCGGTATGGGCCGGCGGCTCGTGCGCGACATGACGCCGTCGATGTCCGCCTCGTACCACATGTTCAGCGCCCCCGATGCGCCGCCGCCAATGGCGATGGCGAGGAGCGAGGCGAGCGCGATGACGGGATGCGGGGGCGTCGGCGCGAGCAGCAGGCCAGCGAGCGCCGTGAAGACCACGAGCGACATGACGCGCGGCTTCAGCAGCGCGAAATAATCGGCGGGAGTCGCGGAAAAGGGTTGATCGAGGCTTCGCCCGACGTCTACGGCGAATGTCGTGTGGCTCATCTGGTCCGATCCATCGGCGCGCCCGTTTCGCGCGCTTTAGAGCAGCGGCCCCGATTGCTGGCTGGGACGCCCGGAAGCGTCGGGGGAATCGTTGCCGCGCGAAGCCGATCTAGCCTCTTTTCAACCACAATGCGCGGCGCAGCGCAATTGCGGCGCCGCACCAAATTGTCGCAGAGTCGGGGGACGCCGACGCTTCCGCCCGTCCCTACTCGATCTCGAGCGACTTCATCTTGCGGTGCAGGGCCGAGCGCTCCATGCCGATGAACTCGGCCGTGCGGGAGATGTTGCCGGAAAAACGGTTGAGCTGGGCCACGAGATATTCGCGCTCGAACACCTCGCGCGCCTCGCGCAGCGGCAGGCTCATCAGCTTTTCGCCGCGCACGCCCGCCGGGGTGGCCGGCACGAGCTCGCCCACGTCCGCCGGCAGCATTTCGGCGGTGATCTCCCCGCTGGAATCCCCGGCCGTCAGGATCATCAGCCGCTCCACCGCATTCCGCAGCTGCCGGATGTTGCCCGGCCAGTCATGCATCTGCAGCACGGCGAGCGCGTCCTCGGAGACTTTGCGGCGCGACAGGCCCGAGGCCGCCGAGGTCTGCTCGATGAAATAGTCCACGAGTTCCCCGATGTCCTCGCGCCGTTCGGCCAGCGAGGGGACGCGCAGTGTCGCCACGGCGAGCCGGTGGAAAAGATCCTCGCGCAGCAGGCCGTCCTCGATGCAGAGCTGCAGGTCGCGCGCGGAGGAGGTGATGATGCGGACGTCGACCTCCACCCGCGTGGTGCCCCCGACGCGCTGGAAGGTCTGCTCGACCAGCACGCGAAGGATTTTCGCCTGCGTCTCGCGCGGCATGTCGGTGATCTCGTCGAAGAAGAGCGTGCCGCCATGCGCCTCTTCGAGCGCGCCGATCTTGAAGTCGCCCGAAGAGGAGCCCTCGAAGCCGAAAAGCTCGACCTCCATGTTTTCCGGCGTCATCGTCGCCGAATTGATGACGATGAAAGGCGCTTCGGCGCGGGCCGACTGGGCGTGCATGACGCGCGCGGCGAGCTCCTTGCCGACGCCGGGCGAGCCGGTGATGAGCACGCGCGAGTTGACCGGCGCGAGCCTGGCGACCGCGGCCTGCAGCTGATGCGCCGGCATGGAGGCGCCGACGATGCGATCCTGGAAGCCGGCGCGCTGGCGCAGCGCCGAAACCTCCCGGCGCAGCTTGTACGCCTCGAGCGCGCGCTCGGCGATGAGCACGAGGCGGTCGGCCTTGAAGGGCTTCTCGATGAAATCATAGGCGCCCATCTTGATGGCGGTGACCGCCGTCTCGATGTTGCCGTGGCCCGATATCATCACGACGGGCAGCGCGCGATGCAGCTTCTGGATAGCCTCGAGCACCTGCAGCCCGTCGAGCCGCGAGCCCTGCAGCCAGATGTCGAGAAAGACGAGATGCGGCCGGCGCGTGGCGATCGCCGAGAGGGCCTCGTCGGCGTTCCGGGCGGTGCGCGCGCTATGCCCCTCGTCGCTCAATATGCCGGCGACGAGCTCTCTGATGTCCTCTTCGTCGTCAACGATCAGAATGTCGTTCGCCATTACGCCCCGCCAACTTGGCTCGACAAGACCTTGGTTTTCTCGGTCGCCGCCGCCTTCGCCGCCGCCTCGATCGGCAGCAGAATACGCACGCAAGCGCCCCTTCCGGAGGGCGCGTCGAGCAGCTCCAGCCGGCCGCCGTGATCTTCGACTATTTTGGCGACGATGGGCAAGCCTAAACCTGTGCCTTCGGCGCGCGTCGTCATGTAGGGCTCGAGCAGCCGCTGCCGGTCGGCCGCCGGAAAGCCCTTGCCATTGTCGATCACGTCGAGCTGCGCCATGCCGTCCTTGCGCCTCAGCGCGATCCGCACGACGCCCTTCTCCTTGGGTTCGGGCTCCTCGCGCGCGGCGATCCCCTCGATCGCGTTCTTGACGATGTTTTGCAGCGCCTGGGAGAGCAGACGACGATCGATCTGCGTGAAAAGCCCTTCGGTGGGCAAATCCTCGATGATGTCGACGTCGGCGTTGCCGACCCGCATGAGAAAGGCTGTCTGGCGGACACATTCACACAGATCGTCGCGCTCGGGGCGCGCCTTGGGCATACGCGCGAAGGTTGAGAACTCGTCCACCATCCGCTTGATGTCGTCGACCTGTCGCACGATCGTATCGGTGCATTGGTCGAAGATCTCGCGATCCGTCTGGATGAGCTTGCCGTATTTGCGTTTCAACCGCTCCGCGGAGAGCTGAATCGGCGTCAACGGGTTCTTGATCTCATGCGCGATGCGGCGCGCCACATCCGCCCAGGCGGAGCTGCGCTGCGCGGTCACGAGGTCGGTGATGTCGTCGAGCGTCACGACGAATTTCGTGCCGCCCGCCGCCGCCCCGGAGGCGGTCACGCGAATGCTGTAAATCCGCTCGCCTGCCCCCCGCTTGATCGTGAGCTGGGTCTGCACCGAGCGCGGGAAGACCTCGGTCGCGTCGGCGAGGGCCGGAGCGATTTCGGGGAAAGCCTCGGCGATGCGCCGCGGCTCGCCCGGGTCGCCTTCCCGCAGCAGGGCCTCGGCCGAACGGTTGACCACGGTGATGCGGCCCGCGGCGTCGACGCCGACCACCGCCGCCGGCACGCCGGAAAGCACGGCCTCGGTGAAGGAGCGGCGCTCCTCATTGATGCGGCTCGCCTCCATCAGTCGCTTCTGCTGCAGATCGAGCTCGGTCGTCATCTTGTTGAAGACCGCGCCGAGACGGGAAAGATCGCCATGCGCGCGGTCGACCTCGACCCGCACGGCGAGATTGCCGGCGGAGACCTCGTCCGTGGCGGCGATGAGCGTTCGGATCGGCGCGACGAGCCGGTTGGCGAAATCGAGCCCGACCCAGATTGACGAAAGCAGCAGGATCATCATCAGCATCGCGTAGATGATCGCGAAATTGCGCTTGACCGCCACGCCGAAGGCTTCGAAGGCGTCGTAATTGTTGATGAAGATGCCCGCCTGCCGCGGAAACTCTACCGCGAAGGGATGCATGGGCCGCGTGACGTAGAGATAGGTCTCCGGGAAGCTCGTCAGCACGCGCAGGCCGACGAAGGTGCGATCCTCGTCGATCATCCGGCATTGAAGCTTGCCCAAGCGCGCGTCTTGGAAATCTTCCGGCGGCAGCGCGATGACGATGGCGCTGGCGGCGGTCGGATCGCCGACGACCTGATCGAGGATCTGGCCGTTGGGATGCACGAGCGCCGCGACCGAGAAGCCGAGCGTGCGCGCGCGGGTCTCGAAATATTTGTGATAGAGGTTGCGATCCGCGTCGTAGATGGCGCGCGACTGGTCGAGGTCGGAGGCGGTGAGCTGCGCCTCCTTGAGAAGCTCGCCGCACTGCGTCTCGCGGAAGGTCTGCGCCGCCTCCGCCGTCTTGTGCACGAAGCCCTTCAGATTGGCCATGAAGACGGGCGAGAGCGCCCGCTCGAGGCTGACCGTTCCAACGACCGCGACGGCGAGCGCCGGGATGAGCGCGACGAGCGACAAGAAGGCGACGATGCGCATATGCAGGCCGGCGGCCGCCTCGCCCGAACGCCAAGCGCGAAACAGCGTCAGCGACTTGCGCAGCACCATGGCGAGCAGCAGCACGATCGCCACGCCATCGGCGAAATAAAGCAGGATCAGCGTGTTGCTGTTGGGCTCGATCGGCCCCGCCGAGGCGATGACGAGGAAGGTCGCGGAGGCGCAGGCGAGCGCCGCGAGCACGACAATGGGACCCGCCCAAGCCCAAAGGGAGCGGCGGCCCGAAGGCGCCACGAGCTTGGCGGCGGATTCTCTGGCTCGAGACATCAGGGCCTATAAGCAGGGGTTTTCCGGCGGGAATGAGGCGGAAATAGGCAGGTCCTGCGGCGCCGAATGGCGCCTGGAAATTGAGCAGGAACACCCGCGACCCGCTTACCGGGTGGCTCAGAAGCGATCGGCCAGTCCTCGTCAGCCCTCATCGTCGGAGAGGCGCCTTAACGCGGTCTGGAATCGGCCGATTCAGAGGAGCGGCTTAACGCGGAGCACGCATCAGGCGGATGTCGAGATCGTTGATCTTCTTGCGCAGCGTGTTGCGGTTCAGACCCAGGAGCTCGGCGGCCTTGATCTGATTGCCGCGCGTCGCCGCGAGCGCAGCGGAGATCAGCGGAACCTCGATCTCGCGGATCACGCGATGATATAGGCCGGGTGGCGGTAGCCCGTCGCCAAAGTCGCGGAAGAGCCGCGCGAGATGCGTCTCGACCGAGGCGGAAAGCGTCTGGCCGCTCTCCAATTCGCGGTCGGCGCCGGCTGCGTTCGGGCTCGCCGCCAGGAGCGAAGCGGACCGCGGCGCCTCGGCCGACAGCTCGGCCTCGATGAGCCCTTCCCCGACCACCTCCTGCGGATGCAACGCCGCGAGGCGGCGGATCAAATTCTCCAGCTCGCGGATATTGCCCGGCCAGCGGTAGCGCTTCATCCGGTCGAGCGCCGCCTGCTCGATGTATTTCTGCGGCAGGCCCTCCGCGGCCGCCTGCTTGAAGAAGTGATGCACGAGGTCGGGAATGTCCTCGGTGCGCTCGCGGAGCGGCGGGAGCCGCAAGGGCACGACGTTGAGGCGGAAATAGAGGTCCTCGCGAAAGAGCCCCTGCTGGATCAGGATGCGCAGATCCTTGTTCGTCGCGGCGACGATGCGCACATTCGTCTTGATCGGCGTGCGCCCGCCAACCGTCGTATATTCGCCCTGCTGCAGGACGCGCAGCAGACGCGTCTGCGCCTCCATCGGCATGTCGCCGATCTCGTCGAGGAAGAGCGTGCCGCCCTCGGCCTGCTCGAAGCGGCCGGCGGAGCGTTGGGCCGCGCCAGTGAAGGCGCCCTTTTCATGGCCGAAGAGCTCGCTCTCGATGAGGTCGCGCGGAATCGCCGCCATGTTGATCGCGACGAAGGGTCCCTTCTTGCGCTTGCCGTAGTCGTGCAGCGCGCGGGCGACGAGCTCCTTGCCCGTGCCGGATTCGCCGTGGATCAGCACGGTGAGATCCGTCTGCATCAGCCGCGCGAGCGAGCGATAGATTTCCTGCATCGCCGGGGAGCGCCCGACGAGCGGCATGCCTTCGATCTCCTCGCCGTCGCCATTGGCGTGACGTTTCGGCTCGGCGAGCGCGCGGCCCACAATGCCGACGAGCTCCTTCAGATCGAAGGGCTTCGGCAGATAGTCGTATGCCCCGCGCTCGGAGGCGCGGATCGCGGTCATGAAGGTGTTCTGCGCGCTCATCACGACGATGGGCAGCTCGGGGCGCAGCTTCTTGATGCGCGGCAGAAGCTCGAAGGCGTTCTCGTCGGGCATGACGACGTCAGTCACCACGAGATCGCCTTCGCCCGACTGCACCCAGCGCCAGAGCGTCGCGGCCGTTCCGGTCGTTCGCACTTCGTAGCCTGCTCGCGACAACGCCTGCGCTACGACCGTCCGGATCGCCGCGTCATCGTCGGCCACGAGGATTTCACCGCGCGTCATCGGCCGTCTCTCTCCTCCTCAAACGCCTCTATCGATACATGGGCATGAGGATACGGAAGCAAGTCTTGCCGGGCTTTGATTCGCATTCGATGACGCCGCTATGGTCGTTGATGATCTTAGCCACCAAAGCAAGTCCAAGGCCAGTTCCCGCTGTCTTGGTGGTAACGAAGGGATCGAAGATGTGAGTGAGGATTTCCTCAGGCACGCCGGGACCGTTGTCGCGGACGCAGAATTCGAGCGGCAGTCCGACTGAGCGCTCTCGCCCCCGCATACGCAGGCTGACGCCCGGACGAAAGGCCGTCGAAAGCTCGATCTCGCCATTGGGCCCGTCGCCGATCGCTTCCGCGGCGTTCTTGATGAGGTTCAGGAAGACCTGCACGAGCTGGTCGCGATCGCCGGCGAGCGACGGCAAGGACGGATCGTAATTCTCGACGAAGCGCACATGGCGCGCAAAGCCCGAACGCGCGAGCTGCTTCACATGGTCCAGCACCGTGTGAATATTGATCTTTTCGTGCTTGAGCGGGCGCTGGTCGGAAAAGGCCTCCATACGGTCGACGAGCCGCACAATGCGGTCGGTTTCGTCGCATATGAGACGCGTCAGCGCGCGGTCCTCGTCGCCGAGCCCAGTTTCCAGAAGTTGCGCCGCCCCTCTGATGCCGGAGAGCGGGTTCTTGATCTCATGCGCGAGCATGGCCGCGAGGGCCGAGACCGAGCGCGCCGCGCCGCGATGGGTAAGCTGCCTGTCTATTTTTTCAGCAATTGTCCGTTCCTGCAGCACGACCAGGACGTCCCCCCGATCCCCGGGCAAGGGAGCGCAATGGGCGTCGACGCGCCGCTGGCCCGTCGCAAACTGCCCAAGATCAACCTTATATTCGTTGATCGGCGCGCCCCTTTCGCGCACCTCGGCGATCAGGGTCAGCAGCGAGGAGCCGAAAGGCAGGATTCTGTCGAGCGCCGCGCCGATCAGGATCGGCTTCGACATCTCGAAAAAGGCCTCGGCGGCGGCGTTGGCGTCGCCAATCGTGCCGTCGGCGCGCACCGCCAGGATCACATGCGGCAGCGTCTCGAGAATGCAGGCGCGACCCACGTCGCCGAGAATTTGCAACCGCGAGGTTGCGTTTACGCCGAGGGTCACGCGCTCTCGTTCTCTTTCGGTCGTCATGCCGCGGCCTCGAGTGGCGGCGTCGAGAAGAGTTCGGCCAGACGCCGCCGCGCCTCGCCGGGGTCCGTCTCGACGAGCAGCGCACGCCGCAACGCCGGATCGCGCGCGCCGACGCCGGCGCGGTCGACATAGGCGGCGAGATGCTTGCGGGCGTGGCGCAGTCCGGCGAGCGGCCCCATGGCCTCGACGAGGGCGTCGAGATGCTCGAGCGCAAGCGCGAGGCGCTGCGCGAGAGAAGGCTCGGGTCGCAGGCGGCCGGTTTGGAGGTAGCAGGCCACGTCGCCCACGAGCCAGGGACGGCCCTGCGCGGCGCGCCCGATCATCACGCCGTCCGCGCCCGAAAGCCTCAGCATTTCGCGCGCGGCCTGCGGGGAATCGCAGTCGCCATTGGCGATGACGGGGATTTTGATGGCGGACTTCACCGCGGCGATCCCCGCCCAATCGGCGCGGCCCTCGTAAAACTGCCGGCGCGTGCGGCCGTGGACGGTGACGAGCGCTGCGCCCTCCTCTTGCGCGATGCGCGCAACCTCCGGGGCGTTCAAGGAGAATTCGTCCCAGCCGAGCCGCATCTTCACGCTCACCGGAACCTTGGCGGCCGAAACCGCCGCCGCCACGATGCGCCTTGCGAGATCGAGATCGCGCATGAGCGCCGCCCCGGCAAGACCGCCGGTCACGCGCTTGCAAGGACAGCCCATGTTGAGGTCGATCCACTCGGCGCCGGCTTGCGCCGTTTCGGCTGCGGCGCGCGCCGCGCTCTCGGGATCGCAGGCGGCGATCTGCACGATGTCTGGACGCTGTTCCGACTGGGAGCGGGCCAAGCGCAAGCGCGTCTCGCGGTCCCCGCGCGCAAGCCCTGCCGCGGCGATCATCTCGCCGACCGCAGCCGTCGCGCCGTGCCGTACAGCAATGCTGCGCATGGCGGCGTCGGTCACCCCGGCCATCGGCGCTAGAAACGCTCGTCCGGCGAGCTCGAACGGCCCTATCCGGATCGATGGCGCCGCATAGGCGCCCAGATTTTCACCATTTCGCATCCTGCCCGAAGCATAAGCAATGATGCGCCTCAGGGCAAGATGGCGCGACGGCTATGACGCCGTGCCTCAATGCGAACGCAGGCTGCGCGCCCGTCCCAACGTCCCAGCGACAAGGAGAAGGGCCAACCCTGCGAGGCCCAAACCGGGCGTCGGCGCGGCAGATTTGAGCGGGACGAAGCTTTCGGTGAGAGTGACCGTGCCTCCGCCCACGTTGAAAACGCCCTCCGTGAGGGTGACCTCGACATTGTTCCAAACGGGGCCGGACCCGGCATGAAGGCCAAAGTTGAATGAGGCGGTGGGCGAGGCGGTGTTGGCGGAGCCGATCTGGGTTGGCGCTGTCCAGGCCGAGCCTAAGTAGGGAGTCGTGAATTGATAGGTGTATGTTTGGCCAGCGTATTCGGTGACGGTCAGGAAGGAGTGCTGGCCCGGCGTGGTGGTGTAATAGCCGCTCACATTCTGGATGAAACTGTTAAGAAACCCGCTCGCTGTCGAGTGGAAGTCGCTGACCGTGATGATATCCACCACCGCCGCCTGGGCGCTCGCGCCCCAGGCCGCGCATGCGACGGCAAGCGCCGCTCTTGCAATGTGCCTCATGTCTTCCTCTGCCTGCATCGAGAACAACGTGTACAATCGTCGCATGTCTCGCCCGGGTTGACAAGGCCGCGCTCAAGCCGAGTCCGCTGGACGGCGGTCCGGCCCGCATTATCTGACGGAGGGAGCGCAGGAGGCGAGATTGTCTGACGATTCCCTTCCGAAGACCGCTGACGACGTCAAAAGGCGGGAGCGCTACGACCTGCTTGCGCGCCTGCGCGACGTCACCCGTCAGCGCGACGAGCTGCTCACCCAATATGAAGCGATGGCCTTTCAGGTCGACGAATCGACGAAGGATGTTGACGGCGCCCTGCTCGAGGCGCGGGCCAACGCAAAGCGGGCGCAAGACTGCGAGCTTTTGGAGGAGCGGGAGGCGGCGCAGATCAGGGAGCTGACGGGTCAGATCGAAGCGGAGCGCCGCAAGAGCGAGGAGATCGCCGCAGAATTCGCGCGCTACCGGCAAGAGACAGCGCAAAAGCTCGAGGAGCATGCGCAGCGCGAAGATCCCTGGAGCCTCCTGGCCTTCGCGGTTTCGCAGATCTTGTCGCAAGCGGTCGCATGGCTGCGCGCGAAAATCCCCGCCGAGAGCGCGCTGCTGCCCTGGTTCGATCGCTTGATCGATTTCCTCAAGGCGACCGGCCGGTTGGCTTGGCGCTGGGGCAATCAGGCGTTCGACTGGGCGAAGCCGCGCGTCCTCGATTTCTGGAAGCGGCTCAGAGCCGAGATCGCGCAGCGCATGCGCAAGGACTAGCGCCGCGCCTTGCGCGAGGTCATGGCCGCGCAAGCTCAACCGCTCAAAGTTTCACGGCGTCAGAGTGGAGACGCGTCGGAACAACGCCATGACGGTGTCGGACTCGCAAAAAGAGCGGCGAAACGCCATCCGGCGCCGCGCCTACAAGAAAGCCCGCATCGGCTTCCACGAGCTCTCCGCCGCGATCGACTGCGTGATCCGCGACGCCTCCGACACCGGGCTTCGCCTGCTCGTCGACAGTCCCGTGGGCGTCCCCGACTGCTTCTACATCGTGCGCGACGGCCAGCCGGCGCGAAAATGCCGGGTCGTTTGGCGACGGGCCTCCGGGCTCGGCGCCGAGCTCGGCGTCGAGTTCATCTGATCAAAGGCATCCGCTCGCGCTGAGCTGCACCGGCCAGGCGTTGCAGTTGATGTTGCGCCACGGCTGCGACTGCTGCTGCGCGACGCAATTGTTGAAATTGGCCCGAAGCGTCGTGCAAAGGGCGGCCTTGTTGTTGCCGGGCGGGACGACGACATAGCCCTGTCCGCCTCCCTGACCGCCCCATTGGCGCGCGCGTCTTTGCTCGCGCAGCTGCTGCAGCCGCCAGCACGCATTCTCGTCGCCGTAGTCGCAAGCCTCCCGCAGCTGCTCGAAGTATTGGTGACGCCCCCCGCCGCCCCATTCCTGGGCGCGCCCGGCCGCCGGAATGAGGAGAGCGGCGGCGACGATGACCAGGGAAAGTTTGGCTCGCATGAATCTTTGCTCCAGAGCTCCGCAGGGAAGGCACCCTTTCCCGAATCTGCGACTTTGACAAGACCGGGGAGCGACAGCCCAAAGCGCCTTAACCAAATCCGGCGGCGGTGTGGAAACTTCCGCCGCTTGATGGGATAGTCGCGAGCGATTCTCCGCCCTGCTCGGGCGCGCCGAAAATCATCATTGGAGCAAGCCATGCGTCTCGACGCCATCCCGATCGGCTCGAATCCCCCGCACGAAGTGAATGTCATCGTCGAGGTGCCGCTCGGCGGCGAGCCAATCAAATATGAGCTCGACAAGGCCTCGGGCACGCTGTTCGTCGACCGCTTCCTGTATACCGCCATGCGCTATCCGGGGAATTACGGCTTCATCCCGCACACGCTTTCCGACGATGGCGACCCTTGCGACGTGCTCGTCGCCAACACGCGCCCCGTGGCGCCCGGCGCGGTCATCTCGGTGCGCCCCATCGGCGTGCTGCGCATGACGGACGAAGCCGGCGGCGACGAGAAGATCGTCGCGGTGCCCTCGACGCGCCTCACTCAGCGTTATGTCGACGTGCAGAACTACACCGATCTGCAGGAGATGACCTGGCGGCGCATCGAGCACTTCTTCGTGCATTACAAGGACCTCGAGCCCGGCAAATGGGCTCAGGTCGCCGGATGGGGCGACGCCGCCGACGCGCGCGAGCTGATTCTGGCGGCGATCGAACGCGCCAAGGCGGCGGAGAAGAAGTGAGCGGGCGTCGCGAAACGCCGGCCGGCTTGCGACAGCTTTTGAGCCCTAGGGCTCAGACTCATAACCAATAGCTGACGACGGCGGCGATGCAGACTGTGGCGAGGAAGTTTGCGGCGTTCCGGTCGTATCGTGTGGCCACGCGTCGGAAGTCCTTCAAGCGGCGGAACATACGCTCGATGGCGTTGCGGTTGCGGTAGAGGAAGGGCGAGAAGCAGTTCTTCCACTTGCGATTTCGCTTGGGCGGGATGTCGGGCGCGGCGCCACGCTCCTCGTCCTGCCGACGAATGGCGTTGGCGTCATAGCCCTTGTCGCCATGCAAGATTTCGCATTCGGGAAGGCGTTAGAGCAGAGCTTTGCCGGCCGTGCAATCAGCGACATGACCGCCCGTGAGCATGAAGGCGAGCGGACGACAGTGAGCGTCCGTCAACGCGTGGATCTTCGTCGTGCGACCGCCGCGCGAGCGGCCGATCGCCTGACTGGCCTCCCCCCTTTTCCGCCGGAAGCTGAGCGATGCGCTTTGACGGCGGAACTGTCGATGAGAACCTGCGCTGGCGGCCCGCCGGCCTGCGCAAGCGCATGAAAGAGGCCGGTCCAGACGCCTTTCTCCGCCCATCTCACGAAGCGGTTGGAGAGCGTCTTTTTCGGTCCATACTCGGCTGGCGCATCGACCCAGCGCCCGCCCGATTTGAGCACATGAACGATGCCGCTGATGACGCGCCAGTCGTCCACGCGCCTTGCCGCGCGCGTCCGTCGGCAGGTGGGGCTCGATCCTGGAAAACTGCATGTCCGTCAGCCAGAAGAGATCGCGATTCATCTCGGCTTCCCTTTCGGAAGCCGAAAATCACAACCCGCTGTTCACGCCAATCCTTTTCTGGGTCCGGACCCTAATGCGTGAGAATGCAGCGCATCGCCAAATTCAAGGCTTCCGAAAACTGCGCGATCGCCTCTTTCTCCCGCTCGATCTCCTGGGCGAGGCTCGGCGCGCCGACCGTCTCGACATATTGGATCGCCTCAAAATGGCGAGCCAGCACGCGCTGGAGAGCTGACGCCTGCGCGGTGCTCAGGACCGCTCGAACCTCGACTAACGCCATGGTCGCCTCCCTCGCCTGGCCATTCCCGGCCGAGCCGCCCCGATGCGCCTCCCCGGCGCTCCTCTCGACGCTTGGCGTTAAGATAAGGGTGTGCGAACCCAGCGCAATCTCGGATTATCCTTAGGGGACCGCGCGGAACGGGGCGACGCCGACGACGCGCATCCACGACGAGGAGCCGGAACGACCTCGCCCCTCGCCATGCGCTTCAGGGCTGCGCCGACTTCGCCAGCCGCACGAGGTTGACGAACTCCGCGCGATAGCCGAACGGGTCTTCGCCCTTGGCGCCTTGCGCCAGCGCGGCGACCTCGTCATAGCGGTAGCCGTTGAGATAGGGCGCCCCCTCGAGGAGCTGGGCGTAGGCCGCGGCGGCGACGGAGAAGCGCACGTCGTCGGAAGCCTCGGCCAGGCTCTTTTTCTCCATCGAATCCTCGATCGGCAGCGTGATCAGCCGCGACGTCTCATCCTTCGGCAGCTTGTAGCGCAGCTTCAGGAAGCCCCATTCGCCGCTTGCCGTCTCTGCGGGGCGCGTCTCGGCCTTTTTGCCGTAACGCAATGCGTCGTTGAGCTTTTTCTCGGCGCCCGCGGGCGTCACTTCGTAGATCGCCGTCACGGTCAGACCAGATCCGATGACGCCTGCGGCGACTTCGTCATTGTTGAAGTCCTCGCGCCGCAGATTGCGCGTCTCATAGCCGATCAGGCGGTATTCGGAGACGCGCGCCGGGTTCCACTCCACCTGAACTTTCACGTCCTTGGCGACAGGGAAGAGCGTCGATGACGCCTGCTCGACAAGAACCTTGCGGGCTTCGTTCAGCGTATCGACATAGGCCGCGACGCCATCGCCGTGCTGCGCGAGCTTCTGCATCAGCGCGTCGTTGTAATTGTCCCGGCCGACGCCAAGGATCGAGAGAAAAATCCCGCTCTTGCGCTTGCGCTCGATGAAGTCCTGCAACTCGCGCGGATCGGTGACGCCGACGTTGAAATCGCCGTCTGTCGAGAGAATGATGCGGTTCACCGCATTCTTGTCGAAATGCGCTTCGGCGAGACGATAGGCGTCGAGAATCCCCTGCGCTCCCGCGGTCGATCCGCCAGCGCCGAGGCCCGCGATCGCATCGAGGATTTTCTCCTTCTCCGCGACCTTTGTCGGCTCGAGCGCGACGCCGGAGCCATTCGCGTAAGTGACGATGCCGATCGTGTCGTCCGGCTGCAATTCCCCGACCAGCAGGCGCATCGCATTCTTGACGAGCGGCAGACGATCGTCTGGCGTCATCGAGCCAGAGACGTCCATCAGCAAGACGAGATTGGCGCGGGGGCGCTGCGCGCCGTGCAGCATGTAGCCCTGCACGGCAACATGCACGAGGCGGTTATGCGGATTCCACGGCGATGGCGCGATCGTCACCGTCGGCTTGAACGGCGCCTGGGCCGACTCGGGCTGCGGATAGGAATAAGGGAAGTAGTTGATGAACTCCTCGGCACGCACCGAATCCTTGGGCGGCAGTCGTCCCGCATTCACCATGCGCCGCGCGAAGGCATAGGAGGCCGTGTCGACCGCGAGCGAAAAGGTCGAGACGGGCTCCGCCGCGACGCTCTTGACCGGGCTCGGATCTTTTTGCGGAAATTTGTCGCGGGACTCCTCTTGCATGCGGCCCGCCGCGAAGCCCCCGGAATCGCGAGGTTGCGCCGGCTCCGCAATCTCCGCGGGCACGACTTGCATGCGGCCCCCCGGGAAGTCTTCGGAACGGGGACGCGGAGGCATCGCCGCATTAGGCGCTGGTGCGCTCGTAGGCGCGACGGCCCTCACGCGGACGCCTTTATTCGCGGCGATGGGCGCCGGCCGGGACGGGAACTGCAGGGAGGGAACCTCTTTCGCGGGGACATCCATCGCAAGGCGGGACGCGCTCTCCTGCAGAGGCGTCATTAGCACGAAAGTCGGCGCCTGGCGGTGAAGATAGAACCAGGCGGTCGGCGCCACGAGCAGCGTCGCGGCGAGCGACGCAGCCAAAGCCGGATTGAATTTTGGAAGGAAACGCATCGGCTGACCTCCTTTGTTGCGGGGCGATGCGTTCCTGTGACGAGGCGGCGCGACCGTTCCTTGGGTCGCGTGCAAATCTTTTTTGGCCTCGGCGACGACGAAGGCTTCGAGCGCCGCCGTGAGAGCGGCGCGCTTCGCGGTCTCGCGGGCGGCGGGGGGCGCGGCGCGCAACCTTTCGAGTTTTTCGTCGCTCATTGCGCCGCCTCCAGGGCCAGCCGCAATCGCTTGCGCGCTTCGTGCAGATGCCAGGAGACCGTTTTCTCTGAACAGCCCATGACTTCGGCCGCCTCCCGATGCGACATCTCCTCCGCGTAGACGAGCAGCACGGCGTCGCGCTGCTGGTCGGGCAAGGCGCGCACCTGAGCCCAGAGCTCGCCATTCATCTGGCGCTCCTCGGGGGTCCCGCCATCGGGCTCGGCTTCGAGCGTCGCCAGCTGGGTCGGCCCCAAGGGTGCGAAGCGCCGCGCCGCGCGGAGGTGATCGACGGCCGTCGTATAGGCGATGCGATGCATCCAGGTGGAGAAAGCGCTGTCGCCGCGAAAGCCGCGGATGGCCGATGCCATCTTCACCATCGCCTCCTGCGCGATATCCTCGGCCGGCGCGCGCGCGCCGCTCCAACGCCAGGCGAGCGCATGGAGACGCCCGTAGTGGCGCTCCGCGAGCGCGCCGAACGCTTCCCGGTCGCCGTGGGCGGCCCGTCGCGCCAATTCATCGTCGGCTGGTTCGCTCGGCAATCAGCCCGGCCTTTTTCTGGTCTCCCGCCCCTTCGACGGAGCGGTGGGCGGAAACCTTGGGGGCAAAATGAAAAATTTTCAAAAGGGCGATAGAGGCCCTCGCAAGAATCGCTCGCCGGTCAGCGCCGCCGCTCTCGGCGAGGCCGCCCCGCTCGCTTCGACTGAATTCGCTGGTGATCCCGGCAGGGCTCGAACCTGCGACCTACGGTTTAGGAAACCGTCGCTCTATCCGGCTGAGCTACGGGACCAGCGCGTCCTCTCTATCCGAATCCGCGCAATTTGCCTAGGTTACAGCGGGCGACGCGCGCAGGCGCGGCCGCCCCCAGCGGAGGCCGCCATGTTCGATTCCGTCCGTCTACCGCATAAGCTCGACAAGACCGAATTCGCGGAAGTTTCGGAGCGCTTGCGCGAAAAGCTGCTCGAGGCGCAATTCGAGTTCGGCGAGAAAAAGCAGAAGAGTCTGCTTCTGCTCATCAACGGTTCCGACGGCGCCGGCAAGGGCGAAGTCTTAAACCGCCTCTACGAGTGGCTCGACGACCACGGCTTGGAGACGCTTTCCTATGGCGCGCCGACCGAGGAGGAGCGGACGCGTCCGCTCGAATGGCGCTATTGGCGCGACATGCCCGCCAAGGGCCGCATCGGCCTCGTGCTCGGCGGCTGGCACCATCGCCTGCTGCATCAGCGCGCACAGGGCAAGATCAGCCGCGCCGCCTTCGAGAGCGGCCTCGACGAGATCAACCGCTCCGAGGAAATGCTTCGCAAGGAGGGGGTCGTCCTTCTGAAAGTCTGGCTGCACGTCGAGGATTCCGTCGCGCAGAAGCGCCTCGCGAAGCTGCGCGAGAACGGCGGAGGCTTGAAGCGCGCCGTCGTCATCGAATGGGACGACATCAAGGGCGCGCGCGAAAGGCAGAAGCTCGCCCGCTCCGCGCTCGACCTCGTCGAGAAGACCTCGACCGGATATGCGCCCTGGGCGGTCGTCGCCGCCGAGGACGGCCGGTACCGCGACGCGGCGGTGGCGGAGCTGCTGCTTTCGGCGCTCGAGCGCGCCAACGCCGAGAGCGCGGCGAACGCCCCCGCGCCGACAGCCGCGCCAGCGCCGGCCGCGGCGCAGCAGTCGGCTCAAATCCTTACGCTTCCGCGCGCAAGCCTCGTCGGCGCGCTCGACCTTTCGCTTCGCGCCGAGCCGGAGCGCTACGGCGAGACGCTCGACGCGCTGCAAGGACGCCTGAGCGAGCTCACGACCTCGCGCAAATTCGCGCATCGCGGCCTCGTGCTCGTCTTCGAAGGCAATGACGCGGCCGGCAAGGGCGGCGCCATCAGGCGCGTGCGCGCGGCGCTCGATCCGCGGCGCTTCCGCGTCCACGGGATCTCGGCGCCGACGGACGAAGAACTCGCGCGGCCCTATCTCTGGCGCTTCTGGCGGCATCTGCCGCGGCTCGGCCATGCCGCGATCTTCGACCGCAGCTGGTACGGGCGCGTGCTTGTCGAGCGCGTCGAAGGCTTTTGCTCGCGCGACGATTGGATGCGCGCCTACACCGAGATCAACGATTTCGAGCGCCAGGTGACGCGCGCGCGCATCGTCGTCGTCAAATTCTGGCTCGCCATCTCGCAGGAGGAGCAGCTCGCACGTTTCGCGAGCCGCGCGGCGCGCCCAGCGAAACGCTACAAGATCACCGAGGAAGACTGGCGCAATCGAGGGAAATGGCCGCAATATGAAGAGGCGGCGAATGAGATGATCGACCGCACCAATGCGCAACGCGCGCCCTGGACGCTCGTCGAGTCGAACGACAAGAAATATTCGCGCCTCAAGGTGCTGCGCACGATCGTGGAGCGGCTGGAGGAGGAGGTCTAGCGATCCTCCGGGCGGCCGAGTTTCTGACAGCGAAGGAAGAGCATGAGCGTCGAGGAGAACAAAGAAATCGTCCGTCGCTTCATCGAGGACGCGATCAACAAGGGCGACGCGGAGGCGGCCGGCGCCTATGTGGCGGAAGACGTGATCGAGCAGGTTCCTTTCCCCGGCCAGGGTCCTGGCCTTGCCGGGCTGAAGGACGTGCTGCGGCAACTGCTCACGGCCTTTCCCGACATGCGCTGGAGCGTCGAGGAACAAATCGCCGATGCCGACAAGGTGCTGACGCGCTTCACTTGGACGGGCACGCACCATGCGCCGTTTTTCGGCGTTCCCGCCACGCAAAGGCCGGTCACGGTTTGGGGGATGGTGATCGACCGCCTGGAGCAGGGCAAGATCAAGGAAACGCAAATCCTGATGGACGCGCTCGGCTTGATGCGACAGCTCGGCGGGTAGCGTTGCGATAGGCCGCGCAACAAAGCGCAAGCGCTGCGCTTTTCCCGTCTTGTCAAGCTATCCGCAATAGAGGAAGGTTCGTTTTGGGGAGAGTCGTCCAGCGCGCGCTTAGACGCAGGCGCTCCAATAGGAAAGGATCGCGCGTCATGGCGCCAAAGCTTCGTAGCCTCTTCCTCGTCGCTCTCGCCGCCTCGAGCCTTTCGGGCGGAGAGGCTCTCGCCGCCGATCAGCTCGTGACGATCGGCGCGCCCGCTGAAGGCGCGAAGCTTCCTGCGGGCAAGCCCTCGAAGGTCGACTATGAGGTGCAGGCCGGGACCAAGGCGCATCACGTGCATCTCTTCGTCGACGGCGGCGAAGTCGGGACGGCGCATAAGCTCAAGGGCAGCTTCGAGCTGCCGGCGCTCAAAGCCGGAGAGCACAAGATCTGCGTCGCCCCGGTCAATACGAACCACACGCCGATCGGCGAGAAGGCCTGCGTCAGCGTCACCGCCGAGTGAGACGGAATGCAGCTCGACAACGCGCTCTATGCGGTCGTTCAGGTCGCGCATAACCTCGGCGCCGTGGCGGCGGTCGGCCTGCCGCTCGCGGCGCTCGTCTATTCGGCGAATGAATCGCTGCTGCGCAAGACCTATCTGTTCACCCTCGCGGCCTGGCTGCTGCAAGTCGCGAGCGGTTTCGCCTTCGGCCTCGTGAGCTATTTCGTGGTCGGCGAGCTGCCGCAGCTTGGCGGCGAGGCCTTCGTCGCGCTCTGCGTCAAGATTTCCTGCGCGGCTCTGTCGATCCTTCTGCTCGCCGCCGTGCTTTTGGGCCTGTTGCGAGCGCTCTCCCACAAGACGATTCTGGCCTGCCTCGCCGGCTTGGGCGTCGTGGCTCTGCTCAGCGCGGCGATCCTGCGCTGGTTTTCTTGACTTGCCCTACCGCGCGATCCACCCGCCGTCGATGACGAGCAGGTGACCCACAATAAAGCGCGCCTCCTCGGAACATAGGAACAGCACCGCCGCTGTGAGCTCCTCCGCTCTGCCCATGCGGCCGATGGGGAAGAGCCTGCCGGCCTCCTGCGGTGAAATATGCTCCTTCTCCATCCATTGATGGAACACGTCGCCCGGCGCGTCGATGCCGCAGGCCGCGATCGCATTGATGCTGATATTATCCTTGGCGACCTCGAGCGCCGCGGATTTCGTGAGGCCGTCGACTCCGCCCTTCGTCGCGGCATAGGCGCTCTCGCCAGGATTTCCGGTGAGGCTTCCCGTGATCGAGGACTGATTGACGATGGCGCCGCCGCCGTTTTTGAGCATCTGGCGGATCTCGTGCTTCATGCAGAAGAACACGCCGCGCAGATTGGTGTGGAGGTGAAACTCGAAACCCTCGGCAGTCTCTCCCACGAGCGGCTGAAAGCGCACGACGCCGGCGTTGTTCACGGCGCAGTCGAGGCGGCCGAAAGCCTCGACCGACTTCTCGATCAGCGACGCGACCTCTGCCTCCACGCCGACGTCGGCGCGAAGGAAGAGAGCCTCACCCCCTCCTTCGCGTATGAGTTTTGCGGTTTCATCGCCGCCCGCTTCGTCGATGTCGGAGACGACGACCTTCGCGCCCTCGCGTGCGAAAGCCAGCGCAGTCACGCGGCCCAAACCTCTCGCCGCCCCGGTGACGAGCGCGATCTTGCCCGTAAATCTCTGCATGAAAGGCCCTTTCTCTAACAGCGAGAGCAAGAGCGCCGCCGATGCGCGTGGGTTACGGCTTCGACCGGCCGGGCTGCATCTCTGTGACGGCGCAGTCCCCAGGCCTGTCGCAAGGCCGCGGCCTGGGTCGCGTGCTTGCAGCCACAATGGTGGAAGACGGACCCTCGGTCCCGCCGATCATCGCAGCGACGCGCCAGCAGTAGCTTGTCGCCGGCTCCAATCCGCCGTCGGCGAGGCTGGGGCCCTCTGTTTCTCTCACTTGCGAGAAGACGCCATCCGCGCCCGCGCGAAACACGCGATAAGACGTCGCTCCTTCGACCGGCGTCCAGGCGAGATCCACCGCCTCGTCCGAACTGTCGATCACGACGAGCCTCTCGACGGCGCGCGAGGCGCCGTTCGCGCTCGTTGCGGCGACCTGCCCACCTGTAAGCGCGTCCAGCATCGCCTTGATGGCCATGATCTGACGCCCGGACTTCGTTACATAGGAATCGTCATGCGTGACGTAGCTCCACCAGTCCCAGCAGCCGTCGGGATTGGCGGGGGGAGAACCAAGGATCGGCCGCGCGGCGGTTTGCGGATAGAGCACAATGATCCGGTTCGTGTCGGCCCAGGCGTTATAGCCGGCCTCTTCGACAAAGCGGGCGCCGATCGCTCCCGCATATTGTCTGCAGCCATGCAGCGCGACATGCACGCGGCAAGCAATCCCCTGCCCCGGCTCGCAGTCCTTGGGAACGAAGACGTAGCCCGTCTCGGCCAAACTCAATGCGCCCGGCTCGTCGGGCGCCGTATATTTGCTCTGCGGGAAGGACTTTAGCGTCCCTTTGAGCTCCGGATTCGGAGGATTGAGCGCGCCATAGATGTGCTGGAGGATGATCCCCGCCTGATCGTAATCGCAGGCGTTGATGTAGGGACTCTGGTTGGCGGGACAGGAGTTCAAGCCTTGCGCGTGGCGGCCGGCGAGCGAAACCTGCGAATGCCCCGCCCCCACTGTGGTCTGGTAGAAAAGATTGCCGCGGCCGGCGTCGCCAAGATAGTGACGATAGAAACGCTCGGCGGCGTCCGTGACCGACCGTGCGACGATAGCGTCGTTAAATCCATGGAAGATGTAGATTTTCTGCCCGGCGAGATTTCGCGTCGCGTCGATCCCACCGGATTTCGCCTTCTCGTCGGCCTCGCGCGTGAACCGGCTCAAATCGGGAGGCGGCCCGATCATGCAAGGTCCGGTCGCCCGTAGGATCGGCCCCATATAGGCGCTCATAATGTCGGCGGCTGTCGCCTCGGCGCAAAAATACGGGCCGCCCGCGATGACTCCCACGCCTTTCACGATGGACGACCAGGCCGTGGCGAATTGCACCGCCATGAAGCCGCCCGAAGAAACGCCGGATATGGAGCTTTCCGCGATCGCCGCATTGTGCGCGCGCAAGACCTCCACCGTCTGTCCGAGGAGGCAAGACGGGAACGCCGTTGCGAGGCAGGCCGCGCCTGCGAGGAACCGACGAAGCCCTATTGCGTTCGACATTTTCGCAATGTCTCCCTTCGAGGGCCGGCCTCGCTATTTCACGAAGATGTAGATGTCGACCTCGCCTTCCTCGTCCTCCGAGTCGGCGACGTCGCTGATATATTCCTCGATGAAGCGGTCCTTCGTATCGAGGCCCTTTTCGTCGAGAAAGGCGGTGATCGCCTCATAGGTCGACTCGATGTCCTCGTAGGGGCCGCGATGCTCGAATTTCAGCGCCTTGCCGGCGGGCGTCGCGCCAACCTCGACGCCGCCCTCGAGCTTGCCCTTCCCGTCGGGCGCTTTTTCGAGCGGCAGCATCGCCTCGAAGCGAATCGACTTCTCGCTTGTTTCGGAAAATACGGCGATCGGCTTCCCCGAAGCCTTCACGCCCGCCTTGGCGGCGGCGGCGTTGAGCTTGCCGACCGCCTCGGCGATGGACTTCTGCGCGTCGTCGAGCGGCGCTTCGCCCCTGAGCGTGAGCGCTGGGCGCGCCGCAAGCTCCACGGTCTGGCTCTCGAGATTTGTCTCCGGGCTCTCCGGCCCCTTCCCGGGCTCCTCCTTGGCGTCGGTGGGCGGCTTCGACTCCGCGCCGGGCGCTCGCTCGCCTTGCGCGGCGGGATGGCTCGGCGCCAGTTTCTTGCTCAGGTAGAAGCCCCCCGCGCCGACGACGATGACAAGGGCGGCGAGAAATCCCAGAATCCGGCCGAAATGCTTGAAACTACCGAAATTCGCCATGCCGTCCTCTGCCTTCGCAATTGCCCGCCCCTGGCAGACTGGCGCAAAATCATGTCTCGCGGAAGTCCCCCCGCGTCTTTGCGGCGCGCGTGGCGCGCTCTCCCGCTTTCGCATATAATTCTGCGTCATTCCTAGCTTACAGTCGACGCCATGCCCCACATCCTCGCCGGCCGCCCCGTTCTGCGCATGAATGGCGCCGGCAATGAAATTCTCGTCCTCGATCTGCGGGGCGCAGGCTTCGCGATCTCTCCCCAGGAGGCGCGCGCCATCGCGCAGCAGCCGGGGCTCGCCTACGATCAGCTCATGGTGCTCGGCGATGCGCGGGACGCCCGGGCCGACGCCTCGCTGAAGATCTACAATGTGGACGGGTCGCTTTCCGCAGCCTGCGGCAATGGCACGCGCTGCGCCGCTTGGGCCATGGCCCGCGCGGGAGGAGACGAGGCCCTCGTCTTCGAGACCGACGCCGGGCAGGTCGCAAGCTGGCGGGAGGGCGAACTCTCCTTCCGCGTCGACATGGGGCGCCCGCGCCTCTCCTGGCGGGAAATTCCGCTGGCGAAAGATGTCGGAGACCTCGCCGATGTCGCGCTCGATCCCGCCGTCCCCGGCGCGCCCGAACAATTCTCCGCCGTCGGCATGGGGAATCCGCATGCGATCTTCTTCGTCGCGGATGCGGCGGCGGTCGATCTCGCCCGTCTCGGCGCGTTGATCGAGCGCCATCCGCTGTTCCCCGAGCGCGTCAATGTCTCTTTTGCTCAGCTACGCGCGCGCGACGACATCCTCCTGCGCGTCTGGGAGCGCGGCGCCGGCGCAACCAAGGCCTGCGGCTCGGCGGCCTGCGCGACGCTCGTCGCGGCGGCGCGCAGCGGCCAGGCCGAACGCCGCGCGCTCGTTCGCCTTCCCGGCGGTGCGCTGACGATCGACTGGCGCGACGACGATCACGTCCATATGACCGGGCCCATCGCGCTCGAATTCGAGACGCGGCTCGCGCCTGAGACATTCGAAGGGCTCGCCGCTTGAGCGGACTCCCCGCCCTTTCGGCTCTGCATCTCGCTGGCGGCGTCGAAACCGTGACGCTCGGCTGCCGGCTGAACATGGTCGAGTCCGAAGAGCTCGCGCGGCAGGCGAAGGCTCTGGGAGAGACGGATCTCGCCATCGTCAACACCTGCGCTGTAACGGCCGAGGCCTTGCGCCGCTCCCGCCAGGCGGTGCGGCGGCTCGGCCGCGAGCACCCCTCCGCGCGCCTCATCGTCACGGGCTGCGCAGCGACCTTGCACGCAGAAGATTTCGCCGCCATGCCAGGCGTCGCGCGGGTGATCTCGAACGATCACAAGAGTCTCGAGCCGCAAGGCCGCGCCGCGCATCGAGCGATTGGCGCCGCCGAAGGCACGCGCGGCTTCCTCGCCGTGCAAAACGGCTGCGACCATCGCTGCACCTTCTGCGTCATTCCTCTCGGCCGCGGCAACTCGCGCTCCGCGTCGCCTGAGGAGGTTTTGAGAGAGGCGCGCGCCCTCGTCGCAAGCGGCAAGCGCGAGATCGTCCTGACGGGCGTCGATCTGACGGCCTATGGCGCGGATATCGGCGAGAGCTGGACCCTGCCCCGCCTGGCGCGAATGCTGCTCGACGCGCTTCCCGAGATTGAACGCCTGAGATTTTCATCGATCGACTGCATTGAGGCGGGATCGGAGCTCATCGACGCCATGGCGCAGGAGTCGCGGCTGGCCCCGCATCTGCACCTCTCAATGCAATCGGGCGACGATCTGATCCTGAAGCGCATGAAGCGGCGCCACTCGCGCGGCGACGCCGTCGACTTCTGCCGCCGCCTGCGCGCGGCGCGTCCCGAAACGGTCCTCGGCGCCGATCTCATTGTGGGCTTTCCGACAGAGACAGAGGAGATGTTTCAACGCACGCTCGATCTCGTCGAAGACTGCGGGCTGACGCATCTCCACGCCTTCCCCTTCTCGCCCCGGCCGGGCGCTCCCGCCGCGGCCATGCCGCAAGTGGATAGGGAGACGATCCTCTCGCGCGCCGCAAGACTGCGCGCGTTAGGCGAGCAGCAGCTGCAGAGCCATCTTAGAGCCCAACGCGGGAAGACTCTGCGCGTGCTCGCCGAACGCGGCGGACGCGCCCGCGCGGCGGATTTCACTCTCGTGCGCACGCCCGGCGCGGAGGCGGGAACGATGTTCGACGTGCGCATCACCGGCGACGACGGGCGCCTGCTGTTGAGCTGACATGCCCGAAAATTTCACCCTAGCGGCCGAGATCCTCGAGATCGTCTGGATCAACATCCTCTTGTCGGGCGACAATGCGGTGCTGATCGCGCTCGCCTGCCGCGGCCTGCCGAAAAACAGGCGACGGCTCGGCGTGCTGCTCGGCGCGCTTTTCGGCGTCTTGCTGCGCGTCGGCTTCACCTTGATCGTCTTCCAGCTGCTCGGCATTCCGTTCCTGAAAATCATCGGCGCGCTGCTGCTCTTGGGGGTGGCGATCAAGCTTCCGAACCAGGAGATCGATCATTCGCAGGTCGAGGCGAAACCCGATCTCGTCAGCGCCGTGACCGCCATCGTCGTCGCCGACGCAGTGATGTCGCTCGACAATGTCGTCGCAATCGCCGCAGCGGCGCATGGCTCGCTGCACCTCATCGTCTTCGGCCTGGCGATATCCGCGCCGATCGTGATGTTCGGCGCCGGGGCGCTCATGGAGATTTTCGACCGCCTGCCGATCCTCATCTTCCTGGGCGCCGGGCTTCTGGGCTTTGCGGCCGGCGAGCTCGCCGCGACCGATCCCTTCCTCGCGCGCTTCAGCGAGTTGCCGCCGCACCTCGATCTGCTCGCTGGCGCCGCTGGCGGGCTCCTGGCGCTCTCGCTCGCCGCGCTCTGGAAGCGGATAACGCTAGCCAGAGCGGCGCGAAGCAATTCTTAAATCGCCCCCCTCAGTCAGCCCCAGGGGCCCCCTTCGCCGGGCGCGGCGGAGGACCGAACGTCGGGCGGCAGGAAGCCGCTGGACCCCGATGGCGGCACTGGCGTGAGCGGGAGGTCGCGACCGCCGGCGAATTTGATCAAAGCCGCGACGCGCTCATTGACGGAAGGATGCGTGGCGAAAAAGCCGGACTCGGGCAGCAGCGCCGGGCTCTCGATGAAAAATGCCTGCATGCGCGAAGGGATCTGCTCCATCGCGGCTTGCGCCTCGATCTTGCGCAGCGCCGAGATCATCGCATCCGGGTTCTTGGTGAGCTCCACGGAGCCCGCGTCGGCCAGGAACTCGCGGGTGCGCGAGATCGCGAAACGGATCAGCACCGAGGCCCCCCAGCTCAAGACGATCACCAGGAGCGCGATCACGATCGCGACCATCGCGCCGCCGCCGCCGCGCTCCTGGCGCGAATCGTCCTTGCGCGGCGAGAAACCGAAGGGAAAGTTCCAGCTTCGAAACATCAAATCGCCGACAAAGGCGAAAATGCCCGCAAAGATCGTCGCGACCACCATGACCTGCGTGTCGCGGTTGCGGATATGCGTCAGCTCATGACCGAGCACCGCCTCGAGCTCCGCATCGGTCAGCCGCGCGAGGAGGCCTCGCGTCACCGAGACGCTGTAATGTCCTTCGCGGAGTCCCGAGGCGAAGGCGTTGAGCGCCTCGTCGTCGATGATCTTGAGCGTCGGGATCGGGATGCCGCGCGAGATGCACAAGTTCTCGAGGAGATTATAGAGCCGCGGCTCTTCCTTGCGCGACACGCCCTCGGAGCCCGTCGCATAGTCGATCATCGACTGATGAAAGAAGAAGGCGATGCAGAACCACAGCGCGGCGCCGCCGAGCGCAACGGGCCATCCCTGCTTCACATCCACAAGGGCGCGGGCGAAAAGCACCTCGAGCGGCGCATCCTGCGAGAGCGCTTCGAAGATAAGCGACACCGAGAACATCAGCGCGACGAGCAGAACCACGAAACCCGCCAGAAGGAAGACCGTGCGCAGCCGGTTCGCGCTGATGTGCGAATAGAGCCCGTAGGCTTGGAACATGCTCGGATTGCCTTGTCGCGTTAGGCTTCGCGTGACCGGGAAGCCCCGTCCCCATCCCTTCCCCGCTCCGCGGGAGAGGGAGTCAAGCTGCTCTCGTCATCATGATCTCGCGCAACGCCGAGCGCCCCTCTCCCGCGAAGCGGCGGAGGCTACGGGAGGGGGCGTCAAAACTGCACCTTCGGCGCTTCCTCGACGGCCTTCCGCTCGCCCGCCTCAAGCTCGAAGAAGTCCAGCGGCTTGAAGCCGAAGCGCTCGGCGATGAGCACGCCGGGAAAGCCCTGCGAGGCCGCGTTGTATTCGGACACGGCGTTGTTGAAGAAGCGCCTCGAGGCGGCGATCTTGTTCTCGAGGTCTGAGAGCTCCGACTGCAGCGCCTGGAAATTGGCGTTGGCCTTGAGGTCGGGATAGGCTTCGGCGATGGCGATGAGCCGCGACAGCGCCCCGCCGAGCGCGGCTTCCGCCGAGGCCTGCGCCGCGGGTCCCTGAGCCGAAAGGGCGAGATTGCGCGCCTTCACGACCTCGTCGAGCGTCGACTTTTCATGCGTCGCATAGCCTTTCACGGTCTCGACCAGATTGGGAACGAGATCGTGACGCTGCTTGAGCTGGACTCCGATGTCGGAAAAGGCCTGTCCGGCCCGCTGCCGCATACCCACCAGCCCGTTATAGGCGGAAACCAGCCAGAGCGCGGCGACGGCGACGACCGCGAGAAGCACCAGGAACATCGCTTCACTCCCGCAATATCGGCGCAGGACGCGCCTTTCTCATTGGAGTGAAGCTTAGCCCCCTTTCATTGCGATGGGAAGGAGAGCCGACCCCGCCAGCGGGCCGGCGAGGCGGATGTTGCGCCGCCCGAGCCTCGTTCATGACGGCGGCCGAAGGCCGCTCAACGGCGACGGGCGCCCCCTCAGGCGCGCGCGCCGCGCCGGCGCTTCTTGGCGCCCTCAGCCTCGCCGCGCGCTTTGGCGCGCCGCGGCTTTACGCGCTGCGGTTGCTCGGGCTCCTCGAGACGGCAGTAACGTACCCCGAGGAAGAACAATATCTGCGCCCCCTCCGCGGGCGGCGCCGATCGCGCCGCCCGCGCGCCGGAACGAAGCGGAATGATGTCGGCCATCGTCGTCATAAGCTCCCCGAATCGGCCATAAAAACCGCACTCGGCCTCTTGGATCGATTTAGGAACGTCGAGGGTTAATGTTCCGTCAACGTCAACCCGCTAAGCTCCCTGCAAATCGAGTACCGGGGAATTGCGTTCAAATGACGGACGACCAGAAGGAGCAGGAAGCCGACATACCGAAGCTGCTCGCGGCCGTCGTCGGACAATTTGTGGCGCATTCCGGGCATCGCATCGAGGAGTTGCGACAGTTCGCTCGCCTCGCCGCCGATCTCCTGTCTCTTGTCGACGACGACGTCGCTGCGGCGGTCGCCGAGCCGCTCTGTCGTCACCCCGAAACGCCGCGCAGTGTCGTCCTTCGGCTTCTCGAGCGCGGCGGCGCTCCCGCGCGCATCGTCCTGCGCAAGTCGGCGGTGACGCCCCAAAATTTGTTGCACGCCTTCGTCGAGCGCGGGTCGATCGACATGGCCGTCGCCGTCGCGGGCCGATCCGACCTGACGCGCGAGCTGGTCGCGAGGCTCCTCGCGCGCGGCGATTCACGCATCCTTCAGGCGCTCGCCGCCAATCCCGAGCTGCGTCTGGATCCGCCGACCCTCAAGCTGCTAACCGAAGCCGCGAAGGACGATTTCATCGTCGCGCGCGAGCTCATCGGTCGCGACCCGCCGGGAGGCGTGAGCGAAGCGCTGTTTCTCTTCGCGACGCGCGAGGAGCGCGCGGCGATCCTGCTCTCGGCCTGCCGGTCGGCCATGTTGGCTGGCGGCGGCGAAACCCCGCCGCGCCAGGACGATCTCGCGCAAGAGATCGAGGCTTTTGCCGTCGCCGAGGATCACGAGGGGCTCGTGGCGGCCTTGGCGGCGGCGCTGGAGGCCCGCAAGGACCGCATGCGCGCGATCCTCTCTGATGAAGGCGGCGAGCCTTTGGCGCTCACGCTGGCGGCGCTGGGGCTGCCGCTCGAGCGAGCAAGCCGCATTCTGCTTGCCATCCGCCAGCCCTATTCCTTCGACGTCGCGCGGCTCCGCGCGCTGCGCGATCTCTTCGCCTCGACTCCACATCGCGCCGCCGCCTCCATCGTCGCGGCGATGACGGGCGCGCGGCCGGAGCGCGCGGCCGCTCGCCGCGGCGCGGCGCAAGACGATCTGTTGTTGCAGACGGGCGCCTGGCGAAAGGCCGCGCCGCGCGCCACCGCGCCCGCGAAGAAGGGCGGGAGCTTCGGAAAAACCGCCTGAGCTCCCCGAGCTCACGCCACGCTGTCGATGAAGCTGCGGCCCTTGCGGTCTTCGATCTCGACGATCCATAAATCCGGATCGAAGTCGATCTCGCGCGCGAGCCGCGCCTCGACGTCGGCCGGCTCGAGCCACTCCGTCGCATGCAGTCGAGTGAAGAGGCGCGCGACGCCCTCCGGAATCGCTTCCGTCTGCGCCGCCGGACCGTAAAGCGCCGCGGAGCCGTCGAGCCGATCGACCTTCACATAGATGGCGCCCGCTTCGGCCGCGCCGCGACGGCGCAGCATCGCGACGGCGCCGGCGATCTCGGCGCGACGGATGAGCGCGGAAACGAAAATATCGGAGCGCAGTCGCATCGTTGTTATCGCCAGACCTTCTCAAAGGCGTTCAAGGCGCCTCACACATCGGCGCCAATGCTGAAGAGGCATGCGCCGGTTGTGCGCCTTCTTGCGGCGCCCCGCCGCAAAGTTTTTCGCAGCTCCGCGACGCCTGACACACGCCCCCAACCGTGACGTCGACCGCCGCCGAAAAGGTCGCCGCGCCGCTCGTCGCCGTCACGCGCGCGGTCGCGTGCCCGTCGGGGGCCGCTGGCGACGCCGAGAATTCGAGGAAACCCGACGCGCCGCGAATGTGCCGCGCGAGGGGCTGCGTCTCGATCCATTTGGCCGACACGCCTTCCGGCAGTCCCGAGACCGTCACGCGCATCGCGGCCGGCTTGACCCCATGCGCCATGTCCGTCTCCGCGCCGACGCGCATCGCAGTCTGGCCGGGCGCGAGCGTCACGCATTTCGTCGCGAGGTCAAATGGCGCCTTCGTGCAGTGGCGGGCGCCTTGCGGCGCGTGGTCGAGCGTCGCGCTCTTCAAAGCGTCGCGAACGAAGGTCAAGGCGTCGTCGGGCTGCGACGGCAGCGGCGAATTGGCGATGAGCACCACGGGCGTGCTGCAGGTGAAGAGTCCCGCATAGGTTCGGACGGCTTGATAGGGCGCGTCCGTTGACGGGAAAAAGCCGACAGCCCCATGCTTGCAAAGATCGCCCTCCGGACAGTCGGCGGGCCTCACCTCATTGTCAAAGCCGAGCCGCCGGCAACGCATCGTCGTTCTCGCCGCCTCGGAGAGAAGCCTCCCGCCATGGCCGAGCGCGCTGAAAAGCGCATGCAGGTCCTTGGCGCTCAGCACCCAATTGCTCGCCCCGCAGATGAGCGTGCCGTCGCTCCATTCGTGACCCGGCGCGGAGTCGGTTGGAGAGGCATAGGCGAGCGCATAGTCCGAAGGGCTCGTTTTCTTGCAGGCGCGCGGCGCGCCGAGCACGCGGCGAAACAAATGCTCGTTCATATAATCGATATAGAACTTCGCGCTCTTTCTGGCCCTTTTGCCTTCGTCGCGCTCGGCGGCGATGTCCTTGCGGCCTTCGAGCTGCGGCAGCAGCTCGCGGATGAGCCCGAAGCTCGAATTGCAATAGAGCGGGATGTCGCGGTTTTCCGGCTCGATCCCGAAGGCGATCTGCGCCTTAAGGTTGGAGTAGAGCGTGCTGCCGCAATCGGGATAATGCGGGTCGGAAGGATCGAGCGGGCCGCGAAAGCCCGAATGGTGGGTTACGAGATCCTTGAAGGTGATCTGCTCGATATTCGGGCCCCTCGGCCAATCCGGATAGAGAAAGGGCGCGATCTTGCTGTCGATCGTGAGCTTGCGCTTTTCTAACGCCTGCAGCAGCGCGACGGTCGTCAGCACCTTGCTCAGGCTCGCGACATTGGAGACGCTTTGCGGAGTCATCGCGACGCCATGCGGCGGCGCGTCGCTCGCGGACTGCGCCAGCCCGCCGAAAGCCGGCGGCAGGTCGCCGACGATCAAGGCGAAGCCCTCGACCTTGTCCTTGAGGCCGGAGACGAGATTTTGCTTGAGGAGGCCGAGATCGAGACAGACGCGATCGTCGCAGACCACCTCGCCGGCAAGCGCTGGGGCGAAGCCGAGAGCGGCGGCGATTCCCGCCAGGAAGAAGATGCGAATCGCGGCGCGCCTCATCGAGGGCTGCGAGGACGGCAGTCGCGAGGCTCCCGCTGCATCTCAAAAGCTCCATACGACCCGCTGCGAATGCTATCCGCCTTGACGGCGTGCGACAAGCCATGCGCCTTTTTTCAGCGCTCACTCCTCCTCGACCTGCTTCAATTTCTTGGCGCCGCGTCGGGCCAGCAGGCGGCTTCGCAGCGCGAGGCGCTTGAACTGGCGCTCGCGCGCCTCCTCGGCCTTGGGCTTCAAGATCTCGCGATATTCGTCGCGCTTGCCGTGGATCGAGGCGATCACATGGCCCATCGGCACGCCGATATCGACGAGCACGGTTTCGGCGAGCTGCAGGCTCGCCTCGATCGTCTCGGGAATCGCGTCGGTTGCGCCGGCTTCGTAGAGCCGCGTCGCATGATCGGCGTCGCGGGCGCGCGCGACGATCGTCATGTCGCCGCGCATCTCATGCGCGACGCGCACGATCTCGATCGCGGCCTCGACCTTGGTCACGGTGACCGCGAGCGCGCGCGCCTGCTCGAGCCCGCATTTAGCCAGCAGCTCGCGCTTCTCGGCGCTGCCCCAATAGATGTCGACGCCCTCATTGCGCCGCTCGGCGACGAGCGCGACCGCGTCGTCGACCGCGACGAAGGGGATGTTGTGGCGGCTGAGCATCTCGCCGACGAGCGCCCCGACGCGGCCATAGCCCACGATCAACACTTTCCCGGCGGCGACTTCGCTCCCAGGCGCGAGATGCGCGAACTCCGCTTGCAAAGTCTCCGCAGATTTTCCCTGAGAGAAGCGCGCGCCGAGCCGCGCCAGCAGCGGCGCCGTGAACATGCTCAAGGTCACGACGACCATGGCGCTCTCGCCCTGATGGCCAGGCAGCACGCCGGCGACGCTCGCGAAGGTGAGCAGCGCGAAGGCGAACTCGCCGCCGGGGGCGAGAAGCAGGCCGGTTTCGCCCGCGACCGGCGCGGGAAAACGCAAAGCCAGCGCGAGAACCGTCGTCAGCGCCGCCTTCAAGGCGAGAAGCCCGCCGGCGTAGAGGATGAGCGGGAGGGGATCGCTCATCAGTAGGTCGAGGTTCAATCCGGCGCCGATCGAAACGAAGAAAAGCCCGAGCAGCAGCCCTTTGAAGGGCTCCATCGTCACCTCGATCTCGCGGCGAAATTCCGTCTCGGCGAGCAGCAGGCCCGCGACGAAGGCGCCGAGCTCCATCGAAAATCCCGCCGAGGCGCTCACGACCGCGGCGCCAACGACGACGAGAAGACAAGCGGCGAAGAAAAGCTCGGTCGATTGCGCCGAGGCCACGAGGTGAAAGAGCGGCCGCAAAAGCAGCCTTCCGGCGAGGATCAGGCCGCCGATGGCGGCGCAGGCGGGCGCGAAGGTCGTGAAGAGCTCGAAGGGCGTGAGCGGATGCTCATGCGCGCGCTGCACGACCGAGACGAAAAGCAAGGCCGGGGCGACGGCGAGGTCCTGCGTCAGCAACACCGCGAAGGCTGCGCGTCCGGCGGGCTTGTTGAGCCGCCGCGTCTCGGCGAGCACGCCCATGACGAGGCCGGTGGACGACATCGCCAGCGCCGCGCCCATGATGATCGCAGGCGCGGGCTCGAGGCCAAACCAGAAGGCTCCCAGCGCCGCGAGCGCCGCCGTCGTGACAAGCATCTGCGCCAGACCGAGCCGCAAGATCAGCCGGCGCAGGCGCTCGAGCCGCTCCCAGGAAAGCTCCAGGCCGATCATGAAGAGCAGAAAGACGAGGCCAAACTCGGCGACGCTCGCGACGCGCTCCACATCCGATATCGACAGATAGCGCAGGAATTCGAAGCGACCCCCGAAGCGACCGAGGCCATAGGGGCCGAGCGCGACCCCGGCCGTCAGAAAGCCTAGAACGGGGCTGAGCCGCAGCCGATGAAACAACGGCACGACGACCCCCGCCATGGCGAGGAACAGCAGCGCCTCTCGATAGGCGAAGAAGGGCGAGGCGGTGGTCATGCGCCCTGTTTAGGGCTGCATTCGGCGGAAGGCACCCGACTTTCGTGCAAAAATTCGCGGCGCCCACGAATTTTCAGCTCCCGCGGAGGGATTTGCGTTCCCGAAAACTGTCAATAAAACTTCAAACGAGACGAGGATGGTTGCTGAATCCGCGCCAAGAGCGGATTCCAGCGACGGGAGCTGCGTCGTCGCGATAAGCCCCAAAAGATGACAGGCTTCATGACACTGCTGAAGTCGAGTTTCTGGCCAACAGCGCCGCTTGCGAATTCTCGAAGTTCCGCCGGGCAGCAGGAGCTTGAAGAGGTGAGATCGGAAAATTGTTGAGGGAGGACAGAGATGACGACGCGCAAAGGCAAAGGCTCGCATGTGTTCGGCCGCCAACGACCTTCGGATTCAGGCTTCCCGATCACCATGGAGCAGACGCGGGACACGCATTTCCGTCCCCTGCCCCCGCCCACCGGGAATGAACCCTTTCATCTCGATCTCAAGGACATTCTCCCCGACGACCAATATAAATCCATCGTCCAGTCGAAGAAGCTCATCTGCCACATCAACGGCGACATGGGCGGCATCAACTATGCCGTTCCGCAGGAACTCGTCGCGAAGGGCATGGAGCAGGACTTCAACTCCGATGCCCCGCAAAGCGAAAACCCAGCCTTTCTGTACATAACTGGGGACTGTGTATACTTCAACGGAGAGGTTGCGCAATATTACAGCCAGTTCTATCAACCCTATACATTTTACAAAGGTCCTATCTTCGCCGTCCCTGGCAATCATGACGGTGAAAACCTCCCGGATGACGACACGCTAAAAGGCTTTCTGCGGAATTTTTGCGCCCCCTCGGCCGTCAGACAGCCCGAGTCGGGAGATTCGCAACGCACCGCGATGATTCAGCCGAACGTCTATTGGACGCTCCTGACCCCGTTCGCCAACATCGTCGGCCTTTACAGCAACGTGCCCGAGGGGGGCGAAATCATAGAGCCGCAAACCGACTGGCTGGTGAACGAGCTCAAGACCCTTCCAAAGACCAAGCCGCTGCTTGTGGCTCTGCACCACCCGCTCTATTCGGCCGACGATCATCACTCCGGCAGCATTCGCATGAAAAGGTTGATCGAGAAGGCGTCGACGGACGCCAGTCGTCGGCCGGACATGATCCTCGCCGGTCACGTGCACAATTATCAGCGCGTGACCAAGGTGGAAGCGGATGGAACAATTCTGCCGCAGCTCGTGACGGGAGCTGGCGGCTATCATAACCTTCACCACATCATGGAGGTCGACGGCGAGAAAATGATTCCGCCGGTCAATTTTACCGACAATGAGAAAGACGATGATGTCGTCACTTTGGAAAAATACTCCGACGACCATCACGGCTTTCTGCGGCTGGAATTCAGTCCCGACGCCATAACGGGACGCTATTACACCGTGCCGCGTCCCCAAGAGCCGTGGAGCAGCGGCAATCAGCTCATCGACTATTTCGAGTACCGATTGGAAAAAACGCCAGTACCGGCCAAACACCCTTGGCTCGCCCGTCAAACCGAAGCGCAAGAAGCCGTAAGTAGGGCAGACCCCTCCGGGGCGGCGGCGCGGCGGGCGTCAGCCGCTGTATTTCCTCTCGCCCGCCACCCAGGTCTCGCTGACTTTGATGTCGCCGAGCTTCTCGGGGCTCGTCTCGTAGGGATCGGCCTCGAGAATCACGAGATCGGCTTCCTTGCCTTCCTCGAGCGACCCAATGCGATCGCCCATCCCGATCTGACGCGCGGCGTCGATCGTGATGGCCCGCAACGCTTCGTCGAGGGTGATCGCCTGATCCGCGCCGATCGTCGAGCCGTCGATGTCGCAACGGCGCGTCATCGCCGTGCTCGCAAGCGCGAGCGATCCCGGCGGGGAACATGGCGCGTCAGTGTGCAGGGTAAAGGGCAAGCCGGCTTTGACGCAGGCGCCGGCGGGGTCTGTGAAGGCCGCGCGCTCAGCGCCGAAGATCGCATCGCGATAGGCTGCGCCATAAAAGCGCACGTGGTTCATCAGAAAGCTCGGCTGCACATTGAGCTTCTTCATGCGCAGAATCTGGTCGGCGCGCGCCATGGTCGAATGCTCGATGCGATTGACGCCGTGCTCGGTCGAGGCGCCATAGGCGGCCTCGATCGCATCGAGCGCGAGGTCGAGCGTGTAATCGCCATTGCAATGGATCAACACCGGCAGGCCCGCGGCCTCGACCTCGGCGACCATCTCCTTGAGCTGCGCCGCGTCGAAATTCGGCGCGCCCTTGCTCGCGCTGTTGAGATAGGCTTGCGTCTGAGCGCCGGTTTTCGTCTGGTTCGATCCGTCGCCGACGATCTTGATCCCATAAAGTGTGAAGAGCGAGTTCGGCAGCTGCTTCGCCTGGGGCCCAACCCCGAGTTCGCGATAGGGCTCCAGACCTTTCATGTCGTCGTACATGAGGCTCGCGCTCGTGCGGCAGGAAAGCTGACCGGAGAGCGCTGCAAAGGGCGCGATCCAGTCCGAGCGGAGCGTTCCCGGCTCATGCACCATGGTGGCGCCCAGGGACGCGACGGAGCGCAGATAATCCGCCACGGCTTTTGCGGCGAGCTGCGGGGTGATCTTGGGGAGCGCGGGAAGCACGACCGTCTTCATCGCGCTCTCCTCATAGACGAGACCGTTCAGCCGCCCCTTCTCGTCGCGCCCGAAATGTCCGCCGCCGGGGAAGTCGCCCACGTCCTCCGAAATTCCTGCGACTTTCAAGCCGAGGCTGTTGACGCAGGCGTCATGGCCATTCGTATACCAGAGCAAGATCGGATGCGCCGTCGAGATCCCGTCGAGCTCCGCTCTCGAGAGATCGCCGCCTTGCAGTAGATTGTCGAAATTCGAGCAGGCGATCCATTGACCGGGCGGCGTGCGCGCCGCCAGGGCGCGAAGGGCGTTCAGCAAGCTCTCACGCGTCGGATATTTCAAATAGCCGACGTCGGTCAGAAGCTCGAAGATCAAGGCGGCGAGAACCGTGTGAGTATGCGGGTCGATGAGACCCGGCATGAGCACCCTGCCCTGCAGATCGACGATTTTCGTATTCTTGCCTTTGAGACCCGCGACCGCGCTCTCGTCGCCGAGCGCGAGATTCGTGCCGCCGCCGATCGCCAGCGCGCTGACAGGGGCGGCGCCGGGAAGCGGAATGATCTTTCCGCCCTTGAAGATGACGTCCGCGCCCGCGTCGCTCGCGACCGCCGAGGCCTCGATGCGACGGCTCGGCTTCGCGTCGTCGCCGAAAATGCTGGAGCCGCCGCCTTGGACAAAATCCCTGTGCAGGACGAGAGGATTGAAACAGGCTCTGCACATATACTGGCCTCCTTGAAAAGATCGGCGCAAAAGCGCGCTCGGCCCGCCGCTTCCTCTCAATCTCCGCCGCTGCGCCGACTTTGACAAGGCGGCGTCGTGTCGCTGCGGGCTTAGAGGCTCCGCAGCTCGGGTCCCGGCTTTCTCGAGAGCGCCCGCCAAACGCCGGCAAGACCGATGACGAGCGTCGCCGCGAGCGCCGCGAGCACCGTCAGCGCGATGACGCCGGGCAAGAAAACGAAATGCATCTTCATTAAAAATTCGGTGATCGCATAGGCCGCTCCCGTGCCCGCAGCGAGCGCGAAGAGGCTCGCCGCAAGGGCGAGGCACAGGAACTCCATGGCGTTCGACGCGACGAGCCAGGCGCGCGTGGCGCCGAGCGTCTTCAGCACGACCGCATCGTGGATGCGCGCTCTCTCGCTCGCCGCGACGGCGCTTCCAAGCGCCAGCACGGCGGTCAAAATCGCGATTGCCGCCGCCGCGCGGGCCGCGAGCGCAAGCTGCGAGGCGATCTTGTCCACCGCCTCCAGCGCTTCCTTGACGCGCACGGCGGCGACCGTCGGATAGCGCTTCGCCGTTTCCTTCGCGATGCGGGCGTCGAAGGTCTTGGCGTCGGCGCCTTCGGGATAGCGCACCGTGAACAGTTCGGAATGCGGCGCGCCCGCGAAGGTCGCCGGGGAGAACACCATCACGAAATTGATCGCATAGCTGCGCCACTCGACCTTGCGCAGATTGACGATCTTCGCTGTGACCTCGCGCCCCAGCACATTGACGGAAATCTCGTCGCCGAGCGCGAGGCCGAGCCCTTTGGCGACGCGCTCCTCCATCGAGACGAGCTTCTCCTTCGTGTCTTTCGCCCACCATTCGCCCTCGATGAGGCGCGCGCCCTCGGGCGTCTCGGCGGAGAAGGTGACGCCGCGGTCGCCTTCCAGCGCCCAGGCGGCGTCCTCGCCCGGATGCAGCGTCTCGGCGCGCGCGTTCTTCACCGCGACGATACGTCCCCGCATCATCGGCACATGCTCGACGTGCGAGGCCGGGGCCATCTCCGCAAGAAAGACGGAGAATGCGTTCGTGTCCTCCTTCGGCACGTCGATGAAATAGAAGTCCGGCACGGCGCCCGTGCCGGAGCGCTCGAGTTCGGCGTGGATGGCGCCCTCGACGAGCGCCAGCGCCACCATCAGCGTCACCGTCACGCCAGCCGATACGATGAGGGTTGGGGCGAGGCTCCCCTGGCGCGCGATATTTCCCTGCGCGAGGCGCAGCCGCGCGTCGCGGGCGCGCGGGAGCCGCCTCGCCGCGAACATGACGAGCCAGGCGACGCCGCGCAGCAGGAGGAAGGCGCCGAGCACCGAAGCGACGAAAGCCGCTGCCAGCGTCTTGTCCGCCGCCGTGACGAAAACGACGCCGGCAAGCGTCGCCAGCGCGAAGAGCGCCGCGAGGCGATAGCGCAGCGGCGCCTTGCCGAAATCGCTGTCGCGATCGTCACGGAGCAGCGCCGCTACGGGAACGTCATGGGCGCGGCCGAGCGGCGGCAGCGCGAAGACGAGCGCGACGAGCAGTCCGTAAAAGGCGCCGAGCGCCAGCCCCCGATAATCGACGCCGATGGCGATCGGCAGCTCCAGCGCGCGGAGCAGCGCCTCGCCGGCCGCAAAGGGCATGACGGCGCCGACGCAGAGCCCGAGCGCAATGGCGAGCGTCGCCATCGTCAACACCTGCCATAAGGCGATGGCGAAGACGCGCGAGGCGGGCGCCCCCAGAGCCTTGAGAACGGCGAAGGCCTGGCGCTTGCGCTGCACGAGGCCCTGCACGGCGTTGGCGACGCCGGCGCCGCCGGCGACGAGCGCGGTCAGCGCGACCAGCGTCAGGAGCTGGGTGAAGCGCTCGAGATTTTTGGAGAATTGCGGCGAGACGGCGTCGCGCTTGCGTAGTTCCCAGCCGGCCTTCGGAAAGGCCTTGTTCGCGGAGTCGACGAAACGCGTTGCGTCCTCGTCGCTCGGCGCGCCCGGCAGCGTCACGCGCGCCAGATAGCGGATGATTGTGCCCGGACGCACGAGGCCCGTCGCGCGCAAGGCCTCATCCGAGATCAGCACGCGCGAGCCATAGCCCAGACCGCCCGAGAGCTTGTCTGGCTCGGCGCGCGTCACCGAACGGATGACAAAATGCGCGCCGCCGATCGAAAGCTTGTCGCCGAGCTTTGCGTCGAGGCGCGCCATCAACAGCGAATCGGCGATGAGGCCGTAGGCCTCGCCCTCTTTTTCGAGCGCCGCCGCCACGCTCGCTGCGGGCTCCGTCTCCAAGGCGCCGAAGGGCGGATAGAGCGCAGCGTCGACCGCCTTGATCTCGACGAGAGCCGGCGGCGGCGCGTCCTCTTGGGCCTCGCGTCCCTCGAGCCGCGCCATGCCGCGCATCAGAGCGATCTCGTCGACATGACCATGCGCGGTGAGAAAGGCCTTCTGCTCGTCGGAGAAATCGCGATGCGACAGGGCGATGGAGACGTCGCCGCCGAGCAGCGACCTTCCCTCATGCGCAAGCCCCTGCGCGAGCGAGAAGGAGAGTCCGCCGACGCCCGAGATCGCCGCGACGCCGATCGCGATGCAGGCGACGAAAACGCCAAAACCCCGCGGATCGCCGACGAGATCGCGCAGGGCGTAGCGCAGCGCCAAGGGAAGGCGGGCGGTGAAGCTCAGGGGACGTGGCGTCAGATCGGCGGGCGTCATGGGCTCTCGCGTTTGGTTGCGGCGCGGGCGCGGCGTTGCTCCGGACTTCTAAGCCAAAATGCCGATGAGGCCGAGAAATGAAACCCGCCCGCAGCGGGCGGTCGGGCTTGCGCCTCCCCGAGCTCTTTCATCGTGTGGGAACGCGATCCCAAACAGCCTTTCTCCGCCGGCTTCGCTCCTGCGGGAAATTCCTGGCTGCGGCAGGCGAAAAATGGCGGCCTGTGCGATTGGTCGGCCGGAGGGCGTCGATGCGAATGAAATTTTATTCCGGCCGATGTCCCACCCCAGCTAACATGACCGATGTTTTTGGCTTTTTGGCTCAGGCCTCAAATTGGGCCCCCACTGGGGCGATCGCGAGCTCGAGCCGGACGCGAGAGGATCCGAACGATGAAGGAAGAACCCACAAACGCCCGCAAATCCATTGGCGACATTGCGCCTCACCTCGCGGAACTGACCGACAAGGTGCTGTTTGGAGACGTCTGGACGAACCCGGCCCTTTCGCCGCGCGAGCGCAGCCTCGTGACGCTCGCCAGCCTTATCTCTCTCTACCGCGTCAACGAGATCCCGTTTTACGTGAGAAAGGCGCTGGAGAACGGTGTGACCCGCGAGGAGATCATAGGCGTGATCACCCATCTCGCCTTCTATGCCGGCTGGCCGCCCGCCATGACGGCGCTCAAGATCGCGCGGCAGGTCTTCGAGGAAAGCGAGTCAGTGAAAGCTTAGGGCGCCGAGCGGATTGCCCTTTTGCTGATCGTCCTTCGCCGTTTCCGTCGCTCCCGGCCAGTTCGGCGTCACCGCCCGAGCGAGCTCGATTTGCGGAGCGCGCACCGTCTCCTCGCCGAGCTTGGCGCGATAAACGACGAAATTCTCCAGCACGCGCTGCACATAGTTGCGCGTTTCGGAAAGCGGGATGCGTTCCACCCAGTCGATCGGATCGATGTTGGCGTGGCGCGGATCGCCATAGGTGTTGATCCACTGCGCGGCGCGGCCGGGGCCGGCGTTGTAAGCCGCAAGCGTCAGTATGTAGGAACCCTTCTCCGAGCCGAGCAGCTCGCCGAGGAAGGAGGCGCCAAGCTGCGCGTTGAAGGCCGGCTCGCTCATCAGCCGATGCGGATCGTAGCCGACATGCGCAAGCGCCGCCGTGTGCCGCGCGGTCGAGGGCAGCATCTGCATGAGCCCCACGGCGCCGGCGATCGAGACCACATGCGGATCGAAAGCGCTCTCCTGCCGCGCCACCGCGAACACCAGCGATTTCGGCGCCGAGCCCGGCAGAGCCGAGAACGTCGGAATGCCGAAGGTCGGGAAGGCCGCGTCGTCGATCCAGACGCCGCGATAGGAAGCGAGCTTGCCGAGCGTAAGCGAGAAGCGCGCATTTTGGGCGCGCTCCGCGGCGACGGCGAGCGCCGCAACCTGCGACGGACTCTCGAGATGCTTCGCCGCCTCGGAGGCCAGCGCGCTCATGGCGTCCTTCTCGCCGCTGGCGATCAGCAGCTCGACGACGCGCACCAACTCGTCGCGTGCGTCGCCCTCGACGGGCTCGGGCGAAGGCCGGACCGGGGAGGCCTTGGCGTCGACCTTGGCGAGCGCGAGCTGGCCGTAGAAAGTCGTCGAATAATTCGCCGCCTCGCGGTAATGCGCGCGCGCCGTCTCTTCCTGCTCGGGCGTATGCCGCGCCTCGGCGGCGCGTGCGCGCCAATATTCGGCGCGCGACCGCTGGTGCGGCGTCTCGGCGACGGCGACGGCGCGATCGAAGTGCCGCTCCGCGGCGGCGACGTCGTTTAGGAACTGCAGCGCGATCCAGCCGGCGTGGAACTCGGCCTCCACCTGCGCGGACGCCGTCTTCGCGCCATGCACGGCGCAGACCTCATAGGCGCGCTTCGCTTGGCCCTTGTCGAGGAGCTTGCGGGCGATGGTCTTGCGCTCGTTCCACCAGGCGTCGCCGTCGACGAGCTTGTCGGGGGCGGCCGGCGCCTCGCGCAGCAAAGCGGCGGCGTCCTCGAAGTTGTTGCGCTTGCGCAGCAGGCGCACGCGCGCGAAGAGCAGTCCCGGGTCCTTTTGCATCGCGGGCGGGAGGGCGGCGATCAGCTTGCTGTCGCCCCGACCGACGCTTGCGGCCATGCGCGCCTTGGCGAGCGCCGCCACATCCTTGCCGGCGAGCTCTGCGGCCCGCAGCGAGGCGCCGCCGTGACCGGCATAAAACATTCGATCGGCGCGATAGCTGTGATCCTCCGGCGAGAGCAGCTGCGCCAATTCCTTGCGCACCTGCCCTTCGGTCCAGTCGTTCAAGTTATCCTCGCGCCAGAGGCCGCGGGCGATCGCGCCGGCCTTCTCGAACTCGCCCTCACGGGCGAGCGCGCGGGCGTAAACAAACTTGCCGGTCGGCGTCGTCGGTCCCTGATCGGCGAAAAAGGCCTTCACGACCGCATCCGAGCGGCTTTCGCTCAAAAGCTGCTCCTCGGCGCGGTGGCGCAGCCATTCAGCGGCGGGCCAGCTCGGATGCCGGGTGAGAAACTGCTTGAGGCGTTCAAAACCGGCCTCATGCGGATGAAGCTTGAGCCCGACCCATTGCGCGGCCGTGACCGCGACAGGGTTCTCCAGCGCTGCGGCGGCATTGTCGCCCGCGGCGAAATCGCCGCTGCGATAGGCTGAGACCGCCGCGAGAAAGCCCTGCGACTCGGCGCCGACCAGCGGCGCGAGATCGGCCGAGGCGACGAGAGGCTCGTTAGCGGGAGCCGCCGGCTCCATGGAGGCTTCCGCCGGCGGCGCGGGCTCGTTCTCCGCCGGCTCCGCCGTCGCGCTGTCCTCGCTTTTCGGGGAAGTCGGCGCGGCCTCGTCCGACTTAGGCGCGACCCGCCCGGCGACGCGCGCGAGCCAGCCCGCCAATCCTGCGCCGTCAGGCGCGGACCAGAAGCTCCCTACGACGAAGCCGACCATCAGGGCTGAAATCGTAGCGCCTGCGATCCACGCCCACTTCTTGGAGAAAGACCTCGATTGGCCGTTAAGCATGGCTATGGCTCCTGCTTCCGCCGCGCCCGTCTACATAGGGGCGTCGGGCGAAAGGTGATGTCTCAGCTATTTTCCACGAATTTCGCAGGCATTTCGTTAACGCTTCGCACGCCTTTCGCGCGCTGCGAGCCGTCGGCTGCGGGCGCGCCTTCGAAGGCCTTTCCACGCGGGCGGGCAACGGCTAAGAAACCCATCAAACCGAGGTAGGCTCTGAATAAGGCGAGCGCAAGGCGCAAGGAAGCGTTGATAAAATGCCCAAGACAGCGATTTTTCACGGCTCGTTAACGGCGCTCGTGACGCCCTTCAACCATGGGGTCGTCGATTTCGATGCGCTGCGCCGGCACGTCGACTGGCAGATCGAGAGCGGCACGCATGGTCTGGTGCCCGTCGGCACGACCGGTGAGAGCCCCACGCTGTCGCATGAAGAGCATGGCGAAGTGATCTCGGCGACGATCAAGGCGGCGAAAGGGCGCGTCCCGGTCATTGCCGGCGCGGGCTCCAACAATACGCGGGAAGCCGTGGCGATTGCGGGTCACGCCGAGCGCGCCGGCGCCGATGGTCTGCTCATCGTTACGCCCTATTACAACAAGCCCAATCAGGAAGGGCTCTATCAGCACTTCAAGGCGATCAATGATTCGGTGTCGATCCCGATCATCATCTACAACATCCCGCCTCGGTCGGTGATCGACATGAGCGTCGAGACGATGACCCGTCTCGCGCAGCTCAAGAACATCGCCGGGGTCAAGGACGCGACCGGCAATGTCGGACGCATCTCGTTGCAACGTGCAGCGATGGGGCCGGACTTCATCCAGCTTTCCGGCGACGACGTTACGGCGCTCTCCTGCATGGCGGCCGGCGCGCATGGTTGCATTTCGGTCGTCTCCAACATAGCTCCCAAGCTCTGCGCCGATTTGCAGAACGCCGCACTCTCGGGCGACTACAAGACGGCGCTCGCCATTCAGGACAAGCTCGTGCCGCTGCAGGTCGCCGTCTTCCTCGAGCCCGGCGTCAACGGGGCCAAATGCGGTCTATCGTTTCTCGGCCGCTGCACCGAGGAGACGCGGCTGCCGCTCGTTCCGGTCACGGCCGCGACGAAGGAGCGCATTCGCGCGGCCATGGTTCACGCCGGCGTGCTCGAAGGGTAAGCCGAAAGGTGGCGAAAAGTCCCGAGGCGAATTTCAAGGTCGTCGCCGAGAACCGCAAGGCGCGCTTCAACTACGAGATCGGCGAGACTTTCGACGCCGGCCTCGCGTTGACCGGCACGGAGGTCAAGTCGCTGCGCACGGGCAAGGCGACGATCGCCGAGAGCTATGCGCATGTCGACCGCAAGGGCGAGGCTTGGCTCGTCAACGCCACCATCCCCGAGTATGAGGCGGGCAATCGCTTCAACCACGAGCCCAAGCGCTTGCGCAAGCTCCTGCTCAAGCAGCGCGAGCTCGCAAAGCTCGCGCAGGGGGTCGAGCGCGAAGGGATGACGATCGTGCCGCTGCGCATCTATTTCAACGATCGCGGCCGGGCAAAGCTGCGTATCGCGCTGGCCCGCGGCAAGCAGCTGCACGACAAGCGCGAAGTGGAGAAGAAGCGCGACTGGGGGCGCGAGAAGGGCCGGCTCCTGCGCGACAAGGGATGAGAGGAAGCCTCTCGCCCGACGTCATGTCAGCCTAGGCGCACAGTATTGACGCGGCCGCGACGGCTTCGCTCGCCGACAACGCCTGCAGCCAAAAAAAATCGCCGGCGCAGGGAGCCGCGCCGGCGATCTCAAATCTCAGAAGAGACGAAGGATTACTCTTCGCCCTCGTCATTCGACGGCCCGGCCGACACAGGCGAGGACTGCGGCGAGGGGCGGCGCTCCTGGTAGCGCTGCATGCGCTCGGCGCGTTCGCCCGGATCGCGGCCGATCTTGCCGACGAGGTGGATGAGATCGATGAACTCATCCGCCTGACGGCGCAGCTCGTCGGCGATCATCGGCGGCTGCGTCGTGATCGTGGAGATCACGGAAACGCGTACGCCCTTGCGCTGCACCGCCTCGACGAGCGAGCGGAAGTCGCCGTCGCCGGAGAACAGCACCATATGATCGATGTGCTCGGCCATCTCCATCGCGTCGACCGCGAGTTCAATGTCCATATTGCCCTTGACCTTGCGACGGCCGAGAGAGTCGACGAACTCCTTGGTCGGCTTGGTCACGACGGCGTAGCCGTTGTAATCGAGCCAGTCGATGAGCGGCCGGATGGACGAGTATTCCTGATCCTCGATCAGCGCCGTGTAGTAGAAGGCGCGGATGAGAGTCCCCTTCGCCTGAAACTCGCGCAGGAGCCTCTTGTAGTCTATGTCAAAGCCTAGCGACTTGGCCGTGGCGTAGAGGTTCGCGCCGTCAATAAATAGCGCAATTCTCTCTTTATCAGTCATCTTTGTCTCGCGGTGTTTCGTGGTTGCAAATGAGGCTGTCAGACCCCGCGACGGATCTCCAGCCGGCTCAATAGGAGCGAGCCTTCCCAGCTCGACTCGGATAAGGTTTTGCTCTTTTATCACATTGGAATGAACTCGTCTCACATAGTCGGTCGAGCCAACTGCCTCGACCGTGGCTGCTTTCATCCCCGCTTCAGAGATCAACCGGGCGCTGGGTGTTACATACCTGTCATCTGCCAAACGTCAAGAGCGCCTGACTGTCATTCGCTTTAATTGCGAAGCGCGCTACATTAATTTTTCGAAACCCGATAATCTTGAGCACCAATGGCTTCGCAGGGGCCGGCGAGAAGAACCCCGCGCGCGCGCCCTCACTTAAGAATAATTCCGAGCAAGGCCTCGCCAATCCTGGCCCGATGGGACTAGTGAAGGGCGAGACGCAACGCAGATCGCGCGGGGAATCATGCAGCTTTGGACCGGACTGGGCAATCCCGGGCGCGCCTATTCCGGAAACCGCCACAACATCGGCTTCATGGCGATCGAGGCCATCGCCCGAAGGCATGGATTCCCCTCGGCTCGCACGAAATTTCACGGACTCGTCACGGAGGGCGCGATTGGCGGCGAGCGCGTCATGCTGCTAGCTCCGCAGACTTATATGAACGACTCGGGGCGCTCGGTCGGCGAGGCAGCTCGATTTCATAAGATTGCGCTGCAAGATGTGCTCGCGTTCCACGACGAGCTGGACCTCGCTCCCGGCAAGCTGCGCGTCAAGGTCGGCGGCGGCGACGCCGGCCACAATGGCCTGCGCTCGATCACCGCGCATCTCGGCGCGGGCTACCGGCGCGTGCGGCTCGGGATCGGCCATCCGGGCGACAAGGCGTTGGTGCACGGCTTCGTGCTCTCGGATTTCGCGAAAGCGGACACGCCCTGGGTCGAGGCGCTCTGCGACGCCATCGCCGCCAACGCCGGGCTCCTCGCGCATGGCGACGACGCAGGCTTCCAGAACAAGATTCACCTTGCCATGCAGGCCGCGGGCTTCGGGGAGGCGGCCAAGGTCTAGGCGCAAGCTCCGTCCTTGGCCGGGCCACAAGTTAAAATCTTGGAATTTTGTGCGATTGGGAGCCGCCGACCGGGCCAAGCTTCGTTGGCGCCTTGGAAAAGTCGACAAGCTCGCGAAAGTGTCGTCTGAGCCGGGTCGCGCGATTCACCCCGGAGGGATTGACCAACAGGCCTAGAATGTTCCGTTTAAGCTTGGTGAGCGGCGCTTCCTTCTGCGCGCTCACGGCGGTATTCCTCACTTCCGCCTCCGCTCAGCAGGAGCTGCCGACGATCTATGTCGGCGTGCATCCACAGAGACGGACAAGCGCGCATGCGTCGCCCCGGGCGCGCGCGACGGCTACTCGAGCAGCCCCGACAACGTCCCTCCCCGCACCCTCGCGGTCTGGGACGGTCGCCGCGGCGCGGTCCCGCACCGCCGCGCCCGCCGCCAGTGCGCCCGCCTCGGAACCGCCGCCAGCCTTCCCGAGCGGGAACGCGGCGCAGCCGGGGAACCCATTCAATAACCCCAACTATGGCGTCAAAGACGCGACGGCGGCCACCAAGACCCAGACGCCCATCGCGGATACGCCGGCCTCCATCGAAGTGGTGCCGCGCGCGGTGATCGACGATCGCAAGGAGAATGATCTCTCCGAAGTCGTTGAAAACGTTAGCGGCGTTTGGTTCGTTCCGAATCTCGGGGGCTATAGCTCCTTCACGATCCGCGGCTTCAACACCACGGCGATTTACCGCAACGAGTTGCGGGTCGGCCCTGCGGGTCTCTGGATCGCGAACAACTTCGACACGTCCAATCTTCAAAGCGTCGAGGTTCTCAAAGGGCCTGCGGCGATGCTTTACGGCCGAGGCGAGCCCGGCGGCCTCATCGCCACGGTCACCAAGAAGCCGTTGGACGCGCCGTATTATTCGGTCGAGCAGCAATTCGGCTCATCGGAATATTACCGCACGCTGGTGGACGCGACCGGCCCGCTCGACAAGGAAAAGACCCTGCTCTACCGCGTGACAGGCGCCTTTCAGACGAACGACTCGACCGTGCGCGATTTCGTGTCAGGCGACCGGTGGAATGCGGCGGGCGCTCTCACCTACCGGCCCAGCGACTGGACCGAGGTCACCTATGACATCGAGGGGTCGAAGCAGCGCTTCAAGCCGGACACAGGCCTGATCGCCTGGGGCGACCGTCCCATCTACACGCCGATCAGCCGGTCCTTCCAGGACCCCAATGAACCCTATGACAACTCGCTAAACCTCTACAACGGGGTGAACTTAAAGCAAAAACTCTACGACGACTCCAATGGCCAGTGGGTGTTCAATGGCCGCTTCCTGGCGCGAAACTATAAAACGAACGACACGGAAATTCTCCCGACGCCTCCGCTTTTCGAGACGGCGATTGTTCCGAGAGGCGGAGGGATCGATGTTGGGGCCTTCAACCCCGTGACAGGAACTCTGCAGAGAAATATTTTTGCTCAGGACTATGCCGAGCGCTCCTGGCTCGGCAACGCCGATCTGACCGGCAAATTTGACACTTTCGGCGTCAAGCACGATGTCCTTTTCGGATACGACATCAGCGATGCGACGGCCGACTATTTCGTGAACGGAGCCTACGCCGTCTCGAACCCCGCTCTCGCCATCAACGTGTGGGCGCCGCAGTATGGCATTCCCTCTTGGATGTTCAGCCCCACGGCGCTCGATTTACAATATGCGCGCAGCCCGACGCCGTCGCAGAGATGGAAACAGTGGGATACCGGGCTTTATGCCCAAGATCACCTCACTGTGCTCGAGCGGTTGCATATCATCGGCGGCGGACGATGGGATTACGCCGTGCAAGGCACGTCGACCACGGATCTCTTCGGCGATCCCGCGCGCTTTCCCGCCGACGTCAATGTGCCGAAATGGGGCGATCACGCCTTCAGCCCGCGCGTCGGCGTCCTTTTCGAGATGGCCCCGTGGCTACGGCCCTTTGCGGATTGGTCGCGCTCCTTCGGGGTCAACAATGGCGTCGACCCGCTCGGACGACAGCTTCCCCCGGAATTGGCGGAGCAATGGGAAGCTGGCCTGAAGGGCCTGTTCTTCGACCAGAAGCTGATGGCGACCCTCGCCTTCTACCAACTCACTAAGAACAATATCGCCACGGCTGCGCCTGGCAGCCTCACCACATCGATCGTGGGCAATGTGCGGAGCCGAGGCATCGAGCTCGACGTTTCGGGGCGCGTCAACGATAATCTCAGCCTCATCGGGAACTATGCCCACACACAGACCAAGATTCTCGACTTCGCCGACGAAAATCCCAACCTGCTCCCCTACGTCTACCCGAATATCAGCGCCCTCTCCGTCAGCGACAGGGGGAATTGGTGGCCCAACGTGCCGCCCAACTCCGGCTCGATCTGGGCGAAATATGACTGGAATGGCTACCTCGCGAAGGAAGGGGCGAGCTTCGGGCTAGGCGCGCGCTATGAGGATGTGCGGTGGGGCGACAGGCTCAACAGCTTCCAGCTCCCGGCCTATGCGGTGCTCGACGCCTTGGTCGGCTACCGCTGGAAATACGAAGGGCTGTTGTGGAACGCGCAGCTCAATCTGAAGAACCTCACGAACACCCATTATTTCACGGCGGCCGAGGAGAGACACGCCGTCGTTTCGACGCTCGCCATCTACCCCGGCGACGGCTTTCAGGCCATTGGCTCGCTGAAGGTGGAGTACTGAGGCGTCGCTCAGCCACGCAATCGCCCCGTCGCCGCATGAGTTCGGTCAATCCGTTATCGGCTCCGATCCTCGGCGGAAGCAAGATCAATCGTTTTCGACGAACTCCATATTCACGATATCCACGAAGTTAGCCATTAATTTCAAAGCCGTACCGCATTCTTCCTCGGTCAGATTTCGCGCCGGATAGACAGCGTCGCCGATTATTGTAAACGGTATGTCAAACCAATAGGCGTCGATCGCCGATGCGAGGATTGTCGACTCGACGCCGGCTCCGATCATGATGATCGGCGGCGCTCCAATGTCGTCGTGGAAGCTGCGGAATTTGTGGTTGCGCAAGATCGAACAGCGAACGCTGTCGAACACGAGTTCGCCTGCCGCAAAGACCTTGGATCGCGCGGGGTGATCGAGCTGCGCATGCTCTGTATTGGAACGCACGGCCGTATAGGGCGCCTCTCTGACTTCCCAGAGCTCGATGATCTTACGAACATTGGCGGCGGCTTTCGTTGAAAAGGCGCCTGCCTCGGCGACATTGTAGGGGTTGGACACGCAAACCAGTAAAGGCTGCTGTCTTAGTCCCCGTACGGCTCGAAAATTGATGCTCATGCTGCGTTCTTTGGTTTCGGGGTTGCCCTAACGCTGTTGTCGGATACGCTACGCGCTGCTCGTGTCTTCGAAAACTCCAACACGCCCTGCCGATCCCAATCACCCTCCGGCCGCAAAAGCTTCATCGGATCTTCCGATAGCGTAATCTCATCGCTGAGTGGTTCGTATTCCGCGAGCATTTCTGTATAGCTATAGTCAGAGAAGACGAACTCCCCCCTGCCCGGGATAGGCTTCCCGCCGAAGCGCGCCCAGAACGGCTCAAGACCCTGGCGCGCATGGCCATAGATCCGCCGGAAGCCCTTTCGCCGGGCATGTTCGATACCGGAACGAACGAGCTCGAAGGCGATCGTGGAGCGCCGGAAGGGCTTGCGCACGGCGAGGCGCTCGAGCTTCGCGAAGTCGCCAAAATAGCGCACGCGCAGGCAACCGGCCGGCTCGTCGTCAGAAAAAGCAAGGAAATGAGTCGCGCAATGGTCGTTGCCATCGAACTCCTCGGCGAAGGGGCAGTCCTGCTCGGCAATATAAACCGCCGACCGGATCGAATAGACCATCAGCAGATCATCCATGCTCCTGGCGACACGGACTTCATAACGCGAATTGCGAAGTCCGCGGATCGCGTCTCTTCGCGATAAACTCTCACTCCGGCACTCAAGCGACGACATTATACTCTCCTCACGCTACGCAGCGCTGTATGTCAAAGCGCGCCGTTACCCAGAGACCTTGATTTTTGACGCTCGCTTCGACCGGACGAAAATCTAGATTTTGCGCGAAGCCGAAGCCCTTGTCTGTGGTGGGCCGACCATAAATTTCCGCGAAGCTGAACTCAGGTCTGCGCAGGCACGCCATGAAGTTTCCAATGGCTCTGACCCCATTTGTTGGTGGCCGTATTCCCCAGGCCCAGGCATAGATCGCTTCAACATTAGATCCGGCTTTGGCCAGACAATGACGTTCCGGTTCGCTCATGCTCAACGAACCTTCAAGCAAGGACTTCAGTCCTTGCTCATTTAGATGCAAGCACGCAAAACAACCAACAATAGCAGATTTATTCAATACTGAATATATACTTTGTGAATATAAATGAATGCTTTCAAAAGACGCAAATGGCGCCTGCAAGCCAGGTATCAATTCCGATAAAAGCTCGGCAAGCTGCAACAACTCCTCGTCGAGCGCGGGCCGAACCTCGAGCGTGCGGCTCGTAGGGATATCATCGAGGCGACGCCGGCGCCGCACGGGCGCCGGCGCCGCCGCAGCACCGAATCCCTCAGTCGACCTCGAACCCGGTTCACACTCCATTGCACGCTCCTGTGAATCGTCCTATTCGTGGACATTAATCCAAACGCGCAAAAAAACCGTGCACACAAATCTGCAATGAGGCGCCGCAAAAATGCAGCACCGTGAACGCCCACCCTCCCTCAGCCAACTTTCCTGGGACGATTTGAGGTTTTTCCTGATCTGCGCGGAGTCCGGAAGCTTCCGGAAGGCGGGGAAACTTCTGAAAGTAGAACTCCGCGACAATCGTAAGAAAAATCACCCGTTTAGAAGCCTCCATCGGACTTAGACTCTTCAATCGGTTGACGGACGGCGTGACCTTAACCGACGAGGGCTGTTCCGTTGTAGATCACGCACGCGCCATGGAACGCGCGGCGATGAGCATAGAGAGGCAGTCCAAGATCTCTTCGGCCGGGGTGCGTGGGCATGTGCGCGTCGCCATTACCGAGGGCCTCGGGACCTACTGGGTCCTGCCGCGCCTGCTCGACTTCCAGAAAGCGAACCGACGGCTGACCTTCGAATTGCAAGCCACTATGGAGCATACCGACATCGGCCGCCTCGAGGCGGACATGTCGGTGCAGTTCCTGCGTCCCGAACGGCCCGACCTCATCAGCGTCCGCCTGGGCCACCTCCATATCTATCCCTTCGCTTCTTTAGGTTACCGTGAGCTTTATGGGCTGCCCTCTTCGTTGGAAGAGGCCAAGAGGCATCGCTTCATTCAGCAGGTAAGCCCTCTCCTGGCGCCGGGAATCTATGAGCGAGCGCTTGGCGTCGAGACCTTAGAGGGCATCGTGGGCGTCGCGACGAACTCCAGCTCGGCGGTGCTTTACGCAGTCGAGAGGGACGCGGGGATCGGCTTTCTTCCCACCTACGCGCTGAGCTTGGGAGCGAAATTGATCCCGCTGGATATTGGCGTCTCAAATTCTCTGGAAATTTGGCTCACTTACCACCCCGATCTGCGCAATTCGTCGCGACACATGGTGGTGGTCGATTGGCTGCGAAGAATCTTCGATCCCCAGCGCTTTCCGTGTTTTGCGGAAAAGTTCATCCACCCGAACGATCTTGTGGGGATGATGTCCAACACCGCGGCGATGAATCATGGCGGCGGCTTCGTTGCCGTGGAGCCTCACGCCGCCTTAGACTTGGACACGGACGAGGTCGCGCTCTGACGCGCCTCCCAAGCCTCAATCAAAGACCTTTTACATTTCCTCACAAAGGCCTATATAAGCCCTGCTGTCGCTTGCGGCGGCTATGGCGATAAACGAGCTTCGGAATAAACCTATCGGACCCGGGGGCGGTACCCGGCGCCTCCACCCGAGACCGGCCTGGACGGTCTGGGGTGGGGGCGAAATAGGATTGACGAGGGCGTAAAGGAAGATTTTTCGCTCGGCATGATACCGCCGTTATCGGGTCAAACCTATAGTTGCCAACGACAACTATGCTCCGGTGGCCGTCGCCGCGTAATGCGGCGCCTACACTGGGAATCAAGTCCTGAGGGTTAGCGCCTTCAGGCGGGGCTCGGAGGCGCCTGGCAACAGAAGCCTCCACTTTCCATAGGCGCCGGCTCGACGGCGAGCGCCTTGACCTCTAAGTCGCTCGAAGCGTGATGGCCGCGGATCCCTTCTTTCGTTACGACCTCCTTGTGCAAAACGCCTATCTCGGCGTCGTGCGCACGGTCCTGTCGCAGGTTGCGGCGACCGGCGAGCTGCCGGGCGAGCACCATTTCGTCATCGCCTTCCGCACAGACGCGCGGGGCGTGAAAATCTCGCCCAGGCTGCAGAGAGAATGGCCGCAGGAGATGACGATCATCCTCCAGCACCAATTCTCGAACCTCGTGGTCAATGAGGACAGCTTCTCCGTAACGCTGTTCTTCCGCTCTGTGCCGGAGACGCTGCACGTCCCCTTCTCGGCCTTGCGCGCCTTCGCCGATCCGGCGGCGAACTTCAGCTTTCAATTCAACATTGAGGGCGAGGAGGAGGACGAGGACGCCGCCGAGTCTCCGAAAGTCGCGGGGCCGTCTGCCGCAAAGCCTGAGGCCCAAGCCAAGCCGTCGCCGCGCGAGCCGTCGGGCGAAGCGGTCCCCGCTCCCTCGGCCGGCGACAAGATCGTCTCGATCGACGCCTTCCGAAAGAAGAACTGACCCTCAAGCCGATGGGCGATCTTCTCAATCTGCGCCGCGCGCGCAAGGCCCGCGAGAGAGCCGCTAAGGACCAGGCCGCAGAAGCCAATCGGCTCGCTTTCGGCCGAACCAAGGCCGAGCGCCGGGCGAGCGAAGCGCAGATGGATCTGGATCGCGCGCGTCTCGACGCCCATCGCCTGGAGTCTTCCTCCGACGCGCCTGAAACGTCCGCCGCTCCGGCGCAAGACGCGTGACGAGCGAGCTCGAGCCTCGGCCGCCCGATGGCTCCCTCGATCCTGGTCCGCCGCAAAAGCGCTCGATCGCCATCGCCGGACACAAGACCAGCGTTTCCCTGGAACGGGCCTTTTGGGAGGCGCTCCGCCGCCTCGCCGCCGAAGACGGCTCCTCGCTCGCCGCGCTTGTGGCCAAGGTCGACGCCGGGCGGGGCCGCGCCAATCTCTCCTCTGCGCTGAGGGTCTATGCGCTCTCGCGGGCTTTGAAACCCGCGGGCTCCGAAACGGATGGATAGGCTCGCGCCTGGCCTAACCTCCGGGGAGCGTCTTTGAGAGCTTCGCTTCCCGCGCGGCCTTGAGCCGCGCGAAATCAGCCCCCGCGTGATGCGACGAGCGGGTCAAGGGCGAAGCCGAGACGAGCGCGAAGCCCTTGGCGTAAGCGAGCGCCTCATAGGACCTGAATTCGTCCGGCGTGACGAAAGCCGCGACCTCGGCGTGCTTCTTCGAGGGCTGCAGATATTGGCCGAGTGTCAGGAAATCCACTTCCGCCGTGCGCAGATCGTCCATCACCTGCATGACCTCCACTTTGGCTTCGCCGAGCCCGGCCATCATTCCCGACTTTGTGAAGATCGTGGGATCGAGCTCCTTTGCGCGCTGCAACAGGCGCAGCGAGTGGAAGTAACGCGCGCCGGGGCGGATCGTCGGATAGAGGCGCGGAACGGTCTCCAGATTATGGTTGAAGACATCGGGCTTCGCCGCCACGACGATCTCGAGCGCGCCGGGCTTGCGCAGAAAGTCGGGGGTCAGCACCTCGACCGTCGCCTGCGGCGCGAGCGCGCGGATCGCGCCAATCGTCGCGGCGAAATGCGCGGCGCCGCCATCCTCGAGATCGTCGCGATCGACCGAGGTCACGACAACATGCGCGAGGCCAAGATCGCGCGTGGCCTCGGCGACGCGGCGCGGCTCCTCTGGATCGAGCGGGCGGGGCAGTCCCGTCGCGACATTGCAGAAGGCGCAGGCGCGCGTGCAGACCGCGCCGAGAATCATGAAGGTCGCCTGCTTCTTCTCCCAGCACTCGCCGATATTCGGACAGGCCGCCTCCTGGCAGACGGTGGCAAGCCCCTTTGCCGCCAGCAGCGAGCCGGTTTCGCGAAAGCCCGCCGAGCCCGGCGCCTTGACGCGGATCCAGTCTGGCTTTCGCGCCACGGGATTGTCGGGCTTGTGCGCCTTCTCGGGGTGGCGCAGGCGCGGCCGGGGATCGTTGGCGAGCAGATCGATGCTGTGCGGCATCTCTAAGATGTAGCGCGCCCGAGCCCGAGGCGAAATCCCCTGCCCCGTCATCTCCGCCCACTTGGAAAGCGCGTTCGGCTGTGTGCATGCGCCCGGGCGCCGCGCGAGACATTCATGTTTAATAAACCGCACAAGTCTCCGGATATGGTTAAGAAACCGCATCCTTAAGAATTTATAAACCTCGCCTCATTTGGCCCCTTTCAATGATGCTGTTTATAGACCACAAAGGGTCTGAACCACGTCCTCTCGCGCAACGCTGCGCCTTCCCCGATTTATAGTTAACGCCTATAAACTATATATTTCAGTTAGTTATGGAGAATGGCGGAGTCCGCGTGGGGCAGCCCTTACCGGGGGCGGCTCCTGCCGGTCAGGGTGGCCAAGCTAACGATATCGGAGACGCCGAGGCCCCGAGGGTGGAGAGACGCCTTCGGCAGGCGACGGCAGCGGCTTGCGACCGAGACCCTTCAACGGGTCGCCCGTGAGGCGCCCCTAGACGTGCTCGACGGAGACGACACCCGATATCGCCTTCAGCGCGTCGGCGACGGCGGCGCTCGCCTGATAGCCGCCGGGCAGCCGGATCTCGATCTCCTCGCCCTCCGTCGGACGCATCACGACGAGCGTGACCTCGCCCTCCCCCTTCGCCGACAGGCGCGTGCGGATGCGCTCGAGCGGAGAGGCGTCGCGCAGGAAAATGCGCAGCCCCTTCTGCTGCTTTGCGGCGGCCGCGGCGAGGCTCTCGACGGTCACTATGCGCGCGCGCACGTCGTCGCCTTCGAGCGCGCCGGACAGCGTGAGCAGCACGGCCGCGCCCTTCTCCAGCATGTCGCGATATTGCGCGAGCCCTTCGGCAAAGAGGATCGCCTCATATTGCCCGCTCTCGTCGGAGAGCTGCACGACGCCCATCTTCGACCCGGATTTGGTTCGCCGCTCGGCGCGCTCCAGCACGACCGCGGCGAGCCTTCCCGCGCTCGCGCCGCGCCGCACGGAGGCCGAAAACTCGCTCCAGCGCTGCAGGCGCAGGCGCTTCGCCACGGAGCTATAGGCCTCAAGCGGGTGGCCGGAGAGAAAGAAGCCCACCGCGTCGAACTCGCGCTGCAGCGTCTCGGCGGCGCTCCAGGGCGGGCATTTGGGCAGCGGCAGCTCCTCGCGCGCCTCGAGGCCAAAGAGCGCGTTCTGCCCGAGCGAGCGATCGTCCTGATGCCGGTTGGCGGAGGCGAGAATCGTCTCGACGCCTGCAAAGACGCGCGCGCGATCGGCGAGAAGCTCGTCGAAAGCGCCGCAGGCCGCGAGATTTTCCAAAACCTTCTTGTTCACCTCGCGCGGATTGATGCGCCGCGCGAAATCCGCAAGGCTCGTGAAGGGCGTCTCGCCGCGAGTCTCCACGATCGAGCGCGCCTGCCCCTCGCCCACGCCCTTGATCGCCGAGAGCGCATAGCGGATCGCGAGCTTTACGTCCCGGCCGGCCGCCACGTCGAAATCGACGCCCGAGCGCAAGACGGAGGGCGGCTCGACCACGATGGAGAGACGCATCGCCTCCTGGCGGAATTCGGCGAGCTTGTCCGTGTCGGCCATGTCGAAGGTCATCGACGCCGCAAGGAACTCGGTTGGGTAATGCGCCTTGAACCAAGCGGTCTGATAGGCGATCAGCGCATAGGCCGCCGCATGGCTCTTGTTGAAGCCATAGTCGGCGAATTTGGCGAGCAGCTCGAAAATCTCCTCGGCCTTCGCTCTGTCGACTCCGCGCTCCAGCGCGCCGTTGACGAAACGGTCGCGCTGCTTGTCCATCTCCGCCTTGATCTTCTTGCCCATGGCGCGGCGCAGATTATCCGCCTCGCCGAGCGAGTAGCCAGAGAGGACCTGCGCGATCTGCATCACCTGCTCCTGATAGATGATGACGCCGAAGGTCTCCTTGAGAATGGGCTCGATCTTGGGATGCAGATAGTCCGCTTCCTCCTCGCCGTGCTTGACCGCGCAATAGGTCGGGATGTTCGCCATCGGGCCGGGCCGGTAGAGCGCCACGAGCGCGATGATGTCCTCGAAACGGTCGGCGCGCATCTCGACGAGCGCCTTGCGCATGCCGGCGCTTTCCAGCTGGAACACGCCGACCGTCTCGCCGCGCCCCAGCATCGCGTAGGTCTGCGGATCGTCGAGAGGAATTTTCTCCACCTCGAAGTCCGGAACGCGCCTGCGCACGAGCGCGGTCGCCGTCGCGAGCACGGTCAGCGTCTTCAAGCCGAGGAAGTCGAATTTCACGAGCCCCGCCGGCTCGACCCATTTCATGTTGAACTGGGTGACCGGCATGTCGGACTTCGGGTCGCGATAGAGCGGCGTCACCTCGTCGAGCGGCTGATCGGCGATCACGATGCCCGCCGCATGAGTCGAGGCGTTGGAGTAAAGGCCTTCGAGCACGCTCGCGATTTCGAAGAGCCGCGCCACGCGCGGGTCCTCCTCGACCGCCTCGCGCAGTTTCTGCTCGCTCGCCAGAGCCTCTTTCAAAGTCACGGGCTTGGCGGGATTTTGCGGAACGAGCTTGGCGATCTTGTCGACCTGGCCTAGCGGCATTTCGAGCACGCGGCCGACGCTGCGCAGCACGCCGCGAGCCAGGAAAGAGCCGAAGGTGATGATCTGCGCGACGCGATCGGCGCCATAGCGCTGGCGCACATAGTCGATGACCTCGCCGCGCCGCGTCTGGCAGAAATCGATGTCGAAATCCGGCATCGAGACGCGCTCGGGATTGAGGAAGCGCTCGAAGAACAGGCCGAAACGCAAGGGATCGAGATCGGTGATCGTCAGCGCATAAGCGACGAGCGAGCCGGCGCCGGAGCCGCGGCCCGGCCCGACCGGTATTCCTTGCGACTTCGCGAATTTGATGAAGTCGGAGACGATCAGGAAGTAGCCCGGAAAGCGCATCTTCTCGATGACGCCGAGCTCGAACTCGAGTCGCGCGTCATAGTCGGCGCGCGCGAGGCCCGGCGCCGGGCCTGTGACCGAGAGACGCGCCTCCAGGCCCTCGCGCGCCTGCCGTCGTAGTTCCTCCGCCTCCCGCGCATCGAGCTGATCCTTGCCAGCCTCTGGATCGGCGCGCAAAAAACGCGGCATGATCGGATTGCGGGTCGAGGGACGGTAGGCGCAGCGCTGCGCGATCTCGACGCTGCTCGAGAGCGCCTCCGGCAGATCGGCGAAGAGCCCTCGCATATCCTGGCGCGTCTTGAAGTAATGCTCCGGCGTCAAGCGGCGCCGATCTGCCTGGCTCGCGACAGTCCCTTCCGCGATGCAGAGCAGCGCGTCATGCGCTTCGAAATCGGCGCGCGTCGCAAAGAAGGGCTCATTGGTTGCGACGAGCGGAAGACCGAGGCGATAAGCCATATCGAGGAGCGGCGCCTCCGCCGCCCGCTCGGAGGCCTGTCCATGCCGCTGAATTTCGACATAGAGCCGGTCGGGAAACAGCGCCGCCAGGGCCTTGAGTCGCGCTTCCGCCGCGTCAGCGCGTCCTTGGGCGACGAGCGGATCGAGCGCGCCCTGCGGGCCGCCCGTGAGCGCGAGGATGTCCGCCCCGTCGCAAGCCAGATCGGCGAGCGTGAGGGCCGGCGGCTCCCCCGGCTGCGCCGCGAGATGCGCGCGGGAGCAAAGCCGCATCAGATTGAGATAGCCGACGCGCGACTTGGCGATGAGGACGAGATTGCCGAAAGCGCGGTCTCTTCTGCCCGGGCTGCGCTCAACGCTTTCCTCGAAGTCGACCGTGAGCTGCGCGCCGGGCAGGCTCTGCAACCCCGCCTTGGCCGCTTTCTCGGACAATTCCAGCGCGGCGAAGAGATTATTCGTGTCCGCGACGCCGATGGCCGGCTGGCCGTCCCGCTCGGCGAGCTCGACAAGGCGCGCAAGCCCCAGCGCGCCCTCGCGCAGCGAGAAGGCGGTGTGCACGTGGAGATGCACGAAGGCGGGATCGAGGCTCATGCGCGCCATTCTCGCGCAAGGCCCCTCGCGGGGTCAAAGCCCCCGCCATGAGTTTTTGTGGATCGACGCGGCGCGCGCGCCTACCGTTCGCAAAAAAAAATAAGCCCAAACCGCGCCGCGCGGCTTGGGCCAAGTTTTGAAACGGGAAACCCGATCAGCACGCTCTCGAGCCTCTACGGCAGCCCCTCAATCGGGGCGCCGGAGCCGCAATCCTCAATGAGCGTTGTTAAGCGATTTATTCCGCCGCAGAGCCGAAGGTCTTCACGGCGGGAGCGAAAGTCTTGGCGGCCAACTCGAGGGGCTTGAACGCTTCCTTGGCCAGATCGGTGTAAAGCTCGCCGAGCTTCGTCGCCTGCGCGACGAAATCCTCATAGGCGCTCTTGGCGTATTCCTGTTGCAGCGCGACAGCCTCGTCGAACTTCTTCACGCCCAGGAGCTTCTCGGCGAAGGCGCGGCCCTTCTCGAAGGACTTCTTGGAGTAGTCCTGAGTCTCGGCGGCGATGCCCTGCCAGCCCTTGGCGAGAGCCGAAGCCGTGGCGGAGGCGGCCTCAAATTGGTCCTTGCCGAGGAGCTGCACATTATCGAAAGATGCGACCATTGTATTGTCCTTTGCCCTTGCGGCTCGCCCCGTGTTCCAGCCCCATGCGGGGAGAGAGAGCGGCCTTGACGGACGGTTTATACCGCAGTGCACAATAGTCCGTCAAGCGATATGCTGCAGAGCACAATAGCCAAGCTTGCGCGGGCCGTTTAACGGTCGAGTAACCGCGCGCCGCTATTCTTGTCGACTGTGATGTCTTGGCCACGCCCCCTTCCTGCGGCCTGGGCACGAGGCGAGTCGTTCAGGAAATCGGACTGGCAAGATGATGACGTTCGGCGTCCTTCAGCACGTAAAACCGAATAGAGCGCTACGGTTTTTGCTCGTGCTAAGCGCATTTTTGCTAGTCACATACAATGATAGCGCGCAAGCCCGCCATCATTATTATGGCGCCGCCTATGGCCGCCAGCGTCTAGCCTTTCGCGTGGCCCACCCCCGGGCGGTTCGGCCGGCTTTCTGGGGTCACGGCCGGCATGTCGCTCATACTGCGCCGCACCAAGAATCCGGCGGACGCTACCTGTCTCCCCCCGGCTTCGCAGCGATCGTCGTGGACGCCAATAGCGGCCGCACGCTCTACGCGCTCAATGAGGATCAGCAGCGGCATCCGGCTTCGGTCACGAAAGTGATGACGCTCTATCTGCTGTTCGAGCAACTCGAAGCGGGGCGGCTGAACCTTCACTCTCCCCTGCGCATTTCCCAGCACGCCGCCGCGCAAGCGCCATGCAAGCTCAATCTGGAGCCGGGCGAGACGATCGAGGTCGAGGACGCGATCAAGACGGTCGTCACGAAATCCGCCAACGACATCGCGGTCGCCATCGCCGAGGCGGTCGGCGGCGACGAGGAGCATTTCGCCCAGATGATGACGGCGAAGGCGCATGCGCTCGGGATGCGCGACACGCATTTCGCCAACGCCTCCGGACTGCCCAATCCGACGCAAGTCACGACGGCGCATGACCTGGCCCTGCTCGGCCGCGCCATTCAGGAGCGTTTTCCGAAATATTACCGGTATTTCTCGACGCACTCCTTCGCTTACCAGGGCGAGGTCATGCGCAATCACAACCATCTTCTCGACCGCATCGAGGGGATGGACGGCATCAAGACCGGCTACACCAACGCCTCGGGCTTCAATCTCCTGACCTCGGTGCGGCGCGGCGGCCATCATATCGTGGCGGTCGTGCTCGGCGGCAGAACCGCCGCGGCGCGGGACGCCTATATGGCCTCGCTGATCTCGCGTCACATCGGCGCGGGCGGAACCCAGAAGACCGCGCAACCCGTCTCGGAGGATGAGAGCGTCGAAACGGCGGAGCCCACCGCCTCGATCCCGCCCGCCCGTGCGGGCCAGGAAGGCATGGCCTATGCCCGGCCGCTCGAGAACGAAGCTGAGGAAAGCGCTCCCGAGACGGCGCGAAACGTCGCGCAGAAAGCGCCGGCGACCGCGGCGGAGCCCGTCGAGCCGAAGGTGCGCCCGGCTTTCGTCTCCGAGAAGCACTCCGACGCGCAGGCGGGAGCGCATCCGCGGGCCGTGGGCGGTTCGACGACGACGGCCAGCGCCGGCGGAAAGAGCGTGACGCATGTGGCCGTGGCGCCCACGACGCCCTCGGCTCTGAAACAACCGACGAGCGATAGGCCTCAAGCTGTGCACGCGGACACGTCGCGCCCGGCGCACCCCGGCTGGATGATCCAGCTCGGCGCGACGGATGGGATCGAAAAAGCCCAGGATCTTTTGGCGCGAGCCCGCAGCGAGGCGCATGGCCTCGCCGGAGCGAAGGCCTTCACGGAAAAGGTTCGCAAGGGCGCCGAGACGCTCTATCGCGCCCGCTTCGCCGGGCTCGGCGAAGACAGCGCCGAGGCGGCCTGCCGCGAGCTGAAACGCTCCGGCTTCTCCTGCTTCGCAACGAAGAACTAGGGGAGCCGCCCAATGTCCTTTGCGACGCAGCACGAGGACGTGACGAGAAAGCTCCCCCTCCGCGCCAAAAGCGTGCAGCGGCAGGCGGGGCTAACTCTGTCGCCCGCGCATCAGAACATCCTTGGCCTCGTTGACCCGCGCGGCGAGGTCGGTCGTCCCGCCATGATCTGGATGAAGCTTCTTCATCAGATCTCGGTGCGCCCGCGCTATTTCGCTCGTCGGCGCGCCCTTCTTAAGTCCCAATATCTCGTAAGCCTCATCCTCGGATATCGACTGTCGGCGGCGAGCGCCGCCGCTCCGCGCGTCTCCGCCTCGCTCTTCTGCCTGACGCCATCCGGCAAACCGGCGGTCGAAATACGCCTCTAGCAGCCGGGCCCCCTGCGGATCGTCGGTGAGGCAGAAATCGTAGAGCGACATCAGCTGGCTGCGCGTCAGCTGATTGAAGGGCATCCCCTCCTGCGGGCCGGCCAGCACCGTCCCGCGGATCGCGCCGGTCGCCCGGTCGAGCTCCATCTCGATGATGGCGGTGCGCACCCGCGAGACGCCCGCAGCGCCCCGACCCGCGGGACGGAAGCCCCTCGCGGTCAAAGCCGAAAAATCGATGAGCCACAGGCCGAAGCCGAGAATGGCGAGGCCCGGCGCGATCGCGCCGCGCAGCACGAGCAGCCCTCCGACGAGCGCCGCCAGCACCCCGCCGCCGTAGCGCAGGCCCTTCGCCAGGGCGCGCGGCGAAGCTTGCGTATAGGCGCGCAGCAGAAGGTAGGTGAGCGCCGCCGCGACAACTCCAAGGAGAATGGGCATTCCCAAGCTTCCTTCTCTCCAGCCAGCCTTTTTAAATCTGGGACAGCAGCAAAGTCGCCGCCGCCTCGCCGTCACGCGCGCGCCGCTCCAGGGCGGCTCTCCCGCCGGAGGCGTAGGCCGCGACGGCCTTCAACAGGGCGGCGAGCCTCTGTGCGGACGCCGCGTCGAACGCAGCGTAGGCGCCGCCCGAGAGACGCGCGATCTCGCGGAAGACGCGCTCCGTCGCCGGATCCGAGCCTTCCTGAAACATGAAGGCTTTGACGCCAAGCAGTCCGAGCTCGCCGGCGGCGGAAGCCAGCCGGTCCGGATTCTCTTCCATTGCGTCGCCGATGTAAATCAAGGCCGCGACGGGCCGCGCCCGCGCCTCGTCGAGCGTGTGGCGGAGCACCTTGCTGAGCTGGGTGAGACCCGCCCGGCAGGATATCCCCGCCATCAGCGCCGCCAGGCCCTTGCCGTCCGAGACGAAGCGTGAGGCCCGACATTCCGTAAGACCGCGGAAATAGACGAGCTGAACGTCGAGGCCGCCCTGCGCGGCCGCAGCGAGGAACATCTCGCTTTGGATCGACTGCGCGAGATCCCATGTCGGCTGCCGGCTCATCGTCGCATCGAGGGCGAAGACGAGACGACCCCGGCCCGCCCCCTGCGCCGGCGCCAAAGTCTTCATCTCCTCGAGGAAAGCGTCGACGGCGCCGCCGCTTGCCGCCGTTTTCGGCGCGATGTTGGGCTTTTTCTTCACGGGCCGCTCCCGGCTCAGCTCTTAGCCCTATAGCAAATCGGGCGGCGCGACCGCCAATGCAAGTGCCGCCTTGAGCGCGCTGCGAAAAACGGGCTATTCACGGCGCGCTCCTCGAGGTTTTCGCGAATCAATCGCATTTGCTGCTTTTGGAGCTAGTTTGTTCGTATGCTGCGAAATCCAACGCGTCAGACGAGGCGACCGTGACAGCCAACGCGCTCCCCCCTAAAAAGCCGACGATCGCGGCGCTGCGCTATGAGGATAGCGCCGCGACGCAGGCCCTGATCGAGACCTTCGCCGCATCGCTCAAAGCGAAAGGCCATTCGATCGCGGGCGTCGTGCAGACGCAACTCAACGAAGGTCCGGGGAGCCGGCCGCGGATCGTGCTGCGCGACCTCGAAAATGGCGCGATCTACCCGATTTCTCAGGATCTGGGGCCTGGCTCCTCGGCCTGCAACCTGGATGCGGGCGAGCTGGCGCTCGCCTGCGGCGCCGTCGAACGCGCCGCCCGGCGGGGAGTGGATCTCCTCGCCATCAGCAAATTCTCCAAGCAGGAGGCGGAGAAGGGCGGCCTCTGCGACGCCTTCAGGATCGCCATGGCGACGAGGACGCCCGTCGTGACCGGCGTTTCCCCGCATTTTCTGGCCGAATGGGCTGAGTTCGCGGGCGATGTGGCGACCTTCGTCACGCTCGAGATCGGCGCGCTGGAAGATTGGTGGAACGGCCTGGAGCGCAGGCCCCGCTAGCGCGTGAGGCTGGCGATCACGCGCCGCTTTCCCCCCGCGCCGCCTTTGGCTCCATCCCGAAACGCCGGCGATAATTGGCGTCAAAGCTCTCGGGGTCGCTGAATCCCACGCGCAAGGCGATATCCGGCACGGCGAGATGCGCCGTCGCGGGATCGCCTAGCATGTCGCGCGCGCGCTCGAGCCGGCGCCTCAACTTGTGATCTGAGAAGCTTTTCCCGGTCTTCTTGAGCAGCCGGCGAACCTCTCGTTCCGTCACGCCGTATTTTTCCGCGACGCTCATTGCGCTGAAACCCGGCTCGCAGGCGTGCTCGGCGATCTCCGCGAGCACCGTGCGCAGCTTCAGGGGCGTTCGCGCCGACGCCAGCTCATGCGCTTCGGCGTCCTCCGTCAGCTCGTCCATCACCCTTTTCCCTCGGATCGGCATGAAGCGAGATTAGGCGAGTCGCGGGACGAGGGGCGTTTGCCAGCGCACAAAGCGAGCGACGGCGGACGCATGGGAACGTCGCCGAAGCCAAGCGCCGAAGTCGGCGCCTGGATTACCGCGCCGACCTGGGATTCATCGGCTCGAAGCGCGACTGCACGAAGCCGATCGCGGCTGGCGGCGGCGGCGATCTTTGACATGGGAAAGGACAGGCTTGCGAGGATCTCTCGATCTGACCTCAGTCCTCGCTTCCGGGAAAGCGGACAGGAACTGTCTCAAAACCAGGAATCCGTCAGCGGCGCGCTCGGTTGCGCCCAGTTCGATCCAGAGACGAACGTCTGCCACGATGAGCTTTCGAACGGCCTCGGGACCTCTCCACAGGTTCAAGAGATAGGACGAGAGCAAGGCGTGGTGCTTGTCGTCAAGCCTCAGCGCAAGCCCGGTTTCCCTCGCCGTTGTGAAAAAGCACCTTGCTGAATCTTCTTGGCTCGGCACGCAATCCTCCCGAAGCAATTCCTGACAATCTCATTTTTTTATACAGGATTTAGATAATCTCCGGCAAGTGATTTTATCTGATGGCGGGCCCCTTGGAAAGGCCGTGTCTGGTTCCGGCAGATATGAGATCAGGCGAGGGTCTCCATGCCGAGGGCTTGGAGAGAGTCTGCCGGGGCGCGCCGCGCGCGGCGGCCTCAGCGCACCGGCGGCGCATACATCAGGCCGCCTTTGGTCCAGAGCGCATTCTGGCGACGCTCCATCGCAAAGGGCGAGGACATTCCGAGGTTGCGCTCGAAAACCTCCGAATAATTGCCGATCTCGCGGATGACGCGGTAGGCCCAGTCTGGGCGCAGCCCCAGGCCCTCGCCGAAATCGCCGTCACTGCCGACGAGACGGCGCAGATCCGCGTTTTCCGAGCTCAGCGCCGCGTCGACGGTCTTCGTCCCCACTTCGAACTCTTCGGCCTCGACCATCGCAAAATGCGTCCAGCGCACGACGTTGAACCATTGATCGTCGCCTTGGCGCACGATCGGCCCAACCGGAGATTTCGAGAGAAGCTGCGTGAGGACGACATGATCGTCGGGCTTCTGCAGCCGCGCGCGCCACTCGTGCAGCTCGACGACATCCGCCGACAACAGGTCGCAGGCCCCGGTGTCGTAGGCCTGCGCCGCTTCCTCCAGCGAGGCGAAAGAGATCGGTGAATAGGCGGAGCCATGCTGCCGATAGAATTCGGCCAGATTGAGCTCGGAGGCGCCGCCCTGCTGAACGCAGACGCGCGGCGCTCCGCCCGCCGCGAGCCAGGGCGCACCGTCCGCCCCGGCGCGGCGCGATAGCAGCCCCTGCCCGCCAAAGAAGGTTATGGAGGCGTAAAGAAGCTGGTGACCCGCCTCTCGCGTCTGCGTCCAGGGCGCGCCGGAGAGGAGGACATCCACCTCGCCCGAGTGCAGGGCGGTCAGCCGCTGCTTGCGATCCAAAGGCTCTATGCGGAACTTCAGAGGATCGTCGAGAACCGCGACCGCGAGGGCCCGGCAAAAATCGACGTCGAATCCGCTCCAGCTCCCCGCGCCGTCCAGCAATGCGAAGCCTGGCGATGGAACGCTCGCGCCGCAGACCACCGCCCCCCTCTTCCGGATCTCCTGGAGAGTCGAGGAGGGCTTCGCTTCCAGCTGAGCCGCCGCGCGCGGCGCCCCGCCGACGAGCGCGAAGGCGACGAGCAAGAAGAGGAGGATTGAGAATTTCATCGTCGACTCGGCATAAGATGGGGGACGCCGGGCGGACCGGACCGGGTGAGGCGCAGGAGGAAGCGATGACGGAGGGTAGCGGGGAATCAGGGCGAAAAAAGTCTCGCCGCACGCTCCTCGCGCACGCGGGCCGTCATCCCGCCACGCATCAAGGCTTTATCAACACCCCCGTCTTCCGCGGCTCGACCGTGCTCTTTCCGACCGTCGAGGACTTCGAGCGCCATCGCCAGCCCTACACCTATGCGACAAAGGGCACCCCGACCACGCGGGCGCTCGAGGAAGCCTGGAGCGAGATCAGCGGCGCGAAGACGACGGTGCTCGTCCCCTCGGGGCTCGGAGCGATCGCGCTCGCCCTCATGACGGCGACGAAGGCTGGAGATCACGTGCTCGTCAGCGACTCGGCCTATGGCCCTACCCGCATCTTCTGCGACGGCGTGCTCAAGCGGTTTGGGGTCGAAACGCAATATTACGATCCACGCCTCGGCGCGGGCGTCGCGGCGTTGCTGCGCGAGAACACGAGCGCGATCCTCACAGAATCCCCGGGCTCGCTGACCATGGAGGTGCAGGACGTGCCGGCGATCGCGCAAGCCGCGGCCATGCGCGGCGCCTGCGTCATCCTCGACAACACCTGGGCCACGCCCCTCTTCTTTCCGCCCTTCGAGCGCGGCGTCGACATCAATGTCGAAGCCGGCACGAAATATCTTTCGGGACACGCCGACCTGCTGATGGGCCTCGTCTCCGCCAATGCGAAATGGGCGGCGCGCCTGCGCAACACTTTCGACGCTTTCGCGATGGTCTCCGGCGGCGACGACGCCTTTCTCGCGCTGCGGGGCCTGCGCACGATGGAGCTGCGCCTGCGCGAGCAGCAACGCGCCGGGCTCGAGATCGCGCAATGGCTGGAAGAGAGGCCCGAGGTGCAGCGCTTGCTGCACCCGGCTTTGCCGAGCCATCCGGACCACGCCTTGTGGAAGCGCGATTTCTCGGGCGCGGCGGGCGTTTTCTCGCTCGTCCTTCATCCAATCCCCAAGCCGTGCGTCGACGCCTTCCTCAATGCGCTGACGCTTTTCGGGATCGGCTATTCCTGGGGCGGTTACGAGAGCCTCGTCATCCCCTTCGACTGCGCCAAGACTCGCACCGCGACAGAGTTCGCGCCGGGCGGCCCTTGCTTACGCTTCTCGATCGGCCTCGAGGACGTCGAGGATCTGAAATCCGATCTCGCGCAGGGGTTCGAAAAGATGCGCGCCGCGGCGGCCTCGCTCTGACAAAATCTCAGTGGGTGAATTCCGCATGGCGCACGTGATCGCCCACGGAAAGCCCGATCGCATCGGCTGCGCCCGCGGCAAGCTCGATCACCGCATAGACGGGACCGCCCGAAGGAATGATCGTTTCCGACAGCGGGATCGCGCCGCGCGCGATCGACGTCACCCGGCCCTTACGCGAGACGAACACCATATCGAGCGGGATGTAGGTGTTCTTCATCCACATCGCGATGGGCCGCTCGGTTTCAAAGACAAACAGCATGCCGTGATCCTGGGGCAAGGAACGGCGGAACATGAGCCCGCGCGCGCGGTCTTTCTCGTTACGCGCCACCTCGACGTTGAAGGCGTGCGGCCCCGAGGCGGTGACGATCTCGAGCCGCTCGGTCTGGACGGGCGCGGATTGCTCCTCCGCCACGACACGCGGCGCCAAGGCGCCCAGGACCAGCGCGGCCAGGGCGAAAGCCGCCGCCAGACGCACTGCGAGCCTCACGGGGTCCTTGCTCATCGGGGGGTTCCGTTGCGACGCGGCGGCTTCAATGGGAAATCGGGCCTTTCGCATCGAGGGCGCGCACTTCCGCCGCCATGAGCCCCTTAGGACCGTCGCCGTAACGCACGAGCACGCTGTCGCCTGGCTTGAGCTCGGCAAGGCCGAAGCGCCGGACGGTCTCCATGTGCAGGAAAATATCCTCGGTGCCCTCGCCGCGCGTCAGAAAGCCGAAGCCCTTAATGCGGTTGAACCATTTCACGATGGCGATCTCATAGCCGCCGACCGGCGTCACCTGCACATGCGTCCGCCCCGCGGAGGACTGCGAGGGATGAATGGCGGTGGATTCATCCATGGAGAGGACGCGGAAAACTTGCAGTCCCTTGGGGCCTCTTTGCGCCTCGCAAGCCACGCGCGCGCCCTCATGCGCCGTCTGAAAGCCGCTGCGCCGCAAGGTCGTCACATGCAGCAGAACGTCGCCCTGCCCGCTATCCGGCACAATGAAGCCGTAGCCCTTCGAAACGTCGAACCATTTTATCGCGCCGGCAATCTCAAACAGCTCGACGGCGTGTTCCTCGCCCTCCGCGACCGTCGAAGGCGCGCCCAGCTCTTCAATAAATTCGGATTTTGCGCCCAACTGACGAACTCCCCTGCCCTGCGCAACACGCTCTCGCGCCTCGACGGCGCTTTCGCGCCGGATGCTGCGAACGCTGTCGCACATCAAAATCAACCAGCGCAGGATAGCATTTGGCGCGCATTGTCCAACGCGCGAATTCCGCCATATGGGAGTTTTGTTGTGGATACGAGGCCCGGCAAAGCTCCCCGCAAGCGCGGCGAAACGCCAAGCTCGCTCGCGCGTTTTGCGCTCGACCCATCGTGAAACATGGGCTAAAGCGAAATTTGCGGCGGTCCGCGACGCGCTCCCTTCCCCTCGTGCCGACGCTTTCTGGAGCCTCGAGATGACAAACGCGCCCGACGTCGTCAATTCGCGCCAAGAGCCGGAGCTTAGGGACGACGCGACCCAGGAGAGCCTCGTCGAGCTCGCGCAAAGGCGCGAGGGAGAGCGCTACGCCCTTCACTCGAAGCACCTCAACGAAATGTGGGTGCGCGTGCTCAAGACCATCGGCTGGGACGTTGGATTCGTCCGCGGCGAGGGGCCGTATCTCTACGACCGCGCCGGCGCGCGATATCTCGATCTCATGAGCGGCTATGGCGTTTTTGCGCTCGGACGGAATCACCCCAAGGTGCGCGACGCGCTCATCGAGGTCCTCAACTTCCCATCGCCCAATCTCGCACAGTTCGACGTCTCCGTGCTCGCGGGCATGCTCGCCGAAAGGCTGCTCAAGCGCACGCCCTGGCTCGACAAGGTCTTTTTCGCGAACTCCGGCGCGGAGGCGGTGGAGGCCGCGATCAAATTCGCCCGCTACGCGACCGGACGCAGCGGGATCGTCCATTGCGCGCATTCCTTTCACGGCCTGACCTATGGCGCGCTCTCGCTCAACGGCGACGAGATCTTCAAGAAGGGCTTCGGTCCGCTGCTCCCGAATGCGCGCGAGATCCCCTTCAACGATCTCGCGGCACTCGAGGAAGCCTTGCGCGACCGGGAGATTGCGGCCTTTGTCGTCGAGCCCATTCAGGGCAAGGGCGTCAACATTCCGGGTCCCGACTATCTGCCCGGCGCGGCGGCGCTCTGCAAGAAATACGGGACTCTCTTCGTCGCCGACGAAATACAGACGGGCATCGGCCGGACCGGAAAGTTTCTCGCGATCGAGCATTTCGGCGTCGAGCCGGACATCGTCGTCCTGGCCAAGGCGCTTTCCGGCGGCCACGCGCCGGTTGGCGCGACGCTCACGCGTAAATGGATTTTCGACAAGGTCTTCGATCGTATGGATCGCTCCGTTGTGCACGGCTCGACCTTCTCGAAGAACGATATGGCGATGGCGGCGGGGCTCGCCACGCTCGACGTGATCGAGGAAGAGAAGCTCATCGAGAACGCCGCCGCGAAAGGCGAAAGACTGCTCGCCTCGCTCACCAAGATGGCCGAGAATTACGAGCTCGTCTCCGCCGTGCGCGGCAAGGGGATGATGATCGGCGTGGAGTTCGGTCCGCCGAAATCGCTGATGCTGAAGGCCACCTGGAACCTGCTGGAGGCCGCGAGCTCCGGCCTTTTCGGTCAGCTCATCTGCATTCCGCTGTTCAAGGATCACAAAATCCTCACGCAGGTCGCGGGCCACGGCAATCCGACGATCAAGCTTCTGCCCTCGCTGACTCTGAGCGATGAGGACTGCGCCTGGATCGAGCGATCCTTCGACCAGGTCATCGCCGACGCGCATCACGCGCCCGCGGTGTTTTCGCTCGGCAAGACTCTCGCCGAGCACGCCATCAAGGCGCGCGTGAACGGCTGAGCGCAAAGGCGCGCCGTTTCGATTTGCAAAGGAAGAGGAATGCTGCCGATGAAGACGGTTTTCGCCGTTCTTTTGTCTTGTCTCCTTTTCTGCGGCCAAGCCCTGGCGCTCAGCCCAGATGAGCTCAAGCGGCTGGACGATTTTGCGCAAAAAGCGCTTGAAAAAGGTCGGACGATCGCCGGCTATCCCGTCAGTCAGGACACGTCGCTCGACGAGTTCTACGAATGGTACGCCAAGCACAAGCTGTTTCGCGCCTCCCTGAACAACGTCGGCAATCCACGAGCGAAAAGTCCCTACAGCCTGAACACGCACGAGTTTGAGAACGAGGTCATCGACTATTTCGCCAGGCTCTATGGTTTCCCGGAGCGCGACTACTGGGGCTTCGTGACCATGAGCGGCACCGACGGAAACAATCACGGCGTCTATTTCGGCAGGAAATATCTCCTCTCGAAATCGCCCCTTCCCCCCATCGTCTATGTCTCGGAAGAGGCCCACTACTCGATCAAGAAGCTCGCAGACGTGCAGAATTTGGAGCTTCGCCTGATCAAGGCGACGGACATGGGCCAGATGGACGTCGCCGATTTCGAGAGCAAGCTCGACCCCACGCGGCCGGCGCTCGTCGTCATCGCGCTCGGGACGACCTTCAAGGGCGCGATCGACGATCAGGCGGCAATTCTTGGGGTCTTGAAGGCAAAGCACAGGGGGCCGCATTACATCCATCTCGATGCCGCGCTGTTTGGCGGCTATCTGATTTTTGTCGACGGCGAGGCCGCGAAGCTCGTCAATCAGCAATTGCAGAAATTCAATTCTATCGCCGTGTCGGGACACAAATTCTTCGGCTCCGACGAGCCCATGGGCATTTTCATCTCCACCAAGGAAGCCTTCGACAACCTCAATCCCTTCCACGTGCCCTATCTCAACGACGCCGTGCCGACCATCACCTGCTCGCGCAGCGGTCTCGCTCCGCTGAAATTTTGGTGGAAGATCAAATCAACTCCGCTGACGGCCTTTCAGGCGGTCGCCAACGAAATGATGAGCAACTCGGCCTATCTCGTCGAAAAGCTCGACGCCGCGGGCGTCAAGAATTGGCGCAACCCGAATTCCAACACAGTGTTCTTCGAGCGCCCCGCCGAGGAGATCATGAGGCGGTACGATCTTGCGCCGGAAGAGAGCGCCACATTCGGCAAGCTCGCGCATTTCATCGTCATGCCGCACGTCCACAAGCAGTTGATCGATCAATTCACCGACGATTTGAAGAGTTGGAAGGCGGCCCCGTGAAGAGGTGTCGACGATAAGGCGTGCGTTCGCCGTCCAGGAGTGGGAGCCCGCGGCGGTCAACCTCGATCGCTCACTCGCCTCGGACGCCCGAGAGATCGAGCGCTCCGCCGGCCCGCGCCTTGCCCTTTCTGACCGAGCCGGTGTTGAGGCGTCTCGAATTCAGGCGTTTCGCCACATCGGGGCGCGCGATGGCCCGAAATGGCGCGAGGAGGCGGAAACATGCGTATCAATCTGAAACAGCAGGCCGTCTGCGCTTGCATGATCGCGACGACGCTCGCCCTTCCGACGAGCGAAGCTCTCTGCGCAGGCAGAGGCGGCGCCGGCAGCCCGCAGGGGAGCGCGGTGGTTCATCACGCCAATCCGATCCCGCCGGGGCCAGGCGTGGCGCGCGCCGGCGCCCCAGGCTGGCGGGCCCCTCTCCCCGGCGGCCGGAGAGCCCATCAGGCGCAGGCCGCGCGTTACGGCGACTTCGGGATTTACAGCCGGCGGCAACGACATGCATGCGGCGATGGAGCGTGCGGGGGAGGCTATTGGGGCGGCGGCGGCGTCTATTACGGCGGCGTCTATTACGATCCGAATTACGAGGTGGGGCTCGCCGCAGCGGGGCCGAGCTTCTACGATGCGAATTATCAGGTGGGGATCGGTTCCGGCGGGCCGGGCTATTACGACACCTACGCCCAAGGCCGCCCTGCGGCGCTGACCGCCTTGCCCCCCGCCGGGCCGGAATACGGCATTCCGGCGCAAGACATTCCCGTAACGGTCAGGCCGGTGCGCATCATCGAGCCGACCTCGGCCCTCAATCCGCACATCATCCTGCTCGAGCCGGCGCCGTGAACGCTGGCGCCTCCGGCGCTTTGCTCATCACGAGCGCGGCTAGGCCGCCGCGTTGCCTTCGGCGTAGCGATGCACCTCGCGCGTATAATCCTCGATCAGCTGACGGGACAGCGCGCCCGGCTCGAAGCGATAAGGTCCCGCTTCCGCGACCGGCGTGACCTCCGCGCCCGTGCCGCAGATGAAGCACTCCGAAAACTCGGCGAGCTCTTCCGGCATGATGCGGCGCTCGAAAACTTGAACGCCGCGCCGCTTCGCGAGCTCAATTACCGTCTGGCGCGTGATGCCGTCGAGGAAACAGTCGGCGATCGGCGTATGCAGCGCGCCGTCCTTCACGAAAAAAACATTCGCGCCCGTGCATTCCGCGACGCGGCCGAGCCAGTCGTACATTAGGGCGTCGGCATAGCCGCGCCGCTCCGCGCGATGCTTCGAGATCGTGCAGATCATGTAAAGGCCGGCGGCCTTGGCGAGCGACGGCTCGGTGCGCGGATCA